>NZ_JACIAZ010000008.1:32376-378310 GCF_014195045.1 Rhizobium sp. BK591
CGCGCCGAAAACGACGGCCGTGACCGTCTTGGTATCACCGGCATCCGGATCGGTGTCGTTGGTCAGCACGTTGCCGCTGGCAACCACACCACCCGAACCATTGGCGACACCACCCTTCTCCGTCGCATCACCCGCATCGGCAACCGCCGTCGGCGTCGTGTTCGAACTCGGCGTGGTAAACATCACATCGACCCAATAGTTCGTCGACTGGAACGTGCTCGTGGGGAATAGGCTGTTGCTGCCATAGCGGTAGACGCCGTTGCCGCTGGCCGGCGCCGTGAGCGACCCGCTCGTTACGTTCGAGGTGAAGTAGCCGGTGGTCGTGGAATAATGACCGCTATTCGTGTGATAAGACGCCGTATAGGTTTGTCCGACTGTCAGTGACACCGGGCTGGTGAAATAGGCAGTCTGCCAACCGCTGGCTGACTCATTCGTGAAGGTGAGGGTCGCAAGCCGCGTGCCGGTGCTCGACCATAATGAACCGGTATGCGTGCCAGTATCCAGGTCGCCCTTGTAGAAACGAATGCCGGTGACGGTGCCTGCCACGGAGGTCTGGAATTTGACGCCGAGTTCAACGGCTGAGCTATCGTTGGTGTTGACGACCGCCGGCGTCGCCGCGCCGAAGAGAGAGGTGTAACTCGGCCCGCTGACGGTGACCGTGCGTCCCGCCGAGGGTGTTTCCAGGTTGATGTTATCGTCGACGGCGCGAGATCGGATGGTGTATGTGCCCGCTGTCTGCGGCGACCAGGTATAAGTCCAGTTCTCATCGCCCGTCGCCGGATGCCAGCTTGCCCCGTTGTCCGTAGAAACCTCGACGCCGGCGATGACCCCGCCGCCCGTATCGGTGGCGGTACCTGTAATCGTGACTGCGGAGCCAACGGTCGCCGTTGACGGCGCCGTGATGATGGAAGTCGGTGCAACATTGTCCGACGAAGCGGTTGCCGCGACGAGCCCGGATTGCAGCGTCCCGGGCTGAATGCCCATATCGGCAAGCAAGTTGACCATTGCCTGCTGCACGCGCGGGTCCGTCGGCGTCGCCGTGAGATCGTGGTTGTCGCTCAGGCCCCATGTCCAGTAGACCGTGCCGGCGCCGAACACCAATGCACCGCTGGGCGCGCGATAGAGCGTCAGATTGTGGGTCGAGGTCGCATTGCCGGTCGTGTTTCCGTAATCGAGCAAGTAAGTGCTGACCGGAAGCGTCGTCGACGACAGCTTCACGAGGCCGGCCGGATCAAAGCCGTTGTCTACAGCTTCGTCCCATTCGTAACCAAGATAGTTCTTGGTGAGCGTCGCCGTCTGGCCAGGCTGAAGATTGGCGACGCTGGTATTGCGCCAGAAACGCAGATTGGCGTCGTCATAGGGAATAGTGATCGCCTGGAGATTGCTGCCGACATCGTCGACCTTAAACAACTGTCCGGTCAGCGAGTTTTCCGGGTTTCCGCCGCCGATAGCAGGTGGGCTGAGACGCGGATCCCGGAATGTGCCCGTCCATTCGTTGGAAGGGTCGATGCTGGCGGTGGGCGACCAGGTCTCCTTATAGGAGATCAGTGTGCGATAGGGCGTGCCGTCGGCGCTGTAGGCATTGCCCCAACGGGTGCGCCAATAAACCTCGTTGCCGCTCCAGAACATCAGGTTGACGCCCGCATCGCGCGCGGCTTCGACATTGGTTCGCTGCTGTCCAGACCAGTATTCGTCGTGCCCGGCATCAACATAGGTTTTGTGATTGAGCAACAGGCTGCCATAACGGTCGACGTCGACACCCGACAGGTAGGAGACGTCATAGCCGTTCTGTTCCAGCCAGTAGATGCCTGCATATTCGGCGCCGAACAGATAGTCCTGCGGACCGGCATAGGTGCCGACCCCGCCGCGGGTCGCAATCGGCCTGTTGTAGCTGACCGCATAGGCACGACCCGCCCCCTGGCCTGTCGCCGGACCATTGCCGCCATAGAAGTTAGCGCCACCCCAGCCGTTATAAGCTTGCCATGTCTCGTCTGCAGTCTGGAAGACGATGTCGCTGTGGCTGTCGTCATCCCGCACGATGAACGGGATTTGATTTTCGCCAAAGGTGCCATCCTGTCGCACGAGCTTGGCGATGTAGACGCCCGAGACGGCATCATTGGGTACGGTCCACGACGCCGAGACTGCCCAGTTGCCGGCATCCACCGTGCCGGTCGAGGCGTTGCGCAACGGATTGGGCTGCGTCTGCAAACCGGTATGCTGCATGGTCGCGACCTTGCGCGCGCCCATGCCGCCATAATAGCCGAGCCGATAGATGTCGATCCGATAATTGGTGGAATTGGTATTGATCTTGAAGCTGACCGTCTTGCCGTTGTCGACGCTGATGTCGGTCGCAAACCCCTCGATGTTGGAGCTACCGGCACCGTCGATGCCCCACTCACTCTCCGGGTTACCCTGCTTCTGGTTTTCCAGCACGATCGCGTTGCTGGCCGCCGCCGCCGCGGCCGCCAGATTTTGCGTTGCCAACGACCGCTGTGTAGAAGGTGGCGTTGTCACCGAGCCGGAAAGGATGCCGATACCCTTGGATGTGGACGTGCCCGTTCCGATTTCTCCGCCACCGGGCAACGATCCGTTCAAGATCGTCGAATCCGTCCACGTTGCGGTCCCGCGCCAGCCCGAGAGCGGGGACAAATCACGGTCGAGAAGCGGATCGCTGACCGAGGCGCCTATGGCCCGTTTGATCTTCTGCACATAGTCCGGGCCCTCGGTCAGCTTGGTTCCCGACAATTGACCGTCCTGTTGAAGCAAGGCGCCGCCATGCGCCCAATCGAGAATCCGCGTGGGGGAGGTAAAGTAGCCGCATCCGCACACACCAAAGGGCATGCCAAATGCCAGCGAATTAGCGCCGGCATGCTGGGCTGTCGCCTGCGCTGACGGGCTCGATTCGAGAATGACGACCTTGCCCGAGTGCGCACGCTCAGCCGCCACCGCAGCAGAACCCTGCCCGGAAACCGTCGGTGCAGGGCTTTGCGGCAGATACGGAGCCAGAGGATCGTCGCCTATGGAGCTCATTCCAGCATAGGTGCGATAAAAGGGCGATGCGGCCCCGAATGCAACTCCGTTCGCGTCCCGCTCGAAACGCGCAAAACCAAGCGTGTAGGCGGGCAACCGTGACGCGGCAGTATCAGCGCTTCGCCCCCCCGTTTCGAGATTTGTCGCGACAGTGTTGGCCATGGGCGGCTGCGCGCGGGGGATATCAGCTCGACCGTCCGCGTCGCCGATCACGCCCTCTCTCCGTCCAACGTCATGCTCATTGAGCTCCACGTTGTTGTCGGGATTGTCGACAAGCGTTCCATCATGCTTGCTTCCATCCGCGGTTTGCACGGATGTCGCAAGTTGAGCACTATCCTCGCGCCTTTCGGCAGGCTTGCGCGGCTTTCCCTCTCCGCCGACGGCCAACCATCGGGGAACCAGCGAATCCAACAGGAGGGAGCGCGAGCTCCAGCGGCGAGCGTTGCGATACATGGCGGGCACCTCTCGCGTGATTTTCAGGATCGAATCTATGAGGATCGTTTGATACGAGACCCTGAATTATAGCCGAAAAATGAGAGGGTATATCCTACGCCTTTCGCTCTACATGCGGCATCCTTTGGGCAAACGGCCGTGTTGCGTCGCCCACGTGATGGATGGGACGCGTGAGGTCGCGAAGATTCGCCCTTCCTGTGCAAGGCTCGAAGCCGCGGCGGTGGCTTCACCATCGCCGCATGGTGGCGCTCATGCTGGCCTCCCAAGCAGGAGACCACGCACCGGACCGTTCGTGCGATAGCATAAGCCGCTGGGCCCGTTGATTTTTCGAGGCGATGCCTCTGTGTCGCGCAGAAGATATGTGCTTCTGCTCGATTTAGGCTTATGCACCCTCCTCACCCTATCAATTGTGATTAGGCAAAGTAAACGACCTCCACCTTCCTCAAGGCTTCGCCACACTGCACACTAGCGATGTGGTTTCGGGCTTGGCGTCCGGCGTTCGAACAGCGCTTAAGGCATCGGACCAGCGTCCGTTGAAGGATGTTTTGAAGGCGAGACATGTACATGAATCTATCGCACCGCGTCCCTCACCTGTTCTTTCGAGCAACGTTTGTCATCAGTGCACTGGTCTTTCTTGCCGGAGCTGCATCGCCGGCTCTCGCCGATAGCGCCCCTTTGGCTCCACAAACGAAAATCCGCCTGACGGTCGTCCAATGGATGCCGTCCAAGGGCCAGTTTGAGCGATGGGATGCGATTGGCGGCGAATATACGGTTTCGGAGGCAGGTGAAGTCTCCCTGCCCTTTCTAGGGTCGCTGCCGGTTGGAAATCTGGACAGTGCCAGCCTGACCAGCGAGATTGGCAAGCGCCTTCAGGCAAAGATGGGTTTGGCCCAGACACCTGCGGTGACCATCGACGTTCTCGACTATCCGGCCATTTACGTCGTCGGAGACGTGATGGCACCGGGAGAATACAAGTTTCACTCCGGCCTCAGCGTCCTGCAATCCCTGGCCATGAGCGGCGGCCCGTTGCGGGCTGCGGCACAGCAGCAAACGGAGACGATCAAGCTTGCCGGCGAGCTACGAGAAATCGACCATTCGCTGCTACGCAGTTCGGCAAAGCTCGCGCGGCTGCAAGCGGAGATGGCCGGCGCGAAGGAGATCGTCTTCGATCCGCCGCCCGCTGCCGATCGGCAGTATGCCGAGAGTATCCACCAGGAGGAGCGGGTCATTTTTCAGGCCCGTGCAAGCGCGCTCGACAAGCAGTCGGTGGCCCTCGTCGAATTGCGCAATCTCTTGAATGCGGAAATCGATACACTGGAAGAAAAGCTGAAAGGCTCGGATGACAATATCCAGTCGGTCGAGGAGCAACTGACGAGCGTGAAGACGCTTGTCCAGAAGGGCCTCACGATCACCTCACGACAGATGGATCTGGAACGATTGCTCACCAACTATCGCTCCGACCGGCTCGACCTGGTCACCGCCATCATGCGGGGCCGCCAGGCGATCAACGAGACGACGCGCAATCTCGAGGGACTTTCCGACACTCGTCGGAGCGAGATCGCTTCCGAGGTGCAGGCGGAAAAGGCCACTCTCGATCAGCTCAAATTGAAGCGCGACACCACGCAACAACTGCTTCTCGGAGAGCTGTCGACCGGCATAAACGTGAATAACCGCGATGAAGAACTCCCGCTGACCTTCATCGTGAGCCGGCGGGACAAGGGACAAGTCAATCAATTCCAGGCATCCGAAACGACGGAATTGGCGCCGGGCGACGTGGTCAGGGTAGCCAAGCCCCGTATCACGGATGCGCCGTCCGAAGACGCCGCTGCGCTGCCTGTTCAGACAGAGGCCAATATCAGTCAGGTAAGCCGGTGATACGCGAAAGGCATGTGCCGCAATTGGCCCTGCGGCGGGCGATTGAACGCCGGCACCGGATAACGGGCATGGGCATCCGATGACTTTGCGCATGACCCCACCCAGCAGCCAGACCTACACCCAGATCCTCAAATCGACGATGCTGATGGGCGGCTCTTCGCTCGTCAATGTCGCACTCAGCATTATCAGAAACAAAGCCATGGCTGTTCTGCTCGGGCCGGAAGGCATGGGACTGATGGGCCTCTATGGATCGATCCTCGATATCGCGCAGGCGATTGCCGGGCTTGGCGTGGGCAGCAGCGGCGTGCGCCAGATTGCCGAAGCTGCGGGCACCGATGACGCAGAAATGATCGCACGATCAGCAACAGTGCTGAGACGCATATCGATGGTGCTCGGATTGTTTGGTGCGCTCCTTCTCGCCGCATTGGCATTCCCGGTTTCAAATTTCACTTTCGGCGGCTACCAGCATGCCGGTGGCATTGCACTGCTGTCGCTGGCAATCTTCTTTCGACTGGTCTCCGCAGGGCAGACTGCATTGATCCAGGGCCTGCGCGGCATTGCCGATCTTGCCCGTATCAACGTGCTTGCCGGGCTTATCGGCACAGCTGTCAGCATCCCGCTGATCTATCTGTTCGGCCTGCAGGCGATCGCACCGTCCCTCGTGGTCATTGCGGCTGCCTCAATCCTTCCGACCTGGTGGTACAGCCGGCGGATCTGCCCGCATCCCTCGCCAATGCCCACGCGCCAGTTCGGTCGGGAAGTGTCGGCACTGCTCAGGCTCGGCTTCGTCTTCATGGCAAGCGGGCTTCTGACCTTCGGCGCGGCTTATGCCATCCGCCTCATCGTGCTGAAGGAGGGCGGTGTCATGGCGGCTGGATTGTACCAGGCGGCCTGGGGCCTTGGCGGTCTCTATGCCGGCTTCATCCTGCAGGCGATGGGAACGGATTTTTATCCGCGCCTGACCGCGGCGGCCGACAACAATGCCGAATGCAATCGGCTGGTCAATGAACAGGCGGAAATCAGCATGCTGCTCGCTGGCCCCGGCCTGCTCGCCACCCTGACGCTTGCGCCGCTCATGATGAGCCTGTTCTATTCGGCGGAATTTCAGGGGGCAGTCGATCTTCTGCGCTGGATCTGCCTTGGAATGATGCTGCGGATTATTTCCTGGCCGATGGGTTTCATAGTCGTGGCAAAGCGTACCCAGGCGATTTTCTTCTGGACGGAGGTTGCGGCGGCGGTCGTGCATGTGGGGCTTGCCTGGCTCTTCGTATCGCTGCTCGGCACGCAGGGAGCCGGTATGGCGTTTTTCGGCCTCTATGTCTGGCACAGCATGCTGATCTATGTGATCGTGCGGAAGCTGACCGGTTTTCGCTGGTCCGCCGCCAATCGCAGACACGGGCTGCTTTTCTTGCCCGCATCGGGACTGGTATTCCTGATGTTCTCGATTTTGCCGCTATGGCCGGCGACGGTGATTGGCTTCGTCGCCGTCGCTCTCTGCGGGCTCTACTCGCTGCGCATGCTGATCGACCTGCTTCCGCCGGAGTCCGTGCCCGCAACCATCCGCGGATGGATCACGAAATCTGCATAACGAAACAATGCGCGTATCCGGAGATGCGCGCATTGTTTCGTTATGCAGATTGTTTTTACCTCAGGCAAATGCGGGTTCAGGCGACAGCGACATCCATGGCACGTTGCACGCTGGCGGCTCCGACGGTCGCTTCCGCAAGGGCTGCGCGCAATGCCTCGACGACCCGGTCCATGTCAGACACGGTCATCTGGGCATAAAGCGGCAGGATTATCGTTTGCTGCTGCGCAGATACGCTTCGCGTCAGGCTCGTGGCAACGCGGTGGGAGGTCTCACCGGAATAGGCTCCCTCCAGATGAATGTTCATCACACCACGCCGAGTCGAGATACCCTGATCGAGCAGGGTCTGCATGACGGCCCGCTGGTCGACCGTATCGGGCAACCTCACACAGAAGCTCTGCCAATTGCTGCGAGCCCAGCGCGGCTCGGCCGGCAGCGAAAGCCCTACAATCGTCGACAGACGCTCGCAATATTGCTCGGCAAGCAGCCTGCGCTGGGCAACCAATTCCGGCAGCCGCCGCAATTGCTCGCGTCCGACGGCCGCCTGAAGATCGGTCATCCGGTAGTTGTAGCCCAACTCATCATAGTCTTCGAAGATGACTTGTTTGGAGCCGTGACGAACGGCATCGGTGACGCTCATGCCATGCTGGCGCCAGAGCCGGAACTTCCGGTCATATTCGGGATTGGCCGTCGTCAACATGCCGCCATCGCCTGTCGTGACGACCTTCCTGGGGTGGAAGGAGAAGCAGGCAATGTCGCCATGCGCTTTGCCGATCTTTTCCCAACGACCGTCCCACAGGATTTCGCTTCCGGACGCACAGGCTGCATCTTCGATAACCGGTATCGAGTGGCGCTTGCCGATCTCCACGATGGCGCGGAGATCGCAAGGCATGCCGAGCTGATGCACGCAGAGAATTGCCCTGGTGCGAGGCGTGATTGCTGTTTCGATCAGGCTGGGGTCGATGTTGTAACCATCCGCTTCGATGTCGACGAATACCGGCACTGCATCACAGTATCGAATCGCGTTCGCCGTTGCGATGAACGAATGGCTGACTGTGACGACTTCATCGCCGGCGGATATGCCAACAGCCTTCAGGGCCAGATGCAACGCGGTCGTGCAATTGGACATGGCGCAAGCATGCGCGGCGCCCACAAAGGCAGCGAATTCACGCTCGAAAGCCGCGACTTCCGGCCCCTGCGTCACCCATCCCGACAGAATAACGCGGCGCGCAGCCTCAGCCTCTTCTTCCCCGAGGACGGGTTTGGCAACCGGAATTATGGATTGAGATGAGCTCATGCAGCCTGCCCTCCTGCGCTTGTCTGCTTTTGCCACCAGGCAACGAGATCGCGAAGCCCTTGCTCCATGGAGATCTCCGCCTTGAAGCCGAGGAGCCGTTCGGCCTTGCTGATATCGGCAAGGCGACGGGTCACGCCGTTGACCGTGCGGGCCTCTTTGTGCTGCGGTTCGAGTGAGGAACCCATGATGTCGCTCAGCATCTTCGCGAGTTCCAGTAGACTTATTTCCTTGCCGCTCGCGACGTTGAACACTTCGTCCGTGACATCGCTTTTCGCGGCCAGAATGTTTGCCCGGGCGATGTCGCGTGCATCGACGAAGTCCATCGTCTGGCTACCATCCCCATAGATGAGGGGCGGCATCCCGGCCACCAGGCGTTCCATCCAACGGATCAGAACTTCCGTATAGGCGCCGTAAACGTCCATGCGCGGCCCATAGACGTTGAAATAACGGAGCGCGACATAGCGCAGGCCGTACATCTCCGCAAAACTACGCAGCAGCCCCTCGTTGAATGTTTTCGCCGCGCCGTAGATCGTCCGGTTATTGTACGGATGGTGCTCTTCGGTCGTTGGAAAACTCTCGGCAAGCCCCAGAACGGAGGCGGAAGAGGCAGCAACTACTTTCGATACGCCCGCCTTGACGGCGGTTTCGAGAACGTTGAACGTCCCCTCCGCAAGGACATCGAAAGCCAGTCGAGGCTCTTCGGCGCATTGCGTGATGCGGATGGCGGCCTGATGAAAGACGATGTCGACGCCTTCAAAGACTTTTGCCAGAAGCGCTCTGTCGCGGATATCCCCGTCGATGATCTTAACAGGCGCGCTTGTTATCGCCGAGCTGAGATTGTCCCGGCGCCCGCGCACGAAATTGTCGAGGACGATGATCTCGCGAGGTTTTTCCAATGCGACAAGATCGGCAATATGCGAGCCGATCAGACCGGCCCCGCCGGTAATGAGCACCCGTTTGTCTCTCATGATCTTCCCTCACGCGACATGTTCGTCATCGGATCATTATCCGAACGCCAACGTATGAATTTCGCAGGTACACCTGCGGCGACCGAGAACGGTTCGACGTCGGAAACGACAATTGCCCCCGCTCCAATGATCGCCCCCTTCCCGATGGTCACGCCGGGAAGAATGGTCGCGTTCGTTCCGATATCGGCCTCTGCGCAGATGCGTACCGGCTTGATTTCAAGATCCGTGCGAATGATCGGCACATCCAAGGGCAGTGCCGTGTGGGTCGAGCCAAGCACCTTGGCGCCAGGTCCCCACCCGACAGAATCCTCGATCACGAGATCGCGAGCGTCGAAATAGGCCATCGGCCCGATCCAGACATTATCGCCGATCTTGCACCGGCCGTCGAAACGACCCTGGATATAGGCCTGAGCCCCGATGAACACCCCATTGCCGATGTCGAACGTCTCGGGATGTTTGAAACCGGCACCGCCTGCAACTTGCAATCCTGTGCCACAGCTCCGCGCGATGGCTTGCCAGATGGCTTTTCGCATCAGAGTATCGATGACACCGTCACCGGCCGCGAAACGACCGTAGAGCTCAATCAGGCCGGCGCGCCCGTATGACTGCCTCAGTTCTTCGGCCAGCCCGGCCTGATAGGCAGGGTCCGCCGGCCTTTCATGACGGCCGTGGACCGCCTGCACGATCCGGGCCTCGCCCGCACGATCAACTGACATAGGCGTTCTCCAGCGCGGCGGCCACCTGGTCGACGTGCCACGCCGGCATCTCCGGATAGATCGGCAGCGAGAGGACCTCCCGTGCGGCGGCTTCCGAGTTTGGGAAATCGCCGGCCTTGTAACCAAGGTCGGCATGGGCCTTCTGCAGATGCACTGGGATCGGATAGTGCAGCCCGGACTGAATGCCCTCCGCGCTCAATACGCGCTGAAGCTGGTCACGATCGCGGCTTCTGATAGCATAGACGTGATAGACGTGGCGCCGGTCGGAGATTTCGACAGGAGTCCTCAAATTCGCCGAACCGCCAAGCAGCAACGAGTAGCGGCGTCCATGGGCGCGCCGCGCTTCGGTCCAGGCTTCGAGATGCCGGAGCTTGATGCGCAGGATCGCACCTTGAATGGCATCCATGCGGTAGTTGAAGCCCTTCAGCAGATGGTGATAGCGCTGTTCCTGACCCCAGTCGCGCAGCATCCGCATCGTCTTGGCCTGATCGTCGCTGTTGGTGACGACGATACCCCCCTCGCCGCAGGCGCCGAGATTTTTGCCGGGATAGAAGCTGAAGCAGCCGGATGTGCCGATACTGCCGGCGCGCGCGCCTTTGTATTGCGCTCCGTGCGCCTGGCAGGCGTCCTCGATGACCGGGATCCGGTAGTGGTCGGCAATCGCTTTGATCGCGTCCATATCGGCCATCTGACCGTAGAGATGGACGGGAATAATGGCCTTGGTTCGGGCCGTAATCTTAGCCTCGAGTTGCGCCGGATCCATCGTCAGCGTCACGGGCTCGACATCGACGAATACCGGTCGTGCACCTGCGTAGCAGATCGCCGATACGGTCGCGACGAAGGTAAATGGCACGGTGATGACTTCATCGCCGGGGCCGACGCCTGCCGCGAGAAGCGACAGATGCAGGGCACTCGTCCCGGTGTTGACGGCTATCGCATGTTTGACGTTGCAATAGTCCGCGAATTCCTGCTCGAGGCGGGCGACCTCCTCGCCCAATATGTATTGCCCCGAGGCCAGGACACCGAGGACGGCGGTGTCGATTTCGCTCTTGATGGATTGATATTGTGCTTTGAGATCGAGGAACGGGATCATGCAATGCGCCTCGCCTCTTCGAGCTCGATGATACGACCGCGCTGGGCGAGCGACCGGCTTGCGGCTTCAAGGATGCGAACGACCCGCAGCCCGGCTTGGCCATCCGTAATGGGCCGCGAATTTTGCTCGATGCACTCGACGAACTGATCCAGTTCGCGTTTTAATGCCTCGGTCATATCGAGCTTGGGCGCCCACATGTCGCCGCTGCGGTACCCGACCATCATCTGATGCACCTTCTCGCCGTAGGCCTGAGAATTTGGGTTCAGCGTGATGCCCTTGTCGTAAACCTTGATCTTTTCGCTGGGCTCCAGATCGTCGTAGACGACCATCTTGTTGCTGCCGCCGATCAGGGTGCGGCGCACCTTGACCGGCGCCAGCCAATTGACGTGGATGTGGGCGATCAGCTTGCTTTCGAAGAAGAGCGTCAGATAGGCGATGTTCTCAGGCTCGCCGAGCACATGGCTCATGCCCGTCGCCGAAACCGCCACCGGCCTTTCCTGCACAACATGGTCCAGGATAGAGAGATCATGCACCGCGAGGTCCCAGATAACGCTGACATCGTGCTGGAAGAGCCCCAGATTGACCCGGACCGAGTCGTAATAATACATGTCGCCCAAGCCGCTCTCGACGAGTTCGCACATCTTGCGGACGGCGCCGGTGTGGACGAAGGTATGATCCACGGCCAGCACGAGGCGTCTGCGCGCCGCTTCTTCGACCATCCGTGCGGCTTCCTCCGTCGTCGATGCCATCGGCTTTTCGACGAAGACATGCTTTCCGGCCATCATCGCCTGCATTGCGAGCTTGAAATGGGTCGAGACCGGCGTTGCGATGGCGATTGCATCCACCTTTGGATCGCGCAGAACTTCCTCGAACTTGTCGGTGATCGTTACTGCTGGATACCGGCTTTTAACAGCCGCCAACCGTTCGACATTCAGATCACAAACTGAAACGAGATGCGCGCCGGCCGCTTCCGAGATGTTACGAACCAGATTCGGACCCCAATACCCATACCCGACAACAGCGATGCCGATCATTTCATTCCTCCCAACGCATACATGTCGACTGCCCCGTCATTGACGCGACCGATCACCCTGGCTGGAACGCCCGCGACAATGGCGCCATCAGGCACGTCCTTTGTTACAACCGCACCGGCGCCGACCTGGGCAGCCTCTCCGATGGTCACGCCAGGCAGAATGGTGGCGTTGCTGCCGATCGATGCGTAGCGCTTGACCAACGTCGGGATGAGGATCCAATCGGCCTCCGTCTGCAGGCTGCCATCCGGATTGACGGCGCGCGGGTACATGTCGTTCGTAAACATCACCCCGTGGCCTATGAACACGCCGTCCTCCAGCGTCACGCCCTCGCAGAGGAAGGAATGGCTGGAGATCTTGCAGTCTTTTCCGACGATGACGTTCTTCTGAATCTCGACGAAGGTGCCGATGCGCGTTCCTGCGCCGATCGTGCAGCCGTATAGATTCACCAGATCTGGATGGTGGATGATGCTGCCGTCACCCAGCTTGACGTTTGATGCAATCATCCCTGCAAAACCCCTACTCCTGAACAAGCCCAGATTCTCAGTTGAAACAACAATCGCTTGATTGCACCCAAGGTTTCATACCGACAGGACAAATACTTCTCTTCACTTCAAAGAGAATTGTTTTCTTCATCTGAGTAAAGAAACAAAACGTTTAAGGTTATTCACCTAAAGGCGTATCTACTTATGACGACTTACGCCCTTATTCACGCATCGACCGACATTGGTGGTGGGGCCACCTCCCACACCCGTTACCGGACCCATGCCGGAGACGACGATTGTTTCCATGCATTTAGTGGCCCGCCCAAAATGCGGTGTAACGGCGCAGACTATTCTACAAACCTCCTAGTAATATATAAGTCTACCCTAGATTTATCATTCTATTTCCGCCTTACGATGGTAGTTGTGCGCTACTTAGCCTATATTAGCTACTGTAACGTTCCGCGAATTGTGGTATTCGATTCCTACTTTAGAGTTTCCTAAACCCCCGTATTGAGAGGGGTTGGTACTCGAAGCCGTAGTGAGAGCGTAAACGTGTTAGGGGAGGGTGAAGCTGTGAATTCAGCACTTATACCGAATTTAGACTCCAGGCAGGAGAACCTAGCCTTTCCCCTTACGATAGAAAGTAATTCGACGGCACTTGCCTTGTCGACAAGACAAACGCATTCGCTTGTCATTCTCGATAATCGTGAACTCGATCGGCAATGCTTGGCGCAATGCATGGCTGCCCAAAAGACGGATTTGCAGATTCTGGCATTTGGATCAATTGAGGAGTGGAAGCAGAAGCGGGACGACTATCCTCCGCTTTCGGCAATCCTCTTGAACGTCGGCGGCAAAAAGATCGATGAACCGGCCGTTTCGGAGCAAATCCGGAAGCTCTCGTCGGAATTTGCATCAACGCCACTCATCGTATTGGCCGATAGCGACGATTTCGGCCAAATCGTCAGGGCGCTCGAGTACGGAGCCAAGGGGTTCATACCCGCCTCGGTCAGCGTCAGTGTGTGCATGGAGCTGATCGCGCTGTCGGTGGCGGGAGGAATTTTTGTACCTGCAAGCGCCCTGTTCGCCATGCGTCACTTGCTGGACTCGAGCAATTCGACCGCGCGCCCGCTAGCCGGCATATTCACGGATCGTCAGGTGGAAGTCGTTGAAGCGCTCCGACGCGGAAAGGCGAATAAAATTATCGCCTATGAGCTCAATCTGCGAGAAAGCACTGTAAAGGTGCATGTTCGTAACATTATGAAAAAGGTCAAAGCAACGAACAGGACGGAAGTCGTGTTCAAGCTCAACGACTTGTTCCAAACCAGTATTCCGGCATGAGCGTGGATAAGGCGTTGTACTGATCGTTGTTGAGGCAAACCTCTTCGTATCTTGGAACCACGGTCTTGCTCAAAAAACCCGATGGCGCGAATGCGTCACCGGGTTTTTTGATGCCGGGGTTCGTCTCCATCCCGTCTCCCGCGATCTTGGCATAATAGCGATCGAGCGCTCGACCACCTGACTGTTGTTTGCGTACTTGCGGATGAACGGCCCCGTCCTGCCCATTCATCCTGCAACGCGTCGCCCGATAGAATTCAGGGCGTACCAGTATTTTGGCCCGATTGTTTGCTTGCAGACCAATTTGATCCAGGGCAATGAATTTCGCACTTCGGGCGAAACTTCAAGAGCAAAGCGCTGAATAGCCATGGCTGTGGCAATATCGAAATTATTGAATGCCATGCCTGCCAGCCGAAGCGCCTCTTTCCCGAGATCCCTGGCAAGAAAACGTCTGAGTTTCTCATCTTTCCTGAGGCTTTCCGCGCCTTGACGAAACAGAATATCGAAAGCCTGTTTTCTTTGCCGGAGGTCGGGAAGAATACTTTGTCCATAGTATTGTAGCGACATGTTCGAAGCATGTCTGCGGTATACGGCTTGGTCTTGGTTGATGTAGCCCACTCCGGCATGTGATGCGAGCCGCAGCCACATCTCCATATCACCGGTATGCGGCAGTTCCTTATGATAGCCGCCGACCTGTTTTTGCAGCGTCGTTCTGATGACGGCCGTCGGTGTCGGAACCAGGTTGTTTGCTCCACTCAACCGTATGAATTGCGGGCCCGACAAGACCTGCATGGGAGCCACACCATTGTCCCCGAGAGGATCGACGCGCTTACTGACGCCGCTCGGCTCAGCTATGAGCGCGTTCCCGAAGGTGAACCCCACATTCGGATGATTGCGCATCAACTCCGAAGCGCGACCCAGCGCGCCCGGCAAGAGATAATCATCCGCGGAGAGAAGCAGGAATAAGTCGCCGCCCGCCCACTCGATTCCGCCATTATAGGTGGCGATGTGGCCCTTGTTTGCCGTGTGCCGCCGATAGGTGACCCGTTTGTCCCGGGATGCCAGAGCCTTTCCGACTTCCGGCGTATTGTCTGGCGAGCAGTCATCCAGAATAAGCACGCGTACATCGACGCCTGCCTGTGACAGAACACTTCCAACACATTCCTCAAGGAAATGAGCGTAGTTGTAGCAGGGAATGACGACATCAACGCGTTGCAAACTTAATCCTCCGCAGGCAATCGTTACGTTCGGGAGTATTTCATGGAACCCGAACCCGGCTTCGTTTCGCTCTGACGCGTTCGTCGCTCCCGATTCATTGGCGCGACGTCGATGCGTGTGCCCGCATCGCTGATTTCGTGCAGGACCATGCAGCTCTCAACAAGGAGGATCGGGCAAGCAGCCGCGAGCCTACACGCTTCAAGCCACTCCGAGCGCGCTCCCACCGGGTAAGCGCAAAACGGGTCCGGGACCGAAATGCATCGTAGAAGGCGACGTTCGGGCTCAAGCTTCCTGATTTCCAGGGCTTCACGTTGGTCACGAAATGAACGATCGCGAGCTTCTGCTCGAGCGCGATGCGGGCGATCGCCTGCGTTGGCTCGAACTGAAAATTCCAGGCGCGGTTCAGGATCTTCCACTTTCCGTCGCAGGCAAAGTTAAGGGCGTCCTGATCCGAATATTCCGTCGTCGGAAAGCGGTCGAGATACTCCAGCGAACGTTCCGTTATTCGCTCGTTTCGCCATTTTTCAAGGTCGATGAGAAGAATGCCGGCGTTGAAATAACGTTCGACCCGAGGGCCGCCTGTCGCACTTGGTCCGATGCTTACAACATTGTCCAGCCAGTAATCCGGTACGGCGCCGATCACTGCCTCGCCGAGATCGATATTCCACAACTGTTCAAGCGCAGTCAGGACCAGGATGTCGCCATCCAGATACAGAGCCCGATTGCAGGTCTGCGGAAGGAACTGCGGCAGAAGGATCCTTGCGAAGGTCATCCTCGATACGCCAGGGCGAGTGGAAAATCCATTTGCGAAGGACAATGTGGCGATGGGATGCCACTGAATGACTGCAGAATTTGCGGGCAGAGAGTCAAAGATCAGTCGCTTTGTTTCTTCGCCTATTCCCTCATGAATGACATGGATATTCAAGGGCCATGCGCTTTGGTTATTCTCGGCGATCGATCTAAGGGCGGTCGCCAAGGGAACGGCGTAGGCCGCATCGACTGCAAAGACGATGGGCCCCAACCGCTGTTTTGCACCCGCAAGGGCGGCTCCTGTTGGTATGCTATGCACATTCATGTTTCCGGCACCATCCCATCGAAAGAACACGAGCTTGCAATGATCGATCTTTCTGTTCACGGCCCGATTGGTACGGCTTCCTGAACGGGAAGGCCGACGGCCGGGGTAGGCAGATGGGTGTAGGCCATTCGCGAGGACTGGACGCCAAGCGTGCTCTTGGTTCCGCCAGACAGCTTCCACTCGAAATACGCGATCGTTTTCTCAAGCCCCTGTCGCAGGTTTACGGTCGGCTGCCAGCCCAGGTCCTGCTTTGCGTGGGTGATGTCGGGCTTGCGCTGCGTCGGATCGTCAATCGGCAGAGGCTTGTAAACAATGCTTGATTTCGATCCCGTCATCTCGATGACCATTTCGGCCAGTTCCCGGACCTGGAATTCTCCTGGATTACCGAGATTGATCGGACCCGTAACGCCGGCCGGCGCCCCCATCAGGCGGATAAAGCCCTCAATCAGATCGTCTACATAGCAGAAGGAGCGCGTTTGCTTACCGTTGCCGAAGATGGTGATCGGCTCGTTTTGAAGCGCCTGAACGATGAAATTGGAGACGACGCGGCCATCATTGGTTTGCATGCGAGGCCCGTATGTATTGAAGATCCGTGCCACGCGGATCTCCACGCCATATTGGCGATGGTAATCGAAGAACAATGTTTCGGCACACCGTTTGCCTTCGTCATAACATGCGCGCGGCCCTATGGGATTGACGCTGCCTCGATACTCCTCGGGCTGAGGGTGGACTGCCGGATCGCCATAGACTTCGCTCGTGGATGCCTGGAAGATCTTCGCCTTGGTGCGTTTTGCCAGGCCGAGCATATTGATGGCCCCGTGCACATTGGTCTTCACGGTCTGCACGGGGTCGTGCTGATAGTGAACCGGAGATGCCGGACAGGCGAGATTGTAGATCTCGTCGACCTCCACATAGAGCGGGAAGGTAATGTCATGACGGAGCACCTCAAAGCGAGGATCGTCAAGAAGATGCAGCACATTGTCGCGCGAACCGGTGTAGTAATTGTCCACGCAGAGGACATCATTGCCCTCTCGCAAAAGCCTTTCGCACAGGAATGACCCCAGAAACCCGGTGCCGCCGGTTACCATAATTCGCTTTTGTCCGTGCATTGGTGTGCTCCGTTGTTGTGATGATTGCCGAAGGACGAGGAACAGGTCAGCAAGCTCCCTTGCCCTTTAAGACCGCAGGAATTGTGCTCAGAAGGATGTGCAAGTCGAACCACAAGGACCGGTTGTCGATGTAGAACTCATCGAGTTGCTGCTGCAGCTCGATATCCGCATTGCTTCGCTCGGATATTTGCCAGAGACCCGTCAGCCCCGGCGTGACGGAACGGCGTTTGGCCCGAAATTCGCCGTCCATCGCCGAAAGGTGGTACTCGGGAAACGGGCGTGGTCCCACGAAGGCCATCTCGCCCGCAATGATGTTTGCCAATTGCGGGAGCTCGTCGATGCTCGAAGAGCGCAGCATATGTCCGATGACCGGAAGGATGCGCGGATCGTCCTTGAGCTTGAAGTGGCTCAACCACTCGGCGCGCATGCTGGGGTTGTCTCGGAATAATGCTTCAAGGCGCTGTTCTGCATCTTGGTACATCGTCCTTAATTTCAGGACGTGCACCGGCTTGCCGGACCGCCCTTCCCTTGTATGCCGGAAGAAGACGGGACCTGGATCGATGGCATAGACTGCGGCCGCTGCGAACGCGATGAATGGTGCAACCACGATCGTTGCAGGGATGGCGATCGCGAGATCGAGGATTCGGCGAACCAGATCCGAGTTGACCCAACTCCCACCAGTGGTGAGGCGAATGCCGATCTCTCCGCCGACATCTGCAGGTCGCAATCCGCTTACCTTGAGGCTCGGCGTGTCGGACAGCAAAATGACTTCCACGAACTTCCGACGCATCGCCGCCAAGTCGGGTCCAAGCGAGCCTGTGTCGCCGGCAATCACGGCAATGGATGGCCCGCCATCGGGCAATGCCTCCAAAGTATCGGGGGAAAAGGGCTCCGGCCTGATACCATACTGCCAGTGGTCCTCGAAATGTGCCACAAGCGCGGGAGTAAGGTTGCGCGCCCCTATGACAACCGCGCGCTCCCCCCAGATTCCAAGTCTCCGGCACAGGCCTCGTGCAAGCCAATGCGCAAGTGGCTGGACAATCAGCCCGAGAGCGAGGAACCCAATAACGGCAAGCAGCAGTCGTTCCCCCTCCGGCAGGACAATTGCTCCGAATGCCGTCAGGACAGCCACCTTGACGGCAGCTATGGTGCGCCGCCGGAGATGTTCGTGGTCATGCAACCGATATCCAGGATAGAGGCCGGCCGACGCGTAAAGGATCATCGCAGCGAATGCTGCGATCGTGAACGTACGCTCCACCATTGTGCCCTCCGAACCCATGGGGAGAACGGACAGGAGAACAAAGTAGGCAATCAAATAGCTTGCAATGTCGCCGGCGACCAGGAAAGACGATGTTGCAAGCCGAGCAAGCTGGCGCCCTAGTGCGACTGATATATTCAACGCTGCCTGTGCAAAGGGATCGGCGGTCTTAGCTGCTATGGGCGGCACGGAACCTGCCGGAATCGCCCGCGACGTCATGTCATTTGATGTGGATGCCTTCGACGGACCTGGTCTCATTGCTGACGAAGCAAATAGGGACATGATGGCTACACCTTTACAGCTGCCGCTTTTGGCACGCTTGATCCAAAAACCTTGTCTTCGATTGGAAACTTCCGAAGCCCCAGTCTCTGGAATGCCGTCAGTGAGATGAAGGTCGGCACGACGAGCGCATAGCGCCGCCACAGCCGTCGCGGCTCGCACAAGAGCCGAAACGCCCATTCGAAGCCGCTTCTTTGAATGAACCTTGGAGCCTGCCGCTTGAGGCCGGCGTGGAAATCGAATGCGGCTCCGACACCGATGAGCATCGATGCTTCCAGACGATCGCGCATGCGCGCCATCCAGAGTTCCTGCTTGGGACTGCTCAGCCCGACCCAGATGATATCGGCACCCGACCGATTGAGCCGGTCAGCAATATCCGTTTCCTCCCGCGTCGACAGGTTGCGAAAAGGTGGCGCATAGAAGCCGACGATCCGTGCTTGCGGAAATTTTGCCAGAAGGCGCGCCTGCAGTTGCTCGAGTGTTTCGGCCGTTGCGCCATAAAGGAAATGGCGCAAGCCCTTGGAGCTGCCGGCATCGAAGACGGATAACATCAGATCCGGTCCATAGACCCTGTCGCTTTCCACATGACCAGCATGTCTCAGCGCCCAAACAAGCGGCATGCCGTCGGGGGTTACGAGGAACGCCCGGTTGTGGATCGACCGGAGCTCGGGATCATCTTGGCAGCGGACGATGCCGTGTGCGTCGCGAACGCACACATATTCCTTTCTGCCGTCTTCGATCGCTTCTTGAATAAATCCCGTCGCGCTTTTGAGATTGACTGCCGAAACGCGAACACCAAGGACATTCGTCCATTCTAGGGAACCCTTTGGATGAAGAACTGAAGTTTGGCTGCTGCCTGCTGATTGATTTCCCATGACCTACGCTTTCGCGATCGAAACTGTCATCAGAATATCCCGGCAGGCCGATTGCCTCCATACTTGCCGCTCCAGCTATTGGACGTAGAAGAGATTTCATATTTACGTCTTATGCCGCGACGACGTACAATATTCGAAGTAAGTCCATGTACCCCACCGCTTGCCATATTGCTCTTTTTGATGACCGTTGGCCCGAAATGGCGCTTCGACCCGCGCAGAGCCGCAGAAGCTATTCACTCTAGCGTGATCAACGCTCGTGAGGTTTGAGCGCGAACAAAGTCGGGAAGAGAGACATGCTCAACCCGATAGGCGAGATGAAGACCCCGGCCGGCGAGCGTTCGGAGACGTCCGACACAACCAACCAGCTGCGGACAGATCTAAGTTCCAGCGGCGATGTGCCGTATGGTTATAGTCATCAGGGAATTCCTGACCCCTATGCCGGGAAGGCTGCAATCGCGATCTTGACGTTCGCGGAACGCTCAGTGCAGAGATGCTGAGACAGCTCGCTGCCAATAATATTGCCCCGCCCACTATGGGAAACCTGCCTCACCCTACCAGATCTCTAGGTCCCCGATTTTGATGCGCATGCCTGCATGCGCTATACCCGCAAGCCTCGCACAGCGCGGGCACGCCGTGGTTGAAGGGCGTTATAGGTCGCCATAGCTGCGGACTCTATCGCCGCATAACACCCCTCGTCGCGGCGCCTTTTGTTACTCGGGCGGCGCGACTACGCTTCCGGTGTCCTCTCCAGCCTTCTGAAGATCTCCTAGGCCGCCGAATTCCCCCGAAAGCATGATCTCCGGATGGACCCTGAAGCTCTTGTCGTTCAAGTTACCGCTGTAGCGGTTGCGCGCGAATTGCACAAATCCAAGCCCAAGATCGGGAGCGTTGACATAGGCCACAATGCCACTGTCACTGTCGACAGATACAACATTCTCCTCAATGCGATTGGGGCGTGCCCATGGCGGACGCCAACCCTTGCCGGTACCCTCATCGACCCGAAAAGCCGCGCCCGATCCGTGTGTGATGACGTTTCCCGCCACCAGGTTGCTCCAACCGCCATTGATACCGATCGCCGCGATGTTGCCCGAGAGCGTATTTCCCTCGATACGCAGTCCGCTCGCCTTCCCATCCGTATAGATCGCCCAGCTGATAGGAGACGGCCATTCGCTGGTATTCTCGTATCCGGGAGGCCAGAACGTTCCATCGACCCTGTTCATGAGATGACCGGTCCCGGTCACCAGATTGGAGCGGATGACGCTGTTGAGAGAGTCGGCTTGCTCCCCCATCATCTTGATGGCGCCGCCATCTGCCGTCTGCTGGTTGGCGTTATGGATCACGTTGTGCTCGATGACAGCGTTATAGACGGCGTCGTTGGAACCCCATAGCGAACCGCCGGCGATTCCGAACTGCGCCGTGTTTTCGATCAGATTGTTGGCGATCCTGACATTGTCAGCCGCCTGGAACCATATTCCTGCGGTTTCAATGTAAACCTTTCCGATGTCATGGATGTGGTTCGAAAGGATTCTGGAGCCGTTCGACTTGCCGAACGTGCCATAATTTGTGCCGACGTAAATCCCGTTGCCAGCCACATCGGCAATCACATTGCCGGCAATCAACGCATCCTTGCTTTCCGTCACATGGACCCCGACGCCGACATTTTCGATGCTGTTGCCGAGAATCTTGACGCCGTCAGCGTGTTCGATCCGTATGGCGCCAAATCCTCTGGTTTCCGTATAGAACTTGCCGCTGCCTTCAGGAGCGCCGTCTCTAAACTCGAGCCCTGATACAACCATCCCATTGGCCCCATCCAATTTGAACAAGGTCGGCAAAATGCCCGCAACGACTACGGAACTGGGTAACGACTGATCGACGGGGATATAATGAAGCTGGCCCGCAACAAGATCGTACCACCACTCTCCGGGAGCATCGAGCAAGGCCTTGGCTCCGGTTAGGAAATAGCGGCTGCCTTCTGCGGTAAAGAAATAGTCTGTGCCTTTGGTATGGACAGTTCGGCCGGCGCCATCGATCGATACAACTGGGAGCGTATCATTGCCCCACTGGCTTCCGGGTTGATACCCTCCAACGATGTCCACGACCAGTCCACTTGTATCACCCACTGGCGGAAGGTCGCCGGCATGGAAACAAAAGCGCGTGTTTCCCTCCCGCACGTCGATGGCAGGCTGGCACTTTGCGGCAAACAACCATCCTTTGCGTGGATCGCCATCAGCGGGAGCGTCGGGAAATCGAGCCCGAGTTTGGCGTATCCCATTGACGAAAAGGTCACCGACCCCCTCATCCGGTGGCAATTTCAGCGGCGCCGTCCAGCGACCATCGGCCTGCTGCGTCCAGTTGAACACGCGTTGCCCCCCATGCAAAATCGGCGCTTCATTGCATCTTGCCGTGACGATCAAGCCCTTATCGCGGGAGTCAAAGACGATCGGCTGAGCAAGGTAGTAATCGCCTTTACCCAGCGCGATTGTGTTGTTGCCGCCCTTCTCACGGGCAGCATCACGGGCTCTTTCAATGCTGGCGAAAGGGCCGTCGCCGCCCTGCTGATCTGCGGTCGGAAGGAGGCCACTCCAGCTGTCTTTGCCGTCGGGAGAAACGTAAAATATCGTCCGTGCCCCGGTGCTGCTGCTCAATACCTCGCTTAATGAAGTCCCATTCAACTTGGCGGACAAAGTCGGCGAAGCTTCCGCGCAAGTCGCCTCCCTGACGAGCATCTGCAAGCGCTCGGGCGCATCTATCTCTGTCCCGACCGGAGCCGGATTGCCGGACTGCGGAAACAGCATGACAGGTAACATGCTCAGCGTCAGTCCAAAGCGCCGCCTCATGATATCTGCAACCCGCTCGCAAGGCCGCGCGAGGGCGCCTGCCAAGGTGGCGCACGGCTGATCGAAACGACGGGCGCATATAGCGAAAACATGATGATGGCTGCGGTAAACAGGATGAAGATGGCGTCATTCTGAGTGAAAAAAATACTCTCGGTCAGATTCATCACCAGAATCATGATCGTAAAAACATTGAGCCAGAGCCACCCGTAGTGCGGATCATTGCAGTGAAGGGTCGCGCCTTGGCGGATTGCATGGAGAAGCAACAGAACAAACGGAATCATTCCCATTATTCCAAAGCTCAACAAGATATCGCGGTATCCATTATGCGCGTGGGGTGCCGCCCATCCGATCTTCAACCACATGCGCGTCGCTTCGGGGTTCACGGTTGTCCAGAATGCCTGGTAACCGTAGCCAACCATCCAACGATCGGATATTTCGCGATCAACCAGCTCCCACAATGGCACCCGACCGGTTAGAGTCGCGTCCTTGCCGAGCGCTTCAAGGGCCGGAACCAGGAATTCGTGAAGCGAAATCAGAATGCCGAGCGACAGCTGGACGAAAAGCAGGACGACGACCACGCGGCCAATGCTGCTGCTTCTTTTCAGGAGGGTATAAAAGCCGATCAGGCAATACGCCACTGACGTTGCAATGATCGCGGTCATCGATCCGGAGCTTGCAAGGCAGATCACACCCGCGGCCAACAGGATGAACGCGGTTCGCCGCAGGCCGAGCGTCCCGTCGATCAGCACAGCCGTCGCCGCCAAGATCATCAGAGACGCGTACCAGCCCAGGACATTCTTGTGAATGAAAATGCCCCGCATAGTGCCATCCGGCATACTGGCGAGGCTTGGTGACACCACTGACATCACCACACTGAGGACGATACAGGCTCCGAGGGTCACAAATAACAGGAACAGCAGCTGCCTTGGGGTGAAACGTATCGCGAGCACATAGGAAAGAAGCACGCAAAACAAAAGACCGATTGCGCGCCTCAAGGTCGTTTGAGGCCCTATTGACCACAGGGTAGACAAAAACGGCAGGATAAGGATCGAGGGAACAATCAGATTTCGCCTGAGCGCTGTTAGAAATTGCGGAAAATTGCGTATCAGGATCACGATTGTAAAGACATATACCGGAAAGCAAGGAAGACGCAGTATAGATTTGGCAGATTCGCTGAGCGTTCCGTCCGCATCTGCCAGGATAAGCGGCAGAAGGGCGCCTGCCTGAAAAAAAAGAGATATGCCGGCACCCCAGCATTCTATGGCCCGCCAACTGATGGTTGGTCCGCTGGGAGTTCCGAGGCTATCTACTCTCATTGTCCGTCCCGACTGACTTGAAAAGACAAGCGACTGTTGATCGCGGCAGATCAAAAAACAGGTGTCGGCCTCCGCGCTGCGCTGCTCTCAAGCAATCATTCAGCCACAGCCGCAGTCAATCTGTCCTAGTGAAGGGCGGGCTACGCCTAATGCACCTTCGCTCCACCCAAAGACGGTGTTGGGCGTAAGCTTTCAGCCGGTCTTTACCCAAAAGACGGGTCTTCATGTCCGCGGATTGCCCTTAAGAGCAGGTGTTGCGCATGTCCGTTCGCCGGTACCGTGGCGATGAGTGTCTTGTGAAGCGTGGCGGGTAAGCCGCGGTTCTACTGGAATGAGGCAACAATTCTGACAGAGGCTCTCTCTGCAGTCGAAGCCTGGAAGGTTTAGGATTACTATGTTCCTGCGTCATGATCCTAGTTCTCTATGCAACACGACGGGCGCTCTATTCGTCGCGGCGACCTCACCGGTTCTGCGCGAGATGCTGTTCGGCCGACAAGCTATTATGGATATCACCATCGCCGAGGCTCCAAACCTCGATGGCTGCTTAAAGGTCGACCTCTCAAGCAACTTTGCGCTGCTGTACGGCGGTGCATCGCCGCAACCCGTCTGAGACGCGTCATGGAACGGCCGGCCCTCAGTGTCCTCATCAATAATTACAACTACGCTCGCTTCGTTGGGCGGGCGATAGACAGCGTGTTGAGCCAAGACGCCCGCAACGTCGAGATAATCGTCGTCGATGACGGTTCCACCGACCAGTCGCGGTCCGTTCTGGAAGCGTATGGCAGCCGAGTGAAGGTGATCTTCCAGGAGAACGCAGGACAGGCCGCTGCGATCAACGTCGCTGTGGGATCAAGCATGGGCGAGATCCTCTGTTTTCTGGATGCCGACGACTGGTGGGCGCCGAGCAAGCTGTCGGCGACGGCTGCGGCATTCCGCGCCAACCCTCAGGCATCGCTCGTCTATCACCGGCTGCAGCCAACGCTTGTCGATGGCACGCCGACTTCCAAGCCGATCCCTCGAAGCCTGTGTTCGGGCGCGTTGTCGGCGCTGCTCACCAGATCGGCTGGTTGGTGGCCTTTTCCGATGACGTCAGCCATCGCTGTACGACGTAGCGCATGGAATGCTGCGGGCAGCATTCCCGAACAATTCCGCATATCAGCCGACGCCTGGCTCGTGGGCATCTACCCGTTTCTGGGGGACGTCATTGCCCTGCCGGATCCGCTTGGATTCTACCGCATCCACAATAACAACTGGTATCGCTCGACCGAGGATGCGAGCACGCTGAGGAGGCGGATGACGCACTGGCAGCATACCGTTGAAGCGACGAACCTGTTTCTCTCGACCCATCAACTGCCGGCAAGACTACATCTGACGGATCACTATCCCTATCGCATCGCGTCGGCAAAGCTGCAGGGAGCCGATGCGCGCACCCGGTTCAAGCTTGCCGTCGAGGGCCTCTTCTTTGCCGGCGAACCAAACCTTCTCAGGCGGACGCGCGATAGTTTGCGCTCGGTGCGCGGCCTGTCACGGCTCGGTCTGGACGTCGGCTTGTCGGAGGCAGCAAAATGAAGGCGCTGCTGTTAGTTTCCGAACTGGAAGACTATACTATCTCATTTGCCAGCGGCGTTGCCCAACACCTAAACGTTGTGCTTGCCGTACCGCGCCGGCGCTATGCACATCTCGCCTCTTCCATCGATCCGGCTGTCGACCTGCACCTTCTGGACTGGCCGAGACACCGTTCTCTCTCCAATCCCTGGTTTCTGTACCAGCTTACGCGTCTGATCCGGCGGGAACGGCCGAACCTCATTCATCTCCTCAGCAATTCTACACTTTGGCTGAACCTCGCCGTGCCGTTCTGGCGCCCGATCCCGCTCGTGACCACCGTTCATGACGTGCAAATCCATCCCGGCGATTCCGATACGCGAACGCTGCCCGGCTGGGCCCCCGAATTGATGGTGAAACAATCCGGACATCTTGTCGTCCACGGCGAGGGACTGAAGCGGTTGGTCCTCGATCGATATTCAAAATCGCCGGACTGCGTCCATGTCCTGTCGCATCCTTCCATCCTTCGCTATGCGGAACTCGCCCGGCAACAGAAGATGGCGCCGCGCGAAGCGGATGGAACTATACGCGTCCTGCTCTTCGGACGGATTTTTGCCTACAAGGGCTTGGAACATCTGGTCCGGGCCGAGGCGATGCTCAAGGACGCACTTCCCAACCTGCGCATCACTGTCGCAGGCCGTGGCGACAATCCGATGATATTCCAGCCGCTCATGGGGGATGCCGGCCGCTACGATATTCGCAATCGTTTTATCGAGGATGCAGAGGTCGCCCAGCTTTTCCTGGACGCCGACATCGTCGTGCTTCCCTATACGGAAGCATCCCAAAGCGGTGTGCTCAACCTTGCCGCCGCATTTGGCAAACCGGTCATCGTGACGGATGTCGGCGAGTTGCGGGGCACTGTTCAGCCCAATGGGTTGGGAATGGTGGTCCCTCCCGGGGATGCCAAAGAGCTCGCGGCAGCTATCAGGACATTGGCAGACAACGGCGAGCTTAGAAACAATTTCGGTGCCAATGCACTCGAATGGGCCAAAGGGCCGAATTCGCCTGAACGCGTCGGCGCCCAGGCTGCGGCCGTTTATCGGGAGGTGGTCGGGTCATGCTGACAGAGGCCCTCACGGACAGAATTCGAGTGGCGGCACGGAGCGCGGCTAGCGTCCGCCACTATGTTCCGGGCGGCTGTGAGAACGGCGGCGGCATTGGCAGGCTGGTCGGCTATATCACAGAGACAGCCAAAGAGACCGGCACGAAACATTTCGTCACCGATACCAGAGGGGCTCGATGGTCCAAGGTGACGTCACCCGCACGGCTGCTCGGGGCCATCCTGACGATGGCAAAGGACCGGATTGTTGCACCAACCCGCATTCACCATATCCATATCGCCGGCCGCGGCAGCACCTCCCGAAAGCTGGTCCTGACCGAGGCTGCCCGTTTGTTCGGGTGCTGCCACATATTGCACCTGCACGACTACGACTACGCCGGCGACTTCGAGAAACGCTCGCCGCGCCAACAACGGCTCATCCGTCGGATGTTTCAGAATGCCGATTGCGTTGTCGCGCTCGGCCGGCGCGATCGCATGACGCTGACGACACTTTTGGGCGTTGACGAGCGCCGCGCGGTCGTTGCTCACAATTGCGTCCCCGATCCCGGGGCGCACGATATTCGCGTCGGTCAGACGCCGTTGATCGTATTCCTTGGCCGGCTGAGCGAACGCAAGGGGGTCACGGAGCTTCTGTTGGCCCTGAGCCACCCGATCATGAAAGAACTCCAGTGGCGGGCTGTACTGGCAGGCGACGGACCTGTCGAGGAATATCGCCGTCAGGCTGACGCCATGGCGCTTTCAAACCTGGTACAGATGCCCGGCTGGCTTGACGCCGGAGAGGCGCGAGCCCTGTGTGCGCATGCAGATATCCTGGTCTTGCCTTCGCACGCCGAAGGTCTGGCAATGGCCGTGCTCGAAGGGCTGTCCCACGGCCTCGCCGTCGTCACCACGCGTGTTGGGGCCCATGACGAAGTCATTACCGACGGCGAAACCGGCATCTTCGTCCCAGTCGGAGACCAGGATGCCCTGGCTGCAGCCCTGGCGAAGCTGGTGTCCGATCCGGAAATCTGCATCCGCCTCTCGGTCCAGGGGCGCGCGCATTATCTCAACCATTTCAGCATGATGGCCTATATGCGATCGCTCGAGAACCTCTACGAAACCGTTTCCGCGAAACCTCAAGCAATGGTTGGCGCACGATGACGATTTCCACTGTTCCGCCGGACCGCAACCTTCCCATCTCGCCGATGCGCTATGACCCTCGCTTTCAGGTGGAGACCAAGGCGGACAACTTCGATCTGGCATCCGCCTTCCGTCTCGTCCGGCGAAGAATGATCATGATCATCGCGATAACCGTGCTGCTGATGACGCCCACGGTAATTATTATCGCTGGGTTGAAGCCCACGTATCAGGCCTGGGCCCGATTGATCGTCCACCAGCCTCTCGCAACATCACTTGGTGCCGACGACAGCAGCCGCAGTGATCTACTTGACGCAAAATCGGAGACTGAGCGGCTTCTATCCAGAAGCATCGCAGAGCGAGTCGTCCGCGAACTGCGGTTTAACCTGCGGCCGGAATTCAATCCAGCGCTGCGCGAGGTCTCGCTCGTTGACAGTATCCGGGCAAAGTTGCGCGGCCTGTTCGACACGGAAAAACCCACCTCGCCGTCACGGGACAGCGTCGACGCCATCATCCCGGAATATTATAGGGCGCTCGGCGTGTGGCACGAAGATAAGAGTGACGTTATCCAGGTCAGCTTCACTTCCTATGATCCTCAACTCGCCGCCGCAGTCCCGAACCGGGTCATCAGCGTTTACCTCGATGAACGGAAGTTCAGTGTCAGTGGCCGCCTGGATTCAGCGCAAGAATGGATCCGACAGCGCATCACCGAACAGCAGGCCCGCGCGGATATTGCTCGCGAAGCTGCGCGCAACTATCAAGAATCGATGGACGTCGTCTCGAAAGAGGATGCTCAGGATGAACGGATCAAGTCACTCATAGAAGTCACTGGCCGCGAAGGGAAAATCGAAGAAAGCCGGCTTGAGGTAAAGGCGACGATATCCACGCTGGAAGCAACGGATAACGCTTCGGTCGCCGCGGAGAATATCGCCGTCCCCGACAACATTGCCACAAAACAACGCGATCTTCGCGCACAGGAGCAAGATCTCGCCCGTCTTCTTCAGACATATGACGGCAATGCCGAGGCCGTGGTGGATCTGCGTGGGAAGATCGAGCAATCCCGTGCCGATCTCAACCTTGCGACCAAGCAATATCTCCGAACAATGCGTGCCAAGCTCGCCGCACTCGATCACGAAGCGGAGGCAATACAATCCATCTTGGCTGAGGCTCATGAAAAACGCACACGCGATGCCATGGTGCAGACGGAATTGACGCGGCTGCAGCATATCGCCGACAAGGAACAAACGGCACTCGACAAGCTTGAGGACCAGCGCCGCGACCTCGCCGCGAAGGCCATGCTGCCGGGGGCGGAATTGGAAGTTTTGTCACCGGCTTCAGTGCCGCTCGCGTCACAGGGACGTGGACGGCTTTTCTATCTGGTGGGCGCCCTCCTGGCCGCAATCTCGGGAGCCGTAACGGCCGCTTTCGTGATCGAAATGTCGGACCGGACGGTCCGGAGTTTCGACCAGATAGCTGCGATGGCGCGTACGATACCGGCTGGACTTATCCCGCGTCTGGCGCGGTGGGAAAATTCGAAAACGATGTTCGAACATATGCCGGTCCCGATGTTTGACGAAGCAATCCGTACCGTGGTGCTTTCACTCAAGCAGTCCAATGGCGGCAAGTTGCCGAACAGTATCGTCGTTACGTCGGCTCACAGCGGAGAAGGCAAATCGCTGGTCGCGAGATCGCTGGCTATCGAACTTGCCGCCGCCGCAATTCCGGTGCTGCTGGTTGACGGCGACCTCAAACGGGGAAAACTCAATTCGTTTTTCAGGTCGGGTCTAGTGCACGGACTGAACGAATTCCTGAATGGTCGGGCCGATGTCCGCGACATCGTCTACCGCCACCCAAGCGGTATCGATTTCATTCCATCTGGCAAATTCAGTCTTCAGCGGCGCGTCCGTTCGAACGGCCTGGCAGAAATCATCGAGATGGCGGGCGCGGCCGGCCAGATTGTCATCTTCGACAGCGCGCCTGTGCTCGCCTCGACAGATACCGTGCATTTGACCGCCCTGGCGGAAAGAACACTGGCAGTTGTTAGATGGGGAAAGACGAGCCGCCGCGCGGTCGAGTTCAGCCTGCAGCAAATGAAAAGCTCGCGAAACTCGGAAATTGTTGTCGCAATCAACAATGTAAATCCCAAAAACCACGCGCTTTATAATTTCAGTGACTCGGAATTATTTTCGAAATCTTTGATGAAATACTATAGCTTCAAGGCATGAATACTTAATATATTAGGAGATGCGCTTTCATTTTTGTGATACCGTACGACATGAACAGCATCATATACTTCTGCATTGGTATTCGAGTTGGAGGGCAACCATGGATATGGGAATGACAAAGAACCGAAAAGTCGCGCTAATTACCGGCATAACAGGCCAAGACGGTGCGTATTTGGCCGAGTTGCTCTTGGAGAAGGGCTATATTGTTCACGGCCTCAAGCGACGCTCATCGTCCTTCAACACCAGCCGCATCGAGCATCTATACGAGGATCCCCATGTCGAGAATCCTCGGTTTATTCTGCATTTCGGGGACATGACGGATTCAACGAATCTCATCCGTGTCGTTCAGGAAACGCAGCCGGACGAGATCTATAATCTCGCCGCACAGAGCCACGTTCAAGTCTCTTTCGAGACGCCGGAATATACGGCCAACGCCGATGGAACCGGCACCCTTCGGCTACTTGAAGCTATTCGACTCCTGGGGTTGACCAAGAAGACCCGCTTCTATCAAGCGTCCACCTCAGAACTCTACGGCAAAGTCCAGGAAGTCCCGCAGAGTGAAACGACACCGTTCTACCCTCGATCACCCTACGCGGCGGCCAAGCTCTACGCCTATTGGATAGTGGTCAATTATCGCGAGGCATACGGCATGCACGCCTCGAACGGCATTCTGTTCAATCATGAAAGCCCGATCCGCGGCGAAACATTCGTGACGCGTAAAATCACCCGGGCGGCGGCCGCGATCCATCTTGGACTGCAGGAAAGGCTCTATCTCGGCAATTTGGATGCCAAGCGCGACTGGGGACACGCACGAGAATATGTTCGCGGCATGTGGCTGATGCTGCAACAGGACGAACCGGAGGACTATGTGCTTGCGACCGGCGAAACGCACTCGGTTCGTTCCTTTGTCGACAAGGCCTTTGCCAAGGTGGGCATGCCGATTGATTGGCGTGGGAACGGGGTTGAAGAAAAGGGATACGACAAGACCTCGGGCCAGTGTGTGGTGGAGATCGATCCAGCTTACTTCCGTCCGACTGAGGTTGATCTTCTGATTGGCGATCCGACGAAGGCGCACACAAAGCTTGGCTGGAAACATGAGACCAGTCTTGATCAGCTGGTGACGGAGATGGTTCGCGAAGATTTGAAAGTCATGGCACGAAATGTCCCGTCGGTCGGTGTCACGAAAGGTTTTGCCTATGCCTGAGGTGATCTACGGCCTTGCCGGAAAAAGGGTCTATGTCGCGGGCCACCGCGGCATGGTGGGCTCTGCGATCGTGCGGCGTCTCGCTTCCGAGGGCTGCGAGATTTTGACGGCCACCCGCGCCGAGGTCGATCTCAGACGGCAAGAGCAGGTGGAGACCTGGATGAGTAAGAATCGTCCCGACGCTGTCTTCCTGGCTGCTGCGAGGGTCGGCGGCATTCTCGCGAACGCCACCTATCCGGCCGACTTCCTTTACGACAACTTGATTCTCCAGGCGAACATCATCCATGCAGCCCATAAGGCTCAGGTCGAAAAACTGATGTTTCTGGGATCGTCCTGCATCTATCCGAAATTCGCCGATCAGCCGATCGTTGAGGACTCACTTCTGACAGGATCGCTCGAGCCCACGAATGAGTGGTATGCGATCGCCAAAATTGCCGGATTGAAACTCTGCCAGGCCTATCGCAACCAGCACGGTAGAGATTTCATCTCGGGCATGCCTACCAATCTTTATGGTCCAGAGGACAATTTTGACTTGGGGTCAAGCCATGTCATGCCGGCGCTCATACGCAAGGCGCATGAGGCCAAGATCAACCAGCAGCAAGAGATATGCATCTGGGGTACTGGCACGCCGCGGCGCGAATTCCTGCATGTTGACGATTGCGCCGACGCCTGCGTCCATCTCATGAAGACCTATTCCGCCGAAAGTCATGTGAACGTGGGTTCTGGCGAAGACATTACCATCCTCGAATTGGGATATCTCGTCTCCAAGGTCGTCGGTTTCGAAGGCAAGATCACGTGCGATCTCACCAAGCCAGATGGCACGCCACGTAAACTCTTGAACGTCGACAAGCTTCGCGCGCTCGGCTGGTCTCCTAAGATCGGCCTGCAGGAGGGTATCGCAGACGCCTACCGCTCCTTCCTTGCTGGCCATTATCTCGAACGCAGCAACGGCGCTGCGTCCGGCGACTTGATCGGTCAAAGCGACATCAGCTTTGAGAAAGCCAAGACTTCGGCGCTGCACGCGCCCACGCTCTCCACGGTCGCACATCATCCCTCGCGCTAGCGGATTTGGCGAGGGATAACAAGGTTTTGTCTCGGGGGAGGCATATGCTGGGGCGGAACGAATAGTGCAACCAGTAGAAATCAGGATCGCAGCGCTCATTTTCCTGATCGTCGTGTGGGCTGTGATTATCGGTGCGGTGATGGATTTTTTCGCGGTTGAGATGCCGATATCGCTGGTCGCGCTATTGCGCAGATAGTCCCACGTCGGATCGATCCGCGAGATTGCCTTCGGCTCGACTGTCGGACGACACTCGCTGCGGTAAAGTCGGCAGGCCTGGCCACAGCCGCGCCGTTCAGCTGCCCGGAGCAGATCCCCGCGCTTTAGTTCTTTATCGTGCCGCCGGCAGCCCCGATATCGTCCGGCGTGTCGACGTCGAGGCAAGCTGCGTCGCCAACTTCGACATCGAGCACGGGCAGGCCTGACGTGGCGATGATACCGCGCGCACCGACGTCGCCTTCAAGTCGCAGGATCGCGGGATGGAGAGAACGCGGCAGAATGACAGGATTGCCGGGCTTGCCGCGCGAGACGGCGCGCACGACGGCTTGGCCGCCCGCATTGCGAAAGGCGACAATCAAGGCATCGAGGTGGGCGGTCGAAATGCCGGGCATATCGGCCAGCATGACGAGAATGCCGTCGGCACTGTGAGCGTGCCTTGATGACACCCCCGCGACGAGCGAGCTCGCCATGCCATCCGCATAATCGGGATTATCGACGAGAGTGAGATCAATCCCAGCGAGCGCGGCCTCGATCTCGCGCCGGCGATGGCCCGTGACAACGACGACAGAGGCTGCGTCCGACCCGAACGCGGTCAATGCTGTCCGCCGCACGAGCGAAACGCCGTCGAACTCGGCCAGCAGCTTGTGTTTTCCGCCCTCGCCCATCCGGCTTGCCCGGCCGGCGGCGAGAATGACGATCGCCACCGACGCCTTAAGCAAAAGCCACCAGTCTTGCCGCAGCGATATCCGCCAGCACCGATAGCGCCAGCGACGTTGCATCCCGTGTCGGGCCGAACAGTCCGATCGGCGCTTTGATACGGCGGATGTCGTCCTCTGCGAAAGCCATGGCCGTCAGCCGCTCGATGCGCCGGCGATGCGTCCGGGTGCTCCCGAGCGCGCCGATGTAGAAGCCGGGCGAGGCAAGCGCGGTCTCGAGAATGGCGGCTTCGGCGTCGAGGTCATGATGCAGGAGTACAACGGCCGTGAAAGGATCGATGGTGTCGGCTGCGACCCTGCCCTTCTCGCCCTGCTCCCGGACGATTACGTCGTAGCTGGAAGCCTCGGCCAGTCGCGCGACGGCCTGTGCGTCGATCGTCTGCCCGGAAAGAACGACGCGGGTGCGCGGACGATAGACGCCCACGAATTCTCGCCCAAGCCAGCATGCCCGTGGCGGTGGGTCGACCGGTTCGATCGTCTGCCGCGCCGGCGAATATACAAGGCCGGCGGCCTGCCTTCGTCGAAGACGATCCAGAACATGCTGCAAAGCGCCCACTTCCCTTAGAACATGGATCGCAACGGAGATTCCTCCGCCGCAAGGAAGGACGATGTCGAAGAAGGGCGAGCCTTCGCCGAACTTCACCGTGCGGTCGTGTCCTTCCGCCATTGCCAGAAGCGCTTCGGAAGCGACTGCGGCTTCGACGCATCCGCCGGAGACATAGCCGCAGAAGCGCCCGTCTGCGGCAACCGCCACATGCGCGCCGAGCGCGCGCGCGGCCCCGCCCCGGATTTCGACCAGGGTGGCGAGTACTGCCGCACCAACACCATGGGCGTCTATTGCGAAGCGAAGCAGTTCCGCAGGATCGTCGCTGGACGAGGCTCTGACGGGAATTGGCGCCATTATCGGCGCGATTATCTGATTCATGGACAATCCTACAGGAAGCGACGGCGAGCCCACTTCGAGACCGCCGTCGAAATCATCAGGCCACGTCCGGCAGGCCGCCGATCAGCTTGTCGAGCGTGAGCGGATAATGCCGGACCCTCACGCCGGTCGCGTTGTAGACGGCGTTGGCGATCGCTGCCGCGACGCCGCAAAGGCCAAGCTCGCCGACGCCCTTGGCTTTCATCGGCGACGACATCGGATCGGTCTCGTCCATGAAGATCACCTCCTGGTGCGGAATATCGGCATGCACCGCCACTTCGTAGCTGGCGAGATCGTGGTTGACGAAGAAGCCGCGACGGGTATCGACCACGAGTTCCTCGGAGAGCGCTCCGCCGGCCCCCATCGTCATTGCGCCGATGACCTGGCTGCGGGCGGTGATCGGGTTGAGGATGCGGCCCGCCGCGCAGACTGCGAGCATCCTGCGAATGCGGCTTTCACCGGTGGCGATGTCGACGCCAACCTCCACGAAATGCGCTCCGAACGTCGATTGCTGATGCGTGTCGGTGAGATCGCCCCATGTGATCGTGTCCTCGCCGACAAGACCATCTGGACCGGTGGCCTCGGCAAGAGGCACTGAACGATCGCCCGAGCGGACCTCTCCATTCTCGAAGACGATGTCTCCTGAGTTGAAGCCGAGCTTTTTGGCGACGGCCTCACGCAGCTTGACACAGGCTGCGTAGACGCCCGAGGTGGAAGAATTGGCGCCGAACTGTCCGCCGGAGCCCGCCGAAACAGGAAAACGCGAGTCGCCCAATTGGACAGCGACCTTGTCGATCGTAACCCCCATCATTTCGGCGGCCGTCTGCGCGATGATCGTATAGCTGCCCGTCCCGATGTCGGTCATGTCGGTTTCAACCGTCACGACGCCTTCCCGGTCGAGCTTTACCCGAGCGCCGGAGGGAAGCACGAGGTTGTTGCGGAAGGCAGCGGCAACACCCATGCCGACCAGCCAGTTGCCGTCCCGTTTGGAACCCGGCCTTCCCCGTTCACTCCAACCAAACCGCTCCGCACCGAGCCTGAGACAGCCGATGAGATTGCGCTGGGAAAAAGGCCGCTGCGGTTTCTCGGGATCGATCTGCGTGTCGTTGACGATCCGGAACTGAACAGGATCCATACCAACTTTTTCGGCAATCTCGTCGATGGCGATTTCGAGCGCCATCAGTCCCGGCGCCTCGCCGGGAGCGCGCATGGCGTTGCCCTCGGGGAGGTGAAGCGTCGCCAGCCGCATCGCCGTCATCCGGTTCGCGCCGGCGTAGAGAAGACGGGTCTGGTTGACGGCGGTCTCCAGGCCTCCGCCGGGAAGGTCCCCGGACCAGCTTTCGTGGGCAATGGCGGTTATCTTGCCGTCACGCTCGGTTCCAATGCGAATTCGCTGGATCGTCGCCGGCCGGTGGGTCGTGTTGTTCATCATGAACGGGCGCGGCAAGGCAACCTTGACGGGGCGTCCAATCGCACGCGCGCCGACAACGGCAAGCACGGCATCCGCCCGCAGAAACAGCTTGCCACCGAAGCCGCCGCCGATGAAGGGCGACATCAGGTGGATCTTCTCCTTGTCGATGTCGAGTGTCGTTGCAAGATCGGACCGCCACCAATCGATCATCTGGCTTGATGTCCAGACCGTCACCTCATCGCCGTTCCAGGCGGCGATCGATGCATGCGGCTCCATCATCGCATGCGATTGGTCGGGCGTGGTGTAAGTCTCGTCCAGAGTGACGGGAGCTGCGCTGAAGGCAGTCTCGAAATCGCCGGTCGCGGTATCGGGCTGCTGCGATTCATCCGGCTTGACCGCTGAGACCTTTGCCTCACCGAGGTCGAATACACCCTTTTCCTCGGCATAGTCGACCTTGACCAGCGCGGCTGCGGCGCGCGCCTGTTCGAAGGTTTCGGCGACGACGACCGCGATTGCCTGGTGATAGTGCTGAACCTCGTCGCCGCCGAAAAGCTTGGCGGTGTTGAACTTGCCCTTCTTCCGCTCGCCGATGTCGAGCGTCGTCACGACAGCAAGCACCCCGGGAGACCTCTTGGCGGCGGAGACATCCATCGACGTGATGCGGCCCTTGGCGATGGCGGAGCCGACGGGATAGCCATAGGCGTAGCGCATGTTCGGGTCATGCCACTCATAGGCGTACATCGCCCGGCCGGTCGTCTTGAGCTGACCGTCGATGCGGTGGATCGGCTGGCCGACGACCTTCAGATTGTCGATCGGGTTGGTTGTCGCTGGTGTGTCGAACTGCATGGCTCACCCCCTTGCTTCGGCGATGACCGCGCCGAGCGTGCGCTCGACCAGGTCGACCTTGAAACGGTTCTGTTCTGTAGGATGGGCATCGGCAAGAAGAACGCCCGCCGCCGCCCGCGCACCTTTCGGCAATTCAGCTTCAGCTGCCTCGATGCGCCACGGCTTGTGAGCGACGCCACCGACGGCGATGCGTCCTGTGCCGTCCGACTGGATAACGGCGCCGACCGAGACCAGCGCGAAGGCATAGGAGGCGCGGTCGCGGACCTTGCGATAGATGTGCTTGCCGCCGATCGGCGGCGGCAGCAGGACCGCGGTGATGAATTCGCCACGCTCGAGAACAGTCTCGATATCAGGCGTGTCGCCGGGCAGCCGATGAAAGTCGGCAATAGGTACCGAGCGGCGGCTGCCGTCCGCCTTTACCGTCTCGATGACGGCATCGAGCGCCCGCATCGCGATGGCCATGTCGCTCGGATGCGTGGCGATACAGCTCTCGCTCACGCCGACCACCGCATGCTGACGGCTGAAACCGCCGATAGCGGAACAGCCGCTGCCCGGCTGCCGCTTGTTGCACGGCTGGTTCGGGTCATAAAAATAGGGACAGCGCGTGCGCTGCAGGAGGTTGCCGGCCGTCGTCGCCTTGTTGCGCAACTGCCCGGAGGCGCCCGCAACGAGCGCCCTGGAGAGCAAGCCATAGTCACGGCGAACGGTCTCATGGGCGGCAAGGTCGGTGTTGCGGACCAAGGCTCCGATGCGCAGCCCGCCCTCAGGGGTGGATTCGATCCTGTCGAGGCCGAGACCGTTGATGTCGATCAGATGCGTCGGTGTCTCGATCTCGAGCTTCATCAGGTCGAGGAGGTTGGTGCCGCCGGCGATGAATTTTGTTTCGGCATTGGAGGCGACCGCCTTGGCCGCGGCCTCGACCGACGAGGCGCGTTCATAGGTGAAGGCTCTCATGCTTTTATCCCCGCGACTTCCGAAATGGCATCGAGAATGTTGGAGTAGGCGCCGCATCGACAGATATTGCCGCTCATGCGTTCGCGGATCTCGACGGGAGTGACGACCGCCTGTGCCGTAAGGTCGCCGGTGACGTGGCTTGGTATGTTGGCCTTGATCTCCTCGAGCACCGCCACGGAGGAACAGATCTGTCCTGGCGTGCAGTAGCCGCACTGAAACCCGTCATGCTTCACGAACGCAACCTGCATCGGATGAAGATTTCCGGGTTGGCCGAGACCTTCGATGGTAGTGATCCGATCGCCTTCGTGCATGACCGCCAACGTCAGACAGGAGTTGATCCGGTGGCCGTCGACCATGACGGTGCAGGCGCCGCATTGACCGTGATCGCATCCCTTTTTCGTGCCTGTGAGATGCAGGTGCTCGCGCAGCGCATCGAGCAGCGAAGTTCTGTTGTCGACCTCAAGATCACGTCTTTCGCCGTTGACCGTGAAGGAAACTTTCGATGTATGCGCCATTTCATTTCCTGGGGACTGTGCCGCCGCGGGAGTGACGGCTCCGGTGACCGCGACCGTTGCGGCCGACGAGATAAGCAAATCTCGACGGGAAAGTTCCAGTTGTGTCTGGCTTGGCATGAACTGTTCCACCTTGCTCGTTGGACATAGGCGCGGGTCGACGCCGTCAGCAGAGGTAGTGCAACTCCGTCCTTTGATTAGGCCCTTTCCGTTGCATACGGTTATCAATCTGGTTCATGAATGCGTGAGCCATAGTCACCCAAAGCCCAGTCCATGGTCATCTTCAAATCAGCTTCGAATGTGATTTGCGGGGTTACCGACCATGCCCTCGCCCTTATTCGTCGCATTACGTCACGCAGGCGTATGGATGACGCATTCCGCCTGCTGTTCGACGCATATGCCATCATCTTTCCCAGGCGTTCGCTTCATTATCGGCACCATGCCCCGCCTCAAGCACAGATAGGCAAACAATGATGAATATCGCGCAGATGCAGGAACAGCGACTGAAGGCGCTCGAATTGACCGGATCGGGCGCACCGAAGCGGCCTTCCAACCCGTTCTTCGGCGTCGGTCCGATCACGGATGCGACCACCGACGAAGTGGACAGCCGTCTTCGGAGCGCGGCCTTCGACGCGTGGATCGAGAAGACCTATCGCAAGTTCGATGACAGGGGTAACGACATCGGCGGCTTTACGACCGCCGAGATTTCCCGGAGCATGCATCGCGGCTATCCCGCAGACAAAATCCTGACCGACATGATGCGGGCGATCCATCGCTATTTCGGCTTTCCGAAGACGAACCGCATGGCAGTGGGACTCGGCGGCGGCCACAGCGGCTATACGGTCTGCATCCAGCATCTGATGAACGCCAACGACGCGACCCAGCATGTCTATGTCGATACGCCGCGGCCAGAGAGCGATCCCTCCAGGGCCGCCGGTTTCTTCCGCCAGTCTTGGGCCACGCAGTTGATCGAGATGCAGCGCTTCGCCGAAAAGGGCTGCGAGAGCCGCATTCATTTTGCCGCCTCCGAAGGCGTGATCCCGACGGCAGCGGAGCTGTCAGCCCTAGGCGTTTCGATCTTCGTCGGCGTCGGTCACGAAACGACCGGCGCCAATGCCTATACCAGCCGTGAGATCCGCGAACTTTTGAACTGGCTCGACGGCGATCCGGCAAATCGCCATGCGGTGTTCGATGCCACCTCGATGCTCGGCGCCATGCCGTGGGAGCCCGAACTGGTCAGCGCCGTCATGGCGAAGTGCTGCCTGTTCATGCCCTTCCAGAAGGCGATCGGCGGGGTTTCCGGCTATTTCGTCGCCTCCTTCACGCCGCATGCTTTGGCATTGATCGAGAAGAACCAGCAGGATCCGGCCTGGGCGATCCCACGCCAGTTGAAGATCGCACCGCCGATCGATCCGAGGCGGCCGTTTTCGGCGAAGCGCTCCGTCGATGCAGGGCCGTTCTACGATGCTGCCGAAGACCGCATGCTCGGCGGCGTCATCAACACCTACAGCGCGCTCGCTTTTGCCGAGACCACCTTCGGCCTGTTGCAGTCGGAGGCCCGGGTCGGCTCCGTCGTCGAGCTCAATCGCCGCTCTGCCGCCAATCGCAACGTGATCGACGACTGGGTCAAGTCGCATCCGCTTCTGTCGCTAACCGTCACCGATGCCGAGCGCCGCGGCGCGGCGGTGACGCTTCTGAAGGTCGAGGATGACGGCATCGCCGATGCCGACATCCATGCCCGCATCATCGCGCGATCGAAACAACTGCTCGGCTATGAGGGCATGACCCATCCGAACGGCGAATACGAGCCCGGCCTCGACGCGGCCCGCTACGTCAATGCTTTCCCGGGTACACCCGGCGACTACCGCGCCTGGGTTGGCGGCATCCGCGAGCCGGAAGATGTCGTCGCACTGCTGGAGAATCTGCAATACGCCTATCTGCGCGCCAAGATCGTCGTTCTCGAAGAGGAATTGGCGAAGGAGGGCGTCACGTTCGAGGCGCCTGCCGGCGCTGGTGCAGCGGCCCGCAAGGAGGATCCGGCGCGCGCCTATACCGTGCTGATCGCCGACCTGGTCGGCCTGCGCTTCGACGCCGGGGGGCAGCCGGATCACAGCGAGATCAAGGCATATATCGAGGAAAAGGGTGGCGTCTTCCACCTCGGGGCGCTGGGCGACCGATCGACGCTCGAGAAGGGCCGCGTCCATTTCTTCTATCAGCCAAACCTGAGCACGGAGGCAGAGATCCTGCCGCAAACCGACAGGGGCCAGTACGACGCGCTGATCGCAGCCGCGACCTTCATCCCAAAAGCCTCCGTATTTCCGCTCGGCGGCGTGCGCATCGGTGCAGGCACCGGCAATATGGGCTCGGCCTCCTGGGGTGGCGGCAATGGCGAGGGCGGCAACGCGCCGCTGATGAATACGCCGGGCATCAACAGCCGGGCGACCGCTCAGATGGCGATCAAGGCGATCCTGAAGGTCGTGCCCGATCTGCCGGTCGACAGGCTGCATCGGATGGTCGCCGGGGGCGACTTCGATACAGGCCGCCAGCTCAAGGATTTTCCGACCGCCAAGCTCGAAGGCCGGAAAATCGCCATTCTCGGCTATGGCAATATCGGCCGCGAAGTCGCCAAGCTCGCCAAGGCTTTCGGCATGAAGGTGGCGATCTACGCCCGCCAGCATCACCAGCGCTGGATTGAGGCGGAAGGCTTCGACTACGCCAAGACTCCGGTTGAAGCGGCGAGCGGCGCCGACATACTCTCCGTCCATATCGGTCTCGGCCGCCTGGACGGGTCAACCGGCGTCTATTCCAACGCCGGCACTGTCGATGCGAAGGTGCTCGGCGCTATGAAGGATGGCGCGGTGCTGGTCAACTACGATCGGGGCGAGGTCGTCGATGTCGCCGCGCTCGACGAGGCCCTGTCGTCGGGCAAGATTGCTCATGCGGCGATCGACGCCGACCTCTTCAAGGACGCCGCGACCGGCAAGCTCAGCGGGCCGATACTTCCTTACCTGCCACTCGAAGAGCGCCATAAGGGCAAGCTGGAACTGCTGCCGCACGCCGCCGCCGACACCGACCATCCCTCACGGGTGAACGGCGCCAAGCAGGCGGTCGACCAGATCTTCGACGTCATCCGCTTCAAATCGGTCACCAATCTCAAGGGCGACCTGCCGGAGGGTTACGTGTCGGCCGGCAGCCGCACGCCGGCAGGCATCGGCCGGGTAACGAAGCAGGCAGTCGCGGAGGCCGGCGGCAAGACGGAGATCCTCAACGAGTTGCAGCAGACCTCGATGAAGGTCGCGGCGATCCTGGGCGGGCTCTCGGCCGTTTCGGATCCCTGCCATCGCAGCCGGCTCATCGATCGCTACACCGCCCTGCTCGTCGAAAGCGCCGACCGGCAGCGGGCGCTGCTCGACCAACTCGGGCTCTACGGTCCGGCGGAGGACTAACTTGCTGGCGGCCAACCAGCGCCGCCGGTCTTTGATGTCGCTCTGATGCCGCCGTGTTGCCATGGCGGCATGATTTCGGTCCTTTGACGCTCCACATTTGAGGATCGACAGCTATCGCGCAGCCCGAAAACAGTCAGTCGGGCCAAACGCCGTCGAATGCGTCCGTCAACAGCGCGCGAATGGCCGGTTCGGTGACGGGCGCCGGGTTCCAATAGGGATTGGAAGTTGCCTCGATGGCCGCCGTCCCTATGCCTTCGGCCGGCATTCCGATCTGCGCAAGTGACAGGGGTGCCCCGATCTCCTGTGCGAGGTTGCGAAGCCCGGTTGCGGCATTGTCCGCTCGGAGTGCCCGCGCGACCTTCTGGGCCGCATCGGGAGCGGCCTGCATATTATACCGCATCACGTAAGGCAGGATCACGCTGTGGGTTTCGGCATGCGGCAGGTCGAACATGCCGCCCAGCGTGTGGCAAAGCTTGTGATGGAGCGCCATGCCGACGCAACCCAGGCTGATGCCGCAGAGCCATGCGCCGTAGAGAGCATCCGAGCGGGCCTCCACATCCAGGCCATCGCGGCCGATACGCGGCAATGCCCGCGCCAGGGCGCGGATCCCGTCCTCTGCCATCAGATCGGTCACCGGATTGCGGTCGCGAGCATAGAGCGCTTCAACCGCATGCGCGATCGCGTTGAGGCCGCTGACCGCAGATAGACCCACTGGCAGCCCCAATGTCAGCGAGACATCATAGATCACCGTTTCCGGCAGCACGCGATTGTCCCGAAGCGTTGTCTTGCTGCCATTTTCGGTCTGTCCGAGAATGGGTGTCATTTCCGACCCTGCATAGGTCGTGGGCACGATGAGCTGCGGCAAATCCGTGCGAAGCGCGATCGCTTTGGAAAGACCGGTGGTCGAGCCGCCGCCAATCGCGATCACGCCGTCGGCGCCGGCTTCCGCAGCGACCTTCATCGCCTCCATCGTCACCTCGACGGGAGTATGCATGACGGCGCCGGAAAAGACCGCGGCCTGGGGTCCGATCAGGCCCGCCACTCTTTCCGCTTCGCTCACCTGATGCGGCGTGGAGAGGACCAGCGGCCGGGACATGCCGAGCCGCTTGGCCTCATCGGCAAGCTGTTTGAGCGTGCCGGTGCCGAAAATCACGCGCGTTGCCAATCCGGTATAGACGAAGTCCTCCATCTCAGATCTCAGCCCTTTTTGTCAGCACGAAATCCCAGTCCACCTGCCAATAAGGCGCCTTGAGGCCCTCGTCCTCGCCCACGGCGTCCTCCTGCTGCGTCCGGAAATCGGCGATGAGACTCTCCTTCACTCCGAACACCGCATCCTGATCCAGATATTGGCAATCAGGGGGGAAGATATGGGTGACAACGGGATCATACCCCTCGGCGCTGACGATGAAATGGATATGCGCCGCGCGGTTCGGATGCCGGCCCAGGCGGCCCAGAAGCTTGCCCACCGGCCCGTCGTCGGGGATGGGATAATAGCGCGGCTTGACGGAGCGGAACCGATAGCTGCCCTCGCCGTCCGTCGTGAAGACACCACGCAGGTTCCAGTCCGGCTGCGTGCCCTTTTGCTGGACGTCATAGAAGCCGTCGTCATTGGTCTGCCAGACGTCGATCAATGCGTGCTCGATCGGATTGCCAGCGGTATCCCTGACGAAGCCGCCGACCACGAGCGGCTCGCCCTTGCCGTCGAGGCAGATATTCGCTCCCCGTGCATAACGCGGTGCTTCCGGCACGTAGAACGGACCGAGAATGGTGTTTTCCGTCGCGCCGGAAGGCCGGCGATGGTTGATCGCATCGACCAGCATCGAAACACCCAGCACATCTGAGAGCAGAATGTATTCCTGCCGCCATTCATTGCACATCTGGCCAGTTCTGGTGAGAAAGTCGATCGCCGTCAGCCATTCCTCATGAGTCGGCTCGATCTCTTTCACTGCAGCATGGAGATGCCGCACGAGAACCGACATGATCTCACGCAGGCGGGGATCGATATCCCCGCCCATGCGCGCATTGACGGCCTCGACCGAGTTTTCTTCGGTGAAAAGCGGGTACTTCGTCGCAGCCATCTCACCCTCCATCAAATGCCGAAGAGCAGTTTGGCATTTGTCCGGCCGATTTTCACCCTGTCCGCCTCCGCAATCGTCGTGGTGTCGAACCAATCGGCGGCATGATCGATATTCTCGAACGGCCAATCGGTCGAAAACAGGATCCGGTCGGCGCCGATTTCCAGCATGGCATCGATCAGCGTCTGGGTGCGGAAATTGCCTGAAGTCGTGATGTAGAAATTCTCGTTGAAATAGTCGGCGATGCGGCGTTTGGCCGGATATTTCGGCGGCACCTTGACCCAGGCGTTACGATTGTCGATGCGCCACATCATGTAGGGCAGACCTTCGCCCATATGGCCGAGGATGATACGGAGGTTCGGGTGTTCGTCGAAAAGTCCCGATCCCATGAGGCGCAACGCGTGGACCGCCGTCTCCTGGGCGAAGGCCCAGGTCGGCCCCATCAGCCAGGGGTGGCCCTCATAGATGCGGCTGTCCTCAGCCAGCGGATTGCGCGGGTGCAGATAGAAGGGCACATCGAGCGCGGCGACCGTCGCCCAGAAGCCGCGATATTGCGGCAGGTCGTAATAGAGCAGCGCATTGGTATCGGCGCGCTGGCTGAAGCCGTTGACCAGGGCTCCGACGAAGCCCATGTCCTTCACGCACCGTTCCAGCTCCCGTGCGGCGGCCTCGGGATCCTGGAGCGGCAGGGCCGCAAAGGCGCGAAAGCGGTCGGGACGTTTGGCGCATTCTTCGGCCAGCGCATCGTTGGCGCGGCGGGCAATATCTATGGCCCGTCCGGTTTCGGCGATTGCCTGGACGGCCGGTGCGTTGAGCGACAGGATCATGGTCTCGATCCCGTGCGCATCCATCAGCTTCAGTCGTTTGTCCTGAATGTCGAGCAATCGGGACTGAAGCTCTGTCCAGTAGTCTCCCGGGACGAAACCCGCCGAATCCATCAGCGTCTCGGGAATGGCGAAATGCTCTTCGAGCGCGATCTTGCCTTGCATGTTTCTCCTCCAACTTTCTCGTTTTAATATTGACCCTTGGGCTCGAGGCCGAGCATGTGCTGGCCGACCATCGTGCCGACGGCGTCCCAGTTCATGCTGATATGACGGCCGACGGCGTTGGCGTCGCGCCAGGCGCGCTGAACCGGATTGTCCATGTTGAGGCCAAGTCCGCCGGTGGAAGCGTTCAGGGCTTCGACGGCCCGGAGCGCCAGGGTGACGGCAAAGGACTGGCCGCGCCGGCTGAGCAATCTGTCCTCGATGGTGAATTCTCGTCCTGAACCCGCCAGCTCCTCGGCGCGCGCCACATCCCGGAGCAGGATCTCGCGGGCTGCGTCGACACTGGCAGCGGCATCCGCCACCCTGAGCTGGATTGTCGCAAATTCTGCCATGCGGCTGTTGCCGCCCGCGACCGCCCCCCGGGTCACACGGCTACCTGTTGATGCGACATAGCTTTCCAACGCGCCTTTCGCGGCGCCGACAGCGGCGGAAGCGAGGCAGGACGGAATGCCGGTGAGAAGCGGCATGTTGAAAAGGCCCTTGTCGGCATAGAGGCCGGCGCCCGGCGTCCGGCCGCTGGTGGCCTCCGGGAAAGTGAGCACGCGATGCTTCGGCACAACGACATTGGCGAGAATGAGGGTCTTGGAGCCGGTGCCCGCCAGTCCCGCGACATCCCATGTGTCTTCGATTTCATACTGCGTCGCAGGCACCAGCAGGAAGGCCGGAACCGGCTTGCTGGCACCTTCAGCGGGCAGGACGGCGGCGCAGAGCGACCAGTCGGCATTCTCGCAGCCGCTGGCAAAAGCCCAGCGGCCGTTCAGCCGATAACCGTCTTCGGTGGCCTCGGCCAAGGAGGCGGGCGCATAGGAGCCGCAGAGAAGCGCATCCGGATTTTTGCCCCAGACGTCATCCTGCGCGGCCTTCGGAAACATTGCGAGCAGCCATTGATGGGCTGCAAGAAGACCCGCGACCCAGCCGGTCGAGGCACAGGCCGAGGCCAGTTCGAGATTGGCGTCGACGAGATCGGCGAAAGGCCCGGGCGCGCCACCATAAGCGGCCGGCTTGACCGCATCGAAATAACCGGCAGCGCGAAGAGCTGCGATGTTTTCCGCCGGTACCCGGCGTGCCTTTTCGGTTGCCTGCGCACGGTCCTTGAAGGCCGGCAGGAGCGGCAGGATGCGGTCCTTCAGTACAGCGCCGCGAATGGGGCGTGCGATATTATCGGCACCGCCTTCGATGATCTCAAGCTTCATATTCTCCTCCTTGGCGGGATCAAGCCGCCGGCTGCGAGACGCAGTAGCGGGCGTCCTCGTAGATGAGCGGTATGGTGTTGGGGTCGACGGTCGCGTGAACGACCTGCCCGATGAAAAGTGTGTGAGTGCCATAGGGCACGGCAGCCATGCGGCGGCAGACGACATTGGCGTTGGCGCCGTCGAGGAGCTGCATTCCGGCTTCGTGCCGCCGCCAGTTCGCCAGTCCGAAGCGCGCATGCGGCTCGACTTTGCCGGCGAATGCCTCAGACAGCGGCCGCTGCGCGTGACTGAGGACATTCACCGCGAAATCCGGCTGACAAAGCAGCATTTCGTGCAGCAGGGTCCTGTTGTTGAGACAGACCACAAGCGAGGGCGGATCCATGGAAACGGAGGTGACCGCCGTGACCGTCATGCCATGGTCGACACCGTCCTTCACCGCCGTGATCACGGTCACTGTCGCTGGAAATTTGCGCATTGCGGCACGAAAATTCGCGCCGACCACTCCATCGGATAAAATCTGCATGATCTCTCTCCCATTCCGATTTCCATCAATTATTTGCATTTGCAATTATTGTCAACGCAAATAATTTTCCGTTCGTGATGACGAGAGCTGCGATTGGATAACCTGCAGATGCGTTCCCACCGCCTGCCGAAGATAATTTTGATCGCACCATATTTTCTATTGCAATATTTGCATTTGCAATATTCTATTGTCTTACGCATCGGGTGGGAGAGGATTATCGGGCAGCGTGCCTAGCGCGCCGTTCAGAAGCCCGATGACGACGGAGGTAATCTTTGATTTTCTAGGCTCCAGGACAGCTGAAGCCTTTTTCAAAGCGAGATCACGGAGGAGGAGCCATGTCTTCGCAGGAAATGAGCGCCATGGTGGCGCAGACCAAAACGACGGCAAGTGTCATTGCCATGTGCGGCTTCATGATATTGTTCGACGGCTATGACCTGGTCGTCTATGGGGTAATCGCACCAGCGCTACTCAAACAGGCGGAATGGGCGCTGGATCCATCCCTCGTCGGCCGTGCCGCCGCCTTGACCCTGTTCGGCATGCTGCTGGGTGCGGCAATCGCCGGGACGCTCGCCGATCGCATCGGCCGGAAAAAAGTCGTTCTCGGCAGCCTCGCCAGTTTTTCCTTCATGATGATCGCCAGCGGGCTTGCTCCGAACTTCCCGGTCTTCGCAGCCACGCGTTTCCTGAGCGGGCTCGGGCTCGGCGCACTTCTGCCGACCGTAACCGCGCTCATTCTCGAATTTTCGCCCGCCAAACGGAAGGCGCTGGCCAACTCCCTGTCCTTCATGGGCTATCTGCTGGGCGGCATCCTTTCCGGCATTCTCGGCATGCTTCTTCTTGAGCATTACGGCTGGCGCCCCCTGATGATCATTGGCGGCGCGCCTTTGCTGGCACTGCCGTTCCTGATCAAATCACTGCCCGAATCGCCCGACTGGCTCGCCGCCAAGGGCCGCCGCGCCGAGGCCGACGCGGTTTGCGACAGCTTTAGCCTGGAACGGGTTCCGCACCAGCCGACAACTTCGGAAAAACAGGGCGTACGGGCGCTGTTTGCGGAAGGGCGGCTTGCGCTGACGCTGAATGCCTGGGCGATTCACTTCTGCTCTCTGTTGCTGACTTTCGGCATGGTGAACTGGCTGCCGACCATCATGAACAAAATGGGCTACGACATCAGTTCGGCGCTGCTGTTTGCAATCATGCTCAATGTCGGCGCCGCCATCGGTATCGTCATTGCCGGCCGGATTGCCGATAGGGGCCATGTGAAGATGACTGTCGCCGTGCTGTTCGCCATCGGCGCTGGGGCGATCTACATGCTCACACTGAAGCAGGGTGTTTTCATGTACGCGCTTGTCGCTCTTGCCGGCGCTGGAACGATCGGCACCCAGATCCTCTCGAATGTTCTGGTTGGCCGCTTCTATCCAGTCCAGATCCGCGGAACCGGGCTCGGATTTTCGCTCGCGGTCGGCCGCCTTGGTGGCATGGCCGGGCCGCTGATCGGCGGCGCAGTGCTGCAGCGGGGGCTCGCACCGGAGTGGAACTTCTACATCTTCGCCATAGCGGCCGTGGTCGGCTGCGCTTTGACGGCCCTCACCTTCCTCCATGGCACGACCGAAAAGGGAGACGTCGTCGTGCACTGACTAGCTAAGGCAAGCACGCCCGCGACCATGGCCGGCCTCGATGAGGCCGGCTTTCATTTGTCCTGACGAACGCGACTTTTGATTGCACATGCTCTCGCCTAAGGCTATTCAGTGCGGATGCAATAGTTGTGAGCGAAAATGTCCTATCGATTTACCGGATCCTTTCCCTACCTTCTCAATCGCGTCGGCGTGCGCATGGGGGAGCTTTTTTCGGAGCGGCTGCACGATTTTGACGTTACCTTGCCCATGTACCGCGTCCTTGCGATCCTGAAGCAGGAGGGACCGCAAAGGCTGACAGATCTGAGCCCCATGGTTACGGTCGAGCTCTCCACCCTGTCGCGCCTGGTCACTGTGATGAAGAAGAAAGAACTGGTGTCGCGCACCCGGCCCGACGACGGCCGCACGGTTTCGATTGCGCTGACCCCCTCGGGCGATGCGCTGGTGCAGAAATTGATGCCGCTCGCAGCAGAATTCGAGGCGGTCGGCGTCGAGACGTTCAGCGAGGCGGAGGTGGCCTGGCTGAAATCGGCGCTGAAGATCATCCATACCAACCTGGACAAGCTCGAAGCACGCTGATCTGCTGATGTGGACGCAGGCCCGTCCCGATGGCGCAAAGGAGCGCGGGGAAGGCCCCGCACCACCTTCGACACGCCATCTTGATGACTATCCGAAGAGCAGCAGACCCGTCCGCGATTCTCCTGAATTCTCCGTACAATGTGGTTTTGATGCAGATAGGTAGCTGCCCACGTGTTCGCGGTCCATCGGCTTGTTAAACAAATAGCCCTGGAGGGTGGTGCAGCCCATTTCCAGCAAGCACATCGCCTGCCGATGGCTTTCGACGCCCTCCGCCGTGACCTTCATGTCGAGCTTCCGCGCCAGGTTGAGCACCAGTTCTACGATTGCGAGGCTCGATTCATCCACGAGCATGGTGTCGATGAAGCTCTTGTCGATTTTGATGATATCGACGGGCAGGCTCCGCAAATGTGTCAGCGATGCATAGCCCGTCCCGAAATCATCGAGCGCCACGGCCAAGCCTCTTTTCCGCAAACGTTGCAGCGTTGTTGCAACAGTGTCTTCCAAGCCCTGCAGGAAGACGGTTTCCGTCACTTCGAGCACGAGCTTATCGAGCGGAATGCCTCTCGACGCGAACGCACCAACGATGCGGCTTTCCAGGTCACCCCTCATGAAATCAGAGGCGCTGACATTGATGCCAACCCGTCCGAAACTCAGCCCCCGGTCCATCCATTTGCAGATATCGGTCGCGACATGATCGAGCATGCATGTCGTAATGTGATGGGAAACACTCGAGTCCGTGAAGGCTTCATGAAATTGCGCCGCCGATACGACTGATCCATCGGGACGTTGCATTCTCACCAGCGCTTCAAACGCCCATACCTGACCGTCGGCGCAGCTCACGATTGGCTGATAATGCGGCACCATTCGATGCTCGGTAAGCGCCAACTCCACCTCTCGGACGATCTGAATGCGATGGGCTATCCTCGAACGCAGGCTGGGCTCATATTGAACGTAGCTTCCACGCCGTGTTTCCTTGGCGTGATACAGGGCGAAGTCTGCGTTTTGCGAAAGCGTCGCCGCATCCATTTCACCTTCCGAAATCGCGCCTCCCACGGTTATCGTGGGATTTATCGTTGATCCCGCGACCTCCAGAGGGCGGCCGATATATTCAATCAGGTGTCGCGCGAGTGAACGCATTACCCGCGCGTTTGCGGGTGCGTCCAGAACAACCGAGAATTCGTCGCCGCCGAGGCGAAAGACCTTTCCGCGCTTTCCCAAGCGCTCGTCCAGACGAGATGCCACGCCTTTCAGCAGCAGGTCACCGGTCGCATGGCCCAGGATATCGTTCACCTGCTTCAGGCGATCGACGTCGACCAGCAGCAAACCAATGGAGGCGGCATCCGTCGCTGTGAGCCTCGCCATGTGAGCATTGTATGCCGCCCGGTTGGCAAGCCCGGTCAGGGGATCGGCATTTGCCGCCTGCAGCAAGCGTTGCTCGTAGCGCACTTTTTCGGAAACATCCTGAACGATGCCGAACAAACGTTTTGGCTCACCGTGCAGGTGTTCGATATCGCTGACCACGCGAATCCATCGTTCTTCGCCTTCTGGCGTTATGATGCGATACTCTTTGTCAACGCCGATCTCCGAGCCATTCAGGAGACCGCGAATCCTGCGACTGACGCCGTCGCGCTCTTCCGGAGCATAGCAGCCGATCACCTCCTCCGAGGTCATTCGTTTACCGACCGGCAATCCGACAGTGCGATAAATCTGGTCCGACCAGATGATCGTACCGGTGTTGAGATCCATCTCAAAGCCACCGACTTTGGCAGAGCGCTCGGTCTGTTCGAACCGAGCCTGCTTCAACTCCGGTTCACGTTGCTGCTCTTTCAGCTGGCTTTGCTGACGATGCTCCCGAATCAGGCCCACGATGACGCTTGCCAAGTTACGGAGCTGTTCGATATCCCGATCGCCGAAACGGCGGGTCTTCGTATCGAGGACACAAAAACTGCCGTAGCAGGTCTCCCCTTCCAAAAGCGGAACGCCCGCGTAGAATTGGACGGAACACTCGTTCACGAATGTGTTTTCCCAAAAGCGGGAATCTTTCCCGGCATCTTCAACGACGAGCGGCAACCCTGTTTCCACAACATGTCCGCAAAAGGAATGCTCGCGTGACGTCTCTTTCAAAGTGAAGCCTTGCTGGGCCTTGAACCACTGCCGCTGCTCGTCGACGAACGAAACCAATGCCATCGGCATGTTGAATATATTGCAGGCCAGACGGACGATAGCGTCGAACTCTGTCGTCGGCGGTGTATCGAGAATGCTTGCCTCGTGGAGAAGGTTCAATCTTTCATCTTCGGTAAGGGACATGCGACCTTACTCCTCGCAGTGCTGCGTGACGCGGAGTGAGACCCTTCATGGATCATGGAAGCGGACGAACTTGCCGCCGACAGCAATTTTCTGGGTTGATCAGAATTCTTCCCAATCAGACTTCAGCGCGGCGGCCGCCGACCCGCGCTGGACGGACGCGGCGGGCGAGGTACGAACAACTTTCAAAGCCGTCGGTGCGGGCACATGACGATCCGCCTGCGTGGATGAAAGTCTCGATCTCGGAGCATCGTCGAAACGGAACTGTTCAAGAAGCTTGAAAAGTGCGGCGGCCTCGCGTGCGAGGCCATGGCTCGCAGCCGTCTGTTCCTCGACCATCGCGGCATTCTGCTGCGTTCCCTGGTCGACGGTGTTGATGGCCTGGTTGATCTCGCCGAGCGCCGTCGATTGCTCGCGCGCCGCCTCCACGATCGCCGTGACATTGGTGTTGATGTCGTGAACCTGACTGGCGATTTCCTGAAGCGCGGATCCGGCATTCGTGACGAGGGCGACGCCCTTTGCGACGTGAGAACCGGAGGCTGTAATCAGGCTCTTTATCTCCTTTGCAGCTTTCGCCGACCGCTGCGCCAACTCCCGGACCTCCTGAGCAACGACCGCAAAACCCTTGCCGGCCTCCCCTGCCCGTGCCGCCTCTACGCCGGCATTGAGCGCCAAGAGGTTCGTCTGGAAGGCAATCTCATCGATGACGCCGATGATATTGGAAATTTCGCGCGACGAGGTTTCGATCTGGTCCATCGCTCCGATCGCATCACGAACCACCTGGCCGGAATGTTCCGCATGGTCTTTGGTGCGGGAGACGAGTTGACCGGCCTCCTCGGCGCGGCGGCTCGAATCCTTGACCGTCGTCGTGATTTCCTCAAGGGCGGCCGCCGTCTCTTCGACGGATGCCGCTTGCTGCTCGGTACGCTTTGCCAGGTCGTCGGCGGCGGTGCGGATTTCGTTGGAACCGGCCGAGATCGCCTTGGCATTTTCGGCCACCGTTGCCATCGCGTCCTTCAACTTTTCCGAAGCGCTGTTGAAGTCGGTGCGCAGCCGTTCCAGCGAAGGAATGAAAGGCTTCTGGATCGTCTGCGACAGGTCGCCATCTGCAAAATTCGTCAGGCAACGGGCGAGCTGTTCGACATTCTCGACACGCGCAGTGACATCGGTTGCGAACTTCACGACTTTGAACACTTTGCCGTTCAGGTCGAAGATCGGATTATAGGAAGCCTGGATGTAAACCTTCCGTCCGCCCTTGCCCACACGCATGAATTCGTCGGCAACCAGTTGGCCGCCCGCAAGTTTCCGCCAGAATTCCTTGTAGGCCTCCGACTTGGAATAGTCGCCTTCGCAGAACATCGAGTGATGCTTGCCCTGGATTTCGGCAAGCGAATAACCAAGAGCGGTCAGGAAATTGTCGTTTGCGGTCAGGATTTCGCCGGCCGGCGTGAATTCGATGATCGCCTGAGCCCGGGACAATGCGTCGATCTTGCCCGCATGCTCGGCAGATATCAGCTTCTGCGCGGTGATATCGGTTGCAATCTTGATGACCTTGACCGGCTTCCCGCGACGGAACACCGGATTGTAGGACGCTTCGATCCAGACCTCGCGCCCGCCTTTGCCGAGCCGTTTATACTGTCGTTGATCGAATTTTCCTGCTGACAGCTTCGTCCAGAAAGCCTTGTATTCTGCCGAGGATGCATAGGCAGTTTCGACAAACATGCTGTGATGTTTTCCGACGATCTCCCTCAACTCGTAACCAAGCGCCCTGCAGAAGTTTTCGTTTGCGGTGAGGATTTTGCCCGACAAATCAAACTCGATCATGGCTTGCGAATTCGATAGAGCCGCCAGAACAGCGACAGCATTTGCACCACGATCAAGAATATTCACTCGCAAATCCTCCTAGATTCATCGCTGTCGATCCAGCCATTTTGCGAATATTCGCTCATGCTCATTAACGGGGATTTAATTATGAATGTGACGTGCAGTATAATTTATTTTCAACCAGCGCTGCATTCATCAGGCGCATCCGGGGGCAAAGACAGCCGGCGGCCCGCCCTGCCGCGGGCAGCGATGCAGCCTCCCCGGGAACGGCGCACTGCGGGCCGCTCAGCTGCTTTTCAACTGCGCCACCGCAAGCAGCGTGTCAGCGCTTATTGTCGACGAGCCGGTCAGGATCGAAAGGGCTGACGACGTGGTGCCCGTACCGTTGGCCATGTCATACATGGCGGTGAAGCGTTGGATCAGATCGTCGACTTTGTCAGGATCCGACAGATCCTCCATGTCGATGAAATTGTTGACCATCTCGGCTTGCTTCTCGACGTCCATATTCGAGACGTAACTGGACAGGTTGAAGGTCGTCGTAAAGAACTCGAAGAGCGCGCTGTCGCCCAGAATATCATAGGCGTTCGAGATCTCCGGCGCCTTGCGTTCGAAATAGAGGGCAAGGCGCACGCCGGTGTTGCTGTCGCCCTGATCGTCTTCGAGCGTCAGCCTGACATAGGAGTCGATCGTTTCCAGCACGTCGCCGCGCTGCTGCACGGTCCCGGTCGGATCGGCGGAAATATTGCCGTCCTGATCGAAATTGAACGAGCCGACGAGTTCGGCGAAACGATTGTCGTCCTGCTTGTTGACATAACTATCTTCGTCGTCGAGATCGGAAGAGAACATCTTCTTCAGTTCGTCCGACGTGACATCGTCCGGATCGAGCCCCTTCGCCTCAAGCGCGAAGCTAACCAGGCGATCGTCGGCCAGGAATTCGCTGGCCGTCGTGATCGTCGCCATCTGCTCGCGAAAATAGGTGATCTCGTCATTCGCCGCGTCGGTCGCCTCGGTCAGCTCGTCGCCTTCAAGGTATCGGATCTTGTTCTGCTTGTAATAGGCGGCGTAGTCGTCGACGACGGATTCCGACATGGCCTGCAAGGGAACGGTGACGTCGCCATTGTCGTCGAAGTTGAATGCTTTGCGAAAGGCTACGAACCGGTCGTCCTTCAGGCTGTTGACATAGCTTTTCGAGTCCGTGGGATCGCTTTCGAGAATTTTCCGGACCTCGCTTCTCGAAACGCTGTCGGGGTCTATATCATAGGCGCGCAACGCCATTTCCCACAGTTCGGGGAGATCGTCGTTGTCGTCATCGTCGTCATCGGCATTCGACACGAGGAAATCATCGATCGAGGTGACGCTGGCGATGCGCGTCGTATAGTTGTCGGTGGCGTCTTCCGTGCTGGTATTGGCGACCAGCACTTCATAATTTTCATCGAAGGCTGCCGTGGTCGTGGCGGTCTGGTCCGAGGTCTGGGCGGTGTCGCCATCGGCAAGCGCGCCGTCCTCGTCGAAATTGAAGGCCTCGTGCAGGTCGGACAAGCCGATCGCTTCGGCGATGTCGGCGCTTTTCAGGGCCGCCGAAATGTAGCTGTCGGATTCGTCGTCGGAAAGACCGTAGGCAATCCTGAGATAGCCGACCAGCTTGTCGTCGCTCATCAATTGGTCGACGGAGGTGATGTTGCCAATTTCAGCAGCGAAATAGGTGTCGTAGGCCTCCCCGGTTTCCGTGGACGCGATCGTCGACGAGGCCACCGCATAGCCACTCGTCACCAGCGAGATCTGGTCTTCCGACATCACATCGCCGTCGGTCGAGCCATCCTCGTTGAAGTTGAAGGCCTTTGCCAGGCTGACATAGACGTCGTCGCCGAGCTGGTTGACGAAACTGTCGGCATCATCCAGATCGCTCGTCAAAACCTGCTTCAGGAAGCTGCTGGACGTGTATTCGGTGCTGAGGCCGAAGGCCGTAAGCGCATAGTTCTTCAGTCTGGAGCTCGACAGGAAATCATCGACCGAGGTGATCGACGAGATATTCTCTTCGAAATAATCCGTCTCATCCGTGATGTCGTCCGCCTCGGTGTCGAAGGATTCCTCATAGGCATCGAGCAGATTGTCCCGCTGCACGTCTGACTGCGCCGTCTTCGTCTCGCCCCCGAATTTGAAGGCGGCGGCGAATTCGGCATAGCGGCTATCGCTCAAAGTGTTGGCGAAACTCGATGAATCGCTGAGGTCGCTTTCCAGCACCTTCTTCATGAAGGCCTTGGCATAGGTCATGTCCTCTAGCCCGTATGCCTTCATGGCATAGGAGTAGAGTTTGTAATCGCCCATGAATTCATCGACCGTCGTGACCTTGTCGATGTTTTCCTTGTAGTAGTCACTGTCGCGGGAAACCGTTGCCTGTGAAGCCACACTCGAGAGACTGGCGCTCAGATTTCTGGCGACCGAGAGGTAGCTCACATAGGTGGAAACCAACGCCTGTCCCTTTCATGAGCATGCGCGCGCGAAAGCCTGCCGGCCGCCACGGTTGAAACTTTTCATGTTTGCTGAGATGTTGCCGCCGTTCATGGCGCTGACGGACCGCATTCATGCGGCCGAATCAATTTAATAGAACCACATGGTACTATAATTCTTCGAAAATGCAACAGGACGTCGAAAGCCGAGGGATCGCGGCTTTATCGGGTCACGCGGCGCCGACGCCCGCGGCAAAGATTGCAATGCAGCGCCGGAGATGGGCAAGCAGTGCCGCCCGGTCGGGCCAGGCCTGAGCACGCCCTTCCGGCGGCCCCATGCCACCGAAGATCATATCCATCAGCATGCGGGCTCCGCTGGTCGGATCATCAAGCGACAGCCTGCCTTCGGCCCTGCGGTCGCTCAGCCAGTCGGCAAGCTGCTGCCGGCTGGCACGCATGCCTTCGCGCTGCAGAATGTCGACGAGTTCGGGAAACTGCCCCGCTTCGCGAAAGACGAGTTGCAGGAAACCGGCACGATCGGCATCCTTGTCCTCATCCATGTCGATCATGAAGATGCGTTCAAGGCTCTCGGCGATCGAGAGATCTTCTGGAGGCCGTGGCAGGTCGAGCATCATGCGCCGATGAGCACCGACCACGGCGGCAAACAGCTCTTCCTTGCTCTGAAACAGCTTGTAGAGCGTCTGTTTCGAAACACCCGCCTCGGTGGCGACGACCGCGGTCGTGCTTCCGGCGTAGCCGTATTTTACAAAAACGCGGCGGGCAATCTCGACGATATGCACGCGCTTGTCATCATCGCTGGAGACTTTCGGCCGGCCCCGTTTGCGCGGCTCATCTGCGGGATCGTCGGCAACATCCATGATGATCTAGACCGCCTCATCGAAGCACAAGCCGACGCCCGCAGAAAGGAGACTACGATTTCTGAGGGACGATTTTTTCGGTTGTGGCATTAGTAATTTCGATTTAGAGAACTCATCAGTTCTGTAATGCGTTGCATCCCCACCCTCTAGCGATGGAGCGCTTATGACGACCATTTCCGCCGCAACGTCAATGTCTTCCTATTCCTATAGCAAGAGTTCGACGTCAGCGTCCCAGGACGTCCTATCCTGTAATACGGTTTCGGCAAAAAAATCAACCACAACCCAGCAGCTCAGCGAAGACGCGGCCAACAGCGCTGAGAAACTCATGTCGCAGTTGATGTCGCTGACGATGAACGGCCTCGCCGATCAGTCCGCTTCCAGCGAGCAGCAGGACGGCGGCGCAGACATGGACGTTGCGCAGCTGGACAGCGACGGCGACGGCTACGTCAGCAAGGCCGAGTTCGTCGCAGCCCGGCCGTCCGATGTGTCGGAGGATCAAGCCGGCACGCTGTTCGACAGCTTCGACAGCGAAGGTGCCGGCTCGCTATCGGTCGATGCGCTGACCGAAGCCATGTCCGCCCAGCAGTCGGAACGTGCCGAGGGGCCGCCACCCCCGCCACCTTCCGACGATGACGATCTTGCATCCCTGCTCTCCGATCTCGATACCGACGGCGACGGGCAGGTAAGCAAAGCCGAATTCGTTGCAGGTCGGCCGTCCGATGTGAGCGAGGAGCAGGCCGGCACGCTGTTCGACAGCTTCGACAGCGAAGGTGCCGGCTCGCTATCGGTCGATACGCTGACCGAGGCCATGTCCGCTCAGCAGTCGGAACGTCCCGAAGGACCGCCGCCGTCGTCCAGTGACGATGACGATGACCAGTTTGCATCCCTGCTCTCCGATCTCGATACGGATGGAGACGGGCTCGTGACACTGGACGAATTCATGGCGGGTAAGCCGGACGACGTCACCGAAAGCCAGGCGAGCCAGCTCTTTAGTCTGCTCGACACGTCGGGCACCGGTTCATTGTCTGCACAGTCCACGAGCTGACGGTCGTTAAGCCGTCGCCATTGCGGTCGCTGGAGGATCTGCACTGAGACGGTTTTAAAGCGACCCGGCAGTTGAGCCGGCAGAGCCTTCAGTCGGGTCGCTTCCGAAATATGGAAATGTTGAAGTGTGCGCCGTCACAGGCGCACGGATAACCAGCGCGCGGATGAGCCGAAGCGCCTATCGCCATCACGGGGTCAGTCCAGACAATCAGATCATCGACCGGTGTCGGCTTTTGCACGGCGCCAGCGATGTCGTGCGCCCGCCATCCGGGCTCTGGAAGCCTTTCGTCACATGGCATGTTCCCAAACCTTAAAGGATCGAGCCATGAGCATTTTTGGAAGCATGAAAACCGCCGTCTCCGGCATGAGCGCCCAGGCAAACCGGCTCAGCACGGTTTCCGACAATATCGCCAATGCCAACACCACCGGCTACAAGGCCGTTTCCACGTCCTTCTCGTCGCTGGTCCTGCCGTCTTCGTCGGGCAATTACAATTCCGGTGGCGTTCAGACATCCGTGCGCCAGGCGATTTCCGAACAGGGGGACATCTCCTACACGACCTCCGATTACGACCTGGCGATCTCGGGAGACGGGTTCTTCATCGTGCAAGGTGCCGACGGCACGCCGGTGCTCACCCGGGCCGGCGACTTCTCTGTCGACAGCGACGGCAATCTCGTCAACGGCGCCGGCTACACGCTGATGGGATATTCCTATGATTCCGGCGTGCCGGCGGTGGTCGTCAACGGTTTTGACGGCCTGGTGCCGGTCAACGTGTCCCAGTCGGGATTGAGCGCAGTTGCCTCGAGCAGCGCCTATTTCAGCGGCAACCTGAACTCCGAAGCGACCGTCGTTACCGATACGACGACTTTGCCGAGCGCCAACACGTCTGATGTCACCGACGACACGCAGAAAATGTCGCTGGTTGCCTATGACAGCCTCGGCGCTACCGTCCAATACGACTACTATTTCACCAAAACCGGTGTGACGACGGATTCAAGCGGCGCGGTCACCGGAAGCACCTGGGAGGTCGCGGTTTATCGCAATGCCGACGCAACCACCGGCGGCACGACGTCCTTCCCCTACTCCTCCGACGCCGTCAGCGTCGCGACGCTCTCCTTCGACGCCGACGGACAGCTCACCTCGGCGACCGACACGGATATCGTCGATCCGACGACGGCACAGACGATCACCATGGACTATTCGGATTTCACCCAGCTCGCCTCCGACTTCTCGGCGACGGGCTCGGCCGACGGCCAGGCCGCGAGCGCTGTGAGTGCGGTCTCGATCGGCACGGATGGTGTGGTGTCGGTCTCCTATGCCAACGGCACGACGAAGTCTCTCTACCAGATTCCTCTCGCGACGGTCGCAAGCCCCGACAATCTGACGCTGCTCAGCGGCAACGTCTACACCGCCAACGGAATGTCCGGCGTGACGGTAACCGGCTTCCCGCAGACCAACGGCCTCGGCTCCATCCAGTCCGGCGCTCTCGAAAGCTCGAACGTCGATCTCGCCGGCGAACTGACGGAGATGATCGAAGCGCAGCGCAGCTATACCGCCAATTCGAAGGTGTTCCAGACCGGCTCCGATATCATGGATGTCCTCGTCAATCTGAAACGATAGGGAGGGCGTCGGCATGTCGCTCACCTCCGCCTTAAACAGCGCACAAAGCATCTTCAACAATACCGGCCAGCAAAGCAGCGTCGTCTCGACGAACATCGCCAATGCAGGAAACTCCGACTATGTGAGACGGGAAGCGTCGATCACGACATCCCTTTCCGGCGCGCAGGTCGTCAGCATCAGCCGGGCGCAGGAAACCGCGCTTCTGTCTCAGTACCTGCAGACGAATTCCAAGGACAGCGCCCAGCAAACGCTTCTGACCGGCCTTGAAAGCTTGAAGTCGCTGGTGGGCGGCAATGACTACGAGACCTCGCCAAGCACTTATCTCGCGGCATTCCAGCAGGCGCTCCAGACGTTCGGCACCTCGCCGAGCAGCACGACCGCGGCACAATCGGCCGTCACCGCCGCGCAGGATCTTGCCAATTCGCTGAATACCGCAAGCGACGGCGTTCAGTCGATCAGAACCGACGCCGACGCGGAAATCGCCACGCAGGTCTCGACGCTGAATACGCTGCTGTCGCAGTTCGAGACGGCAAACAACGCAGTCAAACTGGCGACATCGACCGGCGCGGATACATCCTCGGCGCTCGACGAGCGCGAAAAGCTCTTGAAGCAGATCTCCTCGATCGTCGGCGTCAATTCCGTCGTCCGCAGCAATAACGACATGGCGCTCTACACCTCGGATGGCACCGTGCTGTTCGAGACTGTACCGCGCACCGTCTCATTCACCTCGACAGCAACCTATGTCGCGGGAACGGAGGGCAATTCCGTCTACATAGACGGGGTTGCGCTCGACGCCGGCGAAGGATCGACGACCACTGCCTCGGGCAGCCTGCAGTCATTGCTGCAGCTTCGCGACGAGGTCGCCCCGACCTTCCAGGCCCAGCTCGACGAGATCGCCAAATCGCTCGTCCAGATCTTCTCCGAAACCGACGGCAGCACGAGCGCACCCGGACTTTTCGTGTGGACGACAGCATCGGGCGCAACCGGGACAACGCCGTCCGACACCGACGATATCACCGGGATCGCGTCCACCATCTCGGTCAATACAGCCGTCGTCACGAGCGACGGCGGCGATGCGACGAAGCTGCGCGATGGAACGATCAGCGGCATCACCGATCTCAACACGTCGGGAGACAGCGGCTTCTCGGACAATCTCGACGCCCTGTACGAGGCATTGACGGAACAGCGCTCCTTCTCTTCCGATGCCGGCCTCTCCACGACGCAAAGCCTGACGGACTATGCCAGCGCCTCCATCGGCTGGCTCGAGCAATATCGCAGCGATGCGACGACGGCCTCCGAAACCACTTCGGCGGCCCTGTCGCGCTCCGACGAGGCTTATTCCAATGAAGCGGGCGTGAACCTCGACGAGGAGCTGACGCTGCTTCTCGACATCGAACAATCCTACAAAGCGGCGACGAAAATCCTGAACGTCATCGACGACATGTTCAAGTCGCTCCTCGACATAGCGAGCTAGTCATGAAAGCATCTTTTGTCTCATCATCGGCGATGCAAAACGTTCTCAAGCTGACCATCAGCCAGTCCCAGTCCAAGCTGCAGAGCGCTTCGACAGAGGCAACGACGGGAACCTACAGCGATATCGGTACGGCCCTTGGTGCCGGCGCTGCAAAGTCGCTCAACTTCACCAGCGCCATCAACCAGGCCGCGTCGTTTCAAACGAGCAATTCCGTCGTCGCATTGCGCATGGACGCGTCGCAGACGGCCCTTTCAAACCTCAAGGATGCCGGCGACAGCCTGGTTTCGAACCTGACCGCGCTTCAGGCGAGCCAGGATACGACGAGTATCGCCGTCGCCTTGCAGACAGCGAGCTCCACGGTCTCGCAACTGATCTCGACGGCGAATACGGCCGTCAACGGCGAGTTCCTGTTTGGCGGGACAAACCTCGACAGCCAGCCCCTGACCGACCAAACTTCCACGGTCTCGGATACGATCGTGACGGCGCTGAGCGACTATGCAACCGGCCTCGGAAAAGACGTGAACGAGCTGACGGGCGAGGAAATCGGCACATTCATCACCGACACGGTCGAGCCGATGTTTTCCGAGAGCGCCTGGACGGACTCTGCAGACGGCTGGTCGACTGCCTCGAGCACCGACATGACAAGCCGGATCAGCGGATCGGAAACCATCACCTCGTCCACCAACGCGAATTCGGAAGGCATGCGTTATCTCGCGCTTGCATCCGTCGTCGTGTCGTCCCTCTTCGGTCAGGATCTCGCATCCGATGCGCAGAGCACCGTTGCATCCAAGGCTATCGCTTATGCGGCGCAGGCAACGGCCGGCATCGTCACGCAGCAAAGCGAGCTCGGCCTCTCGCAGGAGCGGGTCGAAAAGGCAAATGACGCCCTCGACGCTCAATCAACCCTGCTTCAGGGAAAGCTCGTCGATCTCCAGGGCGTGGATGTCTATGAGGCGTCGACACTCGTCAACCAACTGCAAACGCAACTGGAAACGGCCTATACGCTCGTCTCGAAACTCCAGGGCCTGAGTTTGGTCAATTACCTCTGACGGATCTGACATGAAGGAGTTCAAGCGCTTGCAGATACCAGCCTTAAGCAAACAGCCGAGCACGGATTGCTCCGAAATCGTGACGGAAGCCGCCTTCGCGCTCGCTGCCGGCATCATCGATACAATCCCTTTCGTCGGCTGCAAACTCGACGAACAACAGCCGCGGGCATGGCCGCGATCAGGCGTTTTCACCGATGACGGCGTCGAGATGACCGGCACGCCGCCCGAAATATTCGAGCTTTGCGAGCTCTTGGCCGGCCATATCGAGAAAGGCGCGTCATTCGATGTCTTCGAGGTTTTCCACAAGATTGCACGTATCGACCGGCTGATCGACTGGCGCCATGGCGCGGTGCTTTCACCCGAGCCGCATCCGGTAACTCATTAACGGACCACGCTAAATCTCGTCTCGAAGGCGGCGTGACAACGGCCGCGCCGCCCGGGAGCATGGCATAGGCTGGTCTTGCATGTGGCTTGTCCGTTGCGGCAGTCTGGACTTTGCCATAGGGAGATGGAGGGCGACTGTCGAAGTCTGCCGGCAATGGTCTTTCAGGGACCGAGTGTATTGTTGATGTCAAAGCCGCGCGCGAAGCTTCCATTCTCCGAAGAGACCTTGCAGGCCATGCTCGTCCGCGTGCTTCGCCCGCTGGTCAAACTCGCTCTCGCCTCCGGCTTCAACTTCACTGCTTTTTCGGCCATTCTTCGCCGCCTCTATATCGAGGTTGCGGAGAACGAATTTACGCTGCCGAACAAACAGCAGACGGATAGCCGTATCTCGCTTCTGACCGGCATCCACCGCAAGGACGTCAACCGGCTGCGTGGACAGGCCCTGACGGCATCCTTTCTCACCGTGAGTGTTTCGCAGACGAGCCGCATTCTTGCGAGATGGCTTGCCGATCCGCTCTATTGCGATGCGGAGGATAGGCCGAGCGCCCTGCCCCGCACATCCAGCGACGGCGGTCCGTCATTCGAAAGCCTGGTGGGCGACATCACCAAGGACGTCCATCCTCGCTCGATCCTGGACGACTGGCTGGACAGAGACATTGTCGTTGTCGATCAGAACGGTTGGATCCAGCTCAACCTCTCATCGATCGTCCCGAATGCCGGGGACGAAGCCCGCCGGCATTATTTTACCCGCAACCTTCGTGACCACGTCCAGGCATCGGTCATGAATCTGATGAACGACCCTCCTCCCTATTTCGAACGCGCCGTTCATTATGACGGGATATCTCCAGCGCTGGCAGCCCGGCTCGACGAGATTGGGCGCAAGGAAGGGATGGCGCTGCTCCTGAAGCTCAACAAGATCGCCCATCAGGCCATCAAGGACGATCCCGGCGGCAACAGCCGCTGGATCACGGGCGTCTATGTCATGACCGAGGAGGGTGACGCAGTTCCTCCGGCAGCAGCCGCTTCCGAGACGGAGACTGACGCATGAGCCCGTCAACGATCTCGAGAAGACAGTTTCTCTTGGGCGGAATAGCGCTCCAGGTTCTGATGCCAGCGATGACAGCCGCGCAGCCGACGGGCACCGGCGATCATGGCATCGGAGGCTCCGGTCTTTCCATTGGAGGTGGAGAGAACGAAGACCACGGTATCGGTGGAACCGGCATCGTCGGGACCATCCAGGGTTTTGGCAGCATCATCGTCAACAACATCCACATACCGTTCAGTGCGACGACGCCGATCGACATCGATGGACGACGCGCGCCTGCAAGCGCGATGAAGGTCGGTCATGTCGTCCGGGTGCTGATGGCAGGAAAGCGTGCTGCCCGCATCGCGATCGTCAGCGAGGTCCAGGGCCGCATCGACGAGATGGGTAAGACCGGGATGACCATCCTGTCGCAAACCGTCGACACGACCGGTTTGGTCACGAAGGGCTTGCGAAAGGGCAAGCGGGTCGCCGTGTTCGGCATCCGCAAACCGGATGGCACCATCATTGCCAGACGCATCGAGCATCGCGCCGTTTCCGATGGCGCCCATGTTCGCGGTGTCCCCGTAAGGAGCGGCAATCGCGTCTTGCTCGGCGGCCTTTCGCTTGGGCAGGCGCAAGCACATTTGGTCGGCAAGCAAACCGTCGTGCGTCTCAGGACGGACGCCAATCGATCGGTCATTATACGCATTCAGGCCGAACCTGTGGTGCCGGGTCTGAAACGAGGTGTCGTCAACGTCGAGACCTTCAAACCCGCAGAAAAGGGCGGAGCTGGCGCAGGACCTGGGGGCTCAGCGCCTTACGGCTCGATGCGAATGTCTCCCGATGGCCATGGATTTGTCGACGTCACCGTTCGCGATTCAAGCAGAATGACGGGCTTTGCGGACAGGCAAGGCCCAGACGGCTTTGGTCCTCGCCCGCCGGATGGTCCTCCAGACGGGCCAGAGCGTGGCCATCCGTCTTTCGGCAGAGGCGGGCCTGGCGGAGATTATCCTGATCCGAACAGGCGGGGTCCGCCGCCGCAAGACCCCTTGCGCCGCGGTCCACCGCCTACGGATCCTCCAGTTCCGCGCTAACGCGCCATCAATCAGATTGACATATGGGAAAATTTCCCATTTATTGCTCTTGCGATTCCTGATTTGGGTTCCCAAGAAGGACTTGCCGATTGTCTATCGGGTTCGCCCCACACCCGACAGACAATCGTTTGATTTTCAATCGCTGCTGACTGCCGAACCAACCCGCCGTCGCCAAGAGGAATCAGGAATTGCTTTTGCTGGAACGCGAACCGGACGTGTCGATGGAAATGAACGAATCGACCGTCGTTGCAACCTGGGAAAACCGCGCGCAAATCATCGAAATCATGAGCAGCGCGCGCCAGACGAGCCAACAATTTCAACATCTTTGGCAGAGCAGCGCCGGAACGGGCCGGCTCAGCCAAGATGATACGGACAAGTTGGTCGAACTGCTCCGCCAGATCAGCGACCTGAATGAAATGCTCATGCGATTGGCCTGAAAGGCTTACCGGCGCGTCGATCGACCCATTCAGAAGCTAACCGCTTGACAACGCTATCCGCGATAACCCCGGCGCCGCGATAGGAAATCCTTGGGCTTCGGTCCGCTCGGCTATGGCGGCTATCGAGCCGTTTTCACGGCGAGCAAGATCACATGCTTTTTGCACTTCGTACGGAAAGCTGAGGGCAGCCAAGCTGATCTCCTTCGCGATGAAGGTGATGTCGCCTTGAGCCATCATGATGGCTGGTGATGGTTTGATACCACCGCTTCAACCTATCAACCCAATTTTGGACGGTTGCCCCAGACCTGAAAGAGCTGGCTAAGCTCCGACCTCATAAGAATTAACCATATTTCAGTGTTCTTGCCAAATAATGCCGTACGTAGATCAGGTCTCTCGAAGTAGAGAGGCCAAAAGTTATTTGGAGACAGTCTTGGCATTCACCATCGCTCGCAGTCTGGTGGCGTTCGGCGTCGCCGTTTCAGTAGGTCTTTTCATGTCGATCGGATTGCAGCAATCGGCGCTCGAACGGCTGAAGGTCAACGGTCCGGTTTACGAGCAGGTCGTCTACGGCAAGGATTTGATTGCCGATATTCTACCGCCGCCGCTGTTCGTGGTCGAATCCTACATGCTCTCCTTCGAGGCGAGCAAATTTCCCGAACTAACAGACACCAATCTTGCCAAGATCGCCAATCTCAAGGCCGCTTACGACGACCGCCGCGCCTATTGGAAAACCACCCGGCTGCCGCAGGCGTTGAAGGACGAGCTTGAAAACGATGTCATCGCCAAGGGCGATGCATTCTGGGGGGTGATGAACCGCGAGATCATCCCCGCCTTGAATGCCAAGGATGAAGACAAGGCGCATGGTGCGATCGAACAGTTGCGCGTTGCCTTCCATTCGCATCAGGATGCGGTCGAGAAACTCGTTGCCAATTCCGACGCCTTCCTGAAGGGCGAGGAGCGCAATGCCGCTTCGGAAATCGTCACCTGGACGATCTATGCCGGTGCTGCGGGTTTCGGCTCGTTCGGCCTGCTGCTGATCGGCCTCTATCTCCTGCGCCGTCGCGCCATCGTGCCGCTCGACGGTATGAAGGCCTATATGGGCAACCTCGCCGAAGGCGATTTTTCGACCGAAGTTCCCTATGCCAACCGTTCCGACGAGATCGGCGCCATGTCCAAGGCCGTCGCGGTATTCCGCCGCAATGCGCTCGAACGGCAGGACGCGCAGAAGCGCGAGACCGCACTTCGCGACGCGGAATTCGAGCGCGAGCGCAGCCAGCTGGCCGAAAAGGCCGCTGAGGAACAGATCCGCGAAACGGTGATCGCCCAACTGACATACGGCCTGGAACAGCTATCGAACGGCAATCTCGATTGCCGCATCACGACGCCCTTCGCCACGGCCTACGAAACTTTGCGCGCAAAGTTCAACGACAGCATGGATGCGCTTTGCGCTTCGATGGCCGAGATCGCCCAGACCTCCAAGCAAGTGGGCAGTTCCTCGTCCGGCATCACCGATGCCGCCGACAGCCTTGCCTTGCGCACGGAACAGCAGGCCGCGATGCTCGAAGAGGCCACAGCCGCGCTCGACGAGATGAATGCCAAGGCGAAAGACGCCTCCGACCATGCCGGCAAGGCAACCGGCATGATGACCGAGACCCGCACCAGCGCCGAACATTCGGCGGCCGTCGTTCGCGAAGCGATCGCCGCCATGGAACGGATCGAAGGTTCGTCCTCCCAGATCGGCGACATCGTCAATGTCATCGATGAAATCGCCTTCCAGACCAATCTTCTGGCGCTCAATGCCGGGGTCGAGGCGGCCCGCGCGGGCGAAGCGGGCAAGGGTTTCGCCGTCGTTGCCCAGGAAGTGCGCGAACTCGCCATGCGCTCGGCCAACGCCGCCAAGGAGATCAGAGCGCTGATTTCCACCTCCTCGTCTCAGGTCTCCACCGGGGTGCAGCTCGTCAACCGCACCGGCAAGGCGCTTCTGGAAATCGAAGGACAGGTCGAGCAGGTTGCCGGTCTGATCGCCCGCATCGTCTCGGTGTCCTCCGAGCAGGCGGTGGCGATCGGCGAGATCAACGCCTCCGTCAACGCTCTGGATCAGGTCACCCAACGCAACGCCGCCATGGCCGTCGAAACCGCCTCGGCCTGCCGGGCGCTCGGCAGCCAGACGCAGACATTGGAAGGGGTCGTCAGCCGCTTTCAGATCGACGCGGCCGCCAGCCCGTCAAGATCGCAGAAAGCGGCCTGACGCGTCCGCGGCAAAGGGAAGGGCCGCCCTTCCCACCTCAGTCCGTAACGATCGCCACGACGGCAACGCAGTCGCCTGCTTTGACCAGCCCCGGGAAATGCCGGGCACAGAGAATGCCGTTCATGCCGGCGCGGATCTCGCGGGGCGCCATTCCGGTCCGGCCGATCGGATGGATGCGCGCGACGACGGCGTCTTCGGCCACGGCTTCACCGAGGTCAATGACAGGCTCGATCAACCCGCCCTCCTCTGCGAAAGAGAAACAGCGGCCGTCCGGCATATCGAGCCAGCTCGTCGGGCCGGTCTCGACGGCGCCCGCGACGATCCCCGCATGGCGCAGCACGTTGATGGTGCCGCGTTTGGCAATCGCCGCACTTTTGGCCGTGGCGGTGCCGCCGCCGCCGAGTTCCGTGGTGATGAAGACCTTGCCCATCTCCTCGGCGGCGGTGTCGTACATGCCGACCGCATCGATCTCAAGCATCTTCATCGAATAGGGGGCCGCAAAGGCCGTCACCAATTCGAAGGCCTTTTTCTCCTGTTGCTTGTTCGCCAGGATGTGGGCCGCGCAGAACGGCAGAAAATCGAGCGTCTTGCCGCCGGAATGGAAGTCGAGGACGAGATCCGCCATCGGCAGAAGCACCCGCTGGAAATAGTCGGCAATCTTCTCCGTCACCGTGCCGTCCGGCCGGCCCGGGAAGCTGCGGTTCATGTTGCCCCTGTCGATCGGCGAGGTCCTGGTTCCCGCCTGGAATGCCGGATAATTCATGGCCGGCACGATGATGACAGTGCCGCTCACCTCCTCAGCTTTCAGCGTGCGGGCAAGATCGAAGAGTGTGATCGGTCCTTCATACTCGTCGCCGTGATTGCCGCCGGTCAGAAGAGCCGTTGGCCCCTTGCCGTTCCTGATGACCGTTATCGGCACCATCACCGATCCCCAGGCGGAATCGTCGCGGCTGTAGGGCAGCCGCAGGAAGCCGTGCTGGACGCCCTCGGCGGCGAAATTGACCGTCGCGCTGATCGGTGACGGTCGCAAGCCAATCTCTGTCATCGCAGCCTCAATCCTTGACCATCAGCCTGCGCGGCACGTTCGCGAAGCACTCGACACCGCTCTCGGTGATGAGGATGCTCTCGGTCGTCTCGAATCCCATGTCGTCGAGCCAGAGGCCGGTCATGAAATGGAAGGTCATGCCGGGCTTCAGTTCCGTCCGGTCGCCCGGTCGCAGGCTCATGGTGCGCTCGCCCCAGTCCGGCGGATAGGAAAGGCCAATCGGATAACCGGTGCGGTTGTCCTTGACGATGCCGTATTTTTTCAGCACCGCGAAGAAGGCGTTGGCGATATCCTCGCAGCTATTGCCGGGTCTGGCGACCGCAAGACCGGCCTCCATGCCCTCCAGCGTCGCCTTTTCGGCATCGAGAAAGGCCTGCGTCGGCTTGCCGAGGAAGACGGTGCGCGACAGCGGCAGGTGATAGCGGTTGTAGCAGCCGGCAATCTCGAAGAAGGTGCCCTCGCCCGTCTTCATCGGCCGGTCGTCCCAGGTCAGATGCGGTGCGGATGCTTCGACGCCGGACGGCAGCAGCGGCACGATCGCCGGATAATCGCCGCCGATGCCGTCGACGCCGCGGGTGCCGGCATCATAGATTTCCGCGACCAGATCGCATTTGCGCATGCCGACCTCGATCTTGTCGAAGATGCGGGCATGCATCGCCTCGACGATGCGGGCGGCATTGCGCATATACTTGATTTCGGTCTCGCTCTTGACCGCGCGCTGCCAGTTGACGAGGGCGGTCGTATCGACGAAGCGCGCATTCGGCAGGTGCTTCTGCAGCGCCGCGAAGGCCGCCGCCGAGAACCAGTAATTGTCCATCTCGACGCCGATCGTCAGCTTGCCGAAGCCGCGTTCGGTGAGGATGCCCGAGAGATAATCCATCGGATGGCGTTCGGTCGATTGCACATAGTGATCGGGATAGCCAATGATGTTGTCATGCTTCAGATAGGCGGTGAACTTGGCGCCGTTGGCATCCTGGCCGCGGCCGAACCAGATCGGCTCTCCCTGTGGCGGCACGATCACCGCCTGGTGCACATAGAAGGACCAGCCATCATAGCCGGTGAGCCAGGCCATGTTCGACGGGTCGCTGACGATCAGCAGGTCGACGCCCTTCGCTTCCATGGCACGCCGTGTCTTTTCCAGCCGCGCGGCATATTCGCCGAGCGAGAATTTGAGGTTGGGCTGGGTCATGTCTCTTCCCTTCTTTTCCGGCGCCGCGCCGGTCAGCTTTCGAACGTGGTCCCGGCCTTCGCCGCGCCGGCTCGGGCAAAGGCGAGGGTGGCGATGGCGGTGTCCTGAATGCCGGTCCCGGTCAGGTCCGCAATGGTGATCTGGTCGTTATCCGTCCGCCCCGGCGCCCGGCCGGCGACGATCTGGCCGAGTTCGGTGAAGACCGCATCGGCCGCGACCAGGCCGGCATCGATTGCGTGATGCAGCTCGCCGAGGCGCCGCGTTTGCTTCAGGCTGTCGGCGACGTAGAGGCCGGCAGCGGCGATGGCGGCCGGATCGATCTCGTTCTTGTGTTCGGCATCCGAGCCCATCGCCGTCAGATGCTGTCCGGGTTCCAGCCACCCCGCCTTGATGATCGGCATTTCCGACGGCGTGGTGGTGACGATGAGGTCGGCGCCGGTCACTGCTCCCCTGGCGTCCGATGTCGCGATGACGGGAAAGCCGAGTTTTCCGGCCAATTCCGCAGCCGTGGCTTGCGCCTTGGCGGCATCGCGCGCCCATATCCTTGCTTCGCGGATCGGCCGCACCAGCGTCAGCGCTTCGAGCTGCAGCCGCGCCTGCATACCGGCGCCGAAGATCGTGGCCACGGACGCATTTTGGCGCGACAGATGTTTCGCCGCGACAGCGCCGGCTGCTGCGGTGCGCACGTCGGTGAGATAGCCGTTGTCCAGCAGCAGTGCCTGCACCAGTCCGGTCCGGCTCGACAGCAGCACCATCATGCCGTTGGTGCTCGGCAGGCCGATCTGGGGGTTGTCGAAGAAACCGGGGCTGATCTTGATCGCGAAGCCCTCGATGCCGGGCACATAGGCCGTCTTCACATCGACTTCGCCCCGATATTCCGGAATGTCGAGCCGCAGGATCGGGGGCATGGCGACGGCCTTGGTCGCAAGCGCTGCGAAAGCCTCCTCGATGCAGGCGACCGCATCTCGGTCAAGCCCGATGACTTTCCTCAGTTCCGTTTCCGTCAGAATGATCATCCGGCTCATGGCCCCTCCTCGCCGTAGAGCGGCTGCGTCCCGTTGATCACCCGCAGGTGCTGCTCCATGTCGACATTCGCCCCGGACAAGATCGCGACGATGGGACCGCCGCCCCTGATTTTTCCGGCAAGCAGCGCGGCGATACCGACCGCGCCCGCGCCTTCGACGACCTGGCGTTCGCAGGCATAGGCATGGCGCATGCCGGCGGCGATTTCCGTCTCGGTCAGCAGGATGACGTCGTCGAGAAGTTCGCGGCACATGGCAAAGGTGACGCGGTTGTCGAGACCAATGCCGCCGCCGAGCGAGTCGGCAAGGCTCGCCACTTCCTCGACCTGCACCGGCTGCCCGGCATCGAGGCTTGCCTTCATCGCGGCACCCTTCTCCATCGTCAGGCCGATCACTTTGGTCGTCGGACTGATGGCTTTGACCGCGGCCGCAAGCCCCGCCGCAAGGCCGCCGCCCGAGAGCGGCACCAGCACGCTCGCCGCCTCCGGCAAGTCGTCGATGATTTCAAGCCCCAGCGTCCCCTGCCCGGCCACGACATCGGGATGGTCGAAGGGCGGCACCATCACCAACCCTTCCTCGCGGACCAACCGGTCGACTTCCTGCTGCGCCTCGTCCTGCGATACGCCGACGATGCGGACATCGGCGCCGAGACGGCGGATCTCCGAAACCTTGTTCTCCGGCACCAGCCGCGACATGCAGATGGTCGCAACGGCACCTTCGGCCTTTGCCGCATAGGCAAGCGCACGGCCGTGATTTCCGGTCGAGGCTGCGACGACGCCACGTAAGCGCTGCGCCGGCGACAAGGACAGCACCGCATTGGTCGCCCCACGGAGCTTGAAGCTGCCGGTCGTCTGATGATGTTCGAGCTTGAGATGCACTGGCACGCCGGCCAATTCGCCAAGCGACGCGGACTGCACCATCGGAGTGGTGGTCACGCGGCCGGCAATCCGTCGCGCCGCCGCACGGATGTCCTCCAGCGAAACGGGCAAGGTGCTCACCATGATCTCAGCCTTCCCAATAGGACTTGGTCATCAACTGACCGAGTTCGGGCCGCGCCCGATCATCGCCGCAAAGCCTCAGACAGGACCAGGCCGTCGCCAGATTGCTGGTCACCACCGGCTTGCCGGTCTCACTTTCGATGCGGGCAGCGACCTGGGCTGCGCGCACCGCCGTACAGGAGATGAACAGCGCGTCCGATTGCGGCGCCAGCGCCTGGCGCGCAAAGGCAAGGATCTCCTCCGGTGCGATCCGCGCCATCTCGCGATCATCGGTCAGGCCGAGACAGGTGAAGCGGTCAATCGCAAAACCGAGATCCGAAAAATAGTCCGCCATCGGCCGACTGGTCTCGACCGTATAGGGCGTCAGCACCGAGATCCGTCTGGCGCCAAGCGCTTTCAGACCTTTCACGGCGGCCGCCGTCGGCGTCACGACGGGAATCCCGGGCTTGGCCGCATGGATCGCCGCCTCGATGTTGCGATCGCCGATCACCACCGAGGCGGAGGTGCAGGAATAGACGATGGCATCGAGCGCCTCGTCCGGCAGGATCAGTGCCGCGCCTTGCGTCAGCAACGGCTGCATCCTCAGGAGGTTTTCGGCCGTGACCGGATTGGCGTAGTGGATGCGGCTGACATAGACGCCGAGGCGATCGCTGGCGACCATGCGCTGGAAGTCGACTTCCGTCGTGTGGTCGGTCGCGAGGATGATCAGGCCGATGCGCTTTTCCAGCGGCCGATTCTCCAGTCGCGGCAGCCTGCCGGCAGGGATGATCTCAATCTCTACGGTCATGGTCAGTCATCCATCCTGGCGTAGCGTTCCTCAAGCCAGCGCAATCCCACTACGGAGATCAGGCTGATGACGAGGAAGAAGACGCCGACCAGCGTCATCGGTTCGATGTAGCGGTAGTTGCTGTTGGCGATGCTCTTGGCCTGGTTCATCAGTTCGAGCACGGTGATCGCCGAAAGCAGCGGCGTCTCCTTGAACATGGCGATGAAATAATTGGCGAGTGCCGGGATCATCGGCGGGATCGCCTGCGGCAGGACCACGTGGATCCATGCCTGGCGCGTCGTCAGATTTGTGGCCTTGGCCGCCTCCCATTGTCCGCGCGGCACATTCTCGATGCCGGCGCGATAGACCTCGGCGGTATAGGTCGCATAGTGAATGCCCATACCGATGACGCCTGCGACCAGCGGCGCCAGCCGAATGCCGATATCGGGCAGCACGTAGAAGATGAAATAGAGCTGCACCAGCAGCGGCGTGCCGCGGATGAATTCCGAGACGAAGCCGACCGTGCGGGACACGCCGGCGACCGGTGATCGCCGGGCAATCGCAAGAGCCAGGCCGACGATCATCGCGACGGCAGCGCCGAGGATGGTCGCGAGAATGGTGATCTGGAACCCTTCGAGAAGGGTCGGCATGATCTGCCAGACGAAGTCCCAATCCCATTCCATCCGATCAGGTCCTTATGCCGTCGAGGCTGCGCGCCATACGCCGCTCCAGCCAGCGCATCGTCGCGGAGATCGCCGAGGCCATGAGAAAATAGAGGATGAGGATCGTCGCGAAGGGCACCAGCGTATTGCCGGTCTGCGCCCGCACCACCTGCGCCTGGAACGTCATATCCGTCAGCGAGATCAGCGACACGACGGCCGTGCCTTTGAGAAGTTCGATCGCATTGTTGCAGAAGGTCGGCAGCATCAGCGGCAGCGCCTGCGGCAGGATGACGTGGCGCATGCGCTGGTATCGCGACAGGTTGAGCGCGATGCAGGCTTCCGACTGTTCGCGCCCGACGGCCTTGACGGCGCCGCGCACCACCTCCGCCGCATAGGCACCGACATTCAGCCCGAGCGCCAGCACGCCCGCCTGCAGCGGCGTCAGGGTCAAACCCGCAAAAGGCAGCACAAAATAGACCCAGAAAAGCTGGACGAAGATCGAGGTGCCGCGGAAGAATTCGATATAGGCCGTCGCCAGAGCCCGCACGGCGAAGAAGCGCGACAGCCGGCCGAGGCCCGCCAGGAAGGCCATCACCAGTGCCAGCGCAGACCCCATGACCGTCAGTTCGAGCGTCACCAGGGCGCCCTCAAGGATCAGTGTCAGATAGCCGGACCATACCGACATCGGCAACTCACTTCCTAGAGCATGCCGCGCAAAACTGTGCAGCGGTTTTGCGATGACGACATGCGTAAAAACAAGGACCTAAAGCGCAACACGCTTTAGGAGATCGTTCGGGGACAACCCGGCCATGCCGATGGCATGGCCGGCTGCCACGATTACTTCGCCGCGGCGCAGAGCTTTTCGCGGCTCGTCGACATCGCGGCCTTGGCCGAGAAGCCGTAGGGCTCGATGATCTTGGCGAATTCGCCCGATTCCTTCAGCTTCTTCAGCTCGACGTCGAAGGCGTCGCGCAGGGCGACGTCCTGCTTGCGGAATGCAGCGCCATCGCAATAGACCGGCGCATTGACGACCGGAGCGACGGTTTCGAGGTTCGGATCGTTCGCCTTGGCCATCAGGTCATGGATCGACAGGACCGGCAGCGAGTAGACGTCGATGCGGCCGTCCTGCAGCATCTTGATGCCGCTCTGGCCATCCGGAACAACGATGACGCGGTCGCGCGGCACGCCGGCCTCAAGCGCCAGCTTCTCCTCGGTCCCGCCGCCCGGCGCGCCGATCTTGGCGTCCGGATTGTCGGCGATGTCCTTGTAGCTGGTCAGTTTCAGCGGATTGCCCTTCTTGAGAGCGAAAGCTTCGGCGTCGCAGAGGATCGGTTCGGAATAGGCGACGGCGGCGCAACGCTCGGGCTTCATGAAGAGGCCCGCGGTGATCGCATCGTGGCGGCCGGCCTGCAGGCCGGGGATCATCGCGCCATATTCCGAAATCGAGGCGACGACTTCCTTGACGCCGAGCTTTTCGAAGATGGCGCGCGCCACATCGGGTGCGGCGCCGGACACCTTGCCATCGGCGCCGACGGCGGTGAACGGCGGTTCGTTGGCAATGGCAATACGCGCAAAGCCCTGCTCCTTCAGCTGCTCGAGCTTGTCATCGGCAGCCGAGGCCGGGGCAGCTGCTGCAACCAGAAGCACCGACAGGCTGGCGGCGCTCAAAAAATATCCTGCTTTCATCGTTCCCAACTCCTCTGATTTTCCTTGAGTTTGTTCTTGCGGGCAATGTCTGAGCTCAGACGCGGTGCCCCGCCGCAATGATCTTGCGCAGGAAGGTCTGCGTCCTCTCCTGCGTCGGATTGCGAAAGATGTCGCCCGGCTTGCCTTCCTCGACGATCTTGCCGCGGTCGAAGAACAGGACACGGTCGGCGAAATCATGGGCAAAGCCCATTTCATGGGTGACGAGAAGCATGGTCATATCGGTCTCGGACGCCAGCCGCCGCATGACGTTCAGCACCTCCTCGACCAGCTCCGGGTCGAGCGCCGAGGTCACCTCGTCGAACAGCATGATCTTCGGCGACAGCGCCAGCGCTCGGGCAATGGCAACGCGCTGCTTCTGCCCGCCGGAAAGCTGCGCCGGGACACTTCTCGCCTTGTCGGCCAGGCCGACCATGTCGAGAAGCTCCATAGCCCGTTTTTCGGCCTGCGGCCGCTTGATGCCCTTGGTCAGCATCGGCGCCAGCGTCACATTGTCGAGCACGCATTTGTGCGGGAACAGATTGAAATGTTGAAAGACCATGCCGATCTTTTCGCGCATGCGGTGCAGATGCCGCTCATCGGCCGGCACCAGCCCACTGCTGCCGGGCATATGGTAGAGCTGTTCGCCGTCGACCTCGATATGGCCGCCGCTGATCGTCTCCAGCGTCATCAGAATGCGCAGGATCGTCGTCTTGCCGGAGCCCGACGGCCCGATCAGCGCCAGCTTCTCGCCCGGCATGACATTCATCGACAGGCCGTCGAGTACGGTCAGTGGGCCGTATTTTTTGACGATGTTGTCGATGCGGATGATGGGCGGAAGCATTCATGTCTCTCCCTGTTGAGACAAGCAATGTCCTAACGATGACCGTCCATCAAAATCATGTCAATTCGTAAAATAATATCATGACAATTATTCTGCGAATGCCCAAACGCAAGGCAGTTGCGTCAGATCGCAAGCAGCAGCTCTTCCGGATTGCCTTGCGCCAATGAGGCGACGATCCCAAGCCCGGTCCGCAACTCGCTTTCCGTCGTCGAACCAAGCGAGATGCGCACAGCCGGCGTCCAGCCCTGATCGGTGGTATGGAAGGATTTGCCGGGCGCGATCGCCACCCCGCGCAGCCTTGCCTGCGATACGAACCCGTCCTCCGTATGATTGCCGGAGAGCGGCAGCCAGACGTGCAGGCTTTGCGGATGCGCCCGGTAGGGAAGCCCGGCCAACATCTCCGCCGCGATCGCGTGCCGGCTCAAAAGGGCACGGCGCTGCCAGTTGACGAGTTCCATTGCCGTGCCGTCGCTGACCCAGCGGGTGGCGATCTCGGCCATGGCAGGCGTCGCCATCCAGTTGGACACGAGATGCCGGTTGGCGACGGCGGCGACATAGCGGTCGGGCGCGGTGAGATAGCCGATCCGCAGACCCGGAACGGTGATCTTGGTGAAACTCGTGACGTACAGTGTCCGTTCCGGCGCAAAGGCTGCCATCGGCGGCGCGCGGTTCTCGACCATCGGGCCGAGAATGTCGTTTTCGATGATTGCGATATCATGTTTGGCGGCGACGGTGGCGAGCGCCTGCCTGCGCTCCGCGCTCATCAGCGCCGCCATCGGATTGATCACCGAGGGCTGCAGGAAAATTGCCCGGATCGGTCCCTTCCGACAGGCTTCATCCAGCGCCTCGGGGATCATGCCCTCCTCATCGATCGCCAGCCCTTCGAGATGCAGACCGAGATAGGTGGCGAGCGGAACCAGCGTATGGTGGCTGATCGCTTCGGTCGCAATCGTCGAGCCGGGCGGGGCAACGCTCATCAGCGCCACCGTCATGCCCGACGTCGCACCGTTCGTCAGGCTGATGTTCAGCGGCGATATCTCCAGCCCGCAGCGCGCCAGCCATTCCGTGGCGACGGTACGGTGGCGCGGAAACACCATGTTCGGCCTGAAGGAAAGGGCCGAACTGGAGGGCAGGTTTTCCGAAAGCCAGCCGAAGGCCTGCCGCAGCCTTTCCAGATGGATCTGCTCGCAGACCGGTTTCAGGATCGACAGATCGATCAGCTCGCCCAGCCGTTCCGGCAGGTAGGGCGGTTCCGGCTCGCGCGGGCGCGTCTGGACGAAGCTGCCGCGTCCAATCTCGCCTGATATCAGCCCCCGGCGGATCAGCTCGTCATAGGCGCGGCTGACCGTCTGCACCGAGAGATGCAGATCATCCGCCATCTTGCGGTGCGGCGGCAATTGCGTGCCGTCGGAGAGCTTGCCGTCAGTGATCGCGTTTGCGATCTGCTCGGCAATCGAGAGATAGGCCGGCCGGCGGAGTTGCGAGGGATCGGGGCGCCACTTTGTCATGATTTCAACACTGCTGAAAATCAGTTCAATTGACAATGCCAAAATGCGCTTCCATTGTCTTTTCCCTGCGTTTGAAATGATTTCTTTCTAAAGAAAGCACCATGAAGCTCGACGCCATCGACCTGCGCATTCTCGACGCCGTCCAGCGCGACGGCCGCATCACCAAGCTGGCGCTGGCCGAAAAGGCCGGACTGTCGCCGACGCCCTGCTGGATGCGGTTGCGCAAACTCGAAAAGGCCGGTGTTATCACCGGTTATCACGCACGCATCGCTCCGCGGCGCATCGCGCCGGTCGCCAGCGTGATGATGGAAGTGACGCTCGCCAATCATCGCCAGGCGGATTTCGAACGCTTCGAACGCGCCATCAGCGCAACCCCGGAGATCGTCGCCTGCTGGTCGGTCGGCGGCGGCGTCGATTACATCTTGAAGATCATCGCACCCGATATCGACGCCTATCAGCGGCTGGTCGACGGGCTTCTCGACCGCGAACTCGGCATCGACCGCTACTTCACCTACATCGTCACCAAGACGGTGAAGGACGAAACAGTCCTTCCGGTCTCTTCGTTCACTGCGGCCGGCGAAGAGACCGCGTCGTAGACAATCTCTCTGCCAGGCCGCCGTTCTTTAGACCATCTCTCTCTTTTTGCATCCGCCAACAGACAATCTCTCGCCAGCTCCCGTGGAAGACTGACGTCAACCGCCACGAGGAGATTGGACATGAGCGCTGTTTTTGCCCGCCCCGCCTACCATGACGCGCTGGCTCGGCTCGCAGACCGTCATCTCCTGCGCGATCTGGCCTATGTCGGCGGCCGATGGGTCGCCGGCAAATCAGGGAAAAGCTTCGAGGTCACCGATCCCGCCTCGTCGGCGACGCTGGCCTGGGTGGCAAGCCTTGGCGCAAACGAGACGGCGGTGGCAATCGATGCAGCGTCGCAAGCTTTCGCCGCCTGGCGCGCAATGCTGCCGCAGAGCCGCGCGGCGATCCTGCGCAAATGGTTTGAGCTGATGCTCGCGGCCAGGGAGGATCTGGCCCTGATCATGACGCTCGAACAGGGCAAACCGCTCGCGGAATCACGCGGCGAGATCGATTACGCCGCCTCCTTCGTCGAATGGTATGCCGAGGAAGGCAAGCGGCTGAACGCCGAGAGCGTCACCAGCCACCTGCCCGACGCGGAAATGATCGTTCGCCGCGAGGCGCTCGGCGTCGTCGGCATCGTCACGCCCTGGAATTTTCCCTCTGCCATGCTCACCCGAAAGGCTGCGGCCGCGCTCGCCGCCGGTTGCACGGTCGTTGCTCACCCCTCCTCCGAGACGCCGCTTTCAGCACTTGCCCTTGCCGAGCTCGGCGAACGCGCCGGTATTCCGGCCGGCGTCTTCAATGTCGTCACCGGCCACGCCGCAACGATCGTCGGGCGGATGTGCGCCGACATCCGCCTGCGTGCCATGAGCTTCACTGGCTCCACCGGCATCGGACGTCTGATCGCCGCCCAGTGCGCGCCGACCCTGAAGCGGCTGGTGATGGAACTCGGCGGCCACGCCCCGCTGATCATCTTCGATGACGCCGACATATCAAAGGCGGTCGAGATCGCCGTCAACGCCAAGTTTGCCACGTCAGGCCAGGATTGCCTCGCCGCCAACCGCATTTTCGTCCAGCGGCGCATCGCCGATGCCTTCACCAAAGCCTTTGCAGACCGCATTGCCGAACTGAAGCTCGGTGCGGGGCTCGAGGATGGCGCCGAGATCGGGCCGCTGATGCATGAACGCGCCGTCGCCAAGGTCGAGGAGCAGGTCTCCGACGCGCTGGCGCGTGGCGCACAGCTGGTCACCGGCGGCAAACGCCACAAGACGGGCCGGCTCTTTTACGAGCCGACGCTGCTGACCGATGTGCCGGCGGATGCGCTGGTCATGCGCGAGGAGACCTTCGGGCCGGTGGCGGCGGTTGCCACCTTCGACACGGAGGAAGAGGTCATCGCCCGCGCCAACGATACCGAATATGGTCTCGTCGCCTATGCCGTCACGGAAAATGGCGCCCGCCAGCTGCGGCTCGGCCGCGCGCTGGAATACGGCATGGTGGCGATCAACCGCGTCAAGATCACCGGCGGGCCCATTCCCTTCGGCGGCTGGAAGCAGTCCGGCCTCGGCCGCGAGGGCTCCCGCCACGGGCTCGAGGCCTTCACCGAGCTCAAATATCTCTGCATCGACACGGCCGCCTGAGCCGCTCCATTTCAAGAAAGAGGCTACGACATGCTCGACAGAAGCAACGAACTCAACGCCTGGGACCGCGATCATTTCTTCCACCCATCGACCCATATGGGCGCGCATGCCCGCGGCGAGACGCCGACCCGTGTCATCGCCGGCGGCGAAGGCGTCTACATCACCGACACGACGGGCCGCAAAAGCCTCGACGCCTTTGCCGGCCTTTATTGCGTCAATGTCGGCTACGGCCGCCAGAAGATCGCCGACGCGATCGCCGAGCAGGCGAAGAACCTCGCCTATTACCACGCCTATGTCGGCCACGGCACGGAAGCTTCGATTACGCTGTCGAAGATGATCATCGACCGCGCGCCCGCCGGCATGAGCCGCGTCTATTTCGGTCTGTCGGGCTCGGATGCCAACGAAACCAACATCAAGCTCATCTGGTACTACAACAACATCCTCGGCCGTCCGGACAAGAAGAAGATCATCTCGCGTTGGCGCGGTTATCACGGCTCCGGCGTCATGACCGGCAGCCTCACCGGCCTGGCGCTCTTTCACAACGCCTTCGACCTGCCGCGCGCACCGGTGCTGCACACCGAAGCGCCCTATTATTTCCGCCGCCCTGACCGGTCGATGAGCGAAGAGCAGTTCTCGCAATATTGCGCCGACAAGCTCGAGGAGATGATCATCGCCGAGGGTCCGGAAACGATCGCCGCCTTCATCGGCGAACCCATCCTCGGCACCGGCGGCATCGTGCCGCCGCCGAACGGCTACTGGCAGAAGATCCAGGCCGTGCTCGACAAATATGACATCCTGCTCGTCGCGGATGAAGTGGTCACCGGCTTCGGCCGTCTCGGCACGATGTTCGGCTCGGACCATTACGGCATGAAGCCGGACCTGATCACCATCGCCAAGGGGCTGACCTCGGCCTACGCTCCCCTTTCGGGCACGATCGTCTCGAACAAGATGTGGCAAGTCCTGATACAGGGGTCCGATCAACTGGGGGCGATCGGTCACGGCTGGACCTATTCCGCCCATCCGATCTGTGCTGCGGCAGGCATTGCCAATCTCGAACTGATCGACGAACTCGGCATTGTCGAGAATGCCGGCACGACCGGCGCCTATTTCCGTTCGGAACTGGAAAAGGCGGTCGGCGGCCACCGCAACGTCGGCGAAGTCCGCGGTGACGGGCTGATGGCGGCCATCGAATTCGTCGAGGACAAGGACGACAGCACGTTCTTCGATGCCGGCCGCAAGATCGGCCCTCAGGTCGCATCCGCCCTGCTCGAACGCGGCGTCATCGGCCGCGCCATGCCGCAAGGCGATATCCTCGGCTTCGCCCCGCCGCTTTGCCTGACGCGCGAGGAGGCCGACATTGTGGTCAAGGCCGCAGCGGACGCCATCGAAACTGTCTTCAAGAATATCTGAGGAGCAGATCGGTATGACGATCCCCGAAAAGATGGCAGCCGTCTTGCTCACCGACCATGGCGGTCTGGACAAGCTCGTCTATGACAGGGACGTGCCCGTCCCGACGCCCGCCGATGGCGAGGTTCTGATCCGTGTCACGGCCTGCGGCATGAACAATACCGACGTCTGGGTCCGCCAGGGCGCCTACGGCACAGAGGACGATCCATCGGCGGTCTCCACGTGGCGCAGGCAAGGCAACACGCTGACGTTTCCACGCATCCAGGGCACCGATACGGTCGGTCATATCGTCGCCGTCGGCGCCGGCGTTGATCCCAAACGTATCGGTGAACGCGTCATGGTCGACTTTTCGATCTACAACCGGGACGACGACAGCCTCGCCGACATCGATTACATGGGCCATGGCCGCGACGGCGGTTATGCCGAATATATGGCGCTGCCGGCTGAGAATGCCCATGTCGTCGCAACCGATCTGACCGACATCGAACTCGCCACTTTCTGCTGCGCCTATCTGACTGGCGAGCGCATGCTGGAACGGGCAAGGCTGTCGGCCGGCGAAAGCGTGCTCGTGACCGGCGCTTCAGGCGGCGTCGGCTCGGCGATCATCCAGCTCGCGCGCGCTCGCGGCGCGATCCCGATCGCCGTCGCAGGTCCCGGCAAGGAGGCGGCGATGCTCGATATCGGCGCCGAGGCGGTGGTGACCCGCGGCAAGGGCGACCTGGTCGAAGCCGTCCATGCCGCCAGCCACGGCCAGCCGATCGATGTGGTCGCCGATCTCGTCGGCGGACCGCTGTTCAACGACCTGCTGAAGATCCTGCGTCCAGAAGGCCGCTACTCGACGGCTGGCGCCATCGCCGGCCCGGTCGTCCAGCTCGATTTGCGGACCATGTATCTGAAGCAGCTGGAACTGCATGGCTCGAGCCAGGGCAGCCGCGCCGACTTCCGTCGGATCGTCGGCTATATCGAAAGCCGGAAAATCCGGCCTCTCGTCGGCGGCGTCTATCCACTGTCGGAATTCCATCGCGCGCAGACCGATTTCATGGCGAAGAACTTCGTCGGCAAACTGGTCGTGGTTCCCGACGAGAGATGATCCTTGCTTTCGCGGGCGAACCTTATCGGGTTTGCAGCGTTTCACGGCAATGGAAAATCATGATGGCGCCGGCCCTTCGTTGCGTCGGACTATTTCGCGGCGATGCGACCAAATCGCTCCCACGCCCCCACTCGAGGGGGCGGAGCGATCGCGCGCGCCAAAAGGCTGCTGATGCCAGCTTCCGCCAGCGCGAAACACCTGACGTCTATCGAACTTGGACGAATTCGGCGCGCTGTCAGCATAGCGCGGCTGATGGATACCGCAGTCCGATTGCCTGTCATCGGCGTGCGTATCGGCGCGGACTCAATTCTCGGCCTTATCCCGGCCGTCGGCGACATTGCCGGATCCCTGATCGGCCTTTTCATCATCGATGAGGCGAGACGCCTCGGTATTCCCACCCATAAGCTCGCCCGTATGGCCGTCAATCTGGGGATCGACGCCGCCGGCGGAACGGTTCCCCTGATCGGCGATCTCTTCGACGTCTATTTCAAGTCTCATCGCCGAAACGTGGGTATCATCCTCGACCACTTTGGGATTAGCGAAGACGAGCTTAACCGGCGAGTCTGACGGCCGACGTCCCTTTGCAACTTCCCCTTCGAGGAATTTGTGCGAGCTGTCGGCGCTGGTTCCAACGAGGCCGCGCAGCCGGTGCTGTCGCCTTAAGACGACGAGCAACCAGCAAAAGTGGGCACTAGCTCGGCGCCTTCGCTTACAGTTCAGCCAGAACGCCTGCCGTCTTCACTGCGTGATCAAGAACGAATTGCAGCTTGGCGGCGTGGCCGAAACCAGGCTCATCCGGCTGCCCCTTTTGCACGGCATTTGCAAATCGCTGGAAATTGGTGATGACCGGTTCGACCTCGATCTTACGCCAGATTGCCTTGTCGGCATCGGGACCTTCACAGGCCCTGAGCGTCGAACCTTCCGGCGTGTGCACCACCTCCAGCGCGCCCTTGTCTCCATGCAGGCGCAGGCGCAATTCGTTCAGATGACCAGTCGCCCAGCGCGTTGCGTGGATGACACCGGCGGCACCGTTTTCGAGTTCAGCCATCATCAGGAAACTGTCATTTGCATCGAGCTCGTACTCCCCGATCCGATTTCCGGGGCTCTTGTCGAACACCTTGAGATGCGATGCGGCTGCCTTGACGTCACTTCCGGCGGCAAAAACCGCGAAGTCGAGAATATGAATACCGACATCGCCCAGCACGCCATTGGATCCGTGCTTTGTCGACAGCCGCCACAGCCATTGCGATTCCTTGGTCCAGTCGCCCCACGCCTTTGAGACCAGCCAGCTCTGGAGATAGGACGCTTCGAAGTGGCGGATCGCGCCGAGGCGTCCGTCCAGCACCATCTTGCGCGCTGCTTGCAGCGGCGCAACATTGCGATAGGTAAGGTTTACCATCGCAACCTTGCCGGACGCAGCAGCAGCGTCGGCCATCTCTTTAGCTTCGCGGTAGTTAACCGCCAGCGGCTTCTCGCAGAGGACATGCTTGCCGGCGCCGAGTATCTTCATTGTCGTGGAATAATGCGCGCGATCCGGCGTGACATTGGTCACGGCGTCAAACTCTCCCCAGGCAAGGGCGTCATCAAGTGACGTGAAAGTAAGTGGGATATCATGCCTGAGCGCAAAGGCCCGCAGCCGGACCTCGTCCGTATCGACAGCAGCAACAATTTTTACGTCGGCGATTTCGGAAAAATTCATGGCATGGGTGTTTGCCCATCCTCCGGTTCCGAGAATGATCAAGCGCATTTTGTCCTCATAGTCGTTTATCGAAATCATCAGCACCAAACCGTCGTCTTTCACGAGCGCCAGATGGTCTTGCCAAATGGTGAGCGACGGCTGTCAGCTCAGCGTTTTCCCGGGCCGAACGCACGCGTGGCGTCCGCGCCCAAGGAAGGTGTTTCAGGTCCTCAGCGGTAACCGGCTTCGCCGGCTTGGTGTAGTTTCGGGCCGCGTTCGACGATCGGCTCCAGTGCTTTTTCTACCGGCACATTTGGAGCGTCGGTGATACCCGTCAACGAGCCCTCAGGGTTATAGGCCCACTTCACGCCGTTGATCAGCACCTTCTGGACATTGACGTCGTGATAGGTCGGATAGGTCTCGTGGCCGGGGCGGAAATAGAAGATGTTGCCGGCGCCACGGCGCCAGGTCAGGCCCGAGCGGAACACTTCGCCGCCCTGGAACCAGGAGATGAACACCGTTTCGAGCGGTTCCGGCACCGAAAACTGCTCGCCGTACATTTCTTCGTTCTCGAGTTCAAAATGTTCGCCGATGCCGGCGGCGATCGGATGGCGCTGATTGATCGTCCACAGACGCTCGCGCTCACCCGCCTCGCGCCATTTCAGCGCGCAGGGTGTGCCCATCAGCCGCTTGAAGATCTTGGAGAAATGGCCGGAATGCAGCACGAGCAGCCCCATGCCTTCCCAGACGCGCTTGGCGACACGCTCGACGACGACATCGGAGACGGCGCCGTGATCCTTGTGGCCCCACCAGGTCAAGACATCGGTTTCGGCAAGGCGGGCTTCGCTGAGGCCGTGTTCCGGCTCCTGCAGCGTCGCCGTCGTCGCCGAGATGCTGGGGTCGGTATTCAGCGCGTTGGCGATCGTCGTGTGCATGCCTTCGGGATAGATGCCCCGGACGATGGCATTGGTATTCTCGTGGATATTCTCTCCCCACACAACGGTGCGAATGGTCACGTCGTTCTCTCCTTATAGTTAAAAAACGGATCGAGTCCTGGGAAGAACATCGACCTTGGGAACATCAGGCAGCCCGAATGGAGGCTCGCTCAAGCGAACGGCCCGACCGGTCGAAACGGTGGATGTGGCCGGCAAGCGGCGTAAGGCCAAGCGTTTGGCCGGGCGCATGGCGGGAGACTCCGGCTTCCCGCACGATGAGCGGCTCATCCGCCCCGATATCCACATAGACGAAGCTATCGGAGCCGAGGATTTCTGAATGGATGACCGTGCCGCTCCAAACGGGCGACTCGGGCGTGATGCGAACATGCTCGGCGCGCACGCCAATCGTATGGCTATCATAGGCTTGCGCCAGTTCGCCCGAGAGGAAATTCATTTTCGGCGAACCGATGAAGCCGGCAACGAAGACCGAATTTGGGCTTTCGTAAAGTTCCAGCGGCGTGCCGATCTGCTCGACGACGCCGTCCCTCAGCACGCAGATCCGATCGGCGAGTGTCATGGCCTCGACCTGGTCATGGGTCACATAGACCATCGTCGTGTTGTTCATGCTGCGATGAAGCTTCGCAATTTCCAGCCTCGTCGCGACTCGAAGCGCCGCATCGAGGTTGGACAGCGGCTCGTCGAAGAGAAAGACCTTGGGATCGCGTACGATCGCCCGGCCGATTGCGACGCGCTGACGCTGCCCGCCGGAAAGCTGTCGCGGCAAGCGGTCTAAGTAGGGTGAGAGCTGCAGCATACCGGCGGCCTGTTCGACACGCTGGCGGCATTCGCCTCTGGTGCTCCCGGAAAGTTTCATGCCGAAAGCCATGTTGTCGAAGACCGTCATATGCGGGTAGAGCGCGTAGGACTGGAACACCATGGCGATCCCTCTCTTCGACGGCGCGTGCTGGTTCACCGTCTTGTTGTCGAAGGAGAGGGTTCCCGAGGTGATGTCCTCGAGCCCGGAGATAAGCCGCAGCAGCGTGGACTTGCCACATCCCGACGGCCCCACGAACACCATGAACTCGCCCCGGCGGATGTCCATCGTCACGCCTTTGATCACCTCGAAAGCGCCGAAGCTCTTGCGGATATTCTCCAGTCGGATTTCTGCCATGTCCTACTCCCTCAACCCTTGACGCCGCCGGCGGTCAGCCCCGAAATGATCCGGCGCTGGAATATCAAAACAAGCACGACAACCGGCACGGTGACGATCACTGAAGCCGCCATGATGTTGCCCCAGGGGATCTCGAATTCGCTGTTGCCCGAAAGCAGGGCGATCGCAACCGGGACGGTTCGCTGCGTATCCGACGATGTGAACGTCAGCGCAAAAAGAAACTCGTTCCAGGCGGTGATGAAGGCGAGCAGTCCGGTCGTCACCAGCGCCGGCCACATCAACGGCATGAACACCTGGGTGATGATGACCCAAGGTGAAGCGCCATCGACGATCGCCGCCTCTTCGATCTCGATCGGCAATTCGCGCATGAAGGTCGTCAGCACCCAGACGGTGAAGGGGAGCGTGAAGATCATGTAGGAAAAGATCAGCGCGAAGGGCGTGTTGAAGATGCCGATCCAGCGGATGAGTTCGAAGAGGCCCGCAAGAACGGCAATCTGCGGAAACATCGACACCGAGAGGATGGTCAACATCAACAGTGCCCGCCCGCGGAAGTGTACCCGGGCCAAAGCGAACGAAGCGGTGATCGAAAGTAGCAGCGATGCTGAAACCACGACGCAGGCGATCATCGCGGAATTCGCCAGACTGCGGACGAAACCGCCCTGGCCCATCACGGACGTGTAGTTGCCGAAGGAGATCGAGGTCGGCCAATAATCGACTTTGAAAAGGGCCGTGCCGGTCTTCAGGCTCGTGAGGATCGCATAGTAGAACGGAAATACCGCAATGATGACGATGATTGTGACGAGCAGGTAGAAAAGCGTATTCTTGACGATCGAAAGCAGCATCAACGTTCCTCCCCGCCGAGCTTGACGCGACCGAGCCAGATATAAAGGACGGTTACGGAGGCAATGATGAGGAAAAGCACCGTTGACGCGGTGGCGCCGTAGGCGAACTTGTCGAAGTCGAACAGGTTCTCGCGCGCCATGACCGACATGGTCTTCGTCTGCGCATTGTTGGGCGTCAGAACATAGATCAGGTCGAAGATGCGCATCGCATCCAGCATCCGGAAGATCACGGCAACCATGATTGCCGGTCGGATCAGCGGCAGCGTCAGACGCCAGAAAACCTTGACCGGATTGACGCCGTCGATCTTGGCAGCCTCATAAATGTCTCCCGGAACCATCTGTAGTCCCGCAAGAATCAGAAGCGCCATGAAGGGCGTCGTCTTCCAGACATCGACGATCAGCACTGCGATCATCGCCGTTTCCGGATTGGCGGTCCAGGCAATCTTCTCACTGATAAGACCGAAGCCGAGCAAAATATCGTTCAGGATGCCGAACTGATCATTGAGCATCCAGGCCCACATCTTTGCTGAGACGATGGTTGGGATCGCCCAAGGAATGAGGATTGCGGCCCGTACGATCCCACGCCCGACGAACCGTGCGTTCAGCACCAAGGCGACGATCAGTCCGAGCACGGTCTCGATTACCACCGAAAGGACGGTAAACTTGGCAGTGTTCCAGACGGCGTTCCACCAGACCGGATCGGCAAGCAGTCCGCGATAGACGGTCCTTCCGCTCTTCAGCGTCACCCACGACAAATAATTGTCAAAGCCGACGAACTGCGCATCGCCAAGGTCGTTCAGCGACGCATTCGTAAAACTGAAATAGATCGTTCTGAACAGCGGCCAGCCAGCGACGATTGCCAAGATCAACAGCGTCGGCGCCAGAAACATCCATGCCGATCGGATGCGCTCGGACCGCAGCTCCGTGGAGGATCTGAAATGGGAAACCCTGGGCTTGACTGCTTGTGGAACTACGATTTCGCTCATGCAACGACTATCCCTCGCTAGCTCGTCCGAAGACCGGACCGGCGGCCTGACAGCCGCCGGTCGGAATACTCACCAAGCGTCGCCCTTGAGGGTCGTTAGGTCGGCTTCGAGAAGCTCGAGGTTCTCGGCAGCTGAGCCGCTGCCTGACAAGGTATTGTGCACTGCAGTCCAGAACTTCGAGGACACCTCGTTGTATTTCACCTTGGCCGTCGCCGAAGGGCGTGGCACCGCGTCCTGGAAAATGGGTTTCCAGTTCGGCATGAAGGGCTGCGCGGCAGCAACATCCTTGTCGTCATAAAGATCCGTCAGGGTCGGCAAATTGGACAGTTCGATGGCACGTGCCTTTTGAACGTCCTTCGACGCCAGGAATTTTACGAGCGCGATGGCTGCGTCCTGCTTTTCGGAATATTTCGAAACCGCCAGGTTCCAGCCGCCGAGTGTCGAAGACGGCTTATCGCCGACGGCCGCAACCGGTAGCGTCATCACGTCGAACTTGCCCTTCACCGCGCTGTCGGCACCGTTTCCGAGAGAATAGGCATACGGCCAGTTGCGCATGAAGACGGCGTTGCCGGTCTGCCAGACGCCGCGCGATTCTTCTTCCTGATATGCGAGCACCCCTGGCGGCGAGATCGTGCCGATCCAGCCCTTGGCCCGCTCGAGCGCTGCTGCCGCCTTCTCGTTATTGATCGAGATGGTCCCGTCCGGCTCGACGATCTGGCCGCCGCCGGACGACTTCACCCATTCCAGTCCGTTGCAGGTCAGCCCTTCGTAGGAATTGCCCTGGAAGACGTAGCCCCAGAGGTCCTTCTGTCCGGCCTGGCGTTCTTTATCCTGAACCTCTTTGGCTGTCGCAGCCATCTCGTCCCAAGTCTTCGGCGGCTGTTTTCCATATTTCTCTAGCAGGTCCTTTCGGTAAAACAGCGCCGGAGCATCGGTAAACAACGGCAACGCCACAAGCCGGCCATTGACAGTCTGAGACGCGATGATCGACGGGAAGAACTGGCCGACCACGTCCTTGGCTGCCTCCTTCAGATCGACGAACTGCTCGGCAAGCTGCGGCGCCCAGATGACATCGGTCTGATAAACATCGACGTCCTTGTTTCCAGCAGCAAGCCACAGGCGATATTGGGAAAACTGCTCGCTGCTCGATGACGGCATGGTGACGAGCTTGACATGATTGCCGGTATTCTTCTCAAAAATTGCAAGCTGCTTGTGAAGGAATTCGACGTTTTTGCCGGTGGTATTTGCGGCAAACGAAATTTCAGCGGCACAGACAGAGCCGGCAGCGATGGCGACGCTGAGTGCGGACAAGGCTAAAGCAAACTTTTTCATGATCTCCTCCCAGAAATTGAAATCGATTTGGCAACCAGACCATTGCAGAAGGCCGCAGAGGCGTCAAGCCATTACGATTGTCGATCTTCAGTTGTATTATGATGGGAAAATGCCATATATACAGCGATTAGAGGTACTTCTTGACCTCGCGAGCAAAGATTCAATGTCAAGAAATTGAAATCGATTTCAATTTTTGCCGGATTGGCACTTGCCCGTTGCGCATCGCCAACGCTTCGTCCATTGATTGCCGGGACAAAGAAGACATTCGATGAAACTTCGTGAATTTGCAAAGCAGCTTGGGCTCTCACCGACGACGGTCAGCCGTGCGCTCAGCGGCTATCCCGAGGTGAGCGAGGCCACGCGCGCCCGGGTTGCGGGCGAAGCAATGCGGCTTGGCTATCGCCCCGATATCAATGCCGTGCGGCTAAAGACCGGGAGAGCCGGGGCGATAGGCGTCATGATGGGGCGTTCGGGAGAAATCCATTTCGCTGAATTCATATCGGGGATGGCGCAGCGCTTGGAAACGGCCGATACCGATATTCTCATCACGCCTATTACCGCGCACAATGATGACGACGAAATGCAGGCCTACCGACGCCTGGTCGAAAGTCGCCGAGTGGATGCAGTGATCATTCATTCGCCGCGCCCCAAGGACCCGCGGATCGAGTTGCTGAACAGCTTGGGCCTGCCTTTCCTGGTTCACGGCCGCTCGGAGACCGAGCACGTTCACGCGTGGCTCGATATCGATAATGAAAATGCCGTGCGTAGAGCCACCGAACACCTGTTCGATCTCGGGCACCGGCGCATTGCCATGATCAACGGCCTGCGGGGCAAGACGTATTCGATCCATCGCGAACATGGTTTTCGGATTGCCCATCAGGAGCGTGGGCTCGTCGTCGATCCCAACCTGATGGTCTGCGATAAATTCTCCGACGAGAGCGGCTTTCGTCATGCCCGCTCTTTTCTGGAGAGCGCGAATGCGCCGACCGCCATCGTTGCCGGTTCCACGATGACAGCGCTTGGTGTCTACCGTGCCGTCCGTTCGCTTGGGATGACGGTGGGTCGGGATGTGTCGGTCATCGCCCATGACGACGTCTTCCCTTATCTGACGGCAGAAAGCATGGTACCGTCACTCTCGACAACCCGATCGTCCATGCGTGCCGCGGGCACGCGATGCGCTGAGCTAACGCTACAGCTTATCGCTGGACGTGCCGTGGATGAGGTTCACGAATTGTGGCCAGTCGAACTGATCCTGAGGGAAAGTACCACCCCGCCGCCCTGACGGAGAGCAACCTCTCGATACGGAAAGGCTCTAAAGCTGATCGATCGCAGGTACCTTGCCGGTCAGAAACGCCAGAGCCGCTGCGCCGACGAGGCCCGAGTTCTGATCCAATGCTGCCAGCATCACCTTGACATCTTTGAATGCCGGCATTGCCGATTGTGTGATGTAGCCTTGAATGCCGGGTTGGAGCCGGTCGAACTCGTGGGAAAGCCCGCCTCCCATCACAATGATATCCGGACTGAAAATGTGGATCAGGCTGGTGAAGCCTCGGCCGAGAATTTCCGCTTCTTCGTCAACCAGTTGATTTGCCAGACGATCGCCATTTCTCGCGGCTGCGAAGATGCTGCGGCTGTCGATGACACCGCCATCGCTGCCTATCGTCGTCCCGCTCGATTCCATCGCCCTTATTTGAGCGCGTCGTGCAAAAGCCGGTCCGGATCCGTAGGCCTCGAAGCAGCCCCTGTTGCCGCAAGGGCAGAGCTCTCCATTCGGCACGACCGACATGTGCCCGACATGGGCGGCCATGCCCTTGCGGCCGCGCACCACGCGACCGTCCGAAATAACGCCGCCGCCAATGCCGGTGCTGACGGTGACATAGACGAGATTATCAAATCCCTTGCCAATTCCGAACTGCCACTCGCCGATGGCAGCGGCAATAGCATCATTCTCGAGGTCGACTGCAAACGGGAACCGCTTCTGCAACTCCGCCTTCAGCGGAAAGTCGACAAAGCCCGGGAGGGTCGGGATATCGGTGGCGACGCCCGTGACCGTATCGAGCGGGCCTGGAGCGGATACTCCGACGCCCACCACCGAAGCCGGGTTCGATGCCGCGAGCAGTCCATCGGCCAGGCCACAAATCTGGGCGAGCACGCGGTCGGGGCCCGCCAGCGCATCCGTTGGTTCGGCTGCGCGCGCCAGAATCCTGCCGTGCTCATCGACAAGGGCAGCGCGGACCTGCGTCCCACCGAGGTCGATTCCAATGGCAACCTGCTGCATGTGAAGACCATGAGTTAGAGTGCGCGGAGCCATGCCATACGCTCGTCGAGCGATGGCGCATTGAAAGCCAGGGAGCCGAGAACGACCGTCTCCGCACCTGACTGGCGCAGGAGAGGCACGGTGTGCTCGCGAATACCGCCGTCGGCCGCAAGCACGATCCGATGCGCCGCACCGCAGCCGGCGATGATCTGCTTGGCCTGTTGCAGCCGGGCGCCGGCCTTTTCGTCGAGGCCCTGGCCCTTCACGCCGATCGCCGTGCCGAGCAATGTCACGAAACTCAGCCGGGAAACATATCTTTCGACCCGCTCGACGGGGGTATCTACCTTGAGAACCATGCCGGCTGCGACACCGCGACGGTCGAGAAGATCGAGAGCCTGGTCGGCGACGCTTTCATTTTCAACGTGAAGACTGATCAGGTCGCTGCCCGCATCGGCGAATTGCTCGATCTGCGACAGGATGATGCTGTCGGCGACCATCAGGTGAACATGGATCGGGCGCGCGGAGACTTTGCGCACCCCGGCAACGAGGTCGGGGAAAAACAACATGGCCGGCGCGAAATGGCCATCGGCGACATCGATATGCAGAATGTCGACGTGAGGATCGACACGCGCGAGATCATCCGCCAAATGCACGAGATCGGCCGACCAGACGGAGAATTCCGCGATCAGGCGATCCTTCGGAAGGTCTTCGATCCAGGTCCTGGAGGGGGTCGTCATTGTTTCAGAGCTCCTTCAGATAATTGCTCATGGCAAGCCGGAAGTCCGCGACATATTGCGGACGGCTCTCAGTCTTCGGGGTGATCTGCGCGAAGCGCGCGCCGGCAATCCGCTCGGCAAGCGCGCGCGCATAGGCGAGAGGATGAATGCTGTCCCGCTCATGGCCGATGACGAGCGTCGGCGTAGTGAGACCGCGGACTTCCTCTTCGGTCACATCAGGACCGTCATTTGAGATCCTGGTGAGCAGTTCGGCGGTCACATCCAAAGGCGTGCGGGAGAAAAAACCGGCAAGCGAGGCCAGATTGTCCGGCGCCTCGGCGGCGAGCCGCAGGCCCACCGGCCCGGCCAGGAATGCGGCCTTTGCCTCGCCCGGCGGCAGAGTTTTCACAAGCCGCCCGACTTCAGCATTGGGCGCCATATTCTCCGGCGCCGACGCCGTCAGCCAGGCCGGCCTTGCAATGATCAGAGCCTTGACAAGATCGGGCCGTTTGACTGCGAGCCGCAAGGCGATCGCAGCCCCCATCGAGATGCCGCCGATCACGACCGGCCATGCGAGGTTTTTCTCGATATAGGCGGCGATATCATCGCAGAAGGTCGCGATCGACATTTGCTCCGGATTGCCGGCTTGGGACTGGCCGTGGCCGCGCGCTTCGATCGTCACCCGGCGGAAACCCATGTCGGGCGGAAAGACCTCATCGGTCTGCGCCGCATCTCCGCATAGGCCATGCTGGAAGATGACGGACACGCCCTCGCCCGCCGTATCCACATTGAGAATGGTCCCGTCGCTGGTTTCGAACGGTTGACCTCGTCTCATCTTCCTGCCTCCGCAGAATTACCGTCGAGGCTATTCTTCAGGAAGGCCGCCACACCGGCCGCCTCCGAGGCCGAAAGACCATGCGTGACGAGACTGCCGTCAAAACCGATCGCCTTGAGACGGCCGAGATAATGCCCATAGTCGAGGACACCCTTGCCGGCGGTCGCGAAACGACCGTCAGGATTGCGGTCTTTCGCATGCGCCATGACGATCCGATCGGCCAGGAGGTCGATGGCGGAAGACACGATGCGCCGCTGCTCATCCAGCGTCGCGACCTCGAAGAGATTGGCCGGATCGAGCACGATCTTGATGCGGGGGCTCGTCAGTGCCGTGATCAGCCGATCGGCTTTCTCAGCCGAGTTGACGACATTGGCAAGCTCGGGCTCGATGCCGAGGTCCACATCATAGCGCTCGGCAATCTCGATGGCCGTCTCCATGGCTTCGAGGAGATCCCGCCACGCCTCCGGCGTGTCGTTGTCGGCGTGGGCCTTCCACTGGTCGATGGGGTCGCGCGTGCCGGTGCAGAGCGTAATCAGGTCGGTCGACATGCCGGCGCAACGCTCGGCCAATGTCGCCAGATTGCGAAGGCCGGCCTCGCGCACGGCGGGATCCGGATGGATCATGTTAAAGGTGCCGGAAACGGCAACGATCTCGACGCCGCTGCTCAGCGCAGCGTCGGCGACCGAGCGGGCCTGGGCTTGCGTGATGATCTCCGGCATCGGCGGAAGGCCAGAACAGGCCATATTGTATTGGGTGCAGGTGAACCCGGCCGCAGCGACCGAATTCAAAACGGTCAAGGGCTCCGTTCCCTCGAAGGTCTTTGCGAAGATCCCGAGCTTCATCACACGCCGCCCGTGACGTCAGCCAGCGCAACCGCCTTGCCGCTTTCGGCCGAACGCGCGACGGCGACCATGGCTCGTACGGATGCCACGCCATCATCGATGTCAGCGCCTTCCATCACCGCGCCGTCCAGAATGGTGCGGGCGAAGCCTTCGACCTGGCGGCGGTAGAAATGGCCGTCGGCGCCGAGAACGCGATGGGTGGCGCCGTCCGCTTCGCGGAAAATGTCCACCTCGCTGCTCTTGTAGTACCATGGGTTATAAGTCTTGCCCAAAATGCTGCCATTTCGGCCATAGATCTGGAAGCCTTCGTGCCAGTCCATGCGCACCTGGACGGTGAGATCGAGATGGCCGAGCGTGCCGGAGGCAAATTCCACGTCCACGAACCAGCACCAGATGCCCGCGCGCTCGGACAGGCGCGCGTTGACGGAAACGATGTCGCCGGCGAAATAACGTGCGGTGTCGATCAGATGGCAGCCGTGCGCAAGCATGTAGTAGCGCCGCAGGTCGGCTTTCGGATTGGCCGAGGGCTTTTTCGCATTGGCGCTGGTGACGATCAGGGGCTGGACCGCATCGGTCATCGGATAGCGGTGCGTGCTGTCGCAATACCAGGCTTTCAGAGCGACCATCTCGCCCATTTCATCGCGGATGAAGGATTTGGCAGCCTGGAGCCCCGCGTCGAAACGCTTCATGTGCCCGACCTGAAACACCTTTCCCGACGTCTCGACAGCGGCCTTCAGTTCAAGGCATTCCTCAATGGTGACACCGACGGGTTTCTCGCACAGGACATGCTTGCCCGCCTGAAGAGCGCGAATGGAGGCCGGGACGTGAAACGCATCGGCGGTGGCGATGATCACGGCATCGAGGTCGGGATCGGCCAGCATCCTGTCGTAGTCGTCATAGGTTTTTTCCGCTCCGTGGGTGATTGCCATACGTTCGCGGAGATCCTCGGCAACGTCGCAAATCGCATAGAGGTCGGCATTGGCCGCCTTGGTGCAGCTCTCGAAGTGCGCGGCCTGGGCAATCTGGCCCGCTCCCAATACGCCGATGCGGAGACGTCGTTCCTGTTTTGCTGGCATCGATGAGCCCTTCTTTCGCTCGTCACTTCAGAGCGCCATATGCGTTTGAGGATGGAAAAAGTGTAGTTTCGCCGGGTCGATTGCCAGATCGATCGATTGACCTGTCTCGACCGCACTGACCGCTTCGAACCGCGCGACGGCGTTGGCGGCCCCGCTCAGGTCTTCGACGGCATCGGGATCGCCCGAGTCGATCCGGACCGCGTCGATCTTCAAATGCACGATCAGCTCGGAGCCGAGCTCCTCGATCGACTTCACGACCACCGGGATCGTCGGATACGAAGCACCGGACGGCAACCGGCTGTCATAGAGATCCTCAGGCCTGACTCCAAAGATCACGGAATTTCCCTCGAAGGCGGAAAGACCGGGCGCGCGTTCGAAGGCGCCGTCGGTCAAGGGAATGGAGAAGCCCGGCAGATGAATTCGCCGGCCTTCCAGACGCCCCTCGAACAGGTTCATCGATGGCGAGCCGATAAAACCGGCGACAAAGGCGTTGACCGGGCGGTGATACAAAGCCTTGGGCGTATCCACCTGCTGAAGCACGCCGCCCTTCAGCACCGCGACCCGATCGCCCATGGTCAGCGCTTCGGTCTGGTCATGCGTCACGTAGATCGTCGTCACGCCCAGCTGTCGCTGCAGGCTGGCGATCTCCGCCCGCATCTGCACGCGCAGCTTCGCATCGAGGTTCGAGAGCGGTTCGTCCATGAGGAATGCCGCCGGCTCGCGGACCATGGCGCGGCCCATCGCAACACGCTGGCGCTGGCCGCCGGAAAGCTGTGCGGGCTTGTTGCCCAACAAGGCTTCCAGCTGCAGGATCTTGGCGATCTCATGCACGCGCTTGGTGCGTTCGGCCTTGCTCTTTCCGGCCAGCTTCATCGAGAAAGCGATGTTGTCGAACACGGTCATGTGCGGGTAAAGCGCATAGCTTTGAAAGACCATGGCAATGTCCCGGTCCTTGGGCGCGAGATCCACCACGTCCTGGCCGCCGATGCTCAGGGTTCCGCTGCTGATTTCCTCGAGCCCGGCAATCATGCGCAGCGCAGTCGATTTTCCGCATCCGGACGGACCGACCAGGATCAGAAACTCGCCGTCATGGATCGTCAGGCTCAGATCCTTGATCGCATGGTAGCTGTTGCCATAGGTCTTGCAGATTTTGTCCAGTACAACCACGGCCACGTCTCGTCCTCCCGTACCAGTCGGATCACATCTTCAGACGGCGCTCCCCGCCGTCTCCGATCCTTTCGACAAGAAGGCTCAGGACTGCGCCTCAAAGTCAACAAAAGAATCGAGGTATGACTCGCCAGAAAGTGCCGATAATTCGGTATATATATCTGAAAAATATATCTATTTATGATGTTTAGTTGCGAGATTTTATTTTTTATCGCGCGTAATTTTTATGGCCGTGCTGCAGGTGTTGAGATCTCGCCGTGCGATCAATTATCCACCAGAGAGGTTTCACTCGACCGATCGGCCAGCGTCGACATCAGGCACCCCGCGCTCATTCCCGGCATTGGGGCAAAGCGAGCGGCACCGGCGCATTCTCCGCCGCCATCCATGCCAGGCATGTCCGGTTGTCCGGCAGGCCCCGGCGCCCTCCCCGTGCGGTCACGGAAATGGCGGCAGCCGCCGTAGCATAGGCAACGCAATCCAGCGGGCTTTTCCCTTCCGCGAGGGCAAGAGCGTAGGCCCCGTGAAAACAGTCCCCGGCGCCTGTGGTATCGACCGCTTGTACTGGATAAGCCGGCACATGCCACCGGACGGCATCGCCACTCTGGCGGAGGTAGGTCCCCCGTTCGCCATCAGTGAGGACAACAGCGGACCGATCCGCAGACCAGAGCTTGTCCAGGATCATCGTCGGATCACGCTTGCCGGTATATTCCTGCCCGAAGGCGAGCGGCAGCACCAGATGGTCAGCGAAAGCCAATATCCGATCCGTCGTGGCACCGACCGTCCATTCGATATCGGCAATCACGGCTAGGCCCAAGGCACGTGCGCGGGCCACGACGCTTTCCGAGTGCGTGGCATAACCGTCGATCAGCAGCACCGGGGCCTGCAGCAGAACATCGTCGGGCAGCGCATCCGACGTGCCGTGCAGCACATCGTCGTCATAGGCAATGAACCGGTCGCCGTCGGGACCGACCGTGATCACGGAGCGGATCGGAGCGGCATCCGCATGGCGGGGAGCCAGCGATATGTCGACGCCGTCACGCTCGAGTTCGCTGCCGGCCACATCAGTCGCGGGCTCATCGCCGAGCCAGCCGATGAAGCCGGCGCGCCCGCCCAGCCGGGCGACGGCAACAAGGGCCGTCGCCACGTTGCCGCCATGGTCGGTGGCGCGTTTCGTCACCTTCCCCTTGCCGGCCGTCAGCCCCCGATCGACATAGATGATGTCATCGATTGCCAGGGCGCCGAAGCCCAGAACCTGGAAAGGGCGCGACACGCCTCAAGCACCGGCCGCCGCCAGCGCGTCCTCTGGCGCCATCCCCTTATGAATGACGAGCTTGAAGGCGCGCGCGGCCATGGTCGTATCGCCATGACCCCAAAGGTTGCGACCGACAACCGCGCCTTTGGCGCCAGCGCGCAACGCTTCGGAAGTCTGGACGAGCGCTCCGAGCAGCGTATCGGTCTTCGGGCCGCCGGCGATCACCACCGGAATCGGGCAGGTCGCAACGGTCTCCCTGAAGGACTCGAAATCGCCGGTATAGCCGACCTTGATCACGTCGACGCCGGCCTCGAAGCCGATGCGCACCGCATAGGCAATCTCATCCGGCGTGAACACGATCTTGCCGCCGTCGGAGAAATCACGGGGATAGACATGGGCGACGACCGGCATCTCGAAACGGGCGGCGGCGTTGACCGTATCGGTGAGCCAGCGGATATACTCTCCTTCGGTGGCGCCGCGCACGGGAATGGCGACCGCCAGAGCGTCCGCACCATAGCGCACGGCATCCTCCGGGGTGGCAATGAGCTGGCGAATGCGGTCGTCGGCGGTGAAGCAACCGCCCTGAATGACGAGCGCTGCCTTTCCGGCATATTCCGACCAGAGGTGACGCGCCGCACCAGGCTGGATGCTGATGTAGTCCGGCCCCCCCGCCATGACGCGCCGGAGCGCGCCCGGCAGGTCGGCAAGCCCGCCCTCACGCACATTGCCATAACCGACAAAATGATCGACGGCGCCTCCGAACAAATGACCCGAGGGGTTCGAGAACAGGCGTGCGAGGCGGACTTTGGTTCCGAGACCCATGGCGAGACTTCCCTTTGTGATGGCTGGTTTTTCAATTGTTGGAGAACCTAACTCGAAAACAAACAAACATTCAATATTTCGATTTCTTTCGTTTTTACGTGGCGAGGGAATTTTTGACGTGCATTTTCGTCGTTCAACGGCTAGTTTTGCAGCAGAAGCCGTGAGCTGAGAGCTCATGCTTTCGTTTTTCAAAAGTCAGATAGTCGCAAAAAGCGACAGTCGGGATCACATATGCTTGCAGAACAGAGGCGGCAGCAGATCATGCTGGAACTTCAGCGGGTGGGTCAGGCACGCACCCGCCAGCTGGCTGAATTCTTCGAGGTCTCGGAAGTGACGATCCGCTCCGATCTCGAAATCATGGACGCGAAGAAGCAGCTGATCAAAACGCATGGCGGCGCGATCGCCCTGCCGTCCGACTCGCCGGCGGCGGCCTTCGAGGAACGCATGCAGCGCAATTTCGATGCGAAACGGCGTATCGCCCAGATGGCTGCGCGGCAGATCATCGACAACCAGTCGATCGTCTTCGACAGCGGCTCGACGCTGCTGCAGGTTGCCATGCAGATGCCGCCGGTCAACAACGTCGTGGTTGCGACGACGGCGATGAACATCGCACAACATCTGATGTACCGGCCAGGGCTCGACGTGCACATGATCGGCGGCCGCGTGTTTCCGAGCACCGTGAGCACGATCGTTTCGGACTCCGACAAGGCGGTCGGTGGCCTCGTCGCCCACCAGGCCTTTGTCGGCGCCCACGCGATCGATCAGGCCTTCGATGTCGTCGACGTCTCCGAGGACATCGCCCGGACCAAGCGCAACCTGGTTCGCATGGCCCGGCGTGTCGTCCTCGTGGCGGATTCGAGCAAATTCGACATCGGCGCCTCCTCGAAAGCCTTCTCGCTGTCGCGTGTCGATCTGATCATCACCGACAGCAACATGCCGCACAGCATCCGCCACCGGCTGGACAAGCTCGGCGTGGAGGTCCGCTACGCGTGACCTGCCGTCCACCTCTTCGCTGCGTAAGAACGCCAGCAGAGACTTGGGCTCCGATCGACGGTTCAGGCCGACAGCGGGGAAAACGAGGCCGGCTAAAATCCGAGACGTCGAAGCGTCTCGCGGTTCACGCGAACCGCCGCGGCGGGATCGGTTCCGGCGTGGTCCGATTCTTCCTCGACCACGATCCAGCCGGTAAACTTCGGCGCATCCCGAACGGCCGAAATCACGGCAGGCACGTCGCAGACGCCGTCGCCCAGCATCTCCCAGACGCCACCGGCGTCGACATCCTTCAGATGCACGTAGCGGATACGCTCCCAATAGGCCGCCAGCGTATCGCCGATCTGCTGGCCGCCACGCAGGATATGGCCGGTATCAGGCACCCAGCCCGCGCGCGAATCCAAGAGAGCAAACAGGCGGTCATAGTCCTCGCGGGTGAAGAGGAGCGTGTTGTGGTGCGAGGAAGGATGGACGGCAACGGCGACACCGGCCGACTGCCCAATCTCGGTCGCACGATTGTAGCACTCGGCCGCAATGGCGAACTTCTCATCGCGCGGGCCATCCGAAACGACCGTCGCCGATCCCATCGAGACCATCGCACCGGGAAAGTTCGCCGCGAAATCGACCCATCGCCGCGCCGTGTCGAGATCGGAGGCAATCTTTTCCGCCACCGTGAAGCCGCTGGCGGAGCCGAAGGCAAAGGAAACCAGCGTCAAACCGGCGTCTGTCAGAGTACGGGCAAAATCGGCAGGATTGAGCGCGTAGTGACCGATCATCGTGTCGGTGATTTCGATGCCGGTATATCCGCCATCGGCGACGGCGCGCACCAGATCGTCCGGGCCGCCGCTCCAGCCTGCGCCGAGCATCTCCCAGGTGAATGTCTGGCAGCCGATCTGCAGCTCAGCATTTTTCATATCTTGGTCCTGACCTATCTATTGATAACAGCCGATACCGAAGTCCTCGGGCCATTTCGCCTCGCCGGCCGAAAGCCCTTCCGCAGGGAGTGCGGATCGAAAACCGGAAGGGCGGCTCTTCTTCGGAGATTGCGACCCCAGTGTCTTGTCATTACGTACGGTCAAATGTTACCGTGCGTCAATATAATTTATTCCCTGCGCTTAAAACGTAACGCACCCTCAACTCTCCGCAGCCGCAACGGCAAAATCAGGTTCCTCGATGACACAGACCAATGGCATGAAACTCAGGATCGGCGTTGTGGGATGCGGCAACATTTCGCTCGCCTATATGCGCAACGCGCCGCTGTTCCGCGGCGTCGAAATCATTGCCTGTGCAGATCTTAACGCCGACGCCGGCAAGCGCCGCGCGGCGGAATTCAATCTGCGCGCGGCCGACGTCGATAGCCTCATTGACGACAAGGACATCGACCTCATCCTCAATCTGACGATCCCGGCTGCGCATTTCGACGTTTCGATGCGGGCGCTGTCGGCAGGCAAGCATGTCTTCACCGAGAAGCCGCTCGGCGTCACGGCCGCGGAAGGACGCCGGCTGGTGGATGCGGCCGCCACCAAGGGCCTTATGCTCGGCTCGGCGCCGGACACGTTCCTGGGGGCAGCCGGACGCCATGCCCGGCGGCAGATGGAAGCCGGCGCCATCGGCAAGCCGGTGACGGGAACGGCCTTCATGATGGGGCGCGGCATGGAGCACTGGCATCCCGATCCCAGCTTTTACTACCAGGCCGGCGCCGGCCCGGTCATGGATATGGGGCCTTACTATCTGACGATGATGGTCAATCTCATGGGGCCGATCCGCCGTGTGCAGGCGGTCGCCACAAGCGGGCAGGAAGAACGGCTCATCACCGCCGAGGGGCCGAAACAGGGCACCACGTTCAAGGTCGGCACGCCGACCAGCGTGCTGTCGCTGCTGGAATTCGATTGCGGCGCCACCGTCACCTTCGGCACCTCCTGGGACGTCTTCCGCCACTCCAACCACCCGATCGAGCTCCACGGTACCGAAGGCTCGCTGCGCCTGCCCGACCCCGACAATTTCGGCGGCTCCGTCGCGCTCTCCAGCCGTGGCGCTCCCTGGCAGGAAACGGATACATCAGGCGAACTCTTCGGGGCCGTCAACTGGCCGATCGCCGCGCCTGATCGCGCCAACTACCGCATGCTTGGCCTTGCCGATCTCGCGCGCGCAATCATCGAAGGCCGCACGCCACGCGCTTCGGGCGATCTCGCCCTGCATGTGCTCGAAGTCATGGAAGCGATCCTGCGTGCGGGTGAAACCGGCGTCGCGCAGACCATTGCGGGTATCGTCGCGCAGCCGAAAGAATTGCGGGAAGACGAAGCAAGGAGCTTGCTCGCATGACGCAACTGGACGAATCCGCCAAACGCGCCCTGGCATGGCCTGGCGATCCGGAAACGGCGGTGGAAAGCTGCACTCCGGCGCAGGCGCGGCAGCAATATCTGGACAGTTTCGCAGGCATCCAGTGGCCACTCGAAGAGGTGGCAGAGATGTTGGAAAGACGTGTGGGCGCCATCAGGGTGAAGATATGGCGCGGCCAAGCAGCGCCGCGCCAAGGGGCGCCGGCCCTGCTTTATCTCCATGGTGGCGGCTTTGTGATCGGCGCGCCGGAAACCCATGAGGATATCTCCCGGACGCTTGCCAATATGGCAGGCGCCGTCGTGGTTTCACCCGATTATCGCCTGGCACCGGAACATCCGTTTCCGGCCGCGATCGACGATTGCGCTGCCACACTTGTTTGGATGACGGAGCAGGCCGATGCACTCGGTATTGATCCCTCGCGCATTATCGTCGGCGGCGATAGCGCCGGCGGCAATCTGGCCGCCGTCGTTGCCCTCCTGGCGCGGGACGGACAGGTGCCGGCCGTCATCGGCCAGGTGCTGATCTATCCGGTGACCGACCAGTTGCAGGCCGCAGACAGCTACTCACGTTACGCAGAGGGTTTCGGCCTGACGGCAGCGGCGATGAAATGGTTCCGGGACCACTATCTGCCGGAAGCCGCGAGCAGGTCGGACTGGCGGGCTTCGCCGCTCAGCGCGATGTCGTTGGCCGGTGTGGCGCCGGCCTTCGTGATCCTTGCCGGACACGACGTGCTGGTCGACGAAGGGGCAGGCTATGCCGAGCGGCTCAGCCGGGAAGCGCAGGCCACAAGCCGGACCTGGCCCGGACAGATCCATGGCTTCGTATCGAAGAGACGGGCCATTCCGGAGGCGCAAGAGGCGCTTGAGGCCATTGCAATGGCGTGGCGCACCATGGACCCCGCGCTTACCCGCTGAGGCCGTAACCCTCGCCGGATCTCAAGCCGACCGGATCTCAAGCCGAGTCGCGCATGACAAGCGTTGCCTCAAGGATCACCTTGTTCGTGGCGGGGGTCGTTCCGTCATCCTCGCTCTCGATATGCGCGAGCAAAAGCTCCACGGATTTCGCGGCGATCTCGGATGCGTTCTGGGCCATCGTCGTCAGCGACGGGCAGGTATATCGGCTCAGCGGGTGGTCGTCGTGCCCGGCGATGCGCACGTCGCAAGCCTCGTTCCGGCCGATTTTCAGTCCCGAGGCGAATGCCGCCGCCATCGCGCCGAAGGCGAACCGGTCGTTGGCGCAGAGGAGCGTTTTGCCGGGAAGTCCGCCATTCGCAAGCATCCTCTGCATCTGCTCGTATCCGAGACGCTCGAACTCCCAGGAAGGCGGCGCGTCGCAATCGATGACGAGCGGGGAATGCCCTTCCCTCGCCATGGTCGCGCGATAGCCCGCCTGCCGCTCGCCGGCATTTTCGGTCATATGCGGAATTTCCAGGAAGATCGGCGGCTCACCGGATCGGCAGAGATATTGCACAATGGCTGCCATGCTTTGCGCGTTGTCGTTGCCGACATAGGGAAGGTCACCGCTGGCAGGATTGTCGAAGCAAACGACGGGGATTGCATCCCTTAGTCTTTCCAGCGCGGAACGCCGCGAACCGGCGCCCAGCGGCGCCACGATCGCACCCGCGACCTTCAGCGAGAGCAAGGTCCGCACGGCCTCCGCCTCCAGCTCGGGCCGCGTGTGCGAGGAGATCTGGACAGGCCAGAATCCCCTTTCGCGCAACTCCAGCTCGATCAGCGACACGACCTGCACATAAAAGGGATCCGACATGGTCGGGACCAGAATCCCGATATTCCTGGTCCGCTTGCGATTGAGATGCCGCGCGAAAAGATTCGGCTCGAAGTTCGACTTCTTGAGAGCCGCCTCGATACGCTTGCGGGTCACTTCCTTGATCTGCGAGGGATCATCGAAATATTTCGACAGCGTCGGACGCGATACGCCGGAGGCGGCCGCAAAATCGTCCATCGATTTATAACTTTTCTTGGCCATTCAGTTCCTTAATCGGCGGCGCGACGGTGCGCTGAATCGAAAATGATGTCGCATCACACGCATTCGGCAATTTGTACAGGGTGGTCTTCGTTTTCCGGAATCGGGGAAAATCAACGGGCAGGCCGGCATGACTTTTCGCTGCGGACCCGGCTCTCTTTCGAAAAACGAAATATTCTCCTCTCTTGCGACGTCAGGTGCTCGCGCCGCATGGTTGCAAAAACGCTTGTTTCAGGCCCCGAATTCGAAAATTTGCGGTGAGGACGGCGGGCGTCTCCGCTTTTCGTTTTGTTGGGCAGACTTTCATTTGTTTACGAAAGTAAAGAAAAAAAGCGTCACAAGCAACACAAATGCTCCGAAAAAATTCGGACGATAGCGAATAATTTTGTTATTATATTTCAATTAGTTGTGTGCGAACTCGCCATGAATACGGGCCTCCCATTTTTTCTCGATCGCAGTTCTTCATTGACAGATAGGCGCCTTAGGGAACCTACTTTGCCTACGATCTTGAGGAGGATCGATTAACTGAAAATCTATGGGAGGCACACATGAATATCAGAAAATTCAGCGTGACGATGCGGGCTGCCGTGGCGGTATGGGCGCTCTGCGCCACATCGGCGTTTGCCGACACCACCATCGAATTCATACAATGGTGGGAACCCGAAATGCCGTCCGGGGCGCTGCGCGGCATCATGAACGATTTCGAGGCCGCCAACCCCGGCATCAAGGTGACGCTGGTCAGCGGCCCCTATGCCACGACGCGTGACCAGATCGTCGTCGGCGCCGCCTCCGGAACGCTGAGCGACGTGGTGGGCCTGGATGGCGCCTGGGTAAACGGGCTGGCCAAGCAGGGCGCAATCGCCTCCATGGACGAACTGATGGACAAGGCGAAGTACGACAAGAGCCAGATCACCGATATCGTCAAGGTCGATGGCAAGAGCGTGATGTTCCCGCTCGCTTCCTTCGTCTATCCCGTCTTCGTCAACCTCGATATCGCCAAGGCATCCGGCGTCGACAAGTTGCCGACCACACGCACGGAATTCGCTGAAGCCGCGAAGAAGATGACCGATGCGCCGAAGAACCAGTATGGCTGGGTCCTGCCGCTGTCGCTGCAGTCGCCGAGCGGAATCCAGAACGACGTCATGTCCTGGGTCTGGGCCTCGGGCGCCTCGATGCTGAAGGACGGCAAGCCGGATCTCGAAAATGACGCTGTCGTCGGCACGCTCGATTATATCGCGTCCCTCAACAAGGAAGGCGTTATTTCGCCCGGCATTTTCGCCAAGAAGGAACAGGACAAGGTCGAGGAATTCGTCAACGGCCGCGTCGGCATGATGGTCGACTCGCTCGCCCACGTGAACCTCATCCGCGAGCGCAATCCGAAGCTCAACTTCGGCATCTCCGCCTTGCCGGCCACTGACGGCTACACCGGCAAGCGCGGCATGCCTTATGCCTCCTGGGGCATCGGTATCAGCGAAGGCAGCCAGCACAAGGAAGAAGCCTGGAAGCTTGTGGAATATCTGATGAGCCCAGACGTCAACGGCCGTCTGGTTTCGATTGCCAACGCCTTCCCCGGCAATGTCCACGCCAAGCCGGATTTTGTGGCATCGGACCCGATCTTCGCCGAAGCTTTCAAAATCTTCCAGAGCGGCTATCCTGCCAATGAATTCGTCGGTCTTCCGGTTGCCGAAGAGCTGATGCGCGACATGAACGTCGAAGTTCAGAAGATGTTCGACGGCGGGCAGTCGGCCAAGGACGCGGCTTCCAATACCCAGAAGGCCTGGCTCGCGAAGTTCTAAAGCACGTCGCTTTCACGAATCACCGGCAGCGCCAGATTGCGCTGCCGGTGCAAGTCGTCAAATCTCGGCAGAATGGGAACTCACAGCTCATGAATCATTCCGCTCCGGCTCTGGTCGCTGCGCACGCCAAAGCGCCAAGAAAAGGATGGCTTCGTTACAGCACCTTGAGGAAGCTGGTGCCGTATTTCTACGTGTCGCCCGCCACTCTGCTGCTTGTTCTGCTGATGCTGTTCCCGATGGTGATGGTCTTCAAATATTCGCTGATGGACGGCGCCATCATGAAAAAGGATGCGGCGTTCGCAGGCGTCCAGAACTACCTGACCATCTTCGAGAATCCGGTCTTCTGGCAGTCGGTCGCCCAGACGCTTTATTTTACCATCATGAGCGTCGTCTTCCATTTCATCATCGGCCTGGCCTTCGCGCTGCTGTTGAACACCAACCGCGTCGATCCGCTCATTCGCAGCATCCTGCGCGTGCTCTTCATCCTGCCCTGGCTGTTCACCGCCGTCATCATCGCCATCATCTGGCGCCTGCTGCTCGATCCGAACGGCGTCGTCAACAGCGTGCTGATGGCGCTCCATATCATCAACTTCAAGGTCGAGTGGTTCTCTTCGACGCGCACCGCCATTCATGCATTGACCTTCGCAAACATCTGGGCGGGTTACCCGCTCTACATGGTCAGCCTGCTCGCCGGCCTCCAGGGCATTTCGAAGGAGCTTTACGAGGCAGCCGGTATCGACGGTGCCAACGAACTCGAAAAATTCTGGTACATCACCATTCCGCAATTGATGCCGATCATCATCAGCATCGCGCTTCTCGACTTCATCTGGACGATGCAGGTTTTTCCACTCGTATGGATGACGACGGGCGGCGGTCCGATCTATTCGACGGAAGTGCTCTCGACTTTCACCTACAAGCTCGCCTTCTCCCAGTATGAGTTTTCCCTGGCTTCGGCGAGCGCGATGATCATCCTCATCATTTCGATGAGCGTCACCTACTTCTACATCAAACACCAGCAGCGCAGGTGACCGCCATGGCAAAGCGTTCCTTCAAAAGCTCGGCATTGCCGACCATCCTGACCTATCTCGGCCTGGCGATCGGCCTGGTCTTTTCGACCTTCCCGATCGTCTGGATGTTTTTCAGTTCGCTGAAATCGAATACGGAAATCTTCGCCCTTCCGCCGCGGCTGCTGCCGGATGACTTTACGGTGGCCGCCTATCTGACGATCTTCAACGATCCGGTGAAAGTGCGCTTCTTCATCAACAGCTACTTCGTCGCCGGCGTCGTCACCTGCCTGACCCTGGTTATCGCCATCCTGACCGCCTACGGATTCAGCCGCTATCAGTTCCGCTTCAAGAACACTTTGAACATCTTCATCATCAGCACCCAGACCGTTCCGCCGATCACCCTTCTCATCCCCTATTTCGGCATGGTGGTCGCCTTCAGGATCTTCGATACCTATCTGGCGCTGATCCTGACCTACATGGTCTTCACGCTGCCTTATGCCATCCTGCTAATGACAGGCTATCTCAATACCTTGCCGAAAGAGCTGGACGAGGCCGTCCTTGTCGACGGCGGCTCGAGCTGGACGGCGCTCTGGCGCGTCATCGTTCCGGTCTCCATCCCCGGGATCGTCGCCACGGCGGTCTACACGTTTCTGCTGGCCTGGAACGAATTCCTCTTCGCGCTAACGCTGACGAAATCGATGGATCTCAGAACCGTTCCGATCGGTATCCAGCTTCTGATGGGCCAGCACGCCTTCGAATGGAACGAGATGATGGCGATGAGCGTGCTTGGTTCCCTGCCCCTTCTGGTACTCTACCTGGTTGCCCAACGCTATTTCCTGGCAGGCATGACCGCCGGCTCGGTCAAAAGCTGACGGCTGGTGGCCACGGCTGCGCAGTATGATTTCGCGGAATTATTTCTCTAGAGCCGTCACCCCGCCATGACACGAAGTCGATCGTCGTTCATTCACCTGCGGCTGCTGCTTGCAAGATCGTTCTCGCAATATCAGCAAAACCAAGGCCGGCGGGCTGCAACGAGACCCACTTCGGTGCGTACTGCAATTGCGGAAGGACGGGAATGATATTGTTGACGCCGAAGGAGTTGCGGATAAAGCCGAACATCGGGGCATCGTTTCGAGAGTCGCCGACGAAGGCGGTAACGGCGGGAGTTTCAGCCGGGTCGATACCGAATATCTCGGTTAAGACGCGTTCGCTCATCGACCGCTTGTCGTAATTGCCGATCCACGTGTTGATGTGAATGGAGCTGATCGCAACCGTTCCGCCAATGGCTTTTATGCTGGACGCGAGATCCTCGACCTCATGCGGGTCGTGACCCTGGATATCGATCGCGACGTCCGCCAGCCGGAAGACCTGATCGTGGGCAATTCTGAACGTCTTGCCCCTTCGCGAAACCAGCTCTTTCACTGACTGGAGATGCAGGCGTTGGCGCTCAGCCTGCAGGGTGGCATCTTCCCAATAGTCGAAGACGACTGCGCCGTCCCTACGGGTGACACAATATGCGCCGCTTTCGCCGACGACCGCGGCCACCGGCCAGGCACGAACGATGTGTTCGCACCAACCGGCGGAGCCGCCCGTAACCGGCACGACGGCAATGCCTGCCCGGCTGAGATCCCAGAGAGCTTGGTAGGTTTGCGGAAGTAGCTTGCCTTCGGTGGTCAGGGTATCGTCGATGTCGGTGAACAGGTAGCGCACGTCCCGTAACTCACGAGCTGATGGCGCAAGGTCTACATAGCTCATGCCATATCCTCGCTGCATGTCACCACGTCCAAGCCGCTCTCGGAGAGGGCATTGGTGGCGGCCGCTTCGCCAGGCAGCCGATCCGTATAAAAGCGGGTGAGTTTGCTGAATGGCGCCACACGCACGGAAGCGTTTCGCGTCCACTTGCTGACGTCTGCAGCCAGAATCTGCGTTTGTGAATTCTCAAGGAGGGCATTGGTGATTTGGGCTTCGCTATAGCTGAAATCCATCAGACCGTTGAGCGGGCTTAGAGCGCCTGCGCCGACGACGGCGTAAGTCGCATAGAATTTTTCGACGAACCTGATCACATCCGTGCCCACCACGTCGCGATCGTCGTGACGCAAAAGGCCGCCCGTCAAATGCACCTCGACACTCGGTGCATCGCAAAGGCTCAAGGCGACGTGGATGTTGTTGGTAATCACCGTCAGGCCCTGGTGATCACGCAGCGCCTCGGCAACGAACCGAACCGTGCTGCCGATCCCCAGGAACACTGTCGCGTCGACCCCTATGTCGGCGGCGACGCGCTTGGCGATAAGCCGCTTGGCCCTTCGGTTGAGCTGGGCGCGAGCGTTGAGCGAGATGTTGCTGCCCTCGACCGGCAGGTCGACGCCACCGTGGAAGCGGCGCGCGTGCCCGAGATCGCACAATGCATTGATATCGCGACGGATCGTCTGCGTCGTCAGATCGTACCGACGTGCCAGTTCCTCGATGTACTGAACACCGTCCGTTTCGATCAGCGCAAGGATCTCACGTTGTCGGCTCGATATGATCCGCTGCCCCATCGCCGCTCCTTACGTGAGGTAGACACTGGGGTCGTCTGTTATCACCCCAGTCAAACCCACCTCCCAGAAAGACGCGAGCAGCTTGGGATCATTGCAAGTCCATGCCCGCACCGCGATGCCGCGACGCACGGCCTCCTCGAGAAACCCGACACTCAGAGCCTTGTAGTCGAGATGGATGGTCTTTGCGGGAATTGACCGAAGGATATCCAACCAATCCGCGGGCAGGTTGCTCCACAGCATGGCGAGCTCGTAGCTTGGATCGACTTCGTGCATTCCCTTCAGCGCAGCGGCATCAAAGCTCGAGATCATGATCTTGGTGTGCGCCGCCCGCCCTTTCAAATGTTCATCAACGACTTTGACCAACTGGTCGAGTGATTTGTGATGAGCATGCTGCTTGATCTCGACGTTGGCATTGAGACCGAGTTCGCCCAAGGCGGAAACGACACGGGCCAGCGTCGGCAGCGGTTCGCCTTTGAATTTTGGGCTGAACCACGAGCCAGCGTCGATTCTCGCGAGATCCGACGCGTTGAGGTTGGCCAGATTTCCCTTTGACGAGGAACAGCGGTCGATGGAAACGTCGTGGATCACGACCGGCGTACCGTCGGCAAGAAGTGCAACGTCGAGTTCGACCCATTCCGCGCCCTGGTCCGCGGCCGCTCGAAAGGCAGCAATCGTATTTTCAGGCGCAACGGCAGAAGCGCCTCGATGTGCCTGAACTTCACCGCGTCTCGGCCCGGATCGCGACTCTACGGTCGTCATCGTCTCATCTCTTTCGTCTTCTTCGAAGGTTGGATGGAGAAATAATAAACTGGAGTCAATCTGTGCGTTTTCCCGTATCGCTATTAAAAGGGTGCATCGCGTCAACACGTGCAAAGATGTCGATATTCGCATTCTCGGCAAAGTCCGGACGACCCGGTACGGTCAGGACAACCGTCTGCTGGCCCCCCCCCAATCGCACATGCAGATGGCTTTCTCCCCCGATTGGCTCGAGCAACTCGACGGTTGCGTTGAGACGGACGGAAGGCTCTGCCGGCCTGGCAACAAGTAACGCGTCCGGGCGGAGCCCGACCATGTCGGTACCGGCAGGCAATGCCAGGGTCCCAGCGCCGTCGGCCGCCCTGAGGACGTCGATCGGTACCAGATTCATCGGCGGCGAGCCGATGAAGCCTGCGACAAACAAGCTTGCCGGACGGTCGTAGACTGCCACTGGCGTTCCGACCTGTTCGACAAGTCCGCCGTTCATGACGACCAATCGGTCTGCGAGGGTCATCGCTTCAAGTTGGTCATGGGTGACGTAGATGCTGGTCGTCTTGAGACGCCGTTGCAGCCGACGAATTTCAACTCGCATCTGCACGCGCAATTTGGCATCGAGATTGGACAGCGGCTCATCGAACAGGAAGGCGGCCGGCTCGCGAACGATGGCGCGCCCCATCGCAACCCGCTGGCGCTGCCCGCCGGAGAGTTCGCGAGGTTTACGATCCAACATCGGTCCGATTTCGAGGATCTCGGCGGCTTCCGCCACACGACGGTTGATTTCGGCCCGTTCGGTGCCGCGATTTTTCAAACCATATTCGAGATTTCCGCGTACCGTCATATGCGGATAAAGCGCATAGTTTTGAAAGACCATGGCGATATCGCGGTCGGCCGGCTCTGCCTTATTGACATTGCGGCCCGCAATCTCGACCTGGCCTTCGCTGATCGTTTCCAACCCGGCAATCATGCGAAGCAGGGTGGATTTGCCACAGCCCGAGGGGCCGACGAGGACGATGAGTTCGCCGTCTGCAACGGATAGGTTGATGCCTTTGACAGCTGGAACGGTACCATAATTCTTCTTGACGTCGATGATGTTGATCGTTGCCATTTCATTTCTCCGTTTCGACCAGGCCTTTGACAAAAAGGCGTTGCATGGCGACGATGACGAGGACGGGTGGCAGGGCGGCGAGAATGACCGCTGCCATCACGAGGTTCCAGCGGGGCTCGGCATCGGCAACCGCTGCCATGCGCTGGATTCCCATCACGACTGTGTAGAAGCTCTGGTCGGTCGTTATGATGAGCGGCCAGAGATACTGGTTCCAGCCGAGTACGAAGAGGATGATGAAGAGCGCCGCGATATTGGTGATCGACAACGGCAGCAGAATATCCCGGAAGAACTTCATCGGTCCCGCTCCATCGACGCGGGCGGCCTCCATCAGTTCGTCAGGGACGGTCAGAAAGAACTGACGAAACAGGAAGGTTGCCGTTGCCGAGGCGATCAGCGGGATGATGAGGCCGCTGTAATTGTTCAGCATTCCAAGATCGGCGACGACTTTGTAGGTCGGCACGATACGCACCTCGACCGGCAACATCAGGGTGATGAAGATCATCCAGAATGCCAGGGTCCGGAACGGAAACCGGAAATAGACGATGGCAAAGGCCGAAAGGATCGAGATGACGATCTTGCCGACGGCGACGCCAACCGCCATGATCAACGAGTTGATCATCATCGGCCCGATCGGCGGCGCCCCGGAGCTCGTCATCCCGGATGAGAGCATCGTCGAATAGTTCTCGATGATGTGGCCACCTGGTGTCAGCGGCACGACGCCTGACAAGAAGTCGTTTGGGCCATGGCTTGATGCAATGAAAGCCACGTAGACCGGAAACACCACGATCGTCACGCCAATGATGAGGACAAGGTGCGCCAGGAAATTTAGGAAGGGGCGATTCTCAACCATCCTTGGAATTCCTCAATATTGTACGCGGCGTTCGATAAAACGGAATTGGACGGCCGTCAGAGCGACGACGATCACCATGAGAATGACCGACTGTGCCGCCGACGAGCCCAAATTCAGCCCGATAAACCCGTCGAAATAGACTTTGTAGACAAGGATTTCCGTCGCGCGCGCCGGTCCGCCTTGGGTGGTTGCATGAACGATGCCGAAGGTGTCGAACATCGCGTAGACGATATTGATGACGATCAGATAGAAAGTCGTCGGTGAGATCAGCGGGAACACGATCGTCCAGAAACGCTTCATCGGACCGGCTCCGTCGATGGCCCCGGCTTCCTGAAGCGAGCGTGGGACGGATTGCAGCGCAGCCAAGAAGAACAAGAAATTATAGGAAATCTGCTTCCACGTCGCCGCGATCACGATCAGGACCATGGCATCGTCGGGATTGATCAGATGATTCCAATTGATTCCCATTGCCCGCAACATATAGGCGACGATGCCGATCGACGGATTGAACATGAACCACCAAAGAATGCCGGCGATCGCGGGGGCGACGGCATAGGGCCAAATGAGCAAGGTCGAATAGATTCGAGAGGTGCGCAACACGCGCATTGCCGCTGCAGCCAGGAGCAGCGCAATCGACGTTGATAGGACCGTCACGAGTATGGCGAAGATGAGCGTGTGGCCGAAGGCATTGATGTAGATCGGATCGGCAAAGAGCCGACGGTAGTTTTCAAACCAGACGAAGGTCGTTTTGAAACCGAAAGCGTCCTGACGCAGGAAAGATTGCCAGAATGCAGTTCCCGCAGGCCAAAGGAAAAATACCACGGTCACGAAAATTTGGGGAGCGATGAGCAGGTAAGGCAAAAGCTTGTTGGGAAATACGGTCCGTTTGGTTTGCATGGGCCCTCACACTGACGGATGGGAAACGGGGGCCGGTCTTTCACCAGCCCCCGTCACGGAGCCCATTAGTTGGCGGACTGGAAATCGCGAAGCTGTTCGTTGCCTCTTGCGACCACGGAATCAACTGCTTCCTTCGCCGTCTTCTTCCCGCCCAGCAAGGCCGCAAACTCATCGTCGATAATGCCACGCACCTGGACGTAGTTGCCGAAACGGATGCCCTTGGAATTGTCGGTGGGTGTCACCCGCGTCAGTTGCTTGATGCCGATATCTGCTCCGGGGTTCTTCTCGTAATAGCCCTGATCCTGGCCCAGCTTATAGGCAGCCTCCGTTATCGGCAGGTAGCCCGAGAACTGATGCCAATCGGCTTGGACTTCCGGCTTCTGCAGGTAGGTGAAGAACTTCGCGACACCTTTGTACTCCTCTTCCGGGCGACCTTTCAGTGTCCAGAGAGTGGCGCCGCCGATAATCGAGTTGAGCGGCTGCGGAATAACGTCGTCATAGTAGGGAAGCGGCGCAAAACCGACCTTGAAAGCCTTTGCGTTGTTGATGACCCCTGCCCGACCGGCGGACGAATTCATGTACATCGCGCATTCCTGAGAATAGAACATCGGAGGAGCGTTATCGCCGCCGCCAGGTCCTCCAAATTTGAAGAGCCCCTCGTCCTGCCACTTCTTCAGATTGCCCCAATGGCGGATCGTGAGATCATTGTTGAAGGTGAATTCTGCGTCCAAGCCGCCAAAACCGTTGGCCTTGGTAGAATACGGCTTATCGTGCAGGGCATTCAGGTTCTCAGTCTGGATCCAGGAGATCCAGGCGCTGGTGAAACCGCATTTAGCTGCGCCGGACTTCATGATCGTCCGCGAAAAGGCTTCAACGTCCGCCCATGTTTTCGGCGGCGTTTCCGGGTCAAGCCCTGCTTTCTTGAAGATATCCTTGTTGTAATACAGGATCGGCGTCGAGGAATTGAACGGCAAGGACAGAACGTTGCCGCTGGTGTCAGAGTAGTAACCGACGACCGGAGCAATGAATTTGCTCTGGTCCCAGGCCTCACCTTCGTCCTTCATCAACTGGTAAACGGGATAGACCGCACCCTGTGCTGCCATCATGGTGCCGGTACCAACTTCATAGACCTGTACGATTGCGGGCTGCTGGTTGGCGCGGAACGCAGCAATGGCGCCCGTCAGCGTCTCGTCATAGGTGCCCTTGAATACCGGAACGATCTCATAGTCAGATTGAGATGCGTTGAACCCCTTGGCGATCTGTTCAAGCTTCGCGCCATTCTCGCCGCCCATTGCGTGCCACCACTGGATCTTCGTGGCTGCCATTGCCGGAACGGATAACGATAGGCTGGTCAATCCTGCGGACAGGAAAAAAGCGATCTTGTTCATCCTCACTCCCACTTGTTGTCGGTCCGAAGCCTCCCGCTACGAACGTGAGCCCGATGGTAACAGGCGAAGTTCACTTTGCAAGAATGAAATGTTCAAATGAACATTTGCGGCCGGCGATCACCTGCGGACTGGCGCAATGCTGGCGACAGCATCAGGTTCGAGGTGGGCGGTTCTCGGGCCGAGGATATGGGATTGAGGGCCGTGACCCGGCGGCATGGGCTTGGTCGCCTTTGGGTGGCAGCACAAGCGTGATCAAGTGAACACCTCCATGGCGTTCACCATTAACGACGTTGCTGCCTGGATTGTCACAACTCTTCCGGTGTGATCACTTTCATCGTCGCCACCGCCGGGCGCCAATCTTGAAGCACCTTGCAGACTTCGGCTCTGGTCGGCGCGCCGGTGCGACCGCCGAAGACCTGGCACTTGAGCGCCGCCGCCATAGACGACAGGCGCATCGTCTCTTCGATCGGCATGCCTTCCGCGATAGCCAACACGAAAGCGCCATGGAAGATATCCCCGGCTGCAAGCGTATCGACCGCTCTCACCTTTGGAGCGGCAAGATGGCAGACTTCGCCGGTTGCGTCATCGAACCAGAAGCAGCCATTTTCGCCAGCCGTGACGCTGATGAAGGCATGCTCGAACTTTTGCTTCAGCAGGCCGACGACTGTCACCGGGTCGGCCGTTCCCGCAAGCCGCTCAGCGGCTGGTTGCGAGAACACGATATGGCTCGCCGCCGGCGCAAGCATCTCGACCACGCCATCGCCGGCAACGTCGCCATCGAGAATGGCCGGCTTGCCCGCCTCTCTCGCTGCCAACAGCGTCCGCAGCGCAAGCTTCGGCCAGCGGACGTCGACCAGCACTGCGTCGAAGGAGGAAATGTCCTGTTTTGTGACCGGCTTGACCGTCTCGTGCAGGCCAGCATCGTAGAAAGGCACGATCAAGCGTTCGCCCTGATCATCGACAAGGATCGTCGAGACGGCCGAGCGGGCGCCTGCCACACGCACCATACCGCTCGTGTCTATGCCGCTCTCGCCGAGGTCGGCAATGATGCGGTCGCCGGTGGCGTCATCGCCGACCGCGCCCCAAAGGCTGGCATGGCCGCCAAGCCGGGCAACGGCAAAGGCGGCGCTCGATGCCATGCCCTCGGCAATCTGCAGCATATCATAGGGCAGAAATTTGCCCTGGCCGGTCGGTAACGAGCGCACACGAAACAACGTATCCATAACCGCCGCGCCGACGCACAAAACGCGGCGCGCCTGACCGGGAGGCGGGTCGAAGGCAGAAGTCGTCAAAACCGTCGTCTCACCCGCTCACTTGACGGCTCCGGCCGTCAGGCCTGCCACGATCTGCCGTTGCGCAAACACCGTCAAGATCAGCACCGGCAAGGTGACGATCAATGCGGCTGCCGCGAGCGGACCCCAACTGACCTGTTCGAACGAGAGCATGTTGTAGACCGCGACCGGAAGCGTGCGCGTCTCGCGACTGGCGAGCACGATGCCGAAGACGAAATTGTTCCAGGAAAAAATGACCGACAGGATGAAGGCGACGACGATGCCCGGCCTTGCGATCGGCAAGGCGACCAGACGGAAAACCTGCCAGGGTGTCGCGCCGTCGATGCTTGCAGCCTCTTCCAGCTCCATCGGGGTCGTCTCGAAATAGCCGATCATGATCCACACGACGATCGGCACGGTGACCACGAGATGGATGATGATCTGCGGCAAGAGCGTGCCGAGCAGGTTCAGCCATTGGAACAGCAGGAAGAGCGGGATCAGGAAGGAAAGGCCCGGTGTCATGCGCGCGATCATGATGACCATCGCGGACTTCTCCGCCTTCAGCCGGGCGATGCCATATCCGGCGGGCACGCCGATCAGCAGCGCCAGAAGCGTGGCCGCACCCGTCACCAGCACCGAATTCCAGAGATAGAGGAAGAAATTGTTCTCCTCGAAGACTTTCAGATAGTTCGACCAGGCCAAGCGCTCCGGGATGAAGATCGGCGGATAGGCGCCGTTGTCGATTTCATACTTCAGCGACAGCGAGATCATCCAGAGGAAGAACAGGACGACCGGCGAGATCATCACCAGGGCGACGAACAGCAGTCCGATGCGATCGAGCGTCTTGCGCTTCATCAGCGTGCCTCCCCGTCGGACCAGTTCACGCGCTGCCTGAGCATCATAAGGACGAAAGAAAGCAGGACGATGAGGATGAAGAAGACAACCGCCATGGCCGAGCCATAGCCGATATCGTAATAGGCGAAAGCGGTGTTGTAGAGATAGATGTTGATCGTTTCCGACGCCGTGCCGGGGCCGCCTTGGGTCATGGCATAGATGATGTCGAAACTTTTCACTGCATCGATGCTGCGGATGATCACGGCGATCATCAGGAAAGGCGCGATCATCGGCAGCGTCAGATAACGGAATTTCTGCCAGACATTGGCGCCATCGATCTCCGCACTTTCATAAGGTTCGCGCGGAACCGCCGCCAGGCCGCCAAGCACGATCAGCATGATAAGCGGCGTCCATTGCCAGGTCTCGACCAGCACCAGCGACGGGATGACGCTGCTCTGATTGTAGATCCACTCCTGGGGACCGATGCCGATGAGGGAGAGGAGATAGTTGAGAACGCCGAGCTGCGGATGGAACATCATCGTCCAGACGAGTGCGATGGCGACGGGTGTGGCCATCATCGGCATCACGAATATGCCGCGGATGAGACCGCGCAGCGGAAATTGAGCATCGAAGATCAGCGCGGCGAGCGTTCCCAGAAAAAGGGGAACCACTACGGAGAGCGTCGTATAGAGCACCGTATGCCACAGCGACTCCCAAAAGCGCACGTCGCCGGCGAGGCGCACATAATTGTCCCACCCCGCAAAGACCTGCGCTTGGCCGAGCGTCCAGCTGTTGACGCTCATCCACACGGTAAACACCCATGGAAAGACGATCACGGCCGATATGACGATGAGCGCCGGGATGACGAAGGGCCAGTAGTTGGGAGCAAACCGATCCGGTTTGCTCCTTCCTTTCGACGCCTTGGCCGCTGTGGCCGTTTCGATGCTTGCCGAGGCCATTATCCCTCGCTTTTCGCCAGGACGGGTTCGAACTGTGCCGTCGCTGCCTTCAGTTCGGTTTCGGGATCAGCGCCGCCGATCATGTTGGTGAGACCGACGCCATAGATGTCGCGGAACTCGGTGACCGGAATGATGACCGGCAGCGCGAGCTGCGAGATCTTGCCCGAACCGACGACGGCATCAAGCCACGCGCCCGGCATCTTGACGCCTTCGCGAACCTTCGCATCCTCGAGGACGGACTGCCGGAAAGGAACGCCGGCGCCGGCCTGCAGCAGACGGGCGCCCATTTCATGCGAAATCGCCCATTGGCAGAAGAGGTAGGCTGCTTCCTTTTTCTGGCTTGCTGCGACGACGCCAAGGCCGTCGCCGAAGGTGCCTGCGGCCTGTGCCTTCGGGCCTTTCGGCATGATGCCGTAACCGACCTGGCCGACGACGCGCGACTTTTCCGGATTTTCGATCGGCGGTGCAAAACCGACGCCATCAAGCCACATGCCGATCTTGCCCTGCAGGAAGGCCGACTGCGCCTCCGCCCAGTTGAAGCCGGAGACGCCGGGAGGGGCGGTTTTGGTCATCAGTCTCTGGTAAAGCTTGGCCGCATCGATCGCTTCCGGCGATGTCGTGCGCAGCTTGCCGTCAGGGCCGAGCGGGCTCGAACCATAGCCGAGCAGCAGCGACGTCCAGACCGGCGTATTGGCGTTCTTCAGGCCGCGGGCGACGAAGCCGTAGGTGTTGGTCGAAGCGTCGGTCAGTGCCTCCGCAGCACTTGCCAGCTCTTCGAAGCTCGAGGGGTAAGCAAGCCCCTTCTTCTCGAACAGCGCCTTGTTCCAGTAGATGATCCAGTAATCGACTGAAAAGGGAAGAGAGCGCAGAACACCTCCGGCGTCCTTGGCGAAGGCGAGGCCGGCTTCGGCGAAATCGCCCTCCGTCAGGGACGGGTCGGTCAGCGAAGGGTCCTTGAGGAAACCGCTGATATCGGCAAGCCAGCCGCCCTTTTCGAACTGCCGCTTCTGGACATGGTAGCTCATATGCACGACGTCGAAACTCGGCTTGCCGGAGCTCAGCTCGATCGTCGTCTTCTGGCGCTGCTGCTGTTCGGGCGTCGCTTCGGCATTGACCTTGATGCCGGTGAGCGCCTCGAACTCGGACAGGTACTTCAGCAGTATTTCGCTGCGCGGGCTCTTGACCAGGTTGACTTCGAGCGTCGTGCCGGCAAAACGCTTCCAGTCGACGGCGGCCGATGCGAGCCGCATGCCGAGCATGCTGCTCGCCCCAAAAGCGGCTGTGCCCGCCAGAAAGCCGCGTCTCGTCGGATTCAAAAACGATGACATGTGATTCCTCCTCCTTATTGCCGGCGATCTCCTCACCCCCGGCTGTTTATTTCCGATTATATCCTGAGCGCACGATCTCTTGCATGATTGATGTGTGCGACAAGGCTGTTGACGGCGTCCTCCGCCGATCGTCGTTCGATCGCCTCGAGCACTTTCAGGTGCTCGCCCATGACAGGTCCGACGTGACCTTCGATGCGAAAACGATCCTGACTGATCAGGCGCATCTTGATCGAGTTCACCCGATAGGCGTTCGAAATGATGGAATTTCCCAGGGCATCGATAAAGGCGTCGTGCATACCCCAATCGACGGCCTGCGCGTGCACTTCCAATTCGTGCGATGTATCGCCGCTTCGAATGGCATCGGCGATATCCCGATGCTGCTTCAAAAGCCCGGCGATCGTCTCGTCAGACGCAGAGCGGGTGAAAAGCGCGACGGCCTCCTTCTCCAGGAACACGCGCAGCTGGAAGGCCTCGCGAATGAGGTTGAGGTCGATATGAGCAATCTGCAAACCCCGCTGGGGGACCGTCTTGATCAGCCCTTCGGCTTCGAGCCTCGGGATGAGCTCACGGATGGCGCCGAGCGTCAGTCCCGTCAGCTCGACGAGACGGCGCTGGGAGACGAACTGGCCGGGACGCACGTCACGCGCAAGAAGATGGCGCGTGAAGCTCGCATACGCCTTTTCCCGCAGCGTTGGCTGCTCGTCCGTTTCGTCCATCGCCTCTTCCCGAAACATGTCTGACCTATGCCGCTTTCGACTGGAAAAGACGATCGAAAGCAAGAGCGAGCTGCGCCTGCCCTTCGGCGGATATTGAAGCGAGCGGCGGGCGCACCGCAAGCCAGATCTCTTCGGACGCCACGTGCGCCATCATGGCTTTCACGGCCGGGACAACAGGATATTTGAGCAGCTCGGCCACAAAACCCTCGATGCGGGGATCGTCCTTGCCTTCTTCGGCCATCAGCTTGACGTCGCGGGGCACAAAATTCGCCATGCCGGAGATCGCCCCCTGGCCGCCGATCCGCACGCCCCTGGCAAGATGCCGTTCATCGCCCACCAGGATAATGAGATCGCCATGCGCCTTGAGCAGGCTTTCGGTATACGGCCAGTCGCCGGAAGAATCCTTGACGCCTGTCACGATATTGGGGAAGGCGGTCCGCAGCCGTCCGATCAGCGACACGGTCAGCGGGACCATGGTGAGCGAGGGAAGATTGTAGACGATGATGTCCCGCGCCTTGTCTCCCAGAATGGCGAAGACGGCCGAAAACCACTGGAAGACACCGTCGTCGCTGACATTCTTGAAATAGGACGGCGGGGCAAGAAGAATATTACGAACGCCCTGGGAAAGAGCATGATCTGCCTGGATCGCCGCATCCTCGGCGGCATCGACCAGCACACCGACGATGATGTTTTTTGCCGCGATCCCCGCATCGAGGAAAGACGCGAGGACGCGGTCACGTTCCCGGCTTCCGATGGAGGAGCCTTCACCCGTCGTTCCGAACAGGGTTACGCTGGAACATCCTGCAGCGAGGCTTCGCCTTGCCTGCACGATCATCGCATCGATCGCAATATCGCCATTGCTGTCAAACGGCGTGGCAAGGGCGACTGACAGGCCGAATTTCTGGGTCAAATATGCTTCCTCCCGATTGTTGAGATTAGATGTAGCAGACTGACATGTTAGCTGTAAAGAGGTGATTGCAGACTCCTCGTTACGCGCGCCACGTCACTTTTCGCAGAGCCGCCGGCCGCCGGAATATGGCTGATAGGTACAGTCGGAAGGCCGGAAGGAGCGGTAACTGCGCGAGCAGGCGGTGATGTTACAGGACTGCGGTGCGCCTTGACCATCGCTTGCCGCTTCTGTCGATCGCACGCCATTCAGCGGAGGTTCGGCCGTCGCCTGGCGCATGAAATCCCGCCAAATATGCGCTGGCAGGGCGCCGCCCGTCACCCCCTTCATCGGCGCGTCATCATCATTGCCAACCCAGACACCGACGACAAGCGCTTCCGTGAAGCCAACGAACCAGGCGTCACGATTGTTCTGGCTCGTGCCGGTCTTGCCGGCCGCAAACGTGCCGGGGTCCGCTCCACGCCCAGTACCGCGCTCGACCACCAACTGCAGGAGGCCGAGGAGATCGGACTGGTAGGGCGAAAGATCGACGTTCGGATTTGATTGTGAGCCAACTCGAAATGTCTTGGGCTGCCCTGCCGCTTGAAAGTCGATGATGCCCCAGGGCTTGACAGGTGCCCTACCGAGTTGGACGGACGCATAGGCGCTGGTGAGGTTAAGCAGATTTACTTCGGATGTCCCAAGCGCCAAAGACGGCGTGTTGGCGAGTGGTGCATCGATGCCGAGTTCACGCGCTGCGGCAATCACATTGTCTAAACCAACCTCTTCGGCAAGCGCGACTGAAGCGGCATTGAGCGATCGCGCGAACGCCTCGGCAAGCGTTACCCAACCGCGATAGTTGCCGCCGGAATTTTCTGGCGACCAGCCATCGATGTCAATTGGCGCGTCCAGAACCTGGTCAGACAAGGTGAACCCGGCCTTCAATGCTGCGTAATAGACGAATAGCTTGAAGGTGGAACCCGGCTGGCGCATCGCTGTGACGGCGCGGTTGAACTGGCTTGCCTTGTAGTCGCGCCCGCCAACCATCGCGACGACCGCGCCATCGGGCGTCATCGCAACCAACGCGGCCTGCGATGCTCCGACTGCCTTCCCTTCACCGTCCAAGGCTCCTTTCACGACCCTTTCGGCGATTTGCTGCAATTGCGGCACCATCGTGGTTCGCACCGACGTCGAACCTGGCGAGGAGCCGGCGATTTCGCTCGCTTGCGGCGAAATCCAGTCCGCAAACCAGCTTCCCGAGCGCGGCGTCGGCGTCGTTGGATGCAGCTTGGCAAAGCTCGCCTTGGCCTCCGCCGCCTCTGGCGCGGTGATTTTTTCATTGGTCGCCATCGCATCGAGAACGACCATGCTACGCTGCCGGGCGCCTTCGAAATTGTCGATGGGATTCCATTGACTTGGAGCCCGCAGCAACCCCGCCAGCATCGCCGATTCCGGCAAGTTAAGGGCGTCGATATCCTTGTTGAAATAGATCCGCGCGGCGGCAGGCATGCCTGTCGCGCCAGCGCCAAGATAGACGCTGTTGAGATAGCGCGTCAGGATTTCCCGCTTGCCGAGCTTCCACTCCAGCCAGACTGCGATCACAACCTCCTGTATCTTTCGCTTTATCGTTCGATCGCTGTCCAGATATTGCAGCTTGATGAGTTGCTGGGTGATGGTGCTGCCCCCCTCCACCACCGAGCCAGCCTCCAAATTCCGGAGAAACGCCCTCCCGATCCCTCTCGGATCGACGCCGAAATGGTCCATGAACCGGCGGTCCTCAATCGAAAGGACGGCATCGATCAGATGGGACGGGAACTGGTCGTATTGCGTATATGGCCCTTGATAAGGTCCCTGCCTTACGAGCGGCGCACCGTCAGCGGTTTCCAGCACAACAATCGGCTTCAACGTTCCGTCACGAATCTCGCTCCAGGGCACGTCTTTTAGTGCCCACACCAGCACGCTGCCTATGAGGAGGCACACAAGCAAGGCCCAGCCCATAGCGAATTTCCACCAGTTCGCCGGAAGCCATCGGCGCCGGCGACTTTCGCGCGGCTTGCTATGCCAATGGCGAATGCCGCGCCCGGCTTTGATCGGAGCAGTCGTCATCCATTTGGTGAGAGCCGATGTGCTTCCCAGCCGCATCGACCTCGTCAGCCTCGTTATCAAAAACAAAGCCATCGACTTGATCTTCGCCAGCACAGGACTTGCCTGCAAATCGTGACGCAGCGCACCTAACAGATTGCTCGCGGCCTGGCGAGTTTGGACGAAGGGTCGGTGAGGGAGTTGCGGACTGTCGGCCTGGGTGGTTCTCGGCGAATCCGAGGCGGTCACTTGCGTTGCCGAAACTGCTTGCTGATTGCCACCCGTGCTCGATTTGCCAACGCTTTCGCCTGAGGATTCGGGAGGATTGGGCATCGGTTACCGCCAAAAGGCCAAAGTGGCGTGAACTTTATAGCCGAGCGATGCTGCGTGTTCTACCGCAAAAGGCCCCAATCGCTCCGAGGCGTTTTGGCCGGAATAAGCCCCTGATCGAACAGCCGCCGTAGACTTTCAATGCGGCACTTCGTCCACAGCCGACCTGCTTCTGCCTCAGGCTTACGACCATCACTTGTCTATTTTTTTCAATGCGCTAAATTACAAGAATTAGTTGCATCGGTTTGTCCCCGCTCGATTGGGGCGGATGCTGCAGAAGCGATACCTTCGGATGCCAACATGATCTGGAACCATCGCATCACACGCATTGTTGTCGGCCTGCTGCTGCTGGCACTGGTGACACTCGTTTCATTGCCGACGATTACCGGCTTTACGAGCCTTGATGGCACGGTCAATGCGCGGTTTGCGGTCGTTAATGCCCCAATCGATGGCACAATTGCGGAAGAATCCCTCAAGGTCGGCAGCCCGGTCAAAGCGGGACAATCCCTCGCAGAAATCAGAAATACGCGCGTCAATCGCGCAATCCTCGCGTCGCTCGAGGCAGATCACAACACGGCGCTCGACCGCGTCGCGGCACTGAAAAAGGAACGGGAGGAACTCTCCGCGCTTCGCGAGGAATTGTCTACCAGATTGGAAGTCTACAAGCAGACCACCATTGCCAATCTCGAACGCGAAGTCGAAATCCTGCGGAAGAAAGTCGAAGTGTCGCAAGCTCAGGATCTGGTCGCCCAGGTCGACTTGAGCCGCCGGATGCAGCTCGAGTCAAAAGGCATTCTCACGCAGAAGCTGGTTGAGGCCGCGCGTGCCGCGGGCGCTGCGACCGGCGGCGAGGTCGAAATCAGCAACCTGACTGTCGATCAATTGCAACAAAGGCTCAATGCGGTCCGCCAGGGTATCTTTGTCTTCGGCGACGGGCAGAATGACGTGCCTTATTCGCGACAGCGCGAAGACGAGGTAGTCGTTCGCATCAACGACTTGAACTCGCGCATAGCGGAAAATGAAACACGAGCCACCGAAGTTCAAAAGCAGCTGGTCAAAGAGGCAAATCGCGTCAGCAGCCTTGAATCCGCAACCGCGATAGCGCCCTTTGACGGCGTTGTTTGGGCGAGGAGTATCGTCAGCGGTTCGAACGTTGTGCTGAATGACGAGTTGATGCGCCTCCTCGACTGTCGAGAGCTGTTTGTGGATATCCTTGTTCCCGAGGTCAATTATGACGAGATCTATCCGGGACTTGTCGCGCAGGTGCGTTTGTTCGGCCGTAGCGATGTCTTCAAGGGCACGGTCATTTCTGTCAGAGGCAGTTCGGCTTCGGTCGAGACCGATTCCTTTGCCGCCACTTTGCCGCCGTCGACTCAGCGCAATGCCCGCATTCGGGTTCGCCTTGATCCATCCTTCATGAACGACGACTTTGCGAACTCCTGCCAAGTGGGGCGCACAGTGCAGGTAAGGTTTTCCAAGCACGGCATCGACGTGTCCAACTGGGTCAAAAGCCTGTGGTTCAGTATCTTGTAGCGCTGGTTCCGACCTTTCTCGTTTTGGCCTTCTTTTGCCTGGGGCCGTTCAATTGGTCGCGCCGTCACACCTGGACACGGGCGGTGACCTGCGCGTTTGTCGCTGCAGTCGCATTGCGATACATGTTCTGGCGCTTGACGGAGACAGTGCTTCCCTATCCCAACAACGGTGCGAGTTTCTACTGGGTTTGGATCCTCTTCGTCGTCGAGATTCTGGCGTGCGTCGAAGTCATCCTTTTTCTGGTATTGATGAGCCGCTACGTCGACCGGAGCGCGGAAGCGGACAGGCTGGCTCGTGGTTTCTTTGCGCGCGACAAGCGTGAGCTGCCGACTGTCGATGTTTTCATTCCAACCTATAACGAGCCACTCGACGTGCTCGAGCGAACCATCATCGGCGCCCGCTCGCTGGATTATCCTCCCGACAAATTGAATGTGTACGTGCTTGACGATCAACGCCGGGACTGGCTGAAGGCCTATTGCGAAGAAAAGAACGTCATCCACGTCATGCGCGGCGACAACAACCACGCCAAAGCGGGCAATATGAACAATGGGCTGAAGGTCAGCTCGGGCGAGTTTATTGCGGTCTTCGACGCCGATTTTGTTCCCTATCGACATTTCCTTCGCCGAACGCTGCCCTTCTTTTGCGACGAAAGCATCGGCATCGTCCAGACGCCTCAACATTTCTTCAACGCCGATCCGGTGCAATCAAACCTCGGCCTGGAGAATATCTGGCCGGACGAGCAGCGTTTGTTCTTCGACGAGATCGCGCCCAGCAGAGACGCCTGGGACGTCAGTTTCTGCTGCGGGTCATGCTCGATTGCCCGCCGCAAGTCCATTGACGCAATAGGAGGATTCCCGACGGAGTCGATCACAGAAGACCTGCTGACAACTCTTTCAATGCTCAACAAAGGCTACAAAACGCGCTACCTGAACGAGCGGCTGTCGATGGGATTGGCTGCCGAAAACCTAACCGGTTATTTTGTGCAGCGCGAACGGTGGTGTCAGGGAGGTATTCAAACCCTTTACCTGCATAATGGCCCGCTGCGTGGCCCCGGATTGACGCTCTTTCAACGGATCATGTTCCTGCCGGCGTCCTGGCTGGTGCAGTATCTGGTCCGCTTCATGATATTGCTCGTCCCCATCGTCTATCTCTGGTTCGGCCTGCTCCCCCTCTATTTCACTGACATAGCCGATTATGTGTCTCATCAGGTGCCGCTGCTGGCAGCGTATTTTCTGCTTATGCTATGGATCACGCCGACGCGCTATCTGCCTGTGATATCAAGCGCCGTCGGGACCTTTGCGACATTCCGCATGTTGCCTACCGTGGTCTCCAGTCTCGTGAGACCATTTGGCAAGCCGTTCAGGGTGACGCCGAAGGGCAGTGGCAACGAGTCGAACCAGTTCGACCGCTACAGCTTCGCCTGGATCGCAAGCATCATCATGATCACCGTCCTTGGTCTGCTGGTCAACATCGTCCCGGAAACGGCGCATGTACAAGGCCAGTTTTCGCCGGTCGCGGCCTGGTGGTCAGGTATCAATATCGTCGTGCTGCTCATCGCATCGCTCATCTGCTTTGAGAAACCCCGACGCTTGTTTCATGCCTTCAAACTCGATGAACCCGCGATCGTAGACGATGTCCCTGGCCAAATCGTAAGTTTGGCCTTGGACAAGGCGGTCGTTGCGGTCCCCACCATGTCCCGATTTCAATCCAAATCCGTCGTGCTTAAACTGCCCGGCTTTGCTCCGTTCAAATCTGAGCTCAGACTGGTCACCCAACGACGCAGGAGCATAAGTCGCGGCGGTGACAAGCAATCTTACTACCTCCACCTGTATTTCGAACTCATTGGCTCTGCTCGCGACAGCATGATCGTGAAGCTCTACACTGGTCAATATTCGCAGGACATTCGCGACATCGATAAAGTCGCGGTCTCTCTTAATCTTCTTCTGCGTTCGTTCGGGCGAACGCGCACGTTGTAGTCGACGGTCAACCTCGGATCGTCCGGCCGGCGTCCTCTCGAGCGTTGCCGCAACAGAGCCGGATTATTCCATCGAAGGGGCGCCAACCAAACCCGCCCTCAGCGGCGGGTTTTTCTTTGCCTTGTTGCCGCTTTGTCAGCGTTGCGGATCATTGTCGTAGCCGCAACTTCCTTACGATCAACCGGCATGTCGCCGCACTCCACTGTTTGCCCGCACCAGCGCCATCAGCATCGGGCCGATAGCAAATTCGCCCCTCTCGGTTCTTCGGGTCAGATCGCGGAGATAACCGCCAGGCGAGTTGATATGCCCTCCCCTTTCCAGGATGCAGGCGATCACGGTTGCGGCATTTTCCGGCCCCATGCCCGAGCAGGCTTCCTCATAGGCCGAGGGGCTGACGCCGAGCATCGAGCGCACGATGACGGCAGCCGACATCAGATCCCGCCAGTTGCCGATCGTTCCACCCGGCCCGTAGTCGAGAATTTGAGGGCAGGCCTGGAGGACGAGGCCAAGCGGGAAGGATTTCAGGCTATGCCCGGCCCCTGGATCTGCCGTGTCTTTCGCCTTGTTGCCCATCCCGCCGGAAGGCTTCGGTTGTTTCAATCTTCGCTCGTCCGGCGCTTCGGCGTTCGGCTCATTATCGGCCACCGCCCTTTCGCCCTGCTTCGTGTCGAAGCGTGGTTCAAGTTCATAAATAGAGTCGGGATTTGAATTCTGTTTGTGACGCTCAATCTGAGACTCATTGGCGCCTATATTTTGTGTTTTTATTCGTCTTTCCAATGCGTTGATGATCTCATCGCGCAGTAGTCCCATCTCGTCGAGCAGCGGCGCCAGTGCTTCGGCCGTCGCAACGCGCGGAATTCGGGCAAGGAGCGTGCGGAACATCGCCGAAATTCCCTCCCAGTCACCGGAGACCTCCTCTTCGATGGCTGTCGCGATCAGCTTGGAGATATCGCGCCGGCACACCGTCAGGCGTTCCCTGGTCACCCTGAGCAATTCCCGGTCGGCGACCGCCTGGGCGGCCAGGTTTTCGATTTCAACCGCACGCGCGAGCAGCGGCGCGACGCTGAAGCCGAAGGCCTCACCGACGGCACCTGCTTTGTCGCGGCGCGCATAGCGCTTTCCATTCGGACTGTCCTTGCGCAGGATCAGGCCGGCCTCGACCAGGACGGCAAGATGCCGCCTGAGGGTGGCTGCCGTCATGCCGCGGGCACGCAGCGAAAGCTGCGCATTCGACGGGAAGACGATCAGGCCCTTTTCTTCGGAAATCTCGTCGTCAGGGTAGAAAGTCAGAAGCGCATCGAGCACCGTCAGCGCCCGATCGGTCACGCCGAGCGCCGGCCGCGCCTCGCAGATTGCCCTGAACAGCTTCCACTTGCTGCGCTTCATTCCCGGCTCGATGGTCTCGGCCAGTTGCTGGCTTGCCAGCATGCCAAGCGACATCGGCCGCCGCCCAAAGGGCGTCGTCACATATCCACTCTCCATTTGCCTTCACCTTCGTTCAGGCAAAAGAAAACCATCCACCAATTTGGTGCCTAAGACGCTTGACTGTGATTCGTGGAAATGCGATTCTCGATGTGCTTAAGATCTGAGAAGGGCTTCCACGACGGCGTCGTTGGGGGCCTTTTTCTTTTGCGCGTTACGCTCCTCTGTCCTTGTTGAATTCCTGGAACAGGCCCTTCAGCCTTTCCTGGACGAATTGATCGAAACCGGGTGCGGTCTTGCCGTCGAAGACGAAGGTTGCACCGGATGCTGTCTTTTTGATCACCACCGGCACGCCGCTGACTAGGGTTTTGGCGATCGCCGGCTTCGGCGCTGCCGTCCTCTTCGTTGCCAGAACGAGTGCCCGATGAAACCGCTCGTCGCTTGAGATTTTGCGAGCGTCGTCCGCGGACAACTCCGCGATGATCTTCTCGATGTCGGCGCCTTCCAGCCGCTCGCCCAGCTCCAACCAGCGTCGACGGCCGATATCGGGGGCCGCGCCGATGGCGTTGACGAGCGCCAGGGGGACCTGCCGGATGACGATCAGCATTCTCGACAGCGCCGCCTTATCGACGCCGAGAGCCGCCATGATGACATCGCGGCCAAAGCTGCGTTCCTCCAGCCGCGATGCGAAGAGCGCACGCTCGATATAGGAGAGATTGGTTCGAGCGCTGTTTTCCTGACCCTGGCTGACGACCAACTGACCGTCAGTAAGATCGCGGACGACCGCGCGCACCCTGATGCCGATTTCTCGGGCGGCAGCCAGGCGACGATGGCCGTAGGCAACCTGATAGCGTCCCCTAGTTTCGGGATGCGGACGAACAAGGATCGGAACCTGCTGCCCATGCTCGCGGATCTGCTCGACAAGCTGGGCGAGTTCGGCCGCATCGATCGCCAACCGATCGCTAACGAAGGAAGCGTCGATCAGGCCGGGATCGAGCTCGACGATGGTCTGGCCGGCGGCAAGCTGCCGTTCCAGTTCACTCGCCCGCTCCATTTTCTCGGTAATGTTGCCGAGCGTCTTGGTGATGCCGCCGACCGGCACCGCACTGCGCTCCTGCGGCACGAATCCGGCGATCGGACGATTGTCGCGCGGCGCGACTGCCTCCACCCTTGCCGGGTTCGGAGCGGAGATTTCGATGAGGTTCTTGCGCGCCATCTCCTATTTCCTTCCCCAGGTCGAGCGAATATGCGCTTCGATCTCGCCATTCACGAGGTTGAGGGACTCCAGAGCCCGGTCATAGGTTCCGCGTGTGAACTGCGACCGCTCGACCTCGTAGAGAGTCTGCTTGGTGACGCCGGCGTCGGCGACCGCCGTCGACTTCACCATGGCATTGTGAAGCATTCGATTGCCGAAGATCGCCCGCATGAAGCCGGTCATCTGACTTTGCGGCCCGTCGTTCGGCTCGAAACGGGTCACGAGATAGCGCATCCAGTCATAGCTGGTGCGACCACCCGCCTTTTCCACGACCGACATCAGCTCACTCGTCATCGTCAGGAACTGCGACATCGACATGACATCCAGCATCTGCGGGTGAACCGTGATCAGGACCGAGGTTGCCGCGCAGAGCGCCGACATCGTCAGGAATCCCAACTGTGGCGGGCAGTCGATGACGACGATGTCGTAAAGGCTTTCGATCTCCGTCAGGACCTCGCCGATGCGGGCAAAGAACATCGTCTCCGCCGTTCCCGAGGCCATCGCCTTCGGTGTCTCGTGCTCGAATTCCATCAGCTCGAGATTGCCCGGAATCAGATGCAGATTGGGCGTGTAGGTGGCGCGCACGATGTCGGCGATCGGACGCGGCTCCTCATATCGGATCGCGCCATATATGGTTTCGCCCTCTCCGACGTCGAACTCCGGCTGATGGCCGAACAAGGCGGACAAGGAAGCCTGCGGATCGAGGTCGACGGCGAGCACGCGGTAGCCCCTGAGCGCCATGAACTGCGCCAGGTGGGCCGCCGTGGTGGTCTTGCCCGAGCCGCCCTTGAAATTCATGACGGAGACGATCTGGAGCTTTTCGCCCGGCCTGCGGGCCGGCACATATTTCGGCGTGCCGTTTCGCTCGTCGAGGACCCGGCGAATCCGATCCATATCCAGGGCACTGTAAAGCCGCCGTCCGTTTGCGAGCGGATCGGGGCCATGGCCATCGGCAGCCACCTGGCGGAGATAGCCTTCGCCAATGCCGATGAAGGCCGCAGCTTCCGCCGGCGAAAATGTTCTGATGGTCTTTTGCGACAGCGGGGGGAAGATTTTTGCCTGATGCTGCTGAAGTTGATAGGATAACTCCTTCGCATCTGTTGCCAGAAGCGACGGGAGATGCTCTTGATCGTCCTGAAGAGCAAGACTCGGCTGCATGATCTTTTTCCCACGTAACTGCGCAATTTTGAACGAAAGCGCTTCAGTTGCGCAGTTACTATATGCCTCGATTCGTTACCAATTTACAAATGCTTAACCAAGCTGCTCATTTCACCCATCGAGACGGCTGGCCAGGTCAGGCAGGTTTCGGGCGGCTGGCGCCATGGCGACGGCTCGAAACGGCTGACAACCCTGGCGGCTTTCAAACCGACCGGGAAGTTTAGGCATTAGCCTTATAAATCTAATTTATTCAATACCTTGGATGCTACCTGGCTATCTCCCGTCGTCCTTGAGGTAGTTGTTGCCGTTGATCACCAGAAGCCCGTCGGATGCTTTGTCCGGTTCGAATATGCTCATGCTTTCCGTCCTGCCGTCGGCGTCGGTCAAGTCGAGGCGATAGCCGGAAAGCTTATAGCGGCCGCTTGCGCCCGGCCGGTTTCCGGATGTGGTGACGCCCGATCGGGATCCGCCGATTTCGTTCATCATCGAGGCGCCGGACCAGCCCGTGCGTTCGAAGGTGCCGTTTCGACGAAGCGTCAGCGTATGGCTGGAGGCCACCGATCCCGATGAGGTCGCAGTCATGCCGCTCGAGGCAAAGGTGGAAACCCATTCGCCGTCGAGCGTCGTGCCCTCATCAAATGGCGGCACGGCGCGATAATCCGCGTCTGAAATCACCAGGTCCTCACCCTTTTTCGAGAATGGTTTCGTCTCGATTTCGATCGTGCCGTAGGCTGAGGTGACGCTGCGCATTTCGATCGACCCGGCCGAGGAGAAGAAGCCGCCGCCGGCAAGCTTGTAGAGACCGCAATCAGTCGGGGTCTCCTTGCAATGTTCGCCAATGCTCCGGCCGCCCTTCGGCAGCTCCGTGCTGAACCGGCCCTCCCGGTCGAACATGCTGATCGTGCTGTCCGAGTAGAAATCCATGCCGCCGAAGACATTCGGCCGGATGCCGGTATCGAGATGGGTGAAGACGCCGTCCAGCCCGCCATCGCCGCTCGCCGGAACAAGGTCGAAATCCCTGTCGGAAGGATCGAGCTTCACCGAGCGCACGAGGGCCGCGAAATCAGCCTCCGCCCCTTTGCTTCTGTCGCCGGTTACATTCAGCAGCACGAGCTGCAGATAGGCCTGCCGCTTGTCGCCGGCGATGCCGACCACGATCTGGTTGATGCTGACATTGTTCTGATGGACGCAGCAGCGTTCTTCCACGCGGATGTCGTGGCCGTTCACCGTCACCCCGTAATGTTTGATCAGGATATCTTCCTTCGCCATGTCGGGCAGCGTGGCGACGAAGGTCTTCATCCCGGCCTGCAGGGAATTGCGCGCGGCCGGGAGCGGCTTGGTGATCTGGATCAGAGCACTGCCGCGCTTGTCGTCATCCGTTTCAGGAAAATCCTTCTGCAGCATGAAGAGATTGCCTTTGGCGGCCTTCCTCCAGCCGGAAGCGGCGTCGGGCAGGGTCACCGTCAAACCGCCGATATCGGCGGGCGCGGCAAATGCCGGAAGGCAGGACAGGAGGCAGGCAAGAACGACAATGAAGCCCAAACCTGACCTGGCCCGCCCTATCCGATCGACATACGCATTGCCCATGTGCCCCTCCCCTCGTGCTTCGAAGACCGCCGACGAGATTTGGAGCCGGGGGAGGCCATTTCAACCCTGAGCTTCATGAAGGTTTCTTGAACGCTTCGACCCACATCATATTCGTGAGCCTAAGAAGAAGTGGGCGCTATCAGGAGAAACAGGGCGATAACGGCCGACATTGCCGCTCAATAGCGGCAGTTGCTCTATCGCAGCTCAGCGCCGATCAAAAATCGGAAAGCACGCCAACCGCCGAGGGGCCACCACGGTGCTGCTGCGGTAGGCCAACCGCAGTTTCCCTCGACGAGTTTTGGTTTGGCTCGTCGAGAGAAATTTGTTTCGCCTAGAAGCGACGGGGTTCTTCGGGTTTGTTGCCGGCGATCACGTCGATCCGGTCCAGCACGTCAGACGTCATCTTTTGCCTGTGTGAGAGGGCCGCGAGATTGTCCTGCAGCTGGCTGGCGCGCGATGCGCCAAGAATGACGGTCGAGACGTTCCGGTTGGCGAGGCACCACAAAAGGGCGAGATGCGTGATCGATATTCCGATCTCGTCCGCGAGCTTTGCGAGCTCGCCGACTTGTCGGAGCTGGGCGCGGCCGGCATCGCTGGACCATTTTTCCTTCAGCCATTCGTAGCCAGGCAGGTTCATACGACTGTCGGCGGGCACACCGTCATTGTATTTGCCGGTAAGGACGCCCGAGGCGAGCGGCGACCAGATCGTGGTGCCAAGCCCGATCAGCTCGTAGAGCGGGAGGTAGTCCGACTCGACCTTCTGGCGCTCGAAGATGTTGTATTGCGGCTGCTCCATCGTCGGCGGAGTGATGCGCAAGTCCCGAGCGACGGCATAGGCTTCAGTCAATTGTTGCGCCGACCATTCCGACGTACCCCAGTAGAGCACTTTGCCCTGGGCGACGAGATCGTGCATCGCCCGGACTGTTTCCTCGATGGGCGTGTCGATATCCGGGCGATGACAGAAGTAGAGGTCGAGATAGTCGACCTGAAGCCGCTTGAGCGCGGCATGGCAGGCGTCGGTCACATGCTTGCGCGACAGGCCGCGCTGTGTCGGTTTCTGCCCTCCCCAGAAGACCTTGCTGGAGACGACGAAGCTGTCACGGCTCCAGCCAAGCGATCTGAGCGCCTCGCCCATGACGATTTCGGACTTGCCGCTTTCGTATCCCTCGGCATTGTCGAAGAAGTTCACCCCGTTGTCATAGGCAAGCTTCATGAGATCGACGGCGTCGCCTCCATTTACCTGCTTGCCGAAAGTGACCCATGAACCGAAAGAGAACTCGCTCACTTTCAGACCCGACTTTCCCAAACGTCGATATTCCATCATGCAGCTCCCGCAAGTTATGAACATGTGCCGGCCTGTCACCGGCGTCGGCGTCGCACGATTGATCGACTGCCAATTCGCGTAATCTATGGCATGAGCAACGATATGCGAGGCTTAGCTATCGGTTCGCATCGCCTCTTTTGTGACGAGACGACCGATCCAGTGAAACGATCCGCGTTGGCCTGCCCGGACTGAAGCACGGGTGCGGTGGAACCGCCGCCACGGTTCTAGCCTGCGTTCCAGCCTCCGGCAAGAGAAAGGGCGCTCCGCGACTTATGTCGGAGCGCCCGTAGCGTGCGGTCGACGACGTTTGCGGCGGAGGTCGACGGCAGCAACGCAAGATGAAGAGATTCGGAACGGATAGGCAACATATGATTAGAATAGGGGGCTTTGTCGGCCGCCGATCGATCGTGTCATCCACTGGATATCCACAGCTTATCCACAGGAACGGCGACCGCGACCGCAGCAACTTCAATGACATTCGCCTGGCAGCAAATCACACCTCACAAATGCTTATGTGACTGGTGAACGACACTGCCCTTTTGTTTGCCGGCTTAGATACAAACCAAGGCCTGGTTCGGATAGATTTGGTTCTCTTCCCGACCGTCGCGGCGGACGCCGGGAGGAGGTGGGCGGTGGGCAACATGAGGGTCCACCGCCTTCTTTTAAGCGCCCCCTGGGGTCGGCCATCTCACACGTCGAGTTTGACAATTCCCTTGGCCGCCAGGGCCTCGACCGATACCCGACCTGCACGCAACGGAATGCGTCGTGGATATGAACCGGGTGCCGCCGCGCGATCAAATGATCGACTCGCTAGTCCGCCATCGCTTGGTAGAGCCAGTCGGAGAGCTTCTCGGTCGCCACGCGCGCGCCGGCGCCAGGAAGCAGCGCGCCGGCGGTCAATTCGACGCCGAAATACGAGGCGGATGGGTCTGTCACCACCTGCCGCTCGTCCTCATTCGCGGCGAGATAGATCCGGGCGATTTCATCGATACCGAATTGATCCGGACCGCCGATTTCAACAATATCGTTCAACGGCGCTCCGACTGACAATTCCGCCAGCAATGCGGCGACGTCACCGGCCGCCACCGGCCTCATGAACGCCGGAGACAATCGGAAAACATCACCATCAGCACCGGTGTCGATCAATCCGCTGATGAACTCGTAGAACTGTGTGGAACGGAGAAGCGTAAAGGGTCGATTTGAAGCCCTGATGAGATTTTCCTGCACCATTTTCGCGCGGAAATAGTCGCTTTCGACCAGACTTGGCGTGCCGACGACCGAAAGTGCAAGATAGTGCCTGACACCGGCCTCGGCCGCTGCGGCAAGCAAATTCCTGGTCGAAGCCCTGAAAAAATCCAGCGCCGCACTGTCGCCGAAAGATGCGGCGTTGGTAACGTCAACGATGACTTCAGTTCCCACCAAGGCCGCTTCAAGGCCTTTCCCGCTGACCGTGTCGACGCCGAGCGACAACGACGCGGCGCTGACTTGGTGGCCGGACTGGCGCATGATTTCACTGAGGCGTGTTCCGACAACACCGGTTGCTCCCGCTACCGTGATTTTCATCTCAGCATCCTTTGTTGCATTGCACCGCGCGAATGGCGACGAGATCGCGGATAGGGATTGTCTTCAACGTCTCGGGATCGACCGGACCGACAATGACTGGAAAGCCGGGCGCTCTCCATCGTCCGTGGGGTCCGGTCGCCTTAGCCGTACGTCTAGCGAAACCACCCCAAGGTTTAGCATGCCCCACCAGAAGGCAGGACAGGTCTCCAATTGCTCGTTCGCGACGAACACCGATTCCGGGCACGGCGGCTACATCCCCGCGCAATGCATGGGTTTCCATGAGTTGCGGTTGTAATGGGGCGGGGTTACGGTCTGAGCATGCGCTCGCCAGCCCCGAAATCGAGAAGAACGACAATACGAAACGCCGACGATCCCGTGGCTTTGTCTGTCCGGCAGGAGCAACTGATAATGAGCGTCTGGTCGCACCGCCCTCAATTCCTGCACCTGGGCCTTTTCATCGTGGCCTATGTGCTGGCCTGCGGATTCGCCCAGTCGCTCGCAATCGTCCCTGGAACCGGAATTTCCATCTGGCCGGCGAGTGGCCTTTTCATTGCGACACTTGTAGCCGCCTCTCCCTACAGCTGGCCGTGGTGGGTGGTGGGGGGCTGCCTGGCCGAACTGTTCAGCAATTTGCTGTGGTTCCACAGTCCGCTGCCTGCGGCTTTTCTGATCTACATCGGGAACGCCCTGGAAGCGGTTGCCGGGGCATGGCTCGTCAACCGAATCTTGAAGCGGCCAGTTCGGCTGGAAACCTTGCAGGAAGTTTTCGCGTTCGTCGTACTGGGCGCCGGGATTGCGCCCATCGCAAGCGCGACCGTGGGAAGTGCGACCCTGGCGTGGTTTGGCATACAATCGCAATCCTTCGCAACGGCTTGGCCTCTTTGGTGGATCGGAGACGCCACCGGCGTCCTGATCGTGGCGCCGCTGGCGCTGGTCGTATTTCACAGCTGGCGCGGCAAGACCCGGCTCTCAGCCGCGCAATGGGTGGAAGCTTTCGTCCTGGGGCTGATCTTTCTCGGCGTTGCGGCTCTTTCGCTGAGCGGCTACCTCCCCTTCGCATACATTATCATGCCGCCTCTTCTTTGGGCCGCCGTTCGCTTCGAATTCAAAGGCGCCGCCGTATCCTTGGTCCTCCTCGCCTTGATCACGGCATTGTTCACGATAACAGGCACCAGCCAGTTTGCCGGCGATCCCGAGGCCCAGAAGCACAAGCAGGTCATGCTGCAGCTTTTTCTGGCCATCTCGGCATTTTCGGCGCTCATTGTGGCCGCCATATCCCGGCAACACCAGTTGGCAGTGCTCACATTGCGCCAAAGCCTGGATACGCTCCGCGACCGGGAGCGGGAACTCTCGCAGCTCGTGGATATGGTTCCGAGCCACGTCTGGCGTCTGACCCCCGACGGCGAGCCGACCTTCTTCAACCAACGGATGGTCGATTTTCTCGGTCTCGATGTTGCTGATTTCGACAAACCCGGCATGAGCCGGCTGGAGTCCGTCCTGGACGCCACCGTTCACCCGGAGGATGCGGCGGGTTTCGGAGATGCCCTTCGCCATTGCCTCGCTACCGGCGCGAGCTTCGCCATGCGGTATCGCCTGCGCCGCTCCGACGGCCTCTATCGCTGGATGTCGAGCCGCGCGGAACCGATGAGGGATCAATCAGGGCGCATTGTCCAATGGTACGGCCTGTGTCACGACATCGACGATCAGGTTCATGCCGAAGAGGCTGTGCGGCGGAGCCAACAACAGCTTCAGCAGATCATAGACGCCGTGCCGGTTCGCATCTGGAGTGTGGAGCCCACGGGAGGATCGTTCTATTTCAACAAGCGGTATCAGGATCATTTCCGCTCCGTTATTGCCAATTTCGACGCTCTCGGTGAACCGCGCATCGACGATCTGCTGCAACAGCTGATTCATCCAGAAGACGCACCCGACATCCAGCGTACGCTCAGGAACTGCTTCGAAACCGGCTCCGGCTCCGCGATGCGATTTCGCTGGCGCGAACAGGATGATGTCTATCGCTGGGCGGAATGCCGGGTCGAGCCCCGCCGCGATGACGACGGAACGGTCGTGCAATGGTATGGCGTTTCTCTCGATATCGACGACGAGGTGCGTGCGCTGGAGGCGTTACGTGAACGTGAGCGCGAGCTCTCGCAGCTCGTCGACATGGTCCCGGTACAGATCAGGCGCTTGACGCCGGAAGGCGAGCCGGTCTTCTTCAACAAACGTCTGATCGACTTTTTCGGTCTCGACGTGGGCGATATGGACAGGCCTGGCATGAGCCGCCTCGCGTCAGTCATTCACACCCTCGTCCACCCCGATGACGCATCGAGGTTGCTGGAGACGGTTCATCGTTCCCTCGCCAGCGGCGATCCCTTCTCGATAAAATACCGCATGCGCCGCGTCGACGGTGCCTATCGCTGGGTCGACGGCCGCGCCGAACCGCTGCGGGACCAAAGCGGCGCAATCATGCAATGGTACGTGATCTCAGTCGACATTGACGATGAGATGCGTGCACAGGAAGCGCTGCGCGACCGGGAGCGGGAGCTTTCGCAACTGGTGGATATGGTTCCCAGCCTGCTCTGGCGGCTCAATTCGGACGGCACTCCGACCTTCTTCAACCAGCGCCTAATCGATTTTCTCGGTCTCGACATCGCCGATATGGAAAAGCCCGGCGTCAGTCGGCTGGCAGCCCTCATCGAAGCCGCCGTCCATCCCGACGATGCCGCCAGCCTCGCCGAAGCGCTCAACCACTCCCTCGTCACCGGCGAGGGCTTCTCAAAACAGTATCGCCTGCGGCGCGCCGATGGCGTCTATCGCTGGGTGAAGGGCAGCGCCGAGCCGCTGCGGGACGAAAACGGGCGGATCGTCCAATGGTACGGTCTCTCGCATGACATCGATGATCAGCTGCGCGTTGAAGAAGCGCTGCGAGAGAGTGAACGCTCGCTCTGGCAGATCGTCGAGACGCTGCCGGCCATGATCGATTGCGCCGCTCCGGATGGAGAGCCGGTCTATCGCAATCCTCAGCTTCGCGACTTTCTCGGATACAAGCTCGAAGAGCTGGACGGAACGGGAAAGTCCCGGCTGGCCGGCACACTCGACGCCGGTGTTCATCCCGACGAGGTGGCCGGAGTCAAGGAAAAGTATGCTCATTCGCTCGCCACCGGCGAGCCCTATGCACGCAGGCATCGCCTACGGCGGTTCGATGGTGAATATCGTTGGGTCGAGACACGCGCGGCGCCGATGCGCAACGCTGAAGGCGAGATCATTCAGTGGAATGTCATATGCCTCGATATCGACGGTGAGGTACGAGCGCAAGACGAGCTGCGCCTGGCGCAAGAGGGCCTTGCCCGGGCGAGCCAGGCGGCGAGCCTCGCCGAGCTTTCGGCTTCGATCGCGCATGAGGTGAACCAGCCGCTGGCGGCCGTCGTGGCGAATTCGCATGCCTGCCAGCGCTGGCTCACGGCTGAGCCGCCGAATATGGAGCGGGCGCAAAAGACGGTCGAGCGCATCATCCGGGACGCCAACTCGGCGGCCGAGGTCGTCAGCCGCATTCGCGCCTTATTCAAACAGTCCGCGGACAGGAGGATCCAAACGACGATCTCCGGCATCATCGACGAGGCGCGCAGCCTGATGACCGACGAGGCCTGGCGACGTCGTGTTCGCATCGGTGTCGACGTTGACGGCAATCTTCCGCTCATTGCAATCGATCGCATCCAGATCCAGCAAGTCCTGATCAATCTCATCCGCAACGGCATGGAAGCGATGGACGCCGTTGCAGACGACAGGATGATCGAGATCCGCGCGCGCCATATGGGGAATGCCGTCCAGACCGAGATTAGCGATCGCGGCCAGGGTATCGAGTTTCCCGAGAAAATGTTCGAGCCGTTCTTCACGACCAAGGAAAACGGCATGGGCATGGGGCTGGCGATCTGCCGTTCGATCGTCGAGCTTCATGGTGGACGATTGTGGGCCGAGAAGAACAATCCGCACGGAGCGACGTTGATCTTTACCTTGCCCATAGAAACGAAGGCGGCGTCATGACAGCCGATGACCATATTGTCTTCATCGTGGATGACGATGGACGTATTCGGGAAGCGCTCGGCGAGTTGCTGGAGTCGCACGGCATGCGCGCCATCGCCTTCGAATCGGCCTGCGAATACGTGAAAGCGGACAAGCCCGACCTGCCCGCCTGCCTTATTCTCGATATCGAACTGCCTGACATCAACGGCCTCGACCTGCAGAGACAGATCGCTGACAGGGACCATCCGCCGATCGTCTTCATCACAGGACATGGCGACATTCCCTCCTCCGTGCGTGCGATCAAGCATGGTGCGGTGGACTTCCTGACCAAACCCTTCAGCGATGCGGACCTCATGGCGGCAGTCCACGCGGCGATCGCCGAGGATCGGACAAAGAGATCGGAACGCGCCGAACTCGACATGCTCAAACGACACTACCTCGACCTGACGCCGCGAGAGCGCGAGGTGCTGCCGCTCGTCGTCAGCGGTCTTCTCAACAAGCAGGCGGCAGCCGAATTGGGGATCAGCGAAGTCACGCTGCAGATCCATAGAAGAAATGTGATGCAGAAAATGGCGGCGGCGTCGCTCGCCGATCTCGTCCGGATCGCGGAGAGATTGGAAATACCGATAACCCACTCGCGCCGAGTGGGAGGGAATTGAACATGAACAAGACAAGACACGTCGTGGCAATTGTCGATGACGATCCAAGGTTGCTTGAATCGATGGGCGACCTTCTGGAATCCGCGGGTTATGTGGCCCGCAGCTTTTCGTCGGCGGGCTCGTTGCTCATCAACGGGCTGTCGGACCTCGACCTGCTCATCACCGATATCGGAATGCCTGGCATCGACGGCTTCGAACTTCGCGATTTGGTGCGGAAGTCGCGCCCGGAGCTGCCGGTATTCCTGATCACGGGCCGCCACGAGATAGCAGATCAGGGCCGCGCTCAAGGCGTGGGCGGATTTTTCCGCAAGCCCTTTGATGCCCAGGCGCTGCTGGCAGCCATAGCCAGCGCTTTGCATAAATCGACAGATGGAGGGTGACATGCGAGTTGACCAGCCGTTGCTGCGGAGATCGGCGCCGTTATCGTTGCAGGGCAGATGTGAAGAGACAGAGCCACTCGTCATCATCGTCGATGACGACGCGTCCGTTCGTGAGGCGCTGTCGGAGCTCATCCTGTCGGCGGGTTTCCGGTCGACCAGTTTTGCCTCGACCCGCGAATTGCTTGACGCCGATATATTGGATAGCCCCGGTTGCCTGATCCTCGATGTGCGCATGCCTGGAGCAAGCGGCCTCCACCTGCAGCGTCATCTGGCCGAAAACGGCATTGCCAAGCCGATCATCTTCGTGACCGGCCATGGCGACATCCCGATGACCGTTCAGGCGATGAAGGCCGGCGCTGTCGATTTTCTCACCAAACCCGTGCGGGACCAGACGCTGCTCGACGCCATTACGGCTGCCATTGCGACGGATGCCGAGCGGCGAGCGGAAGCCGCGATCGCCGAGCGCAATATCAAGCGCCTGGAGACCCTGACGCAGCGCGAGCGCGAGGTTCTGCATGAAGTGGCACGCGGCCGCCTCAACAAGCAGATCGCCTTCGATCTCGGCATCAGCGAAGTGACGGTCAAGCTGCATCGCAGCAATGTCATGCACAAGATGGAGGCTGCCTCCATCGGCGAATTGATCCGGGCCTGGGAAACTCTGCCCGCACAAATGCGCCAGGCAGGCGCGCGCTAGCGCAATTCCAGACGCAACACTGCTGCACAGTTTTGCTGGAATTGCTCCAGCTTTAGCAGCACGCCTCCAAAAACTCGGGATGCCGGCCTCGAAGATTACATACCGCCGCTGTCCATTTGATGCGCGCCGTATCCGATCTGCGCCGAAAAAGACCATCTTGCGCCGGCAATGGGGTTTCGGCCGCGCACCCATGCGTTATTCCTAAATTAAAGCTCGGGGATATGACCTGGTGCCCCGCTTTGGTTCCTAAAGGAGATCTCGCTTTGAACAATCACTCGTCAACCGCGCCTTCCCCTGAAACCACCGCCTTCGACAACGAAGCAAACTTCCTGTCGGCCATGGGGAATGCCAAACGGCTTCATATGCTGCATCTGCTGGCCGAGGGAGAAATGTCGGTGAGCGTCCTGGCCGACGAGGTGGGGTTGAGCCAATCTTCGACGTCCCAGCATTTGGCCATTCTTCGAGAACAGGAACTCGTGCAGACGCGAAGGGCTGCACAGACGATCTATTATTCACTTCAATCCGGCGCGGCCAAGGCGATGCTCGATACGCTCGCCGACATTTTCGGATCCTACCATCGCTCCCCGGTAGAACGTGTCCGAGCCGTAGGCACCTGATGACGAAGCGTTGCTCTTGCGGCTCATGATTGGTGTCCAATTCTGCTGAGGATGATCCTGTCGGCAACTCAGGATCGGCGCCGCCGCATCGAGGTGCGGCATCACGGCGAAGAACGCAGTTTCGAAAAAGACGACTGCGGCTTGAGCGCAAGCGCCAAGCCGCCGTTCAGGGGCCGCAATTCCAAGGCCGGGATGCCGTGGCGCGGGAGTCCTGTCATGCTTCGCCTACATGCCCCTCGAACGCATCGATCCCCGATGTACGTTTGATGTACCCCTCCTAGACCACGGTGTGATTACGCCTCCATTGCGAATGGAGATAATGAACCGCATCAGGAACGGAACGGCAGCCCGACCATGCTCATCGATGCTGGGTTTGGGTCAGACGGAGGTGATCATGGACGTATATGAGGCAGTCAAAAGCCGACGGTCGGTGCGCGGGTTCAAAGACGCGCCTGTGGACAGGGGGGTTCTGGAGCGGGTGCTGTCCGCCGCGGCTTGGTCGCCGTCAGGATCGAACATCCAGCCGTGGAACACCTACGTGATGACCGGCGCGCCGCTGGCTGAGCTGAAGACGTCCGCCGTCGAGCGTGTGGCCCATGGCGACGCCTGGGACAAACGGCAGTACGAGATGTACCCGGCCGCACTGAAGTCCCCCTACGGGGAGCGCCGATCCGCCTTCGGCAAGGAGCGCTACAGCGCGCTCGGCATTGCACGCGAGGACTGGGAAGCGCGCCAGCGGGCAGCAATCGCCAACTGGAACTGTTTCGGCGCGCCCGCCGCCCTGTTCTGCTACATCGATCGCGACCTGGGCCTACCCCAATGGGCCGACGTCGGCATGTATCTGCAGACCGTCATGCTGCTGCTCCGCGCCGAAGGTCTGCACAGTTGCCCGCAGATGGCGTGGTCGCAGGTTCGCGAGACGGTCGCGGAGGTCCTGTCACCCCCGGACGGGCTCATCCTCTTCTGCGGCATGTCGATCGGGTACGAGGACCCCACGGTAAGTTACGCCCGTACGGGCCGCGCGCCGCTCGACGAGACGGTCACGTTCCTCGGCGATTAGTTACTTGCGATCAAAGGACAAGAGGGAGAACGCCATGACCACGCATAAAGTAGGCTATCTCATCGGCAGCCTCGCCAAGGGCTCGATCAACCGCAAACTCGCCACGGCGTTGGTGCGGTTGGCCCCGCCGGAACTCGAAATGTCGGAGATATCCTTCAAGGATCTGCCGCTCTACAGCTACGACTATGACGCCGACTACCCTCCGGCTGGCAAGGCATTCAAGGCGGCAATCGCGGCCGTCGACGCCGTGCTGTTCGTCACGCCGGAATACAATCGATCCATACCCGGCGGGCTGAAAAACGCAATCGACTGGGCGAGCCGCCCCTACGGCACCAACTCGTTCACACGCAAGCCGTCAGCAGTGATCGGCACGTCGCCGGGCGCGATCGGCACAGCCGTCGCCCAGCAGAATTTGCGCAGTGTGCTCAGTTTCTGCAACTCTCCGCAGATGAATGCCCCGGAAGCCTACATCCAGTTCACACCAGGGCTGATCACCGACGACGGCGAGGTCACGAAAGACAGCACCGCCGATTTCCTTCGCACTTTCATGCGGGACTTCCACGTCTTCATCGCAAGGGTTCGCTCAGTGCTGCCTAGAGATGCCTAGAGGGCGCTTGGAATGAGCGATTGCGTATCCTGTACTGCGGGAGCTGGCCACGTCCATCTGGGCGGCCAGCTCCGGTTTTTAAAGCGCACAATGCCTCAGGCGAAGGCGTAGGAGCCGTCCGGTCGCTTCGGCACGCGCCGCTGCCAGTGGATGTAGCCTTCCTCTTCCATCGCCTTCTCGTCCATTTCGACGCCCCAGCCCGGCCGGTCGGGACGCAATTCCAGATAGCCGTCCTTCGGCAGATAGGGATCGACGACATAGCGGGTTTCCCCCTGCCGTTTCTCGATATCGAGGCCGCCATAGACATAGGCCTGCCCCTTCGGCAGCCGGTATTCGAGGATGCGGAAATTCTGCGCCGCGGCCGAAAAATGAACGTTGACCGCCGTCGCAAGCGGCCCCATCGGGTTGTGCGGCGCCACCCCGACGAAATAGGCTTCGGCGAGTGTGGCAATGCGGCGCATTTCGCTGATGCCGCCGACGACGCAGATATCGGGCTGGATGAGATCGGCGCCCTTGACCTGCAGCAGCCGCAGGAACTCGTTTCTGTTGTAGAGCGACTCGCCGGTGGCAAGCACGCAGTTGAGCCCCTGTTTCAGATCGCCCCACGCCTCGATATTCTCAGGGCGCAGCGGTTCCTCGAAAAACAAGGGATCGTAGGGGGCCAGCGCGTTGCCGAGTTGCCTTGCGGCGACCGGCTCGAAAATCTTGGCATGGGCATCGAAGGCGATCTCGTATTCGTCGTTGACCGTCTCGCGCAGCGAGCGGAAATAATCCGCCGAGGCTTTCACCACATTGCCCCAGCGATGGGCGTGCATGTCGATACGCCAGGGGCTGAGCTTGAAGGCGGTGAAACCCCATTCTTCCTTCAGACGATCGAATTCGTCGCGGGCGGCCGGCGCGTCCGGTGCGGTGTAGACGCCGGCATAGACCTTGATGCGGTCGCGCACCTCGCCGCCCAGCAGCTTGTAGACTGGGACATTTGCTGCCTTGGCCGCAAGATCCCACAGGCAGTGATCGAGCGCAGAGATCGCGGCAAGGCCAAGCGCGCCCGGCGGGAACCGGCTTTGCTGGATCAACAGATTGACGAGATAATCGACGCGTGTGGGGTCCTGGCCGGAGAGAAATGCGTAGAGATAATCCAGGAGCGGCGGCAGCGCCTTGTCGGGGCCGTGATTGTAGCATTCACCCCAGCCCGTCAGCCCGTCATCGGTGTCGAGCGCGACGATCACGCGGGGACGGTCCTTGTCGCGGGTCATGAAAACCCGCATGCGGTCGATCTTCATCTTTCTGTCCTTCTAGCGATTGAAATAGCTGCGGCGTGCGACGCGCGTCTGCACGTAGAGATGCTCTTTGTAGGTTCCGGGATTATAGGAGCCGGCAGCTTCCGGCACGGGAACGGAGACATTGCCGCCGCTCGGAAAACGAGCGACGAATGCTTCGTCGATATCGCAGCCGAGCCCCGGCCCGTCGGGAACCGCAATCAGGCCGTCGACCTGAACAGGGTGCGGCACGATCGTCTGGCGGCGGCCGTCCCAGTCGTCGTCAAGGCGCTCGAGAATGAGGGCGTTCGGGATCGCCGCAAGCAGATGCAAGGCGGCATATTCGGCCACCGGCCCGAGCGAGCCCGAATGCGGCGCCATCTGGATATGATGCGCCTCGGCCATGGCGGCGATCTTCTTCATCTGGGTGATGCCGCCGGCCCGGCCGGTATCCGGCTGGATCACGTCGACCAGTTCCTTCTCGATGAGCTCGCGCTCGCCGAAGATAGTTGCCGAGCGCTCGCCAGCCGCGAGCGGCACATGGGCTGCGTCGCGGATGCGCCGGTAGCCGTCGATATTGTCGGGTGCGATCGGATCTTCGACCCACATCAGCTCGTAAGGTTCGAGCGCCCGCACCAGCCGGCAGGCATCGGCTGGCGTCAGCCATGGCGGCCCATGCAGATCGATGGCGATGTCCATGTCGTCGCCGACGGCGTCGCGGAGAGCTGCAACCTTGCGGACGGGATCGGCAACCCCGCCGCATTTGATCGCCTTGATGCCGCGCTCCTTGATGGCGAGCGCGCGCTCGGGCGTATTCGCATGCGAATAGATCGGGATCCGATCACGCACCTTGCCGCCGAGCAGCATCCAGACTGGCACGCCGAGCGCCTTGCCCTTGATGTCCCAGAGCGCCATGTCGATGCCGGTCATCGCACCGCCGCCGACCGTCCCGAGCATGCCGTGACCCATCATGGCGATATGCATCTTCTGCCACAGCCGTTCGATATGGGCCGGATCCTCGCCGATAAGGAGGGGTGCAAGATCATGGATCGCCGTCTCGATGACGCGCGGCCAGCCGGAGCATTCACCAATACCGGTGATGCCCTCGTCGGTATCGATCTTCAGAAAGAGCCAGTTCCGGGTGCCGGCGAGCTGTCTGGACGCACCATGTCCGGAGCGCTCGTCCGAGGCCCATTTGGAGGGATCGGGCTGACCGGCATGCATGAGAAACGTGCGGATCCCGGTGATTTTCATCGCAGAGAACTCCCATTCTTCAGAATCTCCGGCGCGACGTAGCGGAAACGCCGCGAATGATCGCGGTCGCGCGGATCGGGGCGCGGGATGGCTGATATGAGCGCCTGCGTATAGGCGTGCTCGGGCGTGCGGCAGACTTTCTCCGCATCGCCGATTTCGACGAGTTGGCCTTTGTACATGACGCCGACACGGTCGCACATGTAGCGGATGACGCCGATGTCATGACTGATGAAGATATAGGCGAGGCCGAGTTCGTCCTGCAGGCGCATCAGGAGATCGAGCACCTGCGAGCGCACGGAGACGTCGAGCGCCGAGGTCGCCTCATCGGCAACGATGACACGCGGATTGAGTGTGATGGCGCGGGCAATGCCGATGCGCTGGCGCTGGCCGCCGGAGAATGCGTGCGGGTAGCGTTCGCGCGCCCTCGGGTCTAGGCCGACCTGCTCCATGAGGTGGCAAACGCGCTCGTCCAGCGCCCGCCCCTTTGCCACGCCATTGACGAGCAGCGGCTCGCCGATGATCTGGGAGACGGTCATGCGTGGGTTGAGGGAGCCGAAAGGATCTTGAAACACCATCCGCAATTCCCGCCGTGCGGCGGCGAGCGTCTGACCCTTTGCCGTTGCCAGATCGATGATGTCGCCGTCGGCGCGGCGATAGAGGATTTCGCCTGCTGTGGGATCAATCAGCCGCATGATCGAGCGGCCCATCGTCGTCTTCCCGGATCCGCTTTCGCCGACGATCCCAAGCGTCTCGCCCGGCAGAAGCGAAATGGAAACATCGTCCAGCGCTTTCACTTCACCGAAATCCATCGATACATTGCGGAGTTCGAGGATCGGTGGCGCCGTCGTGTCGAGCGGGGCGCGCTCCAGCCGAATTTCGGCCTTCGCTTCCAGCTTCAGCACCGAGCCGATCAGCATGCGGGTATAGTCGTCTTTCGGTGCATGAAAGATTTGCTCGACCGGCGCATATTCCTTGGCGACGCCATTGTGCATGACGAGCACATCGTCGGCGATCTGCGCGACGACGCCCATGTCATGGGTGATGAACAGAACGGCCATGCCCTTGGCCTTCTGCAGCCGGGCGATCAGATCGAGAATTTCGGCCTGTGTCGTCACGTCGAGGGCCGTGGTCGGTTCGTCGGCGATCAGGAGCTGCGGTTTGCAGGCGAGCGCCATGGCTATCATCGCGCGCTGGCGCATGCCGCCGGAATATTGGAAGGCATATCGGTCGAGCGCCTTTTCCGGCGAGGGAATCTCGACCTGCTTGAGCAGCGATATGGCCTCGGCGCGCGCCTCTGCCTTGCTCATCCTGGTGTGAAGGCGAAGCGCCTCGACGATCTGGTTGCCGACCGTGTGGATCGGCGACAGTGACGACATCGGCTCCTGGAAAATCATGGCGATGTCGCGGCCGCGGATCGCCCGGATCTGGCGCCCACGCGGATTGAGACTGGTCAGATCGATCGAGCCGCCGTTCTGTTCGTTCAAGATGATCGATCCGCCGGAGATACGGCCGGGCGCATCGACGATCTGCAGGATCGAACGCGCCGTCACCGACTTTCCCGATCCGCTTTCGCCGACGACACAGAGCGTCTTGCCCGGCTCGATCGTGAAGGACAGATCGCTGACGGCGCGAAAGACGCCGGTGCGCAGCGGGAATTCGACGGTCAGATTTTTCACCTGCAGCAGCGGCTTGCCGGCAATGGGAACGATATCGGTCATGCCGGCCTCATTTGTTGTAGGGATCGGCTGCATCGCGCAGGCCATCGCCGAGAAGGTTGAGCGCCATCACGGCAACGACGACGGCGCAGCCCGGCATGAAGAGCCACGGTGCCGTGGCGATCGAGCGAATGTTCTGGGCCTCGCGCAACAGCACGCCCCAGGAGATGGTCGGCGGCTGCAGCCCAAGCCCCAGGAAGGAGAGTGAGGTTTCGGCAAGGATCATCGCCGGCACCGCAAGCGTGATCGAGGCAATGATGTGGCTGGCGAAGCTCGGCAGCATGTGGCGAAAGATGATGCGTCTTTCGCGAACGCCGTCGAGCCTGGCGGCGGCGACGAATTCTTCGGTGCGCAGGGACAGGAAGCGGCCGCGAACGACGCGGGCAAGCTGCGCCCAGCCGGTCAGCGACAGGATGATCGTGATCATCATATATTGCAGCGTCGCCGGCCAATCCTGCGGCAGGGCCGCGGCCATGGCCAGCCAGATCGGGATCGTCGGCAGCGACAGCACGAAATCGATCACCCGCTGCAGGAAGAAATCGATGTGGCCGCCGTAGTATCCCGAGATGCCGCCGAGCACGATGCCGAGAATCAGTGAGAAGAATACGCCAACGAGGCCGATCGACAACGATATCTGCGAGCCCTGTACCGTTCGGCTGAAGACATCGCGCCCCAGCCTGTCGGCACCGAAGAGAAGCAGCGGCGTCGTCTTGTCGGGCGAGGCGATCAGATGGATGTTGGTGTTGAACAGGCCGAACACGGAATATTCATAGCCGCGCCCGAAAAACTGGACGTCGACACGCTTCGTCGTGTCTTCCTTGAAGATAGCGGCCAGCGTTTCCGGATCGCGAGTCAGCTTCATCGGGTAATAATGCGGGCCGAAGGAGAAACCGTTCGCAGTATCGATCAGATGCAATTTCTGCGGCGGGTGAAAAGTCGCCCGCGCATTTTGCAGGTTCGGATCGTTGATGGCGAAGAAACCGGGAACAAGGGCGACGATATACATCATCACGGTGACGACGAGCGCGACCATGGCGAGCCGGTGCCGGCGGAAAGCCCACCAGATGAGCTGCCACTGCGATGCGACGGCAGCGCGATCCGGCTGAATATTTGTAACGGTGATGTCGGCCACGTGAGGCTCCTATTCCAACCGGATGCGGGGATCGACCAGCGCAAGCAGGATGTCGCTGATCAGAGAGCCTATCAGCGTCAGCGCGCAGATCAGCAGAACGAAGGCGCCGGCGAGATACATGTCCTGGGCCATCAGCGCCTGCAGCAGCAGGGGTGCTGCCGTCGGCAGATTGAGGACGATGGCGACGACGACGGAGCCGGAAATGAGGTTGGGCAGCAGCCAGGCAATCGTCGAGATGAAGGGATTGAGCGCGATCATCAGAGGATATTTCATCAGCAGCCGGAACTCCGAGAGCCCCTTTGCCCGTGCCGTGGTCACATAAGGCTTCGGCAGTTCGTCGAGCATATTCGCGCGCATCACGCGAATGAGGCTTGCCGTCGAAGAGACGGCCAGGATGATGACGGGAAGCCAGAGATGCGAAAACAGGTCGACCATCTTGGCGAAGCTCCAGGACGCGTTCTCGTATTCCGCCGAAAACAACCCGCCGACATCCTGGCCGAATTCGACCGCCGCGATATACATCAGCACCAGCGCCAGCAGGAAAGACGGAACGGCCAGGCCGAAGAAGGTGAAGGCGGTGAAGAAATAGTCGCCGATGGAATATTTGCGCACGGCGGAGAAAACGCCGATCGGCAGGGCGATCGCCCAGGTGGCGATCAATGTCGACAGAGCCAGGACGAGGGTCAGCGCCATGCGCTCCCAGATCAGGTCGGAGACCGGTTGCTGCCACTCGAAGGAAATGCCGAAATCGCCGCGCGAGAGGATGCCCCAGATCCATTTGAAATATTGGACGAGCATCGGATCGCCGAGGCCGAAGCGCTCGCGCAATTGTGCCGCCGTGTTCTGATCGACGATCTCGTTGGAGGCGGCCAGCGTCGCAATATAGGTCGTGACATAGTCGCCCGGCGGCAGCTGGATCAACACGAAAGCGAGGAAGCTGACGGCAAACAGCGATGGAATCATCCATAGGAAGCGTTTGGCGATAAAGATCAGCATGAGGCGCCTCTTGCATTGAACGCCGCCCTCCGGGCCCTGTCGGCCGTCAGCCGGCAAGGCATCTCGGAGGGCGAACTGAAAGAAAGCGCCGTACCGTTGGGCACGGCGCCAAGTTCGAAATCAGCTCGTAAAGGTGAATTGCTGCGGCATCGCAGGCCCTGGATTGGGCCAGGACCAGCTATCCGGCTCCTTCTCGGGAACATTGCGCAGATTGTTGCGGATGATGCCGAAGCCGCCGACGGCAAGGCATAGGCCGACTGTCTCGAACTCCTCCGCAGCGATATCGAAGATCTGCTTCATGATCGCGCCGCGCTTGTCGAGATCGGCCGTCGAACGCGCTTCGTCGAAGAGCTTCATGCGCTTCTTCTGGCTTTCCGGGGGCTCTTCGCCGCGGGCACCGTTGGAGGTGTACCAAAGCGTCCACGGAATGGCGTAACGCGATCCTTGAGGATGGAAGGCGAAGAAATCGCGCGGATCGAGCATCGGATCGAGACCGCCAGGACCCGGCCACACCGCCGCATCATGGGCGTTGTCGTCGCCGCGAGTGTAATAGAGCGCCCGCTCGATCGTGTTGACCTTCATGTCTATACCGATCTGAGCCCAATGCGTCTTGACCAATTCCAGGGCATCGACGAGGTCGGGATAGAGCGTCGGAATGACGTCGATCGAGAAGAACACTTTCTGGCCGTCGGGCCGCAGCCGGAAACCGTCGCTGCCCTTCTTGTAGCCGGCTTCATCGAGCATCGCGCTCGCCTTGTCGACATCATATTCGGTGAACTGGCGCGCGTATTTCTCGTTATACCAGGGATGGGTCGGACGCGGTCCTGCCTGGTAGGGTTCGCTCTGTCCGAAATAGACGATGTCGATGAGTTCTGGGCGATTGATGCCGATCGACAGCGCTTGCCGGAACGCCTTATCCGCAAACATCTTGCGCATGGCAGGATCTTTGTGGGTGATGTTGAAGTAGATCTGGCACTGTTGCGAGGCCGAAGGCACCAGCGTCAGCAGACGATAATCGCCTTTCTCCATGTTCTGGGACAGCGTCGGCTTGTTGGCCAGAACGCTGATATGGCGTTCCTGGATATCGATCTTTCCGGAGATGACGTTCAGCATCAGCGATTCGACGTCCTGCGAGATGCCGAAGTTGATTTCATCGATGTAGGGAAGCTGGTTGCCCTCGGTATCGACCTGCCAGAAATAGGGATTGCGGGTCATGACGACGCGCGTGGCACCCCCGGCATAGGGCTCCTTGACCACCCACGGATCGAGCGTCGGCTTGTCGACATTGCCCCACCGCGACGGGATCTCGATATCGCCGCAACGGCTGCGGAACAGCTCCGTCCAGCTGGTGACGCCGGCCTTCTTCGCATCGGCCTCGATATTGGGATTGTATTTCGGCAGGAACTGGCTGCAGTAATGCTTCGGGAACAATGTCGGATGCTGACCGAGCGGCGTGGCGAGGTTTTCGAGATAAAGCGCGTTGGCCGCCGCAAAGGTGAACTTCACCGTATAATCGTCGATCTTCTCGACCGTGACCGGCTTGCCGGCGACCGCAAGCTGCGCCGGTGTCGAGCTGTAGAGCTCGGTGTTCTTGACGCAGTCTTCGATCGCAAAAACGACGTCGTCGGCCGTGAAGGGGTGGCCGTCGGACCAGCGAACACCTTCGATCAGATGGAAGGTGAATTGCTTTGCGTCGTCGCTAACTTCCCAGCGTTCGGCAAGGTTCGGCTGCACGGCGGTAAAATCGAGGTTCCAGCGCACAAGGCTCTGGTTGCCGACCATGCGCAGGATGCCGTTATGGTCCGATGAACCGCGAAGGCCGCGCCGCAGCGAGCCGCCATAGGTGCCGACTTTCTCGTACGGCGTCACCACCATCGGCTTTTTCGGCAGGCGCTCGGCAAGCGGCGGCAGTTTTCCGTCTTTGACGAGCTGCGCAAGTGCCGGCGCTTCGCCGCCTGCGGCGAAAGCGCGGCCGGCGATGGACAGCGCTGCGACGCCAGCCATGCCACCAAGCACGGCGCGGCGTGTGACACCACGCGACAGAATTTCATTGGGCATCGAGTTCCTCCCTTTTTGCGCCGGCACAGCTTTTGCACCGGCTGATGCGGCGGGCTCCCGACCTGCCGCTTGCGCCCTCCTCGGCGCTGGGACCGAACCATAGACACGTTCTCAAATGATTACAAGAGTTGACAGATATTTACAAATTCGATAGCGATGCAGCCAGACACCGCAGGCGTCATGCCGCTGAAAATACTGTCGCCAGACCAAAAACGGCGGCAGATCTGTCAGATTCTGTAGGCCACACAGAAGACCTCACGATCGGCGACAGGGAGTACGTGGGGCGCCGCGTGGCTTGAGAGAAAAGGACCATAATGACTTTCGCAGTCGACGCCGTTTCCAACAGAGGCGCAACGCGCTTCAGCGACATCATCTACGAGAAGATCGTGGGGATGATCGCCGACGGCAACTTTCCGGTGAACGAACGACTGCCGTCGGAAACGAAGCTCGCCGCGGATTTCGGCGCCTCGAGGCCCGTCGTGCGTGAGGCGCTCGAACGTTTAAGAGCCGATGGCCTGGTCGTTTCGCGCAAGGGATCCGGTTCCTATGTTCGGCAAAGGCCGGATTCGTCGATGCTGAAAATGGTGCCGGTCGGCTCGCTCGCCGATGTCCAGCGCTTTTTCGAATTCCGCGCCGGCCTCGAAGCCGAGGCTGCGGAGCTTGCCGCACGAAACTGGCAGCCGGATGACAGGGAGCGGATAACGGCAGCGCTTCTTGCGATCGAGCAATGCCTTCGCAACGGGGAGCTTGGCGCTGAGGAAGACCAGGCACTGCATGATGCCATCGCCATGGCGACCGGCAACCAGTTCCACATCACCGTTCGTGAATGGTTCAGGCCGCATTTCGCCATCGGGCATTCCGTGACACGAAGCCTGAGCTTGAAACGAACGCTGGAGCAGATTCGCAGCGTCCAGGATGAGCATGCGGTGATCGTGGAGGCGATCTTCGCGCGGCGGGAAACCGACGCTCACGATGCGATGAAGAGACACATACTGAATGCTCGCGCCCGCATGTTCCAGGGCGTTTGAGCGAGAATGGGAGGAAGAACGATGAAACGGGTCGCTGTGACGGGTGCCGCCGGACGTGTCGGAACGCTGCTGCGCCCGCTGCTTCGCTCGCATGTCGAGCATCTGCGCCTGATCGATCTCGAGGAGCCTGCCGGGCTTGGCGAAAACGAGCATTTCGTGAAGGCCGATCTCGCCAATGTCGATGAGGCCACCGCTGCGCTTGAAGATATCGACGGCATCGTCCACCTGGCGGGCATTGCAAGCGGCATCGATATGAACGCCATCCTGCAGGCCAATGTGCTGGGAACCTACAATCTCTACGAGGCGGCGCGGATCAACAAAATTCCCAGGGTCGTCTATGCCTCGAGCAATCATGCCACCGGCTTTTATCCGCGCGGCCAGCTCGTCTCGCCGCTCGATCCGATGCGCCCGGACAGCCCTTATGGGCTTTCCAAATGCTGGGGCGAACTGGTGGCGGGGCTCTACTACGACACATCGGGCATTCGCTCCCTTTCGATCCGCATCGGCAATGCCGGCACCTATCCCAACAGCGAGCGATCCGTCGCGATCTGGATCAGCGCACGAGACCTGGCGCAATTGGTCAGGATCGGCCTGTCGCACCCGTCGATCGCCGCGACGGTGGTCTATGGCGTTTCTGACACCGACGAGAAATGGTGGGACAACGAACTGGCAGCGAGGCTCGGCTACCAGCCACAGGACCGGCCACGCGACCATGCCCGCATCGAGCAGGGATCCGAAGGGCCGGTGGCGCTTGCGTTCCAGGGTGGCGGCTTCTGTGAGATCAATCACGACGGCACCATCCGCATGCGGGACGCCGAGGGCTTGGCCGAGAGCCTGGAGATGGTTCCATGACGGCACCGCGCATCATCCGCCCGGACGTCCGTTCCGTGATCCAGCAACCGCTGACGGTCGGTGAATCCCCGGTATGGGACGAGCGGACCGGCACGCTGTGGCTCGTCGATATCCTGGCGCCGGCAGTTGTCCGCATCTCCGCGCAAGGGAAGGTCGACCGCTTCGACATGCCGGCTCCGGTCGGCAGCCTCGGGCTCTGCCGTGACAACAGGATCGTCGTGGGCCTCCAGACAGGCGTCCACCTCTTCGAGCCCGCCTCGGGCGATCTCGAGTTCCTGTGCGATCCGGTCGGGCGCCACATCAATGGCCGCCTCAACGATGGCAAGGTCGGTCCCGACCGACACTTCTGGGTCGGCTCGATCAGCGAAGCCAAGCCGCAAGTAAACGACGCCGCTCTTTTCCGGGTTGGCGCCGACGGCAGCGCGCGGACGGTGGCAACGGGACTGACGAGCTCCAACGGTCTTGCCTGGTCGCCGGATGGCCGGCGGATGTATCACTCCGACAGCCGGCAATGTTTCCTGCAGGCATTCGATTTCAATCCGGCGACGGGCGAAATCGGCGAAGGACGCCGGCTTCGCAGCTTCACGGAAGACGACGGGCGGCCGGACGGAGCGGCCATCGATCGTGACGGCTTTTACTGGAGCGCCGGCGTATCCGCCGGTCGCCTCAACCGGATATCGCCCGACGGCGAAATCGTCGAGATCTACATTCTGCCGGTCGCCGCACCGACCATGCCGTGTTTCGGAGGGCCGGATCTGCGCACCCTCTACGTCACGAGCCTGTCGACCGACCGCACTGGACGCTTCGAGGCGGGAACGGTCATCGCCTTCGACGCGGACGCAGAGGGCTTGGCGCCCTTCCGTTTCGGATGACAGCGTGCCGATCACCCGTCGGGTGACGGCGGATTGATGGAAAGCTAAGGGGGAAGAAAGATGAGCATCGCAATCATGCGCAAGGCGCTCACAGGCGTATCGGGTGTTCCCGTCACCGCCTATGACGGCAGCGGCGAAGTCGACCCCCGGATCACGGCGAAGGTCTATGAGCGGGTGGCGGCAGCAGGCATCCACAACATCGTTGCCGCCGGCAATACCGGGGAATTTTATGCGTTGACGCCTGAGGAGATCAGGATCGTCCACGAGGCGGCGGTGTCAGGTGTCGACGGCAAGGCGCCGGTGACGGCGGCGATCGGCCGGTCGCTGCGCGAGGCGGTCGGCATGGCAAAGGACGCGGCCCGCATCGGCGCCTCCGCCGTGATGTCGCATCAGCCCGTCGATCCTTTTGCGGCCCCTTCGGCCCAGATCGACTATTTCTGCAATCTTGCGGATGCTTCCGCCCTGCCGCTGGTCGCGTATGTCAGGGCCGAGGGTTTCAGTGTCGCAGAGATCGTTCGGCTCGCAAATCACGGCAATATTGCCGGTATCAAGTTTGCGACGACCGATCTGATGCTGCTGTCGCGAGCGATCCCGGCCGCCGACCCGGCCGGTGCACTGTTCGTCTGCGGCCTGGCAGAAAGCTGGGCGCCGACATTCACCGCAGCCGGTGCGCGCGGCTTCACTTCCGGTCTCGTCAATGTTGCACCGAAGCTCTCGCTTGCCGTCCACGATGCGCTTGAAAATGGCGATTTCGCCGCGGCACGAGCGATCGTCAACAAGCTCGAACCATTCGAGCGGATGCGGACCAAATTCCGCAACGGCGCCAACGTGACCGTCGTGAAAGAGGCGGTCAGCTATTCCGGTCTCGATGTCGGCCCGGTGCGTGTGCCGGGCTTGCCGCTGCTCGACCAGCATGACCGCGAGGAACTTCATCGGCTGCTTCGAAGCTGGGAGGCCGAGGGCAATGTTCAAACGGATCCGAACCGGCAGGAGACTTCAAAGGCCGCCGTCTGAGGCCGACATTATTTCCGCAAGCAACAGGTGCCGGCATGGCCGCGCCACAGGATTGGGAGGTCTTGAGATGCTGAAACAGCTACTGACAACGATCGCGATAACGGGCGCCCTGACGGCGGCACAGCCGAGCTGGGCTGCATCGCCGCCAAACATGCTGGTCATCGGCACGAATCTCACCGGCATAAGAACGCTCGATCCGGCCCAGAACAATGCCCGCACGGTTTCCGAGCTGATCTCCAATCTCTACGACAACCTCGTGCAACTGTCACCGGACGATCTAAAAACGCTGAAGCCGATGCTCGCGACGCAATGGAGCGTCTCGGCGGACGGCAAGATCATCACGCTGACATTGCGCGACGACGCGGTCTTCCAGAGCGGCAACAAGGTAACAGCCGATGATGCCGCCTGGTCGATCCAGCGCGTTATCAAGATGGGCCAGGTCGGCTCCACCGATGTCGCGCTCTGGGGCTTCACATCAGACAACGTCGAAAAGCTCGTTCGGGCAAAGGACGAACACACGCTTGAGATCGAGCTGCCGCAGGCCGTGAACACCGATCTGGTGCTCTATTCGCTAGCCGGCTCGTCGATCGGCATCATCGACAAGAAGACGGCACTCTCGCATGAGGCAAACGGCGACTTCGGCGGCGCCTGGCTTTCTGCCAATTCTGCCGGCAGCGGCCCGTTCGCGCTGGCGCAATGGCGGCCGAACGATGTTGCGATCTTCAACGCGCAGCCGAACTACTGGGGCGGCAAGCCGGCCATGGCCCGCGTCGTCGCTCGGCATATCCCAGAATCCGGCAACCTCAGACTGCAGCTCGAAGCCGGAGATGTCGATGTCGGCCAGTATCTGGCAAGCGGCGACCTCGATGCCCTGTCCAACAACAAGGACGTGGTGATCGAGAGCGTTCCGGGTCTGGGCTTCTATTACATCGCCCTCAACCAAAAAGACCCGGATCTGCAGAAGCCGAAGGTTCGCGAGGCCTTCCAGCATGCTTTCGACTGGAAGGCGATCTCCGGCAACATCATGCGCTATACCGGTTTTCCCTGGCAGTCGATGATCCCGCGCGGCATGATCGGCGCGCCCGAGGAAGCTGCCTCCCACTACGACTATGATCCTGCCAAAGCCAAACAGCTGCTGGCGGAAGCCGGCTACCCCAATGGCCTGAAGAAGGTGCTCAATCCATCGGGCGCGGCGACACTGCCCTTCGCCGAAGCGCTGCAGGCGAGCGCCCGTGCTGCCGGCCTCGATCTCGATCTCGTGCCCGGCGAATTCACGCCCGCCTTCCGCGAGCGGAAATACGAGGTGCTGCTCGGCAATTCCGGCGCCCGACTGCCTGATCCTTTCGCTGTCGCCACGCAATATGCCTACAATCCCGACAACAGCGACGAGGCGCGTCTCGGCAGCTATTATCTCTGGCGCGCCGGCATGAAAGTGGACGAGCTCAACACACTCGTCGACCAATCGATGAAGGAGCGCGATACGGGCAAGCGCACTGACATCTTCAAGAAGATGGACGGCATCTATGCCGGCATGGCCTCGCCGCTCGTCATCTTCTTCCAGCGAACCGACCCCTATGTCACGCGCGCCAACGTCAAGAACTATCACGGGCACACGACCTGGTCGACGCGCTGGCACGACGTGACCAAGGAGTAGAACGCGTGGCGAGCGCCGATCTGACATCGAAGCGGGAGAGCGGCACCCGTTCTGCGGAGGGCGGGTTCGCCGAGGCGGCCCCGCACCCTCTGGTGAACCTGTTGCGGCGCTTGGCAGGGCGGGTCGTGGCTGTGGTGACGACGCTGCTCGGCCTTCTCTTCCTGACCTTTTCGATGGGTCGTCTGCTGCCTGCCGACCCGGTGCTCGCCATCACCGGAGCGGAGGTCAGCAAGGAGGTTTATGATCGCGTCTATCATGAGCTGGGGCTCGGGCAACCCGTCTGGATGCAGTTCCTCGCCTATGTCGGGAAGATCGCGACAGGCGATCTCGGCACCTCGGCGACGACCGGCCAACCAATCCTCACCGACCTCATGACGATCTTTCCCGCCACCATCGAGCTTGCGGTCATCGCCATGATCATCGGCGCCATCATCGGCGTTCCCCTGGGGATCACGGCTGCCGTCAGACGCGGAACTGTCATCGACCACGTCGCCCGCATCGTCGCCCTTGCCGGCCATTCCATTCCGATCTTCTGGACCGGGCTGATGGCGCTCTTCATCTTCTATGCCAAGCTCAAGCTCGTCGGCGCATCCGGCCGCATCGACGTCTTCTACGAAGGTCTCGTCACACCCATGACCGGCTTTCTCCTGATCGACGCAGCGCTGCAGCAGCAATGGGACGTGTTTCACAACGCTCTCGGCCACATCATCCTGCCGGCGGCGATCCTCGGCTATTATTCCGTCGCCTATATCAGCCGCATGTCGCGCAGCTTCATGCTGGAGCAGCTCAGCCAGGAATACATCATCACTGCGCGGGCAAAGGGGCTCGGCACCCGCAAGGTCGTCTGGCGCCATGCCTTCAAGAACATCCGCGTGCAGCTTTTGACGATCATGGCGCTGACCTTCGGTGGGCTGCTCGAAGGAGCGGTGCTGATCGAAACGGTTTTCGGATGGCCGGGGCTCGGCCAGTACCTGACCCGAGGGCTGCAGATGAATGACATGAATGTCGTCATGGGCTCGGTGCTGACGATCGGCGCCGTCTTCCTGACGATCAATATCCTGTCGGACTTCCTCTATCGCATTCTTGATCCGAGGACACGGTGACGCCATGACGATTTCCTCTGAGCACGCAGACAGCGTTGACACCGGCGGCTTTCGCAAATGGCTGCTCGCGCCGGAGCCGCGAGGCTGGTTTCAATCGTCCGCGCAGCAAATCCATCAGGGCTGGCTGAAATTCAGCCTGCACCCGCTTGGCCTCGCCGGACTCGCCATCATCGTGCTGCTGATCGTGGTAGCGACGGCCGCCCCCTTGCTGACGAGCTACGATCCGATCGTCCAGGACATGGCCGGGCGGCTTGCCGCGCCATCGGCAAGCCATTGGCTCGGCACCGACAATTTCGGCCGCGATGTGTTCTCCCGGGTGATCTATGGCGCCCGCACGACGCTCTACATCATCATGCTCGTCACGATCATCGTCGCCCCGCTCGGCCTGCTGATCGGCACCGTCTCAGGTTATTTCGGCGGCATCATCGATGAAATCCTGATGCGCGTCACCGACATTTTCCTGTCTTTCCCCGGGCTGGTGCTGGCGCTCGGTTTTGCCGCAGCGCTCGGACCGGGCATCACCAACGCAATCATCGCAATTTCGCTGACGGCCTGGCCGCCGATCGCGCGCCTCGCGCGGGCCGAAACGCTCAGCCTTCGCAAGGCGGACTATATCGCCGCCGTGCGCCTGCAGGGCGCGAGCTCAATCGCAATCATCACCCGCCACATCCTGCCGATGTGCATTCCCTCGGTGATCGTCCGCGTCACCCTCAATATGGCCGGCATCATCATCACCGCCGCTGGTCTCGGCTTCCTCGGCCTCGGTGCGCAGCCGCCATGGCCGGAATGGGGCTCGATGGCCGCGAGCGGCCGTGAGTTCATGCTCGACAGCCCCTGGGTCATCGCCGCACCCGGCATTGCCATTGCGCTAGTCAGCCTCGCCTTCAACCTCGTCGGCGATGCGCTCCGCGATGTGCTTGATCCCCGAGGTTCAGAATGACCGAGCCCTTGATCGATATTCGAAACCTCGAAATCGCCTTCGGCGGTGGACAGGTGCGGGCCGTGCGCGGCGTCAGCTTCGCGCTCGGACAGGAAAAACTCGGGATCGTCGGTGAATCCGGATCGGGAAAATCCACTGTCGGGCGGGCGATCATGAAGCTCTTACCGCCGACCGCGATCGTCAATGCCGAGCGGATGCGCTTTCGCGACGTGGATCTGCTCAAGGCAAACGAGAAAACGATGATGACGATCAGGGGGCGGCGGATCGGGCTCATCCTGCAGGACCCGAAATATTCGCTCAATCCTGTCATGCGGATCGGCGAACAGATCGCCGAAACCTATCGTTTCCATCATCCCAAGGCGAGCACCAAGCAGACCTCCCGCCAAGCGCTCGATATGCTCGAAGCCGTCCAGATTCGCGATCCCGAGCGCGTGGCCCGCCTTTATCCGCACGAAATCTCCGGCGGGATGGGCCAGCGCGCGATGATCGCCATGATGCTGATCGCCGAACCCGAAGTGCTGATCGCCGACGAGCCGACGTCGGCACTCGACGTGACGGTAAGGCTCGAAATCCTGGCGCTGCTCGACGAGCTCGTGCTACGCCGCAATCTCGGCCTGATCTTCATCAGTCACGACCTCAATCTGATCAGGAATTTCTGCGATCGCGTCCTCATCATGTATGCGGGGCGGGTCGTCGAAGTGCTCGAGGCGCGCGATCTCGACAAGGCCAGACACCCCTATACGCAAGGGCTGCTCGCATCCCTGCCGACGATCGACAATCCCCCTGCCCGGCTGCCGATCCTCAAACGCGATCCGGCCTGGCTCGACGAACCCGTATTGGAGGCGCCGCGGTGATCAAGATCGACAATCTCACGATCCGTTTCGGGCATGGCCAGCGACCCGTCGTCAGAGACATCAGCCTCGCCATCGAGAGCGGCACGGCCTTCGGCCTGGTCGGCGAGTCCGGCTGCGGAAAATCCACCGTGCTCAGGGCGCTTTCCGGCCTCAACGCCAATTATGACGGCCGGATCTCGCTCCAGGGCGAGACGCTGGACCGGCAGCGCAGCCGGCCGTTCTTCCGCCGGGTGCAGATGGTGTTCCAGGACCCCTACGGGTCGCTCCACCCGCGCAAAACCATCCGCTCGCAGCTGAAAGAGCCGCTGCGCAACCAGGGACTGGATACGAATTCCGTCGACGTGAATGCCGTCCTGAGATCGGTCGGCCTCGATCCGGCGCTGAGCTACCGATTTCCGCACCAGCTGTCCGGCGGACAGCGGCAGCGTGTGGCGATCGCCCGCGCCCTGATGCTGGACCCGGATGTTCTGCTTCTCGACGAACCGACATCTGCGCTCGACGTGTCGGTTCAGGCCGAAATCCTCAATCTCCTTCAGGATTTGCGTCGGGAACGCGGCCTCACCTATCTGCTCGTCAGCCATGATCTCGCCGTCGTCTCCCATATGTGCAGCCGCGTCGCCATTATGGAAGCCGGCGAGATCGTCGAACAGGTCGATATCGCAGCCCTGCGCAGAGGCGCGGTCGAGCATCCCTATTCGCAACGCCTGCTGCGGGCGAGCCAGATGTATGGAAAGGCGTAAATTCTCGATCGATGCGCGGCGGCTCGACGTCGTCGCAGGCCCGCCATCCTCAGGATCGTCAATGGCGGATCAGAGACTCCCAATCCAGCACTATCCGCTCGATCTGGAGTACAGGCCAAGCTCGTCTCTCATAGCAAATCCGCAACGCTGATAGAACTCCGACAGCGCCCCACCTCGCTGCGAGATCAGCCAGACGCTATTACACCCTTCAGCTTTGGCTGTTTCAAACATTGCAGAAAGCAGAGCAGTGCCTATTCCCTTACCCTGTGCGTCGGGTTGCACTGAAAGCTCGTCCAAGTAAATCACCGGGCCGGTGTGGCGCCGCTGTCGTACGCCCAGCGCAATCCCGAGCACCTTGCCTTCATCAACCGCCGCCAGCGCAACCGATCTAGGGGTTTCAAGCACATAGGTCACATTTTCCGCAGCCGCCTCAAGGGACCAGCTCTCGTTCCACGGCGGCAGGGCATAGGCTCTTACCAATACGTCGGCCGCGCCGCTGACGTGTTTTTCAACCAGACGTTCGATCCGAAATGACATGAACTTGTCTCACGCTACGTGAGGTGACATTTGCCGAGCGCGGTTGGTTTCGCAATGGTGTGTTGCCTGCATCCGCAGATTTTTTCCGAGCTTATCCCCAAAATGGCTAGGCGCCAGGCAGGCCGAGCCAGTCCTCCCGGCTGAGCCCGCCATTGAAAGTCCCTATTTCCAACTTGTGTAATCGTCAGCGACGCAACCAAACGGCGCACGATCCTGATCGAACCGCTTCTTGAGCTGCTGGCATCCCCACTCGTTCAACGGCGCCGGCATGAGATTGTTGATATCCATGCCAGGCGATTGAAATTGTGTCGTGGAGCTCGTGACGTACCAAAGCCAGAAGCCGACCACACCGACGACGATCAGGAGCAACACACCGAAGAAAATCTGCAGCCGCTTCCAGATCGATACCGCCTTTTTGGGCTCTTCGACCAAGACCGTCGCATTCCGATCGCCTTCTTGCTGAGACGCAAGAGATGCAAGAGCGGCGGCACGCTCATCATTCGTAAGCTCGACGCGCTGCAGACGATCGTCCAGAAGCACCGGAAGAGCAGTATTGCCGTGCCTGACAGCCAGTCCGATCGCTTTGCCCTTGGCTTCACCGACGATGAGCGGCTCTTCTCCATTCTTCATGCGCGTGTAAGCCGATCGCCCCGTTTTGTCGGCGGCGATCTTGTCATTATAGGTGATGGAAAGGACGCCGCGTTTGCGGTCGAATGCGGTCACCTCGACCGGGACAGGGGTCAGCATGGCAGGCCGGCGCAGTTGGCCCTTGACCCGCCAAATGCGGATACCGAGAAAAATCATACCCAGGCTCATGCCGCCAAGCAGGATGACAAACACAGTCAGCGTGATGATCCGGTTCCAGAGCATATCCAGACCGAGGCTCATCGTCGCGAGTTCCGGATGATCGGCTGAGATCACAAGGCCAGTTTCATAGTCGCCGGTATGGAAATCGACGAACATGACCTCGACCTCGGTGTCGTAGTCCCGTCCGCCGTAATTGTAGACAAGGCGTGCTTCGCAATCCGTGAAGATGGCTTTGCGCGTCGTGCATCGCCCGTTTTGCACATCGCCGTTTTCGAGCACCAAGGGGTTCTGGCTGATCTGGAAATCGCGGATCACGCCTGGCGCTGCCGAAACGAAGAGAAAGATAGCCAGTGCCAGGATGATAGGCGTTGACCAGAAGTAAGCATTTGGCGTGGAGATGACGTTGCGCGCCAACGAAAGCGGGCGACTAGGAAGAACAAGCGAAGACAATGGCGTCGACCCCTTATGTGACAGCGCAGCGCGCTGGTAAAGCTTCAGACAGCCGATGATGAATGAGCGGCGTTGACGCCATTGCGACCGGCTTCACACAATCCCATTGTGTGATACCGATCTACAGCCTGAGGCGGGCGATCGGCAATCCCTTTCAGCGCGCGTGGGTAGCATTGGCATGTTGATCCCTTCGCGCACCGCGAGCGAGTCGGTGAGTTGCGCTCCAATATCGATGGTTCGTGTCCTCGGCGCTGCGCTCGCATCTGCTTAGCAGGTGAGCTCTACAGCCGATTGGCGCGCAACAAGGTGTCTCGCGACAGATATCCCGCAAGCGTCCCATCGGCTGACCTGACATGCAGGCCCGGCATCTCACCGGAGAGGATGAGCGCCAAGGCATCGTGAACCGTGGCGTCAGCGGCGATCTCGGCATCGCCGTTGGACGGTTCCGGCGCGGTCATGATCGTCGATACGGCAATCAAGCTGAGCCTCTTTATGGCTCGGTCGGGGCCGAGGAAACTCTCGACGAATTCGTTGACGGGACGCGCAAGGATTTCCTGCGGGCTATCATATTGAAGGAGGCGGCCATCCCGCATGATCGCAATGCGATCGCCCATCTTGATAGCCTCATCGAGGTCATGCGTGACGATGACGACGGTTTTCTTCACCTTCCTCAAAATATCGCGGAATTCGTCCTGAAGCCGGACGCGGGTGATCGGATCGATCGCGCCGAACGGTTCGTCCATCAGCATGATTGCGGGGTCGGCTGCGAGTGCACGCGCGAAACCGACGCGCTGGCGCTGCCCGCCTGACAATTCATGCGGCAGACGCTGCCGCATGATGGCCGGATCAAGACCGACGAGATCCAGGAGTTCGTCGACGCGGCGATTGCTGCGCGCCTTTTCCCAGCCGAGAAGCCGCGGGACGGTCGCGACATTGCGTGCGATCGACATATGCGGAAACAGACCGACCTGCTGGATGACATAGCCGATGCTGCGGCGCAGCTCCTTCTGGTCGACCCGGGCGATATCCCTGCCGTCGACCAGCACACGTCCCGTCGTCGGGGTCTCCAACTGATTGATCATCCGCATGGTCGTGGTTTTGCCGCAGCCCGAAGGACCGATCAGGGCAACCGTCGTACCAGTCTCGATCAGGAGATCGAGGTTGTCGACCGCATGCTGGCCGCTTCCGTCGTAGTTCTTGGTAACATGATCGAGATGAATCATCCTGATATCCGCTTTCGGCCGCTCAGCGCCGTTGAGTGAAGAGGCGCTCCAGGGCGCCGAAGGCCAATTCCGCAAAGATTGCGAGCAGGGCAATCGGCACCGCTCCGACAAGAAGGCGCGGCATGTTCATGATCGCAATGCCGGCATTGATGAAATCGCCAAGCCCGCCGCCGCCGATGAAAGAGGCCAGCGCCGCCCCGCCGATGACCTGGATGGCGCTCGTCCTGACGCCCGACAGAATCGCGGGAACGGCCAGGGGAAGTTCGATCTCCCACAGCATCTGTCCGGCGCTCATGCCCATTCCATCCGCCGCATCGATCACCGAGGCGTCGATCTCGCGGATGCCAATGATCGTGTTCAACAATAGCGGCGGCACGGCCAGGACGATGAGGGCGATCACCGACGGCAGCAATCCGATGCCGAGAAAAGGCATCGTCGCCGACAGGATCGCCAGGCTCGGGATGGAGCGCAAGGCGCCGGCTATATTGACCACCGCAAAGGCGGCGCGTGGTGCCCGTGCGACGACAAATCCGAGCGGCACGGCGATGACGAAGGCGATGCCGAGCGAGAGGGCGCACATCAGAAGATGGCGATTGAACGCGTTGAAGAAGGTGCCGGAATTGTTGAAGATCCAGCTGAATGCATCGATCACGATCATGCCGGCTTCCCCCCGCTGCGCCGGCGCAGCAGCCTTTCGAAGGAGGCAAAACAGCAGTCGGCAAAGAGCGCCAGACATGACGTCAGCAGCCCGCCGGCGATGATCTTTTCGGGAAAGCGCTGGTCGATGCCTTCGAAAATGATGACGCCGAGCCCGCCGGCATTGATATAGGCGGCAACGGTGGCGATGCCGATGACCGTCACCATGGCGATGCGGATGCCGCCGACGATATAGGGCATGGCCAGCGGCAGTTCTACTTCCCAGATCCGCCGTGCCGTGCCGTAGCCCATGCCATCAGCAGCTTCCAATATGTCACGCGGAATAGCCTGAAATCCCATGCCGATATTGCGGATCAGGATCATCAGCGAGTAGGCGGCAAGACCGGTTATGGCGGGTGCCGCCCCGATGCCCATGATGGGGATCAGAAGCGCAAACAGCGCCAGGCTCGGCACGGCGAACAGGATGCCGGTGAAGATGACGATGGCCGCAAAACTCCGCGGCCGCCTCGCCGCCCATATCCCGACGATCAGCGAGATCACCAGGGCAATGCCGACCGAGGAAAAAACGAGATAGAGGTGCTCCAACAGCGCGTCGAAGAGCCGGTCGAGATGTTTGGGGACCCATTTCATCGTCGAAACCTCCGCATCCGAGCGCTCGTTCGGCTGTCTACCATGTGATCCCCAATCTGCGATCGGCGTCGTCGGCTCTTAGCGGCAGACTATCGTAGGCCGGGGGAACGACCGTCGAAAATCGCCGGAGGCCGAGCCGTTCCAAAACCGCCGCTCCCTCACGCGTTTCATGCAACGTCACGAGGCTTTGCTGTAATGCTGTGGCGATGTCCGCAGGCAAGGTTTGCGCGGCAACCAATAGCGGCGCGGGAAGCGGATCGGTCGTCGCCAGAATACGAAGACCATCGATCGCATCGGTTTCGTGCATCGACAACAATTGGAAGGCGTAAGCATCGATCGCACCCGCATCGATCCTGCCGTCCTTGAGGGCGGCGACGATGCCTGACGGGTTGAGCAGCGGCCCGACCGTCATGCTCTGCTTCACTTTCCCGGCAAACCGGTCGGCAAGAAAAGAACGCGCCGCGTGGTAGCCCGATTGGGAATCGCGCACGGTCCAGCCCCAGCGGGCCACAGCGAGATCCGCTACCTCGTTCACCGCCCCGGTGGAGGCGACGAGAATGTGGCTGGCATAGAGCGGCTGGTCCAAAGACCATGCCTCGCTCGAAACGGGTGCAGCAAGGGCAGTCGGCCTGGCGCCCTCGGGCATACGCGAAAACGGATAGCCGCACATAAAGACCAGCCCCATGTCCGGCCTCGCCCATAGCTCCGACAGCGGCGCCGGTGCTGCATGAGCGATGATCTCGAGCTCAATGCCGGACTGCACGCTGACCAGCGCAAACAACGCATCCCACAGGCCGCGAATGCGCGGACTGAGATTATACATTCTCGAACAGGCGATCGGCTTGGACATCACCATGGCAACTATGCGAACCGCAGCCGCTGGCCGATGTTCATCTCTCTTGCCTTGTCGACCATGGCGGCGCCGAGCGCCACGTCGGTGGTGCTGAGGCCGCGGTGCCAGAACAGGATCGTCTCCTCGTCACTTTCGCGGCCGGGCTTCATGCCGCAGACGATCTGGCCGATTTCGGCATGCAGGTTCTCGGCCGTCACCTTGCGCTCGTCGACGTGACGGCGAAGCGCTCCGAACGGCTTGCCGGGGCCGCATTGTCCCCAATCGTCGACGACGACCTTGTCCATGATGTCGGTGAGATCGAATTCAAGCGCGCTCATCGTGCCATAGGGCACGACGAAGGCGCCCTTCTTCACCCATTCCGTCTTGAACAGCGGCGCCGGTTCCGGCAGGCGGCTCGCCTCGACCATGATGTCGGCGCCCTTGAGGCAATCCTCCCAATTGTCGGTGACGATGATCTTCTTGCCGAGATCCGCCTCAAGACGCTTGGCGAAGGCATCCCGACTTTCCGGCCGGCGCGAATGCACGCGGATTTCCTCGAAGTCGAAGAGATGGTCGAGAAGCCGGACATTCCAGTAAGAGGTTCCGCGCGCACCGATATGGCCGAGAATCTTGCTGTCCTTGCGGGCGAGATATTTTGCGCCAAGAGCGGTGACGGCCCCGGTGCGCATGTCGGTGATATCAGTTGCGTCGATGATGGCCTTCGGCACGCCGGTGTTCGGGTCGAACAGGTTGAGGACCGCAAGCTCCGAAGGCAGATCGACCTTGTAGTTGTCGACGAAGTCGCCGACGACTTTGACGCCGGCATAATTCAGCGCTTTGACGTAGCCGCGAAGCACGTTGAAATGGCCTTTGTCGGAGCTCTCCGGCACAAGATGAACACGCGGCTCGATGACGGTTTCACCCCTGCCCTGCGCATCCAGCGCCTTCGACACCGCATCGAGAATCTCGTCATTCGTCAGCGCCAGCGCCTTGGCATCGAGGGCGTTGAGATAATCGATCCAGATTTCCTGCATTTCCCGCTTCTCCATATTCCTGCCCGGCTGCTGACCGGACGGATTTTCGAACAAAAACCCTTAAATGGATCGCCGCGCCAGACCGCAGCCGGATTGATATCCGGCCGCGGAGGCATGACAATCATTTCGGCAGGAGGCCGTTTTCCTTGAGGAAATCGACCGCCACGTCCTTGGCTTCCTCGTGATCGGTTTCGACCTTGGCATTGAGGACCCGCATCTTTTCGTTGTCGAGATGGGAGCCGACCGCTTCGAGCAGTTCGGCAACCTTCGGGTTGGCCTTCAGCACGTCCTGGCGGACAACAGGCGCCACGTAGTAGGGCGGAAACAGACCCTTGTCGTCTGCCAGCGGCACGAGATTCTTCGAGCCGATCTGCCAGTCGGTCGCCGCACCATTGGCAACGTCGATATCCTTTTGTTCCAGCGCGTCGTAACGAAGACCAAGCTTGGCGAACTGCTTGAACTCCTTGAACTCGGCGTCGTAGACGCGCTTCAGGCCGGGCAGGCCGTCGGCGCGATCCGGAAATTCGGCGCCGCCGCCGAAGACCAGTGTCTTGGAGACCTTGGCGAGATCCGACAGCCTCTTCAGATTGTTGGCCTGCGCCGTTTCTTGCCGGACGACGATGACATAGCCGTTATTGATCCCGCTCGGCTTCAGCCATGTGAGATTGAACTGCTTGGCGTAGAAGTCCTTGACCTGCGTATAGACCTTGTCGGCGTCGGTCGACATCTCGCCCTTGACGACGGATGCGAGCGCCGTGCCGGTATATTCCGGATAAAGATCGATCTCGCCGGCCACCAATGCCTGGTGCGCAATCAGCGTGCCGCCGAGGTTGATCTTGCGCTCGACGGTGAAGCCGGCATTTTCCAGAACGGCTGAATACATTTCAGCGAGGATGAACTGCTCAGTGAAATTCTTGCTGCCGACCTTGATGGTCTCTGCGGATGCAGACTGGAACATGGCGGTTGCCATGATGCCGGCTGCAAGGATGCCCTTTGTCCAATTTTTCATAGTCATTCCCTCTTGTTGACTTTTCAATGAACGAACCGGCGGCGTTCCCCAGAATAGCCGTCGGCATGACCGGTCGGCGCCCTGCCCTTCTTGGTGGGGCAGTGGCGAACCGGGCTTACAGCGGGCCAAGCCCGATCAATGCGGCGATCGCCGCAAAATCCGGCCCTTGCGCGCGATCCTCATCAAGCGCCGGGACGTGATTGCGGACGAAAGCATAGGCCTCAGCCGATCCCTTGCCCAATTCGCCTGAGACGCCGCGCAGCTCGACGGCCTGGGCCGAGGCAATCAGTTCGATGGCAACGAGATAACGCAGGCGCTCGACGATCGCCTGCGTCTTTGCCAAAACGCTCGGCGCCATCGACGCTTGGTCTTCCACGCCATCGGCGACGGGAAAGGGCGAAAGCGAAACCGGCATGGCGAGATGGCGGATTTCGGCTTCCATGGCCGAGACGGTCTTTTGCACGGTCGCAAAACCGGTCCGGCTCTGGCCCATCGGGGTCAGGAAGCGCGGGAGGTCTGACATGCCGGGCGACATGATCTTCATGATCCGATAGGCGGTGCCTGCCGCACAATGCGCCATCGCCTGCCCCAGCCTTTCCCAGGCGAGCACAAAAGCGGTCATGTCGAAATTGCCGTGTGCAAGAATGACGCCTTCGGAGGCGATGACGACAGGATTGTCGCTGGAGCTGACGAGATCTATCTCCGTCGCCTGCCTTGCCTCGTCGATCGCATGCCTCATCGCGCCCCAGACCTGCGGCGTGCAGCGGTAGCTCAAAGGATCCTGGAGACGTCTTGCGGCATCGGCCGCAAGCAAGGAGCTTCCCGAAAGCAGTTCCATCAGTTGAGCGGCGACACGGCGCTGCCCAAAGGCCGGTCTGGCAGCGAGAGCGCGATCGTCGAAGACGCTGACATTGGCCCGGAACGCTTCGAAATTAACGGCAATCGCCTTCAGGGACCAATCGAAGAGCCGCTCGATATCCTCAAGCGCCAGGCAGGCAAGGCCGATGGAGAGACTGTTGGCCACGACAAGCGCATGCCCGTCCTTCGGCGCCAATTCGAGTTGTTTCAGGCCGGCCCTTTCCAGGGCGATGGCGGCCGGCAGCACTTCGCCGCCAAGCTCGATCTCGCCGAAGCCGAGAAGCGCCCGGCTCATATGGGCAAGCGGAGCCAAATCCGCCGCACCGATCGAGCCCAATGACGGGACGACCGGATGGATATCTGCATTGATGGCGGCGATCAGACCACGGAACACGTTCAGCGAAATGCCGGAGCCGCCCGCCGCCATGCCTGCAGCCCTAACGGCCATCATCGCCCGCACGGATTCCTGGGCAAGCGGCTTTCCGACGCCGACCGCGCGGGCTTGCGGCACACGCATCTGAAACGCCACCAGATCTTCCGTTGCAAGTCGTGTATCGACCCCCGCTCCCAGTCCTGTCGTCAGGCCATAAACCGGCAGCTCCTTTTCCGTATAGCGATCGACGACGGCGCGCGCCGCCGTAATCCGAGCCTCGACCTCGGCGGAGATTTCGATCCTGGCGTGACGACGGGCAATTGCTGCGATGTCCTCGATCGTCGGCGGCGACGCGCTGAAGGTGATCGATGGAGAATGGGTGGCGCTCACTGTTTCTCTCCGAGAATGGCGACGGGCTTCGAGGGACCCTTGGTGGACCGTGCTTCCAGCCGATATTGCGCGCCCGGATAGTATAACAGCGCACAGGTCACGACGGCCTCGCCCGACCAGGTCCTTCGAAAGACGCGCAGGCAAGGGTGATCATTCTTCAGGCCAAGATATTTGCGGATCGTCGTGTCCGGTTTGACGGCCTGGACGATATGTTCGAACGCCGTTATCGGCGCCACCTTCGTCAGATATTCGTTCGGCGTCATGCTGCTGAAATCGGTCGACAGATAGTCGGGCGCGACCAGCGGATTGACGTAGCGCTCCTCGACCTGAATGGGCTGGTCGTTTTCCAGGTGCACGATCAGCGAGTGCATCACCTCAGCGCCGAGCGTCAGTTCGAGCGCGTCGGCAACGTTGGCATCCGCCTTCATCGAGCCGGCCTGAACGACCGCCGCCTTATGCGTGTGACCCCGCTCCAGTATTTCGTCGGCTATGTTGCGGATTTGAAGCAGATCGACGTCGAGGTGCTTTGGCGACACGAAGGTTCCGATCCCGGCGGATCGCTTGAGGACACCCTCGAACATCAATTCCCGCAGCGCGCGGTTCGCCGTCATGCGGCTGACGCCGAATGCCGCCACCAGTTCGCTTTCAGAGGATACCCGGTCTCCCGGCTGCAGCTTGCCTTCGGCGATGTCGGCCAGGATCTGCTCCTTGATCCTGATATAATGGCGCGCCTCGCGGGCGGCTGGTTTGACCGCTTTCGTCATGACAGCCTCGCCATGCCATTGTCGAGGATGGTCACACCCCGTGACGCAACGATCCCCCTGAAGCGAATCTCGGCGTCGTTGCGCCACATCTGCAGGGTGATCGTTTCTCCGGGAAAGATCGGCGCGCTGAACCGCGCCGCGATCGCCCGCAAGCCGATCTTCATGCCTGGATCGATGGCGGCGATGATGGCGTAGCCCGCATAACCGAAGCTGCACAGCCCATGCAGGATCGGCCGATCGAAGCCGCTTCGGCCGGCTGCCTGTGGATCCGCATGCAGCGGATTGAGATCGCCGTTCAGGCGATAAAGCAGCGCGGCGTTGTCAGGGAGGTCGACATTGAATTCGAAGTCCGGCTCTCGGTCCGGGACTTTGGACAGAGGTTCAGGCGCCGATCCCGCCGAACCGCATCCACCGTCACCGCGGCAGGCGTTCGTCTGGACGATCGTCGCGATCGGCTCATCACCGTCCACGGTTGCGATCATGCGCTCGAAGCTGACGAACATGCCTTTCTCAAGGCCGCGATCGACCACCGACAAGACGCGCGACCGGGAGATCAGCGGCACATCGAGAGGGACTGGCCGGTGGATGGTCAGGCGATGCTCGGAATGCACGAGACGCGCCCAGTCGACACCCGTCTGCTGCATCCACGGGCCTGGATGCGCCACGACATTGGCAAGGGTCGGCGCGGTCACGAGATCGCGTTCATAGACATAGTTCAATAGGTTTTCGTCGAGCGGGTTGGTGCCGTAGCCGACAGACAGGGCGTAGAGGATGGCATCTCTTGCAGTAACCACATGCGTCGCTTGCGGCACCGGGAAATCGAGAATGGATTGGGCCGACAACGTCACGATGCGGCTCCGCCGGATGCCACGGGCTTGCGAACACCACCCGACAGGCGGATGCCGCCGTCGACGGAAAGCAATTCGCCAGTGACGAACTCTGCCCCCTGAACAAGCCAGACAATGGCGCCGGCAACGTCTTCCGGTGTCGCGACCCGGCCGAGCGGCGCGGTTTCCGAAAATCGCTTGGCAATGGCGCCATAGGCATCCGGCCCGAGCGTGTCGCGCATCCAGCGCGTATCGATGATGCCGGGGCAAACCGCGTTCACCCGGATATCGGGACCGCAGGTGCGCGCTAGCGCCAGGGTCAACGCATTGAGCGCACCCTTGGAGGCCGTATAGGCAAGCGAACTGCCGCCGCCGGTAAAGGCAACGTTGGATGAGACATTGACGATCGCACCGCCGCCGCTGTCACGCATCACAGGCACCGCCGCCCGGCACATCTGATAGGCGCCGATGACATTGACGCCGAAAACACTCTGAAAATCTTCGGCCGACAATGTCTCCAGATCGAAAGGATCCGATTTGACCGTCGTTGCGGCATTGTTCACCAGGGCGTCGAGCCGCCCCCACCGGTTGACGGCCGTCGCGACCATCCGGCGGCAGGCCGCATCGTCGGCAACGTCGGCCTGGACGATCTCGACCTCCGCGCCCAGGCTGCGGCAGATATCGGCCGTTTCATCGGCCTCTTTGTTGCTGCTGTTGTAATTGACGACCACCCGGGCACCGCTCTCGGCGAACTGCTTCACGCATGCGGCCCCGACGCCTGTTGCCGAGCCCGTGACGATGATGACGGCTCCATCGATTTTCATGGGGCAAAGTCCTTCATGGCGTGGGTGGCAAACAGGCGCGCGTCCATCTGTTTCAGCTGGCCCGACACCGCGACGCCCTTCGGCAGGCGGTCGAGAACATGGGAGGCGAGATCGATGCCGGGGGCAAACTCCGTCAGCATCAGGCATCCGTCGATCACTCGAAAGACCGCCCGCTCGGTGACGACGAGCTGCGACTGCCCTTCCGGCGCAAAGGCCGGGCTCGAACTGATCTGGTCGACATGGTCGACGATCTTGCAAACTCTGCCGTCCCGGATGATGTCGAGGCTGCCGTCGGCAACCGCAATTTCCGCGCCGCCGGCCGAAAATGCGCCGAGATAGACAACACGCCCCGCCGTCTGCGAAATATTGGTGAAGCCGCCGACCCCAACGATGGAATTGTTGAAGCGGCTGACATTGACCGCACCGTGCCTATCCACCTCGGCCATGCCGAGAAAGGCGATATCGAGGCCGCCGCCGTCGTAAAAGTCGAACTGCGAAGCCTGTGGGACGATGGCGGTCGGATTGACGGCAGCGCCGAAGGACAGTTCCTCGGCCGGCACGCCGCCGATCACGCCGGATTCGATCGTCACCGTATAATCGTCGAATCCCTCTTCGCTGGCGATCCGACCGATCCCGGCGGCAATGCCGATGCCGAGGTTGATCGTCGGGCGATGGAGCGGCGCCAACTCCAGGAAGGCACGGCGCTGAATTATCTTATCGGCCGACAGCGGCGCCGGGTGCAGGCGGCTCACCGCCATCCGGACGCGCCCGGTATAGGCGATATTGTCTGTCTCGGCGAAACTGACGCCGTGCTGGGCCGGATTTTCGCAGACGACGACATAATCGACCAGCGCCGCCGGGATGCGAACATCGCCCGGCGGCAGCGAGCCGCGCTCGGCAATCCGCTTGACCTGCACGATGACGACACCGCCGGAATTTCGGCCTGCCTGCGCCATGGCGAGCACGTCGAGCGGAAAGGCTTCGTCCTCGAGGGTGACGTTGCCGTCTTCGTCGGCCGTCGTACCGCGCAAAAGCACGCAGTCGAGCGGCATCGAGGGATAAAGCAGCCATTCCTTGCCGCGCAACGACACGCGCTCGACAAGCGCTCGCGGCGTCGTCGCATTCATGCGGCCGCCGCCATGCAGCGGGTCCATGAAAGAACCGAGCCCGATATGGGTGATCACCCCAGGCTGACCGGCGGCAATCGCCCGATAGAGCTGGGCGATGACGCCTTGCGGCCAACAATGCGCTTCGATCTTTTCCTCGATCGCCAGCCTGCCAAGGCGCGGCGTTCCCCGCCATCCCCCGGCGATCACGCGGGCGACGAGGCCCTCATAGCCGAAATGCCCCATGCCGCGCGTCTGACGATCGCCCGTGCTGGCAGCAAACAGAAGTGTCAGCTTGCGCGGTTTTCCAGTGGCGAGGAAACGCTCCTCCACCGCGGCCGTGATGGCCTCGGGATGGCAGCATCCTCCAAAACCCGAGGCAGCGACCGTCATCCCGTCTTCGAGGAGATCCGCAGCTTGCTGTGAAGAGATGACCCGCATGACGATCTTTGCTTCTCCGCCCTGTATATACAGGCTAGCCGCTGATCGTTTGGAAGGCAACGGGAATTTTTGCAAGTATTTTGGGCACACCACCCCGTCTCAGACGATATTCAGCAGGCCGATCAAGCAAAGCCCAAGCACCGCCAGAGCCAGCAGCGACAGCGCCGCCGCGACGAGGACCCGACCGCCGGTATGGGCGATGGATCTGACATCGACGGAGAGGCCCAACGCGGCCATGGCAGTAACGGTGAAGGCGGCTGATACAGCCGACATCGCGGGCAGCAGCGGCGCCGGGATCGCGTCGAGCGAACGAAGCGTCGCCATGGCCGCAAAACCGAGGATGAACCATGGCAGAACATGGCGGAGATTGATTGCGGCGCCGCCGGGACGGCGACCATGAACTGCGCCGAGCACAAGAATGACGGGGCCGAGCATCATCACGCGGATCAACTTGACGAGCGTGCCCACCTGGGTGCTGACGGCGCCGGCGGAGGCCGTCGCCGCCAATACCTGCGGCACGGCATAGGCTGTCAGCCCTGCGAAAACGCCATATTGTACGGCGCTGAGACCCAGGAACAGATGCAGAAGCGGCAAAGTCAGCACCGCACCAACGCCGAGCAGCGCGGTAAAGGCTATCGAGGCGGCGATATCGTCCGGTTTGGCGCCGATCACAGGTGCTGCCGCGGCGATCGCAGAATTGCCGCAGATCGAGTTGCCGCAAGCAACCAAGGTCGCCAGGCTGGTCGACAGCCCGAAGAGCCGGCCAAGCAGAAAGCTGCCGGCCAAGGACAGCGCAACCAGGACGGCAATTCCACCGACAAGCGGCAGTCCGGCCTGCCGGATGGCGGCCGTGCTGAGCGAGGCGCCCAGCAACACGACGGCAATCTCGAGAAGCGTCTTGGCGGCGAAGTGAATGCCGGGAGTGAAGGTCTGCGGCAGGCGGACCGAGGAGCGCATGGCAATGCCGATCAGAATGGCCAGCACGAGGCTCTCGATCCAGTGCGCGCCGAAAATCATCAGCTGCAACTGCTCAACCAACTGCGCAATGAGCGTGACCGCCACACAAAGGACAAGTCCCGGCAGGACGGCAGGAAGCGACGGGGAACGGGAGGCGGAAACGAGCATCGGCAAGACCTTGCGGAATGCTTCACTGTCCCATACTCAATTGTCGACTTCCATTGAATAGTTTAATATAGTTCATTCGGTAAAATCGAACGATTGCATCATGACTTTCGAACAGCTCTCCATTTTCGTTGCGGTTGCGGAACGCGAGCACCTGACCAATGCCGCCGCGGCGATCGGCCTCACGCCGTCGGCCGTCAGTTCGGCCATCCGCAATCTCGAGGCCTCCTATGGCGTCGAGCTTTTTCACCGTGTCGGACGCCGCATAGAGCTGACATATGAAGGGCGGGTGTTTCTGGGGGAGGCACGAGCCACACTCGCGCGCGCAAAAGCCGCAGCACTCGTCTTGTCCGATCTCGGCGGCTTGCAAAAGGGTGAGCTCGTTGTTTTTGCCAGCCAGACGATCGCAAGCTATTGGCTGCCGGCGATGCTGATGCGTTTCAAGGTCCGCTACCCGGGCATCGACCTCAAGCTGATGATCGGCAACACGACCACGGCGGCGAAAGCGGTTCTCGATGGATTGGCGGAAGTCGGTTTCGTCGAGGGCAGCGTTGACGAACCGGCGCTGAATATTCGGCCGCTCGCCGAGGACGAACTCCTTATCGTCGTCGGTCCGCGCCATCCCTGGGCGCGTGGCAAACCGATCGCCCCGGCGGAGCTGGTTTCGGGCACGAAATGGGTCATGCGGGAAAAAGGGTCCGGAACCCGGTCGGCTTTCGAGGCGGCGATTTCCAATCTCGGCATCGGCCCCGCAGATCTGACAGTCGCGCTTGAGCTGCCGTCGAATGAAGCAGTCATATCGGCAGCAAGAGAAGGCCTCTGCGCAACGGTCGTTTCCGGCGCCGTGGCCGCGCCGCTCTTGACGCAGGGTCTGCTGGTTAAGGCGCGCTTCCCTTTGCCGTCCCGCCAATTTGCAATCCTGCGGCACAAACAGAGACACTCCAGTCGTGCCTCGTTGGCGCTGGAAACGATTTGCAGCGAGGACAAAGCTGCCGAGGTCCAAAATCGGGATGACTGGGCGCTTTAGATCGAAAGCGGTTCGGCCGAACCCCCTGTTATGACGCCGATTCCCGGCAAAACCGCTTCGCGCTTCGCCTGGGAAAACCGCGTTAAGCCTCTGATAGAATGCTTTCCGCGGCCTTTTCGGCAATCATGATTACTGGCGAGTTGGTATTGCCCGAGACGATCGTCGGCATGATCGAGGCATCGACCACCCGCAGTCTCGCAAGCCCATGCACCCGCAATTGCGGATCGACAACCGCCATGGTGTCGCTGCCCATCTTGCAGGTGCCGACCGGATGGAAAATCGTTGTGGCGATATCGCCGACCCGACGGATCAGGTCCTCGTCACTCTGATATTCCGTGCCCGGCAGCATCTCCTGCGGCCGGTAATTGCGAATGGCATCGGCCTCCATCAGCCGGCGGGCATGCCGGATCGATTTCGTCGCAACCATCCGGTCGCCGGCTGTCGAAAGATAGTTCGGGCGGATTTCCGGCGCCATGCAAAGGTCCGGGCCGCCAACATGCACGCTCCCCCGGCTTTCCGGCCGCAGATTGCAGACGGAGACGGTGACAGCGGGATATTTATGCAGCGGCTCGCCGAGCCGGTCTGTGCTCAAGGGCTGCACGTGATATTCGAGATCGGCGGTCGCAACAGCCGGATCGCTCTTGGCAAAGATACCGAGCTGGCTCGGCGCCATCGACAGCGGACCGGACCGGCGCAGCATATATTCAAGCCCCATACCCGCTCGGCTGAACAAGTTGTGATAGAGCTGGTTCAGCGTCTTTGCGCCCTCGATGCGGAAGACCGTACGGATCTGCAAATGGTCCTGCAGGTTTTCGCCGACACCCCGAAGTTCGTGGGCGACGTCCAGTCCGGCAGCGGACAACACATCCGGGCGACCGACGCCGGAAAGCTCGAGGATTTTCGGCGAATTGATCGCACCGGCAGACAGGATGATCTCGCGATCGGCGCGAGCCAGATGTTTCTGCCCGTTCAGCCGGAACCGCACGCCGGTCACCATCCTGCCGTCGAATTCCAGCCGCTCGGTTTCGGCGCGGGTCAGCACGCGCAGATTGGGCCGCTTCATCGCCGGGCGCAGAAAGGCCTTTGTCGTGTTCCAGCGCAGGCCGCCGCGCTGATTGACCTCGAAATAGCCGGAGCCCTCATTGTCGCCATCGTTGAAATCGTCGGTTTTTGGAATGCCGAGCTCCTCGGCCGCATCGCGAAAGGCATCGAGGATCGGCCAGGAAAGCCGTTGCTTTTCCACCCGCCATTCGCCGCCTGCCCCGTGCATCGGCGACTTCCCGCGATAATTGTCCTCGGATTTCAGGAAATAGGGCAGCACGTCATCCCAGCCCCAGCCGGAATTGCCGGCTTGCCGCCAGCCGTCGTAATCGGCCGCTTGGCCGCGCATATAGATCATGCCGTTGATCGACGAGCAGCCGCCCAGCACTTTTCCACGCGGATAAGGCAGTGACCTGCCGTTCAGTCCGGCTTCCGCCGCCGTCTTCATCATCCAATCGGTGCGCGGATTGCCCATGCAATAGAGATAGCCGATCGGCACATGCACCCAGTGATATCGGTCGCTGCCGCCGGCTTCGAGCAGCAGGACACGAGTTTTCGGATCGCGCGACAGCCGGTTGGCCAGAACGCATCCCGCCGATCCCGCGCCGACGATGATGTAGTCGTAGCTTCCCGCATCGATGGCCCCATCATTCACCCGCATGTTCATGCCGCCGCTCCCGCTGCCAGCGGAACCGCCGTCAGACGCCGCCAGAGCGGTGCCATTGCCTCGGCGATATCCTGATAGAGAGCGTAGCGCCGCGCATAATGTGCCTCAAGCGAGACATCCGGACGATAATGCCGCTCGGTCCGGACCATGGCCGCAGCACCGGCGCCGAAGTCTGCGAAGACACCGACGCCGGTTCCGGCTGCAATCGCCGCTCCCAGCGCACCGGTTTCACGCGAGCGGGCAACGCTGACCGGAACGCCGAGCACATCGGCAAAGATCTGAGGCCAGATCAGGCTGCGCGAGCCGCCGCCGGACAGCACGGCTTCGTTGAAGACCGCGCCGGCCTTTCGGATCGCCTCGATGTGCTGGCGGTGACCGAAGGCGACGCCCTCAAGAAGCGCGCGAACGAGATGCCCCTTGGTGTGCCAACCGGCAAGACCGTAGAAGCCGGCGCGTGCATGGCCATCCTGCTGGGCGCCGTAGAGATACGGATGGTAGAGCGGGTCGTCTGCAGCGGGTTCGATCGCCTCGGCCAGCGCGCAGCAGGCATCGAAGGGCGAAACGTCTTCCGCATGCTCGCCTTCGAAAAACTCCCGCACCAGCCATTCGAGATTGGCAGCCGAGGTGGCGCTGTTCTCCATCGCCATGTAGCGGCTGCGATCGAAGGTCGACGACATGAACACCGGCCCGTCGAGGTCGGGGCCATCGATGATGACCTGGTTGATACTCCAGGTGCCGGCGATGATCGAGGCGCTGCCGGTGCGTGAAACGCCCGAGCCGAGCGCCGAGGCGACGACGTCGAACAGCCCGCCGACCACAGGAGTACCGGCGGCGAGCCCGGTCTGCGTCGCCACTTCTTCCGTTACCGTGCCGGCAATGTCGGCGCTTTCGATGAGCGGCGGCAAGAGGTCCATGCAATCTCCCAGTCCATAGGCCTCCATCAGCGCCTTGTCGTAGCGGCGCGCGGCAAGATCCAGCAGACCGGCACCCGACATATCGGACACCTCGCTGACGCGGCGGCCGGTCAGGCGGTTGACGACGAAATCCTTGGAGAAGAACACCGTACCGATGCGGTTGAACAGATCCGGCCGGTGACGCTTGAGCCAGGCAAGCAATGTCGGCGTCTGGGATGGCCACGGACGCTGGCGGGCAATCGGATAGGTCCGGTCACCAACGCCGGCCTCTCGCCATTCATCGACCAGGCCGGCGGCCCGCGTGTCGAGTGACTGGATGCCGAGCAGTGGAGCGCCGTCGCGATCAAGCGCATAGAGACCGTTGCCATGCCCGGCGCAACCGATCGCGGCGATTTCCTCCGGCTGGATCTCCGCCTTTTCGATGCAGGCGCGGATGACCTGCCGTGCATTCGTCCAGAGTTCGTCAAGCCCTCGCTCGACATGCCCCGGGCTCGGCATGCGGCTGCGCCCTTCTTCCCACGCAGCCGCGATCTCGTTGCCGCTCAGGTCGAAAATCACCGCTTTGATGACGGTGTTTCCGGCGTCGAGCCCCAAAAGATAGTTTCCCATGCTGAACCCCTCCCAAGGTTCGAGATCGCATTCAACCCTGCTGGTAGAGCGCAAACGCCTGATCGCCGCTCGCATCCTCGTGCACGATCGCCATCAGTCCGCGCACCACGGCCCTCGGATTGGCGTGCTGATAGATGTTGCGGCCATAGACCATGCCTAGAGCGCCTTGTCGCATCAAGGCCGCCGATTTGTCGAAGACGGCACGAAGATCTTCCTTGCCGCCACCGCGGACGAGAACCGGGCAACGGGCTGCTTCCACCACCCTGTGGAAATCCTCGGCATTGGTGGTTGGGTCGGCCTTGACGATATCTGCGCCCATCTCACGGGCGAGCCGCGTCAACGTCACAATCTTGTCCGCGTCACCGTCGACCATATAACCCCCTTTTTCGGTGACCGGCTGCATCACCAGCGGCTCGATCATCAGCGGCATGCCATACTTGTCGCAATCGGCCCGCACGCGGGAAATATTCTGCACGCACTGGCGGAACAGATCCGGCTCGTCCGGCAGCATGAACAGGTTGACGACGACGCAGGCTGCATCCATCTCGATCGCGCCGATCAACGGTTCGGCGTCGTTCTGCAGCACCGCCCACATGTCGCGGTGGCGGATTCGGTTATAGGGATTGCCCATGTCGATGCGCATGACCAGCGCCGGCTTGTCCTTGCCGGGCACGTCCTGCAGCAGGTCCGCTTGGCCGTAATTCATCTGGATCGCATCCGGCGCGGCAGAGACCAGCGCCTTGACGACGGCCTGAATGTCCTCCAGCCCGTTGAGGAAGGACGGCTCGTTGCAGACGCCGTGATCGATCGCCACATCGAGGCAGCGGCCGCCGCCGAACAGCCGGTTCATCCGGACTTTGCTGTTGTGTCGCATTCTGTGCTCCTTGGTTCGTTCCTTGCGGAAAGCATGTCTTCGTCGACGCCGTGGCGTTCGTTGAGAAGGGTGAGAAAGCGGACGCGCTCACTGGCGCGATGCGCGAGCGTCCAGTTCTTATCCTGCGCCAGCAGGTCGAGTGCGGCGTCCATCATGTCGAGTGAAAGCTCGCCCGAAACGGCAAGCGTCGTGCGCCGCAAAAGCAGGTCGTCGAGATGTTCCACCGCTTCCTCGCGGATCAGGAACTGCAATTCGCGCACCGAGTAGGCGGCGTGCGGCAGCGCTTCATCGGGGCTTGGCGCGATGAAGCCGGCAATCGCCTCGGCATCCGTGCCATATCGGGCAAACAGCTCAGCCATGCGCCCTGCGGAAAGGCCTTTGCTGGCTGCCATCTGCGCTAGCCAGGCGGGCGTGTTCGCGGGAAAGGCCCGACCGCCGCCGATCGGCCGATCGGTTGTCGCAACGCGGCGCCGCCTGCCGAGCCTTTCCAGAGCCATGTCGGCCGCCAGTTCCCCGAAGGACCGGAATGTCGTCCACTTGCCGCCGATCATGCAGAGCACCGGCGCACCGCCATCGGGAGGCTCCAGCATGGTGCAGAAATGATCGCGCGGGATGCGTCCGGTAAAGCTGTCGGTGCTCGCCGGCAGCGGCCGCACGCCGGAAAACTGAAAAACGATTTGCTCCGGCCGAATGGTGATATCGGGCAGGACGAAGGCAAGCGATTGCAGGATATAATCCCGCTCGTCCGCCTCGCAGCGCACCGTTTCCGGATCATCGACGCGGATATCGGTGGAACCGACGAGAACCTTACCGAGATAAGGAAAAGCGATACAGATCCGCCCGTCCTCGTTCTCGTAGTAGATCATGTGATCGGCAAGTGCGTCGCGCAGCTCCGCATTGTCGATGATGAGATGCGAGCCCTTGGTGCCGCCCATCAGTGGTGACGGCCGTGCTTCTGGCGAAAACAGGGTTTGATTGGCAAGGTCGATCCAGCCACCGGTGGCGTTGATGATCAGCGCCGGTTCGACGGCAACGGACGCGCCGCCGATCTGATCCTCGACGTGATACTCACCATTTTCGGTACGCCGCAGTTCGGCATAGTTCAGCGCCATCACTCCGAACTTTGCCAAAAGACCATCCTGTAGGAGCTCGATGCCCAACCGCTCCGGATGGCTGACCCAGGCGTCGAAATAGGTGGCGGAACTCTTGATGTCGGGATTGAGCGCCGGCCACTTGGCAAGCGTTGTGCGCCGGCCGCGAAACTGGTGGCGCGGCATCAATGCCCGTTTGCGCGTCAGGAAATCATAGATGCTCAGGCCCGCCTTGATGGCGACGGCGCCACGTCGGCTCGGACGGCGGCTGAGGCCAAGGAAGCGGACAATGCCATTGCCGAGGCCGGAAAAGATATCGAACACCGGCACCGTCGTCGGCAGCGGCGCGACGTAATGCGGCGCGTTGCGCAGCAGCCGGTCCCGCTCGACCAGCGATTCCTGCACCAGCTTGAATTCGCCGTTTTCAAGATAGCGAAGCCCGCCATGGACCATGCGCGACAACGCCGAACTGGCACCGGAGCAATAGTCGTGCTTCTCGACGAGCAGCACGTTCAGCCCCTGCAGGGCCAGTTCCCGAAAGACGCTGATGCCGTTGATGCCGCCGCCGACGACGCAGACGTCCACCTTCGGGCTCTGGCGGAGCCCGTCCAATATTTCTTGCCGTTTCATGATGGCGATCCGCTACCTGTCCATATCAGTCAGTTTCGCCGCTATGGCCGTATCGATGGCCGCAAGATCGGCCGTATCCAGCCGGATGGTCCCGGCCCGCGCATTGTCGAGCGCTTGCGCCGGATTGCGCGCCCCGCAAAGTGCAAAGGTGACGCCCGGCTGCGCCAGCGTCCAGGCAATCACGATCTGGGCGATGCTGGCGCCGTGTTTTTCTGCGAGCGGCCGGATGGCGTCGGCGAGCGCCGCTGCCTTCTGGCGGTTGTCGACTGAAAAGCGCGGATTGTCCTTGCGCTGGTCGTCGCCGGAAAACACACGGTCCGGACCGATGGTGCCGGACAGCAACCCCAGCGCCAGCGACGAGTAACTCAGCGTCGCTATGCCGTTGGCCTTGGTCAGCGGCAGAAGCTCTGCCTCGATCTCGCGGTCGATCATGCTGAACCGCTCCTGGATCGCGTCGAGACCGCCGGCAGCGAGATAGGCATCGAGGTCGTCGGAACTGACATTGCTTGCGCCGATCGCCCGGATCTTGCCCGATGTTCGCAGGTCTTCCAGCGCCCGCATCGTTTCCTCGATCGGGGTCGTCGGGTCCTGCCAATGGGTGATGTAGAGGTCGATATAGTCGGTTCCGAGCCGCCTCAGGCTTTCCTCGACCTCATGCAGGATCGCATCGCCGCCGAGATAACGGTGGACCGGCTTGCCGTCTTGGTCGAAGAAATGACGGCCCTTCTGCGTATGCCAGACAAGGCCGCATTTGGTGGCGATCACAGCCTTGTCGCGTCGCCCAGCCAACGCTTTGCCGACGATCTCTTCGGAACGTCCAAGCCCATAGGCTGGCGCCGTGTCGATCAGCGTTACGCCGGCGTCAATCGATGCCTGGATTGCGGCGATGGATTCGGCCTCGTCGGTCCCGCCCCACATCCAGCCGCCGATCGCCCAGGTGCCCAGCCCGACCGCCGAGGCGGAAACGCCGGATTTGCCGATCTCACGTGTCAATTGCTGTCCATTCATGCCCATTTTCCTTCGCCATTCGCCAGTGCCAGCACCCGGGCACCTGTCGCCTCATCGGTCACCAGCGTATCGAGATGATTGCCCCTGAGAACGCTGAGGATCGGGCCTGCCTTGTTCGGCCCGCTCGCCACGCCGATCTTGGTGGGGATCGAGGCGAATTCCGGCAGCGTCAGCGACACCAGCGACCGGTTGAGGCTGTAGTCGCAGACCTGGCCATGATCATCGAGCAGATGCGCCAGCAATTCGCAGGAGGCGCCGGACCGCTCGATCGCGGCGCGGTCGGTGCTCGAGGAGGGATGCAGGTCGTAATAGCTCGAATCGTCCGACAGGATCGAGCCGATGCCGACCACCGCGACCTTCGCCTCGCGCGCCCGTTTGAAAACGTCGGCGACGGCACGCATGTTGATCAGCATTGCCCGCTGCTCGGCATCGTCGGCAAAGAGCGGCGCGTGAATCTGGTAGGAACGTCCCCCAAGCCGGTCGGCCATCAAGGTCGAGACATGGTTGACGTCGGTATAGTGCTTACCCTGCACGCAGCCCGTTGCTGGAATGACCTCGACATTGAAACGACGTGACGGCTGCAAGCCGGCGACGACGGCGCTCACGCCTTTGCCTCCCGTGATGCAGATCGTATCGCCATCGATGATCTCTTCCAGCAGCAACCGCGCTGCCGCTTCGCCGACGGCCTGAAGCGCCGTTTGCGGATTGTCGGACACAGTCGGCACCACCACGGCGCGGCCGATGCCGCCAAGCGCTCGCAGCTGTTCCTCCATATCGACCAGCGGCTCGACCGGCGACTTGATCTTGATCTCGACCAGGCCGAGTTGCCGGCCGCGCTTGATCAGGCGGTTGACGGTAGCATGCGAGATGCCGAGTTGATCGGCAATCTGCGCCTGTGTCAGTCCCTCGAGGAAATGCAAGACCAGGGCCTGGTGCATCTGCCGGGCGATGACGATTTCCTCGCGCGGCGCGTTTGCGGGTTTGAGTTTGGCTATCGGCATGTCAGGCAGCCTTCCGCTTGTGCAGGAAATGGTCGATCGAGACGGCAGCAAGCAGAATGCAGCCTTTAATCATGTCTTGCCAATAGACGGACACGTCGAGCAAGATCAACGAGCTTGTAACGACCGACAGGAGGGCAATGCCGAGAATTGCCCCCAAGATCGTGCCGGAGCCGCCATTCAGCGACGCGCCGCCAATCACCGCGGCTGCGATGATATTGAGCTCCATGCCGACGCCGAAGGTCGGGGTCGCGGCGCCGAAGCGGGACATGTAGATCACCCCGGCAACCCCCGACAGCGTGGCGCAAAGCACCGTCACCCAGAACTTCACCTGGTTGGTCTTGATACCGGAATAGAGCGCCGCCTTCTCGTTGCTGCCGGTGTAGAACACCTTGCGGAAGGCGGTTGCCCGGCGCAGCAGGAAATCGAACAACACGACGACCGCAACAAAAATCAGGATCACATAGGGGACGCCGTAGAACGTGCCTTGCCCGACCGCCTTGAACGAAGGCGGCAAGGTGAACAGCGACAGCGGCGTGCCCTTGGTGATGATCAGGCAGATGCCGCGCACGATGACCATCGCCGCAAGCGAGGTGATGAAGTGGTTGAGCCCGACGACCGTGACGAAAAAGCCCATGACGCAGCCGATCAGGCTGCTGGCTATGATCCCGATCAGGGATGCGCTCCACGGATCGAGCCCCATCAGGAACAGCGAGCCAGACAATACCATCGAGAAGCAGACGACCGAGCCGACCGACAGGTCGATGCCGCCGACGATCAACAGGATGGTCATGCCGACGACGACGATTCCCTCCACCGAGAACGACATCAGCATCGCCCGGAAATTGCCGAGCGTCAGAAAATGCGGCGAGGCAAAGCTCATGACGATGCAGAGCGCCAGGATGATCGCGATCAGTCCCGCCTCGCGCATTGTCCCCAGCCGTTTCCAGCCGGGCGCGCGTGCCTGATGTACCGTTGCCAATGTAGCGTCCGCCATGACCTTGTCTCCCGCCCCTGCGTTTTCTTTATGCGGCATGCTCTGATGCCTTTGAATTGTTAAGACCGCCGATACCCGACGCGAGCCGCATGATCGCTTCTTCCGTCATCGTCTCGTCCTCGACCTCGCCTGCAACGGTGCCCTCGTGGATGACCAGCACCCGGTCGCACAGCCCAAGAAGCTCCGGCAGTTCCGACGAGATGACGACGATGCCGATGCCGGAGCGGGCGAGATCGCGCAGCAGCCGGTGGATTTCCGATTTGGCGCCGACATCAATGCCGCGGGTCGGCTCGTCCATCAGGATGACCTTCGGATTGACCGCCAGCTGCTTGGCAATCGCCACCTTCTGCTGATTTCCGCCCGACAGCGACGAGACCGGCATGTCGATGCCCCCCATCCGCACCCCGAGCCGCCGGACCAGGTCGTGGGCACGATCCGCCTCGGCTTTGGAATTCAACAGTCCCAGGGGTCCGGTCAGCGATTTCAAATCGAGAACGGCAATGTTCTGGGCGATGGAAAGATCGAGGAAGATGCCGGAGCCTTTCCGGTCTTCCGACAGGTAGACGACACCCGCCTGCGCGGCCTGCGCATAGGAGTGCGCCGGCAGTCGCTGTCCATGCAGTTGCACCTCGCCGGCGATCACCGGCCGCAATCCGCAAATGCCTTCGGCGATCTCGGTGCGCCCCGAGCCGATCAGCCCGCCGACGCCGAGAATTTCGCCCTTGCGCAGTTCGAAGCTCACATCCGTAAAGCGGCTGCCGTCGCCGAGATCGCGGACGCTCAGAATGATCTCGCCGGTCCGCTCCGCCGGCGCTTGCTTTTCCGGATAGAGCTGGGTGATCTCGCGCCCAACCATGCGGCGCACGACATCATCCGGCGTCAAGTCCGCCACCGTCCCCGTCGAGACATAGCGGCCATCGCGAAAGACGGTGACCCGGTCGCACAGGCTGAAGATTTCGGCCATGCGGTGGCTGATATAGATGATCGAAATACCCTGCGCCTTGAGGTCGCGGACGATCCCGAACAGGACCTGCGCCTCCGATTCCGTCAGCGCCGCCGTCGGTTCGTCGAAGATCAGCACCCGGCAATCGAGCGTCAGTGCCTTGGCGATCTCGACAAGCTGCTGGCTCGATATCGACAAGTCGCCGACTTTGCGGCGGACGTCGATCGGCGCCAGACGGTTCATCACGACCTGTGCATCCCGTTCCAGCTTGCCATAATTCATGAAAGGCGAGCGGCGACGGTTGGTCGCGGCCATGAACATGTTCTCGGCCACCGTCGCATCCGGGCAGAGCGCGATTTCCTGATGCACGAGGCCAAGCCCGAGCGATTGCGCCACCGCCGGCGACGTCACTTTTACCGGCGCGCCATCGACAAGGACGTCCCCCTCGGTCGGCTGCAGCACGCCGGCAATGATGTTCATCAGCGTCGACTTGCCCGCGCCGTTTTCGCCGCAAAGTGCATGAACCTCGCCTTTTTCCAGGGTGAAGCTCACATCCGTCAACGCCTTCACTGCACCGAAGTGCTTGCTGACATTGCGGATTTCCAGAACCGGCACCGACGCCACCATAATCTCCTCCTCACGCTCGCGATGGCTGCCCGGAGCTTGAAGCCCCGGACAGCAGGCACAAAGGTTTATTCCTCGATGCCCTTGGTGCCCCGCCGCTTCAGGTACTTGTCCCAGTAGAAGTCGTCGGCATTATTGGCCGTGACGATCGACAGGCCGTTGTCGACGAACGGAATGCTCATCGGGTTGAAGCTGGCGCGCTTGGCGTCGTTCATCGGGTCGATGAGTTCGGGATGCTTGGCGAGCCACAGGAGCATGAAGCCCATGTAACCCTGCATGCCCTGGTTCGGGTTGATCGAGCCGAACACTTCGCCCGCCTTGATCATGTCGAGGATGTTGGCGTTGACGTCGGCGCACATGACGAGGATCTTGCCGCCGCTTTCCTTGTTGGCCTGCGAAGCGCCGATGGCCGAGTTGGCTTCCGGCATGAAGACGGCGCCAAGGTTCGGATGTGCCTGCACCAAGCTCATCAAGCCCTGATAGGCCTTGTTCGGGTCCTGGTTGGACGCAGCGCGGCCGACCAGCTTCATATCAGGATATTTTTCGTCCATTCGGGCGATGAAGGCGGCGATACGCTTGTCGTGATTGTCCTGGCCCGGATTTTCCAGAACGGCATATTCACCCTTGCCCCCCATCTTTTCGGCAATCGCGTCGGCCGCATAGGTGCCTTCGCGGGTATTGTCCGACGTGATGAACGAGATGCGCTTGGAAAGCGGCGCGTCGGCTGCGAAGGTGACGACCGCCGTGCCCTGATCGATGGCCCGGTTGATCGGCTCGATGAACGGATCGGAGTTCATCGGATGAACGAGGATACCGGCCGGGTTCTGGGCCAGCGCCTGGTCGAAGGTGGCGATCTGCTTGTTGACGTCATATTCCGGCGTGCCGGTATAAGCCGTCTCGCAACCGAGCTGCTGACCGGCCTGCTTGAACATTTCATAGACCGGGAACCAGTATTCGACGCCCGAAACCATGACATTCATGACGTATTTTTCACCGGGCTTGCAGCGGAACGGATTTTCCGCGTCCGCGCTGGCCACGCCGGCATAAAGCGTCGATGCGAGGACCGCCAATGCGGTCGTGCTTAGAAATCTGCGCAAGTTTCCTCCTCGAGGCCGAAGCCCCTCCCAAATATCCGGCGGCGCCTCAGCGGCTGCCGATGATCCATTGAAGACCGGAGTTCCTCCTCGAAGTCCGGTATGGGCAGATAATCGCAACGGCGGAGCGGTGTCAATATAATTCATCATATGAAATATATTTCACATGTCAGCGTCCTGCATGGCGATTGATGCCCGCATTTGGCGCTCGAAGGCACCGATTCATGAGAGGCACTTGATGCGGCGGCTGATGAAGCCGTGGGTCGACAGGCCCGAAGACGGTCGTTTGCGGGTTCGACTGCAATCTCTTCAACCGGCCCATTGACATCGGCAGGGTTAAGGCCGAAGCCGCACTCGGCCGCGTATTCGCGGCCGCTTTTGCAAGGATGTCTAAAATGAAGACCGAGACTGCTGTAGCCAATGCCGGAAACCTGATCATAACAGGCGTCGTGCTGATGCTGCTTGGCGATCTGCTTTTTGCGCTGAACGATGCGATGGGCAAGTGGCTGGTTGCGAGCTTTGCCGTCGGCCAGGTGCTGGTGATCCGCTCGGTCGGCGCTTTCATCGTGCTCGGACCAATGATCCTGCGGCAAGGACCGATGGGTTTGTTCCGCGTCGAGCAGAAGGGCCTCCAGTTCATACGCGTTTTCATGGCGACTTGCGATGTCGCGCTGTTTTACGCCGCCGTCGCCTATCTGCCGCTCGCAGACGTCATGACCTTCTATATGGCCGGGCCGATCTACATTGCGGCGCTCTCGCATTTCTTTCTCGGAGAAAAAATCGGTTGGCGGCGTTGGCTGGCCGTTCTGATCGGCTTCGCAGGCGTCGTCATCGCGCTGCGTCCGTCAACCGCAATGCTGTCGCTTCCGTCGCTTTTCGGCCTTGCGGGCAGCCTTGCCTTTGCATTGTCGCTGGTGATGAGCCGCTATCTGCGCTCGACCAGCGACACGACGCTCGTGACATGGCAGACGGTCGCCGCGCTCATCACCGGCATCGTTTTGAGCATCGGCCATTGGCAGCCGGGGACGATTGTCGACTGGTCCGGCATGCTGCTCCTCGGCATCGTCGCCACCTGCGCGCATCTGCTGATCACCCGCTCGCTGAAGCTTGCACCGGCATCGCTGCTCGCGCCGCTGCAATATACGCTGCTGCTCTGGGCGATCATCCTCGGCTACCTCTTCTTCAATGATGTTCCCGACATGCAGATCATCATCGGCGCCGCAATCATCGTCGTTGCCGGGCTCTTCATCTTCCACCGGAAGAATCTGAAAGAAACGGTTCCGATTGAGGCCGTCCCGCCCGACGGCCATTGACGCTACAGCGCTGCTTATCTTCAGAGGGATAGAGACATAGTCACGTGGACTTTCCACGGAACAATCTGGACGCTTGCACGCTACTCCCGAGCATTCAAACACGGGAGATCACAATGGCGTCTATGACCCTCGAAGACCTATCCTCGCAACTGAAGAAGATCGATTTCTGCATGCTGTCTACGAACGCCGGGTCGGGCCGCATCTCGGCCCGACCGATGAGCAATAACGGCGACGTCGAATATGACGGGGATTCCTGGTTCTTTTCGTATGAAGACAGCAGAAAAATCACCGAGATCGAAGGCATCGACGCCGTCTCGCTGACGTTCACGGCGCCTCCCAGCCTCCTCGGCAAGCCGGGGATTTTCATCGCTGTCGAGGGCTTTGCCTCACTGGTACGGGACAAGGCGACATTCGAAGAACATTGGGTCCCCGATCTCGAGCGGTGGTTTCCTGAAGGAGTGGACACTCCTGGGATCGTTCTCATCAAGGTTTCGGCGTCCTCCATCCGGTACTGGGATGGAGAGGAAAACGGTGAGATCGCCCTGCCTGGCTCCGCGCGTTAAGGAAAGCATGGCCGCCCCTGCGCCCTTGCCTGTTTCGATGATGAACACGGCCCGTTGGATCTAATGGCCCGCCCCGCATGACGTGAGGCTGGCGCGCATTCGTCGGCAGATCACGTCAATGACCACTCTCATCCACCGGCGGCGGCTCCCAGCCGAACACGCTGCGGCCGCCGAAATCGGCGGATCGGCGGAATTCGCCGGCGATGATTTCCTTGAGGTCGGGGCCGGTCACATAGTGTTCCATCTGCCTGGATTGGTCGTCCAAGCGCCGCAGCGCCTGCAACTCCTCCTCCCGCCCCAGCTTGCCCTTCTGCACCGCCGATTTCATCACCGCGATGGTCTCGTCATAGACCTTGAGCGGAACCGGAAAGGGATGTCGGTCCTTGCCGCCATGGGCGATCGAGAAGCGCGCCGGATCGGAAAAACGGCAAGGCGCGCCGTGGACGACTTCCGCCACCATCGCCAGCGCCTTCACCGTGCGGGCGCCGACGCCTGGAACGAGCAGCAGCTGTTCGAAATCCGCTGGTCCGCGATCGGCCGCGGCGGCGAGATTTCCGTGCAGGCGCCGCATATTGACGTCGCTCTCGCGGACGTCGTGATGGGCGGGCATGATCAGGTGCGGCAGCATTGGCTGTTCGGCAGGTTCGGGCGCGGGTTCTTCGGCACGCTGCAGCGCGGCGGCCTCGCGGATGATCCGGTCGGGGCCGAGCGTCGCCAGCAGATCGAGCTGGCCGCGCCGCGAGCGCTCGGCGCGCCTGTCGGCCAGATTGACGATCTCGCCCTGGCTCCTTCCCTCGATTGCCGCATGCGGCGAGTCGACGAAACTCTCCAGCCCTTCCGACAGCCAGTGATAGCGCCGGGCCTGCCGCCTGTCGCCATTCATACCCTGCTGCACCACCACCCAATGGCCGTCATCGGCAACAATGAACCCGTGGAGATAAAGATCGAACCCGTCCTGAAGGGCAGCACTGTCGACCTTGGCGATGAGACGGCTCGTAGTCGCCAGCCCCTCCCCGTCGAGACCGACACGCTCGCCGATCGAGACAAGCTCCTGCGGGGTCTTGCGCGAATGCGCGCCGCGACCGCCGCAGACATGCAGGCCGAGTTCGCCGGCACGCGGCTTCAGCCCACGCTTCAGCGCCCCGAGTACGCTGGTGGTGATGCCGGAGGAATGCCAGTCCATGCCCATGACCGCACCGAAGGACTGGAACCAGAAGGGATGCGCGAGCCTGCGCAGGAATTCGTCGCGGCCATAGTGATGGACGATCGCCTCGGTGATCAGCGTGCCGAGCCGCGTCATCCGATCGCCGAGCCAATGCGGCACACGTCCCCCGTGAAGGGGAAGATCGGCGCTGCCTGCTCGTTGTGACATCTCGTTTCCTTGCACTTTGTATCGCCCGTCGTTGCCGGCATGTTCGCCTCATCCGGCGCGACAGGGAACCCAAAAATATTCCAGGCGTTTGCTCTCCCAGTGAGAGGCCGAGGCAATCATGACGACATTCGAAACCATCTTCAATGACCCGAACTTGCCCCAGACAAAATCACAACGACCAGGCGACCGCCCAAAACAGGAGGGCGGGGCCTTGCGCTTGGAAGGAAGCGCGGCGAAGGCAGCCTTCCTGATCAACGGCAACAGCTATTTCGCCGAACTGGCGCGCGTGCTGCGGCAGGCGCGGCGCACCGTCTGGATCATCGGATGGGATTTCAATCCCGACATCCGGATGCAACCGGAAAAATCCGACGAAACATTGGCCGATCTGCTGCATGCCCTGGCCGCGGCAAATCCCAAGCTTGAAATACGCATCCTCATCTGGACGCTCGGGCCGATCTATTCGGAGAAATCCCTGCAGGTGCTGCGAAAGAAGAACTTTCCCAGGAATGTACGGATCGATCTGCGCTTCGAGCTTCAGCCGACATTGCGCGGCTGCCACCATCAGAAACTCGTCTGCATCGACGACGCCGTCGCCTTCATCGGCGGCATAGACCTGACGTCGCGACGATGGGATACCCGGCGCCATCGCGCCGAGGAGAAACTGCGGCGCGACCCGGAGGGCGTTTCCTACGATCCGCTGCACGACGTTCAGGCAATGGTCACCGGCGATGCCGCCAGGCTGATCGGCGACATCGCCAGGCAGCGCTGGGAAAATGCCACCGGCGAGATCCACCTGCCTTTGGCCGAAAATATCCGCTTCGTCTGGCCGGACGATCTCGCCATTTCCATGAGGGAGGTTGCGGTCAGCTTCGCGCTGACGGAGCCTTCGACCGCACTTCGCCCCGGCATTAGCGACGGCATCGCCATGACATTGGACGTCATCGCCCGCGCGCGGCGGCAGCTCTACATCGAGGCGCAATATCTCGCCTCTTTCCGCGTTGCCGACGCCATTGCCGCGCAGCTGCAGGAGGAAGACGGGCCTGAGGTCGTCATCATCTGTACGCGCAGTTCTCACGGACTGATCGAAAAGCTCGTCATGGGCGGCAATCGCGACCGCGTCATCCGCCGCCTCAAACGCGCCGATCGCGCCGGCCGTTTGCGCGTCTATTACGCGGTCACGCCGGGAGAGGACGGCGAGGTAGAGGTGCTCGTCCATTCCAAACTGATAATCGCCGATGACGAACTGGTCCGCATCGGCTCCTCCAACCTCAACAATCGCTCGGAAGGGCTGGATTGCGAATGCGACATGCTGTTCGAGGCTGGCAATGACGAGCACCGCGGCGCAATCGCGGATTTGCGCAATCGCCTGCTTTCGGAATATCTCGGAACCAAACCCGAAAGCTTTGCCGCAGCCTTTGCGCAAAGCGGCTCGGTCATCGCTGCGGTCGATGCGCTCAATGACGGGCCTCGGGGCTTGCGGGAATTCACCGTTGCGCTGTCGGGCAGCATTTCACCGATTACAGGCACAGGGCTCTTCGACCCGGTTCGACCCTTCGCACCCTTAGACCGACTGGGCCTCGGCGCGCTCGTCCGCCTCCTCATCCGGCCGGCGTGATCTCCGCCGGAAGATCATCTCGCTGATGATGAGAAGCGTGGATCCGAGCGCCAGCGGGATGAAGAAATAGGCGCAGCGGAACGCAATCAGCGCGCCGATCGAGGCCTCCTTCGGCACGGCATACGAAACGGTCGCCTCGAGCACGCCGAGGCCGCCCGGAACATGTGTTGCGAGAATTGCCGAATTGGCGAGCACGTAAGCCGTCACCGACCGGAAAAAGGCGACGTCGCCAAAGGCCGAGAGCATCTGGTGCAGACAGGCGGAGACGAGCATGAAGTTGAGCGTCCCGACCCCGACCTGCGCGACCGCGATCGAAAATCGCGGCAGCTGAAACGACCAGCGCCACAGCCGCAACGTGCCGCGGATGAAGAACGCCAGGCCCGTATAGACAACCGGCACGACCAGCGCCATCGCGCCGAAGATGCGCACACTTCCCGGATCAATGCGCAGCAGGCGCCCGGCATCACCGGGATTGACGATCATGGCGAGACCGCCAAGCGTGATCAGCCCCAGCCCCACCGTGACGCCACAAAACAGGATGACCTTCGCCACGTCCTCCGCCGTCAGCCCCCAGCGAGAATAGAAACGATAGCGGAAGGCGCCGCTGCTCAGGCCGGCAAAGCCGATATTGTGGCCGAGCGACAGGCTGATGAATGAAGTCAGCGCTATCCTGGAATAGGGCAAGGATTTGCCGAGCGAACGGATCGCCAGCAGATCGAAACAGCTGAGGCACAGATAGGATGCCGCCGCAAACAGAAGGGCTGTGCAGAAGGTCGAAAAAGGAATGCTGCGAACCGACTGGGCGATCTGCTCGAGACTATACTGTTGGAAGATCCGATAGAGGAGAAAGACCGCAAGGCAAAGCGCGGCCACGAGCAGTCCATTCCAGATTACGCTTTTCAAGCTCATCGATTGTCCGTTTCCGAGATGCGAGCGCGGCGGCTCGATGATCTGGAACGATCAAACGAGTTCTGTGTTCCCCAGGGAGAACACGTTCTATGTTGTCCCTGGGGAGGAACGAGTTCCGTGCTCTCCCGGAGGGAACAAGCTTTTCAGCGGGGCCAATGCCGGATAAATCGATCAAACTTCTGACCTATAACGTGCACAGCTGTATCGGCAGCGACCGGAAGCTCGATCCCGGCCGCATCGCTTCCGTCATCGCCGAGGCCGGGGCCGATATCGTCGCGCTTCAGGAGGTCGATGTCCTCAGGCGCAGGACCGGCGGCGTCGACCAGGCCCATATGATTGCCTCGCTGCTGAAGATGCAGGCGCATTTCCATCCGGCGCTGTCGGTTGCCGAGGAGCAATATGGCGACGCGATCATCACCGCGCTGCCGACAGGCGCGGTCAAGGCCGGCCCGCTGCCATCCATCGGCGAACAGCGCGGAGCGCTGTCCGCCGAAATACTGGTCGGCGACCGAAAACTGCTGGTCGTCAACACCCATCTCGGCCTTCGCGGCCGCGAGCGTATCCGGCAGATGACGACACTGCTGAATTCCGGCTGGCTGCGCGGCACGGCGGACGAAGCGCTTCCCAGCATTCTTTGCGGCGATTTCAACGCCATTCCGTCGTCGGCGACTTACCGACTTGCCGCGCGCTCATTAAAGGACGCCCAGTTCGCAGGCAGCAACGCGCCGAGAGCGACTTTTCCATCCCGCTACCCGCTGATGCGCCTCGACCACATCTTCGTCACCGAGGATCTCATCGTCAAACAGGCGGCGGTCCTGGAAAACCGGCTGACAAGAGTCGCCTCCGACCACCTGCCTCTGCTAGCGGAAATCGGTTTCGCGTGATCAGTCGTCGACGCTGACAGACGTCACCTGGCGAACTTCCGGTTCATCGCCGCCGCACCAACGGCACCGCCGTCGTCGCCACGGCTCCCAGAGGCAGCCGCCGGATGCCCCGCGTAACGACAAATGCCGCCGCCATCGCGCCTGCCAGCTTGAGCCAGGGCTGATTGCCGAGCTGTGCATGGGCGCTTGCATCGGCCCAACGGACGTTCTCCGCAACGACGGTCGCAGCCTGATGCTGGATCACGTGAAGGCGCGCGCGGAGGTTTTCGATCTCTTCTCTCAGTTCTCGCAAGCGGCCTTCCAGGGCATGACCATCGGAGACATCACCATCAGAGACCAGGAGCGGTTCCTCGACGATGTCGCCAACCGGAACATGACCACCGAGTGTTGCAATATACGCCCGATAGTCGGCCTCGCTCGCGAAACCCTCACGTCTGATGAGATCGGGATTGATGGTGGCTTCTTCGAAAGCCGCGGGTGCGGTGCCGGCACCGCCGGGCATACCCCTATTTGTGCCGATCTCTCCGCGTTCGTCCTTCAACATGATGCGTCTCCAGTTGTTTCCTGGCGATAGAACGTCTGACGGCTCAGAAGGATGCATCGGCCGCCGCTTCCCAGGCTAGACAAAATGCTGGTTTCAGCGAATATTGAAACGAATATTTCATGAGTCGTGCAGTATGAAATATCTATTCCACTGATGCGTCATGCGTCCGGCAGGGATTATGTGCAGAACCGGTTCGAGGGGATCGGCATCTTCACCCGAGATTGATTGTTCTTCTTCAGGCATTTCCTTCCGACGGATCCAGGAATTTCGGAAGGTCAAGAGGAAGGGGCGAACGGCCGCTGGTTGCGAGCAAACCTGTGCGGCGACCGCCTCAGGCGGAAGAGGATTTTCACTCGACGGGGGCGAACTGCAACAGCCCCTGCGCCCGGCGCCGTAACGAGACGCTGTGAGCCGAGGAGGGACTCATGTTGGGAAGGCTATTGTCACGCGTTCGAATCCAGACGCAGGTGATGGTGTTCATCATTCCGTTCGTCTTGAGCATCATGGCCGTGGGCGCGACAGGTTTTTATGCGTCGAGCCTGCTCCAGGGGCGGATGGATATTTCCAATTCCGTCCTGCAGTCCTTGAGCGGCTTTCGGGATTTGTCGGCCGCGATGGGCGAGTTCCTCGCCAATGCCACGCAAGAAAACCGGGATGTCGTCACCCGAAAACTTGCCGATCAACGCACCCTTCTGAAAGCCGGCATCGATAAGCTCGCCGCCGATCGCAGCGGTCAGCAGGAACTCGAGCAGGCGCAATCCTCCATCGACGGAATTTCAACCCGCATGGATTCGCTCTGGCGACTTCAGGAGAACCGGGCGGCGCTGCTCATCGATCTTCAGAAGGCATTGAGCGTCGTCGTGTCGTCCCAGACGGATATCGTCGAAGGTACCAAGGTTCTTCAGCGGGCTGCCGACAGCCAGGAGGACGAAGCACGCAACATGCTGGGCGATGCGCAGCGTATTTCCGATTTCTTATCCTTCGCCCAGGCGTTTAACGACAAGGTTCAAGCCGCCGCCGGTATCGGCGGGCCTGACATGGAAGAACTCGGCCGGCAGCAGCGGGTCCTGGCGATGGCGCTGGCCGGCGAAGCGCCGGGGGCCAAAAAGGCGATCGACGACGCCATTGTTTCCTTGAAGCCGCTTGTCGAGGCCACCGGTCAAACCGAGGAACGCGCAGCCGGCCTCAGCAATGCGATGGGCCAGATCGTCGGCAGACTGCCTGAATTGCAGGCGGCCGCCGCACGGCGGGTGAAGGCGGCAACGGAAAAGGCGGCCGAGATTGCCAAGCCGGTCGAGCGCGCCAAGACCAGCCAGAGAGACGGCCAGAAACTGATCACTTCGGCTTATGTGATCCAGATCGTCATGGCCAAACTGACGCTCGCGCCGACGGACGCCAATCTTCAGAGACTCTCGCAGGAAATTACCGCTGTCAGGAAAGGCCTGGACATGCTGATTTCCAACGCCGGCAGCGTTGCGCAGTTCGACAAACTCAGATCGAAGCTTCTGCCGGCGCTGGACAAGATGCAGGAGGCTGCCGCCGACCTCGTCCACATCAGCGCACAGCGCCAGGAGGAATTCCGTTCGGCCGCCGCCGACGTGGACGGGATGTGGTCTCAACTGACGGCTTTCGCCGAAATGCAGCGGCAGAACGCGGCCGAGGAACGCACGGACGCCAACTCGATGTCTCTCGGCACGACGATCCTCGGCGTGGTGATCGCGATCCTCGCAGGCGTCGGGCTGACCGTGACGCTCAAGGGCCCGATCAATCAGATCACCTCGGCCATGAGGCGCCTGGCGGATGGCAAGCTCGAAACATCAATCGTTGGCGAGCGCCGGGCCGACGAAATCGGCGATATGGCCCGCGCGCTCGGCGTATTCAAGAACAATGCCATCGCCAAGGTCGAGATCGAGGAGCGCAGCGAGATCGAGCGATCAAAGGCCGAAGAGGAAAGGCATCGAAACGATGAGGAAAAACGCGCGGTCGAAGAGCAGATAGACTTCGCGGTGACGGCACTGGCGCAGGGTCTCGGTCGACTGGCGCAGGGCGACATTTCGCAAACGATCGCGACACCCTTCTTCGGACGGTTGGAGCAGCTTCGCAACGATTTCAACGCGTCGCTGCTGCGGCTGCAGGAAACGATCGACCAGATCCGCACGAACACCCGGATGATCGAAGGCAATGCCGGCCAAATGGATCTCGCCGCGGGCGATCTAGCAAGGCGCACGGAACAACAGGCCGTCGCACTCGAGGAGATTGCAGCAGCCATCGAAGAAATCACCACGACGGTTCGTTCGTCTGCAGCCTGCGCCGATGACGCCCATCAGATCATCACCGACACCAAACAGGCGGCCGATTCGTCATCCCAGGTCGTCGCCAGTGCTATCGATGCGATGAGCAAGATCGAAGCGGCGTCCGACGAGATCGTTCAAATCATCGGCGTCATCGACGAAATCGCGTTTCAGACGAACCTGCTTGCGCTCAACGCCGGCATCGAAGCGGCCCGCGCCGGCGAGGCCGGAAAGGGCTTTGCGGTCGTGGCCCAGGAAGTGCGCGAGCTCGCCCAGCGCTCCGCGGAGGCCGGCCAAAGGATCAAACAGCTCATCGGACGTTCGCAGACGGAGATTGCCAATGGAGCGCGTGTCGTGCGCGAAACGAGCGAAGTCCTCGAAAGCATTTCGGCGAAAGTGGTCACAGCCTCCGAGCAGATGGACGTGATCGCCCGCTCGAGCAGAGAGCAGTATAACGCCCTTCATGAAGTGAATTCTTCCGTCAACCGGATGGACCAGATGACGCAGCAGAACGCGGCCATGGTCGAGGAAACCAGCGCGGCGACGAAGGAACTTGCCGACGAGACGAGGATACTCCTCCAATTGATCGATCAGTTCCAATTGGCGGAAACGGACACGCTTCGTCGAACCGCTGCGGCATAGAACCGTCACCCCCGGCCAGCGGCTCGAGCTTCGCGACCTTCACTGTCGCGACGCGCTGAAACGCTCCGGCCGAAACTCCGCCAGCAGTGGATGGCGGCGCCCAGTGACGATTTCGTCCGCCAGCAATTCGCCGGCAATCAGGCCGAGGGTGGCGCCGCTATGGCTGAAGGCAACGAAGTAGCCAGGGATTGACGACAGCTCGCCGAAGACCGGCTCGCCATCGCCCGGGATAGGCTTCGGCCCGACCCCATAATCTTCGATCTCCAGTCTCGGATTGCCTTCGAGAACCCTTGAGGCCTCGCGCAGCAGCCCGTCCAGCGTCGATTGCCTGACTTCGTAGCTGCCGTCAGGCTTCACGCTCACCTCTTCCTCGGACCAGGCGGAATCGAGCGCAAAGCCGCCGCTGGGCGTCGGCCGGATGGCAATGCGGGGGGTATTGAGTACGGCCTTCAGCGGGTGGCGGATCGGTTTGGTCCTGACGAGAAGGGCGACAGGCGTTGCATCCTCGATAAGCTGGCCGGCCTCGGCCACGATTGCGGGAACATCGCCGCCCGCAGCAAGCAGCACGGCATCTGCATCGCGGCGGATGCCGTCGGCCGTGATCACGCCGCAGGCCCGCCCGCCTTCGACATCGACCGTCGCGCGCCCGGCATCGGTAATGATCTCACCGCCCAGCGAGCGGAACTCTTCCGCGAGTGTGGCGATCAAGGACGGAAGATCGATCCAGCCCTCCCCGGGGTTGAAGATCGCGCCTTGCGGCGTCACGGCGCTTGCGTCGACACCTGGCGTCGTCCCGGCAATTCCTTCCCGGGCGAGCCATTGCGCGTGATAGCCGCGATCGCGCTCATAGTCGAAGATCTCGGCGATCTCGTTGCCGGCATCGTCCGCATCCCATGTCAGGCCGCCGTCGAAACGCAGCCACGGCGCATTGGGATATCGGGCGGCCAGGGTGCGATAGCGATCTATGCCGGCCAAACGCAGCCGGTGATAGGCATCGGAGCGTTTACGCGCCGAGTTGAGCCAGGCAAGCGAACGGCCGGAGGCACCGTTGGCAAGCGGGCCGTCATTGACGAGCACGGTGCGGACCCCGAGCCGCGCCAGATGAACGGCCGTCGAGACGCCAAAGATCCCGCCGCCGATGACGATGACCTTCACGGGTTTGGTGGAAGCATTCATGTCGATAACCTTGTTTCCTGCTCTTTCTACATCGGGTGAAAAATCCGGTGCATCCGGCGTGCGGAAGACCGGCGCCCATGCCTTGCCTCGGGCGCTTTACAGGACCTCGGCAAGGAAGCGCTTCAATCGCTCACTTTGGGGATTGTCGAATATCTGCTCCGGGCAGCCGGCTTCGACGATGCGGCCCTCATCCATGAAGACGACCTGGTCAGCCACCCTGCGGGCAAATCCCATCTCGTGCGTCACCACGGCCATCGTCATGCCCTGGCGGCCGAGAGCGGCCATCAGGTCGAGAATGCCCTTCACCAGTTCGGGATCGAGCGCACTGGTTACTTCGTCGAACAGGATGAGTTCCGGATCCATGGCAAGCGCACGCGCGATGGCGACGCGCTGCTGCTGCCCGCCCGATAGACCTGCCGGGCGATGATCCTTGCGCTCTGCGAGACCGACCTCGGCCAAACGCGCCTCGGCGATGCGTCGCGCCTCCTGTCTCGGCATCTTTTTGATCTTCGTCAGCGAAAGCATGACGTTTTCAAACGCCGTGTGATCGGGAAACAGGTTGAAGTGCTGGAACACCATGCCGACACGCCGGCGCAGCCTCTCCGGCTTCATCGCCAGGATGCTTTCGCCATCGAGCAGGATGTCACCGCCTTTCGGTTCGACAAGCCTGTTCATGCAGCGCAACAGCGTCGATTTTCCCGAGCCGGAGGGGCCGATGATGCAGGTGACGGTCCCGGCGGCAATGTCGAGATCGACCCCCTTCAGGACGTCGAGATGGCCATAGGCCATGGTCAGGTCCCGGATATTGAGGGCCCCACCCTTGAAGCGCGGTTCCATCTCCTCGACAGATTTGGCCGCGGACTGCGGACCGGCAGCGGCCTGCAACTCGCTCACCTCGAGCAGCCCACTTGCCGTGCCGGGGCCGTGGCCTTGTTTTCCCAGGCGCAGTCGCGCATCGATATAATTGACGAAGTGGGTCAGCGGCACGGTGATGACAAGGTAGAAAACACCCGCTAGCAGCAGCGGCGACAGATTACCTGTGACGACGGCCTGATCCTGCCCGACACGGAAGATCTCCCGCTCGGAGGCGAGCAATCCGAGGAAATAGACAAGGCTGGAATCCTTGACGTTTCCGATGAACTGGTTGACCAGCGCCGGCAGAACGCGCCTGATGCCCTGCGGGATGACGATCAGGCGCATGCCCTGCCCGTAGCTCATGCTGAGCGCCCGACAGGCTTCCATCTGACCGCGCTCGACGCTTTGGATCCCCGACCGGAAGATTTCGCCGATATAAGCACCGGCGATCAGGCTGAGCGCCAGGATGCCGAGCGGAAATGGCGACGGACCGAAGATCTCCCGGCCGATCCGGGCAAAACCCTGACCGATGATCAGGATCGTGACGATCGCCGGCAGCCCGCGGAAAACATCGGTATAGAGGCGTGCCGGCAGCCGCAGCCAGCGGGACTGCGAGATGCCCATCACGGCAAGAACCATGCCGATGACGACGCCGAGCACGGTCGAGGCAGCGGCCAGGATCAACGTGTTTTTCAGGCCGACGCTGATCATGCTCGGCAGCACTTCCGCCATGGCATCCCAGTCGAGGAAGCTGCGGCGCAGATTTTCAAGCCAGTTCATCGAGATCCCCATTGGAGCCCTTGCCGGGCACGCTGCCGCTCGCAGGCTGCGATCGGCAGCGCCATTTGTCAGCCGTCCGCTCTGAACGGCCGGCCTGCGGCCTTACTTCTTGGGAAGATACTGGTCCGGCATGGGCGAGCCGGGAAACCACTTTTCATAAAGGGACTTCCAGGTGCCATCCTGCATCGCGTCGTGAAGCGCGCCGTTCAGCGCCGTCCGAAAGGCATCATTTCCCTTCTTGACCACGAAGCCCGCCGGCGCATCGAAGGACGGGATGTTTACAGCAACCTTCAGCGCGGGATAGCGCTCGCCATATTGCTTGGCGGCCTCGTAGTCGAGAAAGTGCGCATCGATCGTTCCGTTGTTGAGGGCGGCCACGGCGGAATTGTTGTCGGGGAATTTCACCAGATCGGTCTCACCGAAATTCTTGGCCGCATAGACTTCCTGCAAGGTCCCCTGCACGACGCCGAGACGCTTGCCCTTGAGGCCACTGGCATCCTTGATGGCGGCATCCGCAGTCAAGACAGAGAGATAACCGGCAAGATAGCCGTCGGAAAAGTCGACCGTCTTCTTGCGGGCTTCGGTGGTTCCGATCGCCGCAACGGCAACATCGAACCGTTCGTTAGCGACCGACGGCAGAAGGGCTGAAAATTCCTGGCCCGTGAACGTCACCTTGTCCTTTGGAAAACCGAGGCGGGAGACGACGTTGAGAAACAGCTCGATATCGAAACCCGTGAACTGGCCGTCCGCCGTCGCAAACGTATAGGGCTTGGAATCGCCCATCGTGCCAACGCTGATCACCCCGGGCTCGATTAGCTTATAGGGATTGTCAGCCGCCGCCGCGGATCCTGCACCCACTGCAAGAAGGCATGTCAAAAGGCCGGCCCGCAATGGGGCGAGGGTGGCCGCAAATGATTCAAAAGGCTTCATGTTCGTTCTCCGCTCTGAAAGGAATGCTCTTGTCGGCATTGTCGCGTCGCCCCGCCCCCGTCGCATAGTGCGGCAGAGTCTTCTGGACAAGACACCGGTCTCCTGTATAAAGAGACCGGTCTCACAACATATTTGATATCCGTCAATTGACCGGCCGTCAACAACTCTTGTAGTCCTCGGCTCATGGAAGATTCCGCTCATTCGAAACGTTCAGTCACGGTCGCCGATGTCGCGAAGGCCGCAAAGGTCTCGAAGGCGACGGCCGCCCGCGTGCTCGGCGGCTACGGCGTGGTCAGCGCCAAGATCACGGATCAGGTCATGGCGGCGGCAGCCGCGCTCGAATACCGCCCGAACGAGCTCGCCCGGAGCATGAGCACCGGAAGATCCGGCATCATCGGGGTCGTGGTCGGCGATATCGAGAACGCTTTCTTCAGCCTGGCGGTGCGCGGCATCAGCGATGCTGCCCGGCTTGCGGGCTTCAACGTCATCATCGCGAATTCGGGCGAACAGCTGGATGCGGAAAAATCGGCCGTCGACCTTCTGATCGGCAAACGCGTCGATGGTCTGATCGTCACGCCCGCTCGCTGCGACAACATCGATCACCTCCGAGATATCCGCCGCGCCGGCGTGCCGCTGGTCCTGTTCGACCGGGCCATTCCGGAACTCGATGTCGACGCCGTGACCGGGGACGACCAGGATGCGGCAGTCACCGCGACCCGGTATCTGATCGGGCAAGGGCATCGCCGCCTCGCCTACGTCTCCGCCATGGATGCCGAAGGCGGCGGGCTCACCGATGTCGGGCGAATATCGAATTCCGCCGTGCGCGAACGCGTGGAAGGCTTCGTGAGCGTCCTGACCGAGGCGGGCCTGCCGAACCCTCTTCATTATGTCAGGCTCGGCGCCACCGACCAGCAACAGACGGACGGCGTGATCAAACGCCTGGTCTCGGAGGGATCATCGCCAACTGCACTCTTGGCATCCGACAGCCTCGTCGGCTTGCGCATCTTCAAGTCGCTGCAGTCGCTCGGCCTGTCAATCCCGAGCGACGTGTCGATGATCTGCTTCCTGGATGCCGACTGGACCAGCGTCACCGTTCCACCGATCACCATCATCGACCAGCGCGTCTACGAGATGGGCAAGCTCGCGAGCGAACGTCTGGTCGCCCGCATCGAACGCACGCCTCTTGCCGTCGAACGTCTGCGCGTCAGTACGCGCCTTGTCGTACGCGGCTCCGTCGCGACGATCGGCCGGTGAGACCGCAGATCCAGGCGGAATCAATCGGTCGCACAGCAGCATTGTGATCGGCCGTGTTGTATCGATGGCCACCGATTTGTTATTGCATATAGTTCCTGTTGTCTTTGCCTGGCCTACGTTATTTAATACTGAAAATACTCGTCATGGGATTTTCAGAAAGATCATGCTCCAGTCAAATGAGGTTTCATCTGAGCTGATAGATTTGATCTATGGAAGTCTCTTCGGTGAGTGCAACTGGCAAGATTTTCTGGATCGAGTTGCGGAAACTTCGCCCAATGGAAAAGCTGCACTCCATTACCACGATCTGGCCTCGCCTATTGCTCATGTTCCTTACGTATCGGGCTTCTCGAGGACCGAGGTCGACCAGTTCAGCAGCCACTTTGCCTCGGTGAACCCTTGGATTCCGAGATTGAGCGTCGTGCCCGTCGGCCAGGGTGTCTGTGGAGACGAAATCTTTCCACGCAAAGACTTGCTCAAATCGGAATTCTACAACGATTGGCTGAAGGGGCAGGCCGGCTGCGAGACCAGCATCGGTGTCTCCATCATCCGGGAGGAAACCCGCACCTTCGTTCTGTCGACCTGCACGTCGTCGGCAGACCCCGATTTCAACAAAGCGGCAACCGGGCGCTACACGATCCTCGCGCCGCATTTGAAAAGGGCTTTCGACTTCATTCGGAAGCGCGATCTGCTGGCACCGGAAAAACAGGCAACGCAAACCCTGTTTGATAGTATCGGCGCCGGACTGATCTACGTTTCCGAGCAAGGGCGAGCACGCCAATGGAATAGGAGTGCGGAAGCGTTCGTGGAAGCTGGCTTCCCTGTGCATATCGCGCCGGATGGCAGGCTCGCACTTCAATGCGAGACATCAGCTGCCGTTCTCGATTTCCTGACGTCCAGAAAGGGTGTGCAAACAAAGCCGCATACGGCGATTGTAAAGGGGAAGAACAAGGCCAATTACCGCATCACCCTCGTCCGACTGCAGTCCGACGCGTTCACCGAATTCCTGGAGGGGCCGACCGTGGCCGTGATCATCGAGCCGATGATCACGACACCATTCAATGAGCGGCGAGACTTCCTGATGGAAACATACAAACTGACTGCGACGGAAATCCGGATCGCATCCAGCATTGCCTCAGGCCGTTCTCCAAAGGAAGTGGCCGTAGCCGATCACATCAGCTACGAAACTGTCCGGACTCATCTCAGAAACATTTATTCCAAGCTCGGGGTCAATTCCCAGGTTGGTTTGGTGGCCCTGCTCATGCGCTGAGCATCGACGCGGCGGTCAGTTCGAGCAGAAAACCAACCCGTTTAGATCTTTGTTTTCATGCATGTCGTTGCCCAAAACCGCTGCACGCTTTTGGGCGACATGCATCAATCGTAGAGCTCACCACGACCGATCTGTGCCCTGGCAGGTTCGTCGCTGATGGCGGGATCGTCGGCCGGATCGGGATCTCTCTTGTTGGCGTCGCTCAGAAACTGCGCAGCCTTCAGGAGCGCTGAGGTTATCTCTTCGGTGCCCCATCCGGCTTCATTGGCGGCTGCAATCAGCCTTTCTAAAGCCTCGCGCGCAGCGGCGGTCGCCTCTTCGAAGCGCTGCGCAGGAGCTTCGGCCTTCGGTGGTGGAAAGGTCATCGGCATTCCCTCCATGGATTGGCTGTTGGAGATGAACGCAGCCCGCGCGAAATGGATGCATAACCGCGCTGATTTAACAAGCGAACACCCGCGGCGCGACAAGGGCCGACGACGCCTCTGCGTCAGATCACCGTCTGCAACAGAAACGGAGAGCGCTCCAATGGCTGCTGGGCGAGGATCCGCAGCATGGCGGGACCTTGTATGCCTGACGTCGTGCACGAGCGACCGTCGTGATAGACCACCGTCATCACGCGGCTGAGACTATTGTACCTGATCTCTGCGATCGTGCGCGTGTGAACCGGAAAGATAAATTCGTGGGGCTGTGATTTTCGCCCCGAAGTCTTCAAGGTCATTGCGACGCCCCCGCGAAACAATAGCATTTTGGCCCGACCGTGCCTTAACCCGAGCCTAACGACGCCTATCAAGCACATATTGCTGCGACGGTCGCGTGACATCGGCGTGACACGCAGAATCGACATTCCCAACTCAAGACCGACTTCGTGACACGTCAGTTGCAAAAGCGGCGATCAGCCGTCAATGCAATGTCCTGCGGATCTCGTGTGCAAGAACCGGCTGCGGCCAGCCTTCGACCGTGCGTGCCAGCGATCGAACAGCTTCGTCCATGTTGAAAACCATGTCCCCGAGCCGCTCGATCTCATAATCGAGCTCGTAGACCTCGACTTCGTCAAGACCTTTGCTCTGGAGCATTCGCCTCATTGCTTCGATAAGCCGCTCAGTCCGCCCAACGATATCAAGAGCGCTTCGGATAATAATATCGACCATGCACATCCCCTCGCTTCGATAACGGAGCGTCGGCCATAATCGCGATGCTGACAATCCTGAAATCTTGTCAGACGCGGCCTCGGATCGTGTCGTAGAGAGTGCTCGACTGACGCCGCGCCTAGTCGTCGTCGAGCGAAAAGACCGGCCGGTAGTGGCGCTCGGCGATCAGCAAGCTCCGGTCGGGCCGGATGATGTAGATCTCCTCGACCTGGCGTCCCCATTGATCTGTGAAGGTATGCGGGAAGGAAGAGCCGACGGGCGACTTCGTCAACTTCGTGCGCGGTTGACCATTATAGGTGATGCTGCCGGGAATGGGGGCCAGCCCCGCCGACGAATAATTGCCTGCGCCGGTGGTGCAGCCTGTCAGCACAACGGCAAGTATCAACCCAAATCCTATGCTCCGCTTCATCGAGCCCTCCAACTGCTTCGTCCTTCACGCAGCACTCGTTTTATCGTCAATGTAACAGGGGACGATAGACATTGTTCCAGAATCGGTCGGAGCAAACGCAGTCGTCCATCCCTCGTGTTGGCGTTGAATTTTTCAGAAAAAGGCGGCATTAAAAATTCATTCAAAGCGTGGCAGTGATTTAACTCTTGGATGGAACGCTGTTTACCCATGCGAATAGTTCCTGGAACCATCCTTCTGGCTGTCGCGACGATATTGGCCGCACCGGTCTTCATGCGTGCCGAACCGGTGAAATCCACGGATGTTTCCACGGTCATTCTCTCCGTTTCACCACGAACAGTTCGTTGGGCCACCGTCTACAAACATCCGGATCCCGCCGATCACGATCCCTATTACCATGTGGAGGTGATCGAGAAGGAGCAAGGTTCGCCGCCATGGCAATTCAAACGGCTTGCCGCACATCTTGTCGTAACGGCAGACGCTTTGGACAGGAGCCGTCTGAGACAAAAGGCCAAGACCTATTTTTACAAGGACCTCGAATTCCGGATCGCCCACCGAGCCTGGCGCACACAACCTCTCATCCAGCGGGACACCGGGGTTTGCCGCACGACAATTCTTGAATGCGTTGGGGCTGCAGGCAATAGGCGCCCATAATGCATGTGGATACGGTGAAGGGATGGCCGTATCAATGCGGGAGGATGAACGAAAGGAACGTTCGGCGATGCTAGCAAGCATCAGTCCGTCGAAGACCAGTCTGACCGCACTTTGCCATTGTGCTCGCCAAGCCTTGGCGACTTACGATGCCGGGTCAGCATCGTCTCCGAGAAGATGATAGGCGTCCGGATGCCCGGTATCCCTTCATTCTCCACCGCCATCTGGCGATGCAGCACTTGCGGATCCGAAAATACATCTTCCACGGTGTTGATCGGCCCGGCGGGAACACCCACGCGCGCAAAGTCGGCTAGCAAATCCGTCCGGTTGAAGAGCTTCGTGCGCGCTTCCATCACCGATGTCAGTTCCTCTCGATGACGCACTCTGTCCGCGTTCGTTTTGAAACGAACATCGGCTGCCACAGCGGATAGCCGAAGGATATCGCACACCCGTGCGAACTGACTGTCGTTCCCGCAGGCGATAATGATATTGCCGTCGGATACCGGGAATACCTGGTATGGCGCGATGTTGGGATGCGCATTGCCGAGTCTCGTTGGTGCCTTTCCCGAGGCCAGGAAATTCATCGCCTGGTTGGCCAAGACGCCCACCGTGCTGTCCAGCAGAGCCATATCGATATGCTCTCCCTCACCTGTGCTGTTACGGAGGATCAAAGCGGCCTGGATAGCGATCACCGAATAGAGCCCTGTGAAGATATCGCCGAACGCCACGCCAATCTTCTGCGGCTCCCGACTTGGTTCACCGGTCAAATCCATAATGCCCGCCATGCCCTGGACGATAAAATCGTATCCTGCGCGCCCGGCATAGGGACCGGTTTGGCCAAATCCGGTAATCGAGCAGTAGATCAGCTTCGAATTGATCGCCTTCAGGCTCTCGTAATCAAGACCGAACTTCTTCAAGGCGCCTACCTTGAAATTCTCGATGACGACATCCGCGTTGGCGATCAGTGCACGAACCTTTTCGACGTCTTCCACAGAGTTGAAATCCGCCGTGATACTCAGTTTTCCGCGATTGCAGCTATGGAAATAGGCCGCAGCGACGTCATCGCCATCCTTGATGAAAGGAGGCCCCCAACGGCGCGTATCGTCGCCATCCGGACCTTCTACCTTGATGACGGTCGCTCCCAGGTCGGCAAGTGTCTGTCCAGCCCACGGACCAGCCAGGATACGCGCCAACTCCACGACCCGAACGCCCTCTAGCGGAAACTGCATCGATAACTCCTGATCGTTCCTAAATCCGCAGATCATCGTTGGACTACATATTCGGATAGACCGGCCCCTCGCCGCCCTGCGGCGGCACCCAGTTGATGTTCTGGTTGGGGTCCTTGATGTCGCAGGTCTTGCAGTGCACGCAGTTCTGGGCGTTGATGACGAAGGTATCCTGCCCGTCCTTCTCCACCCACTCATAGACGCCGGCCGGACAGTAGCGCGTCGACGGGCCGGCATAGATATCGTGCTCGGAACGCTTCTGCAGGCCCATGTCCTTGACCTTGAGATGCACCGGCTGGTCTTCCTCGTGATTGGTGTTCGACAGGAACACCGAGGACAGACGGTCGAAGGTCAGGACGCCGTCCGGCTTCGGATAGGCGATCGGCTTGTGCTGGGCGGCAGGCTCCAGCGACTGCGCATCGGTCTTGCCGTGTTTCAGCGTGCCGAAGAACGAAAAGCCGAACAGCGTATTGGTCCACATGTCGAAGCCGCCGAGCGCCACACCGAGTGCGGTGCCGAACTTCGACCACAGCGGCTTGACGTTCCTCACCCGCTTCAGGTCGCGGCCGATGTCGCCCTTGCGCCATTCGCTCTCGATCTCGGCGACCTCGTCATGGCTGCGGCCTGCTTCGATCGCCGCCGCCAGCTTCTCGGCCGCCAGCATGCCCGACAGCACCGCATTGTGGCTGCCCTTGATGCGCGGCACGTTGACGAGACCGGCCGAACAGCCGATCAGCGCCCCGCCGGGGAAGGTGAGCTTCGGCACCGACTGGTAGCCGCCCTCGGTGATGGCGCGCGCCCCATAGGACAGCCGCTTGCCGCCCTCGAAAGTGGTGCGGATCGCCGGATGCGTCTTGAAGCGCTGGAATTCCTCGAAAGGATAGAGATAGGGGTTCTTGTAGTTCAGATGGACAACGAAGCCGACCGCCACCAGATTGTCTTCCAGGTGATAGAGGAAGGAGCCGCCGCCGGTCTTCATGCCCAGCGGCCAGCCGAAGGAGTGCTGCACCAGGCCAGGCCGGTGATGCTCGGGCTTGACCTGCCAGAGTTCCTTGACGCCGATGCCGAACTTCTGCGGTTCACGATCCTTTTGCAGATCGAACTTGGCGATCAGCTGCTTGGCGAGCGAGCCGCGCACGCCCTCGCCGATCAGGGTATATTTGCCGAGCAGCTCCATGCCGCGGGTATAGTTGGGTCCAGGCTCGCCGTTCTTCTCGATGCCCATGTCGCCGGTGGCGACACCGATCACCGCGCCTTCGTCATTGTAGAGCACTTCGGTGGCGGCAAAGCCCGGATAGATCTCGACGCCGAGTTCTTCGGCCTTGCTCGCCAGCCAGCGACAGACATTGCCGAGCGAGACGATGTAATTGCCGTGATTGTTCATCAGCGGCGGCATCAGCACATTCGGCAGGCGAACAGAGCCGGCCGGGCCGAGCAGCAGGAAGTGATCGGCGCTGACCTCGGTCTTGAACGGGTGCCCCTCCTCCTCACGCCAGCCGGGCAGCAGCCGGTCGATGCCGATCGGATCGACGACGGCGCCCGACAGAATATGCGCCCCGACCTCAGAGCCCTTCTCCAGCACGACGACCGAGAGCTCCGGATTGACCTGCTTCAGCCGGATCGCCGCCGCAAGACCGGCCGGACCGGCGCCGACGATCACAACGTCGAATTCCATGCTCTCGCGATTTTCGTCTGCGTGTTCTTCGGTCATGATAAATGCCTGATAAATCTCGATGTTGGGGATGAGATGGGGATCAGCGAGTTGGTCGAGCTGGAACGTACCTGTAGTCGTAGAACCCGCGTTGTGCTTTGCGACCGAGCCACCCGGCCTCGACGTATTTGACCAACAGCGGGCACGGACGGTATTTGCTATCAGCCAACCCTTCGTGAAGGACCTGCATGATGGAAAGGCATGTGTCCAAACCGATGAAATCCGCCAGTTCGAGTGGCCCCATCGGATGATTGGCGCCGAGTTTCATGCCGATGTCTATGGCTTCCACGTTTCCAACACCCTCATACAGGGTGTAGATCGCTTCGTTGATCATGGGGATCAGGATACGATTTACGATGAAGGCCGGAAAATCCTCGGAGACGGTGACCGTTTTGCCGATGGATTCGGCGAAATCCTTGGCTATGGCAAACGTCTCTTGATCCGTTCCGATGCCGCGAACCAGCTCTACGAGCTTCATAACAGGTACGGGATTCATGAAGTGCATCCCTATAAAATGATTGGGCCTGTCGGTTGACGCGGCGAGCCGCGTTATGGAGAGCGACGATGTGTTCGTCGCCAGGATCGCGTCGGGCTTCAGGACAGTGCACACATCCGTAAAGACCTTCCTCTTGAGGTCTTCATTCTCGCTCACCGCTTCGACAACCAAATCGGCGCTCGCCAGATCCGACAGGGAGAACGCTCCCTTTATTCGGGAGATCGCCTGCTCAACCGCCTCGCCCGGCATTTTGCCGGTTTCCGCTTGGCGCCCGAAATATCCGGCGCTCGCCTCGATGCTCGCGCGAATTCGACTTTTGTCGAGATCGTAAATCAGTGCCTCATACCCGTGTTTCGCCACGACTTCCGCGATCCCAGTACCCATCTGTCCAGCACCGATGACGGCGACGGTAGAAATCTTATCCACTATAGGCATGCTGCCTCGCGTTAATCCGGAGGTTAAAGGACGGCCTGTGCCGAATAGACTATCGGGAATTAGGAAAACGCCTGGAGGCCTGTCTGAGCACGCCCAAGGATCAGGGCATGGACGTCATGGGTCCCTTCGTATGTGTTGACCGTCTCCAAGTTCTGCGCGTGGCGCATGACGTGATACTCGATCTGAATGCCGTTGCCGCCATGCATATCCCGGGCTTGCCGCGCCATCTCAAGCGCCTTTCCGCAGTTGTTGCGCTTGACGATCGAGACCATTTCCGGGGCCATCTTGTGCTCATCCATCAGCCGGCCAACGCGAAGCGAGCCCTGCAGTCCGAGCGTGATTTCGGTCATCATATCGGCGAGCTTCTTTTGATAAAGCTGCATCCCTGCTAGCGGTTTCCCGAACTGTTTGCGGTCCAGGCCGTATTGACGAGCGCGGAACCAGCAGTCCTCGGCAGCTCCCATAACACCCCAGGAGATGCCGTAACGGGCGCGGTTGAGGCAGCCAAACGGCCCCTTGAGACCGGAAACGCCGGGCAGAAGCGCATCCTCGGTGACTTCGACACCGTCCATCACGATTTCGCCCGTGATCGAGGCGCGCAGCGAAAGCTTGCCACCAATTTTTGGAGCCGAAAGGCCCCTCATGCCCTTTTCGAGAACAAAGCCGCGTATTTCATTGTTGTGAGCCTCAGATTTTGCCCAGACGACGAAGACATCCGCAATCGGCGAGTTCGAGATCCACGTCTTCGAGCCGCGCAATCGGTAGCCGCCCTCGATTTTCTCGGCACGGGTTTTCATACCGCCGGGATCCGAGCCCGCGTCGGGCTCGGTCAGGCCGAAACAGCCGATCAGTTCACCCGAAACGAGGCCCGGCAGATACTTCTTCTTTTGCTCGTCGGAGCCGTAGGCGAAGATCGGATAGATGACCAGCGAGGACTGCACGCTCATCATCGAACGATATCCGGAGTCGATACGCTCGACCTCGCGGGCGACCAGACCATAGGCAACGTAGGATGCGTTCGCGGCCCCGTATTCTTCAGGCAGCGTCACCCCAAGAAGGCCCGTCCGCCCCATCAACCTGAACAGCTCCGGGTCGGTCGCTTCTTCGAGATAGGCGTCCTCAACGCGCGGCAAGAGTTCAGATTCTGCGAAAGCCGCAGCGGACTCGCGGATCATCCGTTCATCTTCGGTCAGCTGGTCGTCGAGCAGAAAAGGGTCGTTCCAAGAAAAGGCCAAGATCGTCGTCCTCCCGTTGAGGTTTTGGCAGTTCGAATTTGACGGAATTAAAGCTGTTTTTTCACGACTGAGAAAGCGAGGTTTACTCATCGGCCTATGAGCTATAGTAATAGCGCATGGCAAACCTCTCGCGAAGGCTCCTTCCCTCCACCTCGGCTCTCGCAGCGTTCGATTCCGTCGCGCGGCTGGGCACCTTCTCTGCGGCAGCACAGGAGCTTTCCCTGACGCAGGGAGCGATCAGTCGGCAGATCGCAGCGCTGGAAGAACAACTCGGCGTTTTACTGTTCGAGCGCACTAGCCGTGGCGTCAACCTCACGGAGGCGGGCACAGACTATGCCCGGGCTATTGCCAGCGCTTTGGCGGAAATCCGTTCCGCTTCGCTGCAGGCCATGACCAAACAACATAGCGATCAGCTCAATCTTGCCATCTTGCCGACATTCGGCACCCGCTGGCTGATGCCACGCATTCCGCGATTTGTCGCTAGACACCCGGAGATCACGTTGAACTTCGCCACGCGCATAGGCGTGTTCGATTTCGACCGCGACGACATAGATATGGCGATTCATATCGGCCAGCCCGATTGGCCCGGTACGGAAAGCATATTTCTTATGGAAGAGATGGTTGCACCGATCGCGTCCCCGTCTTTTCTCAGTTCACATCCCATCGTGAGGGCCGAAGATCTGCTTCGCCTGCCGCTGCTGCAGATGGCGTCCCGTCCCGGGGCTTGGAGCCATTTTTTTGAAAGCCTCCAGGTTAACGGCACCCCATCGCAGGCCATGCGGTTCGAACAGTTCAGCAACGTGGCCCAAGCCTGCATTGCCGGACTGGGGCTCGCGTTGATGCCGCTTTTCCTCATCGACTCCGAACTCGCAAATGGCCAGCTCGTTCAAGCCTTTCCACATCAGGTCAAAAGCACCAGCGCCTATTATGCGGTCGCGCCTCTGAGCAGGAAGGACTTCCGTCCTGTCGTGGCGTTCCGCGCATGGCTGCTGGACGAGGTCGCGCGTTACCAGGAAGGCGGATCGGCAGATGGCGGCGGTTGATCAAGCCGCACCTGAGACACCTTCGATAATCTGGAATATCGTCAGGGGCTTCGTCGCTCGTTCGGCTTCTCGCTCATGTTCGTTTGCGCGTGTTGCTTGACTCCTCGGTTAAATCCTGCCAATTTATGCTAACGTTAGCACAAGGAATGCACATTTGCACCTTCAATTACGCAAAGCAAGCATGCAGGGGAAACGCCTGATGGCCAGCAGGGCCCTGGTGAAGGACGTTCGGCTGCTCGGCCGCCTGCTGTGCGAGGCTATCGAAACAAGCGACGGCGAGGAGGCCCGTGAGATCGTGGAGCAGGTCCGCACTCTCTCGGTTGCCGGCCATAGAAAGACCGGCCGGCACTTGAACGACAAGCTCGCCCTCTTTTGTGCAGAAATGCCTCCCCGGACCCTCAAGCGCGTGATCCGCGCATTCAGCCAGTTCTCTCAACTCGTGAACATTGCCGAAGACGCACACCAAGCCAGGATGCAGCGCTTCAGCATCGTCGATCATGAACCTGCCATGCCGGGAACAATTGCCAGATCGCTTTCCGTTCTGGCTGCGGCGGGGGTAGAGGCGGAAGATATCCGCAAACTGCTTCTTGAAGCGGTCGTCTCGCCCGTTTTCACAGCGCACCCCACCGAGGTTCGGCGGAAGAGCGTTATCGAAATCGAGCAGGAGCTTGCACGATGCCTGACTGAGCTCGACCAAGCCGGCCTGATTGAGCAGGAGATAGGTCGGCATAAGGAGGATTTGGAGAGGGCGACGACGACGCTTTGGCAAACGAACAGCCTTCGGGGGCGGCGGCTTCAAGTCGTGGATGAAATCCTCAATGGCTTGTCCTATTACGACAGCACCATTTTCCGGGTGATCCCGGAGGTGTACGAGATTCTCGAAAATCAGCTGCGAGACTCCCCCTGGAGTTTCGGCGAGGGCGCGCTGCCGCCATTCCTGCGCATGGGTTCCTGGATCGGTGGCGACCGGGATGGCAATCCCTATGTTAACGGTGAAACCCTGAGGGAGGCGCTCTGCTTGCAGAGTGAGAGAGTTTTCTCGTTCTATCTCGGCGAACTGCATAGCCTTGGCGCCGAACTTTCCTTGGATGACCGGTATGTGAAAGTCTCGCAGGAGCTTCAGCGCCTCGCGACCGACTCCCCCGACAGATCGGAGCGGCGCCGACACGAGCCATATCGCCTGGCGATATCGGGCATGTATGCTCGCCTGTCGGCCACGGCACGTAAGTTCGGCAGCACGGAACTGGTTCGCGAACCTGTGGCGGCCGCCCCTTCCTACCTGTGCCCTGCCGAATTCGCCAAAGACTTGGCGACGATCAGCAAATCCCTGGCAGCCAATGGCGCAGAAAAGATCGCCACCGGAAAACTGCGCAGGCTCCAACGCGCCGTAGACGTCTTCGGTTTTCACCTTGTCAGTCTGGATTTGAGACAGAATTCCGAGGTTCATCAACGGGTTGTTCATGAGCTTTTCGAGAACGTGCGGCCTGGCACACGTTACGAGGCGTTAGCCGAGAGTGATAAGATCCGCTTGCTCACCGAGGAACTACGGTCTTCCCAGTTGCTGATGACACCGCTCAGGACTTATTCGGCCGAGACGGCGTCGGAGCTTTCCGTTCTGCGGGAAGCTGCCGAAGCCCATAAGCACTATGGCCGCGTCAGCATCCCCAATTACATCATTTCGAAGGCCGGAAGCCCTTCCGACCTTCTGGAGGTCATGGTCCTGTTCCGTGAGGCGGGGCTGTTCCGGCCCGATGAGCCCGAAGCGGCGTCAATCAACATCATACCGCTTTTCGAAACGATCTCGGATCTTCGAAGGTCGCATGACGTGATGCAAACAGTTTTGGCCGTCGAAGCCTATCGGACATATGTGGAAGCGCTCGGCGGCAAACAGGAAATTATGCTCGGCTATTCGGACAGCAACAAGGATGGCGGTTATCTGACTTCGGGATGGGAACTTTATAAGGCAGAAACGTCCTTCATCCAGCTCTTTGAGCGTGAAGGCGTTCGCCTCAGCTTGTTTCACGGTCGCGGCGGCTCCGTGGGCCGCGGTGGCGGCCCAAGCTATGAAGCCATCACCGCCCTGCCCCCTGGCGCGGTTGCCGGATCGATCCGGCTGACGGAGCAAGGTGAAGTCATTGCGGCGAAATATTCCAATCCGGCACTAGGTCGTCGGAATCTCGAACTTCTTATAGCCGCGACGCTGGAAGCGTCCCTGCTGCCTTCCGACGCGCAAGAGCCGGATCCCGAATATCTTGGCGCCATGGAGGAACTGTCCGACCTGGCCTTTGGCGCCTATCGCCGTTTGGTTTACGAGACTGAGGGATTTGAGCGGTTCTTCTGGGAAGCAACGATCATCGGCGAAATCGCAAAACTGAACATTGGCAGCCGCCCAGCCTCACGCAACTCGTCACGTCGCATCGAAGACCTGCGTGCGATACCCTGGGTGTTCGGCTGGTCGCAGAGCCGCATGATGTTGCCGGGTTGGTTTGGATTCGGTTCGGCCGTGCGACAATGGCTGGCCGGACACCGCGACGGATTGCAAATTCTTCAGGGAATGCACCGGGACTGGCCTTTCTTCCAGACACTCATTGCGAACATGGAGATGGTGTTGGCCAAGACCAACATGGCGATCGCGGCGCGGTATGTGGGCCTCACTCCTGATGCATCCACCCATGAGAAAATTTTCGCACGCATAAAAGACGAATGGGAAGCGACGACAGCTGCGCTATTTTCCATAACGGATCAGGCCTCGCTGCTTGAGAATAATCCGGCACTCAAGCAGTCGATCCATCATCGCTTTCCTTGCCTCGATCCGCTTAACCACATGCAGATCGACCTTCTTCGCCGCCACCGTGCCGGAGAAGGCGATCAGGACACTGAAGAGGCGCTGCACCTGACCATCAATGGAATTGCAGCAGGGCTGCGAAACAGCGGGTAACGAGCGCCAATGCGGATGGCGTAAGCCTATTTTTCTTGACCTCGATAAAATTGCCGCGCTAACGTTCGCACAAACTGGGAGGAAATTCATGACACGGACCGTGCTGTTGACGGACTACGCCTGGCCGGATGACAAAGTGGAGCGGGAGGTAATCGAGCGGGCCGGGTTCATCCTCGTCAGCGGTCCGGCCGAGCCATCTCCGCCTGCTGAGATCGACGCTTTGGCTGCAAAGCATCAGCCGGACGCGATTCTGACCTGCTGGGCTCAAGTCAGCGAGACGGCAATTGCTGCGTCTCCTAACCTCAAGATCGTCGCTCGTCTCGGAGTTGGCCTGGACAATATTGCAGTCGAGGCGGCGACGGAGCGGGGGATATGGGTCACGAATGTTCCCGATTATTGCGTTGCAGAAGTGTCTGACCACGCTGTCGGTTTTGCGATTGCCTGGGCCCGTGGCCTGATCCACTTCGATCGCGAAGTTCGCGACGGGCGCTGGGACCCGGCTTCGGCAAATCTCCGCAGGCTTTCGGACCTGGCCTGCGGCATCGTTGGCTTTGGCCGCATCGGTCGTGCGACCGGCGCGAAAATGCAGGCGCTCGGATGCCGGGTGCTAGCCTACGATCCCCATGCCTCGAATATTCCTGCAGATGTGGAGCTCGCCGACTTCGATACGCTTCTGGCCAAGAGCGATATCGTCATCGTCCATGCGCCGCTTGCGCCTGCGACGCACCACCTGATCAACAGGGACGCCATCTCGAAGATGCGCCGTGGAAGCCTGCTGATCAATGTCAGCCGAGGCGGCGTTGTCGAAACTGCCGCCGTGATCGAAGGCTTGGACTCCGGCATTCTGAGCGGCGTCGGCCTCGATGTCCTTGAGGATGAACCACGCGTCCCACCGGAGCTGATCGCTCATCCCGGCGCGATGATCACTCCGCACGTCGCCTTCTCCTCGGATGCTTCGCTGATCGAGTTGCGTCGCCGGGCGGCGGAGGAGGTCGTCAGGGTTCTCTGCGGAGAGAAGCCTGAACAACCCCGCAACAGCCCCCGCCGCTAATACTGCAAGGACACTGGGTTCATGTCTGTATATGAGATGACGACTTTCGATGAGTTCTTGCTGAAGAACGGTTTGAGGAGCGCTTCCGAGGAGGCGATCTACAAGCCGCTGACGGGTGGTGTTTCTTCAGATATCTACCGTGTGGAGCTTCCCGGCCGGCTCATCTGTGTGAAACGCGCACTTGCCAAGCTCAAGGTATCCGCCGATTGGCAGGCGCCGGTGTCGAGAAATGTGTACGAATGGAACTGGATTTCCTTCGTGGCGCAGCACTTCCCTTCTGCCGTTCCGAAGCCTCTCGCACACGACGCGTTGTCTGGCGTCTTCGCAATGGAGTTTCTTCCCGGCGATCAGTATCCGCTGTGGAAGACCGACCTGCTCCACGGGAGCGTTGACCGAAAAGCGGCAGAGCTAACGGGTCGGCGGATTGGACAGATCCATTCTGTCAGTGCCCGTATATCGGGGTTGCCAGAAAAGTTCGACTCCGGATCGAATTTCTATGCGCTTCGGCTTGAGCCCTATCTGGTGGCGACCGCCGCCAAACATCCCTTCGTCAGCGACCGCCTCGCAGAACTGGTTCAGCGCACGGCCGAAACGAAGCTGGCGCTTGTCCACGGCGACGTCAGCCCGAAGAACATCCTTTTGGGCAAGAACGGCCCTGTGTTCCTGGATGCCGAATGCGCCTGGTTTGGCGACCCGGCTTTCGACCTGGCCTTCTGCCTCAACCATCTATTGCTGAAGAAGGTCATCGCTGGAAAGGCGGCATCTGAGCTCGCATCGTCATTCGCGGCGTTGACGGCAGCCTACCTGGATCAGGTCGACTGGGAGGATCGAGACGCTCTCGAGGCTCGGGCCGCAAGCTTGTTGCCCGCTCTCTTCCTCGCCCGGGTCGACGGCAAATCGCCCGTCGAATACATAACCGACGAATGCCAGCGCGAAACGGTCCGCAAAGTCGCCATCCCGCTGATCGCATCGCCTCGGCGAAAGTTGGCTGACGTGGCGCAGGCCTGGTTTCCATAACGGAACCCCACTCCTCAGGCAGCGGCATTTTTCTTTGCCGCTGCGCCGATAACCGCGCGGCCCTTGTGAAATGGTCAGAAGAGCGAAACAACGACTTGCGGGCGAGAATTCCCATCACCACGACAAAACCGACATGATACTCCCGACGCGGCGCTTGTGCGTCACATCGGGCGATCGAGCAGCATACGGCGCTGAGGTTTCGCCTGTCAGCTGAGGCTTCGCCCGTGAAAATACCGGGCTCATCGGGAAAGCGGCGCATTCATTAAAAGAGAGCATAAAAAGCCATCGCGCTGGTCTCGCGATGGCGGATAAAAGCTTCACATCTGCTTCGGCTCAGAACCGAGCGACCCAGCTTTCGAAAGCGACCAGGAAGCTCTCGATGAACTTCTGGGTTCCTTCATTGAGGAACACACCGTGATCGCCCACTAATTTGTCGGCCGTGCTGAGGTAAACTTCAGGCTGGGGCATGGTCGGCACGTTGATGTTGGTCAGGATAACCCTGAGCTGAAGTGCCGCGGCTGCGCCGCCAATGAGACCGGGAGAAGCTCCGGTCACCGCACCGGGCTTGTGATCCCACACGCTTTTCCCGAACGGGCGAGAACCGACTTCGATCGCGTTCTTCAATGCCGCGGGTACGGATCTATTGTATTCAGGCGTCACGAAGATTGCGCCATCGCAAGCCTTGATGCGCTCGCGGAAGGATGTCCATTCCGTCGGCGGCGTCTCCGTCTCCAAGTCCTGGTTATAGAGCGGAAGGTCGCCGATCGGTACGATTTCCAGGTTCAGTCCGTCGGGCGCCACTTTCTGCATTGCACGGGCGAACTTCAGGTTGATCGAGGCCTGACGAAGGCTTCCGACCAGGACCGCGATATCTTTCTTGGACATGTTCTCTCTTCTCGCGTGAGGGACGCGCCGGCGATAGCCGGCGCCGGTGATTGTTATTGATAGGAGGCAGGGACCGGAGGAACGACCACATAGTTGCTGAAGCCGCCATCGCGCTCGCCAATGCCTGATATGGCTTCGTTCACCCGCTCAAGCGGATAGACCTTGTGCTCCAGATACGACAGGTCGAGCACACCGGTGCGGACCATGTCTGCCATTTCCTGCCCCTGCGCAGCGCTGAACCAGTTCGAGCCGATGAGCTGAACTTGCTCGTCCATCAGCCACTTCACGTCGACCGGGACATCTTCTGCGACGCCGCCAACGACAACCACGCGGCCGCCCCGACGAACTCCGCGCATGGAGTCGACCACGGTCGCGGCGGGGGCTCTCGCGCCCAGCGCACTGATAACGAAATCCACTCCCTCGCCACCGGTTTGGGCCTTTGCCCATTCTCCGGTCGAGCCTTCGCCGAGCATGATGGTGTCGATGCGGTCAGGAGCGATGGCTTTTACGCGGTCCAGCAATTCCCTGCTTCTGCCGGTGCCCAGAATTTTGGAGATCCCCATCGCAAGACTGAGCTTGGTTGCCGCGACGCCAAGCGTGCCGGTGATCCCGTCGATGAGGCAAACCTGGCCAGGTCCAGCCTGTGCATTCTTCAGGGCGCCGTAGGATGTACCGAGGTAACCGAAGCGGCCGGCCTGCTCGAAGCTGAGATTATCCGGCAGGCACACGAGCGAGTATTCCGGGGCGGTCATGAATTGGCTGAAGCCGCCGTACGGATAAAGATCAAAGATTCTTTGACCGTCGCGACTGGTGCTGAAGTACCCATTCAAGGTGTAGTAGCGGCATTGGCTGCGGTTGCCTGACCGGCACGCCTTGCAAGAACCGCAGGATCTGAGAGGGCTTACATAGACACGATCGCCAATTTTGACATTGGTGACCGCCTCGCCGACTTCGGCGACGACCCCGGCTGGGTCCAAGCCAAACACTGCCGGAAACTTCGGCAGTGGCTGGTGAGGGAACCAGGTTGGCCAATTGTTGATGACGTTGGCCATGTTGGGCACGATACCGCAGGCCCTGACCTGCACCAGGACGTCGTTGGGCCGGGGCGTGGGAACCGGAATCTCATCCAGCGACATCGGCTGATGCAGAGCATGCAGCCGAGCGGCGATCATAGTCTTAACCATTAACTCCTCCATAGGGACATCGGTCGGACCGTGCCCGACCGAATGCATTTTTTGCAGTTTCAGACAGATGCGCGGCACAGTGCCGAGCGGCATTCGTCAGGGGACCAGGAACTCCTTCCCAGCCGGTCGGAAATCCGCAGGCCAGACAGTCACCCAATCCTTTCCTTGAACTTGCTTGAGCTTCGTCGATTGTTTCCCGGCATTGAACTTGCCGTCGAAAGTCCTTGGCCCGACGACCGTCTCGACGGTATTCGAGCGCAACCACGCAGCCATCGCGGCGTCGTCCAATTTCCCTGCCCCTTCTGCTGCCGCTGCAAGAATTTGCCACGCAGCATATTCGACCGCAGCCTGATACTCCGTACGCGGATAGGGGAAACCCGCCGCCTTCGCCTTGCTGTCATAAGCGCTTACGAATTCCTGGGCGCCGTGATACCTGAGAAACGGCTCGTGCTCTTCAAACCAGGTCAGCGAGGTCAAGCCGTTCGCTTTGGGGTGAGCTGCGGTCGGGCCGGGTGCCGGGAACAGATAGAATTGGTTCCTGGGCTGGTAGTCGATCCGGCCCATTGCATCGAGAAGCTGCACGGCCTCCATGCCGATCGCACCAGACCACAGCAGATCCGGATCAGCCGCTTTGATGCGGTTCGCGATTGCGCCGAAGTCCTTGGTGCCGAACTCGTATTCAAGGTCCAGCACGTTCTTGATGCCACGCTTCTCGGCAACTTGCTGGCCGCCCTTGGCGATCGTGAGGGCCGACGGAAATTTGCTCGTGACGAACGCAATCGTCTTGGGAGGGGTCGGCAGGCTCGCATAGGCATCGAGAACAACCTCGGTATCCGCCGATTGCGGCTCGGCGCCGATTGGAAGAGATGGGAACTGCAGCGGATAGGGCGCGAGACTCGGGTCCCCCAGGCTGCTCTGAACCAGCATCTTCTTGAACCGAGCGGCAACGCCCATTGCTGCGATGATCGACGACGTGCCATAGGGGCCCATCAGCAGATCGACCTTATCGGCGGTCACAAGGCGCTCATAGAGCGTTCGAGCATTGGCGGGCAGCGATTGGTCGTCGAGAAGGACGAATTCCACCTTTCGTCCGAGAATACCGCCTTTGGCGTTGATCTGTTCGACGAACACCTCTGCGGCGAGCTTGTGGATCGCGCCTACGCCCGCAAGCGGGCCTGTTAACGGCAGCGTTCCGCCGACGCGGACCGGCCCTTCCTGGGCAAAAACCCTCGGCATCGAGCTGAAAGCTGCTACTGCGGCTGCAGACCCGAGGAATGTTCGTCTATTCAGTATCATGGAATTCGCACTCATCTCATCCTCCCAGATGCTTCCGGCATGTCATCATCAGTCTCTGCCGCCGGCGGCAGGTCTCAGCTCTTCGCCAGCCCCTCTGCGTAGCGTTCCAGCGTCATGGGGTTCGGCATTGTCTCGGGGTGCTCCAGCGGTACTCCCGTAAATTCGCTTGCCTCGAAGAACCACTTCGAGACGGCCGGCATTCCCCAATGGACATTGGTGCTAAGGGCTGCCGCGTCCCAACGAATGGGCTCCAATTCCGCGTCTATCGTGGTGTAGTGATTGTTGAAGAACTCCACCCGGTGTCCATCGGGATCGCGCAGGTAGACGAACAGGACTCCGGAAGGGCCATGGCGTCCGGGTCCGCGCTCAACGCTGTCGCCATATCCATAACGGCTGGCAAAATCGCACACGGCGAAGATGTCGCTGCTTTCGGGAACCGTATAAGCGAAATGATGCAATTGGGGGCCGATGCCCGGCACCAACGCCAGATCGAGGCAGACACCTTTGCGATACATGAAGTTCGCAATGAGATTGTCGCCGGCCGCAATATATTCCGAAGTCCGGAAACCGAGTTCGCCGTAGAACGCGCTTAGACCCAACGGATCGGCGACCATGATCTGGCAATGATCAAGCCCCTGGGCTCGGGCGCCGCGATGTTCATGCACCTCGAGGAACTTACGGGGATGAACACTCATGCTGGAGCAAAGCTCGATGCGAGCGCCCGACGGGTCGCTGACGAGCAGGGTCCGCCCTTGATTTCGAACTTCGACCCATTCCGCCGGGAGCCCCTTTTCATCGAAGAAGAACTTGGCCTTGTCGAGGTCCTCCTCCAGAAACACCCGGTAACCGATCCGCCTGCACGTCGGCTTCCCGCCGGCAGGTGCGAGCACGAGACTGTGATGGCAGGCCTCGGACAATCCGCGAAGGTATGAAACACCTTCCGCGAATTCTGTTTCAATCAGGCCGCCGACATTGAGGTAGAAATCTCGGCTATGCTCCACATCATTGACTTCAAGCACGACGTGGCTGAAGCGCGTGATGTTGAAGGGAGGTTTCAAATTAACAGCCGGAAGCATGTCATCCTCATCTATTTATTGCTAACGTTAGCATAAAAGGGCCGGCGCTTTTGTCAACGCCTGTTATTGAGCGAGACCCGCAACCGGCCCATCCAAAATCTAACCTACAGCAGCAACCGCGGCTGGCTTTTCAGCCAAGTCTAGCGCCGACCAGCCGGCGAACGAAGCCTCTTTTCCAAGGGCCTCCTCAATACGGAGAACCTCGTTCCACTTGGCCATCCGCTCGGAGCGTGAGAACGATCCGACCTTGAGCTGCCTGGCATCCCAGCCGACCGACAGATGGGCGATCGTCACATCTTCCGTCTCACCGGATCTGGCCGAAACAATTGTCCGAAAGCCCGCTTTCTTGGCAACTGAGAGCGCGTCGAACGTCTCTGTGATCGTGCCCGCCTGGTTCGGCTTGATCAGAACCGCATTGGCGCTTTTATCCTTGATCGCTTCGGTTACCCGCGCCGCGTTCGTCACGAAGAAGTCGTCGCCGATGATTTGGCATTTGGAGCCGTAGCGAGCGGTAAACGCCTTGAATCCATCCGGATCGTCCTCAGCGAGCGGATCCTCGATAGAGACGATTGGATAGGTCTTCAACCAGCCGCCAAGCATGTCGATCATCTCGGCCGTATCGAGCTGCCGATCTTCCAACGCCAGCGAATACTTACCCTCACGACCGAATTCGGAGGCCGCAATGTCGAGCGATATGACGACTTCGCCGCCTGGCTTCAGGCCGGCGGCCTCGATCGAACGCACCAAGGCATCGAGGGCTTCTTCATTGCTGGTGAAGGCAGGCCAATAGCCTCCCTCGTCCGCCACGCCCTGGAGCTTTCCGGCACGTTTCATAATGTCGCCTGCCGCGCGGTAGACTTCAGCGGTCCACTCCAAAGCCTCCGCGAAAGTCGAGGCAGCAGGGCACATGACCATGAAATCCTGGACGTCTACCCGGCGTGCTGCATGCGCTCCACCTCCAAAAATCTGGATTTCCGGCAGTGGCATCGTAATCCCCTTGCCGGAACCCGCGAGATACCGCCAGATCGGTTGGTCGGCCGCTGCCGCTGCCGCGTGAAGCAACGCCATCGATGTTGCCACCGATGCATTTCCACCCAGTCTGCTCCGGTTCGGGGTGCCATCCAGCTCGATGATGGCATTGTCCAGCTCGGCTTGATCATTGGCATTCCGGCCAACCAGCAATTTGGCTATTTCTCCGTTGACGGCAGTGAGGGCCTTGTTGATCCCCAAGCCGGCAAAGGCGCTGCCGCCGTCACGAAGGTCGAGCGCCTCGCCGGTGCCGGTCGATGCACCAGCAGGTGCAATGGCCCGGCCGGTCGCACCGGAGGCCAGCTCGATCTCTACCTCAACGGTGGGCCTGCCACGGGAATCCCAGACGCGACGGCCCTGCACTTTTCGGATTTCGGTGTTGGTCATGTTCAGTTGGTCCACAAGGTCAGATTGAAATTGGATCATCAGGCCTCACAGGCCGTCATCATAATCCGTCAGGTCGGGGGTCCGTGCGCCAACCAGCACCACGGCGATGGTTGCCGGTTTGTCGCTCTTGTTTCGCCAGGCGTGACGCGTGCCGTTCTGTACGAAGGCGTCGAACTGGCGCAGACGGGTCTCATTGCCACCGTCGAGTTCCATCCAGATCTCGCCGTCGAGAACAATTCCATAATCGACGGTGGGCGTTTGATGTTTGCCATCCGGCTCGAAGCGTTCGGCCAAACCTGGACTGACCGCCAGATTCTCCGCGAGAGCGGCCGGACCATCGAAATCCGGAGATATAAAAACAGCATCTGGTGGGAACGTTAGCACTAGAAAGCGCGTTTCGCCGGGCTCCGGAACGAAGCTTGCGACCAGCGGAGTCGGATCGGTTCCGTTGAATGGGATGGCCGTGGAGGCGGAAGTCGACCAGATCATCCGCGACACCAATCCAGGGACCGTCCTGAATATGTCCGTGCGGGGAACGGCGCCGTCCCCAGCGAACCTGGCAGCACCCTGACTGCCGTGTTCCGTCACGACGCGCCGAAGATGTACGGGAACTCTCCCGCTGGAATTTTCAGATACCAAGATACGCCTCCCTGATGCTTGGATCATTGATGAGAACCTCCGGCGCTCCAGAGGCCGTCACGCGACCTTGCTCGATCACGTAGGCCTGATGGGCAATTTCCAGCGCCTTGTTCACGTTCTGCTCGACGAGCAGCACCGCTACGCCTCGCTCATTGATCATCTGGATGATTTTGAACATTTCCCCGACGATCAAAGGCGACAGCCCGAGCGACGGCTCGTCCATGAGAAGCACGCGCGGCTTGGCCATCAGGCCACGGCCGATCGCAACCATTTGCTGCTGCCCACCCGACAAGGAACCCGCCAATGAATCCTGGCGCTCTTTCAGGATAGGGAAAAGCTGAAATACCTCAGCGAGCGTGGCGTCGCGCTCCGTACGAGCGACCGAGCGGTACGCACCGAGCAACAGATTGTCGAGGACCGTCATCATCGTGAAGAGACGGCGCCCTTCCGGGACAACCGCAATGCCGTAATCGCAGACCCGATGGCTCGGCACCTTGGAAACATCGTTACCCTCGATAACGATCTTTCCTTTGTGCGGGCGGAGAATTCCGGCGATGGCATTGACCAGCGTGCTCTTGCCCGCCCCGTTCGGACCGACGACCGAAACGATCTCGCCTGGCTTTACACCGATGGACAGGTCCCACAGAGCAATCGCATCTCCATAACCGACCTCGATCTTATCGACCTCAAGCAGCATCACTGGCCCCCAAATATACGCTGACCACAGCCGGATCTCTCATCGTTTCGCTTGGATGCCCAAGCGCCAGAACTTTACCCTGATCCAGCACAGCGACACGGTCCGCCAAAGCGACAACCGCCCGCATGAGGTGTTCAACGAAGATGATCGTCGTACCGCCAGCCTTGATCCGCTTGATCATTTCAACCGCGTGGTCGACCTCGGCCGGATTCAAGCCACAGAGCACCTCATCGAGCAGGAGCAGACGCGGTTTTGCGGCCAGCGCTCTCGCGAATTCGACAAACTTTCGGTCATGCAGGTTCAATGCTGCGGGGAGCACGCCGGCCTTCCCAGCCAGGCCGGTAAAGGCCAGCGCCTCCCTGGTAACCGCGTCGACCGCAGCCGCGCCCATGCCATCTGCGCTACCAAATTTCGCGCAGAGCTGAACGTTTTCGAGGACCGTCAGATTATCGAACAAGCGCGGGATCTGGTACGTCCGCGCCACGCCCTGCTGCGCGATCAGATGGGGTGACCGACCGGAAATCTCCTCGCCTTCCAGTGTTATCGTACCTGAGGTCATGGCGTAGTGGCCGCTGATCATGTTGATCAGTGTGGACTTGCCGGAGCCATTCGGCCCAACCAGAGCCAGGATTTCACCCCGCCAAACGTCCAGCGTGACGCCGGTCAGGGCGCGGATACCGCCGAAGGATTTGGTAACATTCTCGCATTTGAGAAGCACCGGATCGGAACCTGCCGCGGCTAGAGGCGCGAGTTGAGTACCGGCCTGGGCAGCCGTCTCCGGTGCGCCAATTCCGCCGCGTCTGCCGGCAAAGCTGCGGATAAGGCTGGGGACGATGCCGGACGGCAGCACGAGGATTACAACGATCAGCGCAAGAGCGACGCCGGCACGGCCGAATTCCGCATGAGCGCCGCTGACGATAGCGCTCTGCAGCACGGTGATGATGACCGCGCCGATCGCAGGCCCGGCCCAATGGCGAGCACCGCCGAGAATGCTCATAAGCACCACATAGAGAGGAACGGTCACCGCAAACGTCTCGCCAACAGTGACGTAGCCTACATATACGGCGTGAATCGCACCCATTCCGCCTGCAAGTGCCGACGAAACCGCAAACGAGATCAGCTTATAACGAAATGTCGGAACGCCTTTCACCTCTGCAACGTCTTCATCGTCGTGGATTGCGAGCAAGCCCTGACCGAATTTGCTGTGAAAGATGAAGTATGACGTCGCCAGCGAAGCAAGAACCGCGATAAGCCCGAACATGTAGAGAGAGCCGGACGCCGTCACACCGATCATCGGGATTTCGATCCCCGAGAGGAATACGCCTGTGCCCGAGTCCAGCGAGGTATTTGACACAATGGCCGCGACAACGAACGTCACCGACAGCGTCAGCAGCGCGAAGAATTCACCGCGCAGAGTTCCGGAACGGAAGACAACCAAGCCAATCAGAACGGCGATCGCGGCCGCCAGCAGTGCTGCAGCAGGTATCGTCGCGACGAAAGGCCACGACAACTGCGTCGCCAGCGTGGCGGTTGTGTAGACGCCAATCCCGAAAAACGCGGCGTGACCAAAACTCCAGTAACCCGTATAACCGCTCAGGATGCCCCAACTCGTTGCCAGCACGACCCAGAAGAAGATGATATACAGATAGGAAAGGTAGTAATCCGCCATTCCCAGGTAAGGCAGCAAGGCCAGGACCGCTACGATAGGCGCCGTGATCAGAAGCTTTTTCATTGTCAAATCACCGGTTTGCGCAAGAGGATGACGATGAGCACGCTGAATGCTACGAGCGGCGCCCAAGCGGGATTTACAACGGACATTGTAAGGCTCTCGGCCACGCCAATCAGCATTCCGGCGCCCAGCGCACCGATGGGGCTGCCCAATCCTCCAATGATGGCGACGGCAAATACGACCCCTATCCAGGCCTCGATTTGAGATGGTGCCAAAGTTCCGATCAGGGCGATGAAGACACCCGCGATACCCGCTGTCGCCGAGCAAAGGCCAGCCAGAATATATGACACGCGAGCAGAGTTGATGCCGAAAGCTGACGCTACGGGGGCGTCATGGGCGGCCGCACGCAGCGCCTTGCCGAGCATGGTCTTGTTCAACGCGTACCAGGCCGCTCCAGCAAGCACCCCGGCGCAAACAAAGGCGGAAAGATCCAGCACGGGCACAAAGATCGGACCGAGCCGGATGGTGGTCTGGGCATAGGGTGTTTCATAGCGCAGGAAGTCAGCCGACCAGATCCATTGGATCAGCGACTCGATCAGGATCGTGACGCCGAACGTCACCAGGAGAGACGCGAATTCCTTCACCTGAAAGCGCACGAACACGCTGTGCAGCGCAACGCCGAGCGCGAAAAACAGCGGCACGATCACCAGAACGCTCAAATATGCCGGGACGCCGTAAACGGTGCCAAACTGATAGGTCAGGTAAGCGCCAAGGAAGGCCAGCGCGAAGTGACTGAGGTTCACCAGCTTCAACAAGCCCCAGCTCAGGCTGAGGCCCATCGCCAGCAGGCCATACATCCCACCCAGCAAGACGCCACCGACAGCCGATTGCAAGAAAAGAGCAAGGGTCATCAGGATCCACGTCCTTCTGTGGATACGATGATCGGCTCCAGGAACACCAGAACATCCATACGTTATGCCTCCTCCCGTTTGCGCTAACGTTCGCACAACATTCGTCTCATAGCGAAGCCTGCCTGTCAACGGCGTTCAACAGGTTAATTCGCTGCCGAAGTTCGCTTCAGGCGCAGCGACAAGGACAGAGAAGTTCCGGAACGTAAGATCAAGCCTATGAGAAATTTGGAATTTTTATGACTACATCTCGTCGCCGAGCCGAAGCATTGGGGCGAAAATTAGATCGCATCGATTTGGCGAAATCGATTGTGATTTCGGAGTTTGACAACTGCGACGTCAGTGCTATCGTTGGCGAAAGTGATCATTCGAGCCAAGCACAATGGTAACAATTAAAGACATCGCCGCCACACTGCAAGTTTCACCCTCAACCGTGGGTCGCGCCCTTGCCGACGATCGACGCATCAGCGCCGAGATGAAGCGAAAGGTGAACGAAGCTGCAACTCAAGCGGGGTATATTGCCAATCGTGCCGCACGCATGATGCGTGGGGTTCAGAGTAATCTCGTTGGGCTGATCGTTCCAGATATCCGGAACAGCTTTTATTCAACTATTGCCCATGCTCTCTCGCGGTGCCTTCTTTCAGCGAATTACCAGCTGACCCTGTGCGAAACCGATGACGACAGAATGCACGAGCTTCGTCACATCAAGGAGCTCACAAGCGTCAACGTCGCCGGGATCATTCTGGTCCCGAGCGCAAAACCTCATCCCGATTCTGCGCGAATCCTGAAGATGACGCCTCACATCCAACTGCTGCGAAAGGCGCCGCTGCTCGGCGACCAATGGTTTGGGATTGATGACAGACGGGCACTTTACGAAAGCACTGAACATATCATCAATGAAGGTCACAAACGGATCGCTTATATCGGCGGCACGGAAGAGCTGCCCACTGGCGCAGCCCGCGTGCAGGGTTTCCGGGACGCGGTAAAGAGCTCCGGCCACACGATCACCGTTCATGAGGAACTGGGCGCGCCTTCGTCCACCGAATTCGGACGGGAGGCCGTGCGTCGCCTTCTTTCCTTAAAGGATCGACCGACGGCGGTTGTGATCGGTGCGGTACAAAACACTTCCGGAGTCATTGATGAAATACAGGATCAGGCTTTGCGCGTCCCCCACGACATTTCCGTCATCGGGTTCGGCGATGAGCTTGGGTATCGGTGGTGGGGGCCGGGACTGACGACAGTCCAGTTGCCTGTTTCGGAGTTGGCAACGGCTTGCGGGCTTTGGTTCCTGCATCATCTTCAGAACAAGGGTGACCTAAGCAAGCCCTACAGCTTCATCTCTCCGCCCCAGTTGGTCATTCGCGGCAGCACGAGCGCTCCGTGAACGCCGGCAGGATGTCGATCTCCCGCAGCAAGCCTCCGAATCAGAGAGAGGCGCCCGCCCTGCGACGTGCACCTCTCTTTGATTGGCTGCGATTCATATCCCAAGGCCGGACGCTGAAAGCTTTGGAATAATCTTGATGAGACGCGCCAAAACTATGCGGCAAGCCGAGGCGGACGCAGCTTCCGCGCCGCCCGCTTGCTCACCGGTATCCCTCTTCAAGATCGATCTTCAGCGCGCCCATGAGGCGAACGCCGGAATTGTACCAGGCGACGTTGATTGCGAGTTCGACAAGCTGCTTCTCCGACAGGAACTTTGCGACCCCGTTCCACACTTCATCGGAAACATCAACGTTCAGCGTGGAGTCCTTGGCAAAGGCCATCACAGCCTTTTCCTGCTCGTTAAAAAGATCCGAGTTTTCGAAATTCGGAATGGCATGGAATTGCTCCTCCGTCAGGCCCGCCCTGAGGCCATGAGAGTGATGATGCTTCACTTCGTACTCGGAGTTTGTACAGTAACCGACCGTCAGGATCGCCATTTCACGCAGCTTCGGGCTGAGGTCAGCCGCCCGGACCGCATTTGCATAGGTCAGGAAATCGTTGAGGGCTGCCGGAGCATTGGCGAGCGCGAGGAAGATATTTCCGGTCGGAACCTTCCTCTCCTTAAGCAGGCGCTCATTGAGTGCGGGTTGCTTCTCGGCCAGTTCGGTATTCGAGATATATTTTACTCGTGCCATTTCTCCACCTTCAGCTTGTCTTCGCAAATCTTCCTGCCCGAAGGTCGCCCGGTGCAAACCAGCTCACAGGCAAGTGCTAACGTTAGCATCAATAGCACTCGAGAACTTAAGGTCAACCGAAATCTTTGCCGTGAAAATGCAAGCCGTTTAGAAACAATCTCCGCTCGTGCGCCGCTTAATGCAGCGCAGGAACCACGGGATTCTTCAAAACACCGATACCGGGGATTTCCACCTCAAGATCGTCGCCGGGAACGATCGGCCCGACACCCGCAGGCGTACCGGTCATGATGACATCGCCGGCCAGCAATGTCATGAAGCGGCTCAAGTAAGCGACAATGTCAGCAACTGAATAGACGAGGTCTCGCGTATTCCCCGATTGTTTGACGGTGCCGTTCTGACGAAGGATGACGTCAAGGTTTGTCGGATCGAGATCTGTTATAATAGCCGGACCCATCGGCGCAAAAGTATCGTAGCCCTTACCCGCCAGCAGGCAACCGAACTTGCTCTCCTGCCGCTGTATGATGCGGTCGCTGATATCATTACCGCATGTGTAGCCGAGGACGTGTTGCAAGGCATGTTCCTTGCGAATGTGGCGTCCGCCTTTGCCTATGATGGCGACCAGTTCAGCCTCGTAGTGGACGATTTCGCCATCACTTGGATATTCAATCGCATCTCCGTTGCCGCTCGCAGCCGTGCTTGGCTTCATGAACAGCACCGGGAGCGTTGGCTGTTCTTTTCCGGACTCGTCGGTGTGCTGCCGGTAATTGTACGCGACCCCAAATATGCGAGGTCGCTCTATCGGGCATAGTATGCGGACGTCGGAAAGATAATCCATCTGCCCGGTTAGCTCGACTGCTTGGAAGGGATCGCCAGCAATCCGCTCGATCCTGCCCTCGCTTTCGACCCCGTAGTGAATTCCATCGGCTGACTGGTAGCGCACAATCTTCATCTTAGTCTCCAATTTTTGCTAACGTTAGCGCAATTGCAGAGGCTTCGTCAACGTTATCTCGCCTTACGGCTTTAACTAGATCACCCGCAATAAAACGGTTGCGACACCGTCAGTCGTTCGGGCCTTGCGACTTTCTCGCCGAACCCCTCAGTCGGCTATTGCCGAGAGATAATCCGCTCCTCGCCCCCAAGCCGGATCTCGACGAAATCCTCCATGCCGCTCAACTGTCGCACGCAGCACAAGCAGCAGAACCTCCGACAGCGGATAAGCCCACCCGCTCTGTGGACCGGCAAGTCATTCAGCATATGCTGAGCTACATCACAGCAGTTCGCTGCCCATGAGGTTAGCTGTCAGCAACACCGGATGCACGCAAAGCTCCACTGAATCCCTCGACGACGCTCTCGCTCCGTCCCGTCGCAATCCGCACATTGCAGATCAGAAACACCAAAATGGAAGGGGCACTCCTCGAAGCGCTTTCCTCCGACGGGCACGTCGTCCTAGCCTAGGCAAAAAACACTAAGACATCGGGCAATGCATGTGGATACGGTGAAGGCATGGCCGTATCAATGCGGGAGGATGAACGAAAGGAACGTTCGGCGATGCTAGCAAGAGCAGCGGGATATGCAGGGGCGGCAATCGCCGCTCTGTGGGCGGCCCGTCAACTAAACCGAATTTATTCATTCCCCGAACCGCTTGATGCTGAACTCATGAATGTTGCGAGAAATTTTGGCATTTTCATTCTGCCAGCGCTCGTTCTGCTGTTGGCAGGACCGTTCAGGATGTGGTTCGACAGATTTGCGCCGCTTTATCCCTTGGTGCTCGGCGCCGGCGTCCTCAACATCTATCTGCAGAATGATGCGCTTGCCGCCGGTCTGCCAATCATCGTGCTCGTCTATCCCTTTCTGGTAATCTTTGCGCTCGCCTATCTGTTGCGCGGGCGAGTGCCGCGGGCTTAGAAAAGCTGGACCCCCCATTCCGGTGCATCTGACAACACCCATATTTCCGGTTTGGCATCCGAATTCAAAGGGTTGCAAGAATCGAAGAAATACACTTTATGTGTGAGAATGAATCGCAAAACCACCCCTGCTAGAGAAAATGCTGCCGCCCACGGCCGGCGTAGGGATGGCCATTTTTTGTCAGCCCTGGGGTTGCGGCTGATCCGAACCTTATCGCCCCCCAATTAGCTTACCTGATCACCAGGACATGCATTCGCCTCTCCGTTCTCAGCGTGGGAGAGACACGTCCGGATAATGTTCACAAACCTCGCATCTACTTTCTCCATAAGGACATCTCGATGAAGCCCATACGCAATCTCCACATGATGATGGCAAGCGCCGCATTCCTGACGCTCGCCGGCCCGGCGCTTGCCCTTGATGGCGCCGACATGATGAAGAAACTCAATGCCGCAACCAGTGCCGGCGGTACGGTCATCACTTTTGAGAACGCGGATGTCGACGGCGACACGGTAACGGCGACAGGCGTCCAGGTGGGATATGCGAACCTGCCCGGCGACACGCTGAAAATCGGCGACCTCACCTTCGAGGGCGTCGAGGAAACCGAAGGCGGCGGCTACTACGCCAAGGGCGTCTCTTTCCCGGATATCGATATGAGCCAGGAGGAAGGTCGTTTTTCCGCAAAGGACATCCTGATCGTCGGCCTCACGATCCCCGCCAATGCATCAGGCGACACGCTGAACGATATCCTCCTCTATGAAACCGTCAGCACCGGCCCAATCGCTCTCAACATCAAGGGCAAGGACGTGCTTGCTATCGAGAGTATCGAGTCAAACCTCGGACGCCAGGACGGCGGCTTTGCCTATGACGCCAATGTCGCCGGCATCAAAGCCGACCTGTCGCAGGTCGAGGAGGCGAGCGCGAAGGAAGCCATCGCGAAGCTCGGGCTGACGACGCTCGACGGCACCGTGACGATGAAGGGCAACTGGGAGATCGAAAACGGCAAGGTCGCCGTCGACGAATATGCCTTCGATTTCAAGAATATCGGCCGGCTGAATTTCGCCGTCGACTTCTCCGGTTACACGCTGAGCTTCATCAAATCGCTGCAGCAGGCGGTGAAAACCGCCGAGGCCAATCCGAACAAGGAAGAGGCCAACCAGGCCGCCGGCCTTGCGATGTTGGGGCTGATGCAGCAGCTGACGTTCAACAGCGCTTCGATCCGCTTCGACGATGCCTCGATCACCAAGAAGGCACTTGACTATGCTGGCTCGCAGCAGGGCGTCACGGGCGATCAACTGGCGCAATCGCTGAAAGGTCTTGTGCCGATGATGACGGCACAGCTCAACCTACCCGAGCTGCAAAACCAGGTGTCGGCCGCCGTCAACACCTATCTCGACGGTCCGAAAAATCTGACGATCAGCGCCGCGCCGGAAAAGCCGGTTCCCTTTCCGATGATCATGGGTGCTGCCATGGGTGCACCGAACACCATTCCCTCGGTGCTCGGCGTCAAGGTCACCGCGAACGACTAGAGCAATTCCAGCAAAAGGGCGTCGCAGTTTTGCGTCCGGACTTGCGTGAAAACAAAGAGATAGCATTTCCGTGATTCGGAGAAAAACGGAAATGCTCTAGGATCTTTGCTCTAGGATCTTTGCAGGGCGCTTCACGAACGCCGGCTGCCGGAGGCGGGTTATCTGCCAACCTGCCTCTGGATCAGCCCCTTCAGGAATTGCTCTAGAACTCGTCGCTGCGACGCTTCACGGCGTGCTTCAGAGCTACCATATGCCTTCGCCGCTCCAGCACATAATCGGCATATCCGACGCAGATGAACAGCAATGTCGGCCGGCGTATATGATGATCAGCGCCAATGCGATAAGGATGAATGCGGTCGTCATGGTCGTATTTTCCATCAATATTAGGCGCGCCGCATCTGAAGCGGCGAAACGGACGGAGCCTCGTCTCGACGATCCCTGTCCTTATTCCTTCAAAATTCGCCGGCCTGCTATTCGTTCCCTTCCCGATCGATTTCCATTCGTTTGGGATGCCCGATCGAGCGACAATGACGAAGCTGACGGCTCGCCCCAACCTCGATCAGTCCCGTGGCCGTTCCTCCCGCATTGCCGCCGTCACGCTCTTGAGCAGCGGGCTCGACATCAGATCCCCGAGCAAAAACGATAGCTTCGGCTTCCAGTTCGGATAGCTGTCACTGGTGCCGGGAACATTGGTCGGTCTCTTCTCGTCGGTAAGGTCGGCGAGACGGACCACGGCGAGAAGCGAGGGTGTCCTGGCGATGAAGCGATAGGCGCTCACGGTCAATTCTCTCAGCGTCCGCTCGCTTGCTTTCGCGCGCGCGAGGCGGGCCGGCAGATCGAGGCCGGCGAGCTTGAAGGCGGCCTTCAGGTTTCTCCGTTCTCGCTTGCGGTATTCGCGATGTTTTTCGGTGAGATCGGCCGGCACGATGCCGTGGTCGGAGCGGGCCTGAATGTCGGCGCCACGCCACCAGCCGGCAAGCGTCTGATGGTCGTGGGTCGAAATGCAGGCCAAAGCGAGGACGGGATAGACGTCCGCCGGCTTGAAACCCTGTTCGTCCTGTTCATAGGAAAGAATGCGATAGGAGAGAATGTGGGCCGCCGCCAGATCCTCCTGCAATCCCTTGGGGATCAGCCCCAAATCTTCTCCAATGACCAGGCAGCGATGTTCTGCGGATAGCTCGGCGAGGATCTGCAAAAGCCGATCCTCGGGATAGCGGACAAAGGCGCCTTTGTCCGGCCTGCTGCCTAATGGCACCAGGAAGAGGCGGCGAAGCGCTGCGGCGTGGTCGATGCGAATGGCGCCCGCATATCGCATGGCAGCGCTCACCATCCGCCGGTAAGGCGACATTTCTCCTGAAGCGATTGCCGAAGGCAGGTATCCGGCGAGGTGCCAGTCCTGCCCGTCCACGGCGAAGGGATCGGGCGGGCTGCCAATTGTGGCCTTCGAGACATAGATGTCAGGCTCGCTCCATGTCGCCGAACCGTCGACCGCCTCGCCGACGGCCAGATCGAGATAGAGCCCGATCCGCAGGCCGGCCTTCCCAGCCCGGTCCGCCGCCTGCGTTAGCTGCCGATGGGCGAGCCATTGCAGCCACATGTGGAAGCGGACATCGTCCGCATGCCCACGCTCGAATTCGGCGACAGCGGCGCTGTCGAAGTGCTGGAAGTCTGCCGGCCAGCTTTGCCAGCCGGCGCCCGAGCCGCGCTCGACCATGGAAAAGGAGAGGCATTCGAAAAGCGCGTGAAGGCGCAGGCTGTCGCCGCCTTGCGCAACAAAAGCGTCGAAATCGGCCGGGTCGTATGTTTTGTCACTGACGCGGCGCTGTCGCCAGGCCGGCCAGAGATTGCGAAGGGCCTCGAGCTTGATCTCTGCTACTCCGACGTAATCGACGAGATCGGTTTGGCGAAGGCTTGCCAATTGCCGTTCGAGTTCCGGACTACAGACAAAACCCGGCAATCGGTCGACCGCGATATAGAGCGGGTTGAGATGCTGGCGGCTCGAGGGCTCATAGGGGCTGCAACGCTCGGGATCCGCGAGAAACGGCGCGTGAAGCGGGGTGAGGCCGATGAAATCGGCGCCCAGCGATCCCATGAGATCCGCCATATCGGCCAGATCCTCGAAGTCTCCTATGCCCCAGTTGCGTGCCGAACGGAGCTCGTAAAGCTGCAGGCTCACACCCCAGACCCGCGTAGCGGAAAGGAAATCCGGCAGAAATGACGTGGGAATCTTCCTGCGTGCCGGCCTAGGCTCCCGCCGCGGCGCGCCGGCCTCGTGATCGACCGCTCCCGTCACGTCGATCTTCAATGCCGAGAGGATCTTCCGCTTGGTCTCGCCCGATACCGTCACCTCCCGGTTGTCCGGACTGGGCCTGGTCGGGCTGATGCCGTGCCGGCGAGCGAGCTTGTCGAACTCAGCGGATTTCATCGTTCGATCGCCTTCCTGTCAGCCCGCCCTCACGCTTCGCTGATGCTCCACATCACCGTCCAAGGCGCGAGATTATCGCCGTCGCTGCCGCCGAGACGGAAGATCGTCTCAGCGTCGTCCTGCTGCAAGGAGAGCGGCACCGCCTCGTTGCCGAGATTGGCGCGCAGATGAAGACGCCGGTTTTGCGCCAGGGTCCAATCCACCGCGAGCGCGCTTCCGGCTGAGCGATAGACCGCCTTTCCGGCGCCGGCGCCTTTCAGCAAGGGCACGATCCTTCGGTGCCGGAGCCCGAGAAGCGTCCTGTAAAAATCAAGAACATCGGAGGAAGCGCATTTCGACCAATCCAGCTTGGCGGCGGCAAAGGTCGATGGCGCCGTCGGGTCGAGAAGATCGTCTGCGTCGAAGCCCGGCAGACGCGACAGCTCCTCGCGGCGGCCTCTTCTGACCTTCTCGTTCAGATCCTCGTCGAAATCGCAGAAGAAGGGGAAAGGCTCTCTGGCGCCCCATTCCTCGCCCATGAACAGCATCGGGATCTCGGGCGCCAGCAGGTAGATTGAAGTAACGGCCTTGACGGCATCCACCGGGCTCGAAGCCAGAACCCGGTCCCCCAGCGCCCTGTTGCCGATCTGGTCGTGGTTCTGGATGAAGGAGATGAAAGCGGTGGGCGGCAGGTGACCGCTCGGCCTGCCGCGGCTTCCGCCGCGATAGGGCATATGCTCTCCCTGAAACACGAAGCCTTCCGCCAGCGCCCGGCCGAGCTTGCCGGGGTCTTCGGCATAATCGGCATAATAGCCGAAGGTTTCGCCCGTCGCGGTGATATGCAGCACATGGTGCACGTCGTCGTTCCATTGTGCGGTGAAGAGGCTCGCCTCGCCGTTTTCGTCACGCGACAACAACTCGCTGTCGTTTTCCTCGTTTTCGACGATCAGGTGAATATGCCGACCGACCGCCGCCGCCCTGACGCGGCGGGCAAGCGCGTGAAGCAGATGCTCGGCGCTGTCGTCCTTGATGGCATGGACGGCATCGAAGCGGAAACCATCGAGCCTGAATTCGGTGATCCAGTAGAGGGCATTCTGAATGATGAATTCACGGATCATCGCCGATCCGTCGCCGTCGTAATTGACGCCGTGGCCCCAGGGCGTCTTGTGGTGGTCGGTAAAGAGCGGCGCGTAGGACGGGATAAAATTGCCGTCCGGTCCGAAGTGATTGTAGACCACATCCAGGAAAACCGAGATGCCGCGCGCATGCGCTGCGTCCACCAGCGCCATGAAATCTTCCGGACGGCCATAACTGCTGTCCGGAGCGTAGGGAAGCACGCCGTCATAGCCCCAGCCGTAGCGGCCCGGGAATTCGCCGACCGGCATGATTTGCAATGCCGTGACGCCCAGTTGCTGCAGATGGTCGAGACGCTCGATCGCCGCCCTGAAACTGCCCCCAGGCGTGAAGCAGCCTATATGCATCTCATAGATGACCATCTCCTCCCAGGGGCGGCCCGCCCAGGCATCCGTCTTCCAGCGACAGGTGGCAAGGTCGATCACTTCGCTCGGACCGTGCGCATCCTGCGGCTGAAACCGCGAGGCGGGGTCCGGAACTTCGGAGCCGTCCGGCAGGACAAAGCGATAAAGCGTACCGGCATGGGCATCCGCGACCGCACAGCGGTGCCAGCCATCGTCAGCCGCCTGCATTGGGCGCAGGCCAGCGCCTTCGAGCTTCAGCGACACGCTATCATGCAAGGGAGCCCAGAGGCGAAACAGAATGCCCTCTTCGGTGAATGCGGGGCCGAACGTCATTTTGGTCAAGGGAAAGCCTTCGATGAAATCGGGATGGGATTTGGGTAACTTTTGCCGGAGCAAAAAGTTTCGTCCGCAAGCGGACGCACGAAAGCGGCCGCTGTCACCAGGATGGCCGGGCCCGGTCGCCTTACGCTTTGAGTCAGGCCGCCGCGACTTTGCCTGAGAGCGCCTGGTCCATGGCCGCCTGGAGTTGCTCCTGCGTGAATGGCTTCTTCATCCGCAGCATCCGGCCGAGGCCATGGTCTTCGGAAAACTCGGCATAGCCAGAGGCAAGGATGATCGGCAGGCCTGGAAAGGAAGAGCGAAGGTGACGCGCAAGCTCCGCGCCCGTCATACCCGGCATGGCATGATCGGTAATGACGAGATCGCAATCCTGTCCGCCGGCAAAGAATTCCAAAGCCTGGGACGCGGAAGACGCTTCCTGCGGCAGGTGCCCGAGATCCTCCAGCATCGCTACGGTTCCCGTCCTGACCAGCGCGTCGTCGTCGACGACGAGAATGGCAAGCGGCCGAGACGAGGGTTTCAACGGCTCCGTCGCCGAAGGCTCGACGGCAGGCAACACATTGACGAAGGTTTCGGCGACGGGCAGCCACAGGCATATGGTCGTGCCCTTGCCCCTTACGCTCGATATCTGGATCGAGCCGCCGGATTGCGCCGCCAGGCCATGAACCATCGACAGGCCCAGACCGGTGCCCTTGCCGACCCCTTTGGTGGTGAAAAACGGTTCGGCAGCACGCGAGACCGTTGCCTCGTCCATTCCCTCGCCATCATCCGACACCGATATCCTGATGTAATTCCCGCCCGCGAGGCTGGCCGGCCGGCTCTCTTCGGCCGCCGCGGCAACCGTCACGGCGCCGCCACTTTCGAGTGCGTCCCGGGCATTGACGAACAGATTGAGCAGCGCCAGTTCCAGCTGGTTGCTGTCGACCAGCAGGGGCGCGAGATCCGCCGGGATGCTTTTGCGGATTTCGATGCGCGGCCCCACCGCCTTGGCGAGGAGATCCTCGACGTTTTCGAATAGCCTGAGGAAATCCACCGCCTGCGGCTTGAGCTCCTGACGGCGCGCGAAGGCAAGCAGGCGCTGGGTCAGTGCCGTGCCGCGCTCGGCCGCCTGGATCGCGTTCGTCACCAGGCGTTCGCTGCGTTCATCCGGCGGAAGCCGTTTCTTCAGAAGATTTAGGCTGCCGAGAACCGCCATCAGGAGGTTGTTGAAGTCGTGGGCGACGCCACCCGTGAGGTGACCGATCGTGTCGAGCTTCTGCGCCTCGAACAGCTGTGCGAGCGCCTCCTCGCGCTCCCGTGTCCTTTGATCGATCCGATGTTCGAGCTCTTCGTTGAGTTCACGCAACTGCGCTGCCGAGGCCTCGAGCTCGGCTGTGCGCTGGTGAACGCGGGCCTCCAGCTCGGCGTTCAGGCGTTCGAGCTCCCGCGTCTTCCTGTAGAGATCGGCAAAGACCCGCACCTTGGCTCTCAGCACCTCCGGGACGATCGGGACGGAGACGTAGTCGACCGCGCCCACCGCATAACCACGCAGCCGATCCGGTTCGGCGAGCATGACGGCGGAGACGAAGATGATCGGCGTGTTCTGATAGCGCGGATGCTGCCGGATCATGCTGACGAGCTCGAACCCGTCCTGTTCAGGCATGCAGACATCGACGAGGATCACCGCGATTTCGGTGCGCAACAGGTGCTCGAAGGCCTCGCGGGCGGATTGCGCCTTGATGAGGTTTTCTTCGAGTTCTTCGAGAATGACCTCGTAACTCAGGAGCTTGGCCGGCTGGTCGTCGACGAGGAGGATGTTGACGGGGTTCATGGCCAGATCCTCAACGATGCAGCCACATGCGAAGAGCCGACAGAAGCTGTTCGGTATTGACCGGCTTCGCCAGGTAGTCCGAGGCGCCCGCTTCCAGGCATTTCTCGCGGTCGCCCTTCATCGCCTTGGCCGTCAGCGCCAGGATCGGCAGCCGCCGGAACCGGGGCTCCGAACGGATGACCTGCATCGTCTCATAGCCGTCCATTCCAGGCATCATGATGTCCATCAGCACGATCGCGACAGAGGGTTCGTTGTTGATGACGTCGATGGCTTCGCTGCCGGTCGTCGCGGTCAGCACCTTCATTCCCCGGCGTTCGAGGACACTGCTCAAGGCGAAGATGTTGCGGGCATCGTCGTCGACGAGCAGGACGGTTTCACCGACCAGATCCTCATCCGAGCTGTGCAAATCCCGCAGAGTTGCCTGCTTTGCGGCCGGCAGGTCGGCGACGACCCGGTGCAGGAACAAGGCCGTCTCATCCAGAAGGCGCTCAGGCGACTCGACGCCCTTGACCACGACGCTGCGGGCCATGCTGTGCAGCGTCGCGTCTTCCTCGGCGGAAAGCTCCCGGCCGGTGAACACGACCACCGGCACCTCGCCGATCTCGGCGTCGTCGCGAATCTGCTCCAGCACGTCGAAGCCGGACATGTCGGGAAGGGAAAGGTCGAGCACCACGCAGTCGGCGGCATTATGCCGAAGGACGGCGAGAGCCTCCGATCCGGAGCCGACGCTGGTGATATCGATGTCGTCATGTCCGAGAAGGGCGGTGACGCTCAGACGCTCGGCCTCGTTGTCTTCCACGAGCAGCAGATGCTTGCGGCGCGGCTGCGCATAGGCCTTCAATCGCGACAGCGCCTTGCCAAGCCCTTCCGGCGTCGTCGGCTTGCTCATGAACGCGAAGGCGCCGCGGGTCAGACCATGCTGGCGATCCTCGTCGAGGCTGATGATCTGGACTGGAATATGCCGCGTCTGCGGATTCTGCTTGAGCTGGCTGAGTACGGTCCAGCCAAGCATGTCGGGCAGGAAGATGTCGAGCGAGATCGCCGCCGGCCTGTAGTCCTGGGCGAGTGCAAGCGCATCGCTGCCGCGCATCGCCACCAGAACCTTGAAGCCGTTGTCGCGGGCGAGATCCACCAGGACGCGAGCATAATGCGCATCGTCCTCGACGACGAGCAGCACCGAGTCGCCGGCTGCTATCTGGTGGCGATCGTCTTCGACATGTTCGGCAGGTTTTTCGGCCCGGCGGCTGGCGGCCGCTTCGGCGAATTCCACGACATTTGCCGGCGGAACGGACTTCGGCGCAACCGCGCCGGCGCCGACATAGGTGAGCGGCAAGTAAAGGACGAAGGTGCTGCCAACCCCGGGCGTGCTGCGCAGCTGGATCTCACCGCCCAAGAGGTTTGCCAGTTCGCGGCTGATCGCCAGGCCGAGGCCGGTACCGCCATATTTGCGGCTCGTCGAAGCATCCGCCTGCTGGAAGGCCTCGAAAATGATGCGCTGCTTTTCAGGCGGTATGCCGATGCCGGTATCGACGACCTCGAAGGCGATCACCGAAGGCGCGTGCTTGAGCGAGGGATGATCGGACGACCAGCCGCTCGTTGCCGCAGCGACGCGAAGCGTCACGCCGCCCTGCGCGGTGAACTTGAAGGCATTCGACAGCAGGTTCTTGAGGATCTGCTGCAACCGCTTCGAATCCGTGATGAGGCTCTTTGCGACATCGGCGCCGACATCGACTGCGAAAGACAGGTTGCGGTTTTCGGCCTCGTGCCGGAATGGCCGCGCCATCATCTCGAGCAGGTTGCTGACGAAGATCTCCTCGGCATCGACCGAGACCGTTCCGGACTCGATCTTCGACAGGTCGAGAATGTCGCTGATGAGGTTCAGCAGATCGGTGCCCGCGCCGTGGATCGTCTTGGCGAACTCGACCTGTTTCCCCGACAGATTGCCATCCGGATTTTCTCCGAGCTGCTGGCCGAGGATGAGGATCGAATTCAAAGGTGTGCGCAGCTCATGCGACATGTTGGCGAGGAATTCGGATTTGTACTTCGACGTCAGCGCGAGCTCGGTTGCCTTTTCCTCCAGCGCGCGCCGGGCCTGCTCGATCTCCTGGTTCTTCGCCTCGACTTCGACGTTGCGTTCCTCCAGCTGCTGCGCCTTCTGCCCGAGCTGCTCGTTGGTCTGCTGCAACTCGCGCTGCTGCGTCTGAAGCTCGGCGGCAAGCTGCTGGGACTGCTTGAGCAGGCCTTCGGTCTGCATGGTCGCTTCGATGGAGTTGAGGACGATGCCGATCGATGTCGTCAGCTGATCGAGGAAGGACAGCTGCAGCTCGGTGAATTCGCCGGCGGAGGCAAGCTCGATGACCGCCTTCACCTGGCCCTCGAAATGCACCGGCAGCACGATGGCGCTTCTCGGCAGGGTGGTGAACACCCCGGAACTGATTGGAACGACGTTATCGGGGAGGTCGGTGACCAGGATGCGGCGGGCGTCGCTGGCGCATTGCCCGACAAGTCCCTGGCCGAATTCGAGCCGGGCCGGATGCGCCGCCTCAACCCCTTGCGCATAGACGGAGAGCAACGACAAGACCGGCTGCCGCTCGTCGGCATCCACCTGGTAGATGACCCCCTGATGGGCGCCGACCAGAGGTGCGAGCTCCGACAGCAGCATCTTGCCGACCAGTGTCAGGTCGCGCTGGCCCTGCAGCATATTGGTGAAGCGCGCCAAATTGGTCTTCAGCCAGTCCTGCTCGGTATTGCGCTCGGTGGTCAGGCGCAAATTGTCGATCATCGTGTTGATGTTGTCCTTGAGCTCGGCCACTTCGCCGCGCGCGTCGACCTTGATCGAGCGCGTCAGGTCGCCCTTGGTGACGGCGGTCGCCACTTCGGCAATGGCGCGCACCTGCGTCGTCAGGTTGGCGGCCAGCAGGTTGACGTTGCCGGTCAAGTCCTTCCAGGTGCCTGCTGTGCCCGGAACATTCGCCTGACCGCCGAGGCGGCCTTCCACGCCGACCTCGCGCGCCACCGTGGTCACCTGATCGGCAAAGGTCGCAAGCGTGTTGGTCATGTTGTTGATGGTTTCGGCAAGGGCGGCCACCTCGCCCTTGGATGCGACGGTGAGATTCTGCTTGAGGTCGCCGTTCGCCACCGCCGTCACCACCTTGACGATGCCGCGGACCTGCTCGGTCAGGTTGGCGGCCATGACGTTGACGGTGTCGGTCAGGTCCTTCCAGGTGCCGGCGACACCCGGCACCTGCGCCTGGCCGCCAAGCTTGCCTTCGGTGCCAACCTCGCGGGCAACACGCGTCACTTCGCCGGCGAAAGCATTGAGCTGGTCCACCATCGTATTGATGGTGTTCTTCAGTTCGAGAATTTCCCCCTTCACGTCGACGGTGATCTTGCGCGACAGGTCGCCGCGCGCCACGGCCGTCGTCACTTCGGCGATGTTTCGAACCTGGGTCGTCAGATTGGCGGCAAGCAGGTTGACGTTGTCGGTGAGGTCCTTCCAGGTGCCGGCGACGCCGGGAACGACGGCCTGGCCGCCGAGCCTGCCATCGGTACCGACTTCGCGGGCGACACGCGTCACTTCGCCGGCAAAGGAGCGAAGCTGATCGACCATGGTATTCAAAGTATCCTTCAGGAGCAGGATTTCGCCGCGCACGTCGACGGTGATCTTGCGCGACAGGTCGCCATTGGCGATCGCGGTCGCGACCTCGGCGATGTTGCGCACCTGCGCCGTCAGGTTGCCGGCCATCGAGTTGACGCTGTCGGTCAAGTCTTTCCAGGTGCCGGCGACACCGGAGACCTGCGCCTGGCCGCCAAGCTTGCCTTCGGTGCCGACTTCGCGCGCCACACGCGTCACTTCGCCGGCAAAGGCGTTCAGCTGATCGACCATCGTGTTGATGGTATTCTTCAGTTCGAGGATTTCCCCTTTCACGTCGACGGTGATCTTGCGCGACAGGTCGCCGCGCGCCACGGCGGTCGTGACTTCGGCGATGTTGCGCACCTGGCCGGTGAGGTTGGAGGCCATGGAATTGACGTTTTCGGTGAGGTCCTTCCAGGTGCCGGCGACGCCCGGCACCTGCGCCTGACCGCCGAGCTTGCCTTCGGTGCCGACCTCGCGCGCGACGCGCGTGACTTCGGAGGCAAACCGGTTCAGCTGATCGACCATGGTGTTCAGCGTTTCCTTGAGCTCGAGGATTTCCCCCGAGACCGACACCGTGATTTTCTTCGACAGGTCGCCATTGGCGATCGCGGTCGAGACTTCGGCGATGTTGCGCACCTGTGCCGTCAGATTGCCCGCCATGGAATTGACGCTGTCGGTCAGGTCTTTCCAGGTGCCGGCGACGCCAAGCACGTTCGCCTGGCCGCCAAGCCGCCCTTCCGTGCCGACTTCGCGCGCCACGCGCGTCACCTCGCCGGCAAAGCCGTTGAGCTGGTCGACCATGGTGTTGATGGTCTCCTTCAGTTCGAGGATTTCCCCCGACACGGTGACGGTGATCTTCTTGGAAAGGTCTCCCTGGGCGACGGCGGTCGCGACTTCGGCGATGTTGCGCACCTGCCCCGTCAGGTTGGAGGCCATGGAATTGACGCTGTCGGTCAGATCCTTCCAGGTGCCGGCGACGCCGCGCACATTGGCCTGGCCGCCAAGTCGCCCTTCCGTTCCCACTTCGCGGGCCACACGTGTCACTTCCGAAGCGAAGGCGTTCAGCTGGTCGACCATCGTATTGATGGTTTCCTTCAATTCGAGAATCTCGCCCTTCACGTCGACGGTGATCTTCTTCGACAGATCGCCATTGGCGATCGCGGTCGAGACCTCGGCGATGTTGCGGACCTGCGCCGTCAGGTTGCCGCCCATCGAGTTGACGTTTTCGGTCAGATCCTTCCAGGTGCCGGCGACGCCGCGCACATTGGCCTGGCCGCCGAGCCGGCCTTCCGTACCCACTTCGCGGGCCACGCGGGTCACTTCCGAAGCGAAGGCGTTCAGCTGATCGACCATCGTGTTGATGGTCTCCTTCAGCTCGAGGATTTCGCCTGACACCGTCACGGTGATCTTCTTCGACAGGTCGCCATTGGCGATCGCGGTCGAGACCTCGGCAATGTTGCGCACCTGTGCCGTCAGGTTCGAGGCCATGGAATTGACGTTGTCGGTCAAGTCCTTCCAGGTGCCGGCAACGCCCGGCACCTGCGCCTGGCCGCCGAGCCGCCCCTCGGTGCCGACTTCACGCGCCACACGCGTCACTTCGCCGGCAAAGCCGTTGAGCTGGTCGACCATCGTGTTGATGGTTTCCTTCAGCTCCAGGATTTCACCCGAGACGTCGACGGTGATCTTGCGCGACAGGTCGCCGCGCGCCACGGCAGTGGTCACCTGGGCGATGTTACGCACCTGGGCTGTGAGGTTGCCGCACATGGCGTTGACGCTGTCGGTCAGATCCTTCCAGGTTCCGGCCACACCCGGCACCAGCGCCTGTCCGCCAAGCTTGCCTTCGGTGCCGACTTCGCGGGCGACGCGCGTCACCTCCGAGGCGAAGGACCTGAGCTGGTCGACCATCGTGTTGATCGCTTCTTTCAGTTGCAGGATCTCGCCGCGCACGTCGACGGTGATCTTCTTGGAGAGGTCGCCATTGGCAACGGCGATCGTCACCTCAGCGATGTTGCGCACCTGCGCCGTCAGGTTCGACGCCATCGAGTTCACGCTTTCGGTGAGGTCCTTCCAGACACCCGTCACTTCGGGCACCTGCGCCTGTCCGCCGAGCTTTCCGTCCGTGCCGACCTCACGGGCAACGCGCGTCACTTCCGATGTGAAGACGCTCAGCTGCTTGATCATCGTGTTGACGATATCGGCCGAGCGCAGGAATTCGCCTTTGAGCGCCCGCCCGTCGACATCGAGCGGCACGGTCTGCAACAGGTCGCCCTTGGCAACGGCCGTGATCGTCCGGGTCACGGCCGTCGTCGGCCACAGGAGATCGTCGATCAGGCCGTTGATCGATCCTTCCATCTCGGACCAGGAACCATCAGACAGGCCGAAGCGCACGCGCGTGCTCGTTCGCCCGTCCCGGCCGACGACCTGACCCACATGCTCGAGCTGCTGGGCCATGCGTTGATTGGCGGCAATGATGTCGTTGAGAGCGTCGGCGACCTTGCCGGTGACGCCTGTGAGATCCGACCGCATCCGCACGGAAAAATCGCCGCGCCTGACCGCGACAAGGACCTCCAGAAGCGCGCTGGCGTCGTCGAACGCCATCGTCTTGTGGTCGTGCCCATTGATGCTGTCCGGCGTGATGCTATCCCGCGAAAATTCACTGGCTTGATTACTCACGAAAATCCCCCCTGTTCGACTGGAGATAATTTAGTGCCCGAGTGGAAAAAGGGTATGGCCGGACCGCGCGGTTGTACAGACCGATATGTCCTGCCGTCAGCCGTAAACTTCGCCTGCGCGGGAACAGTTTCCCGCCGGCCGTCGTTTCCACCCCGAATGGAGAGCGACATGTCGAACGTCTCGAGAACAGGCAAGGAAGAGATCAACAACGCGACCAACCCGAACACGTTTGGAAAGTCGGTCGAGAGCCAGGCGCAAATCGAGGACGCGGCTGCGCAGGCGGCGTCCGGCGCTGGCGGCGAAATGCTCAACATCTACCGATTGGAGCCCATCGCGGCGCCTGACGATCCGCGATGGGACAATTCCCCAGGGCACGGTATTGTCATCGTCGCCGCCAGGACGGCGGGCGACGCCAGGATCGTCGCTGCGGCTCGTGAGCTCGACTTCATGGAAGTGGATGCGGCGCCCGCCGAGGATGTCACAACGGCCAATGCGAGCGCCTTTCGGGACGACAAGCTCTACACCGTCATCGAGATCGATCGGAACCGGCGCGATGTCACGCGCGGGATCGTCGACGGTGAAGTTACCGTCGACACGATCCGGCCGGTTCAACCGGACTGACGTAGCAATGTCCCGGCGCAATCGGCGATGCGCCGGAGCGTCATCAAGTGGCCCCTCGTTTCCTCGGAGCTCTTATGAACACGGCCAACCTTCAGCTCAAGGGCCTGATCATGGCAATGGCGTCGATATGCGACGCAATCGTCGAGAAGGACCTGCTCACCCGTCAGGAACTCAATGCCGCGCTCTCGAAAGCCAAGAAGGCCATCGAGGAGGACGACGACCATGAGCTCTCGGATGCCAACCGCGCCGCGATCCTGTTTCCCATACGAGTGCTGCTACTCGCCGAGGAGGCAAGCGGGAGAGGCGAACAGTTGACGTTTTCGGATTATGCCAAGCTCGTGGGAAAGATGAGCTGATGACCATGTTCGAGTCGCGGTCCCCGCTCCGCGCCTCAGTGGCAGGCTTAGATGGTCTGAAATCAGTCGAGCGGTTGCAACCGGCTCGGTCTGTTCCTCTATAGATCCGCGATAGAAACCAACGCGTTGTTCGACGCGTGTCGGCGGGAACAATTCTCGTTCCGCTCCTTTCTCGAAAATCCTTGTTGCAAATCAGTCGCAATTGCAGAATAGATAGGGGCAGGCTTATCAGCAGCAATTGCCAATGCGTCGCATTTGCATCAGCGGACTGATTGCGGTCGACGCTGCGCCAAGGCGAGATCGGGAAACGATGGATGACGCAAAGAGAGAGGAAAGTTCATGCTTAGTCGAATGAGACGCCGGGTCGTAACCGGGCTGGCGGCCATCGCCGCACTCGGCGTGATGGCTGGCGGTGCCGCCGCGCAGGAGAAATTCAAAGCTGTGACCACCTTCACCGTCATTGCCGACATGGCCAAGAACGTGGCCGGTGAAGCGGCGATCGTGGAATCGATCACCAAGCCGGGTGCTGAGATTCACGAATATCAGCCGACGCCCGGCGATATCCAGCGGGCGCAGGGCGCGCAGATCCTCCTGTCGAACGGGCTCAACCTCGAGCTATGGTTCCAGAAATTCTATCGGAATCTCAAGGATGTTCCCGACGTCGTGGTCTCGACCGGCGTCGAGCCGATGGGCATCAGTGAAGGTCCCTATAGCGGCAAACCCAATCCGCATGCCTGGATGTCGCCGAAGAATGCGATCATCTATGTCGACAACATCCGCGACGCCTTCGTCAAATACGACCCGAAGAACGCCGCGATCTACAAGGCCAATGCCGAGGCCTACAAGAAGGAGATCGAGGCGACCATCGCGCCGATCCGCGAGAAGCTCGATACCATTCCCGAGGACAAGCGCTGGCTGGTGTCGAGCGAAGGCGCATTCTCTTATCTCGCCCGCGACTTCGGCTTGAAGGAGCTCTATCTGTGGCCGATCAATGCCGATCAGCAGGGCACGCCGCAACAGGTCCGCAAAGTCGTCGATGCCGTCAGGGCCAATAAGATCCCTGCCGTGTTCAGCGAGAGCACGGTGTCGGACAAGCCGGCCCGCCAGGTCGCCCGCGAGACCGGCGCCCGTTATGGTGGTGTTCTCTATGTCGACTCCTTAAGCGACGCTGACGGTCCCACGCCGACCTATATCGACCTGTTGCGCGTGACCTCCGACACTGTCGTCAAGGGCCTAGCCGAAGGCCTGTCGCAATGAATGCGATCGTCTCCCCGGTTTCCCCCGCATCTTCGGATGTGGGGGCCGGCATTTCCGTGAGGGATGCCACGGTCACCTATCGCAACGGCCACACGGCGCTGCGCGACGCCAGCTTCCAGACACCCACTGGCACCATCACCGCGCTCGTCGGTGTCAACGGTTCCGGCAAGTCGACCCTGTTCAAGGCGATCATGGGCTTCGTGCGTCTGGCCAGGGGGGAGATTTCGGTGCTCGGCATGCCGGTCGAACAAGCGCTGCGGAAAAATCTCGTCGCCTATGTGCCGCAATCGGAAGAAGTCGACTGGAATTTTCCGGTGCTGGTCGAGGACGTCGTCATGATGGGGCGCTACGGCCACATGGGGATGATGCGAATACCGAAGGCGGCCGACCACGAAGCCGTGTCCAAGGCGCTCGCCCGCGTCAACATGAGCGAATACCGCAAGCGTCAGATCGGCGAGCTGTCCGGCGGCCAGAAGAAGCGCGTCTTCCTCGCTCGGGCGCTGGCGCAGGACGGTCGCGTCATCCTGCTCGACGAGCCTTTCACCGGTGTCGATGTCAAGACCGAAGAGGCCATCGTCAAGTTGCTCCGCTCGCTGCGCGACGAAGGCCGGGTGATGCTGGTCTCGACGCACAATCTCGGCAGCGTGCCGGAATTCTGCGACCGCACGGTGCTGATCAAAGGCACCGTATTGTCCTACGGACCGACAGACGAGACCTTTACGCAGGAAAATCTCGAAAGAACCTTCGGCGGGGTGCTTCGCCATCTCGTGTTGAATGGCTCCGGCGGCAAGCCATATCCCGTCGGCATCCTCACTGACGACGAGCGGCCGCTGGTCCTGCGGGAGGGCAAGCTGCTCGCGCCGGCCCCGGCGAACAAAAGCGATGGACAAGCCTGATGGCCGGCATTCTCGAACCCTTCACCTATGACTACATGCTGAACGCCATGTGGGTATCGGCTCTTGTCGGCGGTGTCTGCGCCTTCCTCTCCTGTTACCTGATGCTCAAGGGCTGGTCGCTGATTGGCGACGCACTTTCCCATTCCATCGTGCCGGGTGTCGCCGGCGCCTACATGATCGGACTTCCCTTCTCGATCGGCGCTTTCTTCTCCGGCGGCCTGGCTGCCGCAGCGATGCTCTTCCTCAACCAGCGCACCAAGCTGAAGGAGGACGCCATCATCGGCCTGATCTTCTCCTCATTCTTCGGGCTTGGCCTGTTCATGGTATCGCTCAGGCCGACTGCCGTGAACATCCAGACGATCGTGCTCGGCAATATCCTCGCGATCACGCCCGAAGACACGCTCCAGCTTGCCATCATCGGTTTCGTTTCGCTCGCCATCCTGCTGGTGAAATGGAAGGACCTGATGGTCGTTTTCTTCGACGAGACCCATGCCCGTTCAATCGGACTTAACCCGACGCGGCTCAAGATCATGTTCTTCACGCTGCTGTCGGCATCGACGGTCGCGGCACTCCAGACCGTCGGCGCCTTTCTCGTCATCTGCATGGTGGTGACGCCGGGCGCGACGGCTTACCTGCTGACGGATCGCTTCCCGCGGCTGCTCGTCATCGCCGTGGCGATCGGGGCAGCGACCAGCTTCATCGGCGCCTATGTGAGCTATTTCCTCGACGGCGCGACCGGTGGCATCATCATCGTCCTCCAGACGCTGATCTTCCTTGCCGCCTTCTTCCTGGCGCCGAAGCACGGAATGCTGGCAAGCCGGCGCAGAGCCGCACAAGCTCTGGAGGTATCCCCATGAATGGTCTCACCGCCCTGCTGGCGCCGTTCCAGTTCGATTTCATGATCAACGCCCTGATCATCTCGGTGCTGATCGCCATCCCGACGGCGCTGCTCTCCTGCTTCCTTGTGCTCAAGGGCTGGGCGCTCATGGGAGACGCCATGAGCCATGCCGTATTCCCGGGCGTGGTCATTGCCTATATCGCGGGCTTTCCCTTCGCCATCGGCGCCTTTGCAGCCGGGATGGTCTGTGCGCTTGCCACCGGTTTCCTCAAGGATAACAGCCGCATCAAGCAGGACACGGTGATGGGCATCGTGTTTTCGGGCATGTTCGGGTTCGGCCTGGTTCTCTATGTGAAGATCCAGTCCGAGGTGCATCTCGACCACATCCTCTTCGGGGACATGCTCGGCATCGGGTTTCCCGACATCGTGGAGACGGGAGCCGTTGCGATGCTGACGGCCACCATCATCGCCGTCAAGTGGCGTGACCTGCTGCTGCATGCGTTCGATCCGGCGCAGGCCAGAGCGGTCGGACTGAGGGTGAATCTCCTTCACTATGGCCTGCTCTGCCTGCTCTCCTTGACGATCGTGGCTGCACTCCGGTCGGTCGGGATTATTCTCGCCATTTCGCTGCTGATCGCACCAGGCTCCATCGCTTATCTGCTGACGCGCCGATTCAGTGCGATGCTCGCTCTGTCGGTCGCAATCGCGGTGGTCATGGCCTTTGCCGGCGTCTATCTTTCCTTCTTCATCGATAGCGCACCCGCTCCGACCATCGTTCTTCTGTTCGCGATCGCCTTCGTTGGAGCCTTCCTCCACGCCACCCGCAAGACCGCGCGCATCGAAACGAGCGAGGTAACCTGAGGAACCGGCGTTGCCCCGGCGCATGTGCTCTGCTCTCGAATTTTGCGATAAGTTGATTTATTCTGTCTTGTTTTCTGGCTACTCCCAAGGCTATACCCCGGCCGCATACACTCACGCACCGGGGATTTCTTCGTGACCAGCCTCAAATCAATTCTGGCCGCCTGCGGCCTTTCCGCCCTGATCGGCTTTGCCGCAAATCCATCTTTGGCCGGTTCGACGACCTACCCGTTGACGCTGGAAAACTGCGGTGCTGAGGTAACTTTCAAGAAGGCGCCCGAGCGGGCGATCGGCCTCGGCCAGAACAGCGCGGAAATCCTGCTGTTGCTCGGCCTCCAGGACAAGATGGTCGGCACCGCCTTCTGGCCGAGCAAGGTCCTGCCGCAGCTCGCCGAGGCCAATGCCAAGGTCAAGCTCCTGACCGTCGAAATGCCGACCTTCGAGTCGATCCTCGCCGAAAATCCCGACTTCGTGGCGGTGGCCTTGCCGAGCCTGGTCGGGCCGAACAGCAAGGTCGCCAAGCGCGACGATTTCGACAAGGTCGGTGTCGCCACCTATCTCTCGCCCAGCACCTGCCTCAGCACCAAGGACGTCAAGGACCAGTACGGCAGCCGCGGCGAGCTGTGGAACATGGATCTTCTCTACAAGGAGATCGACGAACTCTCTGAGATTTTCGACGTCGCCGACCGCGGCCAGGCGCTGATCGCCGACTTCAAGGCGCGTGAGGCCAAGCTTCGCTCCGGCGTTTCCAAGGACGGCGTGAACCTGTCCTATGTCTTCTGGTTCTCCAGTCCCAGCCCGTCGGCCGATGCCTATGTCGGCGGCAAGAACAGCGCCTCCGGCTTCATCGCCGACCTGCTCGGCGGGCATAATGCGATATCAGCGGAAGCCGAATGGCCGACGATCGGTTGGGAAGGCATCATCGCCGCCAATCCTGACGTGATCGTCGTGGCCAGCCTCGACCGTAACCGTTGGGAACTCGACAAGCCGGAGGCCAAGATCAAGTTCCTGAACACCGACCCGGCCGTCAGCCAGACCCCAGCCGTCAAGAACAAGGCGATCGTCGTCATGGACGGCCAGGCGATGAACCCGACCATCCGCACGATCTACGGCGCCGAGCAGGTGGCCGAGCAGCTGAAGGCTCTCGGTCTGCTGAAGTGACGGAAGCGGGCAGTCTCTTCCGGCAGCTGGGAGCGGCCACCGCACTGCTGCTCGCCTCCCTCTGCCTCATCGCTGTCGCCGTCGGCGTCAGCGTCGGCATCGGCGACCTGCCGATCCCGCTGGCGACCACTTTTTCGGCCGTCACCAACCGGCTCGGATGGACCGCGGTCGAACTGAACCGCATCCACGAGACCGTCATCTGGGATTATCGCCTGAGCCGCGCGCTCGTCGCCGCCTTCTGCGGCGCGGGCCTTGCGCTGTCGGGCGCGATCATGCAGTCGCTGCTGCGCAATCCGCTTGCCGAACCCTATGTGCTCGGCATCTCCGCCGGCGCCTCCACCGGCGCCGTCGCGATCGTCATCTTGGGCGTCGGCTCGGGCGCGGTATCGCTATCGGCCGGCGCCTTTGCAGGGGCCTTCGCGGCCTTCTTCTTCGTCGCACTGTTGTCGAACGGCACGCGCGGCGGCGCGGACCGCACCATTCTCGCTGGCGTGGCCGCATCGCAGCTCTTCAACGCCTCGACCTCCTATATCGTCACCACCTCGGCCAATGCGCAGCAGGCCCGCGACGTCATGTTTTGGCTGCTCGGCAGTTTTGGCGGCGTGCGCTGGCCGGAATTCGCGCTGGTTTCGATCGTCGTCGGGTTCGGCCTCGCCGCCTGTCTGTTCTATGCGCGCGTGCTCGACGCCTTCGCTTTCGGCGACGAGGCGGCATCCTCGCTCGGCGTCAATGTCGGCCGCGCCCGCATGGTGCTCTTCGCGCTGACCGCAATGATGACGGCGACGATCGTCAGTATGGTTGGCTCCATCGGCTTCGTCGGCCTCGTCGTGCCGCATGTCGCCCGCTTTGTCGTCGGACCGCTCCATATCCGGCTGCTGCCGGCCTGCGCCATAACAGGGGCGATTTTCATGGTGCTCGCCGACATCGCCGCGCGCGCCCTCATTCCCAACCAGATCCTGCCGATCGGCGTCGTCACGGCCCTGGTCGGCGTTCCCTTCTTCTCCCTCATCCTCTACCGGTTCCAGCGCGCGACATGAGCATCAAGGCCGACAACCTCACCTGGAAAATTGGCAGGAAGACCATTCTGGACGGCGTCTCCCTGGAGGCGCAGCCCGGCCGGATGCTCGGCCTGCTCGGGCCGAACGGCTCGGGCAAGACCTCGCTGCTCAGGCTTCTCGCCGGCCTGAAGCGGCCGCATGCCGGCCGCGTCACGCTCGACCGCAGCGATATCGGCACGATCAGCCGCCGCTCGATCGCCCGGCGCATCGCCTTTGTCGAGCAGCATGCCACGACGAATGCCAATCTGAAGGTGGTCGACGTCGTCAAGCTCGGAAGGTTCCCGCACCGGTCGATGTTCTCGGGCTGGACCAAGGCCGACGAAGAGGCGGTCGAAAGTGCGCTCGCGCGCGCCGGCATGGCGGAGAAACGCGACGATCGCTGGCAGAATCTCTCTGGCGGCGAAAAGCAGCGCACCCATATCGCAAGGGCACTCGCTCAGTCGCCGCAGGAGCTGATCCTCGACGAGCCGACGAACCATCTCGACATCCAGCACCAGATCGGCCTGATGCGGCTCGTCTCCGGCCTGCCGATCACCAGCATCGTCGCTTTGCACGATCTCAACCATGCCGCCATGTTCTGCGACCAGCTGATCATCATGCAGCAGGGCAGGATCGTCGCCACCGGCGCACCGCAGGACGTATTGAGCGAGGCCCTTCTGCGCGACGTCTTCTCCGTCGAAGCCCGCATCGAAGCCTCACCCTATCACTCGCGCCCGCATATCCATTATCTCAGGTGAGAGCGTCTCAGGTCACGATCTGCAGCGGCAAAGCGGTCGTCTTTTTCAGTGTCTTGAGGACGATGCTTGACTTGACCGACGCCAGATTGTCGGTGACCCGGATCATTCTTTCGAGAAACTGGCTGAGATGTTCGAGGTCGCGCGTCATGACCTTCATCAGAAAGTCGGCGTCGCCGGTCTGCGAATAACACTCCAGGATCTCCGGCGCGGTCTCGATGAAGCGATGAAGCCGCTCGTTGCCGCCTTCCGTATGTGCTCTCAAGCTGACGAGCGTATGGGCAACGACGGTAAAACCCAGTTTCACCGGATTGAGGATGGCGACGACACTCTGGATATATTGCTCGTTGCGCAGCCTTTCCAAACGGCGAGCGCATTGGGTCGCAGAGAGATTGACCTTCTGAGACAGCTCGCTCTGCGTCACCTCGCTGTTTTGCTGGAGGGCGGCAAGCAATTTGATATCGAATGGGTCAAGCATGGCCGCCCTCCTCGAACGGTGAATTTCTGCACATCATAGCCATATCGCGCCGATTGTCTGCATGATGGCGCGGTTTCAGGGAGATAATCGCAGAAATTCGTCGTGAAAGTTCAGCTAGTCTGCGAGCCAGAATTCAAGAAACGAGGTGGACTTGTGTTTGACGAACTGAACAGTCGGCCGGCCGACAGCCTGCTTGCACTCATCAAGGCCTTCCAGGCCGACGATCGCCCCGGAAAAATCGACCTTGGCGTCGGCGTCTATCGTGACGCCATGGGACGCACGCCGGTGATGCGTGCCGTCAAAGCGGCGGAACAGTTTCTCCTGGAGACCCAGGACAGCAAGAAATATCTCGGGCCGGAAGGCGACCTGCAATTCGTGCGCCTGCTGCAGCCCATCATCTTCGGAAAATCGCCGACGTTTACGCAACGCCTCGTCGGCATTCAGACACCCGGTGGAAGCGGCGCCTTGCGTCTCGGGGCCGAGCTTATCCAGGCGGCAAATCCATCGGCGAAGGTTCTGCTCGGGACGCCAAGCTGGCCAAATCATGCGCCGATCTTCAGCTCGGCGCGCTTGCCGGTAAAGGAGTACGCCTTCGTCGACTTGGCGTCGCAGCAGGTGATATTCGAAAGCGTGATCGACGCCTTGTCTTCCGCTCGGGAAGGCGACGTCGTTCTCCTTCACGGTTGCTGCCATAATCCGACCGGTATCGACTTCACTATGGAACAGTGGCTAGAGATTACCGAGCTCCTTGTCGCGCATCGGCTGGTGCCGTTCATCGATCTCGCCTATCAGGGGCTTGGCGACGGCCTCGAACAGGACGCCGCGCCGGCACGCATGGTCCTCGACGCAGTCGATGAGGCGCTGATCGCCTATTCCTGCGACAAGAATTTCGGTCTCTATCGCGAGCGTGTCGGCGCGCTCTATGTCATGGCCCGCAATGGAGATGACCTGAGGAAAGCCGAAAGCAACATGGCGGCACTTGCCCGTGTGAACTGGTCCATGCCGCCCGACCATGGCGCCGCCATCGTCAGGACCATTCTCGAGAGCGCCGAGATGACGGCCATGTGGTGCGCCGAGCTCGAAGAGATGTGCCAGCGTGTCAACGGCAACCGGGCAGCGCTCGCCGCCGCCTCCCCTGATCTGGCCTTCATCGCCCGGCAGCGCGGTCTGTTCTCCAATCTCGCCATGTCGAAGGATACGGCCGTCGCGCTCAGAGCGAGCCACGGTATCTACATGGCGGATTCTGGGCGCATGAACCTTGCCGGCATGCAGCCGGCCGACGCCGGCGCCATTGTCGCGGCGCTTCGAGCCGAAGGCTGCCTGAAATCATCGGCAGTCGCCTAGCCGAACGCCCGCATTGGAGTCTTCAGATGAGCAGGAAAGAAACGACCGGTCAGGCGATGACCCGTTCCCTCGTCGCCCATGGGATCGACACGGTCTTCGGCATCCCCGGCGCCCACATGTATGATTTCAACGATGCCCTTTACGGCGCCGGCGATAAGGTTCGGTTCATTCACACCCGGCACGAGCAGGGCGCCGGCTACATGGCTTACGGCTATGCCAAGTCCACCGGTCGGATCGGCGCCTATACCGTCGTGCCTGGGCCGGGCGTCCTCAATTCCGGCGCAGCTCTATGCACCGCTTATGGAGCCAACGCGCCAGTGCTTTGCATTACCGGCAACATCATGTCCCATTTGATCGGTCAAGGCAGAGGGCAGTTGCACGAATTGCCGGATCAGCTCGCCACGATGCGCGGAATCACCAAGACGGCGGAACGCATCAATCACCAGTCCGAAACCGGTCCTGTCATGGCCGGGGTCGTCAGTAAAATGCTCTCGGGCCGCCAAGGTCCGGGAGCGGTCGAAGCGCCATGGGACGTGTTTGGACAATCCGGCCCCGAAATCGACCTTCCCGTCGGTTCGAGAGCGCTTTCTCCGGTCGTGAACCCCGATGCGATCGCCGCCGCAGCGGCACTGATTTCAGGTGCCAAGAACCCGATGATCATGGTCGGCGGCGGTGCGGCAGATGCCGGCGCCGAGATCGCAGCACTTGCAGAACTGCTGCAGGCCCCCGTCACCGGCCATCGCTCCGGCAAGGGCATCGTCGCCGACGACCATCCGAACTATCTGAATTTCGTCGCCGCCTACGAATACTGGAAGAAGGTGGACGTCCTGATCGGCATTGGCAGCCGGCTCGAATTGCAGTTCATGCGATGGAAGTGGCTGCCCAAAGGTCTCAAGGTCATCCGCATCGATATCGATCCGACCGAAATGGTCCGCCTCAAGCCCGATGTGGGCATCGTCTCGGATGCCAAGGCGGGAGCACAGGCTCTGCTCGATGCCGTGGCAGGTTCCAGCCGCGAGGATCGCACACGCGAATTTGCCGACCTCAACACAGAGGCCAGGTCTCGCTTCTCGGCAGTACAGCCGCAGCTCGCCTATCTCGATGCCATCCGCGAAGCTCTGCCAAGGGACGGCTTCTTCGTCGAGGAAATCTGCCAGATGGGCTTTACCGCCCGATTTGCATTCCCGGTCTATGGCCCTCGCCAATACGTCACATGCGGTTATCAGGACAATCTGGGTTTCGGCTTCAACACGGCCTTGGGCGTCAAGGTCGCTCATCCCGACAAAGCCGTTATTTCCATTTCCGGCGATGGCGGCTTCCTGTTCGGCGTTCAGGAACTTGCCACAGCCGTCCAGCACAAGATCAATGTCATCGCTGTCGTCTTCAACAATTCTGCCTTTGGCAACGTGCTGCGCGACCAGAAGCAGGCGTATAAGGGCCGCTATCTTGGCTCGGACCTCACCAATCCGGATTTCGTCGCCCTTGGCGAGAGCTTCGGCATTCGCGCGTTCAGGGTGACGAGCCCCGGCGCATTGAAAGACGCGCTCGAGAAAGCCCTATCACTCGACGAACCCGTTCTCATCGAGGTTCCCGTCGAGAAGGGATCCGAGGCGAGCCCCTGGCCTTTCATTCATGCGGCTCCGCATGCCGAATGATGCCAAACGACCGCGAAGCCGCAAGGGCCTGAGACCTCGTCAAGGCGACGGCCCCTGCAGAAACATCGTCGACAGCGGCGGCAGCGTCAGCGACAGGGAGACGGGCCTGCCGTGGGCCGCCACGGGTTCAGTCGAGACCGCGCCATTGACCAGACCCGAGCCGCCATATTCCCGTGCATCGGTCGTTATCCGTTCGATCCACACACCGTCGCTCGGCACACCGATCCTGTAACCGTAACGCGGCACCGGCGTGAAATTCGACACGACCAGGAACGACGAAGCGCGGGCGGGCGCGTAACGGAGCATCCCGAGAACGGAATTGACGGCGTCGTCGGCTGCCGCCCATTCGAAGCCCTCCGGGTGAAAGTCGCCGAACTGCAATGCCGGCTCTTGCCCGTAAAGGCTGTTCAGATCGCGCACCAGCCGCTGGATACCGACATGCTGGGGCCGGTCCAGTACATCCCAGGTCACCGAACCGTCATGGTTCCACTCGCCCGGCTGGGCGATTTCGCTGCCCATGAACAGAAGCTTTTTGCCGGGATGGCCCCACATGAAGGCAAGATAGCTGCGCAGATTGGCGAATTTCTGCCATTCGTCGCCCGGCATCTTGGTCAGCAGCGAGCCCTTTCCGTAGACGACCTCGTCATGGGAAATCGGCAGCATGAAGCGCTCGGAATAGGCATAGATCATCCCGAAAGTCATCGTACCGTGGTGATAGCTCCGGTAGATCGGATCTTTCTCGATGTAGCTCAGGCTGTCATGCATCCAGCCCATGTTCCATTTAATGTCGAATCCGAGTCCTCCCTGCTCCGGCGGTTTCGTCACTCCGGGCCAGGCCGTCGATTCCTCGGCGATCATCATCGCGTGCGGGCAGCGCTCGTGAATGATGCTATTCAGGTGCTTGAAGAATGCGACCGCTTCCAGGTTTTCGCGACCGCCATATTGGTTGGGAATCCACTCGCCCTCGTTGCGGCTGTAGTCGCGGTAAAGCATCGAGGCAACCGCATCGACCCGCAAACCGTCGATATGGTAACGCTCGAGCCATTCGAGCGCGCTGGCGATCAGGAACCCTTTCACCTCGTTGCGGCCGAGATTGTAGATCAGCGTGTTCCAGTCGCGGTGAAAGCCTTCGCGCGGATCTTCGTGCTCGTAGAGTGCGCTGCCGTCGAAGCGAGCAAGCCCCCAGACGTCTGTGGGAAAATGGGCCGGCACCCAGTCGAGGATGACGCCGAGCCCGGCGCCATGGCACCGGTCGACGAAATAGGCGAGATCCTCAGGCGTTCCGTATCGGCCGGTGGGCGCAAACAGGCCGAGCGGCTGATAACCCCAGGAGCCGCCGAAGGGATGCTCCATGATCGGGAGGAGCTCGATATGGGTAAAACCCATGTCGCGGGCATAGGGAACGAGCCGCTGGCTGAGCTCGACCCAGTCGAGTGACCTGTTGCCATCCTTTTGGTCGCGAAGCCAGGAGCCGGCGTGCACCTCGTAGACGGAGAATGCGCCCTCCAGTCTGTCTTGCAGGGATCGGCCCTTCATCCAGCCGTCATCGCTCCATCGAAACGGCGTCGACGATGCGACGATGGATGCGGTCGACGGGGCGGCCTCGCTCGCCCTTGCCACCGGATCGGCCTTCTGCGGCAGGCAGGTCCCCTGCGCGTCGACGATCTCGAACTTGTATCTTTCGCCGGGGGCGAGGCGCGGAACGAACAGTTCCCAGACGCCCGCCGACGGTCTCAACCGCATCGGGTTTCGCCGCCCGTCCCAGGCATTGAAGTCGCCGACGACCGAGACACGGCGCGCATTCGGAGCCCACACGGCAAAGCGGACCCCTGATATGCCGTCGATCGACATCGCCATAGCGCCGAGCGTCCGGCTCAGGCTGTAGTGGGTGCCTTCCGATATCAAATGGAGGTCGAGTTCTCCCAGCAGCAGGCCGAAACTGTAGGGATCCTCGGTGATCTGGACGGCATCCGGCCAGGTGATCCGCAGCCGATATCCCGTCCTCGACGCGGCCACTGCCGCAAACAGGCCGGACGGATGGGCGATGCTGAAAGGCGTCACCACCCGACCGCTCGCCGCCTCGATGAGATCGACCGCTTCGGCGCCGGGCAGGTAGACCCGCACGATCGTCATGCCACCGCTTTCGTGGGGACCGAGGATCGAAAACGGATCGCCATGACGTCCCTCGATCAGGGCCCATAACGCATCCTGTCCGATGCCTGATAGAAGTTCCGAACGTTCAACATTCATGCCTTCACCCCCGCCAGACGCGATACGATTTCGGTAAAGCCGGATAATGGGATCGGAAGCCATTTCGGCCTGTTGCGGGCTTCATAGGCGATCTCGTAGGCGGCCTTTTCGAGAAGAAAGGCATCGAGAACCCTCCGTCTTTGATTGGCTGGCATGTCAAGCTCCTTCGATACGGAGACCGCCTGCGAATAGGCATCGAGAAAAGCCTCCTCGGCATGGCGCCCGAAGCGGGCGATCGCCTCGCGCCGGACTTCGTTCTCGTGTTCGATGACTGCGTCGTTATCCAGTTGGGCGGTGGCCACGAGATAGCTCAGCGATCTCAAAAGCCCGGCGACATCGCGCAGCGGGTTGGTCTTGGCGCGGCGCTCGGTCAGGTTTTTCGCGGGTTCCCCCTCGAAGTCGATGATGACGGCATCGCCCTCGCTGACGAGGATCTGGCCAAGATGGAAATCGCCATGCGTGCGCGTCATCAGCGTATGCCGGGCGCTCGCCGCCAGCGTCGCGGCGAGCTCGGCGAGTTCGGAACGGCGCGCGAGAAGCGGTGCTGCGAGCAGGTCGATCGCCGGATCGGCGTTCTCCTCGCGTTCGACAAGTTTCGACAGGGCATAGGCAACCTCGCCGGCAACGGCCTTCTTCATCGCCTCGACCTCGCTGTCGCCTGCGACCACCGGACTGAAGGCTTCGTCATCGGTCTCCCCGGCGAGTACGACATGCAGTTCGCCGAGCCGGAGGCCGACCATCGCGACGAAACTGATCAGCGACCGGAAGACGTCGTCGCCGGGCTGGACGGCCGGGTCGTTCAGCACGAGTTCGTCTGCCCCACGGCGCAGATTGTTCAGCATCCAGTTCCAGGCGTCGCCTTGATTGCGGATCGCGCCCTGGACGATGATCAAGGTCGAACGGCGTCCGCTGGAATCGGTGTGCGCGACCTCGCCGAGCAGGGGCGCCGTGTGGTCATAGCCGGCGCGGGTGAGATAGCGCGTCATCTCGACCTCCGGATGGATACCCGGAAAGATGTGCCTGATCAGCTTGATCATCGCGAGGTCGCCGACGATCAGCGAACTGTTGGACTGCTCGGCCGAAAGCCAATGGACCGCAAGGTCGTCAGTGACTTCAAGGCGATCGAGCCGCTCCGTGCCGAGAAATTCGAGGGTGCCGGTGCGGCCGGTGATGCGGGAGCGGTCGCGAAGTCCGCGCAGGATGCCGCGCGCCATCGCCTCCACGGCAAATCCATCCGTGAGGAAGCCAACGCGCCTGCCCTGGCGAATCCGTCCGAGCGCCAGTTGCTGGGTCAGCGCGGAGGGTTGCGCATCGTCCCAGGCGACCGCCAGCGGCAGTTGATAGGATTCGCTATGGTTCGGCAGTACGGCTTCCAATTCACCGAGAACGATACCGTCGGCGAATGGGATCGGCGTCGCGGAGATCAGACGCGCTGCCTGAAGCGCCTGGTCCTTCGCCCCGAACCACCGCCGTTTCGCGAGATAGGCAGGCAGGATTTCAGTGCTGAGGGCGCGCGCAAGCTTGGGTTCATCGACAAGATCGAGCAGGCCGCGGCGGATGACCATCGTCACCAGATCTGGAAGCTGCTCCGGCGGCGCGGTGCGCCATGCCGGCGGGTCGGCATCGGCCTCCAATTGGAACCAGAAGAAGCCGTAGGGCGGCAGCGTAAGCAGATAGGTCAGTTGACCGATCGGCGGAAAGGGTGACATGCCGGTCAGTTCGATGGGCACGCGGCCCTCGAAGCTCGACAGGTCGAGTTCGACGGCCTGTGGCAGCCGCGAGAGGTTTGCGACGCAAAGCAGGGTCTCGTCTTCATATTCCCGGAGATAGGCAAGGATCTTGCGGTTCTCCGGTGAGAGGAACCGCAGCGAACCACGTCCGAAAGCCGGATGCCTGCCGCGCAGCGCCAGCATTTTGCGCGTCCAGTTCAGCAGCGAATGCGCGTCCGTGCTCTGCGCCTCGACGTTGACGGCCTCGAAACCGTAGAGCGGATCGGCGACCGGCGGCAGGACGAGACGCGCCGGGTCTACCCTGGAGAAGCCGCCATTGCGGTCCGGAGACCATTGCATCGGCGTCCTCACCCCATCCCGGTCGCCGAGATAGATATTGTCCCCCATGCCGATCTCGTCGCCATAATAGATCACCGGCGTTCCCGGCATCGACAGAAGCAACGCGTTCATCAGTTCGATCCGCCGGCGGTCGCGTTCCATCAGCGGCGCTAGGCGCCGCCTTATGCCGAGATTGATGCGGGCGCGCTTGTCGGATGCATAGGTCTCCCAAAGATAGTCCCGCTCGGCGTCGGTCACCATTTCGAGCGTCAACTCGTCGTGGTTGCGAAGGAAGATCGCCCATTGGCAGTTGTCGGGAATCTCCGGCGTCTGACGCAGGATGTCGGTGATCGGGAACCGGTCCTCCTTGGCGATCGCCATATACATCCGTGGCATCAGCGGGAAGTGGAAGGCCATGTGGCATTCGTCGCCGTCCCCGAAATATTCGCGCGTGTCCTCCGGCCACTGATTGGCCTCGGCAAGCAGCATCACGCCGGGATGGGTGGCGTCGAGAGCGGCGCGAATGCGTCTGAGGATTGCATGGGTTTCCGGCAAGTTTTCGTTGATCGTTCCCTCGCGCTCGACGAGGTAGGGGATCGCGTCGAGACGAAATCCGTCTATGCCGGTTTCCAGCCAGAAGCGCATCACCCTCAGCAATTCCTCCATGACGAGGGGGCTGTCGAAATTCAGGTCGGGTTGATGGGAATAGAAGCGGTGCCAGTAATAGGCGCCGGCAACGGCGTCCCATGTCCAGTTGGATTTTTCCGTGTCGATGAAAATAATCCGCGTTTCCGGAAATTTCTGATCGGTATCCGACCAAACGTAGAAGTCGCGCTCCGGTGATCCCGCTGGCGCCTGGCGGGCGCGCTGGAACCAAGGATGCTGATCGGAGGTGTGGTTGATGACGAGCTCGATGATGACGCGGATATTGCGCTGGTGAGCAGCATCGACGAAGGCGCGGAAATCCTCCACCGTCCCGTAATCGGAGCTGACATTGCCATAATCGGCAATGTCATAGCCGTCGTCGCGGCGCGGAGAGGGAAAGAACGGCAGCAGCCAGATGGCGTTGACGCCGAGGGCCGCGATGTGATCGAGCTTCTGGTGCAGGCCGGCAAAATCGCCGACCCCGTCGCCATTGGCGTCGTAGAACGACTTGATGTGCAGCTGGTAGATGATCGCATCCTTGTACCACAGCGGCTGGTGTGAGCCATCGGCATTCATCGCGTCCATTCATGCCTCCCTTGAGCGAATACGCCAGATCGCATAGGGCAGGACCTCGGGGTTGAACCCGATGCTCTGCCATTTCCCGGTCCACTTGAAACGATGCCCGACGATCAGATCTTCGGCATCCAGCGTGCCGCCGTCTCCGAGCGACCAGTGCCAGAGCGGCAGTTCGACGTCGCTTTGCTGGAAATTGTAGGGGTCGAGGCTGATGGCGATCAGCAGGACATTGTCGCGGGCACGGCTTGCCTTCTCGAAAAACAGGATATTGTCATTTCGCGCATTCAGCAGCGTCAGCCCGAGATGCGAATGCAGCGCGGTGTTTTCGGTCCGGATGCGGTTGAGCGTCCTGATTTCGGCAATGATATTGCCCGGCCGGTCATAGTCCCAGGCACGGATCTCGTACTTCTCGCTGTCGGCATATTCCTTGCGTTTAGCGTCAGGACGCCCCTCGCAAAGTTCGAAACCGTTATAGACGCCCCACAAACCCGACAGGGTGGCGGCAAGGGCTGCGCGGATCAGGAAGGCCGGACGTGGCGCATTCTGCAGGAAATCCGGATTGATATCATGGGTGTTGACGAAGAAATGCGGGCGGAAGAACTCCTTCGCCGGCGTCTCGGTCAGCTCTCGCATATATTGCTCGAGCTCCCATTTGGCATTGCGCCAGGTGAAGTAGGTGTAGGACTGGGAGAAGCCGATCTTTGCCAGCCGGTACATGACCTTCGGCTTGGTGAAGGCCTCCGACAGGAAGACGACATCAGGGTGACGCGCCCTGATATCGCCGATCAGCCATTCCCAGAACGGAAAGGGTTTGGTGTGCGGATTGTCGACGCGAAACAGCTTGACGCCCTGATCCACCCAAAGCTGGACGACATCCCTGAGCTCCACCCATAACGAAGGCAGCGCGTCTTTCGTGTAGAAATCGACGTTGACGATATCCTCGTATTTCTTCGGCGGGTTTTCGGCATATTTGATCGTGCCGTCGGGACGCCAGTCGAACCAGCCGGGATGCTCCTTCAGCCAGGGGTGATCCGGCGACGCCTGGATCGCGAGGTCGAGAGCGATCTCGAGACCATGCCGGCTTGCCGCCTCGACCAGCCGGCGGAAATCCTCGAACTCGCCGAGCTCGGGATGGATGGCATCGTGGCCGCCGTCCTCCGAGCCGATGGCATAGGGGCTTCCGGGATCGCCCGGCGCGGCTTTCAAACTGTTGTTACGGCCTTTCCGGTTGGTCGAACCGATCGGATGAATCGGCGGGAAATAGAGCACGTCGAAGCCCATATCGCGGATGGCGGGCAATCTGGGGATGACGTCGTCGAAAGTGCCGTGCCGGTCCGGATCGCCGCTCTGCGAGCGCGGGAAGATCTGATACCAGCTGGCAAAGGCGGCCGCCTTCCGTTCGGCATCGACGGTGCTTGCCTCTGAGCGAAGCCGAAACGGCCGGCTGTCCGCCCTGTCCATCAATCCGGATGTCCCGGCATCGAGCAGGATCGCCGTGCGCTCGACATCGGACGCCCTTTCGAGACTGTCGGCGAGGGCCTGCAATTCGGTGCGGAGCGCAGCACCCGCATGCGTCTCAGCCGAGCGGACGAGGTTCAGGCCCTCCTGCAGTTCGAGCTTCAGGTCCAGCCTGGCATCGTTCTTCTTCGTCAGTTCGTAACGAAAGATCGCAAACGGGTTTTTCCATGCCTCGATGGCAAATTCGTAGCGTCCGGTGCGCTCCAGCAGGAATTCGGCGCGCCAGCGGTCGTTTTCGACCAGTTGCATCTCCGTCTCGTTCCAGTCCGCAGCATCGACCGGCCGCCAGAGCAGGACTGCGACGAGCGGGTCGTGGCCGTCGGCAATTATATCCGCCTCGACGGCCACGATGTCGCCGACCACCCGCTTGACGGGAAAGCGCCCGTCGTCGACCCTCGGCATGATGTTTTCGATGGCGAGCCGCGCCGACGCGACCGCCTGCTCGATCTCGAGGATCGGCTGGGATGTGATCGGCGACGGCGCCTTACATTCAACCACCCGGGCCTCCCCGGCCCGCAGCCGCAGCGGCGCGCCGTCGGTCGCGACGGGAAGAAAACCGGAAGCCGCTTCGCGAAGGGCCGTCACCGGCGCGGGTGCGCTCTTCCGAAGATCCCTATTGAGCAGGATGAAGCGTACATTCTCGGCGCTGCGCAGGTCTTCCGCCTCGGACTGCAGAAGTGCCGAGACCGGGCCATTGGCGTTGCGGATCAGCCGCAGCGATGCGGCACGCGCATGAGGGTTCTTGCCGATCTCATTGTTTGCAAGGCGAATTTCGGAGGAAAGATCAAAAGCGAGGTCATGGCGCATCCCTCGCAAGCCGGCTCCATTCCCATGGGTCGGATCGAGTGGCGTGGTTGCACCATATTCGAAGCCCATCGGAACCATCAGGCCGCCGCCGAGCGAGGCAGCAAGACGCAGCGCCCTGACCGCGCGCCGTTCGAGGACTTCGCGGCTCTCGGTTCCGTGCGCGATCCGCCGGGCGAATGGCGGCTCCGGAAAAGCGATCTGCCAGCCGAACGGTGCCTGGACGCGGTATTCTTCGATGAACCATCTCTCGTCGAGATCCCACCAGGCCATCGATGAAAAACATCCATCGAAGCCTGTATCCCTGACCGCGTCCCTCACGCCAAAATCAGTACCGGGCGTCCAGGCGAGAAATTGCGCGTCCGCCTTCTCCTGGATTGCCGAAATCAGCGATCTGAAAATCGCCGGCGCGACGCGATCAATCCCGAGCGTCCGGTAACCGGCGAGGCCGAGCTCGGTCAGCAACCGCAGCCGTTCAGTCCATTCCGCCAACAGCTGCGATTGGCGCTCTGCGCCCATCGCGGATATCGGGTCCTCGGGGTCTAATGGCGAGCGCCGGGGGTCGACGGGATGAAAGTCCGCTTGGGAAGCCCGGACTTTGCCGTCGAGCATCAAGTCCATCATCAAGGCGACACCGCTCTTGCGGGCAGCCTCCGCCAGAAACCCCACTCCATCCTCGACCTCGCGTCCGAGCGATAGTTGAGGATCGAGGCAATCCAGATCTTGGGAGGCGAAGACGCTGCGCTCCCCGCCCCGATCGAAGAGAGGTGCGGTCAGCACACGGTCGAAGCCCATCTCCGCCGCATGGTCGAAAACCTCGCGCCACGCATCGACACCCTGAAGAAGGAGTGGATTGACATAATAAATCCGGGGTGGGGTGCTCAACACACCCTGGTTCGCAGAGAATAACATCGTCCGCCGCCTCGAGTTGGTTTAGAGGCAAACTTTTTTTGGCGGCGGTTGTTCCACTAAAACTGGCAATTCGCGATGCGCCAGATACCGTCGGCCGCGTTGGCGCGGGATCGATGGGGCGCGTTCCAAGGCGCTCGCACTGCGGCGAAGCCTTGAAGGTTCGTGCCGTTTTTGGGTAGTCTTCTGCCTCCCGGGAGGGTGACCCATTTGGCTGCTGACGACGTACCATTGCTTCGATCGATACAACTTGGCGCAGCCCTGTCGGCTTGCGCCTTGGGTCTGGCTTCCTGGAGCATCGAGACCGATCACTCCACGGAGCACACGCATGGCCTGTTCGAAATCCGCGAGGAGGCCAGGCGCTTCATTTCGCACGAGAACGCCAGGGGGGATCAGCAATGGGAAGTGCTGGAGCCCAATCTGAAGACGCTGGTTCCCCGATGTGCGGTCCCACTGGAAACACAGTGGACGCCGAAGAGTCTTGGCCGCTCGAAGCCGAGCGTCATGGTGATATGCACGGTCGCCGTGCCGAACTCTGTGATGAAACGCTGGGACGTACACGTCCCCGTGAAGCAGGAACCAAATCAGACGAAAGCCGCCACAGATCCCGCCTCCCCCTGAAAGAGCAGGCGTCCGAACGTGATTTGATATATCCGGATGAGATCACTGCGATTGCAACAGAGGCGACCAGACGTGAATGCATCGGTGGAATTGCGCTCCTACCCCGGACTCGACGATCGCATCGTGATCGTCCGGGTCGGCGACGAAGTGGATGCCGTGTTCGTCCGGACCGAGAGATTCAACGTCCTGATCGATACGCTTGGCACGCCCGAGCTGTGCCGGATGGCGCTGGATCTGCTCGAGGAAAGGGCCGAGGCTCGTCCGCTGGTCGTCGTCAATTCGCATATGGATTGGGATCATTTCTGGGGAAATGCCGCCATTGCCGGGCGCGCGCCGATTATCGCGCATGCCGCCGCGCTCGACCGTTTGCGCGACCCTTCCACACGAGAAGTCCTCAGCGACAAGGCGAGCCAGGAATCGCGATTTCGGAACGTCGACCTCATCGGTCCCGATATTACCTTCTCAGGCTCGATGACCCTCAACGGCGGCGATCTGACGCTGGAGCTCATTCATACGCCAGGACATACGCCCGACCATATCGCCATATGGATTCCCGAACTTCGCACCTGCCTGGCCGTCGACGCGGTGGAATACCCCATTCCCGAAGTCTGGAGCAGAACTGCTGGCGACCTTCGCCTGATCCGTTCCTCGCTCGAGCGCATACGCCACCTCAAAGCCAGACTGGTCATCCCTGCGCACGGCCGCACGTACTCTCCTTCGGCAGTCGATGAGAACCTGGCCTATTTCCAGGCCCTGGCCGATCGTGTCGGCAGTTTGAGCGAATGCCGGCTGGCGGATTCACAACTCGGCAGCTCAAGCGGCCTGCGGCTGGAAGACTTCGTCCCCATCCCCGACGGAATGCCTTCCGACACGGTGACGTTCTACCGGAGCTGTCATGAGACAAACCTCGGCGCGACGGTTCAGGCCCATATCGAAAGACTGAAATCCGCCTAGAATATCTTTGGAGATCGCGAAGTGAAACCATTGGAGGGCGGGCGAACCGCGCAGATCTGGCGCGACGGCGATACCGTCATCCGACCATCGGGCGCATGGACGCCGACGGTGCATCGGTTTTTACGCCATCTGAGGAGCAGCGGCTTTGCGAGAGCACCTGATCCCATTGAGATAACCGGCGAAAATCAGGAAGTCGTCAGCTATGTCGCCGGGCGTGTCTGCGAAGACCTGAACGATCCGTTTGTCGGATCGGAGCGCATGCTGGTTTCCGCAGCCCGGCTCCTGCGCGATTTTCATTCGGCATCTCAAGGGTTTCTGCAGAGGGATCGCGAGGTCCAGACATGGATGCTGCCGCCGCAAGAGCCGTGCGAGATCATATGCCACGGAGATTATGCGCCCTATAATGTCGCCACGGCAGAGCATGAGGCTGTCGGGATCATCGATTTCGACGCCGCCCATCCCGCACCGCGGGTATGGGATCTGGCCTATTCGGTTTATCGCTGGGCGCCCTTATCCGATCCCGCCAATCCGCATGTGCCATTCGACCTCGACGAACAACTGCGGCGGGCGGACATCTTCTGCATGGCCTATGGGGCGACGGCGGAGGAACGGCTCCAGCTCCCCGAAACGATCTGCCGGCGCCTTCAGGCGCTCGTCGATTTCATGCTGGCGAGCGCCTCAACCGGAGATGAGACATTCGTCGAGGACGTGAATGCAGGAGACGCCCGGCTTTATCTCAGCGATATCGACTATATCGGGAGCCATCGGGATCGACTGCTGAAGGCGCTGTGCTGACGCGCCTCGCCAATGCAGACGTCCCGTCTGCCGCGTGTCCGCAGCGCTCACGTATCTAGAGCCATTTCCTCCGACGGAAGAAAGTGAAGAGGAACAGACACAAGAAGGCGATGACGGCTAGCACGACGAAATAGCCATACTGGAATTTCAGTTCCGGCATATCGCTGAAATTCATCCCGTAGATGCCGGCGATTGCGGTGGGGACGGCGAGAATCGCCGCCCAGGCGGCGAGCTGGCGGGCAATCGCCGTCTGCTCCGTCTGGCCAATCATCACGCTGGCCTCGAAGGCGAAAGCGAGGACCTCGCGCAGCGCGTCGATATCCTCCTGGACCCGGCGCACGTGATCCGTCACATCGCGAAACAGCGACTGGAGCGTCGGATCCATGCCGGGAAGATCGATATGCTCGTAGCGCCGACAGACGTCGACCAGCGGCACCACGGCGTTGCGCAGCCGCAGCAGCTTGCGCCGCAACAGGTAAAGCCGCTCGATGTCGGATTTTGCCAGCTGTTCGCGCAGCACCAGATCCTCGAGCTTCTCAACCTCCTCCTGCACGACCTCGATCACCGGCATGTAATTGTCGACGATGAAATCGAGGATGGAATAGAGAATGTAATTCTCGCCGTGGGCAAGCGCCGTGGGCGTGGCCTCGCATCGTAGCCGCACCGCAAGGTACGAGGACGAGTCCCCGTGGCGAACGGAGACGACATAGCCGCGACCGACGAACAGATGCGTTTCGCCGAAGACGATTTCGTCATCCTTCATATGCGCAGTCCGGGCGACGATGAACATCGCGTCCCCATAGATCTCCAGTTTCGGGCGCTGGTGGGGCTGTGCTGCGTCCTCGATCGCCAGCGGATGGAGATTGAACTCGGCCTGAACCTGGTGCAGCAGCACTTCATCCGGCTCGTGCAGGCCGATCCAGACGATGGCATTCTCCCGGCCTCTTCGATCCTGATGTCCCGAATGCGTTGCCCATGCTGGTAAACGGCGGCAGCCACGACACCGGGCCGTTCAAACGGCGGCGATGTCGAACCGCTCCCTCCCCACTTGGGAATACTGTCCAGATCCTTCAGCTGTTCCAATCCTGCCACCCTCCCATCCCTACGCATCACATATCCGCGGCCAACTCGTCCGCCGGCCCGGCGCGCAGCCGATCATAATGCTATTTGGTAAAACATGCATCATCCGCCTCGGTGGCGGCTGACTAGGCGCTTTTCGTGGCCGGACCCGGGCCGCATCATGTGTCCGTGGATATATCGTCCCAGTCCTGATCCATGTAACCGGTCAGCCAGTTGAGGGCGTAATGCCGTTCGTAAACCACGCCCTTATCCAATCTGGCGGGTGGCTCTTCGCCCTTCAGCCGCGCGTTCACGGCGGCCCAATCGTAACGGTAGACAAGGTCGGCGGCGTCGAGCAGCTCTTTCTGCGGGCGCAGCCTGGCACGCCGCATGAGCCCTTCCGTCCCCAGTTCGCGAAGCGTGTTCGCAATGAATGGCACATCGCAAATATGGTCTGGACGCTCGAGGTCCGGCGAGATTCCGAGCGCCCACAGCATGACGTGGACACCCTCGTACCGCCAGGCGAAATTCGTCCGCTCCTGATCCGAGGGATCCGGATCGTCCATGAACGCCTGTTCCTTCGGGGTGAAAAAACCTGCGGCGTTAAACTGGCGGATGAGAGCCTGACCCATTGCGTGGTCGCCGGTCTCGCCTTTGACGGCAACGATTGCAAGGGCGATCGTGCGCTGAACGACAGCCTTGGTATTGCGGCGGGTGCCCTCGTTTTCGGGCTCGATGGTCGGCAGATGATCGATGGTCGGAACGCCTTCCGATCGAAGCTGGGCGATAGACCGGGCTTTACGCGCTCCCGCCTCGTCAGCGGGTTGCGAAACGGCTGCCTGCACCGGCAGGATCAGTGCGAGATAGGCGGAAAAAATGCGCTTCATCATTATCTGGCTCCCAGCATCGCCGACGACGCATGGATAGCCATTTTCCAGTCTGAGCGGGATCCCGAGACCGAAGGCAGCGGCGATATTCCGGAAAACTGGTAAACGGCTTTTTTACATCCCGGAACAAATCGTTAAATTTTTTTCGATACAAAAGTTCTCAGCCAAACCGGTATGAGGCCGGACCTTCGATGGGGACTTTCAATGCGTCGTCCAAACATAAAATCGAGTTTGCTGTTGATTTTCAGCGGCATAGCTCTTCTTTTCGGCCTTGTCGCCTATCTCGCGGTCGACGGCCTTCGAAAGACGAACGGCTCCACCGAAGAAATTGCTGCCCATTGGCTGCCGAGCGTGCAGGCTTCCCAGGCGATCAATCTCGCCATGACGAATTTGCGCCTTGCCTATCGTGATCACATCATCGCGCAATCGGATGCGGAAAAGAAAACCCGCGAAGAGGCCATCAAAGTCGCCGAGGATACCGTCGGCAAATCGGTGGACGCCTATCTTTCGCTGGCTTCATCCGAGCACGAGCGCGACCTGATCAAGACGATCAAAGAGAGCGTTGGAGGCTACATCGCCAGCAGCTCGCAGTTGCTCGCCCTTTCCCGCGCCAACAAGACCGAAGAAGCCGGGCAATATCTGGGCGGGGAGATGCGCTCCTATTCGGACAAGCTCAAGGAAGCCACCACGACCCTGGTCGAATTGGACGTCAGCGGCAGCAACAAGGCTGCCGAACTCAGCGAGGAAACCTTCGACTCCATAGAATTCTACCTGCTTGCCACAATCGGCGTTGCAGGACTGCTCGTTCTCGGCGCCGTCGCCTTCGTGCTGACCGGCATCGCCAACCCGATTACCGGCATCACCGCCGCGATGCGGCGGCTGGCCGAGGGAGACACCGCTTCGAAGATTCCGTTTGCCGACCGCGCCGACGAAATCGGATCGATGGCGGGCGCGGTGGAGATCTTCCGCCAGGCCGCGATCACGAACAAGCGCATGGAAACGGAAGCCGAGGAAAGCCGCAACAGGGCGGAAGGCGATCGCATTGCCGCTCAGCAGCAGGCGGAAGCCGACGCCTCGGAGCGGCTGCGCATCGCCACCTCGGGTCTCGCCGCCGGTTTGAAGCGACTGGCCGCAGGCGACCTCGCCTTCCAGCTCAACGAGGCCTTCGCCCCCGACTTCGAGGCGCTGCGCCATGACTTCAACCAGTCCGTCAACCAGCTTGGCGCGACGCTGAGAGCAATTTCCGAAAGCATCGGCACGATCGACGAAGGCACGCGGGAAATCTCCTCAGGGGCGAGCGATCTTTCGAAGCGTACGGAACAGCAGGCGGCCTCGCTCGAAGAGACGGCGGCAGCGCTGGAAGAGATCACGGCAAACGTATCGAACTCCAGCAAGCGAACCGAGGAGACGCGTACGGTCGCCACGGAGGCAAATCGCAGTGCCGGGGTCTCCGCGGAAGTGGTCTCCCACGCCGAAGAGGCGATGGAGCGGATCGAGACCTCGTCGCAGCAGATTTCCAACATCATCAGCGTCATCGACGAAATCGCCTTCCAAACCAACCTTCTGGCGCTCAATGCCGGCGTCGAAGCGGCAAGAGCCGGCGAGGCCGGCAAGGGCTTTGCCGTGGTCGCCCAGGAAGTGCGCGAACTCGCACAGCGCTCGGCAAGCGCTGCCAAGGAAATCAAGGGCCTGATCCAGAACTCCTCGAAGGAAGTGGAAAGCGGCGTCAAGCTGGTGCGCGATACCGGCCAGGCCCTGAAGACCATTGGCGGCTTCATCACCCAGATCAATCACCATATGGATTCGATCGCCACCTCTGCGAAAGAGCAGTCCATCGGGCTGAGCGAAGTCAATGTTGCGGTCAACCGGATGGACCAGACGACGCAACAGAATGCGACCATGGTGCAACAGTCGACGGCGGCATCCGATTCGCTGGCGCAGCAAGCCCAGAAGCTTCGCGAACTTATCGCCCAGTTCAGGCTCGACGATGGGGCCTCCAGCCAGTCCGCAGCCCTTCGCTCGACGGCCAGAACGATGGCGCAGCCCTCTGCCCGTTCAACCATGCATGCGGTCGCCGCACGCCGCTAAAACACATGGCGGCAGGAAATCGGATATGAAAGGCGCCCGGCAATTGCCGGGCGCCTTTTCATTCGGTCATGACGCGAAGGCGGGATTGCGGCGCGCGCCCATTCTCAACACGAAATAGATCGCCCCGCCGATGGCGACGCCGAAGAACCAGCCGTAGGTGCCCCACCAGTCCGGAAGGATGGACGTGAAGGTCGGCAGGATCGAGGAGAACAGCGCCCCCACGGCAAATGCGACGAAGGCGCTGCCGTGCCATCCGCTCTGGAACCGGAACTCGCCATTCTCATGGTAGAGCGCCTCAACATTCAGCTGGCTTTTCCGGATAAGGTAATAGTCCACCATCATGATGCCGAAGATCGGCCCCATCGTCGATCCGATGAAATTGACGAAATGCGCCGCACCCGTCTCCCAGGGAGCAAACGGGTAAAGCACGAGAGCGATCAGGGCGGCGATATATCCCCCGCGTTTGAAGTTGATCTGCCGCGGGAAGACATTGGCGAAGTCGAAGGCCGGCGACACGAAGTTCGCGACGACGTTGATGCCGAGCGTTGCGATCGCAAATGTCAGCGCCGCAAGCAGCGCCAGGAACCAGCTGTCGAATTTCGCCGATATCATTTCGGGATGTAGCAAGACCTCGCCATAGACTGTGAAGGCGGCCGTGGTCGTAACACCCGCGACGAGGCAGAACGCCAGGAGATTGATCGGCAGCCCCCAGAGGTTGCCTTTCCGCAGCGCCTTTTCGCTCGTGGCATAGCGCGAGAAATCGCAGAAGTTCAGGTAGAGCGCCGCGAAATAGGTGATCCAGGTGGCCGCCACGGCGGCAAGCGCCGCGATCGAGCCGGGTTCACCCGGCACGCCGGCATCCTTGGTCTTCTCGATCAGCACTTCGCGCGGGATTTCGGAACCGAAAGAGAAGGTGCCGGATTTGACGACCAGATAGACTGCGAGGATCAGCATCATGATCCAGACGGCGGGACCGGCCCAATCCTGGAATTTGCGAACCGTTTCCATCCCCCGCTGGATGATCAGTAATTGCAAACCCCAGACGATGACGTAGCAGATGACTTCGAGGGTCGAGTGGCCGAGCAGGTGGCTGTTCTGATGGAAGGCGAGCAGGCTTTCGTTGCGGATCAGCAAGGCGACGATAGCGCCGGACGCGGCCGCGGTTTGCGCCCCATACCAGAAGCAGGCGACCACCGCGCGGACCAGTGCCGGAACATTCGCCCCGAATGTGCCGAAGGAGGCGCGCGCCAGAACCGGAAAGGGTACGCCGGTACGCACGCCGGCATTGCCGACCAGGCTCATCAGAAAGAAGATGACGAGGGATCCGATGCCGATGGCGATGACGAAATTGACGAAGCTGCCGCACAGCAGGAACAGGCTCGCCGCCAGATAATAGCCCCACAGGCTGTGGACATCAGATGTCCAGACATTGAAGATGCTGAATGCACCCCATTTGCGCTCCTCGGCGGGTGCAAGATCCTCGTTATACAACGAGGGAGACGGATTTCGTACGCTCATGAATGCCCTCCCATATCCTCGAGGTCAATTTGACCACAGGCGGAAGTCTGCTCTTCATTTGGGCATCTGACAATTTGATAGTCACATTGTACACATCTCTTGGCGATGCCTGAGGATTAGCCATCGCCGCCGGCTCTTGCTTCAGTCCATTCATTGCGCGCCGACGACACGTCCGGCCAGGCGAAACGGACTTGCCACCGCGGCGCCGGCGGCATCGAAGACATAGGCACCAACATCACCGGCGGTCGAACGCCGCCCGCTTTCGAAGGAGGCGAGCTGCGCGCCGAACTTGGCGAGCGATGCATAGCGATCATGCCCCAGCCCGTCGGAGGCCTGGATCGAAGTGATGTCGATGACCCGAAGCCTTTCCTTCAAGGCAGCCTCCTCGATGACGGGATCGTCGATATCGAGGCGCCCGACGCGCGGCCGCTCCCCCGCGATGAAACTCGAAGCCACGAGCGCCCGGTCGTCCTTCGATACGAGAAGGGATATCGGGAGCGGCATGCGCCCGATATCCTTCAGCTGGGATCGGAAGACATCGACGTCGATGTCAGGGGCGGCCAGGATTACCGCCAGCTTGGCGATGACGTCATCGCGATGTTCCAGCTTGAGCTGACGCACCGTTTCCATGACCAGGAACCCGCCCATGCTGTGGCCGAAAAGAATGATGCGTTTCACCTTCCCCGAAGCCGAAAGCGATCTGACGAGGGCGTCGAGGTCGCTGCGCGAGGAGAGCGCCGCATCCCGGTCGGCGACATAGCCGGCAACGGCCGCAGCCGAGGGCCAGGAAAATAGGATCGGTGCACCCGGAATGTTGGCGTCCGCGGCGATCTGGGCGGTGCGATAGAGCGCCTCCTGGTAGCTGTAGTTGTAGCCATGCACGAAGATGCCGACGGTGCCGTCGGGTTGCACGGAGGCGAGCGCCTGATGCACGAAGGCGTCCTTCGGCAGCTGCTTGCGCTCGACGACCGCAAATTGGCGTTCGGGATCCGGTTTTGCGCTGGGGTAAGTGATGGCGGTATTCTTCCTGCCGGAAGGGACCGAAAATGCGTACTGCTCGTAGGTGAGATTGTCAGCCCATGCACTGCCGAAGCCGCCCCGCACACTGTCGGGAGTTCTGTTGGTCGCGGCAAGAACGCTCACGCGATCCGGTGCGACGTCATCCGCATGAGAGGCTTCATCGCGATGAACCGCCAGATGGACCGGGTTCAAGACCTCTGGCGAGGGCCTCGTGGCGCAACCGGCGAGCACTGCCAGACCGATCGTGGCCAGCATCGGCGGCGCGCCCTTCGGAAGCCATTTCAAACGCAGTTCCGTCATCGAGCCGTCCCCTCGGAGACCAGGAGATGCAGCGGCCGCCCTGGCGGCCGCATGCGATATTCGGGGACACGCGTGCTCATGCTTCTGCAACGGCGTCGGCCTGGACGTCTTCATCGCGCGGGATCCGGAACCAGGCGACATAGAGCGCAGGCAGGAACAGCAGGGTGAGCGCGGTGCCGACGACGATGCCGCCCATCATGGCGTAGGCCATCGGCCCCCAGAAGATTTCGCGCGAGATCGGGATCAGCGCGAGGGTGGCGGCGGCGGCCGTCAGCATGATCGGCCGCATGCGGTGTTCGGTGGCCTCGATGACCGCCTTCCATGGCGCCATTCCTTCGCTGCGCAGATGCTCGATCTGGACGACCAGGATAACCGAGTTGCGGATCAGGATGCCGATCAGCGCCAGCACGCCGAGGATCGCGACGAAGCCCATGGGGGCGTTGCTTAGCAAGAGTGCTGCGACCACGCCGATCAGGGCCGTCGGCGCGACGGCGAACACCAGGAAGAGACGGCTGAAGCTCTGCAGCTGGATCATCAGGATCGTCGCCATCGTAAAGAGCATCAGCGGAGCGACCGCAGCGATCGGCCCTTGGGCTTCCGCGCTGGATTCGACCGCGCCACCCACTTCCACCTTGTATCCCACCGGAAGGTTCTTCTGGAACTCCTCGACCTTCGGCTTCAGCTGGTCGACGATGGTGGCCGGCTGTGTCGAACCGATGACGGCAGCCTTGAGCGTGATGGTGGGTTGCCGGTCACGACGCCAGATCGTCGGCTGCTCGAGTTCGTAGCGGAAGTTCGCCACGGCCGAAAGAGGCACGACCTTGCCGTTGGAGGTGGAAAGCTGCAGGTTCTGCAGCGTCTGGATGGAGTCCCGTTCGGATGCCCTGGCTCGCCCGATGACGTTGACCAGATAGATATCGTCGCGGACCTGCGTTGCCGTCGAGCCTTCGACGATGCCGTTGAGGGCGGTGGCAATATCCTCCGAGGAAACGCCGAGCTGGCGCGCCTTGTCCTGCAGCACGTCGACCTTCACCACGCGGGACGGCTCGTTCCAGTCCAGGACCATGTTCGACAGCAGCGGATGCGAGCCGACGACGCCGGCAAATTGCTGCGAGATGTCGCGAACCTTTTGAATATCGGGGCCGCTGATCCGGTACTGAACCGGCTTGCCCACCGGCGGGCCGATGTCGAGAAGCTTCACGAAGGCGTCGGTGCCGGGGAAGGTTTTTGTCAGATAGTCCTGCAGCTCCGCCCGCACCTTGTCGCGCACCTCGAGCCCTTTCGTGACGATGATCGTCTGTCCGAAGGTGACATCGGGTGTCTGCACGTCGAAAGACAGGATGAAGCGGGGCGCACCCTGGCCGACATAGGTCGTCCAGTGATCGATATCCTTATTGTCGGCCAGCATCTCCTTTTCGAACTTGGCCATCTGCCTGTTGGTCTCGGCGATCGAGCTGTTGTGGGGAAGATTCCAGTCGATCACGAGCTCGGTTCTGTCCGAGTTCGGGAAGAACTGCTGCTGCACCAGCCCCATGCCGCCGACCGAAAGGCCGAAGACGCCGACCGTGAGGATGATGGTGACCCAGCGCCAGCGCATCGCCAGCCCCAGAAGCCAGGAGAAGATCGAGGCGAAGCGCCCCTTCTTCTCATGATGCGACTTCATGGTCTTCGGCAGGATCGTGACGCCGAGAAGCGGAGTAAACAACACCGCCACCACCCAGGAAACGATCAGCGACACCGCGATGACCACGAACAGCGTGAAGGTGAATTCGCCGGCGGCGCTGCTGTTGAGACCAACCGGAATGAAGCCCGCGATGGTGACGAGCGTTCCCGTCAGCATCGGAAAGGCGGTCGACGTGTAGACGTAGGTGGCGGCTTTCCTGAGATCGTCGCCCGCCTCCAGGCGGGCAACCATCATCTCGACGGCGATCATCGCGTCATCAACGAGCAGTCCGAGCGCGATGATGAGCGCGCCGAGCGAGATACGCTGAAGCGAAATGCCGGAATATTCCATCACCACGAAGGTGATGGCGAGCACGAGAGGTATGGAGATCGCCACCACCATGCCGGCGCGAAGACCGAGACTGATGAAGCTGATGACGAGCACGATGACGATTGCTTCGAAGAGTGCGCGGGTAAAGCCGGACACCGCTTCGTCGACGACGGCAGGCTGGTCGGAAACGCGGTGGACGTCCACGCCGATCGGAAGATCGGCGACGACGCGCTTCATCTGTGCGTCCAGCGCCTCGCCGAATTCCAGGAGATTGGCGCCCTGCTTCATGCCGATGGCAAGCCCGATGGCGGGCTGGCCCTTGAACCGGAACAGCGACGAGGGCGGATCGACGTAGCCGCGTTTGATCGTGGCGACATCGGTCAACGGGAAGAAGCGGTCGTTGATCCTGAGGTTGATCGTCCGGAGGCTTTCCTCGGAAGTGAACTGTCCGCTCACCCGCAGGGCGATGCGCTCCGGCCCGGCATCGACGAAGCCGGACTGGGTGACGGCATTCTGCGCCTGCAGGGTCTGGATGACCGACTGCTGGTCGATGCCGAGTGCTGCGATCTGGCGCGTGGAGAACTCCAGATAGATCGCCTCGTCCTGAGCGCCGATCACATCGACCTTGCCGACGTTGGGCACGGTCAGAACCTCGGAGCGGGCATTTTCGACGAGATCGCGAAGCTGCCGCTGGGTCAGTCCGTCGCTCGTGAAGGCGTAGATATTGCCGAACACGTCGCCGAAGCGATCATTGAAGAAGGGACCGACGACCCCGCTCGGGAAATCGCCCTTGATGTCGGCGATCATGTTGCGGATGCGCAGCCAGGTCGGTGCGACATCCCTGGCCTTGGTCGTCGGCAGCAGTTCGACGAAGACGGTCGTCTGGCCGGCAACGGTCTCGCTCTTGGTGTAGTCGAGCGATTCCAGTTCCTGGAGCTTTTTCTCGATCCTGTCGGTCACCTGCCGCGTCACCTCTTCGGCGGAGGCGCCGGGCCACTGGGCGGTGATCACCATCGTCTTGATCGTGAAGTTCGGGTCTTCCTCGCGGCCGAGGTTCAGATAAGAGAAGGTGCCTGCGAGAATGAAGACGATCATGAAGTACCAGACGAGCGAACGGTGTTCGAGCGCCCAGTCGGAAAGGTTGAAGGACTTCACTGGCTGATCTCCTGGTCGATCCTGATGGTCTGGCCATCTTCAAGTTTATGCACGCCTGCCACGACCACCCGTTCTCCAGCGGCGATCCCTTCGGTGACGCGGACGGTACCGCCGTCTTCGACGTCGCCGTCGATCGTCACGCGGCGCAGCGATACCTTTTTGGCCGGCGCGTCGACGATCCAGACGCTCGGGCCGTCGCTGCCGACAAGGATGGCAGAGGAAGGCAGAACGATCTGCGGATCGGCGGCAATGGTTGCCGAGGCCGAGATGACGGAGCCGAGCCTGAAAGTTTCAGGCGGATCGCTGAGCGCGATCTTGGTTCTGCTCGTGCGGGTGGCGGTCTCCGCCTCCGGCGCGATCTCGCGCACCACCCCGGATGTGCGGATGGTCGGATCGAGCTGCAGCGTCACTTCGAAAGGCGCGCCGATTTTCAGTTTCTGGGCGGCTGCCTGTGGCACATCGACCACGGCGTCGCGCCTGTCCGGCCGGGCGATGGTCACGACCGTCTGGCCGGCCGAGACGACCTGTCCGACCTCGGCCGAGGTCGCCGTCACCACGCCATCGAATTCCGCCTGAAGCTGCGCGTAGCCGAGCTGCTCCTTGGCCTTGTCGAGGTTGGCCTGCGCCTTGGCGACGGCGGCCGCGGCCGTCCGTCTCGCCTGCTCGGCCTCTTCGAGCGAGGCTTCCGTGCCGGAACGCGACTCCACCAGCGCCCGCTGGCGCTGCTCCGTGGTCACCGCGTTTCTGAGCTGGGCGTCGCTGTTCTCCACGTCCGACTGTGCGTTACGCACGGCAAGCTCCAGCGCCAGCGGATCGATGGCGGCGACGACGTCGCCCCGCTTGACGATATCCCCGACATTGACATTGCGGGCGATCATCCGCCCGAGAATCCGGAAGCCGAGTTCGGTCTCGATCGTCGGTTCGATCGTGCCGGTCAGGCTGAGGCTCGAAACGGACGTCTGTTTGACTGTCATCGACAGCACGGGACGGGGCGCATCCTCCTTGCTTTCCTCCTGCTTCGTGCAGGAGGAAATCAGGGCCGTACCCATCATCAGGGCGACTATCTTGGGACGAATACTCACTTGGAAGCTTCCTTGACATAAGACACGATTTCAGCCGGCCTGAGGAACTTGGTCCCGTCGGTCACCACGACGTCACCCGCCGACACGCCTGATTTGACGATGAAGCTGCCGGTCTCGTAGCCGGCGACATCCACAGCCCTTGCCGAAACCGCAGAGGATGCGGGATCGACGATCCAGACGGCCGGCTTGCCGTCCTTGGACGTCATGGCGGACCAGGGAAGCTGGATGACGTTCTGCGAGACGTAATTGAATCTCCCGACGACGGGAGCGCCGAGGGGAATGGGCGCGTCGCTCGATATCGCAACCTTGACCTTGATGGTTCCGGTGGAGGAATCGATGGTCGGCGAAATCTCGCGCACCTTCGCCGCGATCTTCTGTGAAGGGTCCGACAGAAGGGTCACAGTTCCGTCGCCGTCGATCGGGCGTAGGAACGCGCTTTCGACCACCTCGAAGACGGCATCGCGGTCGCCGCCATGGGCAAGGGTGAAGACGACCTGCGCGGCCTGCGCCACCTGCCCGACCTCGGCATTGCGGGCGGTGATCATCCCGTCGGCATCCGCCTTCAGCTCCGTGTAGGACAAAGTGTCCTGAGCCGTTTCCAACAGCGCCTGCGCCGACTTCGTCGATGCCTGCGCGGTCAGAAGCGCCTCCTGCGCCTGGTCGAGCGCCGCGCGCGTCGTCACCTGCGTTCGAAATAGGCTCTGCTGACGGTCATAGGCGAGCTGTGCCTGGGTCTGCTGGGCTTCAGCCGACTGAAGATTGGCAGCCGCCACATCCAGTTCGGCCTTCTGCTCTTCCGGATCGATCCGCGCCAGCAACTGCCCCGCCTTCACGGACTGTCCGACTTCCACCAGCCGTTCGATGATCTTGCCGCTGACACGGAAGGACAGATCGGTCTGGACACGTGCGCGAACTTCCCCGGTGATCGCACCGCCCTCAACCAGCGGCTCGGGTTTGGCGACGACGACGGTGACCTGCCGCGGGGTGGACTCAGTCGGCCCGCCCGCATCGCTGCATGATCCGAGACCGATGGCGCATACGATCGCTGTGGCGACCAGAATGGTTCTCATAGTTGACCTCTTGCTCTCAACGGCAGCTGCTATATAATTGACTGACGCATTAGTCAATGAAACTTTGTGCCGCAGGGGACGAGGCGCGCACGACACGGGAGGCAAGGAAAAAAATGGCAACTCCGAAGAAACTCACACGCGCGGAACAGAAAGCGCTGCGGCCCATCCAGATCCTGGATGCGGCCTTCGAAGAATTCGTCAGAAGCGGTTTTTCGGGCACGCGTGTGGAAGACATCGCCGAAAGGGTCAACGTCACCAAAGGCACGGTCTATGTCTACTTCGAGACGAAGGAGAAGCTTTTCGAAGCGATGATCCACCATTTCTCCGTGCCGTTTCAGGAGTTGCTGGAGACGGCCGAGGGCCTCAGCGGCAGCGCTACCGACAGGCTGCTTTCCATTCTCGGCCTGCTTTACGAGCAAATTGCCGAGGATCGCACGACCCGCGAATTGACGCGGCTCGTCATATCCGAAGGGCAGCGGTTTCCCGACCTGATCGACCGCCACCATGATGAGTTCATTGCGCCGATCATCGCCAAGGTCGACGGCCTCATTCTGGAGGGCGTGGCGTCGGGGGAATTTCGGGCAATTCCGGTGGAATTCTCCGACATCGTGGTCGCACCCATCCTGACGACGACGGTTCTCAGGCTTATATTCGACGACCGCCGCGAGCCGCCCCCCAACAAGGAGGCCTTCCTGCGGGCCTATTTCGACCTGCTGCTGCACGGCCTGCTGGCCAAGCCTCACTGATCACAGAATGACGAAAAATACCGCGCAAAGCGCATAGCTTTTCTCAAGTTTTTATGTGAAAACATCGAGTTAGCGATGCCTTCGAAGGCATAGCCTCAATTCGTGACGGAAAAAGTGGAACGCAAAGTCAATCTCAAGGATGTCGCGCGCGATGCCGACGTGTCGCTGAGCACGGCCTCGCACGCGCTGAACGGAACCGCGCCGCTGACGATCGAGGTGCGCGAGAGGGTTCTCGACTCGGCCAAACGCCTGGGTTACCTCGACCGCCGGAGGAAGAAGGCGACGATCGCGGCCTTGCGCGTTCTGCTGCTTGCCATTCCCGACGACGCCGCGCCGCAGAGCGATCTCAACCTGGTGAGCTGGACGATCCTCAACGGCCTTCGACGGGAGTGCGAGCGCCGCGGCATCAGGATCGTGCCTTTCGTCAGCACCGGCCGACGCATCGACGGCGCTCAGGTCAGGCAGATCGCGCTCACGGAGCGCGCCGACGGCATCGTGATCCTGAACGACGATCAGCCGGAACTGATCCGAAGCCTCGCCTTCCCCGACATGCCCGTCGTCCTCGTTAACGGCGAGGATCCAGCCATGCTGGTCGATACGGTCACGCCCGAAAACCGTTTCGGCGCGCGGCTCGGCATCGAGCACCTGCTGGGGCTCGGGCATCGCCGCATCCTGCACCTGACCTGGAAGGGCCGCACCACGATCCAGCGCCGGTATGACGGCTTTTCCGATGCCTATCTCGCCGCTCAGCTTCCCGTGCCGGAGGATATGATCGTCGAGGCCGAAGGATATGAGCCGAGGCATGGCGAGGCTGCCATCAACGCGCTGCTCGACCGCGATCCCACAATGAAAGGAGCGACGGCCGTCTTCTGCGCCGCCGACAATCTGGCGCTCGGCTGTTTGAAGGCCTTGGCCGATCGCGACATCCGTGTGCCCGAAGCGATTTCCGTCCTCGGCTTCGACGACATCGTCCCCGGCGAATTCAGCCGTCCGCCGCTTTCGACGATCAGCGTTCCCACCGACAGGCTCGGCGCCGCCGCTTTGGCGCTCATCGAGCAGCGGCTGATCGCCAACGACCCGCAGCGGCCGGCCCATCGCCTGGAGCTCGGATGCCATCTCGTCTTGAGGGGTAGCGTCGCGCCGCCGCGCTAATGTCTAGTTCCGGGCACTAGGCTGAATTCCCGGCATTTTCGTAAAACGGAATTGGAGAGATCCAGGCGATCACGTGCGAACCTCTGTGCCTAGGCGACGGTGCGTGTCGCTCGAAAAATGGCCGGCCGCCTTGGGGGCCTCGCACAACAAAGACCGAAGCGCGCCGCATGAAACAAGTTCAATGCGACGCGCTTCAGTCGGGAGGAAGACGCAGTATGGGTTCTCCGACGGGGCGAGGAGATCTTTCTCCCCGCCTTGCCGTTCACTTCATCCCTGTTCCGGCAATGCCTGTGGTGATGTACTTCTGCAGGAACAGGAAGACGACCGTGACAGGCAGCAGGCTGAGGAACGTCATTGCCAGGATATAATGCCACTGCACAGAGAACTCGCCCTGGAACGCGTTCAGACCGACCTGCAGCGTGAAATTCTCGCGGCTGTTGAGGACGATGAGCGGCCAGAGGAAATCGTTCCAGCGCCAGAGCACGGAAAAGATCGCCAGCACCGCCAGTGCCGGCGCCGTCAGCGGCAGGATGATACGCCAGAAGATGCAGAATTCGCTCGCCGCATCGACGCGCGCCGCCTCTATCAGCTCATCGGGTATGGTCAGCATATATTGCCGCAGCAGGAAGACGGCGGTCGGAGAGGCGACCGTCGGCAGGATGACGCCCCAGAGATTATCGGCGAGCCCGACCCCGACGATAACGAGATAGGCCGGCACCATGACGACGGCGAGCGGGATCATCAGGGTTGAAATGATGATGACGAAGACCGCGGTGTCGCCTGCAAATTTGTATTTCGACAGGGCAAAGGCCGCCATGGCGTTGACGATCAGCGTCAGCAGCGTTGCGACGAAGGTGACGAAGACCGAATTCTTGAGGAAGGTCAGGAAGTTGAAGCGCGTCAGCGGATCGGTGTAATTTTCCGTGGCGACCGTCAGCTTCTGCACCGGCGTCAGCCCCTTCACGTCGACGCTGACGGGCTGTCCCGGATTTGCGGGGTCGACCATCTGGGCCTTGAGGCCGATGCGCCGAACCATGGCCATTTCGCGCTGTTGGCCGTCAACGGTGACCTGCCAGAGGCTGAGCGGCTTGTCGAAGCCGGGTACGGTCTGCTCCACGGCGGCCCGGGGAAGCAGGGTCGGTGGAAACCGGGTAATTTCGGCCGCCGGCTTCAGCGAGGAGAGGCCCGCCCAGAGGACGGGAACCAGCACCGCGAAGGTTCCGCCGATCAGCCAGACCCATGACAATATGTCGGTTATATCGATGCGTCCGGCCCGGCGGGTGCGCGTGAGAAAACTGATCGGATTCATACGGCTGTTCATCTCAGGACTCCATTCGCTTGCCGATGCGCAGCTGTATGAGGGTGAGGACCAGAAGCACCAGCCCCATCAGAACCGATGCGGCGGATGCGAGACCGAAGAGACGGAGATCGCTGCCGAATGCCATCTGGTAGATATATTGCACGATGAAGCTGTTGGCCGTGCCGGGACCGCCGCCATTGGTCAAAACCCAGGCCTCGTCGAAGATCTGGACCGATTTGATCATCAAAAGAATGAACACGACCAAGAGATTCGGGGCCAGCAGGGGAAGCGTGATCCTGAAAAGCGTGCGGCGCGGTGAAGCAGCATCGATGGAGGCAGCCTCGTAAAGCTCCTTCGGAATAGCCTGAAGGCCGGCGAGCAGGATGAGGGTATAAAAACCCATGTGAAACCAGACCGAGACCACGACGACGAAGAAGCGTGACCAGCCGACGTCGAGCAGGAAGATCTCAGGGGGAACGCCGATCATCTGGAAGAAGGCGTTCAGGAGCCCGTTGCGATCGAGGAACCATTTCCAGATGAGGCCGATGACGACGGGAGACAGCAGAACGGGATAGAAAAACATCGCCCGGAAGAAGCCGCGCGCGACAATCGCCCGATTGAGGATCAGTGCCGTGATCAGCGCCACCAGCAAGGTGGCGACGACATTGAGGGCCACGAACCAGAGCGTGTTCCACACAGCCGTCCAGAACAGCGATTCCTGGCAGGTTCCCGGCTGCAGATAATTGCCGCAGGAAAGCAGTGTGCGGAAATTATCCAGGCCGACGAAGGGCCGCTCCGAGACGAAAAGGTTCGTGCCGCCGGTGAAGGCGTAACCGATCGCGATCGCGATCGGAAGGAACGTGAAAATGGCGAACAGAACGAGGTTCGGCGCCAGGAACAGCCATGGCATGCGTTTGCGGCCGAAGATGCGCTCGACCACATTCATCGGGGCTTCGACCACCCGCATCGCCGTTTCGCCTGCCTGGGACAGCAATGCACCTGCCTTGAGCGCCGCCATGTTCAGCGCCTCCCCTGTCCGGGCCGCCGGGCAAAAGCCAGGCCACTTTCGGGATCGAACAGGTGAACCCGTCCCGGGGCGGCGTCGATCAGGATGTGATCACCCGGCGCCGGCGCGAAATGGCCGGCCTCATGAATGATGATCTGCTCATCCTGGCCTGCAAGGTTGCCGTAGACATAGGTTTCTGTGCCGAGGCCCTCGTGATACTGGACGATGAACGGCAGACCTTGCTCGCTGGAGCGTGAAAAATGCGCGGGCCGGATGCCGGCGAGAACGGCCTGCCCGACGGCAATCCCCGCAGGATCGACATCGCTGACGATTTTGCCGCCGTTGCCGACATCGATGGCGACGCCGTTTTCGCCGATGCCTGAAACCTTGCCCTTGATGATGTTCATGCGCGGCGAACCGAGGAAGCCGGCGACGAACAGATTGCGTGGGCTATCGAACAGGTCCAGCGGCGCGCCGACCTGCTCGACCCGCCCGGCGCGCAGCACGACGATCTTGTCGGCCATCGTCATCGCCTCGACCTGGTCATGGGTGACATAGATCATCGTCGTCTTGATGTCGCGGTGGAGCTTGGTGATCTCGGCGCGGGTCTGGACGCGCAAGGCGGCGTCGAGATTCGACAGCGGCTCGTCGAAGAGGAAAATGTCCGGTTCGCGCACGATGGCCCTGCCGATCGCCACGCGCTGACGCTGGCCGCCCGAAAGCTGCTTCGGACGCCGGTCCAGGTAGGGTTCGATCGCCAGCATCCTGGCGGCTTCGGCAATCCGCGCCTCGATCTCGGCGCGCTTGAACTTCAGGTTCTCCAGGCCGAAAGCGAGGTTCTTGCGAACGCTCATATGCGGATAGAGCGCATAGGACTGGAAGACCATCGCGATCTTGCGCTCGGCCGGCGAGAGCGCGCTGACGTCGCGGCTCCCGATCGCGATTGCGCCCGTCGTCACCTCTTCGAGACCGGCGATGACGCGCAACAGGGTCGACTTGCCGCATCCCGACGGACCGACGAAGACGACGAACTCGCCGTCCTTGATATCGAGCTCGACGTCATGCAGGACTTTGACAGAGCCATACGACTTGTTGACGTTGGAAAGCTTCAGTTCTGCCATGCCCCACTCCCATCAGGTGCCGCCGTTTCGAAGACGGCGTCGTTTTTGTTCCAGCCTTGCGGCAGCGGTGTCGGTCTTGTGATCCGCACCTCGTTCATCAAGATCCCGGTGACATCAGCCACGTAGACGGCCGGCATTCCTCCCGGATAGTTCTCAAGGCCGATCACCCGCCCGTCCGACCCGCGGGTCCAGGCATTGGCGCGGCCGCCGCCATCGGCTTTCGGGGAAAGGTCGGCGTTCGTCGGGCGCAGGTCGTAGGATCGTGCCGTGCCGAGTTGCCCCGGCTGCTGGTCGATGGCGATACGCGCCAATGATGCGTTCCGGATGCCGGCCGACGAGGTCGAAATGACCGTGATCGCCCCCTCCATCCGGCCGGTGATATCCTCGACGATGAGATTTTCGATGGCGCCTGCCGTGCGCTCCGCGATGCGGTCAACCACATTGACGGTCAGCGCCTCGCCTGAGCCCCAGAAACCATCGGGGGTCTCGCGGCATTCCACCGCAATTCGCGAGAACCTCACATTCGATATCCGGCCGCCATCGCGGGAAAATATGCCGAGCGCCCTGTTGGAGGATGAGACGTTGCAATCCTCGAACACGACGTTGGTGACGTCGCCATGGGTTTCCGTGCCGATCTTCAGCGCACAGCTGAGGCTCTGAACGGAGCAGCGGCGGACAAGAATGTTTTCGCATCGTCCGATGGCGACACGATCGGGGCCGATGCTCGTCTTCAGGCATACGCCGTCGTCGGCCGTCGATATCCGGCAGTCCTCGATCACGGCGCCGCGGCAGGCATCCAGCACGATACCATCCGTGTTGGGAAGGCGACGGTCGTTGTCGATGGTTACGTTGCTGACGACGACATCGGTGCAATTGACGAAATGCAGCGTCCACATCGGCGAGCGGCTAATATGGACAGAGCTGATCTCGACCTCGTCGCAGCCCTCGAATACTACGACGCGCGGACGAAACTCGGCCGGAATGAAGGTTCCGACGGTCTCGTCGTCTCCCACGATGAAGCTGTCGCAACCGGCTTCGATGCGCCCCGCCCCCGTCAGGCTGATCCGCCGTGCATCCCTAGCGACGATCATGCCGCGGTCCGACTTTTCGGCGATCACCGAAACACTCGTATGCGCATAGGCCTCGTAATCCGCAACGGGACGCAGGATCGCGCCGGCGGCCAGATGAAGGTCGATGCCGGACTTGAGCTGGAGCCCCCGGCAGACATGGATGCCGGCCATGAGCTCCACGCGTCCGCCGCCCGAAGCCGACAGGCCGTCGATGGCCGCCTGCAGGCGGACCGTATCGTCGCCCTCCGCCGGCTCGATCGCGACAAGAGACACGGGGCTCATTGGCGATCGCCGTTCTCGAGGACGACTTCCGTCAGCAACAGCATGGTCAGCGCCTGGCCGTAAGGCGTCGGCACGTTCGGGATGCGCCTGTAGAAATCGAGGTCATGCCCCATCGGCGTGCCGTCCGAGACGCCGTGGACCACACCTTCCTCGTCTATCTGCGCCAGCACTGCCGCAAGCGCCCGCTCCGCGTAGGCCTTGTCGCTATCGTCGAGAATGCCGGCATCGACGGCGCGCAATATGCCATAGGCAATGCCTGCCGTGGCCGAGGTTTCCAGCGGCGAGGACGGGTCGTCCAGAAGCGTCGTGAACATCCCGTCCGGCCGCTGGCATTCCTTCAGCGAGCGCACCTGGCTGACGAGGACGTTCGACAGAAAACGCCGGTCCTTCTCGCCGAGCGTCGGAACGAGATCGAAGAGCTCGGGGATGGCAACGGTGATCCAGGCATTGCCGCGCGCCCAGAAGGCATTGGCGAAATTGTGCCGCCCGTTGAAGGTCCAGCCGTGATACCAGAGGCCGCTGACCGGATCGGAGAGGTAGCGGGTGTGGATCACGAACTGATAGACGGCCTCGTCGATCCAGTCGCTGCGTTCGCAGAGCACGCCGGCCCGGGCGAGAAACAGGCAGGCCATGAAAAGCGTGTCGTCCCACAATTCGCCGTCGTTGAGGCGCTCCTTGACGACGTGCTGAAAACCGCCGTCTTCGGTCTTCGGCAATTCCTTGACGAGCCATTCGGCCCAGTCCTCGACAAGAGCGCGAAAATCGGGACGGTCGACATGCTGGACGAGGATCGCAAGCGGCAGCATCGGCGCCGTGCTGTTGATCTGGCGCGGCGGCAGGCCGCGTTCGATCTGGCCGGCATACCAGGCAACAAGCTCCTGCAGCGCTTTCTGGTCATCGGTGGCAATGGCGCGCCGCAGGAAACCGTAAAGACCGACGCCGACTTCCCAGTCCCATTCGTCGAACTGGATTCCCGAGGCGGAATTTCCGGTCACGAGACCTTCCTTGATGCCCTTGAGCCGGCTGAAAGCCGTTGCAACGCGATCGATCGTCGTCAGGAGAGCGGCGTTATCGACAGATGTTGTGTTCATGCTTGGAGACCTATGTTTCAGGAGTAGAACGGCCCGTCAGTGCCGGCCCCGGAGGCTGCACTGTCGTGGGTGAGGATCGGGTGTGGCTGATCGTACGTGAACGGCCTCGCCTTGCCGGCGATCGAAAGACCGTCGGCATAGGACAGGCAGAGCGCCGGGCCGCCCGGCGGCGTCAACGCGAGCCGCCGAAGCCCGGGATCGAAGGAAACCGTCGTCTGGCACAGGCGTTCGATGAACGCCTTGAAGGCATCGTAGCTGCCGCATCCGACGACGGCCGCCCAGCCGCAAAGCGGCCCGTAGGAGCGCGCCTCGCGCCCGGCGGTCGGGCCGTCGGTGATCAGCTCCAGGCCGTTCGACGCCCAGAGGGCGGCAAATCCCCTGCCCGATCGCGCAATCAGCCACTTGTCTTCGGTGATGAGATCGTCCAGGCCGTCGCGACCGATATAGGCATGCGTCCATGCGTGCCGCGCATCGCTTGTGTCCTCGATCAGCAGGGCGACGTCACGATGCTGGGCAACGCGCGGCAGAATGCCGTTGCCGGCCCAATAGGACGGCCTCTGATTGCCCCAGGGATCGTCCTCGCCGGGATGGTTGACCCAGAGCCTCGCCATGGGGTGGCCGGCGAGCCGGATGTCGAGCACATGCTGCTGATGGCCCTTCTGGCCGGTCTTGTGATCGACGACGGTCGAAAGCTGCGCCGCCTCGTTCTTGAACAGCACGAGTTTTCCGCTCTCGAGCCCCTGGCTGTAACGCGCCTCGACGCTTCTGGTCCTGGCAAGCGACGCAAGCTCGGCGAGATCGGCCGGCGGCTCGTAGCCGCCGACGCAGAACATGGTCAATGCCGCCACGCCATTGTTCAGCCAGCCGGTTCCGAAGGCGACCTGGGCGAAAGGTGCAAGCTCTGTCAGCGGGCCGGCGCGCAGTTCCTTGTCGTAGGCGCGGCCCTGCGATCCGGCCGGAACGCCTGCGAGCGTGTGAAGGGCGATCATGCGGAAGATGAGATCGATCTGGCCGCGGGCGCGCTCCGAAATCGCCGTCTCGGCCCAGCGCTCCAGCGCCAGCAGGCCGATGAAGTCGATCGGGTAATAGGCCGCCGAGTTCCACTCCGCCAATCCGTGGGCTTCGACGCTGTCGAACCAGCGCGCGAGGCGCGCGCGGCCAAGTTCCGCCTGCTGCCGGCCCGTCCTGCCCGAGGCTGAAAACACCTCGTCGGGCAGAAGAAGTCCGGCCAGCAGCTGGCTCGTGTGAAAGCAGAGCACATGGTTCTCGCTCCAGAACCACATCGCATCGTTGCCCGGCTCGTCGACCCAGTAACGATAAGAGAGAACGGAATGCCGGATGCGATCGACCACCGCCGCGGGCATCCGGTCGGCATAGGCGCCGAGCAGCCACAACAGCGGCACCATGATGAAATCCGAGCAATCCTCCCGCGCATCGATGGAGGCGAGCGTTGCGTCGATGATGCGGTCGAAGCTTTCCTGGTCGTGGTGACCGGTTTCCATCATCGCAATGAGACGCCCGACGCGGTTGGCGCCGAAGCGGGCGCTGTATTCCAGCGCCTGCCGCTTGCGGGCAGAAAGCGATGTCTCGGCCGGCAACGGCGAAATGCTGCTCATGAAGGCGGCATCGATGACGCGGGTGACCGAGCCCGTACCGGAACCGATCGTCATGTGGATGCCGTGATAACCATCTGCGATGCCAGAGACATTCTCGGCGACCAGACGGTTCTGATGAGCATGCAGGGTCAGTTTCGAATGCGCGAGAACGGGACGCTCGTGACCATGGCCGATGACCTTGAGCTCTACAGGCAGGTCGCGCTCCGGCGCCGTGTCGAAGATGATCTCCAGCGGCTGGTTGACGAAGACGTCGCGGGCCGGGCGAACGCCGCGCACAAGGGCTTCCAGCTCGCGAACCTCATCCTGGTCCAGCGATACCGGCAACAGCACGCAGAGCGGCTCCTCATCCAGCAGCTCTAGCTCGAAAAACCACGTCGTGTCGCGCTCGGCCAGGTCTTCGGTGTGAACGAGAATGTGGTTGTCGCCGGCTTCGAGCGTCAGCTTTATGTCGGTTGCGCTCTCGACATTGCGCTTGAAGGGTTCGAAGCGCACCGCCTCCTGTCCGTTGACCCATATGCGAACGCCGCCGCAGGTCTTCAGTCTGAGATTGAGCATTCGCGCGGTCTCCGTCCTGAACGTGCCCCTCAGCCATCGCCTGAGATGCGTCGGCACATGCCAGAAGCCGGTGAACTCGACGCGGCGGTTCGAACCGGGAAGATAGAGGCTCTCGGTCGGCCAGGACGTGTAGGGCGAGAGCGGCCGCCCCACCATGGTGGACCAGAAGGCTTTGCGGCAAGGCAGGTCGCCGACATCGACGAAACCGTTGATGAAACGATAGTTTACGCGGTCTTCGGCCGGCGCCGGCTCGCCCGGAAAATAGCTGGCGATGAGGCCGGATACCGCCCATGCCGTTACCGTCTGGCCCGCGGCCACGCCATATGCCGGCGCCATATCGTCCGGCCGCTTGATGCATTCCGTTTTCACAGACCGCCTCCTCCGCAATCCTATGAAAATATTTTCATTAGGTCATTTGGGTGCGTTGTTTTTGAAAAATGCTCAAAAACATCGCTATTGCCTCAGAAAATAGCTTGACGGGACGAATGTCAAGTATATGAAATTCATTTATCGATGGCTGACGCCGCGATTGATGAAAATGTTTTCATGGGAGGATGAAAATGAAAACCTATCTCTCAGGAGCCCTCGCACTGGCGCTGGCTACCGTTTCTTTCGCATGGGCCGGCGCGGCCATGGCGGAAACCAAGACGATCACCTTTCTGTTTACCGACGACGACCAGGCTTACGTCGAGCGGATGGAAGCGCTGAGCAAGGAATTCGAGACGGCGCATCCCGACGTCAAGGTCAACTTCGTCTCGTCGGGCTATGATGCGGTCGCCAAGCAGCTGCCGGTGCAGCTCGCCGTCGGCGAAGGTCCTGACATCGCCAAGATCACCGACTGGCAGCTTGCGCCCTACTACCTCGACATGCGTCCCTACATGAAAGACCCGGACGGCTTTGCCAAGCTGCACGGCGACAGCCTGAACACGCTTCGCTTCCCCGGCGTCAACGATCCGAAGTCGATCAACGGCTATATCGCCTCGCAGACCTTCAACCTGCCCTTCGTCAACAAGACGCTCTTCGAACAGGCCGGCGAACCGCTTCCGAAGCCCACCGCCACGCTGAAGGACATCGTCGAAGCCTCGGCGCGCGTCGCCAAGGCGACCGGCGCCCAGATCCCCTTCACGATGGATCGCTCGGGCCATCGCTTCTCCGGCGCGGCATTCTCCTACGGATCGAACTACGTCAAGGACGGCAAGTTCTTCTTCCCCGACGATGCCGCCAAGCGTTATGTCACGGATCTCTACGGCTGGACGAAGGACGGCTCCTTCCCCAAGGAAATGTGGGGCGCTGCCGGCGGAACCCAGTACAAGAACATGGGCGACGAATTCGTCAACGGCAACGTCGTGACCTATCTCGCCGGCAACTGGATGGTCAATCCGTTCCAGAAGAAGATCGGCGACGCCTTCGATTGGACGGCGATCAGCGCCCCCTGCGGCGATGCCGGCTGCTATGCGATGCCGGGCGGCACCGCGATCGTCGGCTTCAAGCGCACCAAGTATCCGGAAGCCGTGGCGGCGTTCATCGAGTTCCTCGGCTCCGAAAAGGTCCAGCGTGAAATCGCCGAAAACTACGTCATCCTGACGGGCGCCGACATCAAGGACCCGCAATACAAGCTCGAGAGCAAGAATGCTAAGGACGCCATGGCCGTCTTCCTCGGAAGCCGCAATAGCGTGCCGCAGGCAGCCCGGGACCTGGAACGTCTCAAGGGATCCTCCGCCATCTATCAGCTGATCGTCCAGAGGATGAGCCAGTTGATCGTCGGCGAGCTTTCCCTCGACGAGACCTTCAAGGCCATGAGTGCCGACGTCGACAAGGTCAACGGGGCACTCGCCGCCAAGTAACCCGGTCACGCGTTGTCCCGCAAAATGCGCGCATGCAGCAGCCACGGCCTCGCAACAGGGCCGTGGCTTTTCATTTTCCCTACGGACACTTCGACCAGTTTCGAATTGTCGACGGCCTGAACCACGCTACGTCTGCCTTCAAAGTGTTGCAGCGTCCCTTGCGCGTCTGAAAAGACGCACGGCGCCGTACTGGAAAGGCAGCGTCATGCACTCAATCGAACAAGGCACCCAAGCTTACTCGCAGTTGAAGCCGGCCGCTCTCGCCATTCTTTGCCTCGGCGTGATAGTAGCGCAGGTCGATACATCGGTCGTCAATCTGGCGGTTCAGCCGATAGGGCTCGATCTCAGGGCCTCCGTCACCGAGCTGCAGTGGGTCGTCGACGCCTACAATCTCGTTTACGCCGCACTTCTCATCAGCGGCGGCCTGTTCGCCGATCTTTACGGCCGGCGCCTGATGTTCGTGATCGGCTGCGCTGTTTTTGCCCTGGCGAGCCTTGGCTGCGCTTTCGCCTCGACCATCGCGGTCCTCATTGCGGCGAGGGCCCTGACCGGCTTCGGCTCTGCCCTCCTCCTGCCCGCTTCTCTTTCGCTGATCCGGGTCATCTACCGGGATGAGAAGGTCCGTGCCCGGGCGCTCGGAATCTGGGCCGGCTGCAATGGAATGTCGCTGGCGATCGGTCCGAGCCTCGGCGGCCTCCTCATCCGTGATTTCGGCTGGCGATCCGTCTTCTTCGTCGTCATTCCCATCGCGCAGATCGCGGCGGCGGCAGCACGGTTTTTCGTTCCGGAAAGTGCCGATCGGCAAGGCCGGTCCTTCGACATGCCGGGGCAATTGCTGGGGATCGTATCTCTCACCGTGTTGACCCTCGCCGCAATCGAATCATCGCATCTGCCGCCCTTATGGATGGCACTCATGGCAATCGCCGGCGCGCTGCTTCTGCTGCTTTTCATCATCGTCGAGAAGCGCCTGGAGCAGAAGGCTCTGGTTCCGATCTCGATGTTTTCGGGCAGGCAGTTCCGCGGTGCCATGGCCGGAACGGCCGCAATGACTTTCGGCATGTACGGCACGCTTTTTCTTTTTCCGCTCGCCTCCCTCGGCCTCGGACGCCTGGCCTCGGTGGAGGTCGGACTGTCGCTGCTGCCGATGGCTCTCAGCTTCATCGCGATCTCACCCTTCTCCGGCTCGATTTCGGAACACCTTGGGAAGAACCGCACCATATCTGCTGGACTGGCGCTGATGGGTTTGGGCAACCTCCTGCTCGGCTCATCCTTTCTGGCCGACTGGCTCATCGCCGAAGAGATCGGATTGTTGCTGACCGGGATCGGGATGGGCATGGCGACGGGGCCTCTGACGGCGGTTGCGGTTTCGACCGTCACCGCCGATCGCGCCGGCACGGCAAGCGCCCTGATCAATGTTGCCCGCATGGTCGGGGCGACGATAGGCGTCGCTTTGCTCGGGGCGATCTTCGCCTTCCTGGGGGAGGCGGAAGCTGCCTTCATCGTCGCGATGACGGCGGGCGGCAGCGCGCAGCTGCTTGGAAGCTTTATCGCCTGGCGCTTGCTTTGAACGCGCGGCCGGATGTCGCGGTCATGCGCAGCCTCCGCATCCGCCGGCGAAGGTCTCGTGACACGAGCCCCGCGAGAGGCTATAGGCGTTGTCGGTCTGCGCCAGCCTGCGGGTCCGTTAATTCACAAGTGCCGGCAACCCGGTTACGTCCGGCGACCCAGCGACTGCCTACCGTATAGAGGTGCATTTCCATGCCGATGGGCTCCGAGCATCCGCTGCGAAGGGAACTTCACAACGAGCTGCACGCGCGGCCGTCGCTTTATTTCGACGGCGACACCGATGTCTGGCACGTCGCCATCGTCGGCGAGAATGCTCCTCCTTCAATCCCAGTCTCGCTGCCGGGGCTGGAAGATGTCTCCACGACTCGCGAGGGTAACCACGGCATCGGCCGTTTCGGCGACGGCCGGCTGAAGTGGGAGGCCCATACCGAGTTCCTGACGCTGACCTTCGTCGTTCCGGCATCGGCCGAACCCGGCAGCCAGCCGCCGGAAGCCTTTCAGGCCTGCTGCCGCCAGATCGACGGAAAGATCATTGCAGCCGTTCGGGTGCTGGTGCGGGACGAGAAGGACGGACAGCGTCCGGAAAAACCGAAACTCGACTATGTCGCCTCTCAGGTCGGCGGCGGCGATGCGGAAGTGCATTCGAACTTCCGGCTGACCGACAGCGGTTTCGTCGAATTCCTGTTCTTCAACCGCAACCTCAACGCCTATCGCACCGGCCGCATGGTCAGGCGTTTCCTGGAGATCGAGACATACCGGATGATGGCGCTGCTGGCATTGCCGATGGCGCGCGAGACGGTCTCGAAGCTCTCCGTCTTCGACCGGCGCCTCGACTTGCTGATCGCGCATATGCAGAGTGCTATCAAGGTCGACAAGGCGCTGCTTTCCGAGGTGACCAGGCTCTCGTCGGATGTTCTCAACTTCTCGGCGCTGGCCCGCCACCGCTTCGGAGCGACGAAAGCCTATGCCGAAATTGTCGCGAGCAGAGTGTCGGAGCTTCGCGAGACACGCGTCGAGCAGCGCCAGAGGCTCGGCACCTTCATCGACCGGCGCTTTCAACCGGCCGTCCGCTCGGTCGAAGCCGCCGAGCGCCGGCTCGACGAACTCGCCGAACGCGTGAGCCTGGCTGGAGACCTTCTCAGGACGACCGTGCAGGTCCAGCTCGAGGATCAGAACGCGTCGTTGCTGACGTCGATGGAAGAGCGGGCGCGCATCCAGGTGCATATCCAGCAGGCGGTCGAAGGCTTCTCCGTCATCGCCATCACTTATTATACCGTCGGGCTGGCGAAGATCTGCCTGGAAAGCATTTCCGAACTGGGTGTCGATCCGCATGTGGCGAAGCTCGCCGTACTCGGCGCCATCCCGCTCGTGCTCTTTGCCGTCTGGACGGCGGTCCGTCACGTTCGCAAGAGCATTGCCGGCGCACCGCACGGTCCGGCATCCGGGAACCACTGACGCGACCGCCGCCCTTTCGGGCGGCGGCGCTTACTTTCGTGCATCGATGGAAGGTCAGGATGCCAAGGCGTAGTGCCGATGCTCCGATGCCCGGCCGCTGCTTGTCCTGAAGCGCCGCAGCAATTCGGCAAGGCTTTCGGTTTCATGCGTCAGGCTCTGGGCGGCGGCCGTGGTCTCTTCAACCATCGCGGCGTTCTGCTGCGTCACCTTGTCCATCTGGTCGCCGGCGGCCGACACCTCCCGCAGGCTCGTCGCCTGCTCGCGGGCGGCAACGGCGATCTCGGCCACGGTCGCATTCATGGCGGTGACCTGCTCGACGATCTGTTCGAGCGACAGGCCGGATTCACCCACCAGCTGGACGCCTGTCTTGACCTGCGCCGAGGAAGTGGAGATCAACTGCTTGATCTCCCTTGCCGCGTTGGCGGAGCGCTGGGCGAGCTCGCGGACTTCCTGAGCGACGACGGCGAAGCCCTTGCCGGCCTCGCCGGCACGCGCCGCTTCCACGCCGGCGTTCAGCGCCAGCAGGTTGGTCTGGAAGGCGATCTCATCGATGACGCTGATGATGTTGCCGATCTTCGACGATGAATTTTGAATTTCCGTCATCGCGTCGATGGCGCGGGCAACGATCTCGCCGCCCTTTTCGGCATTGGTGCGGGCGGTTGCCACGACACCCTGGGCGCGGCTTGCGCCCTCCGCCGTTCCGTTGACGCCACGGGTCACGTCACCCAGCGCCGCCACCGTTTCTTCCAGGGACGCTGCCTGCTGCTCGGTGCGGCGGGCGAGATCGTTGGACGCCGTGGAGATTTCCGCAAGGCCGGACCGAATGGTGGCGACCGCGCGAATGACGGAATCCACCGCCTCTTCGAGGCTCGCAACCGAGTTGTTGAAATGATCCCGGATCCTGACGTAGCGATGATCGACTTCGCCGACGCGGACGGTGAGATCGCCCTTCGACAATGCGTCCAGCCCGACGGAGATCTGGCGGAAGGCATGTTCCATCACCTGCGCGTCGGAGAGCCGCTCGGCCTCCTGACGGAGCCGTTCCTCTTCGGCAGCGAGGCGCGCGCGTTCGGCATTGGCCTCGGCGATCAGCTTGGCGCGGCCTGTCTCCTGGAAGACCTTCAGCGACCGGGCCATGGCGCCCAATTCGTGGCGATGCTCGACGCCGGTGATGACGATCCCTTCCTCGCCGCGGGCAAGCTGTTCCATCGACTGAGCCATGTTGCGCACCGCCGAGGAAATCAGCCGGCCGACGAAATAGGAAAGCACCAGGCCGATGACGATCAGGAGACCGCTGATAACCAGCGTCGTGCTGGTCGCGGAGGCAACCGTTGCATCGACCGAACCGTCGAGGTTCTTCTGCGCGCCGGTCACTGCCGCCTGCAGGTTCTTGAACTCGCCTGATATCTTCGGCGCCAGCACGTTCAGCTGCGTCTGGCGGATATTGCCGGCAGCCTGCAGCACCTCCTTCATGTCGCCGAGACGGGCGGTGTAGTTCTGCATGAGCTGGCCGGCGCCCATCAGGCGCTTCTTCTGCAGCTCGTTCTTTGCAGCCTTGGCGGCGGCATCGTTGAGCGCCACGGCTTCGGCGAGTGCTGCCTGCGCCGTATCATAGGCGGCGAAATCATCGGAATGCACGAAGCGTTCGGAGAAATAGAGGCTGCGGTTCAGGGCCTCCAGCGTCGCCGCCGTCATCTGCAGCAGGGCCACGTCGTTCTGGCGCCAGGCGCTGCGCACGACGTCGTTGAGCGCGATGCTGGTCCAGGGGCCGAATTCGGTGACCTTGGAGATCAGCATGTCGCGTCGGGCCTGGAGGGAAACAATTTGTTCGAAAGCCTTGCCATAGGCGGTGATCTCCTGACGGATCGCCGCAAGGCCGGACTGCAGCTCCTTGTTGCCGGCAAAACGCGGATCATCCGCCTCGAAGGCCTTCACGCCGGCGCGAAAGCTGTCGACCACGGCTTGTGTCGGCGTCGAGCGGAACGCTTCCGCCGACATCTGAATTTCGTTCAGCTGCTCGCTGTAGTCCGAGATGGCGAGACTTTGACCGGCCGTGACGCGATAGGATGCGAAGATCGCGGCGAGGCCGTTCATGCCCGAGATGGCGCTGACCGTGAGCAGGCTCATCAACAGGATCAGCGGCACGAAGCCGGAGGTGATCTGCGCGCGAATGCCGAATTTATTCCAGAAATGCAACATGATAGTCCTCTTATGCTTACTGGCTCTTCGGCAGATAGGCGGCAATGTTTTCAGGTGTGACGAGTTCGAAGGGAACGTTGTTTTCGCGCGGCACCTTCTCTTTGTTGATCAGTTTCACGGCGGCGTCGACAGCGGCAGCGCCCTGCCCGACGGCGCTCTGGAGAATGGTGACGTCGAGATCGCCGGCCACCATCGCGGCGAGCGCGTCGTCGGTCGCGTCGACGCCGCCGACGACGACGTCCTTCATCGGGATATTGGCCCTCTTCATGGCGCGGATCGCACCAAGCGCCATCTCGTCATTATTGGCGATAACCGCATCGAACTTGACGCCGGCCGCCAGCCATTCCTGCATCTGCTGATCGGCATAATCGCGTGACCAATAGGCCGCCTGCCGCTCGACGATCTCGAGGCCTTTGCATTCCGGCGTCGCAATGACATCGGTGATGTCCTGGGTGCGGGTGCGGGCAGCCACATGGAAGACCTCCCCCATCAGCACGACGACGCGGCCCTTGCCCTTGAGGAGAGAGCATACCTGCTTCGTCTCGAGCGTACCGGAGTCTTTCTCATCGGAGGCGACGACGACCTGATTGTCCGGCAAGTCCAAAAGATTGGAGGGCGTCGTGTTGATGTAGATCAGCGGAATGCCGGCATCCGCTGCGATCTTGGTCATTTGCGGCCCGAGATCGCCATCAGACAGCATCATGATAATGGCATCGACCTTGTCGGCGACGAACTGCTGAACCTGCTTCTTCTGCAGTTCGTTGTCGCCCTTGGCATTCGCGGTGACGAGCTTGAGGCCTGATATCGTCTTCCCGTGCGAGACGACGCCGTTCAGAAGCATCTCTCTGAATTTGTCGAGATTGGTCATCGAAACCGCGATCGTCTGCGCATTGGCAACAGAGACCGATATCGCCAGAGCGATGGATGCAAGCGTGGCCGTTTTCATGAATTCCCCTGCGCAATTCGGATACAACTGCGTTATTTCAAATTTTGGTTAAATTTTACTTTTCGACCGGAAACAAACGTTAAGCAGGGGATATGATCTTGCAACGCGAGCAGCGCGTTCTTCGGCGGCAATCGGCCGGACTTCAAGGACATCGCATCGAACTTGACGCAATGCGCTTAAGTCCTTGTACTTATAGACATCAGCGCCCACCGAAGCCGGAGCCGACGCTGATGCCTTTGTAGATCACCCTCTGCAGCACGATGGCGAGCACGACGCCCGGCAGCATGGAGATCGTCGCACCCGCCATGATGTAGTTCCAGGCGGTGCCCTGCTGCGTCTGAAACAGGGTGAGGCCGAGTGGCAGCGTGGCTTTTTCGAGGCCGCTGGTGGCGATCAGCGGCCAGAGAAAACTCTTCCACTGCGCGATGAAGGTGAAGAGCGCCAGGAGACCGATGGCCGGCATGGCAAGCGGAACGATGATCCTGACCAGGATGCGCAGGCGCGAGGCCCCGTCCATCATCGCCGCCTCGTCGAGATCCTTGGGAATGCCGAGGATGAACTGGCGCAGCAGGAAGGTGCCGAAGGACGAGAAGGCGACCGGCAGGATCATGCCGTGATAGGTGTTGATCCAGCCGAGCTTGCTGACGAGAAGGAAGAGCGGGATGACCAGCATCACCTGGGGGATCATCAGCGTGCTGAGAAAGGTCAGCAGCAGTCCTTCGCGGCCCGGAAACCGCAGCCGTGCGAACGCATAGGCGGAAAGGCAGGATACCGCGATCACGATCGCGGTGACGCCGCAGGCGACGATGAAGGAATTCAACAGGAACGTGCCGAACGGCAGCGACACCAAAGCCTCGACGAAGGTGCCCCAATGATATTCCTCGGGGAGAATGCGGACCGGCACGGCCATGACCTCGGCATTCGAGCGCACCGCGTTCGACACCATCCAGAAGAAGGGAAAGAGGAACAGCAGCGCGACCAGCGAAAGCCCCGCATAGCTCAGGAAGGTGCCGATCCCACGCAAGATGCGGCGGCGATCCGCAGAGACGGAATGTGGGTGCCGTGAGCTCGGATCAATCGTCATAATGCACCCATTTGCGCTGCATGTGGAACTGCAGGATGGTGAGCGCCATGATCATGACGAACATCACCCAGGCAAGAGCTGAGGCATAGCCCATCTGGAAATTGGCGAAGCCCTTCTGGTAGATGGCGAAGCCGAGTGTCGACGTCGCCGAGCCGGGGCCGCCGCGCGTCATCGCAAAGATCTCGTCGAAGACCTGCAGCGAGGTGATCGCCGTCATGACAGTGGCAAAGAAGATGGTCGGCGAGATGAGCGGCAGGCGAATGCGCCAGAAGCGCTGCCAGGCATTGGCTCCGTCGATCGTCGCCGCCTCGAGATAATGCTTCGGCACCAGATCGAGCGCAGCGTTGAACATCACGACGTTGTAGCCGACATTGGCCCAGAGCGTGACGATCACGACCGCCTGCATCGCCCAGCTCGAACTCAGCAGGAAATTCGGCAGGCCGAGGCCGAGCGCGCGGATGACGCTGTCGGCGAGCCCGTCCGGCGTGAAGATCAGCAGCCACACCACCGAGGCGGCAATGGTAGGGGTGAAGGTCGGCAGGAAGAAGATCACCCGGAAGATCGCCTTGCCGTGTTTCAGGCTGGATATCCACACCGCCAGCGTCAGCGAGACGATGATATTCACGGCCAGATACTCGACGGCGAAGAACAGCGTGTTGTTCAATATCGTGTAGAAGGCCGGATCGACGGTGAACAGCTTGATATAATTCTGAAAGCCGACGAAGGACGGCGTCGAAAGCAGCTGCCAGTTGGTGAAGGAGAGCGCCAGCGACGCCAGGATCGGCAGGGCCATGAAGATCATGAAGCCGAGGAAACTCGGCAGCAGGAACAGCATGGCCGTCTGCGTCTCAGGCTTCAGAAAGCGCCGTGGCTGACCGGGCTGCAACGGAATTTCGGCGACGGCGCTTTGCGACATGTCTTCCTCCATGCGCGGCAATCCTGCCGCGCCATCCTATTGCTGCGCGAGGCTCTGGATCGACTCCATCGTCTGCTTGGCATCGGCGCTGCCGGCGAAAGCCGGTGGGAAATACTGGTTGAAGAGGTTTTCCACCGCCGCCCAATTGTTGGTGATCACATAGGGCACCGAATGCGCCAGGGAATAATCGAGCGCCTCGCCGCCATTGGTGATGTCCTTGGCCGCCACCTTATACCAGGAGGATTGCGAGGCCGTGCGCGCCGGCAGCGCGCGCCCCTGTTCGGCGAGATATTGCAGCGCCTCGGGACTGGTCAGCACCTGGATCGCCTTCCACGCCGCATCCTTGTTTTTGCTTGTCGTGGCAATGCCGAAACCGGAGCCCGCGGTCACGGCTGAAAGTTCGCCTTCGGCGCGCGGCAAGGTGGTGAGGCCGATCTTGAACTTCGCCTGGTCCTTCATGCCGATAATCGACCAGGGGCCATCGATATACATGGCGACGTTGCCCGAATTGAACCGGCCCTGAACGACCGTGCCGACATCGGCGCTCGGCGGCACCAGCGGCGCGATCTTATCCTTGGCGGCAAAGCCGATCAGCCTGTCGGCAGCGGCAACGGCGCCAGGATTGGTCAGGTCGAGCTCTCCGGCGTTGTTGACATATTTATCGCCCCAGGCCGAGGCCAGGACCGAATAGTTGACCGGGGTGATGCCGAAGCCGTACTTGCCGTCTTTCGTCAATTTCTTGGCGGTATCGGTAAACTCGGCCAGCGTCCAGCCCGGCTTCGGCAAGGGAATGCCGGCGGCTTCGAGCGCATCCTGGTTATAGTAGATGACCCACGGACCGACATCATAGGGCAGACCGTAAAGCTGCTTGTCGACCGACATCCCGCCGATGATCGAGGGGGTAAAGGCTCCGACGTCGAACTTGTCGGCCGCGATTCGGTCATTCAGCGGCTCGAGCAGCGAATAGAAATTCGGCATGCGCAACGACTGCATGGAAACGATGTCGGCGAGCTGGCCGGACGCTGCCAACACCGGCAGCCGCGTCCAGTAATCGACCCAGCCCGTCGTCGTCAGCGTCACCTTGATATCGGGATATTTGGCCGTCACCATGTCGGCCAGGTGCTGCCAGCCCTTGGTGTCGGCTTCGGAGCCGGTCCACATCTGCCAGGTCAGGTTGACCTGTTCGGCCGATGCGGCTGTGGCAAAAAGACTGCTGCCGATTGCGGCAAGCAAAAGCGTTTTCTTCAGAACCTTCATGGGTTTCTCCTCCCTCCATGAACGCAAAGGACACGCGAGTGCGATCGAGCTCACGCCTTCAGGATGATCTCGATCACCGGCACGGTAACGTCCGGGCGCCGGACCGGCAGTTCGAGTGTGATCATGCCTTCCGGCACCATCACGCCGATATTGGAATCCACATCCTTGGTGTGGCTCAGCCAGCGCACTTCGCTGGCGTCGTGCAGGAATTGCGCATAGGCGATCCTGTCGGCGAGGCCTTCGATGTGGATGTGGCGATAAGGCCAATTATAGACATGCAGGTAGAGGCGGTTGCCGCGCTGGGTATAGCGGCAGCCGGCCGGCACCGGATAGTCGGATGGCCCGGCCCCATAAATGGAGCGTGCGTTGACCTCAATCCAGTTCTGGTAGATTTCGAGCGCGCCGATGGCGCGCGCATCGAGCGTGCCGCGGCCGGTCGGGCCGACATTCATCAGGAGGTTGCCGCCGAGCGCGACGGAATCGATGAGCAATTGGATGATCTGTTCCGGGCTTTTCCAGCTATCCTCGTCGCGGTGATAGCCCCAGGAGCCGCTGAAGGTGTGGCAGGCTTCCCAGAGCACCCCCTGGCTGGCGATAGCGGGCGCCACGCGCGGCGTATATTGCTCCGGCGTCGTCACGTCGGGCAGATTGCCGGGCGGCAGATCGAGCCGGTTGTTGACGATGATGCCGGGCTGCAATTCACGCACCAGTGCGAGCAGGCGCTCGCTCTCCCAATCGGCACGCCCCTTGCCGGGCAGGCCGCGATATTCGCGCTGGGGATAGCTGAAATCGAACCAGATGATGTCGATGCGGCCGAAACCGGTCAGAAGTTCGCGCACCTGTTCGCGCATATAGGCGGCATAGTTGGCCATATCGCGGCCAGCATTCAGCGCCTCGGCCTGCGGATGGTTGCGCAAGGGATGGTGGACATCGATCGGAAAGTCCGGATGGTGCCAGTCGAGCAGCGAATAATAGAAGCCGATCTTCAGTCCTTCGGCGCGAAAGGCTTCGACCAGCGGCGTCAGCAAATCTTTGCCGCAGGGCGTGTTCGTCGCCTTGTAACCCGTCACCTTGCTGTCCCAGAGGCAGAAACCCTCGTGATGCTTGGTCGTCACCACGACATATTTCATGCCGGCAAGACGTGCCCGGCGGGCCCATTCCTTGGGATCGTAGAGATCAGGATCGAAATTTTCGAAATAGCGCTGGTAGTGGTCGTCGGTCAGCTCTTCGCGGTTCTTCAACCATTCATGCCGGGCTCCCAAGGCATAGAGGCCCCAATGGATGAACATGCCAAGGCGGTCGTGGCTGAACCAGGCGTGCTTGCCCGCTCCTTCCGATGCCGGATTTTCCGACAGGCGTTCCGAATTCGTCACAGGTTTCTCCTCCCTGCTTTCCGGCTCAATATCATATCGAACCGGTTCGGTGAGTAACAATCTTACTTGATCCAGCACCTGTCAAGCCAAATTCGCGGTCGCAGTTTTAGAAATGCAAGCCCTGCGGAATAACCAGTTTGAGGCATGGATGTTGCGCCGATCAATAAAATCGGACATAACAATGCATTAGAACCGGTTCGACAGACATGACCACGATACGAGACGTAGCGCGCATTGCGGGGGTTTCCATCTCGACCGTCTCGCTCGCGCTCAACAGCCCGAAGCGGGTCGGCGCCGAGACGCTCGACCGCATCCAGCAGGCGATAAATTCGACGGGCTACCGCATCGACCCGGTGGCCCAGACGCTGGCGCGCGGACGCAGCTCGCTGATCGGTTTCGTTTCGGCCAATCTCGGCAACATGTTCTTCGGCGACATCCGCCGCGAGATCGAGCACCAGGCGCTCGATCACGGCTATTTCGTCCTGATCGCCGACTCCTCCGGCAGGGCCGACCTCGAGCGGGCACTGCTGGAGCGGCTGGAGGCGCAGAAGATCGCCGGCATTGCGCTGGCGGCAAACGGGCGCGGCGAGGAATACGCCACGTTCCTGCGCGACTTCAAGACGCCGATCGTGATGTTCGACCAGAAGGTGGAGGGTGCAGAGCGCGATTTCGTCGGCTCCGACAATCCGCTGACCACCACCATCCTGACGGAACATCTGCTGCAACTCGGCCACCGGCGTATCGGCTTCATCTCCGGGCCTTCCGGTCTGCACACCGCCGACGAGCGCCTGAAAGGCTTTCTGAACACGATGACCGGCGCCGGTGTGGAGATCGACCCTTCGCTGGTGGTCGAAGGCGGCTACACCAGGACCGGCGGCCATGCGCAGGCGATGCGGCTGCTGACGCGCCGCGACCGGCCGACCGCCATCATCGGCGCCAACAACATGACGGGCCTGGCCGCACTGCAGGTGATGCAGGAGATGGGTTTCCGCTGCCCTGACGACGTGTCGCTGGCGATGGTCGACGACGTGCCATGGAGCAACGTCATCACGCCGCGCATCACCATGGTGGTGCAGGATGCGCAGAAGCTCGGGGAATTGGCGGCACAACGTCTGCTGACAAGAATAGCAAGCCCGGAGGGCGCCGCCGCGCCGCCTGAGGATTTCATCCTGACGCCGAGATTCGTGCGCGGGGAATCGACCAGGCGGCTGTGAGCGCTTCTACCGATCTTCCCGCGTATGCCAAAGCCGCAATACATAGATTGTCGACTGCTGGATTTCGTAGCGGAGCTCGTAACGGCCGACGAGAATGCGGCGAACCTCTCGAGGATCAAACTCCTCGAGTCGCTCGCCGAGACGTGGCTGCTCAAGCAGCCGCGCAGGGGCTGCCGTCAGCGCCTGTACGGTTCGGGCCGCAGCCCGCCGGTCGACCGGAGAGAGAAAGTCGTATAAGCGGGTAACATCCGAAACCGCTTTGTTCGTCCATTTGACTTCCATCACCGGGGCAACGAAATCGGCTCGTCACTGTCAAGACTATCAGCCCAGGCCTGAACAGCCTGGTGATCGACAACGTTTCCACTATCCACGTCGGCCAACGCCTCAAGCGTCAAACGCCGACGCTCCTCTTCCTGGTCGATCCATGCAGTCAGTGCCTGCTTGACGATCCAGCCGCGCGAGCGTTCGAGCCGCGATGCAAGTTGATCGACCTTCTGCGCAAGCGGCAGTGGAACATGGGCAGTCAGAACTTTGGTCTCCATCGAAAACTCCTTGTCAATCACTTATAATCATAGCGATTAATTCTGATTATATCCAGTCACCTATATCTCAGAAAAGCTCGAAACATGTCGGCGGACTGACGGAATGCCGAGAGTTTGCGATAAAACACAGCGGCTGATCTCCGAGTAAAAACCGCCAAGGAACAAGCCCGACTGCCGCGGCCATTGAAAGAGTGCGAAATTTGTCATACATGTGTGATGAATCATGAGTTTCGCAGTGCCGCGCGTTTGGACGGCATTCGGATCAAGCCGATGCGGGGGCAGGCGTGGCTATGCAGATGAAGGATCGCAGCAAAGGCTCCGGGTCGCTGGTCTCACAGGTCGGCGAAAGCCTTCGGCAAGCCATATTGAGCGGCCAGTATTCTGCCGGCGACAAGCTTCCGAGCGAGCATGAACTGACCGAAACGCACAGCGTCAGCCGGACCGTCGTGCGCGAGGCGGTGGCCGCGCTTCGCTCCGACGGGCTTGTCGAGGTGCGCCAGGGGGCAGGCATCTTCGTCCTCGGCGCCGATCCGGCTGTCTCCGCTGGGAAAGCCGACAAGGCCCGCGTTGTTTCCGATCTGGAAGTGCTCGAGATCAGAACGCCTGTCGAAATCGAAGCTGCCGGTCTTGCGGCCTTGCGCCGCTCGCCCGCGCAGGAGGAGGCGATTTTCGAATGCCACCGGAAAATTCTCCAGTGCATCGAGAGCGACCAATCCATTCGCGAGGCCGATCTCGAACTCCATGCCGCCATCGCCGAAGCTACGAACAATCCGCTGTTCCGGCAGTTCCTGGAGTCCCAGGGCTCGGCGATCATCCCGCAGTCCAGGCTGGTCCCGGAAACAAGGACAGCCGAACAGACTGCTTACCGAAGGCTGATCCATAGGGAGCACGAGGCGATCGTCGTCGCCATTTCCGACAGGGACGATCAGGCCGCCCGAAATGCGATGCGCGAGCATCTGGTCGGCAGCCAGGCAAGGTACCGCAACCTGCTGAGGGATCTGCGAAGCTTTACCAGCTGATAGTCGGCCCAGGAACTGTCTGAAAGCGCCCGTAGCGATTGGCGCGAATTGTCCGCTATTTGTCCGGCGCGCGCATTTTCCCGTGCCATCAAATTGCCGAATATGGCTTCATGATCAACCGCCATGGAGCAAAAAATGTCCGGCCATGATACTGTCCTTCTCGTTATCGACGCCCAAGAGTCTTTCAGACAACGCGATTACTGGGATGAAAACCTGGCATCCGCCTACATCGATCGTCAGCAGGCGTTGATCGACGGCGCGGAAGCCGACGGAATACCCGTCATCCAGATCTTCCATGTCGATGAAAACGCGCCGTTTTCGGAGGCATCCGGGTTCGTCAGGACACTCGCACCGCTCAGGATCGCGCCGAAGGCTACATTCAGGAAAAACCGCCATAGCGCCCTGGTCGGTTCGGGTCTCGACGTGTGGCTGACCGAGAACGGCGTCCGTCGTCTCCTCGTCTCCGGCATCCGCACCGAACAGTGCTGCGAGACCACCACCCGCCACGCCTCCGATCTCGGCTATCAAGTCGACTATGTCGGCGAAGCGACCCTGACCTTCCCGATGACCGACGCCACAGGGCGCACCTGGAGTGCGAGAGAAATCCGGGACCGGACCGAACTGGTCCTGTCAGGCCGTTTCGCTCGGATCGCGACCGTCGAACAGGCCCTGGCGGGGCGTGAAAAGCCACTCGCCGCATGACAGACGCCGTGCAGCCCTTCGATATTCCGGTCTTCGTCGTCGTGCCGCCGCGCGTGCTGCTGCTCGACGTGGCCGGTCCGATCGAAGTGCTGCGCAAGGCAAACCTCGAACAGCCCACAGTGCGCTTCACCGTCACCTATATCGGCCCGTCGGCGACGGTCGGCAGCTCGATCGGCCTTGCCGTTACGGGCGTCGCAGCATTGCCGGAATGCTTGCCCGATAGCGCGCTTGTCGTCATTGCCGGCAGCACCGACGTTCCGATGGAAAGCAGCCATCGGCGGGACGAACAGGAACGCGCCGACCAGGCTGCCATTGTCGCATGGCTGCAGCGCGCCATTCGTCCAGGAATTCGACTGGTCTCGATCTGCTCGGGCGCATTGCTCGCTGCCGAGGCCGGAATGCTCGACGGCCGCGAGTGCACCACCCATCACGGCTGCATGGAAGATCTGATCCGGCTCGCGCCGACGGCGCGCGTCCGGGACAACCGGCTCTATGTCGAGGATGGAGACCGCCTCACCAGCGCCGGCATCACCGCCGGCATAGACCTCATGTTGCATATCGTCGCCGAAGCGGCGGGACATGCCTGTGCGCTTGCGGTGGCGCGATACCTTGTCGTCTATCTCAGGCGCGGCGGCTCGGATCCGCAACTTTCGCCCTGGCTCGAAGGTCGCAACCATATCCACCCGGTCATTCATCGTGCGCAGGATGCAGTGGTCGCCGACCCCTCTCGGGACTGGTCGGTGGCATTGCTCGCCCGCCTCAGCGGCGCCAGCCCGCGCAACCTTTCACGGCTGTTCAACGAGCAGACGGGCATGAGCGTTACGGATTTCGTCAACCGTATGCGCGTGGCTCTTGCCCGCGAGATGCTCGCCGGTTCGCGACTGGACATGGAGGCCGTCGCCATGCGCGCCGGCTTCGGCTCGGCGCGGCAGCTGCGCCGAGCCTGGAATCGTCTGAATGATGGCCCGCCGAGCACGGCACGGTCGCGGCTGCAGCTGAAAGCTAGTTGAAAGCTTCGACGTCATAGGAAGGGGCAGCATCGTGGAGGAGACACGGGTCAAGGGTGGCGAGACGACGATGCGAGCAAACCACAGGAGGAGATTTCCATGCGTTCTTCACGCAGCCTTTTTCACACCGTCGCCTTTTCGACGCTTCTCGCCGCAGCATCTTTCGCTACGAGTGCCGCAAACGCAGCCGACAAGATCACCATCATGGTCGGCGGTTATGAGAAGCAGATCTATCTGCCCGCCAAACTTGCCGAATCGCTCGGTTATTTCAAGGACGAGGGTCTCGACGTCGAGCTCTTGAACGAAGCCGCCGGCGTCGATGCTGAAAACCAGCTTCTGGCCGGCGCCGTCCAGGGCGTGGTCGGCTTCTACGACCACTGTGTGGACCTGCAGGCCAAAGGCAAATTCGTCGAATCCATCGTCCAGTTCAGCCAGGCGCCGGGCGAAGTCGAGATGGTCTCGAGCAAACATCCCGACATCAAGTCGCCGGCCGACTTCAAGGGCAAGAGCCTCGGCGTCACCGGTCTCGGCTCGTCCACCAACTTCCTGACCCTCTTCATGGCCTCGAAGGCCGGCCTGAAGCCCGGCGACGTCGTGACGGTTCCAGTCGGCGCCGGCGGCACCTTCATCGCCGCCATGCAACAGGACCAGATCCAGGCCGGCATGACCACCGAGCCGACGATTTCGCGCATGGTCAAAACAGGCGAAGCGAGTGTGCTCGTCGACATGCGCACGGTCGAGTCGACCCGTCAGGCGCTCGGCGGCACCTATCCGGCCGCCTCGCTCTACATGGAGGCCTCCTGGGTCGACGCGCACAAGGAAGAGGCACAGAAGCTCGCCAACGCCTTCGTCAAGACGCTGCGCTATATCAACACGCATTCCGCCGCCGAGATCGCCGACAAGATGCCGAAGGACTTCTACGTCGGCGACAAGGACGGCTACATCAAGGCTCTCGACGAGGGCAAGGGCATGTTCACGCCCGATGGCGTCATGCCGGAAGACGGTCCGAAAACCGTGCTTGCCGTGCTCTCGGAGTTCTCCAAGAACGTCAAGGGCAAGCAGATCGACTTGTCCAAGACCTACACGACGGAATTCGTCAAGAACGTCAAGTAGGGCGTCACGCCGCTTCCGGCACCAACCGGAAGCGGCCAACCGATCGATCCATGGGCATTGCGTGCACGCGCCCAAAGGCACGCTTCAGGTATCATCATGCAACATGACAACAACCAGATTCCGGCGATCGAGCTGATCAATGTCAGCCGCCGCTTCGTCTCGCCGACCGGCAAGTCCCTTACCGCCTTGCGCGATTTCAACATGACCGTCGCCCGCGGAGAGTTTGTCGCCGTCGTCGGCCCCACCGGCTGCGGTAAATCGACGACCCTCAACCTCGTGACGGGTCTTGCACGCCCGAGCGCCGGCGAAGTCCGGCTGATGGGCGGCCCGATCACCGGCATCGACCCGCGTGTCGGCTTCGCATTCCAGACCGACGCGCTCTTTCCCTGGAAAAACGTCATCGACAACGTCATGGCCGGCCCGCTGTTTCGCGGCAAGTCGCGCACTGAAGCGGAAAAGAGCGCACGCGACTGGCTGGCCCGCGTCGGCCTTTCGAAGTTTGTCCATCACTATCCCCACCAGCTTTCCGGCGGCATGCGCAAGCGCGTCTCGCTGGCACAGACCTTCATCAACGAGCCGGAAATTCTGCTGATGGACGAGCCTTTCTCGGCCCTCGACGTCCAGACCCGCACCGTCATGCATGAAGAGCTGTTGAAGCTGTGGGCGGAGCGAAAGGCCTCGGTGGTGTTCGTGACCCATGATCTCGAAGAGGCTGTCGCGCTCGCCGACAAGGTCTATGTCCTGACCGCCGGCCCCGCGACGGTCAAGTCGGTCTATACGATCGATCTGCCGCGCCCGCGCGTCGTGTCGGAAATCCGCTACGAGCAGAGCTTCATCGACTATTGCAAGACGATCTGGGAAGACCTCCGCGAGGAGGTGGAGACCAGCTACCGGCGCGCGAGCGAAGCGGCCTGAGGGAGGATATCATGGCACACACCACTCTTGAGGCCGGTTCGGCCACCCTGTTTCGGCCGGGCACGTCGGACTCGGAAATCGAGGCGTCGGCGCTGAAGGCGATGCGCCGGCGCAACACCGCGGTGCGCTTCTGGCAGATTGCCATCCTGGTCTTCGTGATCGGCATGTGGGAGCTTTCTTCCAACATGCAGTGGATCGACCCGTTCTTCTATTCGAGCCCGAGCGGCGTCGTTGAGCGCCTCTACGAATGGGCGACCGAAGGCACCACGGAAGGTTCGCTCTGGTATAATCTATGGGTGACGATGGAGGAGGCCTTGATCGGCTTCTTCGCGGGCTCGATCACCGGCGTCTTCGTCGGCATCGGCCTTGGCCGCAACCGCTTCCTGTCGGACATCTTCTCCGTCTACATCAAGGCGATCAACTCGATCCCGCGCGTCGTTCTCGCCCCGATCTTCATCATGATCATGGGTCTCGGCCTGCCGTCCAAGGTTGCTCTCGCCTTCATCATGGTGTTCTTCGTGGTTTTTGCCAACGCCTTCCAGGGCGTGCGCGAGGCCGACCGCAACATGATCGCCAATGCGCGCATCCTTGGCGCCTCGGACTGGCAGGTCACCCGCACGGTGGTCATCCCCTCGGCGATGAGCTGGATCTTCGCCAGTCTGCACGTCTCCTTTGGTTTCGCGATCATCGGCGCAATCGTCGGCGAATTCGTCGGTGCCCGGTTCGGCATCGGCCAGCTGATTTCGATCGCCAAGGGTACGTTCGATGCCGCCGGCATGTTCGCGGCAATCCTCCTCGTCATGGTCGTCACGCTTTTTGCCGAATATATCATGACGCTGATCGAGAACCGCCTGGCGAAGTGGCGCCCGCAGCAGCATCTCGATACGCAGTGATCCAATCCGACCTCCTCCCAAGGCAGATCGAACAGGAGGCCGGGTGCATGCCCGGCCTTCTGTCATTTGATGCACTTGAGGTTTAAGCAAGCGGAAGCCGCACCGTCACGACCAGCCCACCGCCTTCCGCGTCATCGAGCGAGACTGAACCTCCGGCGCCTTCAACAACCTCCCGCACGATCGCAAGCCCCAGACCGCTCCCCTCGGCTTCGGTCCCCATGATCCGGTAGAAGCGTTCGAAAACCTGCTCGCGCTCGCCGATCGGAATACCCGGTCCGTCGTCCTCGACGGTGACGACGGCGTTGCCGTTCGCCTGGCCGATCGCGACGGTCACCCGTCCATTGGCACAGGTATAGCGTATGGCGTTGTCTATGAGGTTGACCAGCATCTCGCGCAGCATCGTAGCGTCGCCTTCGACGATGACCGGTCGGTCCGCTTCCAGTCCGAGATCGATGTTGCGCTTGAGCGCCTCTTCGGCATGCGCTTCCAGGATCTCGCGGGCAGCCTTGCTGAGATCGGTCGTATCGCTGCGCGGACGGCGGCTTCCGGGCTCGGCCCGTGACAAGGTGAGGAGCTGGCTGGCAAGACGCGAAATCTGCTTCGTGCTGGTGCGAAGGGCGAAAAGCGCCTCGTCGCGGCGAGCCGTATCGGCTTCGCGGGCCGCCACGCTCGCCTGCGTCGAAATCAGCGCGAGCGGCGTTCTGAGTTGATGCGCGGCATTCGATACAAAGCGTCGCTGTGCGGCCATCTGGTTCTGGACACGCTCCATATGGTCATTCAGGGCATGAACGAGCGGTCGCAGTTCGCTCTGCACCATCTCGGGCGGCAGCGGATCGAGACGGTTGCGCCCGCGCTGGCGCACGGCGTCCCGCAGTCTCAGAGCCGGTGCCAAGCCCCGCTGAAGCCCGAGGATGGTCACCAGGCTTGCGACGAAGACGAGCACGAACTGCTTCGAAAAATCCGAAAGCCATAGCTGCCTTCGCATCGCATACTGGCTGTTATGCGTCACGGCGACGGTGACCGAGATCGTGCCATCATCGGGAAGGCCGACGACAGGATGGTCGAGCATCAGGACGCGCACATCGGCACCATGGAACGCACGATCCTCGCCCGCCCGCTGTACGGCTGGCAACGGCAGGTCGGGAAGACCGCTCACCAGACTGCCCCATACAGTGATGACCTGGTAAAATACCCGGTCGCCGAAGCCTGTATCGAACATCTCCAGCGCGGAAGGCGGCACGTCCACCTGAACATTGCCACCCTCATCGACGCGGACGGCTTCAGCTATGACGCGGGCAGAGGCCAGAAGCGTTCGATCCGTCACCAGCTTTGCTGTCGCATCCGCCGTCCAGAAGCTGTCGTAAAGATTGAAACCAATCGCGCCGAAGAGAGTGAGCAGCACCCAGCAGAGCAGCTGTACCCTCAGGCTCTGGCTGAGCCGCGCGATCGTGGCGCCCAGCTTTGTGACGAGGCTACTGGACATGTCGGAGGAGATAACCGAGCCCGCGCAACGTCGCTATCTGAACCGAACTGCTCTCGAGCTTCTTTCGCAGCCTGTGGATGTAGATTTCGATGGCGCTCGGATCCGCCTCGTCGTCGAAACCGAACACGCTTTCGGAAAGAGCGGCTTTCGAGATCGTGTTGCCGAGCTTCATGACGAGCTGTTCAAGAACGGCATATTCGCGCGGCGTCAGTTGCAGCGGTTCGCCTGCGACGAAAAACTGCCGCGTTCCACCGGAGAAGCGCAAATTGCCGACGGTGATCTCGGAGGATGCCCGATCCTGGCCGCGGCGGACCACCGCACGGATCCTCGCCTCGAGTTCGGCAATTTCGAAGGGCTTGGCGAGATAGTCGTCGGCACCGCTGTCGAGCCCCGCCACACGACCGTCCAGGCTCGCATTCGCGGTCAAGATGATGACCGGCAGTTTGTTCCCGGACTGCCGCAATCGTTTCAAGAGCGTCAAGCCATCAAGCTTGGGCAGCGCCAGGTCGAGGATCATCGCGGCATATTCCGCCACCTTGAGCATGTGCTCCGCATCCTCGCCATCGTGGGCAATATCGATAGCATATTGCGCCTGTCGCAGGGCTTTCCCCAGCCAGGCCGCCAGATCCTTGTTGTCCTCCACCACAAGCAGTCGCATCCGACCTCCTTAGCATGTGCAGAGTGCTTGGCGGAAGCGCATCCGTGGGGTCATAAGTTGAGAGGAAGAGCGGCCGGCTCTGGTTTATCTTCGGCCGCAACTGCGACGTCCCGATCGACGGCGCCCGGCACTTCCGTTCCCCAGATCTCGATCTGGGTCAGCGCCGGAAAGGGCGAGGCATCCTCGGCCTTGATCAGTCCATGCAATTCCACCCATTCGACGATACAGGGTTCTATGGAAAAGCTCTGAGCAACACCCGATTTCACCAAGGGAAAGCGGGAGGTCCTGCCGTTCGAGAAAGTGACGCTGGCCTCATTCCACCAAGAATCATGCGGGAAATCGGCCCGGAGATAGAAGACGATCTCGTCAATGCTGACCGGCCGGCCGAATTCCAGCTTCAGCGCCGCCTGCGGATCGCGATTGATGCCCCAGCTCGTATAGGGCCAGAAGCCGTGATCGTCGTTGGCCTTTTCGCCGTCGATCGCGTTGCGCGCGGCAAAGGCCGCTTCGCCCCGGGTCTCCACATTGGCGCGCGCATGCGGAAACAGCGCCCGGTTGGCATGATCGTCCCAGGGGTTCAGAGCGAGATTACGGCGTTGCACGATCTCGTCGGGGCGCGCGCTTCGCGCCGAAAGCCGGTGGAGATCACCCCGGAAGGCATTCGGCGAATAGGGCTTGCGCTTGTCGCCGAAGGGCACGGCGAGGGCATAGGCGCATTCCTTCATATAGACCAGGCCGGGTTGGATCGCGCCATCGAGGGCGAGGAAGACATGTCCAGGCTCGGAGACCTCCAAGACCACGCGATCGCCTTCGCGATAGCTCTGTCGATAGACCAGGAAGGTCTCCTCCCGCCCTGTGGAGCTTGCCAGCACCAGCCCATCGGCATCCACGATCTTCAACGTCAATTCCATGCTCGCCTTCCTCATACGATCCGCAATCTCAGAACCCTGCCGGCGAACGGCACGCGCAGCCGGTAGATTTTCCCGGGCCAGGCCGATCTCAGCCGGGCGTCCTCCACGTCGATTTCGTCGATTTCGATCTCGCCACCGCCATCGACGAAAATGCTGCCGAGATCGGCGAGATCGATCCTGTCCGGGACGACGGTCGGCGCCAGGCACGTCATCAGCGACAGCACCGCCGGCTTGCCGCCGTCATAGCTGTCGACGATCTCGACATGGCGGCCGCGCAGCAGGGAAACGATGCGCCGGTAGCTGTGCAGCTCTGCTTCGGCGGGATAGGCGCCTGCTATATCGAGCGATATGCGCGCGCGCTCCTCGTCAAACCCGACCTCGACGTCTCGCGCGCCGAATGTGTCGCCGGCCGACTGCATGACGCCTGCGAATGTCGGCAGGTTGTGGAACGCCGATTGCATCGTCCAGATCTCGTAGCGCCGCGCCGAAAAGGTCTTTGCGGTATAGGTCTCGACACCGACATCGATCAGGAACGGGCGCCCATTCTTGTAGAGCGTCACGCTTCCGACATCGTTGTGATTGTGGCCCTCGCCATTGTTGCCGCCCTTGACGGCGAGCGAAAACTGCTCGTCGCGGGCGATGAACAGGCCAATGCCGGGATAAAACATATCGCGTCGGGACGCAGGATGCGGCGGGGCGGCATCGGGAAGCGTCGGGCCGATCAGCACTTCCTGCACGCGATACCAGAGGTTCCATTCTCCGGGCAGGTGCGAGCTTCCGGAGGCCGCCCTATCGGCCGCGGCGAACTCAGCCAGCACCTGCGAACCGACCGCCTGTCCGAACAGATATTCCCGCACACTGCAGGGTTCGACCACCGCGGAGGAATCGGCGAAGTTGAAATAATAGCGGCCGGCCACATGCATATGGGCGATATATTCAGCCATGCTGCGGATTTTCGGCTGTTGCCAGAGCTTGCCGAACAGGCCCGGCGCCACGCCATCCAGAATGGTCAGCGCGCCATGCAGGCAGAGTGCTGCGTGGCGATAGTAGAGCACGCCTTCCTCGCAGGCCCCGTCCTCGGCATAGTCCTTCAGGAAAGCATCGAGGCTGCCGAGCGCCTTTTCGACAACAGCACGGCGCGCCGGCTGGTCGGTTTTCAGCGAGAAGACCGTCAACAGGACATTCTGGCTTATCCAGGCCGTCCAGTTGTTCATTCGCTCCTCGCTGCGGCCCATCCACCAGAAATGCCGGCCGAGATAGGGCGAGAGGATGCGGATCTGGATCTCGCGTTCCACCCGGGCGGTAATTTCAGGGCTGATGCCGTCGAGCGCGTCGCCCAGCAAGGCGACGACGGTGGCAAGCAGCGCCGCCGTTTCGGCGGCGAAGAGATCGACGACAGGCTGTGAATTGTCGGGAAGCGGCAGCCGCGCGCCGCTTCGTTCATAGGCGTTGTGCGCCGGGAGCTGCCAGCCGCTCTCCTCGGCAATCAGGAAGATGCCGTCGACAATCCCAGGCAGGAACCGCGCCCCGCCTTCGACGAGTTCGCCGAGCACCAGATTGTTGAGCATCCGGCGCCGCGTGAAATAAAGCTCCTCGAAGCGCGAGCGGTTGCCCGTTGCGGTGAACTCCCGGTAATCCGAGGCGGTGATGAGCGGAAAGGCGCGCGCAAGCGTCTCTTCGGCGTCGCGAATGATCCGTTCCCGGACCGTCTGCGGCACGGAGTTCCATATGGCGCGATCTGAGCAAATCGACCCAGGCGTGAAATCGCCCAGCACATCCGGCAGCTCCCCTGAAATCTCGCTGAACATGTCCCTCCCCGCACCGGAAAGCATTGATGAGCGTTTGGCCTGCATGCTCACCTATCATATGTATTTTGCGCTTTCTATTAAATTCGTATGACCTATTCAGAACTTGTTTGACCAGTATCGGAACTGTGCTATGTGGTTGCGAGAGGAAGAGGAGGCATCGGTGTCCATATCGAATTCGGCCATCGCTGGAGATGGCGCTCTGGCAACTTCCGGCAGGAAAGCCACCGTCTTGTCCAAGCGCCAGCGCAGGATACGCAGCGCGCTCGTCGCCTATTCCTTCATCGCGCCGAACTTCCTCGGCTTTGCCGTCTTCACGCTCGGCCCGATCCTGTTTGCCTTCGTGCTCGCCTTCATGCATTGGGACGGCTCGAATGCGATTACCTTCGCCGGCCTCGACAATTTCTGGCGACTTTTCGAGGACAAGGCCTTCATCGCGGCCTTCTGGAACACAGTCATCTATACGGTCGCCTCCGTGCCGGCGACGCTGCTCTGCGCGCTCGGCCTCGCCGTCCTCCTCAACCAGAAGATTGTCGGACGCGATTTCTTCCGCACGGCGATGTTCTTTCCCTATGTCGCCTCGCTGGTGGCCGTCGCGGTCGTCTGGAACATGATCTTCAATCCCGAAATGGGACCGGTGAACATGATCCTCTACACGCTGGGCCTCGATCCCAAGAACATGCCGGGATGGGCTGCCGATCGCCACTGGGCAATGGTGACGGTGATCCTCTTCGGCATCTGGAAGAACATGGGCTATTACATGGTCATCTATCTGGCCGGTCTGCAGGGCATCAATTCGGAGCTCTATGAGGCCGCCGATCTCGATGGCGCCAATTCCTGGCAGAAGTTCATCCATGTCACCGTGCCGCAGCTCGGACCGACGACCTTCTTCGTCACCGTCATGCTGACGATCCAGTCGTTCAAGGTCTTCGACCAGATCTACATGATCACCCAGGGCGGTCCCGGCACCTCGACCCTCGTCCTCGTCTACCACATCTACAACGAAGCCTTCATTTCCTGGGATCTCGGCTATTCCAGCATGGTTGCGCTCGTTCTGTTCTTCCTCGTGCTCGCCGTCACCGTCTTCCAGTTCCGGCGCCAGAGGGAGGACGAGGCATGAGGATCGCAGGACGCAGAGTCACCGCCAAAACGGTCCTCCTCTATGCCATCGTGATCACGGTCACGGTGGTCATGCTGATGCCCTTCGCCTGGATGCTCTCGGCATCCTTGAAGCTCAGCCGCGACGTCTTCGCCTTCCCCATCGAGTGGATACCGGCGGAGCCGCAATGGCAGAATTACGTGGATATCTGGACGAAGATCCCGCTCGCCCTCTTCATCTACAACACCTCGAAACTGACGATCATCGTCACGCTGCTGCAGCTGTTGACCTCCAGCTTTGCCGCCTACGCCTTCGCCAAGCTGAATTTCCCCTACAAGAACACGCTGTTCCTCGGCTATATCGCCACCATCGCCATGCCCTGGCAGGTCTATATGGTGCCGCAATTCCTGCTGATGCGCGAATTCGGCCTCAACAACACTCATCTGGCGCTGATCTGCCTGCAGGCCTTTACCGCCTTCGGCGTCTTCCTGATGCGGCAGTTCTACATGTCGATCCCGACCGAGCTTTGCGAAGCGGCCCGCATCGATGGCATGAACGAGTACCAGATCTGGGCGCGCATCATGCTGCCGCTCTCCAAGCCGGCGCTCTCGACGCTGACGATCTTCACCTTCGTCACCACCTGGAACGATTTTCTCGGGCCGATGATCTATCTGACCAAGACCGAGCTGAAGACCGTTCAGATCGGCCTGCGCATGTTCATCTCGCAATATTCGGCCGAATACGGGCTGATCATGGCGGCCTCCGTCGTCGCCCTCATTCCGGTCCTCATCGTCTTCCTCTCTCTCCAGCGTTTCTTCGTCGAGGGCATCGCCTCGACCGGACTGAAGGGTTAAATCCATGAACGCCGTTCCGTCCGTCGCCCCGCAACCGATCACCGACGAGGAAGTGAAAGCCGCGCTCGATCTTGCCGTCGCGCAGATCCGCCGCAACCTTCCTACTTTCACCTATGCTTCGCAGAACCATTCGAGTGTCGGGAATTTCTATCCGGCTGTAGCGAACACTCAATGGACCGCGGGCTTCTGGCCCGGCGAACTCTGGCTCGCCTTCGAGCATAGTGGCGATCCGGTCTTCCGACATGCGGCGCAGATCCAGGTCCAATCGTTCCTGCATCGGATCGTGAACCGCATCGAGACCGATCATCACGATATGGGCTTCCTCTATTCGCCGTCCTGCATCGCCGCCTGGAAGCTCGTCGGAGACGAGGATGGCCGCAGGGCCGCCTTGCTCGCCGCCGACCAGCTGATCGAGCGTTTCCAGCCCGTCGGCCAGTTCATCCAGGCATGGGGCCGCAAGGGGGTGGCGGAAGAATACCGCTATATCATCGACTGCCTGCTGAACCTGCCGCTTCTCTATTGGGCAAGCCGCGAGACCGGCGATCCGAAATACCGCGAGATCGCTCTCACCCACGCCCGCACCACGCTCGCCAATTCGGTTCGGCCGGATGATTCCACCTACCACACCTTCTACATGGACCCGGTCACCGGAGCGCCGGTGCGCGGCGCGACCAAGCAGGGCTACCGGGACGACAGCGCCTGGGCGCGCGGACAGGCCTGGGCAATCTCGGGGATGGCGCTCTCCTATCGCTATGAGCGGATCGAGGAATATCGCCAAACCTTCGACCGGCTGCTTGCCTTCTATCTCAACCGGCTGCCGGCCGACATGGTGCCCTATTGGGATCTCGTCTTTTCCGACGGCGACGGCGAGCCGCGCGACAGCTCGTCGGCCTCGATCGCCGCCTGCGGTCTTCTGGAGATGGCCGATCTCGTCGAACCGGAGCCGGCCGAGCGTTATCACATACTGGCGCGGCGCATGATGAAGAGCCTTGCCGATCACTATGCGGTCAAGGATCCCACCGTCTCGAACGGCCTGGTGCTGCACGCCACCTATTCGAAGAAATCGCCCTTCAACACCTGCCGCGGCGAGGGCGTCGATGAATGCGTCTCCTGGGGAGACTATTATTACATGGAAGCTTTGACGCGCCTTTCGCGCAGCTGGTCTTCCTATTGGTGAATTCAGGAGAACCCGATGGCCAGCATTTCGCTTAAAGAGCTGAACAAGAGCTACGGTGCGCTTACCGTCGTCCACGACATCGACCTCGAGATCGCAGACAAGGAATTCATCATCCTGGTCGGCCCCTCCGGCTGCGGCAAATCGACGACGCTGCGGATGATCGCCGGCCTCGAAGAAATATCGGGAGGAGAGCTCAAGATCGGCGGCGACGTCATGAACGACGTTCCTTCCAAGGATCGGGATATCGCCATGGTCTTCCAGAATTATGCGCTCTACCCGCATATGACCGTCTACAAGAACATGGCATTCGGCCTCCAGCTCAGGAAGGTGTCGCGCGATTACATCGATGCCCAGGTGCAGGATGCCGCCAGGATCCTCGACATCAGTCATCTCCTGAACCGCAAGCCGAAGGCGCTTTCGGGCGGCCAGCGCCAGCGCGTCGCCCTCGGCCGCGCCATGGTGCGCAATCCCGCCGTCTTCCTTCTTGACGAGCCGCTTTCCAATCTCGATGCCAAGCTGCGCGGCACGATGCGCTCCGAAATCACCAAGCTGCACAAGCGCCTCAATGCCACCTTCATCTATGTCACCCACGATCAGGTGGAGGCCATGACCATGGCGGACCGGATCGTCGTCATGAAGGACGGGCATATCCAGCAGGTCGACACACCGCAGAACCTCTATGACCGCCCCGTCAACATGTTCGTCGCCGGCTTCATCGGCGCGCCGCAGATGAACATGCTGCCCTCGACCATCCTGCGCCGTGGCGAAGGCTACGTTGCCGTCTTCGACGGCCGGGAACTGCCGCTGCCTGCCCATTTCGACCAGAACAGGATCGCTCCTTACGAAGGCCGCGAACTGGTGCTCGGCATCCGCCCCGAGAATTTCCACGAACTGCCGCCGGCCGACATCGCACCGGAGAACCTGGCGCCCCTCAAGGCGGTCGTCGAGCTTGCCGAACCCATGGGCTCTGAAGTGCACCTGAACATGGTGGCGGGCGGACGCAATCTCATCGCCCGCGTCTCGCCGCGCTACCGGCCTGATATCGGCGAGGAGGCGACGCTGGTCGCCGATATGACCAACGCGCAGCTGTTCGACAAGGAAACGGAACGTTCGATTCTATACTGAGGCGCCTGCGGGAGACGGCTATGCAGTGGTTGCGGGAGATGTGGACGAGGGAGGGACCGGGCATTCCGAAGGATGCTCCGAAGAAGACCGGCCTTGCGCTGTTCGCCGAGATCCTCGTCCGCGAATGGTGGGAGATGGTCAAGCTCAACATCCTGTTCATCCTGGCCTCGCTCCTCGTGGTGACGCTACCGGCAGCCCTGGTCGCCATGGCCCGGGTCTCGGTGACCTTTGTGGAAGATCGCAACACCTACCTGCTGCGGGACTTCACCGAAGCTTTTCTGCGCTATTTCTGGCGCGCCACCGCTTGGGGGCTGGTGCTCGCGGGCGGGCTTGCAATCGGCATCCATGCGATCGTTGCCTATACCGCCGGCGCGCGCGACAACCTGCTGCTGAGCGTGCCGCTGGCGATTGCCCTCGTCGCCACCGCCTTCGTCACCGTTCTCGCCTGCCATCTCATCATTCTGATGGTGATGCGCGATCTGCCGGCTTCCAGGCTGCTGCGCCTCGCCGCGCTCGCCTCCATCATCCGTCCGCTCCCGGCGCTTGCAGCGCTCGCCTTCGTTGCAAGCCTCTGGCTGGCGCATATCCTCTTCTATCCGGTTTCCGTGTTCATGCCGGCAACCTTCAATTTTTCACTCGGAATGTTCGCCGTCGTATTCGGCGCCCATCGGGCGGCGGTGATGGTTCTCGAGCTGCCGCCGTACCGCAAACCGCATGCACGAAACGCTTCATAAATAACTGATCCAGAGATGATCCAGGGAAGGAGAACGGGAATGTATTTGGATAAATTTGGGAGGACGATGAAACTTGCCTTGGCGGGTTTCAGCTTGGCTGCAACGACGGCCGGGGCAGCATTTGCCCAGGACGCCGTGACGCTCAAATGGGCTTTGTGGGACTGGGACAAGACTGCCTATTACAAGCCGCTGATCGAAGCCTATCAGGCCAAACACCCCAACGTGAAATTCGAGCAGATGGACCTCGGCTCGCAGGACTATCAGCAGATGATCTCGACGCAGCTGACCGGCGGCTCCAAGGACATCGACATCGTCACCATCAAGGACGTGCCGGGCTACACCAATCTGGTGCGCGCCGGCAACATCGCCGATCTCAGCAGCTTCGTGAAGGATCAGAAGATCGACCCGGCTCCCTATGGCGGCCTGATCGAGGAACTGACCATAGACGGCAAGATCTATTCGCTGCCGTTCCGCTCCGACTTCTGGATCGTCTATTACAACAAGGACATATTCGACAAAGCCGGCGTGCCCTACCCCACGAATGACATGACCTGGGCGCAATTCGACGCGACCGCCGAGAAGCTTACGGGTGGCATGGGTACCAACAAGACCTATGGCGCGCTCCTGCATACCTGGCGGTCGACCGTCCAGCTGCCCGGCGTCCTCGACGGAAAACACACGCTGGTCGACGGTGAGTATGACTTCCTGAAGCCCTGGTACGAGAGGGCGCTCACCCTACAGAAGGATGGCGCGATTCCCTCCTACGCCTTCCTGAAGACGTCGAACACGCATTATTCGGCGCTCTTCTTCAACGGTACGATCGGCATGCTGCCGATGGGAACCTGGTTCGTCGGCACCCAGATCACCAAGGTGAAATCAGGTGAATCGAAGAGCAAGAACTGGGGCATCGTGAAATTCCCGCATCCCGACGGCGTCGCGGCCGGCACGACGGCCGCCCAGATTTCCGGCCTGGCGGTCAACGCCAATTCCGACCACAAGGATGCCGCACTCGACTTCATCAAGTTCGTCACCGGTCCCGAGGGTGCGGCCGTTATCGCGTCGACGGGCACGTTCCCCGCGCTCAAGACGGATGACGTCAGCGCCACGATCGCGGCAACGCCCGGCTTCCCGCAGGACGAGGCCAGCAAGGCGGCGCTGAAGCCGACGAAAACCTACCTGGAGATGGCGGTCAACCCGAACGCCGCCAAGATCGAGGTCGTGCTCAACCGTGCGCATGACGCAATCATGACCGACAACACGTCCGTCGACGACGGGTTGAAGGAAATGACCGACGGCGTGAAGGCCATCAAGTAGACGTCAAGAAATGTCGACGGCCGCGGGCAATATCTGCCCGCGGCCGATCCAGTTTTTCATGAATTTCGAGCCTGACAATGATATATGATCCCGCCCGGGCCAATCCGCTCTTCGGCAATCCGCTGAAGACCCGCGACGACCTCGCCAAGGCCGTCACCGATCTCTTCGAGCCGCTCCTGCCGTATTTTTCTGAAAGCGGCGCCCGTGTGCGCCTCGGTGCGGCCGGCGCGATCTTCGACCGGGCGGCGGCGGATCTGGAAGGATTTGCACGGCCGCTCTGGGGCATTGTTCCGTTCGCTGCAGGCGGCGGCGCGTTCCCGCATTGGGACCTCTATCGGCGCGGGCTGGCGAACGGCACGAACCCCGCTCATCCCGAATATTGGGGCGATCTTGCCGACCGCAATCAGCGACTGGTCGAGCTCGCCGCCGTCGGTTTCGCGCTGGCACTTGTCCCCGAACACATCTGGAAACCGCTCAGCGATAGCGAAAAGAAGACCGTCGCCGCCTATCTTCTCAGCGCGCGCGAACTGGAATTCATCGACAACAACTGGAAATTCTTCCGCGTCCTCATCGATCTCGGGCTGGAGCGCGTTGGTGTCGCCTTCGACCACGGGAAAACCCTTGCCTATCTCGACGAGTTGGAAGCCTTCGACCTCGGGGAAGGCTGGTATCGCGACGGGCCGGTGCGTCGGGTCGATCATTACATCCCCTTCGCCATGCATTTCTACGGCTTGATCTATACCGTGTTGGCGCGCGGCGACGAAGCGCGCAAGGACCGCTTCCGGGATCGCGCCCAGACCTTTGCCGGGGATATCCGCCACTGGTTCGGCCCCGATGGCGCAGCCCTTGCCTTCGGCCGCAGCCAGACCTACCGCTTCGCGGCCGGTGGTTTCTGGGGCGCGCTTGCCTTTGCCGGCGTCGAAGCGCTGCCCTGGGCCGAGATCAAGGGCTATTACATGCGCCATATCCGCTGGTGGTCGGCGATGCCGATTGCCGAGCGCGACGGCGTTCTCTCCGTCGGCTACGGTTATCCCAATCTCTTCATGAGCGAGAGCTACAATTCGCCCGGTTCGCCCTATTGGGCGCTGAAATTCTTCCTACCGCTGGCTCTTCCCGGGGATCACCCCTTCTGGACCGCCGACGAGGCGCCGCAGCCGGAATTTCCGGAGCCGGTTGCGTTGAAACCGGCGGGCATGGTCGCCATGCACACGCCAGGAAATGTGGTCGTGCTCTCCTCCGGACAGCAGCATGACAAGATGCTCGGCGCAAACGAGAAATATTCGAAATTCGTCTATTCCACGCGCTACGCCTTCAACATCGAAGCCGACGACCGGAATTTTGCCGCCGCAAGCTTCGACGGCATGCTCGGCCTCTCCGACGACGGCGTCCATTTTCGCATGCGCGAAACTATGGAAGAGGCGCTCATCGCCGACAATCGCCTCTATTCGCGCTGGCGCCCCTGGAACGATGTCACCATCGAAACCTGGCTGCTTCCCGAAAACCCCTGGCATATCCGCATCCACCGCATCGCCACGCCGCGCGCCCTCAGCACAATCGAGGGCGGCTTTGCGATCGAACGCGCGGACTTCAATGCCGACCGTTCCGATGCAGGGGAAGGCCGAGCCGTCTGGTACGGACAGACCGATGTCAGCGCGATCGTGGATCTATCGCCCGATCCGAGGGCCGGCCATGCGATGAGCCCGATCCCGAATACCAATCTCATCCACGCCAAGACCCTGCTGCCGCAGTTGCGCGGCCAAATCGGCCCCGGAACCACCGTGCTCGTGACCGCGGCAATGGCATTGCCCAGCCGCGAGAACTGGGCACAAGCGCTCGATAATCCGCCTGCCTGCCCTCGCCTCGAAGACTTGGAGCGGCTCTTTCGCGAGAACGGCGAGCGGGTGCCGGCATTCGCCCTCCAGTCATAGCCTGGGATTGGGGGAACAGGAGTGACTATCGTGCGGTCAACTCGGCACGGTATGCTTCTGCGATGCGCTGTGCCAACTCTGCCATTTGATCGTCAGGTATGTGCAGGACCCCATTCTCCGCCATCAGCGCATGGTATTGCTGCTCTTCGAGAGGCACGCCTGAAGGCAAGGGAACGACATGAAAATGCAGGTGACTATTGGCTTGCTGGCTGCCGAGCGAAAGCACATAAATTCGCTCGGCGTCGAACACGCTTTTGAGGGCGCGCGACAAGACATGCACCTTGCCCTGTAGTCGAAGATATTCATCCTTCGACATGTCTCGCGCCAGATCCTCACGGTGCTCCTTCGGACAGACAAGGCAATAGCCGGGTAACGTGGGATATTTGCTCAGGAAAATGATCGTCTCATCGTCTTCAAAAACGCGATGATGAAAGAAAGCGGGGTCGTTCTTGAGCAAGCCGCAGATAAAGCACGGCCTTGTTCCGATGTCGTGGACATAGGCTTTGAGATCAAATGGCTGGCGTTCGATCATTCCAAACCTCTGCCATCTCGCACGCGGCGTATCCTATTGTCAGATTGATGCGACAATCGGAGGGAAGTCAAATTGACCAAGTCATTAGCGCCAATGACACTCACTGACTCCGGAACCGTCACCAAAGCTATTGCAAAAACCCAATGCGCGCCCGACGCCGCCGTCGCATAACATTTTCGAATTACTCAATAGTTATATTTACATCTCCAACTAATGAATAAGAAAAACCCACTCTTCGCAACATTGCTGTAATGAAATCCGGCAAAGCGCAACAGCATACTTAGCTTTCAGTTTTCCGAGATCTTGAGAGGAGGACACAATGCCTACCATAATGATCTGTCACGACGTCAAGGACACGAAACACTGGCTCGCTTCACCCATCCGCAAACAGGTATTGGAACCCATCGGCGTCACGAACATTCGTACGTTTACAGACCCGCAAAACTCCAACCGCGTTGGTTTGGTCATGGACGTCGCAGACATGGAAAAGTTGATGGCCTTCATGCAGACCAAGGCAGCCGCCGATGCGATGGCGAGTGACGGCGTCTTGCCCGAGACCATGATGTTCCTGGTTCAATCGTAATAGCCATCCACGAGACTTGGAAATGCAATCGGGGAGGATGATATGACGACATTATTCGTGAGGCACGAGGTCTCCGACTACGCCGCCTGGCGCAAGGTATATGATGCGTTTCATCAGGTTCAGAAGGCCAATGGGGTGACAGCGCAAGCCGTCTATCGCGCCATCGACAACCCGAACGATATTACCGTCACCCATGAGTTTGCGACGTTTGAAGCGGCTCAGGCGTTCAGCAAGCTGGACGAACTGAAGACGGCGATGCGCACGGGAGGCGTGCTCGGCGTCCCGACAGTGTGGTTTACCAACAAAACATGAAATGAGGCACAAAACCTTCGCTGCACCAGCGGAAGTCAGGTTACGGTCGCCATCGGCCCATTATCGATCTTGGCGGCCAGGCGAACTGCGCAAATTTGTCCGAGCTCCTATTGTCGGCTCTTGATGTCGCGCAGGAGATCCAGGCCGCGCTGGTACTTTTCGGTGTTCTTGCCGGTCTGTTCGGCCTGCCGGAGATTGTCTTCGAGATCGGCCTGCTTGACCGGCAAGGCCAGCGGGTTGGATGCCGCGCGTCTGACGAAGTCGTCGTCCGGCTCGTCCGGCCGCCGTGTCAGAGCGTCCACGGCGGAGATGATCGCTGGCGCAAAGCCATCTTCCCTCAGCCTGTCGAGCGTCCAGCCGCTTCCTTTCTCGACCACGTCATGAAGGTAGGCGATCGTCCGCCGCTCATCGCCGGAAACGAGAAGTGCGACCCGCTGGCAATGTTCGAAGAACGGCCGGCCGGTCTTGTCTGCCTGACCTTCATGGGCTGTAAGAGCCACTTGGATGGCATGGTCGAGATGCTGCATGGCGATCACGGGCCCTCGGTCTTCCCGATCTTCTGTCGGGAAGGCTTCTCGCCCGTCGTCATCTCGATGTCAGGGACGGGAACCGCCGCGGCCTGGACAGGCGTTTGTCGCCGATCGAAATCGCCGCTCTCGCCGGCGCCTTGGAGCAGTGCTGCATCATCCCTGTCGTCTTCATCGAGCAGGTTCTGCAGTGTTTCATGCTCATCCTCGCCCGCAAGTTCATCACAGGCTTGCAACCAGTGACGCTGGTCGGCGCCGTCCGGGCGGCCTTCGGCCTCCCAGATTTCGTAGGCACGGCGACGTATCTGCTCGTGCTTGTCTATCGCCATGATCTCCTCCAAGCGCATTTAAATAAGCCGTCCGAAGAACAGGCCCAGCCACTTTCACGGCGTGTTGATGGTTGGAAGAAAATCCTCCACCCGTTTGTGCTCGTCCTTTGAAAGCGTCTCCACCCGTTCCTTCCAGAAGCGTTCGGCCTCCCGGGCAGTTTCCAATGCCCTCTTGCGATCGGCTTCGGTCCGTTCGGTGTCGGCGGAACGCGCGTCGTCGGTCCCGCTCTCGGGCGGCACGGTGGATTTGACGGTCATCATGGATCACCCTTCGATGTTGTGATCCAATAACCTTCGCAAGCAGTGAGAGTTCCGCGTGGGTGGCGATTGATTTGAGCGCGCGATCGAGCCGCACGCGCCGGCGGCAATCAATGAACGGCCATACTCACCATTCGATAGGGGTGCACGGCCTCGAACTGCGAAATCATCGCCGTCGCCTGCAGCAACACGAGCTCGGCATTGTCGGGATCGTCACGGGCCAGTTCGTCGGCGTTGACGCGGATCGCTTCAGCCATGTTGTTGGACAGTGCCGCAAACTGCATGTTGCCTTCGACAAGAGCCTCACGCGCCGTATCCTCCAGCGTGCGAGCGATATCGACGAAGATTTCCTCACGTTCCTCAATGCTGAGGTCTCTGATTATATTGGTCTTTTCTTCCATGTCACTCACTCCAAAAGACGTGGGACGGTGATCGAGCTCGTCAAGCCTCGATCATGAGACAGTTGGGAATGTCAAATTCCGGATTCAAGCCTCGATGCGGCTTGAACGCGCATTCGACACAGTGTCATCCACCTTGTAGTCCGAACGCGGGAGCCGATTTTCTGTTCCCTGCAATACGTTAGCACTCGCCGGTGGAGAGTGCTAATTTTTCTCTCATTCCCTCTTGAAATTGCAGTGCCGTCGAACCAGATCAGTCGCGCAAGGCGCGCTCGTGCGGAACCTTGCACCCGCCCCGGATTGGTCATCCGGTCCGGCCCGGGGGGAGCAACATCATCACTGTTTGTCGATGGAGGAAGACATGTCGTTCCGACCGCTTCATGATCGCATTCTCGTCCGCCGGGTCACGTCAGAGGACAAGACCAAGGGCGGCATCATCATTCCCGACACTGCCAAGGAAAAGCCGCAGGAAGGTGAGGTCATCGCCGTCGGCCCTGGTGCACGCAACGATGCCGGCCAGATCCAGGCGCTCGACGTCAAGCCCGGCGATCGCATCCTGTTCGGCAAATGGTCCGGTACCGAGATCAAGATCGATGGCGAAGACCTGCTGATCATGAAGGAAAGCGACGTGATGGGCGTCATCGAAACCCAGGGCGAACAGCAGCAGGCCGCCTGAGGTCCCTGCGAACATTCGTCAACGCTGGAGCGCTTCAGCTTGTCGTAGAAAAGCAGAACAGCTCCAATATTTTATTTCTGACGCAATTCCGAACGGAAAACCGCTTCGCACCTTTCCCGGAATTGCTCTGGCTGCCTATGAAGGAGTGAGGACATGGCCGCTAAAGAAGTCAAATTCAGCACCGAAGCCCGGGAGAAGATGCTGCGCGGCGTCGACATCCTGGCCAACGCCGTGAAGGTGACGCTCGGCCCGAAGGGCCGCAACGTCGTGATCGACAAGTCCTTCGGCGCGCCGCGCATCACCAAGGACGGCGTCTCCGTCGCCAAGGAAGTCGAACTCGAAGACAAGTTCGAGAATATGGGCGCCCAGATGGTCCGTGAAGTCGCCTCGAAGACCAGCGACATCGCCGGCGACGGCACCACGACCGCAACGGTGCTTGCCCAGGCGATCGTCAAAGAGGGCGCCAAGGCCGTCACGTCAGGCATGAACCCGATGGACCTGAAGCGCGGCATCGATCTCGCCGTCGGCGCCATCGTTGCGGAACTGAAGGCCAACGCCCGCAAGATCTCCAACAATGCCGAAATCGCCCAGGTCGGCACGATCTCCGCCAATGGCGATGCCGAAATCGGCCGTTTTTTGGCGGAAGCCATGGAAAAGGTCGGCAATGATGGCGTCATCACCGTTGAAGAAGCCAAGACCGCCGAAACCGAACTCGAAGTCGTCGAAGGCATGCAGTTCGACCGCGGCTACCTCAGCCCCTACTTCGTGACCAATGCCGACAAGATGCGGGCCGAGTTCGAAGACCCATATATCCTCATCCACGAGAAGAAGCTGTCGAACCTGCAGTCGATGCTGCCGGTTCTCGAAGCCGTCGTCCAGACCGGCAAGCCGCTCCTCATCATCGCTGAAGACGTCGAAGGCGAAGCTCTTGCAACCCTCGTCGTCAACAAGCTGCGTGGCGGCCTGAAGATCGCTGCCGTCAAGGCGCCTGGCTTCGGCGACCGCCGCAAGGCCATGCTCGAAGACATCGCCATCCTCACCGCCGGCACCGTCATCTCCGAAGACCTCGGCATCAAGCTCGAATCCGTAACGCTCGACATGCTCGGCCGTGCCAAGAAGGTGTCGATCGAAAAGGAGAACACCACGATCGTCGACGGCGCGGGCGCCAAGTCCGACATCGAAGGCCGTGTTGCCCAGATCAAGGCCCAGATCGAAGAAACCACCTCCGATTACGACCGCGAGAAGCTGCAGGAGCGTCTTGCCAAGCTCGCCGGCGGCGTTGCCGTCATCCGCGTCGGCGGCTCGACGGAAGTCGAAGTGAAGGAAAAGAAGGACCGCGTCGACGACGCGCTTCATGCAACCCGGGCGGCGGTCGAGGAAGGCATTCTGCCGGGCGGCGGTGTGGCGCTGCTGCGCTCCGTCAAGGCGCTCGACAACCTCAAGACCGCCAATAGCGACCAGCGTGTCGGTGTCGACATCGTTCGCCGCGCGCTCGAGACGCCGGCGCGGCAGATCGCCGAAAATGCCGGAGCGGAAGGCTCGGTCATCGTCGGCAAGCTGCGCGAGAAAAGTGACTTCGCCTACGGCTGGAACGCTCAGACCGGCGAATATGGCGACCTTTATGCGCAGGGCGTCATCGATCCGGCCAAGGTTGTTCGCACCGCGCTGCAGGACGCGTCCTCCATCGCCGGTCTTCTCGTCACGACCGAAGCCATGATCGCCGAGAAACCCAAGAAGGACGCGCCGCCGCCATTGCCCGCCGGCCCGGGCATGGATTTCTAACACATCTGCCGGCCCGCCGGCCTCGCTGGCGGGCCTTTCGGAGGGAATAGAGATGGTTCAAACGATCAAAAACCGATCGCAGGTACCGCTGGACTCCCGCGATCTTGAAACCTGCCAGCACGTCTTCGACAAGCTGCGCGCCGATTACGCAATAGCAAGAGACAGCGATGAAGCCGAACGAATGGCGAGCATCATCATCGAGATCTACCGACAGGGCGTACGCGACCCCAATCAGCTGCAATCGATGGTCGAGGCGGCCCGCGGTCTCTTCGAAACAAGCGAGCGCCCGCCTACGGCCCGGGAAATTTGACCATGGTGCCGCCGCCGGTCGCCTGGTCCGTCGGGAAGACTTCGATCCGCGACACGTCGACGAAGACGGGAAGCTCGATGGCGCTCGAGATGATCGAGGCGATGTGTGAAGGCTGTATCGGACGGTAGCCGTCATAGAGCAGCGTCCGCGCCTGATTGCCCGCCATTGCGGTTCGATAAAGTTCCGTCTGGACGCGGCCCGGCACCACCTCGGTTACCCGAACGGAGGTCCCGAGCAGGTCGCAGCGCAAATTGTCGCAAAACAGGCTGAGCCCGGCCTTCGACGGGCCGTAGGCCGCCATATTCGGATACGGCGCCTGGCCGCCGCTCGAGCCGATATAGATCAGGTGGCCGCGCTTTCGCTCAACCATGGCAGGCAGGAATGCACGGGTCAGCTGCATCGGCGCCTTGAGATTGATGTCGATCATGGCATCGATTTCGGACGGTTCGATCTCGCTGAATGTCGCCCGAGTCGAGAGAATGCCGGCATTGTTGATCAGGATATCGACCTCAGTTCCGTGAAGCTGCTTGACGATTTCGGCGGTATCGCGCACATCGGCCCGGATCGGCTTCGCCCCGCTTTCCCCAGCGAGTTCTTCAAGAGCCTCGGCGCTTCGGCCAACGGCATAGACCGTCAGCCCCATCTTACACAGCTTGTCGACGGTGGCGCGACCGATGCCGCTCGTCGCACCGGTGACCACGGCGACCCGATAGGGCAGCGGCTCAGACATAGATGTAGCCTCCGCTGACGACGACGTTTTCGCCTGTTGCATAGGTGTTGCGGCTCGATGCCATCATGACGATCCATTCCGCCATTTCGACCGGCTCGGCCGCGCGGCCAAGGGCGCTGGCTTTGGCCAGCTCCGGCAGGAATCCGAGCTCCTTGGCGCGATCCGTCGCGAAACCGGCGGGCGCTACGGAATTGACAAGGATCTGGTCCTTGGCGCATTCCTGGGCAAAGGATTTCGTCAGACTGACGACAGCCGCCTTGGTTGCGGCATAATGCGCATTCTGGGGATGAGCCTTGAAAGCATCGACCGAGGTCACATTGACGATCCGCCCCGTAACCTCGGGCGCGTTCACGTGCTGGCGCATATGAAGAACGGCAGCCACCATCATATGATAGGTACCCTTCACGTTGATCGCATTTTCGAGGTCCCATTCCTCGTCGGTGATCTCGAGGATAGGACGTCTCGGATAGATGGCGGCGCTGTTGACGAGCACATGGATCCGGCCGAGCTTGCCGGCGATCTCGTTGAACCCACGATGAGCCGTTTCCGCCCGGGAAATGTCGGCAGCGGCCGTCGCAACCTCGGCGCCGAGAGCACGAAGCGCCTCGGCCGAAGAGGCAAGCAGCTGCTCATTGCGATCGATGAGCCCGATCCTGGTCGCCCCATGCGAGATCATCAGCTTGGCCGTCGTCAAGCCGAGTCCGGAAGCGCCGCCGACGATGATTGCGGTCTGGTTCTTCAAAGTTCCACCTCAGTGTTTTGCGTTGCGCAGCTGCCATTGTATGTTATCACTTATATGCCAAGCTTGACAAAGCTCAAGTGCATTCTGAAGGTTTCGCAATGATTCCACGCCTCCGGCCGCATGGTTCAATCCCCCTTCCTCCTGCAGGATTCTTCCAGCGGCTCATCGAGGCGGGGTTCGATGGCGACATCGAAACCGGCGCGGCGAGCCGGACTGTTTTTTCGACCGACAACTCCATCTATCAGATCGAGCCGACCGGCATCCTTTTCCCCCGAGGCGTCGAAGACCTGCAGATCACGGCGGCCGTCTTGTCGGAGCCGGCTTTTCGCGGGATCACCGTCGCGCCGCGCGGCGGCGGAACCGGCACGAACGGCCAATCTCTCACATCGGGCATCGTCGTCGACTGCTCGCGACACATGAATTCCATTCTCGAAATCGACCCGGTCAGGAGAATTGCCCGCGTCCAGGCGGGCGTGGTCAAGGATCAACTGAACCAGGCTTTAAAGCCTTACGGCCTGTTTTTTGCGCCTGAACTCTCCACCTCCAATCGCGCCACCATCGGCGGCATGGTTTCCACGGATGCCTGCGGCCAGGGGTCATGCCTCTACGGCAAGACCAGCAACCATGTACTGGGATTGCGCATCGTGCTTGTAGATGGCTCCGACTGGTGGTCGCGCCCGCTCGATCCGGAGGCGTTCACGGAGATCGTCGCGCGCCAGGACCGTGTCGGCGAGATCCACAGGACAGTCGAGCGGATCGCGCGGGAAAAGCGCGACCGGATCGCCGAGATCTTTCCGAAACTCAACCGCTACATGACCGGCTACGACCTCGCTCACATCTTCCGAAGCGACGGGCGCTTCGACCTCAATGCCATCCTCTGCGGCTCGGAGGGAACGCTGGCGATGATCGCCGAAGCCGAACTCAACCTTCTGCCGATCCCCGCCCATGCGGCCCTGATCAACATCCGCTACGGCGACTTCAACACCGCCTTGGAGGATGCCCGCAGCCTCGTGGCGCTGAACGTCGCCTCGGTGGAAACGGTCGACGAAAAGGTTCTCGGCCTCGCCAGAGGCGACATCGTCTGGACCGGCATTGCCCGCTTTTTTCCGGACGACGCGGGCGGAGCGACCAACGGCATCAATATCGCCGAAGTGCTGGCCGACGATGAAGCCGAACTCGAACGCAAACTCGCCGAGGTGACTGCAGCGCTTGCCACCGGCGCAAATGCACGCCATGCCGGTTACACGATCGCCCGAGGTCATGCCGATGTCGAGGCGATCTGGTCGATGCGCAAGCGGGCGGTCGGCCTGCTTGGAAACGTGGAAGGGCCAGTCAGACCGGTTGCATTCGTCGAGGATACGGCCGTGCCGCCGGAAAACCTCGCGCCCTATATCCGCGAATTCCGCGCGCTTCTCGATGGCGCGGGCCTTTCCTACGGCATGTTCGGCCATGTCGATGCCGGCGTCTTGCATGTGCGGCCGGCACTCGACCTTACCCGCGACGACCATGTCCGGCTGGTTCGGGAGATCAGCGACGCCGTCGTGGCGCTGACGCGCAAATATGGCGGCGTGCTCTGGGGAGAGCACGGCAAAGGCGTGCGTTCCGAATATGTGCCGGAATTTTTCGGCGATCTCTATCCCAGCCTGCAGGAGATCAAACGGGCTTTCGATCCGGAAAACCGCCTCAATCCAGGCAAGATTGCAGCCCCTGCCGGCCAGGCGCTGCTGAAGATCGACGACGTGCCGCTGCGAGGAGAGACCGACCGCATCATCGGCAACGAGATCCGCTCGGCCTTCGACAACGCCGCCTATTGCAACGGCAACGGCGCCTGTTTCGACTTCGATGAAACCAGCCCCATGTGCCCCTCCTACAAGGCGACACGCGATCGGCGCTTTTCGCCCAAGGGCCGCGCGGCTTTGATGCGGGAATGGCTGAAGCTGCTTGCCGAGAAGGGCATCGATGCTCGCGAGGAGGCAAAACGCTTGCGGCGGAGCGGTCCGCTGGCGAACCTGGCGCGGCGCGCCTTCAACTCGCTGAACCCCCAAAATCGTGACGACTTTTCCCATGAGGTCCGCGCTGCGATGGACACCTGTCTGGCGTGCAAAGCCTGCGCGGGGCAATGTCCGGTGAAAGTCAGCGTCCCGGCCTTCCGTTCCAAATTCCTCGAACTTTATTACGGACGTTACCTCCGTCCGCTGAAGGATCCGCTCGTCGCCGCCATCGAGACCACCCTGCCCCTGGTTCAGCGGATACGACCTGCCTATAACCTTATCGTCAGCACGCGCGCCGGCAGGATGATGATGCGCGTCGCCGGACTGACGTCCCTGCCCCGCCTGCCGCGGATCTCTCTGGCGAAAGAGGCCGCCCGCCTTGGGGTACCGCTTGCGACCCCGTCGCGGATCGAGGCCTTGTCGCCGCGCCAGAGGGGGCAGAGCGTTATCTTCGTCGCCGATGCGTTTACCGCCTATTTCGATCCTGAGGTCGCCCTCGCCGCAATCAGGCTTGCGCGGAAAATGGGGCTCTCGCCCTTCCTCGCCGCTTCCCACGTTAATGGCAAAGCGCTGCACGTTCATGGCTATCTCGGACGTTTCGAGGCTGCGGCCGGGCGGACCGCGCATTATCTTCAGCGGCTGGATGAAGCGGGTGTGGCGCTCGTCGGGCTCGATCCGTCGATGACGCTCGCCTTTCGCAGCGAATACAAGGGCATGCTGAAGGCGGCTATTCTTCTTCCGCAGGAATGGCTGGTCACCACTCTTGACCGGCTTGCCGCGTCACCCTCCTCCGCCAAGGGTAAAAACTTCCGGTTGATGGCGCATTGCACCGAACGCACCAATGCGCCCTCTTCCGTCGCACAATGGAAACAAGTGTTCGCAAGCCTCGGCATCGACCTTCAGGCGGCACAAACGGGGTGTTGCGGAATGGCCGGCACCTTTGGCCACGAGGCCCGCAACCGGCCGATCTCCGAGCGCCTTTATGCGATGAGCTGGAAGCCGGAGGTCGATGCATCAGGCGATACAGACAGTCTCATGGCCACCGGATATTCGTGCCGCTCCCAGGTGAAGGAAATCGACAACAAACGCATCCCGCACCCCTTTCAGGTCATCGATAAGATAATGTCTGAAAACGCCGGCATCCCACAATCAGACGTGGCATGATATGTGATATGTGCTAAATTTGATCGTGAAAACCGGAGCGAACCAGTGTCAATCATCACGCAACGAGGCAATCTCGCGGAAATCGTCGTTGCAAAGCTGATGGAACGGATCGATTCCGGTCTTTATGCCCCGGGCGAGAAAATTCCGTCAAGTGCCCAGCTATGCGAAGAGTTCGGGGTTTCCCGAACTGTCATTCGCGAGGCGCTCACCTCCCTCAAGGTGGGCGGACGGGTGACAGCGCGGCAGGGTGCGGGGGTCTATGTCAGCGAGAAGGACGCAAAGACCCTCAATTTCGAGATCAGCCGCATCGAGGACATTCGCTCGGCGATGCAGATCCTGGAATTACGGCTCGGCGTCGAGATCCAATCCGTTGCCCTTGCAGCGTCGAGGCGGACGCCGGAGGCGCTGGCCGAGATCGCCCGCGCCTATGACAACCTTGAAAACCTGGTGACGGACGATGCCGAGGTCGAGGCGCGCGCCGACTTCGAATTCCATCTTGCGATCGCCCGCGCCACCCGCAATCCCCACTTCCCGAGTTTTCTGGAAGCGGTGATAGAGAGCATCAATTTCGAACTCGTGCTCAAACATCGCCAATCGGCGCGCGGCTACAGCACCTACCTGAAGAAGATCAATAAGGAACACGCCGCTATTCTGGCCGCGATCACCCAAGGTGATGCCAAGGCTGCCAAGGCTGCGCTGATCGTCCATCTGGAGGAAAGCCTCCATCGCTACCGCACGATGCTCAATGAGCCGGCGAGCAGCGAAACAGAGGATTGATGCGCACCGCCTGCTTTTCAGGCGGTGCGTTTTCCTGCGATCACTTCCCCGCAATCACTTAGCCGTAATCACTTTCCCTGGGCGATCGCCTGTTCGCGAATTTGCGTCAGTGTCATTTTCGGTGTCAGCGCTTCCGGATCGATCCGGATTTCGATGAGGCCCGGCTTGCCTGACGCCTCGCAGCGTTCGAAGGCGCCGGCGAAGTCCTCGGTCTTTTCCACGGTCTCGCCGTGGAGGCCATAGGACCGCGCCAGCGCTGCAAAATCCGGGTTCGTCAGGCCGGTGCCGGAGACACGGCCGGGATAGCTGCGCTCCTGATGCATGCGGATCGTGCCATACATGCCGTTGTTGATGACGAGAAAGATCACCCGAGCGTCATACTGCATGGCGGTTGCAAGTTCCTGACCGTTCATCAGGAAACATCCGTCGCCGGCAAAGGCAACGACCGTGCGCGCGGGATCGGTGATCTTGGCGGCGATCGCCGCCGGTACGCCGTAGCCCATGGAACCGTTCGTCGGTCCGAGCTGGGTGCGGAAGGTGCGGTACTGATAGAAGCGATGCGCCCAGGCGGAATAGTTGCCGGCGCCGGTGGTCAGGATGGCGTCGGGCTTGAGATGGCCGCGCAACCATTCCATGATGTCGCCCATCTGCACGGGACCCGGGACCTCGGGATGCGCGAGGTTTTCGAGGTAGTCGGCATGAGCCGTTCTGGTCCAATCCTTCCACACCGGCGCAGATGATGGATTCAACTTTGCCGCCTGCGACAGGAAACCCGCAACGCTGGCATTGATCGGCAATCGCGCGTGATAAACGCGCCCCAATTCTTCCGCGCCCGGATGGATATGAACGAGCAACTGCTTCGGCACTGGAATGTCGATCAGCGTATAGGCGCCCGTCGTCATCTCCCCGAGACGGGCACCGATGGAGATCAGCAGGTCGCAATCCGTCACATGGCGGATCAGCTTCGGCCCTGCGGCAAGGCCAAGATCGCCGGCATAATTCTCATGCCTATTGTCGAACAGATCCTGGCAGCGAAAGGACGCGGCGATCGGCAGGCTGAAGGCTTCCGAGAACGCCTTCAGGTCGACAACAGCCTGCTGCGTCCAGCCGCCGCCGCCAACGACGACCATTGGGCGCTTCGCCTCGGAGAGAAGGCCGAGCAATTCTTCGAATTGCGGTTCGCCGGCAAAGGCCTCGACCTTCTTGTAAGTCGGGGTGTCGGCGACATCGACCATATCGGTCAGCATGTCTTCCGGAAGAGCGACGACCACCGGCCCGGGCCGACCGTTGACGGCTCTGTGGAATGCCTGACTGATGAGCTCGGGAATGCGGGCGGCATCCTCGATCTCGACGACCCACTTCGCCATCTGGCCGAACATGCGGCGATAATCGATCTCCTGGAACGCTTCGCGCTCCATCTGGTCGCGCGCCACCTGGCCGACGAACAGGATCATCGGTGTCGAATCCTGGAAAGCCGTATGCACACCGACGGAAGCGTTGGTCGCGCCCGGCCCGCGGGTCACGAAGCAGATACCGGGTTTGCCGGTCATCTTGCCGTAGGCTTCCGCCATATAGGCAGCCCCGCCTTCCTGCCGGCAGACGATGAATTCAATGGCGTCTTCCATGTCGTGAAAGGCGTCGAGGGCGGCAAGATAACTTTCGCCCGGCACGCCGAACACGCGCCCGACACCGTGGATGCGCAAGGCATCGACGAGCACCTGGCCGCCGCTGCGCTTCAATGTCTCATTTCTCATCGGGAGCCCCTCTCCTTGTGCGTTAAATGACGGCGTCTTCGAGGAAGGGCCGGTTTGCCGTCACTCGTTCGTAGCCGAATGGCGAAAGATCGAGCGTCTTGAAGCCGCCATAGGCAATCAGTTCCGAGAGACCCCGTCCCATCGCCGGCGATTGCTGGAGACCGTGCCCCGAAAAGCCGTTTGCGAAGAGGAAATTGCTGACCTCTGTATGCGGTCCGAGGACGACGTTGTGATCGAGGGTGCAATAGTCGTAATGGCCGGCCCAGGAATTGACGACCTTGATCGCCTCGAAGGCCGGAACCCGGTTCGCCATGATCGGCCAGATTTCCTCATCGAATTCGTCGTGCATGACGTCGAAATCGTTGGGATCGACCTCCGGATCGTGCTTGGGATAGGTACCCATCAGATAGAATTTGCCCTCGGGCCGGAAGAAAACGCCGGTGGGGTCGATCGTCAGGCCGACCTTTCCTTCGAGCGGTGTGCGGCAATCGACGACGAACAGCGAGCGTCGGCGTGGCTCGACGGGAACGTCGAGCCCGGCCATGCGGGCGACCTTTTTACCGTTGGTGCCCGATGCGTTGACCATCGTGCCGCAAGCGATCGTCTGGCCGCTCTTCGTCGACACGGAAACCATGCGGTCTCCCTCTCTGTTGACGGCAACGACTTCGTCTTCGATATATTCGACGCCCAAAGAGCGCGCTTTCTTGCGGAAGCCCTGCAGCAGGCCGACGCTGTCAAACCAGCCCTCACCCCGTTCGCCGGTGCTGCCGAGCGTCAGCCCTTCCAGGTTCAGCCAGGGAAACCGCCGGCCGAGGCCGTCAGGATCGAGCAGCGTCACATCAGCCCCGCAGGAGATCTGGGTCTCGTGATTGCGCCGGAGAACCTGATCGCCGCGTTCGTCCTCGGCGAGGAACAAATACCCGGCCTCATGAAAACCGATCTCCGGCGTGTCGTCGTCGATGGCGACGTTTTCCTTGAAGTTGCGGATGAACTCCGTCCCGAACTGCGAGACTTTGACATTGATCGCATTCGAGAACTGGTGACGGATGGAGCTGGAAGAGAGCGCGGTGGCCGACCGCTGATAGGTCCAGTCCTTCTCGATCACCAGGACCGATCCGTTGAAATCGGGGTTGGTCGCCAGAAAATATGCCGTCGAACTGCCGACCACTGCACCGCCGACGATCACCACGTCATAGGACGACTTGGAAGCTTGCATCGGGGCGTCTCACTTTTTCTCGTCTTCATAATGGCCGGCAGCGGCAAAGCTGCCGCCCTGGAAGCGCACCGCCGGATCGTTGGGATCGCCTTGTTTCGTCTTCGCAAAGACCTTGTCCGCGTAATCGTCGGCGCTGTCTTCCGGCTTGTATCCAAGCGATGCCGCCGTGCGGTTGTCCCAGAAGGCCTGGCTGTTGTCGGACATGCCATAGGCGACCATGAAGCCGACGCGTTCGGCCGACAGGCTCTTTTCGACGAGCTGGCGGCAATCGCGATAGGAAAGCCAGGTGATGAGATGGCGCCGGTCCGTCGGCTCAGGGAAGGACGAGCCGATGCGCAAGCTCACGGTCTCGATCCCGAACTTGTCGAAATAGTAACGGCCGAGGTTTTCGACGAAGGTCTTCGACACGCCGTAAAGACTGTCCGGGCGGGTCGGCACGTTGCCGTCGATCGTCTCGGTGCGCTCGTAAAACCCGATGGCGTGAACGGAGCTGGCATAGACGATGCGCTTGACGCCATGCTGACGCGCCGCCTCATAGATGTTGTAGCTGCCGACGATATTGGCGTTGAGGATGGTGTTCCAGGGAGCTTCCAGCCCCTGGCCGCCCATATGAATGATGGCGTCGCAACCCTCCACGGCTTTGGAAACGGCGTCGAAGTCGGAAAGGTCCGCCGGGAAATCTTCCTCGTGCGGCGCGAGGTTGTCGCAGGGCTTGCGTGCGGACAGCCTGACGATCTTGCCGAGCCTTGTTCCGGATTCGCGCAACTGGGTTCCCAGAGCGCCGGCCGCGCCGGTCAGAAGCGTGCGCTGATAATCGGTCATCGAATTTTCCCTTTAGCGAAGTTTGGCCAGTGCATCGGCGGTGCGCTCGATGGCAATGGCAAGATTGTCGCGCGATGTCGCGAAGGAAAGGCGAATATAGGGTTCGACACCGAAAGCGGCACCCGGAACGGTTGCGACCTTGCCTTCCCTCAGGAGATAGGAGGCCAATTCGGTATCGTTGGAAATCCTGGCGCCGTCGGGCGCCGTCTTGCCGATATAGTGGGCGCATTTTGGAAAGAGGTAGAAGGCCCCTTCCGGTGCTCGCACCTCAAGACCGGGTATCGCGCTGAAGCCCCTTGCAACGAGTTCGCCGCGCGCCTTGTATTCGGCAACCGCCGTCGTGACGAAGTCCTGGGGACCATTGAGCGCTGCCGCGGCGGCAAACTGGGTGATGGAGGACGGGCAGGTCGTGCTCTGGGACTGAAGCTTGTTCAGGGCCCTGGTCAGTTCCCGCGGGCCGGCCGCATAACCGAGGCGCCATCCCGTCATGGCATAGGCCTTGGATACGCCGTTGATGATGAGCGTCCGGTCCTTCAGCTCCGGGCAAGCGACGACGAAGGACGTGAAGGGCACCTCGCCGCAGACGATATGTTCGTAGATCTCATCCGACATGATCGCCACGTGGGGATGGCGCGCCAGCACCGCACCAAGCGCCTTCAGTTCGTCCGCCGTATAGATCGCCCCCGTCGGATTGGAGGGAGAGTTGAACAGGAACCATCGCGTCTTCGGCGTGATGGCTGCTTCCAGCCGCTCGGCTGTGATTTTGAAGGCATCCTCGACACCGCAAGGCACGGTTTTGGGAATGCCGCCATGCAGGATGACGATGTCGGTGTAGGAGACCCAGTAAGGCGCCGGCACGACCACCTCGTCGCCGGGCTCCAGCGTTGCCAGGAATGCATTGAAGAGTATCTGCTTGGCGCCGTTGCCGATGGAGATCTCATCCATGGCGTAGTCAAGGCCGTTCTCGCGTTTGAACTTGGCGACGATCGCTTCGCGCAGCTCCACCAGGCCGTCCGGCGCGGTATAGCGGGTAAGCCCCTTGCGCATCGCCTCGATCGCCGCCTGGACGATATGATCGGGCGTATCGAAATCGGGCTCGCCGAGCGAGAGGTCGACGACATGCTCTCCCTTGGCCCGCATCGCCTTGGCGGCGATCGACACCGCCATGGACGGCGAGGATTTGATCGTCGCGACGCGCGTGCTTTCGAATGCAATCATATTCATGCCTTGCCTCCCTGGGTCCGGCCCCTGCCGTAGGCTTCAGCCTGTTCTTCGGTGATGTATCCATGCCTTAGGTCGTGTTCGATCGCGTCAGTCGGGCGATTTGCCGGATCGCCGTAACCGCCGCCGCCCGGAAGCGACAGAACGAGGCGCCGGCCTTCCGGTACGAATTGCAGCCCCTTGCCCTTGAGAACCGTACCGTCGTCGAGCACAACGGCGCCGGCCGTGCCGCTCTGTCCGCCTTCGCGGCCGCGTGCGGGGTGGCCGAGCCTGTCGAACATGGCGGAGAAGCGGAAGCTGAAGCCTTCGGCCGCTTCGATCTCGATCATCTGACCGAGACCGCCGCGTTGCGCGCCGGCACCCCCGGACCCCTCGCGCAACTCCTTGCGCCAGATGATGACGGGGCCGACATTTTCCGTCGCCTCGATCGGCATCGTGTGCACGCCGCTCGGAAAGGCGGTGGCGTTCAAGCCATCGAGAGCGGCACGCGCGCCGGAGCCGCCGGAATTGAACATCAGGATTTCCGCGCCCTTGCCGCCGATCTGATCGGAGACGGGGCGCACGCTCATATGCAGGTTCCAGAGTGCGCTGGCACCCTCCGCCGGCACCTGGCCCGGAAGCGCCTGATGCAGCGCGCCGAGCACGAGGTCCGGCACGAAATGGCCGAGAACGTGGCGGACGGCGACCGGCGCCGGCCGCTTGGCATTGAGGATGCAGCCCTCCGGCGCCACGACGTCAAAGGGTGCGAGCGAGGCGGCGTTGTTGGGAATTTCCGGCGCCACGACGCATTTGATGCCGTAACAGGCATAGGCCTTGGCATAGACGAGCGGCACGTTGATGCCGAACTTGCTCATGCCGGAGGTGCCATCGAAATCGACCACGACCCCCTCGGGACCGATGGTAAGTTTTGCGGCGAGATGCACCGGCTCATCATAGCCGTCGAGATCGAGGCTATAATTCCAGGAGCCATGCGGAAGGTTCTGCAGCCGCTCCAGCGTTGCCTCGCGGCTGTGCTTGAGGATGAAGCCGCCGATCGTCGACAAATCAGGAAGATTGAATTCCGTCAGCATATCGACGAGCCGGCGATGGCCCGTTTCATTGCAGGCGGCGAGCGCATAAAAGTCGCCGACGACCTTATCGTTTTCGCGAACATTGTTGCGCACAATATGGATCAGCGTCCGGTTCAGCTCGCCGCGCTCGAAGAATTTCATGATCGGGATGAAGATGCCCTCTTCATAGACTTCGCGGGCATCCGGGCCGAAACCGCGACCACCGACATCGACGACATGCGCGGTCGAGGCAAAATAACCGACCAGCTTGCCGTGATGGAAGGAGGGCGTGACGACGGTGATGTCGTGCAGATGGCCCGTTCCCTTCCATGGATCGTTGGTGATGTAGACGTCGCCTTCGAAGATATTGTCCGGCCCGATATCGGCAATGAAATGCGCGACGGATTCTGCCATGGCGTTGACGTGACCGGGCGTGCCGGTAACCGCCTGCGCCAGCATGCGGCCTTCCAGGTCGAAGACGCCGGCCGACAGATCGCCCGCCTCGCGTACGGAGGTGGAGAAGGCCGTGCGGATCAGCGTCTGCGCCTGCTCCTCGACGACGGAGATCAGCCGGTTCCACATGACCTGCATATGGATATCGATCATGGATTGGTTCATGTGACTATCCTCAGATCCGGGTTACGAGAAGGCAGCCATCGCGCTGAACGACGGCTTTGAAAGAGGCGGTGAGAACCGTCGAGGTCTCGCGCTCGACGATGACGGCGGGGCCTTTGACCACGTCGCCGGGCGTCAGGCCGGTACGCTCGTGAATGCCCGCTTCGAGATAGGCGCCCTGCGCAGCCTCGAACAGGCGGCGGGTCTTGCCCGGCTGCACGACATTGCCTTCGGCGATGGAGGATACGCGCTCCACCGGCGGCAGCGGCGAACTCGCCTTGACCGACCAGCTGACGATCTCGATATCGAGACCTTCGATGGCGCGGCCGAAGAAACGCTCATATTCCTTTTCGAACGAGGCGGCGATCGTCTCAGCACTCGCGGCGTCGAAATTGTCATCGGCAAGCGGGACCGGGATATCCCAGCCCTGCCCGGCATAACGCATGAACAGCGTGCGTTCGATCACCGGGGAGCCCGCATCGAGCCCGCCTTCGACGAAGCCCAGCGCCTCAGCCTTCATGGCTTGCAGGAGCCGGTTGGCCTCGGAATATTCGAAATTCGACAGGTTGAAGACGGCGCTGCGGACGGACTCATAGCCGAACGGCGCCTTGAGGAAGCCGATCGCCGAACCGACGCCGGCACCCGGCGGAACGAGGAAGGTCGAGATACCCATTTTTTCACAGAGGCGCGCGGCATGCAGCGGCCCGGCGCCACCGAAGGTGATCATGGTGAAATCGGAAATGTTCTTGCCGTTCTCGACGGTGTGGACGCGGCCGGCATTGGCCATGTTTTCGTCGACCATTTCGCAGGTGCCGTAAGCTGATGCTTCCGGATCGAGGCCGATGACCGAGCCGATATCGTCGCTCATCGCGCGGCGGCTCGCCTCGACGGAAAGCGGGATGGCGCCGCCGGCGAAATTGGCGGGATCGAGCTTGCCGAGGATCAGGTCAGCATCGGTGACGGTGGGGTTCTTGCCGCCGCGCTGATAACAGGCCGGGCCGGGCTCCGAGGCCGCCGAGTGCGGCCCGACGCGGATCTGGCGCATTGCGTCGACCGAAGCGATCGAACCGCCGCCCGCGCCGATTTCGACCATCTCGACGACGGGGATGGAAATCGGCATGCCGGATCCCTTGCGGAATCGATAGGTGCGCGCGACTTCGAACGTCTTGGCCGTCTTCGGCACCTGGTTTTCGATCAGGCAGATCTTGGCGGTCGTGCCACCCATATCGAAGGAAAGAACCGTATCGAGACCATGTTGACGGGCGATGTCGGCCGCGAAGATCGCGCCGCCCGCCGGACCGGATTCGACCAGACGCACCGGAAACTCGGAGGCGCTCTCGACCGAGACGATCCCGCCGCCGGAATGGATCATGAAGACCGGGCAGCCGACTCCGATCTCCTTCAGCGACACGACGAGACGGTCGAGATAGGATTTGATCGCCGGCTTGACATAGGCATTGGCGCAAACCGTGTTGAAGCGCTCGAACTCGCGCATCTGCGGCGAAACTTCCGACGAGATCGAAACGGAAATGCCGGGAAGGCGCTTCAGGATCGCATCGCGGACGGCGACTTCGTGCGCGCCATTCGCATAGGCATGAATGAAGCCGACCGCGACGCTTTCATAGCCGCCGGCGGCAACCTTCTCGACGACGGCTGCGACCGAAGCCTCATCCAGAGCGAGCAGAACCTTGCCCTGCGCATCGATACGCTCCCGGATGACGAAGCGGTCGGCGCGGGCAATGAGCGCCGGCGGCAGGGAGATATTGAGATCATACTGCTCGAAACGGTTCTCAGTGCGCATCTCGAGCACGTCACGAAAACCTTCCGTCGTCACGAAGGCGGTTTTGGCGCCGCGCCGCTCGATGAGCGCATTGGTGGCGAGCGTCGTGCCATGAATGAGGATACCGATCTCTGAAAGAGCGATACCCGCCATGTCGGCGACGGCCTTCACGCCCTTGAGGATCGCCCGCTCCGGTGCCGTATAATCCGTCAGGATCTTCGTCGAGTGGAGCGTCCCATCGAGGTCGAGAGCGATATCCGTAAAGGTGCCGCCGATATCGACGCCCACCCGGCAGTTTCGTGGCGTGCTGCTCACCGTCTTGTTCCCCGCTTTCTTAACGTTGGAGGCCGCGCTCGCGCGGCCATGCGCCGTGCCATTCTTCACTGTTGCAAACGACACTGCAACATTTCCGCTTGACGATCTTCGTATATGTCACTTATCATATAAGTGTCAATTAAGAAAAGGATCGAAAATCTCGAAATCCGCTCTTCTCCGCAACTTCGGGAAAGAGAAATTATCCAACAAAAATAATAGCTTCGCCTTTGATGCGAAGCATGAACGCGGACTAAACCGCGTCAAGAGCCACCAAAACCAGAGAGCTTCAACCAGAGGGAAAAGCACATGAAATCCATCTCGAAACTTCTGAGCGCCACCGCTGTGGCCTCCGCCTTGCTGTTTTCCAGCGCTTTGGCCGCCGACACGGTCAAGATCGGCGTCGCCGGCCCCTATACCGGCGCCAATGCGACCTTCGGCGAGCAGGTGTTCAGCGGCGTGTCCGCCTATGTCAGCGACGTCAATGCGTCGGGCGGCATCAATGGCAAGAAGATTGAACTGGTGAAGGGTGACGACGCCTGCGAACCGAAGCAGGCCGTTGCCGTCGCCAATCGTTTCGTCGATCAGGACAAGGTCCAGGCCGTGATCGGGCATTTCTGCTCGTCCAACACGATCCCCGCTTCGGAAATCTACAATGATGCCGGCATCCTCGAAATGACGCCGTCCTCGACCAATCCGACCGTGACCGATCGCGGTTTCGACAACCTGTTCCGTGGCTGCGGCCGTGACGACCAGCAGGCCGTCGTCGCCGGCAGCTTCATCCTGGATACGCTGAAGCGGGACAAGATCGCGCTCATCCACGACAAGGACACCTATGGCCAGGGCCTGGTGGACGCCGTCAAGAAGACGATCGAAGCACGCGGAATCAAGCCGGTGATGTACGAAGGCCTGACCCGTGGCGAACGTGACTTCAACGCGCTCGTCACCAAGATCAAGAGCTCCGGCGCCAATGCCGTTTATTTCGGTGGTCTCATTCCCGAAGGCGGTCCGTTGATCCGCCAGCTGAAGGAACAGGGTGTCGACGTAGTCGTCGTCAGCGGCGATGCTTTCGCGCAGACGGAACTCGTCGCAGCCGCCGGCGGGCCTGAGAATCTGAAGAACGTCTATTATTCGGCGACGCCCGATCCGCTGGCCGATCCCTCCACGCAGGGCGTCCAGGATGCGCTGAAGAAAGCCAACATCACGCCGGCCAACTACGTGCTCTATGGCTACGCCAATGCGCAGGCCATCGTCGCTGCGCTGAAGGCCGGCGACGAGCTGAAGGCCCAGGCCGACTATCTCCGCAACAACACGGTCGATTCTGCCATCGGCAAAATCACCTGGGACGCCAAGGGCGACATCAAGGACTTCAAGTTCGTCTTCTACAACTTCGACGACAAGGGAACCCCTGTCTTGGTGAAGTAAGGCATTTTGCCCGAGTTGGCCGGACCGCAAGGTTCGGCCGGCTTATCCATCCCCGAAAACCATAAGAGGGGTTCACCATGGACTTTTACATCCTGGTTCAACAATTGTTCAATGGCATCACGCTGGGGACGATCTACGGTCTGATCGCGGTCGGATACACCATGGTCTACGGCGTCATCCGGATGATCAACTTCGCCCATGGCGACGTCTATATGGTATCGGCCTATATCGCCGCCATCACACTCGCCGTGCTTGGCTATTTCGGCGTTCAGTCGGTTCCCTTCGCCTTGATATCCGTGCTGGTGATCAGCTGCGCGATCACGGCCGTCTATGGCTGGGTGATCGAACGCGTCGCCTATCGGCCGCTTCGCGGCTCGACCAAGCTTGCTCCGCTGATATCGGCCATCGGCATCTCCTTGATGCTGCAGAGCTATGTCCAGATCGCTCAGGGCGCACGCGACCAGGGCGTGCCGACACTCATCCAGGGTGCGTTTCGCATCGGTGGCGATGTCCACTTCGCACAGATCACCTATATGCAGACGGTGATCCTGTTCGCGTCGCTGATCGCCATGGGCATACTGACCTATGTGATCAACTACACCAGGATCGGCCGCGAATGCCGTGCCACCCAGCAGAATATCCGGATCTCCGCGATACTGGGGGTGAACACCGACCGGATCATTTCGACCGTCTTTGTCATGGGCGCGGCCACGGCCGCCGTCGGCGGCACGCTCGTCACCTTCAATTACGGCTCCTTCAACTTTTTCATCGGCTTCGTGATGGGCATCAAGGCCTTCACGGCCGCAGTGCTCGGCGGGATCGGTTCACTGCCCGGCGCCGTGCTCGGCGGTATCGTCCTCGGCCTGACCGAGGCTCTGTTCGCAGGCTATGTCAGCACCGACTACAAGGACGTCTTCGCCTTTGCGTTGCTCATCACCCTCCTGTTTTTCCGACCGTATGGCCTGCTTGGCCGGCCGGAAATCCAGAAAGTCTGAGAGAGGAGCAAGAAACCATGGAATCCAACCGCCTTCGCGCGCTCGTCAGGAAAGCGCTCCTCACCTTTACGGTCTCCCTCATCCTGTTCGGCCCGATCTCGGGACTGGTGCTCGAAGGATTTTCGTTCACCAACGAACTGATGCGCGCGGTGTTGCTGGCTGCCGTCGTCACGGCAGGACGTCTAGCACTCTCGCTGTTCCAGATGAGCAGCGTCGGCCGAAAACTCACCCGGCGCATCGCAGGCAACGGTGCCGGCGTGACCGTCATGACCGGCAAGGAAAGGTCGCCGGCGCTGCTCCTTGCCGTGCTGTTTCTCGCAGGGCTGAGCCTGCCGTTTTTTGCCGACAAATACCTCCTGGGTATCGCGATCCTCGCCCTGATCTATTGCCTGCTCGGCCTGGGGCTCAACATCGTCGTCGGGCTTGCTGGCCTGCTCGATCTTGGCTACGTCGCCTTCTACGCCGTCGGCGCCTATCTCCTGGCGCTCGGATCGCAATATCTCGGCATCGGGTTCTGGGGCGCTCTGGTGCTCGCCCCATTCCTGGCCGGCCTCTTCGGCATGGTCCTCGCCTTTCCCGTTCTCAAGATGCATGGCGACTACCTTGCCATCGTCACGCTCGGATTCGGCGAGATCATTCGTCTTGTGCTGAACAACTGGCTTGATTTCACCGGCGGGCCGAACGGCGCTCCGGTTCCGGCACCGACCTTCCTCGGCCTCGAATTCACTCGTACCGCCAAACAGGGCGGCGTTCCCATTCATGAATATCTGGGCATCCCCTACAGCGCGGACTACCGGTTCTGGTTTCTCTATTTCGTGCTGTTTCTTGTCGTCTGCTTCGTCATCTACGCCGTGGAGCGGCTGCGCGTCATCCCTCTCGGCCGCATGTGGGAAGCGCTGCGCGAAGACGAGATCGCCTGTCGTTCGCTCGGCGTCAATCACGTCTTCACAAAGCTCACGGCCTTCATGCTCGGCGCCTCCACAGGTGGCCTGGCCGGCGTCTTCTTTGCTGCACAGCAGGGCTTCGTGAATCCGACATCCTTCACCTTCTTCGAATCCGCCCTCATCCTGGCCATCGTCGTCCTTGGCGGCCTCGGATCGACGGCCGGCGTCATCTCGGCAGCGCTCGTTCTCACCATTCTTCCGGAACTTCTGCGCGAATTCGCCGAATACCGCGTTCTCGTCTTCGGCATTCTGATGGTGGTGATGATGATCTGGAAACCGCGTGGCCTGGTCCGCATCAAGCGCCCGGCCTTCTTTCCGAGCTCGATGAAAGAAGGCATCGGAACCGAACTGTCCTTTGAGGGCAAGGCGGAGGCGGGACGATGAACGGACCTATCCTCGACGTGCAGAATGTCACGATGCGGTTCGGCGGCATCGTCGCCAACCGGGACGTCAGCTTCTCGGTCGAACGCGGCGCGGTGACCGCCCTGATCGGTCCCAACGGCGCCGGCAAGACGACGATGTTCAACTGCATCACCGGCTTCTATCGCGCCAGCGAAGGCCGCATCATGCTGAACGGACGCGAAGGCCCGATCGATATCGGCCAGTTGGTGACGAAACCGGTTACCGGCGGCTCGCACCTCGTGACACGCGCCGGGATTGCCAGGACGTTCCAGAACATCCGCCTGTTCAAGGAAATGTCGGTTATCGAGAACCTTCTGATCGCCCAGCACCTCACCACCCGCAACAACATCCTCAGCGGTGTTTTCCGGACTGGAGCGTTCCGCAAGGCCGAGGGAGAGGCCATCGACCGTGCCTATTACTGGCTCGGGCAGATGAAGCTTGCCGACGACGCCAACCGCCTGGCCGGTGAACTGCCTTACGGCCGGCAGCGCCGCGTCGAGATTGCCCGCGCCATGTGTACGGGCCCGAGCCTCATATGCCTCGACGAACCAGCCGCGGGCTTGAACCCCTCCGAAACGCTGGATCTGGCGGAAGTCATCCAGCGGCTCTGTGACGATCACGATCAGACGGTTCTCGTCATCGAACACGACATGGGCCTCGTCATGCGCATTTCGAACCACATCGTCGTGCTCGATCATGGCGAGGTGATCTCCGACGGCACGCCTGAGCATGTCGCCAATGACCCGGCCGTCGTCGCCGCTTATCTCGGTGTCAGCGAAGAAGAGGTACCAGCATGAGCCAATCGTCCGACACGCAGGTACCGCTTCTCGAATTCGCCGGCGTCCATGCCCATTACGGCGCGGTCGAAGCGCTGAAGGCGGTAAACGTCCACATCTCCGCCGGTGAGATCGTCAGCCTGATCGGTGCAAACGGCGCCGGCAAGACCACACTGCTTTCTTCTATTTTCGGCGCCCCGCGCGCCTCATCGGGCAAGATCCTGCATCGTGGCGAAGATATCTCCCATATGCCGACCAGCAGGATTTCCCGGCGTGGCATCGCGCTCGTTCCGGAGGGCCGGCAGATCTACCAGGAGATGTCCGTCGAGGAGAATATGATGATGGGCACGACACCGATCGGCATGGCCCATTTCGAAGAAGACAGGAACACCATGTTCGAGCTCTTCCCGCGTCTCAAGGAACGTCGAAACCAGACCGCCGGCACCATGTCCGGCGGCGAGCAGCAGATGCTCGCCATCGCCCGCGCCATGATGGCGCGGCCCGAATTGATCCTGTTCGACGAACCCTCGCTCGGCCTGGCGCCGCTGATCGTCAAGCGCGTTTTCGAGGTTTTGCGGGAAATCGCCGCAATGGGCAAAACGATATTTCTCGTCGAGCAAAATGCCAATCACGCCTTGAAGCTCTCCCAGCGGGCCTATGTCATGGTCAACGGCCGCATTCATCTCTCCGGCGACAGCGCCGCCCTTCTCGACAACCAAGACGTCCGCAAGGCCTATCTCGGGCTGCACTGAACGCAGGGATTTCCATGCTGCACAAGAACCTGATCGCCGGGGAATGGGTTGCCGGCGACGCTTCGGCGAACATAAACCCGTCCAACACCCATGACGTCGTCGGCGAATTTGCCCGCGCCAATGCCGATGACGTCAGGGCTGCCATCGCGGCCGCAAAGTCGGCTTTGCCAGCCTGGTCCCAAGCGCCGATCCTGATCCGCCATGCCATTCTGAAGAAGACCGGCGACGAGATATTGGCGCGCAAGGAGGAGCTCGGACGCCTGCTGGCCCGCGAGGAAGGCAAGACCTTGCCCGAGGCAATCGGCGAAGTCACCCGCGCCGGCCAGATCTTCGATTTCTTTGCGGGCGAGGTTCTCAGGCTGTCGGGAGAAACGCTGCCCTCGGTTCGCCCCGGCGTCGGCATCGACATCACCCGCGAACCGGTCGGCGTCGTCGGAGTGATCACGCCCTGGAACTTTCCGATCGCCATCCCCGCCTGGAAGATCGCGCCGGCCCTTGCCTATGGCAATACGGTCGTCCTGAAACCCGCCGATCTGGTGCCGGGCTCGGCCTGGTCCCTGGTCGAGATCCTTCACCGGGCGGGCGCGCCGGCCGGTGTCGTCAATCTCGTCATGGGACGCGGCAGCGTGGTCGGCCAGACGATGCTCGACAGCCCCGATATCAACGCCCTGACCTTTACCGGGTCGGCAGCGACAGGAAAGCGTGTCGCGCTCGCGTCGATCGAGCATAATCGCAAGTTCCAGCTGGAGATGGGCGGCAAGAACCCCTTCGTGGTCCTTGACGATGCCGATCTCGAGGTCGCCGTCGAGGCGGCCGTCAATTCGTCCTTCTTCTCCACCGGCCAGCGTTGCACGGCATCCTCACGACTGATCGTGACGGAAGGCATTCACGACCGCTTCGTGGCGGCACTTACCAGACGTCTTGGGGGGCTTGTCGTCGACGATGCTCTGAAGAGCGGCACGCATATCGGCCCCGTCGTCGATGAAGGCCAGTTGCGGCAGGACACCGACTATATCGATATCGGCCGACAGGAAGGCGCAAGGCTCGCCTTCGGCGGCAACAGGCTGGAACGGGCGACACCCGGCTTCTATCTCGAACCCGCACTTTTCACCGAAGCGACGAACCAGATGCGGATCGCGCGGGAGGAAATCTTCGGCCCGGTCGCCGCCGTCATCCGGGTGAAGGATTACGACGAGGCGCTCGCCGTCGCCAATGATACCAGCTTCGGCCTCTCCTCCGGGATCGCCACCACCAGCTTGAAACATGCGACGCATTTCAAGCGCAATGCCGAAGCCGGTATGGTCATGGTCAATCTGCCGACGGCCGGTGTCGATTTCCACGTGCCGTTCGGCGGCCGCAAGGGCTCGTCCTTCGGCCCGCGCGAACAGGGCCGATATGCCGCGGAATTCTACACCTCGGTCAAAACCGCCTACACGCTTGCATAGGGAAAACCGATGAAAATTCTCGTGCCAGTCAAACGGGTTGTCGACTACAACGTGAAGATCCGGGTTCGTCCGGATGGCACGGGTGTCGAGCTTGCCAATGTGAAGATGTCGATGAACCCGTTCGACGAGATCTCGGTGGAAGAGGCGCTGCGGCTGAAGGAAGC
>NZ_JACIAZ010000009.1:0-323884 GCF_014195045.1 Rhizobium sp. BK591
CGGTCGGATCGGGGGCTGCCGTCAGCGCCAGCGGCAATGCTGAGTGTCGCATCTCTAAATGGCTGGCAACGTCGCGCCTCTAATCAGCTTTGACAATTGTTGTAGCCGGGGTGGGTTCAAGGATGAAGCGTCCTGTTTCTGCAAAAGTTGGAATGTCACTCTCCCCGAGTCTGAACGAGATCTGGGAGACGAGCGGATGGGATTGATAGCGACTTGAATACGTGATGACGGCGTCGTGTCTGGCGATCAGGCATCAAAGAATTCAGGGCCGTCACCTCGAACGAGACAGGACGCATTACTCGATATCCTTCAACGCATCGAGTGGGCCGATCAGCGCCGTGCGCGGCGGCACGAGTGTCGGCTGCACCAGATGCGTGATTGCCGGGCCGCGGTCCGCATCGAGGATCGCAAACCCCTTGGTGATCATCGCCTCGCTGTCCTGCCGGATCATGAAGACAGGGAAAGGCAGGAAGGAGCCGAAGGGATCGTAGTCGTAGCAGCCGACGATGATATCGGCGAAGGTCTCGTGCGGATGCAGCGCGAGGAAGCGCATCAGCCCTTCGAGATTGATCGAGGAATTGACGAAAAAAGTGCGCGGCAGCTTGCCGTGGCCTTCGTAGAAGGCTTCGAAGGCGCGGGCAGTCATGGCGGGGGAATAGCCGGTCGGCTGGATGCAGATGTCCGGATCCGCGCCCAGCAGGGCGCGCTTTACGTCGCGGAAACCGCGAATTCGCTCATGGCTGGCATGGTCGTTGCGGCCGCCGAACAGGTACAGATCGTCGGGCGAAAGCGGGCCATCCTCCTGCGCGCGCTCGATGATCGCCTGTGTCAGCATGCGCGCGCCTTCATAATTGTCGCTGATGATCGACGGCGCCAGCGTGCCCGGCAGATCGATGTTGACGTGCTTCAGCCCCGCCTTTTCGCAGACCTTGTGCACGCCATCCGGATCGGTCGCGCCGGCGATGAACAGCTCGTCGATAGAATAGGAGATCAGCGTCTCGACGACCTGGCGCTCCTCCTCTGGGTCGCGACAGGCGCTGACGACGAGCGGGCACTGGCCGCGGCTTCGGACCTGCGCCTCGAAAGACTGCGCCATAGAGGAGAAATAGCGGTTGTCGTGCACCGGCAGGAGAAGACCGACGAGGCCGGAGCGGGACGACCGCAGGCCACGCGCCTGCAGATTTGCCTTATAGCCGTGCTCGTTCGCCAGCTTCTGAATGAGCTGGGCTGTCGCCTCTTTGATACGCCGCTTCCGCCAGCTTCCGTTCAGCACGGCGCTCACGGTGGAAGGCGACGCGCCCGATAGGATCGAGAGATCGTAGATTGTCGCCTTTTTCTTGCTGATGTCCGTCATTCCCAGCCTTTCCTCTATCGTTCCCTTAGAAACAAACCCCTCTTGACGAAAGCCCCACCTTGATCGATAGTTATTGCACCATCGATTGTGCAAAAAAGAAAGATCGATTGTGCAGGATGGTTCGCCGGAGGAGGCGAGACGGGAGGCAAGGGTATTCCCTCGCCATAAAACAACCAGGAGCAACCTGCCGTGAAGCCGGCCGGTGGTCGTCGTTCGCATGAGCGACCTTTGAGGAGGAGTGAGGATGAGGAGCCTTATCGTAGCGGCATTTGCCGCATCGCTGTCGCTTGCCGGGGCGGTGGTCGCGGTTGCACAGGACGCGCCGAAGGTCGGCGTTGTCGTCAAGATCGGCGGCATTCCCTGGTTCAACGCGATGGAAGCCGGCATCAAGGAACAGGGCCAGAAGTTAGGGGTCGATGCCTTCATGATCGGCCCGACCAGTGCCGACCCGGCGCTGCAGGTGCGCGCCATCGAGGATCTGATCGCCCAGGGCGTCAAGGTCATCGGCGTGGTCCCGAACGATGCCAAGGTGCTCGAGCCCGTGCTCACCAAGGCGCAAGCCGCCGGCATCAAGGTCATTACGCATGAATCGCCCTCGCAGAAGGGCGCCGACTGGAATTTCGAGCTCGCATCGTCGACCGGATTTGGTGAGGCCCATGGCAAGCTGCTCGCCGAAAAGATGGGCGGCAAGGGCGAATATGCCGTCTTCGTCGGTTCGCTGACCGTCCCGCTGCACAATGCCTGGGCGGACGCCGCAATCGCCTATATCAAGGCGAACTATCCGGACATGAAACTCGTCGGCGATCGCTATGGCGTCGCGGAAGACGTCGACAAGAGCCGCTCGACGGCGCTCGACCTTATTGCCGCCCATCCGGATCTGAAAGGCTTCCTTGCCTTCGGCAGCCAGGGTCCAATCGGCGCCGGGCGCGCTGTCGAAGAACGCCGCAAGACGGGCAAAATCTTCGTGCTCGGTCCGTTCTCGCCCGGCCAGGGCCAGAAGCTGATCAAGTCCGACGCGATATCGGGCGGCTTCATGTGGAATCCGAAGCAGGCCGGCGAAGTCTTCGTCACGCTCGCCGATCGCCTGATCAAGGGCGAGAGCGTCAAGGAAGGTGATGACATTCCGGGTCTCGGCGTGATCAAGCCGGTTGGCAACGACATCATCGTCGATCAACTGCTGCCGATCAACAAGGATACGGTCGACGACCTGGCCGCAATGGGCCTCTGAAGAGGCCCCCTCCCCGGGTGTCGGGCCGGTCGACATGGACCGGCCCGACGTTCGGGAAAAGAGCGGTATCCGGCCATGGCTGGACCATTGACCTCCTTTCATGGCATTCGACTGGACAGGCAACCGGCATGAGCATGGCAACGGATGATGGTGTGAAGGCCCCGCCGCTTCTTTCGCTTCGCGGCATCAACATGACATTCGGCGGTGTGAAGGCGCTGAAAAACGTCTCCTTCGAAGTCTTGCCCGGCGAAGTGCATTGCCTGGCCGGCGAGAACGGTTCCGGCAAGAGCACCCTTATCAAGGTGATATCAGGCGTCTATCGGCCTGCAGACGGCGCCGAGATCGTCTTTGACGGCGAGACGATATCCCACATGAAGCCAGGCATGGCCCAGTCCCGCGGCATTCAGATCATCTGGCAGGACCTCGCGCTCTTTCCGGAAATGAGCGTGGCGGAAAACATCGCCTTCCAGACCCTTTCCGGTTCGCGCCCGCGCCTCGTCAACTATGCCGCGATCCGCAGGATCGCCGAGGACGCACTGGCGGGGCTCGGCGTCACCCTCGACGTCGACAGGCCGCTCAAGGACTTCGCCATCGCGCAGCGCCAGATCGTCGCCATTGCCCGCGCGCTGGTCGGAGAGGCCCGGATCGTCTTCATGGACGAGCCGACCGCCTCGCTCACCCAGTCTGAGACCGATCATCTGTTGGCGATCGTGCGCACGCTGTCGGCTTCGGGTGTTGCCGTGGTCTTCGTCAGCCATCGCCTTGCGGAAGTGCTGGATATCTCCTCGCGCATCACGGTGCTGCGCGATGGCGCGCTGGTCGGGGTCTATCCGGTGGAGGGCATGACCCAGTCTAAGATCACCGAGCTGATGACCGGGCGCACCTTCGACCAGAATGTTCTCGCCCGCGACGTATCGCAGAACCCGGTGGTGCTCTCGGTCAGCAAGCTTTCCCGGCCTGGCGAGTTCGACGACATCTCCTTTGATCTGCGCCGTGGCGAGACGCTCGGGATAACCGGCCTGCTTGGCTCGGGGCGCACCGAACTTGCGCTTACGCTGTTCGGCATGCGCCGGCCCGCTGCCGGAACGATCGTGTTGGAGGGAAAGCCGGTGCGCTTTGCCTCCAACCGCGAGGCGATCACATCAGGTGTCGCCTATCTCTCCGAAGACCGCCTTTCGCTCGGTCTCAACCAGCCGCAATCCATCGCCGACAATCTGGTCATGGCCTCGCTCAACCGCATCCTGGGCCGGCGGCTCATTTCGCCGGAAAAGAAGCGCTCGCTCGTCGCTCGCTGGATCGCTGATCTCGGCGTCAGGATCGGCAAGCATGACGATGCGATCTCGACGCTTTCGGGCGGCAACCAGCAGCGCGTCGCGATCGCCAAATGGCTCGCCACCGATCCCAAGGTGCTGATCCTCGATGCGCCCACGGTCGGCGTCGATGTCGGCGCACGCGCCGGTATCTTCGAAATCGTTGCGCGTCTCGCCGAGGCGGGGCTGGCGATCATCCTGATTTCGGACGAGGTGCCGGAGGTCTATTTCAACGCCGATCGGATCATCCATATGGAAAAGGGCCGCATCGCCGGCTGGCATGATCCGCGCGCGACCACACTGAAGGACCTGGAGGCGGCGGTCTATGCGTAAGCTGTTCCTGTCCCATACGACTGAATTCGTGCTCATCGCCGTCATCATCGCGATGAGCATTGTCCTGGCTTTCATGACCGACCGTTTCTTGACGCTCGGCAATGTCTTCGACCTGCTCAATATCAGCGCGGTCAACATTATCTTTGCCGTTGGCCTGCTCGTGGTGCTGATATCAGGCGGGATCGACATCTCCTTCGCCGTCGCCGCCTCGATCGTGCAATACGTCACTGCACTTGCGCTCGAGAGGATCGGCGGGGGTGGATGGATATCCGGCTTCCTGATTGCGGCCGGCATCGGCATCGTGCTCGGCGTGATCAACGCCTTCCTGATCCACCGCTTTCGCATCATCTCGATCGTCGCGACGATCGCAACCTTCAACGTCTATTTCGGCTTGCTGATGTTCTTCACCAAGGGTGTGTCGATCTACAATCTGCCCGACTGGCTGACGAGCCGCGTCATCATCTACGAGCGCGAAATGGCCGATGGGAGCTGGGCTGAGATCACGTTGCCTGTTGTGGTCATGGTCGTCTGCACGCTCGCCACCTGGTTCTTCATTACCCGCACGACGACCGGCCGGCAGCTCTATGCCTTCGGTGACAATCCGGAAGGCGCGCGCCGCTTCGGCATCAATATCGGCGCCATGCAGTTCATCGCCTTCGGCTGGCTTGGATTGATGGCAGGCATCGCCGGGCTGATGCAGGCGCATTATGCGCAGGAGGTCGTTCCGAACGCACTCTATGGCCGCGAGCTCGATGTCCTGGCCGCAGTGGTGCTCGGCGGTGCGCGGCTGGGCGGCGGCAAGGGCTCCGTGCTCGGTTGCGTGTTGGGCGTGCTGCTCGTCTCGATCACCCAGAACGGCCTCAACCTGATGGGCGTCTCGCCCTTCGCCTTCAAGATGATCGTCGGCGCGATCATCCTCGTTGCGATCACTTTGTCGAGCGCTCGCATCGGCAATCTGGTGCCGGTGTTTGCGACCCGCAAATCGACCGGTGACAGACCTGCGGAAAGGGGAGAGAGCTGATGAACGCGCTCGCCGCCCGCTTCAACGCCATCTTCGGCGCCGACATGGCCGGTCCCCTCGCCGCGCTGGCGGCGGTGCTTGTCGTCTTCGGTTTCGCTTCGCCCCATTTCCTGACGGGCGCGACCTTCGGATCGGTCGCCTTTCAGCTTCCGGAGCTGGGCGTCTTGACGCTTGCGATGCTGATGCCGATCCTGACCGGCGGCCTCAACCTTGCGATCACCTTCACCGCCAACATCGCCGGCCTGACGCTCGCCTGGACGCTGCAGGCCAATGGCGGCATCGACGCCGGTCCGGGCGCCTTTCTGCTCGGCTCGGTTCTGGCGCTTGCCGTCGGCGCGGCAAGCGGCCTGGTCATGGGCCTCGTCATCGCCTTTACCCGCGCCCATCCGATCCTCGTTTCGCTGTCGATGATGATCTTCCTGCGCGGCCTCGGTGAGTTCCTGACGCGCGGCGGCGATATCTCGGGCTTCCCCACCTTCATCGCTCCCATCGGCCACGGCAGCATTCTCGGCATCCCGGTACCTTTGTTGATCCTGATTGCCTGCGTGATCGCCAGCCACGTCCTGCTCTCGCGCTCCAAGCTCGGCTTTTCAACCTACATGATCGGCTCCAATATCGAGTCTGCCCGCTATTCCGGCATCAACACCCGCAAGATCCTGGTGCTGGTCTATATGCTCTCCGGGGTGATGGCTGCAGTTGCCGGCATCATCATGCTTGCGCGCTTCAATTCGGTGCGCGTCGGCCACGGCGAATCCTATCTGCTGATCACCGTGCTCGCCTGCTTCCTCGGCGGCATCAATCCCTTTGGCGGCTTCGGCCGAGTCCTGCCCGTCTTCGTGGCGCTCATCGTGCTGCAGCTTCTCTCTTCGGGGCTCAACCTGCTCGGCGCCAACCAGCATCTCACCACTGCCGTCTGGGGCATCCTGCTCATCGTCGTGATGGTGCTGCGGTGGTTCTCGGCCAAGTTCATCAGAATCATGAAATAGGAGATACGACCATGGAAGGTTTCGGCGTTCACACCAGCATGTGGACCATGAACTGGGACCGCGCAGGCGCCGAGAAGGCGATTGCCGGAGCCGTGCACTACAAGATGGATTTCATCGAGATCGCGCTGCTCAACGCGCCTGCCGTCGATGCCAAACACACCCGCGACCTGCTTGAAAAGAACAAGCTGCGCGCCGTCTGCTCGCTCGGCCTGCCGGAGCATGCCTGGGCCTCCATCCGCCCGGATGCAGCAATCGAGCATCTGAAGGTTGCGATCGAAAAGACCGCGGAAATGAGTGCCGAAGCCCTGTCCGGCGTCATCTTCGGCGGCATCGGCGAACGCACCGGCGTGCCGCCGACGCAGGGCGAATACGACAACATCGCCAAGGTGCTCGAGGCTGCGGCAAAACACGCCAGGAAGTACGGCATCCAGCTCGGCGTCGAGGCCGTGAACCGCTACGAGAACCACCTGATCAACTCGGCGCAGCAGGCCGTCGACATGGTGGAGCGTGTCGGCGCGGATAACATCTTCGTCCACCTCGACACCTACCACATGAATATCGAGGAGAAGGGCGCGGCCAACGGCATCCTCATCGCCCGCGATCACCTGAAGTACATCCATCTTTCCGAAAGCGACCGCGGCACGCCGGGTTACGGCAACATTCCGTGGGATGTGATCTATGCCGCGCTCGCTGCAATCGGTTTCAAGGGCGGACTTGCCATGGAGAGCTTCATCAATATGCCGCCTGAGGTAGCCTATGGCCTGGCTGTCTGGCGCCCAGTCGCCCGCGATATGGAGGAGGTCATGGGCAATGGCCTGCCATTCCTGCGCAACAAGGCGGAACAATACGGTCTGATCTGAGCGGAATTGCCGGGTCACTTGAACACTCCGATGGTGACCCTTACCGTTGTCGTAGCCCACCTGCCGTTCAAGTGCCGCGGACCCTTGCACGGCGTCGCAAAGGTCATCTTGTCAGCCTGGTTCTTCCCTCGAAAAACCGGCTGATCAAGTGGCGAAAAGCGTGCGGCCGCATGCTGGTGGCGAGCAGCAGGGCAGCCGCGTCGAAAGAAGCGAAAATAGTTGATTGCTGCTCTCATCTTTAGTACCGACCTATCACCCGGTTAAAGGATGTCACGTGGCCATACTCCCCCCGATGCAAGATCCGCCTCGAGCGGCCGAAACTTTTGTCGCCGAAAATATAGGTCTTTCGATCGAGGGGAACGCAATTCTCTCCGCCGTAAGCCTGACATTTCCGGCAGGAGAAGTCGTGGCCCTGGTCGGCCACAACGGCTCCGGCAAATCCAGCCTTCTCAAAATGCTGGCGCGCCAGCTCGTGCCGAGCGCCGGATCGATCTCTTACGGAAACCGCGATCTAAGGACGTATAGCGAACGCGCCTTCGCGCGTTCGGTCGCGTACCTGCCCCAGGACGTCACGACCGGAGCGGACATGACGGTCCGCGAGCTTGTGGGATGCGGCCGCTATCCGTGGCACGGCGCGCTTGGCCGCTTCACCAAGGACGATGAAGGGAAAGTCGAGGAGGCCCTTCAAGCAACGCATATCGAGAAGTTCGCCAACCGCATCGTGGGCACACTGTCGGGCGGTGAGCGGCAACGGGCCTGGATCGCCATGCTGATTGCTCAGGATGCCCGCTGCCTGTTGCTCGACGAACCGACTGCGGCACTCGATGTTGCCCACCAGATTGAGGTGCTCTCACTTGTGCGACGCTTGGCGCATGAGGGTGGAAGGAGTGTCGTCATCGTTCTTCACGACATCAACATGGCCGCGCGCTTCTGCGATCGGATCCACGCATTGAAACGCGGTGGCGTGGTTGCCAGCGGAACACCGAGCGCGATCCTCGCGCCGAAGACGCTGCAGGAGATCTATGGGATCGATATGGATGTGATCTCCGCGCCCACCCTGCCCTATCCGCTCGCCTATGTTTGCTGAGGTTGGGCGTTCAATGGGCGTTTCGCGGCGCTTCCTTCTGCAGTTCGCGGCGGCCTCGGCCATTCCGGCTCCGCTGTTTGCGCAGTCGATCGGCCAAAGGGTCGTCAGCCTCGACTACGGTCTTGCGTCCACGCTTTTATCCCTTGGATTGCCTCCGGTCGGGATCTCGGACCTCGCCGATTGGGACAGATGGGTTGTCGAGCCGCGAATGCCAGAATCCGTCGTCGATATCGGCAGTGCGTTCGAGGTCAATTTTGAAATTCTCGTTGCGCTGAAGCCCGATATCATATTGACCACACCCTACCTCGATGAGCTGTTACCCAAGCTGCAGTCGGTGGCGAAAGTCGTTCGGCTGGAAATCTTCGTGCCGGGCATTGGGCCTATTCTTCCCGCCGCCATTGCGGCGACGCGCAAATTGGCCGTTGAGCTTGGTCGTCAGAATGAGGCGGAGCAGTTCCTCGCGCGCGCCGACGCCTTCTTCGAGCGATGCCGCAGCCGCCTGGCGGACAAGAACCTGCCGCCGGTCGCCCTGGTGAATTTCATGGATGCCCGCCATGTCCGCATCTATTCGAGTCCCGGGCTGTTCCACAATGTGCTCGAGCGCATCGGTGTCCGGAACGCCTGGACCAGAGAGTCGAATTATTGGGGTTTTGAAACGATCGGCATTGAGGAGCTCTCCAAGATCACCGATCCAGATGCGCGTCTGATCGCCTTCGACCCCGTTCCTCCGGACGTTCTTCCGAAACTTGCTCAGAGCCCGCTGTGGAACAGGTTGGCCTTTGCGCGTCCCGGCCACCTGTCGATTCTGCCGCCGGCCCTGATGTTTGGCATGGTGAACGAGGCCATGCGCTTCGCGGGCCTTTTGACAGATCTTCTGGAAAAAGAAGCATGATGATATCCCGCCGCGACAATATCGGGCCAGCATTAGTCTTCCTCCTCCTGATTGGCGGTGGAGGCGTGGCTTCGTGGTTTCTTGCTGCTCCTGCGCTGTCTGAAATTGCGCTACCGAATTACGATGTCACACGAATGGTATTGTACTATTCGACGCTTCCCCGCCTTGCGACGGCGCTCATTGCCGGCGCTATGCTTGCCTTGTCTGGTGCGCTGTTTCAGCAGGTTTTGCGAAACCCGCTCGCCGACCCTACCACCCTCGGCGTGTCGGCCGGAGCAAACCTGGCGCTGGTGGTAACATCGCTGTTTCTCCCGGACCTGCTCGGGGCCGGCCGTGATCTTGTCGCTCTGACCGGCAGTGCGACCGCGGCCGTGATCGTCGTCAGCCTTGGCGCGCGCCGCGGTTTTTCGCCTTATTCGCTTGTTCTGTCGGGGCTGGTTCTCAGTCTGTGGTGTGGCGGCCTCTCTGCGATCCTGATCTATTTGAACCAGCGCTACCTCTCGAGCCTGTTCATCTGGGGCGCCGGCTCGCTGGCCCAGCAAAGTTGGGTCATTCCCGTGTCGCTTCTTTGGAAGTTGGGCGTCGTTGCCATCGTCTGCACTTTCGTGATCAGACCGCTTTCGCTGCTCGATCTTGGCGAGAGCAGTTCCACGGCACTCGGCGTCCGATTGGTCCGTCTGCGTTTCATTGTCGTCGCCCTTGCTGTCGCGCTTGCTGCATTTGTCACCAGCGCTGTCGGGGTCATTGGTTTCATTGGACTGGTCGCGCCGACGATTGCGCGATTGTCCGGAGCACGACGTCCCGCGCAGCTCATCTTCTGGTCTCCCCTGATCGGCGCCGGGCTGCTTCTCTTCGCCGACTCTGTTCTGCAACTGGTCGCAGGCGGGCTTGGTGATTTCTTGCCGACGGGAGCGGTAACGGCCATCTTCGGTTCGCCGCTGCTCCTCGCGCTCCTGCCGCGGCTGAAGATCCGTCATCGATTGCAGCAATCGCCGGCGTTCGGACGGTCACGTCGATGGGATGGAACCGCACCGGTCGTCATCGCCGCTGCCGGTCTGCTTATGCTGTTGATGGTCAGCGTTTTTCTCGGACGTGACGTCAATGGCGGCTGGGCCTTCGCTTCCGGCGAATTCTCGTACGATGTCCTTGCCATCAGGATACCTAAAATCCTCGCCGCTCTGGCATCGGGCGCGATGCTTGCGGTCGCGGGCTCGATCCTTCAGCGGTTGACCGGAAATGAAATGGCAAGTCCCGAAGTTCTCGGGATCAGTGCCGGCGCGACCTTCGGCGTTGCGATTGCCCTCTTTGCCGTCGCTCCCGGATTTTCCGGTCAATTTGCCTTTGCCGTGGCCGGTGCGATCAGTGTGCTTGCCATCATCTTCGCCAGTTCCCGGCGATCGGCCTTCGCTCCCGAGCGGGTCCTGCTTGCGGGCATTGCCTTAAGCGCGATGGTCGATGCCGTCGTCGGCGTGTTGAGCTCGACGGGAGATCCGAGAGCCGTTCTGCTGATGCGGTGGATGAGCGGGTCCACCTACCTCATCGAAGGGTCGACCGCGGCAACGGAGGCAGCGCTCGGCGCTGTGCTGATTGCCGTTGCGCTCGCCGCCCGCCGCTGGCTTGACATACTTCCCCTTGGGCCGTCGCCTTCGGCGGCGGTCGGCGTACCATTGGCGAAATCGCGTTTTGCGCTTTTTGGCCTCGCAGGATTGTTGACGGCCGCCGCGACGCTGACGGTCGGCCCCTTATCATTTATCGGCCTCATGGGACCTCACCTGGCACGGGAGGCGGGACTGACACGCGCGCTGCCGCAAATGGTTGGTGCCGCTCTGATCGGCGGGGGGCTTATGGTTGCCGCCGATTTTGTCGGCCGCACGATCGTATCGCCCTATCAGATCCCGGCCGGTCTTGTTTCCGCACTCATCGGAGCACCGTTCCTGATGCTGATGATGCGCAAGCGCGGTGTCGGCTGAGGGTTGCCACAGGAAGGCCCGGCATTAGGTAGCAAAGACCACCAAAAGCGCCTTACGCCTCTGAATCAAAACAGAATTTCAGGCCGGCATTCCCATGAATGCGGCTGACGTTGATTGGGTTATTGACAACGTTGCCACGGAGCCTACATCGGCGGAACGGCAATGCGATTGCGGAGGGTGACGCTTTTCAGAGTAGAGGGTGTGAATACTTCGGACATGTTGCCTCTGGTTGGGCAATTCGATGCACGGCTTGGGCTGCCTAAGCCTCCCTGGTCCCGCGCCCCTTTTCATCGGATGCAGGTGTTCGCGATTCCTGACCCGGCATCTGTTCCGCCTCGTCAAGAATCCATTCGCGAAAGGCGACGACACGGGGATCGGAAGCCGTTTCCTGCGGATACACGAGGAAATAGGCGAGTTCGGACGGAATCGGGATGCCAAGATCGAAAAGCCGGACAAGCCGCCCCTCGGCCAGATCGTTTGCGACAGTGGTGAGGTCCACAAGTGCCACAGCATCCCCGCTGATCGCGGCTTGAAGCATTTCCGATGACGTGGCGAGCGCAACCGTACGACTGTCGTCGAAGGCGTCGATACCGGCAGCCGCCATCCACGTCGACCAGTTCGGCCACGCGACACCCTGTCGCTCCCATTCGATATGGACCAAGCTGTGATCAAGCAGATCAGTCGGCGTTCGAATGGGCCTCTCGGACGCGAGTAGCCGAGGACTGCATACGGGCACGACAACGTCATCAAACAATCGATCAGCGCAAAGGCCGGGATAGTTTCCCGTGCCAAAGCGAATGCCGATATCGATGTCGTCCAGCTCGAAGTCGCGCACCTCGGGGGAGATATCAAAGCGCAGGTCGATTTCCGGCCAAGCGCCACGGAAGCGTTTCAGCCGCTGCATCAGCCATTTGACGGCAAAGTCCGGATCGACGGTGATTTTCAGGTGGCGGGAGCCGCGCTCGCTCCTGCGGGCCTGTGCGACGGCACGCTTCATGAGTTCGAGCGCGTCACCGGATGCGCGGCAAAGGATCAATCCAGCCTCCGTCGTGCGGATCGAGCGATTGGTGCGCTTGAAAAGCGACAGGCCGAGCTGGTCCTCGATTTCCTTGATCTGGTAGCTGACCGCCGCCGGGGTCAGGCCAAGTTCGTCGGCCGCTCGACTGAAGTTCAGATGTCGCCCCGAGGCATCAAGCGCTCTTAGCGCCCGCATTCCAGGAATTATGCTCATTTTTGCTTCAAAGAAAGTTTGAAATTCTGAACGAGAATACTCGTTTCCCTGCTCGCATTCAATATGCGAGTATGTCAATTATTCGAGAAATATCAGGTAGCCGCGATAACGGCAAGGAATATGCCACATGAACTCGACAAAAATTACCATCAATTTTTTTAATTCAAAAATGCACGATCTGGTGCGTCGATTCAACGATGAAACGCGCCGGCGGCGGACACTGCATTACCTCAAGCGAGACCTGCGTCGTCTTACTGAGCAACGCCTGCGGGACATAGGCATCAACCCGCAGAACATTCCTCATCTGACGAAATGTGAATTCGAGTTTTGAAATCAGGCCCCAATGGGCTTCTGGGAAGAAAGCCCCGACATCTGGGCATTCATTTCCACATGCCTGCAATGGGCCGAAAGCAATCGCGGGTCGCACGGATATCCAGCAAAAGGCTTTCGATCTCTCGCCAAAATTAACCATTTAGACCTCCTTCGGTCGACCTCGACGCGAAGTCCAGATAAGAACCTGGATCATGTTCAGGATGATACAAATACAGCTCTGATCTCCCGCGGCCTTTTCGTCCGCCGATCTGCTGTGCCTGCCGTCGACCTCTGGAGTCTGAACATGACCCTCATCGCCACCGCTGCCATTGCCCATCGCTCCCGCGCCGAGGTGTCGACCGTCAGTGTGTTGGTCGATGGCTTGGAAATACGCCCAGCCGCCTTCCGGATGGCGGAGTGGTTGAGCCGTGGCGAACCCCGACGACACGCCCAAGGGCCAGCATTTCCTGCTCTCGCCAGAGTGCCGAACGCTGACGGTGCTCGATCTCGCCAAGATGCGGGATGCGACTGCCTCCAACTGGTTTAAGCGCCTGCGCTGGCACCAGACGGAGGGCAAGCCTTACTGCCCCCGGTCATGAGGCAGGCACCAGCAGGATACCGGTGCGATGTTCGGCTTCTTCCGACGATAGGGCGCTGGCAGCACCGATAGCGAATAGCTTCTATGGTCAAAGACGGTAAGGGCGGCCGTTCATCGAAAGATGAGCATTCACCATGGCGTTCGGTATAGATGCCTTGGAACACTGGCTACAGCGCAGCGATCCTTATAACTTCGACGTTCAGATTGCGGACGCCGCCTTGATCGGACAAGGCGGCGTCCGTCACCTTTACCAGGAATACTTCAGCGTGCCGACGACCTTGCGCCGATCGCCGTAGAACTCAGTTCCGTAGTAGCTGCTGGCGATATATTTGCGATCGAACAGGTTCGTCGCGTTGACGGCAAGCGTCACGTCCTCGGTCACCTTGTAGCTGACCGCGGCATCAAACAGTGTGTAGGCGGCAACCGACACGGTATTTGCATCGTCCCCATAGGACTGGCCGATATAACGCACACCGCCGCCGAGCGTCAGGTCGCCGCGCTTTCCGTCTCCGGGGATCGTGTAGTCGAGCCAGGCGGATGCCAAGTGCCGCGGCACGCGTGAAGGCCGGTTACCGATGTTGCCGCCGGTGCCGTCCTCGCGGATTTCGGCGTCCCAATAGGAATAAGCAAGCGTGAGATTAAGCCTGTCGTTGATTGCGGCTTTGCCTTCGAGTTCGATGCCGCGCACACCCACCTTGCCGATCTGCTCCTGAACCAGAGGGGTGACATAGCTCGGCACATTCGTTTGGGTAAGATCAAACAGCGCCAAGGTGAAGAGGCCATCAAACCCATCAGGGCGATATTTGAGGCCAATCTCGTATTGTTCACCTTCCTGTGGCTTCAGCGAGCCCGTCACGGTGTATCCGTTTGCGGTCTGCGCGACGAGCGGCTGGAAGCTTTCCGAATAGTTCGCATAGGCTGCGAGATTCGGCGTAAATTTATACGTCAGCCCGGCACGCTTGGTGAAGGCTGACGCCGTGTCGTCGTCGCTTGTCCCGCTGTCGAGATAATCCGCAGTCGTGTGGACATGGTCCCATCGTCCGCCCAGGGTAACGATCCATCGGTCGTCGAAGGTCAGTTGCTCCTGTGCGTAGATCCCGACCGCCTGCTGCTTGACGCGCCAGTTCACGTACGGGCCGAGATTGATGCAGGAGAGACCGCAATAGACGGGGTCGTTGATATCGATCGGTCCGGCCGTCCCGAACAGGATGTTCTCGCGCGTATTGTCGTTGGTGTAATCGACGCCGACCAGCGTCTTGCTGTCGATCCCGTTCCATGTCGCATCATATTGCAGCTGATTGTCGATGGCATAACGGTTGGACATGCCGTCGACCGAGAACGCCGTTCGATCGGCGGTCGGATCCAGTGATGCGCCATAGACTTCGGCATAGTCGAGCTCGAGATGCGTATAGCGGGCATTCGAGCGAAAGGTCAGATTTTCATTGATCTCGTGTTCGAACTGATAGCCGATGTCGGCCTGCTCCGTATTGAAGCGATTGAAGTCCGGCTCGCCGAGGAAGGTGTCGATATCGATATCGGCGTCCGTGGGAAATCCGCGCGCGCCCGTTCCATCGCGTTTGTAATAGTCGGTCAGGATGGTGAGCGAGGTCCCCTCTTCCGGTTTGATCGTCAGGGCCGGTGCAACGTAGGTGCGGTCGTCGTTCGAATGATCCCAGCCCTGATCACCGTCCTTGGCAAGTGCGGTAAGCCGGTAGCTCCACACGCCGTCGGGATCGATCGGCCCGCCGAAATCCGCGCCTACTTCCTTGGTGCCATCACCATAGGAGGTGTAGATTTCGCCATGCTTCTCATCCAAGGGCCGCTTGGTGATCGCATTGACCAGTCCTCCCGGACCGTTGAGACCGAAGAGGGTCGAAGTCGATCCCTTCAGGACCTCGACGCGCTGAAGACCATAGGGTTCAAGGCGGCTGGCCGTGAACCACGCGGGAATACGCGCCGCCAGACCATCCCGATAGGTGCCGAGCGCCGTCTGATCAAAGCCGCGAATTCTTATATAATCGTACCGGTCGTCGTTGCCGAACTCATCCGAAAAGACGCCGGCAGTATAAGCGACCGCCTGCTGAAGATTGTCCACATGACGCTCTTCCAACTCCTTTTGCGTCACCACCGATACGGAGGCCGGGACATCGATGACCGGAGTGTCTGTTTTGGTGCCGGTGGCGGTATTCTTGGCGACGATGGTGCGATCCGGGCCAACCACACGATCCGACTTGCCCGTTATGACGATCGGGGCCAATTGCGTCGCCTCTTCGGCCGAATTGTCCTGTGCCCAGCCGATGCCTGCCGATCCGAATGACACCGTTATCAACGCGCTGCTCGCAACCAATCGGCTTGTGAGCATGCGCAACTTTCCCTGTAGTCCCACTGTCATACTATCCCCTGTCAGACCAATATCGGGCAGTGTGACGGCCGCCCCTCCGGCCACTGCTAAGGTTGCGTTTACTCAAACAGGAGAATTGGAGTCAACTTAATAATCACGGTTTGTGACCATCTTTGCACCCAGTCGAACCTTGAGGTTTTGGAGCAACACGGGCCGCGCGCCCGGCAGTCTCGATCGGGCTTGGGGGCGGGCAACGAAGCGGCAACAGACCCGCACAAGCTTCAATTGGAAGGATCGGCAATGGGATGGTTTGAGATGGACCATTCCGATCTAAACCGCTTCCGAAAGATGCAAGCTAGCCTGATGATCAATACAAGCTTCGAGGAGTCCTGTGCGCGGGTTCGTCGTATAATCGTCGACACCGCGTTTCGGTGCGGACAGTCGGCGCACATCGGCGGTAGCCTGAGCATGGTAGAGCTGTTGAATACGCTCTTCGGCGACGTGCTTTCGCATCGCCCCCATGAACCTCAATGGGACGGTCGCGACATCTTCATTCTTAGCAAGGGGCATGCAGTGCTGGGCTATCTGGCGGTGCTGCATCACTTCGGCTATTTCGACGCCGAAAAGCTTGCGACCTTTCAGACAAACGGCAGCGATCTGATCGCTCACCCGGTAAAGAAGGTCGCGCTCGGCATCGAAAGCTCCAATGGCAGCTTGGGCCAGGGCCTTGCCTATGGCATGGGCATCGCCCTTGGTATGCGCAAGCGCAAACAAGACCGTCGTGTTTATGTGCTTCTCGGCGACGGCGAATGCAATGAAGGGTCCGTTTGGGAGAGCGCCGCTTCCGCTTCGGAAATGGGCGTCGGCAACCTTACCGCGATCATTGATGAGAACGGGTTCCGCAACGACGGGCCGAATGCCACCTATAGCAATAGAATTGCATTGACGAACATCTGGAAAGCTTTCGGCTGGAACGTCATCAATGTCGATGGCCACGATCACCATCAGATCCTGTCGGCACTCCAGCAGGCAAAGCAGGTCGCGGATATACCGACCGCCATCGTCGCCCGTACCGTGAAAGGCAAGGGATTGTCATTCATGGAGAATAACAACGATTGGCATCACAATCGCATCACGGGAACTGTCTATGAAGAGTGCCTGAAGGCGCTCGGCGAGAGCACTGGGTCGGAGCTGGAAACGGAAGGAGAATTCCGTGGTTGAGTTGTCGAGCCGTAATGCACGCACATGGTCGCGCATCGGGCCGCGGGCTGTTTATGGCCAGGCGCTGACAGCGCTCGCGACCGAAAACGAGAACATTATCGCGATGAGCGCCGATCTTGGGCGGTCTTCCGGTCTAGACCGATTCTCCAAGGAACATCCGGACCAATTCCTTAATACCGGTATTGCCGAGCAGAACATGGTGGGCTGCGCTGCCGGTCTCGCTCGCATGGGGTTCGACGTGTTCGCCTCGACGTTTGCGCCCTTTGCTTCAATGCGGGCAAGCGAACAGGTGCGCATGAACATGGGTTATATGGGCGAGCCGGTGAAGCTCGTCGCACTTGGTAGCGGTCTGGCGATGGCTTATCTCGGCAACTCCCATTTCGGCCTGGAGGATGTCGCGGTCATGCGTACTGTGCCGGGCCTGACGATCATATCGCCGGCCGACTGCTCGGAAATTTACAAGACGTTGGAGGCTTGTGTCGGCTTCGACCAACCGGTCTATATCCGCCTGACCGGCACGCCCAATGCACCGGTCGTCTATACGGAAGACTACACGTTCGAAATCGGCAAGGCCGTTTGGCTGACGCCGCCACGCGAGGTGATGCTGATCTCGAGCGGCACCACGGTCGGGCATTGCCTTCTGGCCGCTGAAAAGCTGAGTGAAGCCGGTCTGGAAGTCGGCGTCCTCAACATGCATACGATCAAGCCGCTGGATGCGGTCGCACTGGCTGACGTCGCTCGCCATGCCAGCACGGTTTTCGTCATCGAGGAGCACACGACGGTTGGCGGTCTCGGCAGCGCAATCCTTGATCACTACAATGCTTCGGGCATGCCGTTTCCGCGCATCGTGACGCACGGCATTCCGGATCGCTTCGTCGAGACTGGTGACTATGCCTTCATGCTGAAGGCTGCGCGCTTGGATGGCGAGGGTATCGCCGGTTTCCTGCAGGAAAAGTTGTTGCAATAGGAAATCGAAGCATGAGTCTGGATCATTGGTACATCTACGGGGCGGGCGGCCTCGGCATTGAAACCATGGACATACTGCAATCGGCAATCCGCCGAGGCCTGCAGAAACCGCATCATTGTGCATTCATCGTTGATCATCCGACGGCGACTGAGGTGCTTGGGTTTCCGGTCGTCGCCGTGGGGGATCACGTTCCCGGCGCCAAAGTAACGATCGCAGTCGGTGAACCTTTTGCCCGGAAAGCTCTTCTCGAGAAGGTGGAAGGGTTGGGCCTTGTGCTTCAATCGATCTTCTCCCCCGATGCCTTCATTTCCGAGTATGCGGAGATTGCCGACGGCGTGATCGTCGCGCCGCATGTCTCCATCCAGGCGACGGCAAAGATCGGTCGAAACGTTGCCGTCAATACAGCTTCGATCCTTGGCCACGACATTGTGGTAGGAGAAAACTGCGTCGTCTCATCCATGGTCAATCTGGGCGGCGGCACGCAAGTCGGGACGTTGAGTTATCTGGGCATGGGCGCACTCGTCAAGGAACGCGTGCAAATCGGACACTCGTCAATTGTCGGCATGGGCTCGGTCGTGCATATCGACATTCCGGATGAAGTCATTGCGCTGGGCAATCCCGCGCGCGTCGTTCGCAGGAACGAAGACAAAAAAGTGTTCAAGTAGGAGCAAGACATGAGCAACAAAGAAAAATACGATGCCGCTTTCATCGAAACGTTCGGTATTGGCGCCGAGGATTTGAGCGACGGCCTCCAGTATCAGAGCATCCGCGCTTGGGACTCGGTCGGTCACATGGCGCTTATCGCATCTCTTGAGGATACGTTCGACATCATGCTTGATATGGACGACGTGGTCGATTTCGGCTCGTACAAGACCGGCCTGAAGACGCTCGAGAAATACGGCGTGTCGTTCTGAATGTTCTGGCAAAGCCTCTCGGATGGCGCCGATGACAGGACGTTCCTGATCGCCGATGGACGCCGCTACAGCTACAACGACGTTTTCGGATTCGGAGATGCGCTATTCTCCAAGGCCGACAGGGCGATCGTACTGATTCTGTGCGATCGGTCGCCCGAAACCGTTGCGGCCTATCTGGGAGCCTTGCGGAAAGGCCTCGTGCCCATGTTGGTCGACGGTGAACTGACCCGTCACTCGCTGGAACGCACCGTGGGAGCCTATACCCCCCGTTACATCGTCGCTCCCGCAGAGATGGCGCTGGAAGACTATGCGCCAAACGGGCGATTGGGCACAAAGGCTCTGTTCGAGCGGTCGTCGGTCGTAAACACGACGCTGCATCAAGATCTTGCCTTGCTCATTCCCACCTCGGGTTCGACAGGCGACCCTAAATGCGTGCGACTGACGGCCAACAATATCGATGCCTGCACGCGTTCGATCGTCGAATATCTCGGCATGACCGGAGAACGCATTACGGTCAGCCTTCTGCCATTTCATTACTCCTACGGGCTTTCCGTTCTCCACAATACGATATTTGCGCGCGCCTGCATGGTGTTGACTGATAAGTCCATCCTCGACAGGAGCATTTGGCAAATGATCGAAGAGGAGAGAGTTACCGACCTTGCCGGCGTGCCCTTCACATTCGAAACATTGCGGCGCATTCGCCTGAGCGAGGCCTGCCTTGGCAATCTCGTCTGCGTGACGCAGGCCGGCGGGCGCCTGGCACCGGAACTGACTCGCCATTTCTGGCAGTATTTCGCCGATCATGGCGTGCGCTATTTCACCATGTATGGCCAGACCGAGGCTGCCCCGCGCATTTCCTATGTCCCCCCCGGCCAGGCGATCGAGAAGCTGGGAAGCGTCGGCATTCCGCTGCCCGGCGGTCGAGCTTTGATCGCGGAAACGGGCGAGCCGATCGGTGAAGGTGAGCTGCTCTATGTCGGCCAGAACGTGTCGATGGGGTATGCGACCTCCGCTCAAGACCTTGAAAAGGGCGACGAATTCCACGGTAAACTTTATACCGGAGACTATGCCAAAATCGATGAGGACGGGTTCATCACAATCGTGGGCCGTAAGAAGCGCTTCATCAAACTGCACGGAATTTCAGTCAATCTCGATCATGCGGAGTCCGTGCTGAAGTCCGGCGGGCTTGATTGCATCGTCATCGGTGCCGAAAACCGCCTGATGGTCTGCATCAGGGAGCCGGACGCGGAGCGAGCGCAGACGGCATTGAAGGATAACTTCAATTTCCACCCGTCTGTTGCAAGGGTGGTTGTCTCCGAAACCCTACCGCTCACCTCCGCCGGAAAGCCGGACTACGTTACGCTGTCCGAGCGTTTCCTGTAGACCTCTGCGAAATCAAAGGCGGCAGAGCCGCATCTGTCCTGCAGCAGCCTATCGGCAATATCAGAGCTTCGCCAGCATGGCCTGCAAGTCGACGATCCGGGCCCTCAACTGCGGATAAGCGTTCTGCCAGTAGCCGTAGTGCTCGAGCAGACGGCGCATGGAGGCCGGCAGATCCTCTCTTGTCATATAGCCCTTTTCGAAGGCCATCTTCATTACTTCCTCATAGTAAAGAATGCCGTTGATGAAGAGCGGATTGATCTCGTGATTTGAGGTCGAATTGGCATGCTGGCGGAAATAGGAAAGCGGATGCGGATGTCCGATGATCGGGCCGCGTTTGGCGAGATCGATCCATGCCGATAGATCAAGGATGCCGCGGAAGATCCCATCCTCATCGACGCGAAACAGGCGGAATGCGCCGTTCTCGTCGAAGCAATCTTCCTTTCGGAACATCACGCTCGAGAACTCGCCAATCAGGTTCATGTGATTGACAGCTGTCACACGGATGAAGGCGCCGCCGTCGATGACCTTTGCCTGGTCGGCGATGCCGAAGTGATTGACCAGCGACGTGATGCGGTTTTTCCCATCGATCAGGTAACGCGGCGAAAAGGCGAGCCTCGTGCCGAGATGGCGGCTCTCCTCCAGTGTCTCGAGCAGGAACTGAACGCAGAATGGGTTGATAATGTCATCATCGAACAGAAACTTGATGTATTCGCCGTTCGCAAGATTGGCCAGCCGGATGACATTGGAAAACTCGCTCGGCTTCGGATTTCGGCTATAGGAGAGATGCTGCTGATATCGCTCGCAGATATTTGCGATTGCATCCGTTGGGCAATCGTCTGAAACGATAATCTCCGTATCGCCATAGCTTTGCCCGATGGCACTCTTCAAGGCTTGCTCAAAGAAATCCGGCTTGTAGGCGGGGATGCAGATCGATACTCGGGGCATTGCTGGTCCTTTTTGCGGTTGTCTCACCCGTGAGTGGTTGGAAGTGGCATGACGCTGGCGCGGCGCGCGCAGTTCCCCAGCACGAGATTCAATGTCGGATGAAGTCGATGCCTGGCGACTGTCGATGGGGCGGCACGGCCAGTGCCCTGATTTCCGGCAGTCGTTGTCTGCTCAAAACGCTTGTTGTCGAAGAGCAGCTCGCTGCGGCATGTTCCACGGGCGCCTCATTGACGACGATACGGCGACCACTCGAAGCGTGTGAGATCATCAGGCGGACTGCACTTTCGGAAGCGGTTTCTGCGCGGAAACGGCCCATCTCAAACCATCTCGCCGCCGATTTTTCCAATTTAACCTTGTGCGAGTCTTTTGCCCTCTTGCTGACCGTCCGGCATCCCGCGCGCAAGCCACGAGAAAGCTAACCCCCCTAGTCTGCGGAGACAATCAAGGCCCGGTTTCCGCCTTGTGGCATATATCGTGATATGGAGCAGTGAAATGACGGCGAACGAACTACCCATTGTTCCAGTAACGAAGCCGCTCCTTCCCGATCTCGCAACGGTCAACCGTACCCTCGCCGACATCTGGGCTACCGCCTGGCTGACCAACATGGGTGCTCAGCACCGTGAACTGGAATCACGGCTTGCCCACTTTCTCGACGTTCCCTTCGTTAGCCTGTTCAATAACGGCACCGTCGCCCTGCAGATCGCGCTGAAAAGCCTCGACCTGCCTGCCGGCGGCGAGGTCATCGTCACGCCCTTCACCTTTCCGGCGAGTGTACACGTCATCGATGCCTGCGGACTGACGCCGGTATTTTGCGATATCGATCCCGTCACGCTGACCATCGACCCGGTTCGGATCGAAAGCCTTATCACGGACCGCACCTGCGCCATCCTCGGCGTTCATGTCTACGGCATTGCATGCGACGTGAAGGCCATTGATGCGCTCGCGGCAAAGCACGGCATCAAAGTCATCTACGACGCTGCTCACGCCTTTGCCACGCGTGTCGACGGGAAGCCGATCAGCCTCTTCGGCGACATCACGATGCACAGCTTTCACGCAACGAAGCTTTTTCATACCGTCGAAGGCGGTGCGCTGATTTCACCGCATGCGGAACTTCAGCGCACGATCTACCTTCAGCGGAATTTTGGCATTGCCAACGAAGAAACAATCCTGCTCGCCGGCCTCAACGGCAAAATGAACGAACTGCAAGCGGGCGTCGGCCTTGCCGTACTCGACATGGTGAAGGATGAATGGGAACGTCGCCGGTCATTGCTCGAGCAATACCGCACGTTGATCTCCGCCATGCGCGGCGTCACCATCCTCGAGCCACAGGCCGGTGTCACGCCGAGCTATCAATATCTGCCGGTACGCATCGATCCCGATCAATCCGGCTTCACACGCGACATCCTCTACAGCAGATTCCGCGAAAAGAACGTGCTCGCGCGCAAATATTTCTACCCGCTTTGCAGCGATGCCCCGCACTATAAGAACCAGCCTTCCGCGCAGGCTTCCAACCTGCCGGTAGCGACTCAGGCGGCGAAGGAGGTCCTTTGCCTGCCGTTCTTCGGCGCGCTGACCGCCAGCGATCTGGCACGGATATTCAACGTCATGATCGCCACCTACGAGGAATATCACTCGGCGTCGCTGCCCACGGTCGGCCTTGCTACGGCAGCCATGGGACGAAGAGGCTGAAACGCCATGGCTATCGACGACCAACTCGCCAATGATCCTGTTGTGTTCCTGAACGAAATCAATTTGTTGACCGAGCACCACAAGGCTTATTGCGATCTTTACGGTCATTATGTGCACACGATGTTCGGCGACCGCGCGGCGACGTCGCTCGCCGAAACACCCTATCTGCCAGTCCGGGCCTTCAAGAACTTCGACCTCAAAAGCGTCCCCGATAGTGAGGTCGTCAAAATCATGACCTCGTCCGGCACGACCGGACAGGTTTCCAGGATCTATCTCGACAAGGAAACGTCACAGGCACAATCGCGCAAGCTCGTCGAGGTCTTCTCGATCGCCTTCTCGAAAAGCCGCTTCCCGATGCTTGTCATCGATGCGGAGAACACTGTTGCCGATCGTCGGAAATTTTCCGCGCGCACGGCAGCGATCAATGGTTTCAGCATGTTCTCAAGAGGACGCGATTTCGCGCTCGACGACGAACTTTCCGTCGACCTCGATCGCGTGCAGGCCTTCGCCGAAAGCAATCGCGACAACCGCATCTTCATCTTCGGTTTCACTTCTATCGTCTGGTTGAACTTTGTTCAGATGCTGCGCCGCCAGAATGTGCGGCTCAACCTGTCAAACAGTTTCCTGCTGCACGGCGGCGGATGGAAGAAACTCGCCGATCAGAAGATCTCGGATGCGATGTTCAAGGACGAGGTCCGCGAATGGACCGGCTGTAGCGACATACGGAATTATTACGGCATGGTCGAGCAAACGGGTACGATCTTCATGGAGTGCGAACACGGCAATATGCATGCCGCACCCGGCTCCGATGCCCTCATTCGCGATACTTCGTCGCTCGATGCGCTCCCGCACGGCCGGGAAGGCCTTATCCAGGTCTTCTCCTCCATCCAGAAGAGCTATCCGGGCCACTCGTTGCTGACTGAGGATGTCGGCTTCACGCTCGACGGCGCATCCTGCTCCTGCGGCAATCGAAACACGATCGTCAAAATCAACGGCCGACTGCAGAAGGCGGAAATTCGAGGATGCAGCGATGCCTATAATTCGTGACGACAGGTTCGAAGCGGGCGACTGGCTGAAGCAATTCGATCTTTCGTCACGCCACGCTTTCTTCGATGAGCGGGTTGTCGATTTTCTGCATGAGCTTTCCCGTCGTCTGATGAAGGACAACGATGCCCGGCATTATCCGGACCTCGTTACCTTCGCCTATTTCTGCCGCAAGGCGAATCTGCGGACACTCTCGCAGCAATATCGAGATGCAGAATATCGCAGTGGATGGGGTACTGTGGCCCATATCGCGCCATCCAATATTCCCGTCAATTTCGCCTTCTCGTTGGTCTTCGGCATGCTGTCCGGCAATTCGAACATTGTGCGCATGCCGAGCAAGGCGTTTCCACAGAACGATATCTTCTTGCGGGCATTCGACGGCGCTGCAGAGTCGGAAACATTCCGATCGATCGCAGTTGGCAATGTATTCATCCAGACGGCGCGGGGAAGTGCCAAGCTCAAGGAGATCGTTGCAGCGGTTGATGGCCTGACAGTTTGGGGAGGCGACGCGACCGTCGCCGAATTCCGCTCGCTGCCGAAGAAGCCTCGATCCGTCGAGCTTTATTTTCCGGACCGGACATCATCGGCCGCGATCGACGCCAGCGCCTATTCCGCGCTTGAGACGGAACAGAAGACGAAACTGGCGCGAGATTTCTTCAACGACACCTATCTGGTCGACCAGAATGCCTGCTCCTCGCCAAGTCAGATCTTCTGGCTTGGGGAACCGGCCGCGATCGCCAAAGCCAAGGTCGATTTCTGGCATCATCTCGACGAAGAGCTGCATCGCCAGGACTTTCGTCTGGATACGGTCGCACGACTGGACAAGTTTCTCGACCTGATGAATGCAATACGCACGACCGGGGGAACCCTGGCGCTCAACCGCTATTCGCCGGATATCTGGTGTATCGGCCAATCCTTGCCGAAGGAAACGCGGCTGCGCTTCGGCCAGTTTGCAGAAATTGACGTACAGGCGCCTTCCGACATCGCAGCGTTTCTTCGCCCGCAGGAACAGACACTGACCTATTTCGGACTGCAACCGCAGGCGCTCTTCCTCGCTCTCCAGTCGGGTTCTGCCAATCACGCGATCGACCGCATCGTCCCTATCGGCAAGGCGCTCGATATCAACCCCTTCTGGGATGGCAAGGACATTCTGTCGCTTCTATCCCGGCGCGTCGAAATAGTGGAAGGGCGCGAGAATGCAGCAATATCCGCAACGGCTTTAGCGAGTTTCCAGAACTGAGCGGTTCAGCTCGCGATTCAATGCAGCCCCCTGTCCAGCCGCAGGATCTGTCCGGTCATCTTTGATGATGCATCGGACACCAGATAGGCGACAAGTTCGGCCACGTCGGCCACTTCGACCACTCCCTCCAATGCCGAACGCTCATCCAACGCTGTTCTTGCTTTTTCGTCCATCTGAAGAGCCATGTCGGTTTCGACCACCGCGGGCGCAATGGCATTGACGCGAATCCCGAATGGCCCCAGCTCGGTCGCCATCACCTTTGTGGCGTGGATCAGCGCAGCTTTGCTGCCCCCATAAGCGAGCGTTCCCGCGTCTGAAAGCAGTCCGGCGGTCGATGCGATATTGACGATGGAGCCTGCCTTCGCGCGTACCATTCTCTTCGCCACATATTGAGAAAACAGAATTTGGTTGAAGTAATTAACGTCGAATATCCGTTTCAGATCCTGGATCGAAACCATCGAAAACAGCCCGCCGGCAGCGACACCAGCGCAATTCACCAGCGCATCGATGCGCTGGTATTGCCGGTGAAGTGCCTGCGCACATTCCTTCACCGAATTCGGGTCGGCGAGATCGAGCTGGAAGAAGCGGACATCGCCTTCATCCCCCGTCGGAAGTGCGGGAGACGGATGGCGGCTGCAGGCAGCGACTGAAAAACCGTCCCCGACCAGCTTCCGAACAACGGCGAGACCTATACCTCTGCTGCCGCCTGTTACGACCGCAACGCGTTCAGGATCGTTCGGCATCTGCAAGCCCTCCGCAATTGGCGATCACCGGTTCCAGGAGATCATAGTCGATATCGTCCATAACGGTCCGGTTCGGGAAAAGCGGAACCGGTTTGCCGGTGAGAGCCTTGGAGACGGCCGGCGTCGAAAAATAGAGGACCACCGCTTGCTCTGTGAAATGATCGACCAGATCCGGTGCGCCACTTCGCAGCGCCTTGAGCAGGACATTGACGTCCTCCGGCCATGCGGCCTCCGTCTCCTTCAGAATCAATGCATCAATCTCGGCCAGACCGGCAAACCGCTCTTCCAAGCGCGCGGCCGCAATTGCATCGAATGCCGGGACCGACCTTTCTGGTTCACCGGGAAACATCCTTGCCAGCAGTTTATAGAATGGTCTGTCTGACACGTTCATCGATACGATCCGAAAGGAGAAGGGCAACTGCCTGAATGGTATTGGCAGGATTAACGCAGGAACCGGTGACGAAGACGCTGGAGTCGATCACGTAGAGGTTGTCGGTATCGTGAACTTTTCCCGATGGATCGACGACGGAGTGCTGCGGATCGTCGCCCATCCGCGCGGTTCCGAGCAGATGCCATCCGGTGTTGCGGACCGGGCCATAGGCCGAGCTTCTCACGGCTCCCGCCGCCGCCATGAGTTCGCGCCCGCGGGTCATGCCGCGCACCATCATCTTTTTCGTATTTTCGTGCAGCTTGTAGTGAACCTTGATGCCCGGATCTCCGAAACGATCCTGTCGTGTTTCGTCCAGCTCGATCCTATTCTCCACCTCCGGCAGATCTTCGCAGATGATCGCCACAACGAGTTGCTTGCCGTAGAGCGCATCGAAATCGCCATAGATATCGCTCCCGAAACGCAGCTTGCGTTTGCCGAGCGCAGACATCGCCGTCTCGACAGGGCCTGTCCCCCGCAATGCATGCATCATATAACCAAGCTTATGCCCCGCCTCTTGCGAACGGTAAAACTGCAGGCTGTAAAGCATGCACCCCTGCGGGCCGGCGTCCGTGTCCATCCGCTCGGCAAAGATGCCTTCCACATAACCAAGCGGATGGATCATCAGATTGCGGCCGACGAGACCCATCGTATTGCCGATCCCTGTCGGGCGCTCGGCATTCCTCGAGTTGAGGAGAATGCGCGGCGTACCGATAGCGCTTGAAGCAAGGATGATGTTGTCGGCGTGAAACGCATGGCGCTCGCCGTTCGCATCAAAACCCTCGACACCATAGGCCACACCGTCCTTGACAAGGACGCGCGACACAGCGAATTCGGGAACAATCGTTAGTCCTTGCCTCAACGCATCCGTCAGATAGGTATTGTCGGCACTCGCCTTGGCCCCTTGCGGGCAGCCCGTGTTGCAAGGGCCAAGGTTGAGACAGGCACTGCGCCCGCCCTTGTCCCGCGTGGCGATTGCGGCAAAGCTTGGCCACCAGTGCCAGCGTTTTTCATTGAACGCCCGAGCGAGCCGGGCACCCGCCACGCCAAGCGGCACAGGCGGAAGCGCCTCCTCGATGTGCGGATAATAGGGATCGCCGACGAGACCGGACATGCCCATCTGCCGTTCGTTCAATGCGAAATACGGCATCAGTTCGGCATAGCTCAGCGGCCAGTCCTCACCGAGGCCCTCATTGGTCTTCAACGAGAAATCAGGCTCAAGAAACCGTGGAAAATGACCGGAATACAACACCGTTGAACCACCAACAGCGTTGAAGTTGCACACCGCAATCGGGGAATCTGCGTCATCAACCGGGTAATCGAAACGGTTCTGCCGTTCTGCAATTGCTGGGTTGAACTCCGCCCTCTTTCGGATCTCCCAGTCCGGGCCTGTGGATGGGTAACTGGAGGGCTCCATCCGCGGGCCGCGGTCAAGGCACAGCACCCGATATCCCTTCGACGTCAACCGCCAGGCCGCTGCCGCTCCCGCGGCCCCGGCTCCGACAATGATGAAGTGGAAACGGTCCATTACTTCGGAAGAAACTGCTCTAGGATTTCCGGTATCGTAATCAACATATCGGCCTCGCAAGCGATCGTGCCGTTGGTATAGCCCGTCGCGTGACCCTTACATATGCCGCGTCGCCAGCTGTCCACGTAAGCTTCGATCTGCAGGCACTCTCCCGGCAGAACTTCCTTGCGAAACCGCACCGTGTGCTGAAGCGCATGAGTGACCATCCCCTTCAGCCCTTCCTGCGTGGTGATCGCGACGGTGAGCATCTGCGCCATCGCCTCAAGCTGCAGCGCGCCGGGCATGTTCGGACGGCCGGGAAAGTGGATGGGAAAATACCACTCGTTGTTGGAGAGGTTCTTGTAGCCCTTTGCATATTTACCTGGCTCGACATCGGTGACGCAGTCGATCATCAGGAAAGGATATCGATTTGGCTGATAATCCTTCAGCGCTTCCGCGTTCAACATGAATCCCAATGTTCTTACTCCTGTCTGACAGCTAAATTCAGCATATGCGGCAGCACGATCCTGGATAAGCAATGTTCATGGATCTGACTCGCGAAGTGAAGGCGTACTGCGACTTAGCAAGCCAACCCTGCCGCAGGCTTGCGCAGAAACCCCGCCCAACTTGCGCTGCAAAGGCGCCTATAGGCTGGTTTCACCAGCCAGTGTGGCTCTCATTGAGAACGAGAACAACGGCTTATCAAAGCAAACGAACTCATGCTTCCGGAGTGCCGTCAGCTATACCGAAAATGCGATAACCGTCGATGTCATGGATTGCAATGGTGCGCCTACCAGCGCATCGGCCCGAAAATCGGAATCGATTTTCGGGCCGATGCGAGGATTGAAAGTGTTAAGGCGTCTTAGGCAGCTCGCGAAAGCTGGCTGAGGGTAAAGACAGAATGCTCGCCGGCGTTCGAGAAGCGGGGAATTTCACTCGCCCTTTCGCTTTCGCAGGACATAGCTGCTCTCGTACTCCGGCAATTGACCCAAAACATCATAATTTTCGAAAAGGCCCGCTGCACCTATTCTATCTACGGCGGGTCCTACTTCTGGTGAATGGGCAAAATCGCCATAGTCGTCGAAGACGATATACCCACCAGGTACGACAAATCGCTCATAAAGAAGGAAATCTGCCCATACATTCTCGCTCGCATGACCGCCATCGATATGCAAAATCTTGAACCGTTTGGTGGCCTGAAGCGTGCGCTCGATGGCATTTTGCGAGTAGCCTCTTACCAAAATGCAGGTTCTATAAAGAACATTGCGAAAATAATCGACTTCTTGAAGTTGTCCTGGCAATTCGAATGGATCGATTCCAACGAGTTTTGTCGAAGGCGACGAAAGCCTTTGCATAAAGGCGAGAGACTTGCCTTTCCAGACGCCGATCTCAACGATGTCTCCCTCGAGTGAGGCCACGTCGATACTGAGAAATCCCAAAAGCTTCACGTAGGAATGAAAGGACAATTCTGTTCGGGACATGTACTTGACTGGCATCGCGGCATAAGCTGCGGCAAAATCTGTCTCCAGCTTATCCCATTCGTTGTCGACGCGTGCCCGCACTGCAGGGTCCGTCATCAGCGTTATTAGACTATCCATTACCCAGTCCCCTGCCAGATTTTTACCATTTCTTCGATGTGTTATTGCTCTGATTCTGTCAATATGGAGTGCCCCCACCAACTCCCGAGGGGAGGCCATTTCGCCGATGAAGCCTTTGCAGAGAGCGTTATCTGTCGGCCAAATCCTGGACGGCGAACGCAATGCTCACCGCGCGATTGACGGCCGCCGCAAGAACCGACATATGGGTCTCGCCGGCATACAGCTCGAATTCGGTACGCAATCCGTCGGCGGTGCCGTTTAATCGCTCCGCCATCTCCCGCGCCAGGAGGACGGTCCGCTCGATCTTCCTCTTCTCCAGACGTGTCGCGGCATCCTCGTTCCGGTACTGGAAGGGTGCCAGCTCATCGCCTTCGTGTTCTCCGGCGGACAAATGCAGGAAGGATGCCTTTCCCGGTATGACTTGGCGGTTCGCCTCATTCTTGAGAATTTCACTGTTCTCCCAATAGATGGTTGGGCTGGCGGCAATCCAATTGGCAAACAGACTTGGACGCTCGAACAGGCCATAGAGAGTAAAGAGGCCGCCGAAGGAATGTCCGAAAAGCGATCGGCGCATGGGATCCAGGATCACCATCTCTGCAATCCGCGGTATAAGCTCGTGCTCGATGAAATCGAGCAGCTTGCCGGTCCCTCCGATGACAACCGGCGGACCGCCCTCAACGAAGGGCGGATAGGATTTGACCGGCGGAGGCCCTAGATCCCAAGACCGGCGGAGTGGATCATAGGGCGCGTCGCACGGATAGCCGATCGCCGCGATCACCCCCCAGCCGACATTCGTTCCCGTGGGATAAGGTGCCTGCGTGACCAAGCTGGCGACCGCGAAGGGGAAAGTGGCGTTGCCGTCGGTCAACACGAGAAACGGCCATCCTTCCGCTGGTGGTCTCTCTGCCGGAATGGACAGGAATATGCGATAGGGCTCGCCGCCCGCGACAGGAGTCAGATCGAAAAAACACGTTCCGGGCATTGAATAGACGCTGGAAGGAATGGTCATGAGAATCGCCTTGTCGATATGCGCGCCAACGGGAAGAGCCAGTACACGATGCCGAGTGAATATCTGGACGCCCTTATTCGCGAAGATATGGCACGCGAAGAAGATGGCCGCTATGCCCTATGCTCGCTGTTGCGGGCGGAAGAGGAATCCCGGCGCGGAGAAATGCTGCCCTTTTCGGCTCTGGATGCCGTCGACGCGGAACTGGATGAAGAGCTACGCTAGTGGCTCAGTGCGTTCTCATCCTGCCGGCCGACGACGCCGGCCGGCATAAGCGAGAGCATGTCGTCGTTTCTTAACTGACACCGAGGAACTGCTTCAGCTCTGCCGTCTGCGGATTGGCGAAGACTTCCTCCGGCCGGCCTGCTTCGTGGACCCGGCCCTGATGCATGAAGACGACACGGTTGCAGACGTCGCGGGCGAACTTCATCTCGTGGGTTACCATCAGCAGTGTCATGCCCTCGGCGGCAAGCTCGCGCACGACGGCCAGAACTTCGGCGACCAGTTCCGGATCGAGCGCGGAAGTGATTTCGTCACAGAGAAGGGCTGCAGGCTGCATGGCGAGCGCGCGGGCGATGGCGACGCGCTGCTGCTGGCCACCCGAGAGCTCGTCCGGATAGGCGTCGAACCTGTGGCCCAGCCCCACCCGCTCCAGCATCTTGCGGGCGGTGGCTTCGGCTTCGGCCTTCGGGGTTTTCTTGACCACGGTCTGCGACAGCATGACGTTGCCGCCGACCGTCAGGTGCGGGAAGAGGTTGAACTGCTGAAAGATCATGCCGACCTTGAGGCGCAAGGCCTTCAGATGCACTTCGTCATCGAGGAGCTGCGCGCCGGCCACGGAGATCGAGCCGTCGGTGATGGTCTCCAGGCCGTTGATGCAGCGAAGCAGGGTCGATTTTCCCGAGCCGCTCTTGCCGATAATGGCGATGACTTCGCCAGCCTCGACATCGAGATTGATGCCCTTCAGCACCTCGGTGGTTCCATAGCTCTTGCGGACTTCAGTGATTTCGATGAGCGACATTGAGCTTCCTTTCCAGGATCTGGCTGCTTTTCGACAAAGGCCAGCAGAGGGCGAAATAGATGAGGGCGACGAGCCCGTAGACGGTGAAGGGCTGGAAGGTGGCATTGGTGACCACGGTGCCGGCTTTCGACAGTTCGACGAAGCCGATGATCGAGGTCAGCGCCGTACCCTTGACGATTTGAACGGAGAAACCGACCGTGGGCGGTATGGCGACCCTCAGCGCTTGGGGCAAGATGACGTAGCGCATCTGCTGCAGCCGTCCCATGCCAAGGCTGGCAGAGGCTTCCCATTGCCCCTTGGCGACCGCTTCGACGCAGCCGCGCCAGATCTCGGCGAGGAAGGCAGCACTCCACAGGATGAGCGCCAAACCTGCGGCAAGCCAGGCCGGCACGTCGATCCCGAAGAGGCCGAGGCCGAAAAACGCGATGAAGAGCTGCATCAGCAGCGGCGTGCCCTGGAAGAGCTCGATATAATATTTCGCGATTGCCCTGAATGCCTTGCGCTTGCTGATGCGCAGGAACAGCAGCCCCAGTCCGACCACGCTGCCGCCGATGAACGAGACGAGCGAAAGCAGGATCGTCCAGCGGGTGGAGAGCAGCAGGTTGCGCAGGATGTCCCAGAGTGTGAACTCGATCATCGTGCCGCCCTCCTCGGGAAAATGAACCCGCCGACCACTCCCAGCAGCTGCCGGAGCAGGATTGCCAGGACGAGATAGATTGATGTCGAGACGATGTAGGCCTCGAAGGCGCGGAAGGTTCGTGATTGTATGAAGTTCGCCGCAAAGGTCAGATCCTCGGCGGCGATCTGCGACACGACCGATGAGCCGAGCATGACGATGACGACCTGCGACGATAGCGCCGGCCAGATGCGCTGCAGTGACGGCACGAGAACGACATGGCGGAAGGTTTCGAAGCGCGTCATGGCGAGGCTCTCGCCTGCCTCGAACTGGCCCTTCGGGGTCGCCTGGATGCCCGCACGGATAATTTCGCAGCTATAGGCGCCGAGGTTGATGACCATCGCGAGATTGGCGGCCGTCAGTTCGGGAAGCTGGAGGCCGAGCGACGGCAGACCGAAGAAGATGAAAAAGAGCTGGATCAGAAAGGGCGTGTTGCGGATCAGTTCGACATAGGTCGCAACGACAGGTTTCAGCCAGGCCGGGCCGAGTGCGCGCACCCAGGCGCAGAAGATGCCGAGGGCAATGCCGAGCACACCGCCGATCGCGATAAGCTCAAGGGTGACCAGTATGCCCTTGATGATCTCAGGGTAATATTGCAGCAGCCAGCCAAATTCGAAATGATAGCTCAAGGAATTGTCCCCTCTTGCGGTGACCGAGCGTCACGTCATCCCGCGTGCGGGCGCGGGATGACGTTGGTAAGACCGGGTCCTTAGAGATCCGACGGGAGATCAGCGCCGAGCCACTTCTGCGATATGGCGTTGAGCGATCCATCGGTTTTGGCGGCGGCGATAATGCCGTTCACCTTCTCCAGAAGCGCCGCCTGCTCCTTGTTGAGGCCGATGTAGCAGGGCGAATTCTTGATGAGGAACTTCAGCTCAGGGCGCTTGGGAGGATTTTTAGCGAGGATCGCAGCGGCCACGACGTTGCCGGTGGCGATGGTGTCGACCTGGCCGGACAGGAAGGCGGAGATGGTGCCGTTATTGTCCTCGTAGCGCTTGATCGTCGCATCGGCCGGCGCGATCTTCGTCAGTTCGAGGTCCTCCACGGCGCCGCGCGTGACGCCGATGCTCTTGCCCGCAAGATCCTCCGCCTTGGCGATCGAAAGATCGGCCGGCGCGAACACGCCATTGAAGAAGGGGGCATAGGCTGTCGAGAAATCGATCACCTTTTCGCGCTCCGCATTCTTGCCGAGGCTCGATATGACCAGATCGACTTTGTTCGTCTGCAGATAGGGGACGCGGTTGGCGCTGGTGACCGGCACGAGTTCGGTCTTGACGCCCAGCTTTTCGGCAATGAGATTGGCTACATCGATATCGTAGCCCATCGGCGCCATATCGGTGCCGACGCTACCGAAGGGCGGGAAATCCTGCGGGACGGCGACACGCAGCGTCCCGCGCGCCGTGATGTCGGCGAGAGCATCGGCATAGGACGCCGAGCCGAAGCCGAAGGTTGCAGCCAGGGTCGCGATTGCGAAGAAGAATCGTCTTGTCAGCATGTTTCAATTGCTCCTTTGAAGTTGTGATTTTTTGGGTCTGACGGTTGGGGATACGGCTCTGGGAGGAAGGGACAGGGAATTGCGCAGTTCCGAGAGCGGATCCGGACGCGCGGTGAGGTCGAGGCCCATTTCCACTTCGTCGAGATGTTCGACGGAGAGCTCCGCAGCTCTGCCGAAATCGCCCGCCTGCATCGCTTCGAAGATGCGGCAATGCCCGTCGTGAGACTGTGTCGCATGAAATTCAGACTGATAGAGCATCGAAATGAGGATCGTCCTCGCGGTGAGATCGCGCAGGATGTCGACGATGATGGCGTTCCCGCTCAATTCTGCGATGCGGATGTGAAAATCGCCCATCAAATAGGTCAGGCGCTGGCGGTCGCCGGCAGCCATGGCGCTTTTTTCCTCGTTCAAATGCGCGTCGAGAGCTTTATGTCCCTCGTCTGTCAGCACGCGCATGCTGCGCAGCAATCCGGCCTCGATGACGCGCCGCGCCTCATAGACCGCGATCGCCTCTTCGGCAGACGGCTCGACGACGAACCAGCCCCGTCTCGGACTGACATGTACGATGCCGCGTGTTTCCAGGCGCATCATGGCTTCGCGAACGCGGGTGCGGGACACGCCGAAAAGGGTTGCCAGCTGGTTTTCGCTGAGCCGCGTACCGGGCCGGATCTTGGCTGACAGAATCCCGGAAACGATCGTTTCCTCGATGGTCTTCTGCGTGGTCTCGGATGTCTGGCTATCTTGCATACAAGACAGAAAGCAAAGCGCGTGCCAAAATTCTGCGTTCAGGATTTCCAGGATATCTCGGATTCGGCGCCTGGAATTTGCACCCTGGGAATGCAGACTGAACGTAAATTGAGCGAGTGCCGGCAACTCGTTGTCAATCCGGATCGGCGCCGGCCGCCCAAAGCCCACAAAGCCCCTTCCTCTCGAAAAGCTGCTTGCGGCAAGACCGGTTCGGCCGAGGAATGGCAGCGGAAGACCGCGCGCAAGGGAACCCTTGCAGAGTTTCTGATGCAATCGCCTTTGCGTGGCGCCGATCTGGATGCCGAACGGCAGCGCGACGAACCGCGGGATCTCCAGCTGTGAGACTTCTGCCGGCCACGAACGTGCTTTCCGAGGTGACAAGGCCGCGTCCCGATACACATGCCTTACAATGGCTGGACAGCCTCGACGAGGATCGCTCGTTCATCAGCGTCGTGTCGATCGCGGAGATCCGGCGTGGCGGTGCACTGATGGCAAGCGGCCCCGGAAGCGCGACGCGCTGGCCGAATGGCTCACCCAGGACCTGCCGCAGCGCTTCGAGCAGCGCGTCATCCCTGTGGACGAGCCGGTTGCGATAGCCTGTGGCGACTTGATGGGGTTCGCAAAGCGAAGCGGACGCGGCTTGTCGTCAATGGACGGCCTGATTGCCGCCACTGCGATTGCTCACGATCTCACCCTCGCCATCCGCAATATAAAGGATTTCGAGGGCTTTGGGATCGAACTTGTCGATCCTTGGACCGAGCGCCCGTGACGATCCGCAAAGCGGAGCGCCGTGGGATTTTTCTTTGTTTATGCAAATCGTTTGCCCAAACCGCCGCGCACCTTTGGGTGACATGCATTAGAGCATTTCCGTTTTTCTCCGAATCATGGAAATGCTCTATCTCTTTGTTTTCACGCAATTCCGGACGCAAAACCGCTTCGCACTTTTGCTGGAATTGCACTAGTTGAAACTCGAGGTCTTGAGGAATTCCGCCAGCCGTTCGGTCTTCGGTTGCACGAACATCTCCTTCGGGTCGCCCTCCTCGCAAATGACGCCCTGGTTCATGAAGATGACGCGTGACGAAACGTCATAGGCAAAGCGCATCTCATGGGTGACGAGCAGCATGGTCATGCCGTCGGCGGCAAGCCCCTTGATGACCTGCAGCACTTCGCCCACCAGTTCCGGATCGAGTGCCGAGGTCACCTCATCGAACAGCATCAGCCTGGGCGACATGGCGATGGCGCGGGCGATCGCGACACGCTGCTGCTGGCCGCCGGAAAGCTGTCCGGGATAATGGTTCGCGCGGGCGGCAAGGCCGACACGGTCGAGCCATTTCTCCGCGATGGCGCGAGCGTCCGGCTTCGTCATTTTCTTGACCTTGACGAGGCCGAGCATGACGTTTTCGGCGGCGCTCATATGCGGGAAGAGATTGAACTGCTGAAACGCCATGCCGGTCAGCGCGCGCTGTCGAGCGATTTCCTTCTCGCTCTTGCGTCGCCGCGTTGTCCCTTCCGCGCGGTAGCCGATCTCCTCGCCATCGAGGCTGATCGTGCCGCCCTGGAATTCCTCCAGCATGTTGATGCAGCGCAGCAGGGTAGTCTTTCCGGAGCCGGACGAGCCGATGATGGAAATGACTTCGCCCTCCTCCACGGCGCAATCGACGCCCTTGAGGACTTCGTGGATGCCGTAAGTCTTGCGCAGACCCTTGATGTCGAGAATGGTCTTGGCCATCGGGGGAACTCCTCAGGACGGCAGGGCGGTCTTGCGCTCGACATATTTGCCGAAGTGCTCGATGCCGTAGTTGATGATGAAATAGAGACCGCCAGCCAGGAAATAGAACTGGAGACTCATGAAATTGCGGGAGATGATTTCCTGCGTGCGCAGGAGAAGCTCCGCAACGCCGATGACGGAAAGCAGCGTCGAGGCCTTCACCATCTCGGCCGCCGTATTCACCCAGGCCGGCAGGCACTGGCGCATGGCCTGCGGCCACAGCACCGAGGTGAAGGTCTGGGTAAAGGTCAGGCCGATCGCCTTGGCGGCTTCGGTTTGTCCCTTCGGGATCGCCTGAAGCGCTCCACGGACGATTTCGCCGACATGGGAGGAGCAGAAGATAGCAAGGGCGAGCACGCCTGCCGAGAACGGCCCGAGATCGAGGCCGACGGCGGCGGAGACGTAGTAGCTCGCCAGCACCAGCACGAGCACCGGCGTGCCGCGGATGATATCCGTATAGGCGCGCACGACCAGACGCAAAATGACGCCGCCGTAGACCAGCGCCAAGCCGACGAAAATGCCGAGCACGGAGCCCGCGAGGATGGCCAGCAGCGAGATCGACACGGTCACGCCGATGCCGTTCATGATGACGTAGCGGGCAATCCAGAGTTGTTCGAGAAAGGTGTAGGACATCAGGGTCTATCTCGGCAGGGCCAGACGGCGTTCGACGAAACGCATCACGGCGGCGATGAGGAAACAGGTCGCGACATAGAGGGCCGATGTGACCATCCAGGTTTCGATGACGCGGAAACTCTCGACATTGATCTTGCGGGCGGCAAAGGTCAGTTCCGGCACGGCGATGGCGGCGGCGAGCGAGGTGTCCTTGAAGAGCGAGATGATCGTCGAAGACAGCGATGGCAGCACGTTGCGCAGCATCAGCGGCGCGATGATGGAACTGCGGATCTGCATGCCCGTCAGGCCGATGGCAAGGCCCGCTTCCGTCAGTCCTCTGGGAATCGACAGCAGTCCGGCGCGGAACACCTCGGCCAGATAGGCGCCGGAATAGAGGGATAGAACCAGGACGAAGCTTTTTATCTTGTCGAGGCGCAGGCCCATCTGCGGCAGCGCAAAAAAGGCGAAAAGCACCAGGACGAGAATCGGCAGGTTGCGAATGACGGTGACATAGGCCCGGGCCGGCACGACCGCAAAGCGGCTCTTGGAGGTCAGTGCGAAGGCCACGACGAGACCGATCACGGCTCCGATCAGGATCGAGATCACCGCGAGGCCGAGACTGAGCGCAAGCCCGCTCAAAAGAAAATCGAAATTGCGCCAGACGGCCGCGAAATTCAAAGTGTAACCCATACGGGCTGCCCTTTCAGATCAGAGCGTGATGCCGAAAAGTGCGAACAGTTTTCGGACGACGTCACACTCTCACTCTTTAATCGAGCGGAGCGGGAGCAAGTCCCGCTCCGCATGGATGTTACTTGAACTCGACGGGAAAGCCGATCTGCGGCGGCGTCAGATCCTTGCCGAACCAGGTCTTGAAGGACTTGGCGTAAAAGTCGAACTCAACGCCGGTCATGGCTTCGTGCAGGGCGGTGTTGACGAAGTTCAGCCAATCCTGATCGCCGCGCTTGACGGCGCAGGCATAGGTCTGCGGGTTCCAGCCGTAGCCGGCATCCTTATAGCGGCCCGGATTCTGCGTCATGTACCAGGCGAGCGACGACTGGTCGGTGGCGACTGCATCGGCACGTCCCGACTCCAGCGCCTGGTAGATCAGGTCGACGGATTCGTACTGATCGACGGTCGCCTCCGGCAAGGCCGCATGCACCATGGCCTCGGCATAGACGTTCTGAAGGACGGAGATGGTGACGGAGGAGCCGGCGGCCTTGAGGGCGGCGTAATCGGCATACTTTCCGTCCGCTTTCAGCATCAGGCCCACGCCTTCGCGATAATAAGGAATGGTGAAGGCAACCTGCTGGGCGCGCTCGCCGGTAACGGTCATGAACTGGCAGGTGATGTCGACCTTGTCAGTGGTGATGTTCGGGATGCGGGCGTCGGAGGACTGGTTCACATAGTCGATCTTTTCAGGATCGCCGAAGAGGGCCTTGGCGATGATATGGCCCATGTCGACGTCGAAGCCCTGAAGCTTGTCGTCGGCGCTCTTGAAGTGCCAGGGCGCATTGGTGCTGCCCGTGCCGAGGACGAGGTGGCCGCGGGCCAGCACTTCATCGAGCTTGCTGCCTTCAGCCAGCGCAGGCGTGGACAACAGGGCGGCAGCGATCAGCGACAGCACGCCGGTGCGAAAGGAAATGGTCATGGCGTTCCCCTTAATGGATGTTTCCAGTTAATCCAATATACCGGACACATGTCTATTTTATTGGATGGACTTATCAAGTGCCATCAAGGAGAAATTGTCAATGGGGCATGCCGAAAAAACGCGCAGTGGCGCGCGTGGCGATTTTTTCGGCAGTGCAGCATTTCCCTCTTGTTTCAGAGGTTCACCGCCATGACCTTGCCGCCAGCGACTTGGCGGTCATTGGCGGGTTTCATTTTCGGGTTGAAGGAGGTCGAAGATGCAGCCCTTGGAGCCGGCGCCTCGCGATCCGGCTGCCTTGCGCCTTCTCGCCATATGGTCGCGGCTAGATCGAGCTGGCCCGGAGGCTCCCGCCCTTCCCCAATGAATCCACGCCGCTGCCGCTCGCAAGGCACGTTGATTTTGGAAAGATGCTGCCGAGCCGGAGGAATGTTATGAGCGCCGCCGAGTTCATCGAGATCGTCACGCGCTCTATGATGCCAATCGATACCAATTATGTCGGAGAGGATTTCCGCTCCAATCCGGAGCTGCCGCCGCTTGCGTCACCGACAGCCATCCAGGCATCGCGAACGGCCGTTTCGCCGATCCGGCTGTTGAGCAACGACGCAGCCGCATGGCTCTGCAAGACGATCTGAGGCACCAGATCGATATCCGGAAGGCTGCCCAGGCCGAGCGGCCCCATCGCAAACAGCCCGTGCAACGCGCTCGCCTTGGTCCGCCCGCATTCGTCAACGACGATACCGATCTCGAGTTCGTCCCGCGTTGCAAGGCCTGCAACGATAAGCGAGCGAACCAGCGGGCTATCGGTCCCGGACGGCCGGAACCGGCAGTCTATCGTCAGATCCGCGGGAAGGACCTCGAGCCCGGTCGGCGCTGAAAACAGCACGCCGTTGGTGGCGATGCAATTCACTTTGCCCTTCCTGACGGCGATCGCGCCGCTGGCGATCGCATGATGCAGGCGCTGATAGTGCTCCGGCGGCAAGCGGTTGCGATGGCTGTCGTAGATGGCCTTCACGTGGCGTTTGAACCGCGCTCGCTCTTCCGGCGTCAATCCCGCCCAAAGATCGCGCGCACGTGAACGAAAGCCGTTCATAATGCCTTGCCATCCCGAACCTTCCAGATCGGCTTTGCTGGCGGCCTCACGCAGGAAACGGAACGCGCCGCGCAGCGTCCGCGGCATGGGTTGGTCGGTGACAACAGCTCCGACGGCGGCGGGAGCATGCGACTGAGGCAGGAAGCCCGATTCCGAGATCAACGTGACATGGGAAATCTTGGCATCCGCCAGCAAGCCGAGCGCCCTGTCGACCGCGTGGATGCCGCCGCCGATCACGACGGCGCTTCGCACTCCGCCGGCAGGCGCCACGTCTGTATTGTCCCGCATGCCGTAACCGGTCGCGAGAAACACGGCATCGAAGCGGGTTCGTTGCTCTCCTCCAAGGCAAACGGAATATCCCCCGTCCAGATGCCTGTCGATCGCCGTGACCGCATCCGAGCCAAACTGGACGATCACATCAGGCCGAAGCGTCAGGGCTTCGGAAAAGCGTTTATACACATAGGTGCTGAAAATATCTCCGGGTACAAAGGCGTGTTCGAGACCGGCAGGATCCGAGATCAGGCGATCGCGCCATGTGTCATTCGTTTCCAGCCAGCGGCGAAAATCGTCCGGGAGTCCGGGATCGACGGAAAGGTCGCGAACGCGGCTGGTCAGCACCGTCGATGCGGGCTGACTGATGCCCTCGCCGATATCGATCTTCGCGCGCGGATCGAACATCACCAGATGGAAGGGCCGATCGACTCTCTTGAAAAGAGCGATTGCGGTCATGATCCCGGTAAAGCCCCGGCCGATGATCGCAATCCTTGCGAGATGGTCGGCATCTCGGCTCTCCGAATTCGAAGAACGTGACGAGAGAAGAGTCATTCATCGGCTCCTTCTGCGTTGGATCGCTCCGTTCGGTATCCATCAGAACCGACCGGCTGCATAATTCTCTACTAAAACCATAGAAATTTATATCCGGAACGCAAGCACTATTCGACTTCAAGTGATGACGGCCCGGCTTTGGCGTCTGGCGAGCCTTGGCTTTCTTGCGGCTGCTCGCTTCAAGCCTTCCGGAGCACCGGTGACGGGTGATGCGGCAACTTGGAAATAATTTCCCGTTTCTGACGAAAAAAGAGAGGAATTTTGGAGCTGCTGCGAAGATCCACGTAATTATAGACCATCTATCGAGGGCCGGATTCACCTAACCTCATGCCGGACGTCACGACGTTCGCCTGTAGAAGGAAGGTGCTATGACGGTTCCACTGGTCAGCTTGAGCAATCTGTCGACCGAGCCATCCCCCTCGCCTCAGGTTGCCGCCATATGGGAGGCTCTTTGCGCGGAGGCCGTCAATGCTTCGGCCAAGGATGCAGCACTCACGCGCGCCATGAATTCCGCCGTGCTTTATCATGCGAGTTTCGCCCAGGCGCTGGCCCAGCGGGTCGCGATCAAACTGGCCAATCACGACCTCGACCATGACGAGCTGCTGGCGGTGATTGCCCAGGCGTTCATCGGCAATCGCAATATTGTCGCCGATGCCGCGGCGGACCTGACGGCAATCAAGGAGCGTGATCCGTCGAACACGGAAATCCTGACGCCATTCCTGTATTTCAAAGGCTTTGTGGCTCTGCAGGGCCAACGCGTTGCCCACTGGCTATGGCACCATGACCGCCTCCATTTGGCGCGCCATATTCAAAGCCGCATTTCCGAAGTTTTCGGCGTCGACATTCATCCCGCCGCAAAGATGGGCCGGAGCATCATGCTCGATCATGGGAGCGGCCTGGTCATCGGCGAGACGGCTGTCGTCGAAGACGATGTATCGATCCTCCAGAACGTCACATTGGGAGGAACGGGTAAGGAAACCGGTGACCGGCACCCGAAGGTGCGGCGCGGCGCTCTGATCGGAGCGGGAGCCAAGATCCTCGGCAATATCGAAATTGGCATCGGCGCCAAGGTGGGTGCAGGCAGCGTGGTCGTGAATGCCGTTGCCGATTACACATCGGTCGCAGGCATTCCGGCAAAGCAGGTGGGCAGGCGTCACTTCAACCTGCCGGGTATCACCATGGACCAAACCGTGTCCGAACCGGAGTATATGATCTAAGGGCGCGGTGCGGATATACGCTGTCCTGGATCGAGCATCCCTACTGCGCGGCGGTCCGAAAGGGATTCGACGGGAGATCGCGAAGGCGGAGGTCCCAAAGGGCATCGGCCGTCATTGTCTCCCCTGCCCCGGATTGACCGATAAATAAAAGCGCAGAGCGACTATCAACCGCATTGTCTCTACGGCCAGTTCGGCGACGGCGCATAAATATCCCGCATCTCTGCAGTTCACTGAAAATATAATTAATTTATCGGTATAATGAACGTAATTAGCCAATTAGTTCCGCTACTGCGGAATGGGATGGAAGTGCCTCCCTCACGCTATAGCTAGGGGTCCAATACCGCTAGTGATGGATCTGGCGCCGCAAAGACGTAAAACAGAACAGATCGGAGCCATGTCCGGAGATTTGCCCATGCCCAGTGCAATGTTCACGGCCGACGACCTTGCGGTGATCCGCCGCGCTTATGCCCATCAGGTGGCGGCGACCGCCGGGATGACGAACCCGCGGATCGAAGCTGCCTTTGCCGCTGTGCCACGCGAGAAATTTCTCGGTGCTCCGCCATGGCAGATCGCCAATCTGGGTGGCGGATATCGCCCCCTCCCCTCCTCCGATTTGGTTCTGGCCTATCAGGATGTGTTATTCGCCCTGCAGCCCGACAAGGGCGTCAACAACGGCAGTCCCTCACTGCATGCCCGGCTCCTGGGCGAACTCGACGTCAAGGTCGGTGATCGTATCGTCCATATCGGTGCCGGCACCGGTTATTATAGCGCCATCCTCGCGGAGCTGGTCGGTGCTGCCGGTCATGTCTATGCCGTCGAGATGGACGCCGATCTGGCCGGCCACGCTCAAACGGCGCTTGCCGACCGAGCCAATGTCAGCGTCATCATCGCCGACGGCACTCAATGGCCGCAGCAAGAGGTGGATGCGATCTATGTGAATTTCGCCGTCACGCGTCCCGCGGCATCATGGATCGAAGGGCTGCGGCCCGGAGGGCGCCTAGTGCTGCCGCTTGGCGTGCCGCGCCAGGGCCGACCGTCGAATGGCGGCCGTCACGCATCCCACGGCGCCGCGCTTCGCATCGAGCGCGGCGAGAATGGATTTGCGGCGCGGTGGATCAGCACGGCTTATTTCGTCTGCGCCGAGGGCGGTTTGACGATCGACGAGAACGAAATCGAAGCGCTGACGGCCGCCTTCAAGCGCGGCGGTATCGAGTTCGTCAAAAGCCTGCTGTGGAAGGCGGATCCGCGTCTTGGACGCTGCTGGTATATCGGCGACCAATGGGCGCTTTGTTATGACGACGTTTGAAACATCCGTTCCGCCCGAGTCGACCGCTCCATCTTCGTGAGGAATGGGAGCGATGCAGCACATCGCCGTGCCGGGAGATAAACGCCCTCGATGCCGCCCTGCCCTTCGGCGGCGCAATCAGCCGGTCACACTTCTGGCCGGCAATGGTATCGCCACACCCAAACACTCTGCCCAGGACGGCATGGGTGATGACAAAGCTTGGAGTGCCGACGTCTGACTCACCCTCCCTAAGCTGAGTGCAGGCGCGTCACGGTCTCCCCTGCCCTGGCGCCGGAATGCTTGCCGGTGAGATTTTACTGCCGGTGCCTTTGAGATTGGCCAAGTGCGCCGAGGTGTCCGAGCCACGGCCGTGTCCGCGGAGGACGAAGCGGGATTGCTCTGGTCCGTATGGATCTGGATACGGCGCGTCCACGGACGAGCTGCTGGCCGATCCGAGCGCGCGCGGTCTCGCCGAGGCATTCGAGGCTCCTCTGGGAAGGCGGCGTTCAGATGCCAGTGAAGATCAGCAGGCGACGGGTACTAAGTCGCTTCCGCCGGCTTCACCGGTTCACGGCCTATCGCTTGAGGAGCGTCCACAAGAATGGAGAAATTGGGAAGCGTTGCTGACTGGCCGGCGACGGAAGGCGGCCAAAACGACAAAAGCCCGGCGCGGGAGAGATGCGCCGGGCTTCGATTGTGACCGACAGCCGGGGAGGAGAGATGCTGTCCGTCGGACCGAAGCTGCTCGGAGGGGTTAAGCGCTTCAGTCCGTCACGAGGTAGTGCCGCAATGCGGCAAATTCAAGCCTGGCGGTTGCGCCGCTCTTTATGTGGATCACGCTGCGGACGAAGGCGGTCGGGCAGGTGCAGCTTTTCTCGCAGGTGATGGGGCTGGCATGGTGTTGTCCGCGGACAACCAGCCGAGGTGCGATGCCGGAGGAAGGGCTGCGCTTCGCTGCGAGACGACGGAGGTCGGCTCGGTCCGGGGTGAAGCGATCGGTGAGAGCATCAGTGATCGCATTGCTGCGCCTCAAGCGCCGGGGTGCGCGAAGGTGAGGGCGGCTCGGTGGTCGACGATGACGATCCTCTCTTGGTCTGTCTTGGTTGGGCCTTTCGCTCGGTCGAGCGCGTGACCTTACGCATCGCCGTCCAGCTGATGGGTGCATTGATCGAATATTCGACAAGCGGTCGCCAAACTGACCACCTTACACTGGTCATTTGCGGCAGGGACCGGCCCATCGGCTTCCACCGCATGCGGATGCTGCCGCTGTCATCAAGCCACTTTCGCTTCGGCCTTGTTAATTGGTCCAGTGGCTTCCCACCGCGCGGTGGATGAGTTCGTTTCCGCCTCGTCGCTGAGCCAGCCGACGATCATCCGTGGAAGCTTTCGGCGAGAAAAATCACTACGCCGGCAACTGCGCGGCTTTTCGAATGGGCCGCATTCCGTCCCTTGTGGAACGAGCGGGCAGATCTGCCGGCTGGTCCGATCTTTACCAAATTCTTTGCGCACATTCACGAAGCTGTTCGACAAGGCGCCGCTCTGCGATGGCTGGCGGCGCCGCCACGGCGGTCATGGTGCTGCGCGTCCAGGATGCCGGCTGGCAAGGTGACATCAGGGGTATCTCGTCGGTCGCGCCATCAATTGCTGTGGGGCCGTTCGCGCAAATGATCTGATTGGAATCACGTTGATCATCCCGTTGTCCGCGGACAACGGGGTCCATCAGGCAGTTGTCCGGGCGCAGGGATTGCCGTCCCGCCATTGAGGCTGCCGTCTCGGTGTGATGCGGTCCAGCGGCGCAGCTGTCATCTGCAGTCGGGTCCTTATGTGATTGAGTGGAAGGATTGCGGGGCAGGGGATCGGCAGTTCGCGGATGAGACCTTCGTTAGCGCACATGAAGCTGCGGTGACGTTCAGCGATTTGCCCGCGGTGGCGAGCCGAATGCATGTGTGAAACGGCAGCCCCCGGTTCATTCTCGTGGGATAGGCATATGTGGCGCTAAGGCCGCGCCGCCATGGCAGATGGAGCAGCGCCCGACAGTGGTGCGCGTATTGATGGGGAAGTCCCTTGCTCTCAGGCAGTCTGGGGAAGACCTGCGTCAATCCCGGCCACTATACCTCGAGATGATCCTGCGCCGTGCGAAGGGGGTGCCCACGGGCGCCTGATACTGAACTGCCGGAGCAGCGCCGCCGGCGACGGTCGGGGCGCCGATGGCTGAATGAGGCCAGGCTGCGAACTGCTCGCCATCCTGAGTGGGCAGCTGGCTTCGCCTTCTTGCTGCGCAGATGCTTGCGTGTTCGTCGATCGCTGGGCGTATTCTGTCAATTGCCGACAATCTGGTACGCGACAACGAGGCCTTCAAGATCGTGTCCGTGAGCAGGCAGCGTCTCGGTCTCGACGACGCTTGGTCGTGAGCTGTGCCGGGGGAAAGCAATCGGTCGTGGATGCTCTGACCCGATATTTGTCGGGTGAAAACGCAAGCGGCTATTGCAGGCCATCGTCGCCGGCGCTATTCTTTTGCCAGGCTTGTGATCAACGCTTCATCTGCGGATGCCGGTCGCCGAAAGGTGCCGGAATCGGGATGGTGGCGAGTGGATTTTGGATCCAAATTGCGCTCCGGATGTGAGCCGAGCGCCAATCTATGGCCTCGTGGCCGCCAAGAAACCCTAGTTGGCAGCCCTTTCGGACAGGCAGCCGGCAACGCGGTAACGAAACCAAAGTCCGATTTTGCTTCCGTAGTCTTATGTGATTGAAGCGATATCAATGACTTATGGCTTTCCGAATTGCTCCCGCTTTCGTGTCCATTCCCCTGCAGCCTGACCCGCCTGGGAACAGACTGACGTCGCCCCCGCATCAAATGTCCGTAGGAAAGCAACGGCTTGCATCCTTTAGCGGCGGCCTGCGTTATGTCAGCACCAGACCGGAGAACATCCTCATGTCCGATGTGCTTCACCTCAAGAGGCTCTCCATTGCCGCGACAGTGATGGCCGCGGGGATCGGCGCGCTTGTCTTGATGCAGGCAAAAGAGCGCAGTTCGGTCGCCCCGTCTGCGAATACCGGCCACCGGGGTGACGATCATGGCCGCAGTGCCAGTGTGCCCGAGGCCATTCCTCTCAGCGGTCTGCGCGACGTGTTCTGGCGTGTCTTCCACGAAGTCCTCGCCGACCGAGTGACGTTGATTGCGGCGGGCGTGACCTTTTATCTGTTGCTGGCGCTGTTTCCAGCCATGGCGGCCTTGGTCTCTCTTTACGGGCTGGTTGCCGATCCGATCATCATATCCGAACACCTTCGCGAATTGGCCGCGCTTTTGCCGCCCGGCGCGTTCGATCTTCTTGCCGACCAGATCAAGGAACTGGTCAACCGGCGCGACGCCACGCTCGGCATGACCTTCTTCGTCGGTCTCGGCATCGCCCTGTGGAGCACGCATAGCGGCACGCTGGCGATCTTCGACGCGATGAACGTCGCCTATGAGGAGGAGGAGAAGCGGGGGCTTGTCCGGTTGAACCTGATAGGTCTCTGCTTCACCTTGTGCGCGATGCTTTTGATGGTGGTCATGGTGGCGCTCGTCGGGGTCATGCCGGTGGTCCTCTCCTATCTCTGGCTCGATCAATTCAAGGAGCATATGGCGCTTCTCATGCGATGGCCGCTGCTTCTGCTGGTCGTCGCGGTGGCGGTCACATCGGTCTACCGCTTCGGCCCCAGCCGCGAGCCTGCCACGCTCCGGTGGATGACGTGGGGCGCGGTTCTGACCACGGTCGCCTGGGCTGCCATGTCCCTCGGTTTCTCCTTCTATCTGGATCATTTTGCCAATTACAACGCGACATACGGCACGCTCGGCGCGCTGATCGGCTTCCTCATCTGGATCTGGCTTTCCGTCGTCATTCTTATCGTCGGAGGGGAGCTTAACGCCGAACTGGAGCATCAGACCGCAAAGGACACGACGACGGGCACGCCGCTGCCGATGGGAGCGCGTGGCGCCTATGTCGCGGACACTCTGGGCGAGACCATGAGCTGACCGCGATGATTGCTCCTCTCATATAGTTTTGATGTATTCTGCCGTTTCTGCAGTCCCGAAACAGGAGACGATGATGACCGCCCCGCATCCTTCCAAAACCCATATCGGCAATCATGCCTTGCATCCCGAAACACAGATGCTGAACTACGGCTACGATCCGGAACTCTCGGAAGGGGCGGTCAAGCCGCCGGTGTTCCTCACCTCCACCTTCGTGTTCAATACCGCGGAGGATGGCCGCGACTTCTTCGATTATGTGTCGGGCCGCCGCGAGCCGCCCGAGGGGAAAGGGGCCGGCCTCGTCTACTCGCGTTTCAACCATCCAAACAGCGAGATCGTCGAGGACAGGCTTGCCGTCTACGAACGGACGGAAAGCGGCGTGCTGTTTTCATCCGGCATGGCGGCGATCGCCACCACTCTGCTTGCCTTCGTCCGGCCTGGCGATGCGATCTTGCATTCGCAACCGCTCTATGGGGGAACGGAAACATTGCTGGCGAAGACCTTCCTCAACCTCGGCACCGCCGCCGTTGGATTTGCCGACGGCGTCAGCGAAGGATCGGTGCAGAAGGCGGCGGAAGAGGCGATGGGCAAAGGCCGCGTCTCCGTCATCCTGATTGAGACGCCTGCCAATCCGACCAACAGCCTGGTCGATGTCGCGATGATCCGGCGGGTGGCCGACATGATCGGTGCAAGACAGGGCCATATGCCGATCATCGTCTGCGACAATACCCTGCTCGGACCGGTCTTCCAGCGGCCGATCGAGCACGGCGCCGATATCTCGCTCTATTCGCTGACCAAATATGTCGGCGGTCATTCCGATCTGATCGCCGGCGCCGTTCTTGGTCGCAAGGCAGTGATCAAGCAGATCAAGGCCCTGCGCGGCGCGATCGGCACGCAGCTCGATCCACATTCCTGCTGGATGCTCGGCCGTTCGCTGGAGACGCTGCAGCTGCGCATGGAGCGGGCAAACAGCAACGCGCGGGCCGTTGCCGATTTTCTGCGTGATCATCCGAAGGTTGAGAGGGTCCACTACCTGCCCTACCACGATCCGGAATCGCCGGCCGGCCGGACCTTCAGGGCGCAATGCACCGGCGCCGGCTCCACCTTCTCTTTCGATATTCGCGGCGGTCAGCCCGCTTCGTTCAAATTCCTGAACGCGCTACAGATCTTCAAGCTCGCGGTCAGCCTCGGCGGCACGGAATCGCTTGCGAGCCATCCGGCCGCCATGACGCATTCCGGTGTGCCTGCCGATGTCCGCCAGCGCATCGGTGTGTTGGAATCGACGATCCGCCTGTCGATCGGCATCGAACATCCGGATGATCTGATTGCCGACCTGGAACTGGCGCTGCAGGCGGCCTGAGACACGGCGAGGAAGTGATGCCCGGCGCCGCCGGGCATCACGCATGGCGTCACTTGTCGTCGATCGTCAGCTCCGTCTCGTCGGTGTTCAGCACGAAGACCGCAAGCAGGCGCGCCGGCTTTGTCTTGCTGGCGTTTTTGCTGACGCTGTGATGATCGCCGGGAAATTCGGGAAAGCTTTCGCCGGCCTTGTAGACTTTTTCCGGCCCGTCATTCACCTTGCTGGTGATCGCTCCTTCGAGAACGGTGGCATAGATGAAGGCCGAAGCCGGATGCGTATGGCCGGGCGAGGAGCCGCCTGGCCCATATTCGACAAGCACCGCCCGCACGCTCTTGCCGGGAACATTGGGGAGCTTCTGGTCGTAAACGACGCTTACCTTCGCGTCGCCGCCTGCCGCGTGAGCCTGAGTGCCTGTGGTAAGGACAACGGCGAGCGCCGCCGCCGAGATCATTTTGGTGAGCATGTCTGGTCTCCTACGTTGATGGGAATGGGTCGGACGCCCGGTATCAGGCGCTCTTTTTCTGGGCCGGCTGACGGCTGAGCCAGTCGTCGAAGCGGATCCGGCCGAGCCGCGCCTTGGGGCCGGTCACGAGCGAATTGTCCTCGAGCTCCACGCCGAAGTAGCGGGCGTGCGGATCGGCGATCACCTGGCGCGGATCGTTCGTCGCCTTGAACAGACGCGTTACGATGTCGGTAAGGCGGATTTTCTCCGGCCCGCCGATTTCGATCGTGCCGTTGACAGGCGGGGCGAGCGCCACCTCGGCCATGACGTCGGCGACGTCGTCAGAGGCGATCGGCTGCAGATAGGCCGGCGACAGATGCGCCGCCTGGCCGACGGTGTTCGACTGAGCGATGCCAGCCATGAATTCATGGAACTGTGTGGAGTGCACGATGGTGTAGGGTAGCCCGGAGCTCTTGATCAGCTCTTCCTGGGCCATCTTGGCGCGCATATAGCCGCTGCCCTGCAGCCGTTCCATGCCGACGATCGACAGAGCGATGTGATGCTTCACGCCGGCAGCAGCCCCCGCCTTGAGCAGGTTGCGGCCCGAGGTCTGGAAGAATTCCAGAACGGCCTTGTCCTCGAAGGAGGGTGAATTTGCGAGATCGAGCACCACCTGTGCGCCTGCGAGCGCTTCCGTCAGGCCTTTGCCGGTGATCGTGTCGACGCCCGAATTCGGCGAAGCCGCCAACACCTCGTGCCCTTTGTTGCGCAATCTTTCCACGGTCTTCGAGCCGATCAGGCCGGTGCCGCCGATAACGACGATTTTCATGGGTAGTCTCCTTGTCCTTGGTGAGGATAATCCTCTGGTGACTTGAAGGTGAGCAGGCAGCTGCTCGGCGTGCCCACCGCGTCCTCGATGAGCGAAGCGACTTCGTCGGCGCCGTCGCACGCAAGATCTCCGGTGCGGCCGGTAAACCGATGGATTGGAGAATGCGCCTGATCGCAGTCCCAAACCATTCTCCCTCGGTCGCTGTCACCCTATGCGAACGCAGTAGGGCAGCTGGCTCTGCGGTCCATGCATCCGGCCGAAATGGAGGAACGTGTCACGTCGACAGGCATCGGCCGAACTTACCGTCGGGGCAGCTAGCCGACCTGGAGGGCAAGGCGTATTCACTGGCCTGCAAACCTTGGCTTGCACCATCAATCCTCTCACGATGGAGACAAGAATGATCAAGCGTCTGAACTTCATGGCTTATAGAAATAGCGGCATCGATGGTCTCGTGGCGGTTGAAGCCTGGATTGCCAAGAGCTTCGATCCGAAGTTGCTCGAGCTCGTCAAAGTGCGCGTGTCCCAAATGAACGGATGCGCTCACTGCCTGCATATGCACCGCCAAGACGCGCTGAAGCTCGGCGAAACGGACGACCGGCTGCTGCTTCTGAACGCCTGGCGGGAGTCGCAGCTCTTCACCACTCGGGAGCGGGCCGCGCTCGTCTGGGCCGAGGCTCTCACCGAGATCACCAAAAGCCATGCGCCGGATGATATTTATGAAGAGGCGCACGCCAACTTCTCGGATGACGAGTTTCTGGCGCTTTCGATCGGCGTCGCGATGATCAATGCCTGGAATAGGCTGGCGATCGGCTTCCGGCTTCAGCATCCGGCGGATCACAAACGCGCCGCCGCCTGATAGCAGCTGAACGACGAATGAGCCGGGCGAAAGACTTCGTCCGGCTATTTGACTGGTTTCTTTCCAGCTCGCCGGGATCTGCCGGAATAAAGTGATGGATCAGCGTTCGACGGGCAATCGCAGCGTCACGACCGTGCCTCGGCCTGGCTCGCTTTCCAGATGGAGATTTCCCCGTGCTTCCTGGGCGAAGCGTTTGACCATCGGCAGGCCGAAGCCTCCAAGCCCCGATGCTTTCGTCGTGAAGAAAGGATCGGTCGCCCGGTGCAGCACATCTTCTGTCATCCCGAGACCGTTGTCCGAAATCCGCAATTCAATCCCGGCGCCTTCGCCTTCGCCGTCGATGGCGGCGGCTGCGATCGAAATCACACCGCCATCCGGCATGGCGTCGCGCGCGTTGAGCAGCAGGTTCATGATGGCGCTTTGCAACCCCACGCGGCTGCATCTGAGCATGGGAAGTGTCTCGCTCGCATATATCTCGAACGCGATATCACGGTCCCAGGTGGCTCTCGCCAGGGCTTCGATTTCCATCAGGCAAGCCCGGATGTCGATTGGCTCGGCCGCGGCATTGCCGTCACTCGCAAGGCGCATCGTCTGCTGAACGAGCGTTCCCGCCCGCTGAAGCGAGATCCTGGCACTGGCGAAGACCGGCACCAGGGTCGAGCCCATCTCGATGTCGGGACTGCGCGACATCATGTTCAGCGCGGAGGTGGCGACCTGGATCAGGTTACCCAAGTCGTGGACGATGCCGAGTATCGCATCCGCAGGATTTGCATTGAGGGAGATCGCTTCCGGTCGCGTGTGAGAAAAGTAAGCTTCACCGGCGAGGATATTCGTATCTGAATCCGACATGCTTTTGCTCCTCATCCGCTCCATCGACAGACATGTCGTTCCCGAGCAGATGGAGGCTATGATACGAGCCGGGCTGTAGTCGATTGGTTCAAGGGTGAGGGCAGGCAATACCGTCGTATGGTCTCGCGCCGGACGCTGTTGCCCCTTGGGTTCAGGAAAGCTCGACAGCCTCAAACATGGCAGTCAGTCCGATGCCGCCGCCAATACCGATCATCGCAAGCCCGGTCGCGCCTGTCATCAAGGTTCCCCCGGTGTCGCGGATCATCTGGCTGTATAGACGGGTCACGAGGACGGCGCCGGAGGCCCCGAATGGATGGCCCAAGGCAATGGCGCCGCCGCTCCTGTTGACCGCGTCGGCCGGGATTTCGAGCTGATCCAGCGACGCCAGAACCTGGGCCGCGAAGGCCTCGTTGAATTCGATGGCATCGATGCCCGCGAGCAAGAGCCCGGGCTGACGCTGCATGAGTTTCCTGGTCGAGGCGACCGGCCCGATGCCGAGCAGATTGGGATCCACACCGGCAGCGGCACTGTCGATGAAGGCCAGGCCCTCGTCGATGCCCATGCTTCTTGCCATTCCGCGGCTCATCACAAGCACCAGGCAGGCGCCGTCGTTCAGCGGACAGGCATTGCCTGCCGTCACCGAACCATCCGGCAGGAAGACTGGCCGGAGGTTTGCAAGCGCCTCAGGAGATGTCGCGGCGCGGGGGCACTCGTCCCGTTCTATCAGGCCGTGGCTGGTGGAAATTTCAACGATCTCGGGTCGAAAGATGCCCGCCTCGGCCGCCTGCACGGCGAGCCGGTGGCTGCGCAGGGCGAATTCATCCTGTCGCTGGCGCGATATGCCGAACTGACGTGCGACGTTTTCGGCGGCAATTCCCATTTCCGGGTCGCCGATCGTTTCAGGCGAAAACCGGGCGCGGCCGTAAAAGCGCGGCAGCGCCCCATTCGCCTTTGGTCTTTCGACGCGCCATGGCGCGGTGCTGACGCTCTCCACGCCGCCGGCCAGAAAACACGAGCCCGCTTTCGCCTGGATCAGCCGGGCTGCCATGATGATCGCTTCCAGGCCCGAGCCGCATTGCCGGTCGATCGTCATACCCGGAACCACCATGGGCAGGCCGGCGGTGAGGGCTGCCAGCCGCGCGATGTTTCCGCCGCCGCCTGCGGCATTGCCGACCAGCACGTCGTCTATGGTTTCGGGCGCAATTCCCGTTTCGGCAACAATGCGACGGATGATCGGCGCAAGCAGGTCTTCCGCCGCGACGGTCGCAAGCGATCCGAAAGCCCGGCCGATCGGGGTGCGGTAAGCGGCAACCACGACCGGCTGCCAATCATCGTCAGGCTGATAGGCGTAAGACAAGATCGCCTCCAGAAACCACTGATGTCTCCACTTGCCCCCTCGAGATCTTGCCGCTGCTCGTCATCGGCCAGGTTCCGATATGGTAGAATTGCTTGGGGATCTTGTACCTGGCGAGCTCTCGCGCGCAATGATCGGCCAGGATTTTCGCGTCCTTCATCTCTCCCGAGACGACAGCAATGATCCGCTGACCCAGATAGGCGTCCGGTAGCGCGAAGACAACGGCATCTTCGACCCCTGGGCAGGCTTTCAACGCGCTCTCGACTTCGGCAGGATAAACGTTGTTGCCGCCTGATATCATCATGCCGCCCGCCCGGCCGATCACCCGCAACATGCCGTTTGCATCGAGTTCGCCGAGATCTCCGACCGTCGCTCCGGCTTCCGTGACCCGGAACGCCTGACCGTCGTCGCCCCAGAGATAGCCATCGGCGATCAGGTCGCTTCTGACGAAAATGGTGCCCGGCACGTCGCTCCCGACGTCGTTTTCATTCGGATCACGAATGGAGATTTCGACGCCGGGATAGGCTTGTCCAACCCGGTCGATCGGAAAATCGACTGCGCCGCCAACGAGGGTCGAGACCGTCATGAAGCCGATCTCGGAGGCGCCGTAATATTCGCGAATGCGCGCCTTCGGAAAGAGGCGGCGCATGGAGTCGACGCCGTTCACATCGAGTTTTGCGCCGGCGGTCAGCACGTCGCGCAGCGATGTCAAAGCGGGCTCCGTCGACCAGGCCCGAGCGATGCCCGCTATATGCGTCGGCACGGCAACCATCCGTTCTATCTGCGCGGAAGAGAGAATACGCGCGACCGTGCCGGGTTCCCATTTCCTGACCGAATGGAAGGTCGCCCCGGCATCCAAGGCTTCGACCAGGGCGTAAAGCGCCAGCCCATGCGCGAGGGCTCCCGGGCACATGGTGGAGGGTGCGTCTTCCAGTTGGAAAACGACGCGCCCCCGGTCGAGGCTTCGGCGCCACTGCTCGCGTGAGCGATAATAGGCTTTCGGCTCGGCGGTGGTGCCCGAGGTAAAACCGATCAGGAAGATTCCGTCGGTATCGACAGGCAGGTCGTCTCCCGTCGCGGCGAGGTCGAAGGGCTCCGCACTGGCCGTGATCACCGGTATGCCGAACCTGCGGCCGATTTCGGCGCTTGGGCCTGCAGCATCGTCGACAACAAGCACGTCCGGCGCCAGGCGCTCGACAATGCGTTCGATCCTTTCCGGCGGCATCATCGGATCGATCACCGCGCAAGCAGTCGGGAAGGCGGTAGCAGCTGCAAAATATTCGGCAAAGCCGATATGGTTGCCGAGGCTGAGAGCGGCAAGCTTGTCCACACCGGGTAGATCGAGCATGCGGCGGTTCGAGCGGGGGAGCTTCTGGAGAAACCGATAGATTGCCTTGGCGCGGGAATAAAGCTCGCCGTAGCTCAGGGAATGCCCGTCAATCACCAGCGCCGGCTTGTCCGGTGTCTCCGTTACATGTCGAAGAAGCTGCGCATGGATCGGCATAAATACCCACTGGGCTTGATTGATCGGCGACTAACCCAGAGACAAAGCGGTTTTGGTCGCGTCCGGTATTGGTGTCGGGCGGCTGTCGGAAAGACTGACGCATACCCAGACGAGGCAAGCCGATGCGCAATGGGCGCCGTCGCGCTGGCGAAAGAGTTCGATTGCAAATGAGAGGCTCGATCGCCCGATTTTCTCGATGCTGACCTTCGCTTCGACGACGTCATCGACGTCGATCGGGTTGTGGAAGGTGATCTCCGCCTTCTTCACGTGATAGGCAACGCCGGAGGAGGTATGGCGGAAATGGCTGAGAATTTGCCGGTGCCGCAGGAACTCGACGACCGCATCCTCGCAATAATCGAGATAGACGGAGTTGTGGACATGGCCATAAATGTCGATGTCTCGCATCGAGACCCGGAAGGATGCTAAAGGCCTGTCGTCAACACTCATTCGATCACCCAAATTCGAAGGCGTGATCTAACCGGGAGTGTGTGGGGGATGCAATGCAATATCAGGCGGTCGTGCGAAAATTCGGGCCGGCTCAGGAGGTCGTTGAGCTCGAGCGGGTAGCACTGGCGCCGCTGCGGCGCGACCAGGTCCGGGTGCGCCTGCTGGCGCGGTCGATCAATCCCTCCGATATCATCACCATCTCAGGCGCTTATGCCGGGCGCACGACCTTGCCCTTCATTCCGGGCTTCGAGGCGTTCGGGGTGGTCGAACAGTGCGGCGAGGAGGTTCATGGGCTTTCACCGGGAACACGCGTGCTGCCGGTTCGCAGCGCCGGCGGATGGCAGGAGTTCAAGGATACCGATTCCGGCTGGTGCCTTCGCGTTCCGGATGAGCTCACCGACTTCGAGGCGGCGACCAGCTACGTCAACCCGATGACGGCCTGGCTGATGCTGCACAATAAGATCGGGCTGAGATCCGGCATGCGCATCGCCATCAATGCCGCCGCCTCTTCGATCGGATCGGTATTGATCGGGCTCGCCAATGCCGCGGGCGTGGAGCCGGTGGCAATCGTTCGCAGCGAAGCCTCGCTCTCGCGCCTGCGCGGCCGCCTCGAGACGGTCATCGTCGACAGGGCGGACAGCGACCTCGCTGCCGGTCTCACCGGTCGACACGGGCTCGACGCGGTGCTCGATTGCGTCGGCGGCGCGCGCGCCTCCCTCCTCGCCGATGCGCTGAGGCCGGGCGGGCATTTCGTGCATTACGGCCTGCTTTCGGGCCAGAGCATCCCAGCTTCCTTCTGGGCCTCCCATCCCGATATCGTCTTTTCCTATTGTCATCTGCGGGAATGGGTCCATTCCGAAGCGATGAGCGAGGTCCAGCGCGCCTATTCCGAGATCGCTGCGCAGATCGCCTCGAAGGTCATCGCGACCGAGGTGCGGGAGGTGTTTCCTCTGGAAAAGGTCGGCCAGGCGCTGCAATCCGCCCTTCCGTTCCGGACCGGCGGAAAGGTTCTGCTCGCCTGACAGGATTTCCCCGCTAAGGGGTTTCGTATCGCTGCCGCGCGCTCTTGATTGCCGTGCGGTTCTGCTCAGCCCATCCGATCAGGGCTTTCATGGGGATGAGAAAGGATTGCCCCAGCTCCGTCAGCTCATATTCCACGCGCGGCGGCACCTCCGGATAGACGGTGCGCCTGATGAAGCCGTCCTGCTCCAGATGCCTCAACGTCTTGGAGAGCATCTGTTTCGAGATGTCCCCGATCTCACGCAGCAGCTGGTTGAAACGCTTCTTCTCGTCTTCCAACGCCTCGAGGGTGAGCAGGCTCCATTGATCGCCGATACGATCGAGCACGCCTCTGATCGGGCATCCCGCCCCAGGCCGCTGTTTCGGCTCGTCCGTTTCCCTGGGCATGCTGCCTCCTCGGTCACTATCGGCTGACCTTGCCACCAAAACCTGCCTCCTTGCTCGACATGTCGAGGTTTCATAGACCAGTTCTCATAGTCTGCTTTCTAGACCAGATCGCCGATCCATACCAAGGAGCTTGATACATGACACTCGGGAAATTGCTTTTCGCACTCGTCATTCTGGCGGGCGTCGCCGCGCCGGCCGGCGCTTTTGCTGAATCGGCCTCGCGGGATTTGAAGGTCGAGGAAGCCAACCGGAAGCTGGTGGTGGAGTTCTACGACCGCTTCTTCAACAAGCACGATCTGGAAGCCGCCTCGGTCGTCGCCGACGACTACCGGCAGCACAATCCGCAGGTTCCCGACGGCAAGAAACCTTTGATTTCCTTCTTCTCCGGCTTCTTCAAGGACAATGCCCAATCGAAGGCGGAGATCGTCCGCAGCGCCGCCGATGGCGATCTCGTCTGGCTGCATGTGCATGCGACGAACGGCGCCGACGACCGCGGCCAGGCCATCGTCGATATTTTCCGCGTCAAGGACAGCAAGATCGTCGAGCACTGGGACGTGATCCAGGCGGTTCCGAGCGAGGCTGCCAACAAGAACACGATGTTCTGAATTCTAGGGGGCCGGCTTGCGGCCGGCCCCGTCATTGGCGCCACGCGCCTGGTTCAGCCGTTTCATTGCTGCCGATTTCCGCTGCGCTGCTGGGTCAACATTCGCCAATGGCCTGACGCCCATACGCCAAGATAACTGGCACCATCAATCGATTCCGATCAATCAATCCGCGGACGCTCCGATTTCGGCGTCGCCAGTCCGTGTTTGGCGAGTTCCAGTGTCAGGATACGTGTTTCGAGAAGGTTGAAGATGCGCAGCACCGCCTCGATCGCATCGAAGGGCTTCGTCAGAAAATCCTTCGCACCGAGCGAAAGCGCCCGTCTGCGCGTCGGCAGGGTCGCATCCGCAGTGAGCACCAGGATCGGCAGATAGCTGTTTTCGGGAATGAGCCTCGCAAAGGTCTCCAGCAGGGCGAAGCCGTCGAGATCGGGCATCATCAGATCGAGAAGAACGAGATCGACAGGATGTTCGCGGAAAAGCCGCAAGGCCTCGCGCGGTTCGGTGGTGCTGATCAGCGCGGTAAAGCCTTCGCGCTTGAGGATGCGCTCCAGCAGCGAGACATTGGCGGGCTCGTCGTCGACGATCAGGATCGTCGATCCTCGCACGATATCGGTGGAATCTGTCATGGACCCAATATTTCGTTGAAGCGATGCCGAACTGATATCAAGCGGCGCGGCCAAATCAAAGGCGATGCCATTAAGGTGGGCTTCGCATCGCAGCCTGCCTTGCCTCTACCGACGCCGGCACGCGCGGCAGATCGATATGGAACGTGGCGCCGCCTTCCCGGTTGCTGAAGCCGAGCGTTCCGCCCATGGCATCCGTCAGATGTTTCGACAGCGCCAGTCCGAGACCGGTTCCCTCCTGGCTGATCCGTTCGGCTCCCAGCCGATCGAACGGGGTGAACAGCCGGGAGACCCGTTCGGCCGGAATGCCGGGGCCGGTATCGCTGACCTCGATGCGGATATAGCCGCCATCCATCGCGCGGTGGCTGACGGTTACGCTTCCCTGGGGACGATTGTATTTCACCGCATTGGAGAGAAGGTTGAGGAACACCTGCAGCAGCCGCCGTCGGTCGGCGAGCACCGAAAGATCCGGCTCGGCCGGCTCGACGACCTCGATCGTGATCTGCTGCTTGCCGCAGAGCGGTCTTGCAAGCGACACGGCTTCGTCGATCACCTCGGCGACGGACTGTGCTTCGACCGCGAGATCCATGCGCCCGGCCTCGATCCTCGCCATGTCGAGAACCTCGTCGATCAGGCTGAGCAAATGTCGGCCGGCCCTCAAGATCTGCGCGACGCTCTCTTTGGACTCGGTATCGGTGACGTCCATTTCCAGAAGCTGCGCGAAACCGAGCACGGAGTTCAGCGGCGTGCGCAGCTCGTGGCTCATGCGCGACAGGAATTCGCTCTTGGCATTGCTCGCGCGGATCGCATCCTCGCGGGCGGCAAGCAGGGCCTCTTCGATTTGCTTGCGCTCGGTAATGTCACGCGTGATCTTGGAAAAGCCACGCAACCGGCCCGCCTCGTCATGGAGTGCGGTCACGACGACGTGCGACCAGAATTGTGACCCGTCCTTGCGCACGCGCCAGCCTTCCGCTTCGGTGCGCCCATGACGGGTCGCTTTGGCAAGCTCTTCTGCCGGAAAACTATCTCTGGTTTCGGTGGGATAGAAGCGGGAAAAATGCTGACCGACGATCTCCTCGGCGCCATAACCGGTGATCCGCTCGGCGCCGGCATTCCAGCTCACCACCCGCCCTGTCGTATCGAGCCCGAAGATGCCGTAGTCGCTGACGCCTTCGACCAGTTGCCGGAAGCGCTCCTCGCTCTCGGTCAGATCGGCCTCGCGTCTTTTCAGAAGGACGCTCGCATCTTCGAGCGCCTGTCCGAGGCTCCCCAGTTCATCGCGGAAGGGGTCCGCCACCGTCACGACCTCGCCTTGCGACAGCCGATGCGCCTCGGCTTTCAGCGCATGCACACGGCGCACGATGCTTGCCGAAAACAGGAAGACGGCGACGAGCGCGCCGGCAAAACCAAGAAAGCCGGCGGCGATCATCAGGCTTCGCGACAGAGTGCGAACCCGGTCCGCGGCCTCGGTTCTCGAGTGAAGCAGATCCGCCTCCCGCCGGCTCATCGCGTCGATCTCCTGTCTCAGCTCATCGAGGACCTGCTTGCCCTCGATGAGCTTGGCCGCAAGGTCCTCGCGTCCGCCGGCGCGCAGGGTATCGGCCTGTTTCAGGAGTTGGAGACGGTCGACTTTCGCGTCGACCAGGGCGCGGATGCGGTCGAGGCGCATCTTTTGCTCCCCATCCCGCAATCGGCCGCCGACCTCGTCGAGCACGACGGGCAGCCTATCCTCGGCGCGGTCGAAAGGATCGAGAAAATCACTTCTGCCGGTCAGCAGATAACCGCGCATCGCGGTGGCGGCTTCGGCGATCGAGGCGTGGATCTCCTGAATGCCCGATTGGATCTCCAGCGTCACCCGCACCTGATCCTCGGCAATCCGGCTTTGCCGGTCGGCCACGAAGACCGAGGCCAGCGCCGCCAGCAGCAGCGCCAGCGGCACCGTGATGATGACGATGCCCTTTGCTCTGAGCGGAAGGTCGGCGAAACGCAACGCCCGCCGGCGCGTAGCGGTCATGGCTGCTCTTCCCGGGATGTTGCGACGAGCCCGCCGCGCACGGCCATGACCGCGGCCTGCGTCCGGTCCCCGGCATCCAGCTTGCCGATGATGCGCTCGACGTGGATCTTCACGGTGCCGGGCGAGATCTTCAGCGCCCTGGCGATTTCCTTGTTGGTCAGGCCCTCGGCCACTTTCGCCAGGACTTCGCGCTCCCGGATCGTCAGCGTCTCCAAAGCGCTGCTGTTGGTCTGCGGCTTGGTGGCGGCGCGGCGCAGCAGCTTGGCGACGAGCGGACCGTCGAAGAAGGCGTCCCCCTGAAGGACACACCGGATCGTGCGGAGAATGTCTTCCCGGCTGGCATCCTTGAGCAGGTAACCTGTGGCGCCGGCTTCGATCGCCGCTTCCAGGTAGTCGAGGCTGTCATGCATCGTGATGATCATGACGCGTGTGCCGGGCGACACGCGCCGGATCTCCCTCGTCGCGGCAAGGCCGTCCATACGCGGCATGCGGATGTCGAGGAGTGCCAGATCCGGCTTGTGCTGAGCTGCTGCTTCCACCGCTTCGACGCCGTCGCGTACATCCCAGGCGACATGGAAATCATCCTGGCCGCCGATCATGGCGATAAGGCCGGCGCGGGCGATGTCGTGATCGTCGGCGACAAGGATCGATGCCGTCATGCTGATGGCGTCCCCTGCGCAAGGGGGGCAGCGGCGTGGACATGCGTGCCGCCCGAAGACCCGGCTCCGATCTCGATCCGGCCGCCGAGCAGCGCCAGCCGTTCACGCATGCCGACGATGCCGAGCCGCCCGCCCCGCATCTGGGGATGGCGCAACGCGCCGATGCCTTTGCCATCGTCGATCACTTCGAGATGCGCTTCGCCCTTATCGTCCTCGAAGAGACGCACGACCAAGCGGCTCGCCTCGGCGTGCTTGATCACATTGGTGATCGCTTCCTGCGCGACGCGGTAGAAGATGATCCCGGTCGATGTCGGCCAGCGGTCGGAGGCGGCATCGAGGTCGGCGATCACTTCGAGACCGTCGATCGCATCGAGACGCGTGCGCAGCGCCGCGGCGACACCGAGATCATCGAGTTCGGGCGGGCGAAGATCGGCGATAGCAGCCCTCAGATCGGCAACGGAATGGCGCGCCAATGCAGCGAGCTGGTCGATCTCCGGCTTCAGGGCATGCGCTTCGCCGATGCGGGCCGCAAGGTCCTGCAGGCGGTAGCTGAGGCCGGTGGCCAGCTGCGCCGAGCCGTCGTGAAGATCGAGCGCCACCCGCTGCCGCTCCTGTTCCTGCGCCTGGATCAGTTGGGCGACGAGGGCGGCGAGTTCACTTCGCTGCCGCTGGAGATCGCCGAGAAGCGCCTGATTTTCCGCTGCCTGCCGATTGAGATTGTAGGCGTCGGCGAGCTGCCCGGCCGCCACCTCCAATGTCTGCCGGTCATCGGCATCGATGGCGCGCGCCTTCGACGAGCCGACAATCGTCAAACAGAGATCGGAGCCGTCCTGCGAGGCAAACAGGATGGTGTCGCTTTCCGGGCTCGTCGACTTGCCCACCGTCAGCTGCACGGGCGCCTCTCCCTGCAATGAGGGGAACACGAGCCTGGCGAGCGATCCTCCCGCGAAGTCGGCAAGCCGGGACAGAACGTCCCGGGCAGCCGTTTCGAATGCCGCGGCATCGAGCAGGTTCTGCACTTCGATGATGAAACGCAGACGCGCCGCCCGCGCTTCCGCGGCCCGGTAAAGGGCTCGCAGTTCCGCAACGTTTGGCGAATGCGTCGGACTTGTATCGTGCTCCATGCCCAACAGGACTGCTCCGAAGATGAATGACGCCGGCACGATAGTCATTCCGGCGGGAATGTCATCTATGCCGTTCGGCAGATCGGATCGAAGCCATCCGGCAGATGAGGCGGCAGCACAGGATACTTAAATTGCTGGTCATGCGGTCGACCGATGCGATGTCCGCCGGAGCCGCCACATAGGAAAGTCAAAATGCGTACCATCATTGCTGCCGCTCTCGTTCTCGGTTTCGTTCAGGTCCAGTCGGCCGCGGCGGCTGCCGAAACCGCAGCCTGTGCGCCGACAAGCGAGGCGGAAATCGCCAAGCTCTTCGATCGCTGGAATACCTCGCTTGCGACGCTGAGCCCTCAGGAGGTCGCTAAGAACTACAGCGAAGATTCCGTGCTTCTCGCGACGCTGTCGAACAAACCTCGCCTGACCCCGGCCGAACGGATCGATTATTTCGAACACTTCCTGGCGAATGAGCCCAAGGGCCATGTCGACAGTCGCGACATCAAGATCGGTTGCAACTGGGCCGTCGACCTCGGCACCTACACCTTCACCATGAAGGACGGCTCGAAGGTTCCCGCCCGCTACACCTATACCTATGAGTTCAAGGACGGGAACTGGCTGATCACCTCGCACCACTCCTCGATGATGCCGGAGAAGTAAGGCCTCATGGCCTGCCGGTCATCTCCCCCACAGCTGTGAGATCGGCCCGACGCACCAGTTTCCCCAAAACAATTGGCATCGCAGTGCGACGAAACGGCGGAGGGTGGCCACGGCACGCCCTCTCCTTATTCCTTGCAAAGCCTGAGTAATCCGCGCCCGAAGCTTTGACGGCTAAGCGGGATCGGGAGTAGCATCCACGCGGCAGCGGCAAGGTGGTCAAAGCGGCCGGCGGTGGAGATGCAATGATGAAACACAGGCCTTTCCTCCTGACGTTCGCGGCGCTCGCATTTTGTTCCGCATGGCCGATTTCTGACGCCTTCGCTGCTGCGCAGCCTATCTTCTGGAGCGCTTTACGGCCGGCCGATCAGCCCAAGGCGACGGTGCCGCTGTCGGGTAAGCCGGTGAGCGGTCCGCAGGGCGAAACACTCGCCTGGCACGGCGAGGAACATCCGATCGAATTGACGGGCTTCGTTCTGCCGATCGACCAGGATGGCGATCTTGTCTACGAATTCATGCTGGTGCCTTGGGCCGGAGCCTGCAGCCACATGCCTTCCCCTCCGCCCAACCAACTGGTTCGGGTCGTTCCGCAAGCGCCTTTGCACCTTACAAGAATGTACGAGACCGTCACCGTGACGGGTGCCCTGCAGCCCGGCCTGGATGAGGCGCAATTCTTCATGATCGACGGTAACCGCGTCCTCACCTACGGTTACAGCATGAGCTATGCCCAGGTAGCGACGGCGACGGCCACGACCGATCCCGATCTGCTGTCACTCTCGCCTTTCGGCATTCTGCCTCGCTAAAACGCACATGTGGCGCCACCCCGCGTCTGCGCGGTGAATGACTCCAATCAAAGCAAGGACGTCTCGCGCGCCTAAGGACTTGGGCGCAGTGGATCTCCGTGACATCACTCGGGTCGAGCCCGAGCACAGAGATGAGGGAGAAGAAGGGCTGCAGTGGAAGCGCAAACCGACCCAAAAAAGAAATGCCTGGGCGCAGCCGAAACTGCGCCCGGGCAAAATGCTACCGATCAGACGAGGTCGAAGCGGTCGGCATTCATGACCTTGGTCCAAGCGGCGACGAAGTCCCCGACGAACTTCCCCTTGGCGTCGGCCTGGCCGTAGACTTCGGCGAAGGCGCGAAGCTGCGAGTGCGAGCCGAAGATCAGGTCGACGCGGGTGCCGGTCCACTTGGCAGCGCCGGTCTTGCGGTCGCGGCCTTCATAGACGCCTTCCTTGCCGGCGAGGGGAACCCACTGCGTGCCCATGTCGAGCAGGTTGACGAAGAAGTCGTTCGTCAGCGTCTCGGGACGCGAGGTGAAGACGCCGTGCTCGGGGCTGCCTGCCTTCAGGACGCGCAGACCGCCGACGAGGACGGTCATCTCAGGTCCGGTCAGCGTCAGGAGCTGGGCGCGGTCGACGAGTGCTTCTTCCGGCTTCATGAACTGATGGCGCTTGTCGTTCACGTAGTTGCGGAAGCCGTCGATACGCGGCTCGAGCGCTGCGAAGGAATGCGCGTCGGTCTGGGCTTCGGAGGCATCCATGCGGCCCGGCGTGAAGGGCACGCTGACGGCGTTGCCGCCGGCCGCTGCCGCCTTCTCGACACCTGCTGCACCGGCGAGAACGATCAGGTCGGCGAGCGAGATCTTCTTAGCCCCGGTCTGGGCGGCGTTGAAGTCCTTCTGGATGCCTTCGAGAACGCCGAGCACCTTGGCGAGCTGCGCCGGCTGGTTGGCGTCCCAGTCCTTCTGCGGGGCAAGGCGGATGCGCGCGCCATTGGCGCCGCCGCGCTTGTCGGAGCCGCGGAAGGTCGAGGCTGACGCCCAGGCGGTCGAGACCAGTTCCTGCACGGTGAGGCCGGTGGCGAGAACCTTTTCCTTGAGGTCGGCAATGTCCTTGTCGTCGACGAGCGGATGGTCGACGGCCGGGATCACATCCTGCCAGATCAGGTCTTCGGCCGGAACTTCCGGGCCGAGATAGCGTACCTTCGGTCCCATGTCGCGATGGGTCAGCTTGAACCAGGCGCGGGCGAAAGCGTCGGCAAACTGGTCTGGATTCTCGAGGAAGCGGCGCGAGATCTTCTCGTAGGCCGGATCGAAACGCAGTGCCAGATCGCTCGTCAGCATGGTCGGCAGGTGCCTCTTCGAGGCGTCGTAGGCATCCGGAATGGAGGCTTCGGCGTTCTTGGCCTGCCACTGCTTCGCGCCGGCCGGGCTCGTCGTCAGTTCCCATTCGAAGGCGAAGAGGTTTTCGAAGAAGTAGTTACTCCACTTGGTTGGCGTCTGCGACCAGGTGACCTCGAGGCCGGCGGTGATGGCATCCTTGCCGACACCGGTGCCGAACGAGCTCTTCCAGCCGAGGCCCTGATCCTCGATCGCGCCGCCTTCCGGCTCGGGGCCGATCAGGGACGGGTCGCCGGCGCCATGCGTCTTGCCGAAGGTGTGGCCGCCGGCGATCAGCGCCACGGTCTCTTCGTCGTTCATCGCCATGCGGGCAAAGGTTTCGCGGATGTCGCGGGCGGAAGACAGCGGATCGGAATTGCCGCCCGGGCCTTCGGGGTTGACATAGATGAGGCCCATCTGCACGGCGCCGAGCGGTTCGGCCAGCTCGCGCTCGCCACTGTAGCGTTCGTCGCCGAGCCAGGTGCCTTCAGGACCCCAGTAGAGTTCTTCCGGCTCCCAGACGTCGGCGCGGCCGCCGGCGAAACCGAAGGTCTTGAAGCCCATGGATTCGAGCGCGACGTTGCCGGTGAGGATCAGAAGGTCGGCCCAGGAGATGCGGTTGCCGTATTTCTGCTTGATCGGCCAGAGCAGGCGGCGGGCCTTGTCGAGGTTGGCATTATCAGGCCAGCTGTTGAGCGGCGCGAAACGCTGCTGGCCCTGGCCGGCGCCACCGCGGCCGTCGGTGATGCGGTAGGTGCCCGCGCTGTGCCAGGCCATGCGGATGAAAAGACCGCCGTAGTGACCGAAATCAGCCGGCCACCAGTCCTGCGAATCCGTCATCAGTGCTTGAAGATCCTTCTTCAGGCCGTCGAGATCGAGCTTCTTGAACTCTTCGGCATAATCGAAGGCCTGGCCCAACGGATCGGCGCGGCCGGAATTGTGATGAAGAATCTGAACATTCAGCTGGTTCGGCCACCAGTCACGATTCGTCCTGGCAGTCGGAGCCTTATGCGTATGTGCAACAGGACATTTGCCTGCGCTGTCAGTGGGGTTGTCCATAATCGTCTCCTTCATTGCTTGATTTGTCTGCCCGTCGAAAAAGATGAGCCGAGCCGGCGCCCGCTCTCTCCCCTGCAGTCTTCATATCGGAAGCGTTTAATAATTTTAAGTTGGATTTACTGATCGTTGCGATAAGCTGAGCTTATGAAGAATCTTACCCTGAAACAGCTGCGTTATTTTGAAGCCCTGGCAAGGGATGGCCGCTTCCGACGTGCTGCCGACGCCTGTGCCATCTCCCAGCCTGCGCTCTCAATGCAGATCAAAGAACTTGAGCAAGAGTTGGGCAACGAGCTCTTCGAGCGCAGTGCGCGCGAGGTGAAGCTCACTCCGTTCGGCCAGACCTTCGCGCTAAGGGTCCGCGATATCCTACGCGCTGTGGACGAACTGGGGGAGCTGGCGCGCGCCTCGCGCAATTCCTTCCTGACGCGCCTGCGCATCGGCATCATACCGACGATCGCACCTTATCTGCTGCCTGTCATCATCAACGACCTGAACAGGACCTTCGCCGGCATCCAGATCGAGGTGCGCGAGACGCAGACGGCGAAGCTGGTTCAGGAACTGGCACAGGGTCAGCTGGATATGGCGATCGTTGCGCTGCCGGTGTCGGAACCCTCCCTCACGGAACTCGAGCTCTTCAAGGAAGAGTTCGTGCTGGTCAGGCGACATGAGGACGAGGGCAAACCGGTGCCGGAACGCGAGGCGCTGCGCGAAATGCGGTTGCTGCTGCTCGAGGAAGGCCACTGTTTCCGCGATCAGGCCCTGTCTTTCTGCAAGATAGGGCCGGCTCGGCCCCGCGAAGTCATGGAAGGCAGTTCGCTCTCCACTCTGGTGCAGATGGTCAGCGCCGGCATCGGCATCACCTTGATTCCGGAGATGGCCGTTCCGGTGGAAACACGCTCGGCGCGTGTGTCGATTTCCCGATTCCCGTCTCCGCAGCCGTCGCGCACGATCGGCATGGTCTGGCGCAATTCGACACCGATGGCCAAACAGCTGCTGCAGGTTTCCGAGGCGGTCCGCCGGTCGGCCGAGACGATGCGCCAACAGTCTATCGTCCGGTGATGGGCCGGGCGGCTCGCTTCAGGGCCGCCGCTTGAATGTATGCTCGGCTGCCGGAAACTGTCGCGACCGGACCTCGTCCGCATAAGCAGCGGCGGCCGCCGCGATCCTCTTGCCCAGTTCGTCGTAGCGCTTGACGAAACGCGGGGTGAAATCGTTGAAGAGCCCGAGAATGTCGTCGGAGACCAGAACCTGGCCGTCGCAGGCCGAAGAGGCGCCGATACCGATGCTCGGTATGTGCATGGCGGCCGTTACCTCGCGGGCGAGCGGCTCCACCGTGCCCTCGATGACGACGGCAAAGGCGCCCGAGCCGCCGATGGCGTGTGCGTCGCGCCGGATCTTCGACGTCTCGTGTTCGGAATGGCCGACGGAACGATAGCCACCTGCGGTCTGGACCTGCTGCGGCATCAGACCGATATGCCCCATGACCGGGACCCCTCGCTTCGTCAGAAAGGCGATGGTCTCAGCCATCTCCTCGCCGCCCTCCAGCTTGACGGCATCGCAGCCGGTTTCCTGCAGGATTCGGACGGCATTGCGGAAGGCGACCTCCTTCGATTCCTGATAACTGCCGAACGGCATGTCGACGACGACGCAGGCCTTGCCGACGCCGCGCATCACCGCCTTGCCGTGCGCGATCATCATGTCGAGCGTGACGCCGATGGTGGTCTCCATGCCGTAGAGCACCATGCCGAGTGAATCCCCGACCAGCAGGAGATCGCAATGCTCATCGAGCAGCCGCGCCATCGGCGTCGTATAGGCGGTCAGGCAGACGATCGGCTTGCCGCCCTTCATCGCCAAGATTCGGGCTGGCGTAAGGCGCTTCTGAATTCCGGCGGCGCTCATCTGGCCACTCCCTTTCCCGGCAAGCTCCGCCCGCCGATAATGCGGTTGCCCCCGGCGACCCTGTTGCCCCCGGCAATCCTGTTGTCACCGATAACCCTGTTGTCGAGAAGCCGTGTCGAGCCGACCCGAACGAAGAGTGCGATGACGACGGGTTCCGCAATCGACGTGACCGGCTGCAGTGTCGAGGCATCCCTGACGGCGACGACCTCCGGCTTTGCCAGAGGCTCGCGATTGAGAAACGCCGTGAGCTTGGCCTCGAGCTTCCCCGGATCGGTAAGGCCGCCGGCGACCAGACGCTCCGCCTCGTCGAGGGTCTGAGGAACGATTACGGCGGCACGCCGCTCCGCTGCGCTGAGATAGACGTTGCGCGACGACAAGGCGAGGCCGTCGGCGTCCCTGACCGTCGGCACCGATATTACCCGCACCGGCACGGCCAGATCGTCCACCATGCGCTTGATGATGACGACTTGCTGGTAATCCTTCTCTCCGAAATAGGCGGTCTGCGGCTGCACGATGTTGAAAAGCTTGCAGACGACAGTGGCGACGCCGGCAAAATGCCCGGGGCGTACCGCCCCCTCGAGTTCGCAGCCGAGATCGGGAACGTCGACGACAGTCAGCATCGGGCGGGGATACATGTCCTCGACGCCAGGCGAAAAGAGGAAATTGACGCCGGCCTGTTTCAGCATGGCGGCATCGCGTTCCAGATCGCGCGGATATTTGCTGAGGTCTTCCGCCGGGGCGAACTGCAGTGGATTGACGAAAATCGAGACGACGACGATGTCGTTCTCAGCGCGCGCACGCGCGACGAGCTCCATATGACCGGCATGGAGATAGCCCATCGTCGGAACGAGGCCGACGGTTCGCCCCTGCCGCTTCAGTGCATCGAGCGTGTGGCGCAGCTCGTCAATACTCGAGAAAACCCGCATATATCCTCCCCGCGGCCGGTCACTCCATCTTGGGCGCGGATATGAAGTGTAATCGATGTGACAGGTCAATGCATATTTCTCGATAAAAACGATTAGATGCAACGGCAGCCGATGACACCAGGCGATATCGACCCCGGAAACGCCATTTCACCACACGGGCTCCCATACCGCTCCTCACCGGCTTGCAGTGGAACCGACGATGTGCGACTTCCGTTACTCGCCCTGTCCGTCAAGATACCATCACAGTCGGTCGCTATGGACGTTACATGGAGGACGCATGGACAAGCCCTGGAAGATCAGCCGCGGACCGATTGCGGCAACCGAGCTCGACGTGGAGAAGGCAAACGCGATCAACATGCTGTTGATCCGGCCGGTCGGCGTCCTTCCGGCCAAGTCGGGAGATGCGATCCGTCCCTTTGCCGTCGGTCTTTTCAACGAGTTCCGTCCGCTCCTGAAGCCCGATGCCGGCGTCACGACCCTGCGGCGGGCGACCGCGGCCTATGTCCACTGCCGGCGCTACTATTTCGCCAGCGCCCAGCCCGATTCCATGCGCCATGGCCTTGACGGCGAACCCGTCGAGCCACTGTCGCCCGAAGACCGGCTGGTCGCGCAAAAACGTTTCCTGAGTCTCAAACAGATCACCGGCAAAGCCGACGCGCCAGAGCAGGCAGCACCGGTTCCCGCTCCCCTGTTGAGCAAAAGCGAACAGATCCGCGCGGCCCTCCTCGGCAAAAGGAACGTCGTCAGCTAAAGCACCCCATATCTGGCTGCAGTCATTGCGCGTTCTTGCGCAAGGCGATTCTACGAGATCGATAGAACAGTATCGTATTCCGCGGCGAATAATATCTGTGTGCGGCCGGCGGCTGTGGTTTCCTCCACCATCGCGGCGTTCTGCCGGGTTACCGAATTGGGCAGGGCGCAGGCCAACACGCGGACCTATCGCGACGCAGCTTGAGCGCATTCGGGGTCGGGGGCGCGGAAAACGCGCCCCCGACCGAAGCCCGGCCGAAGGGGAGGGGCAATCGGCCGGGTCAGTTCAGCGCGGCTTCGCCTGACGTGATCCGCTGTTCGTCTGCGGCGAACAAGTGAACCGCATCGTGGATCGGCGCAATCCTCAGCACCTCGCCGGGTGCCGCCCTGATCCGTTCCCGGAAGACGCAGGTCAGCGTCTGCGTTCCCAGCCGGACGATGACCAGCGTCTCAGAACCCGTAGGCTCGACGACCACCGTCGTGACCTCGATCCCGCCGGGGTCCAACTGGATATGCTCGGGACGAATGCCGTAGGTCACGGCTGCGGGCGGACGTCGCTCGCTCGGCAGCAGCAGGCCGTCGGCAGTTCGAAACCCGTCTTCCGTCATCTTGCCCGCGATGAAATTCATCGCCGGGGAGCCGATGAACCCGGCAACGAAAAGATTGTTCGGACGATCGTACAATTCCAGCGGAGAGCCTGACTGCTCGATCAGCCCATCCTTCATGACGACGATCTTGTCGGCCATGGTCATGGCTTCGATCTGATCGTGGGTGACATAGATGGTCGTCGTCTGCAGCCGTTGATGCAGCTCCTTGATCTCCGAGCGCATCTGCACCCTGAGTTTGGCGTCGAGGTTCGACAAAGGCTCGTCGAACAGGAAGACGGCCGGATCCCGCACGATTGCCCGCCCCATCGCCACCCGCTGCCTCTGGCCGCCGGACAGCTGTTTCGGATATCTTTCCAGAAGGCTCTCGAGACCGAGGATCTTGGCGGCATTGCCGACCCGCTGTTCGATCTCCGTCCTTGGCATTCGTTTCAGCCGCAACGAAAAGCCCATGTTCTTCGCGACGGTCATGTGCGGGTAGAGCGCGTAATTCTGGAACACCATGGCGATATCCCGATCCTTGGGCGCAAGCTCGTTGACGATATGCTTGCCGATCTGAATCTGCCCTGAAGTGATGCCCTCGAGACCTGCGATCATTCGCAGAAGCGTGGATTTGCCGCAGCCCGAGGGGCCGACCAGCACGACGAACTCGCCGTCGCCGATGTCGACCGATACGCCTTTGATGGCTTTGAACGCACCGTAGTCCTTGCGCGCATTGTTGACCGAAACATGGGCCATAACAGTCCTCCAGAAATTGCCGTCAAAGTCCGTTCAGGACATTTCTCAAATAATCGAGCCCGAAGCGCTCGCCCTCTTTTCGCGCGGCTAAGTCCTTGCCTGGCCAGCCATAGGCGGCATCCTCGTGTTCTATGGACAGCGTGCCATCGAAGCCGGAGCCACGCGCCTGGCGCAGGAACCTCGGCCAATCGATGAGGCCGAGCCCGGGCAGCTTGTATTGCCACCAGCCTTTGCCGTGATAGCCGACAGCCTGCAGTATCTCCGGATCGATGGCCGTGTCCTTGGCATGAAGGATGGCAATGCGGTCCTTCACCGCCTCCATCGCCTGATAGGGATCGACGCCGATGCGGATGAGGTGCGAGGGATCGAATTCCAGGCCGAAGCGGGGATTGTCGATCCGCCGAAAAAGCTCCAGCCACCCTTTCGGTGTCGTGCCGATGAAATTGTCCTTCGGACCCGGCCAGTTCTCGATCGCGAAGGTGAGGCCGCTCGATTGCGTCTGCGCAATCAGCCGGTTTGCGAATTCGGCGAAGTCATCATAATTGGCTTCGTCGCTGGCCGTGTCGTCCCGGCCCGGGAAGATCACGAAGATCGGAACGTCCGCTTCTCCAATCGCACTGGCAAATTCGGCGGTCTTTGCTCGAAGTTCCTGGCGTCTTGTCGGGTCGGCATCGAGCTGGTTGCCGAAATAGGTGATCGACGACACGAAGAGGCCGCGGCCGCGTGCAAGCGCGACGGCGCCCGTCACCTGATCGGGTGTCTTGATATGGCCGCCGACATCGATCTCGATTGCGTCGAAACCGGCCGACGCGGCGAATTCCACCACTTCCTCCAGGGGACGATCATTGAATGTCGAGGTGTAAAAGCCGATCTTCACCAAAGTTCTCCGATCTTCACCAAAATCCCTGGGGCCTAGCTGGCCGTTTCAATTGTTCAGGCGATCCATATTCTTGAGTGGCGAACGTGTGCGTTGAGCAGCATCGGCCGATGCGAGCATCAGGGCCGCCGCCATCGGCATGACCGCCGCCCCCATGGCCGAAGCATCCTCTCCGAGCGAGGCACGGTGAAGCGAGGGGAGGTTGGTGTCCTCGGCGTCGAGATGCTCGTGCACATACCGAAGCAGCTCGTCGACGATACGGATCGGCAGCCGGCCGCCGACAAGGACGGCATCGGGATCGACGATCATGCCGATATGCTTGACGGCGACGGCCAGATGCGCGCTCATTTCCTTCAGCCACTGTGAAACCAGGCGCCTGCCCTGTGCATCCAGCGTCAGCAGATCGTGGGGAACGCTGACCTCGACGCCGTGCCGGGCAAGAAAATCATAGAGGAAAAACAGCGAGAATATCTCGCCGAGAAGCTGGACCTTGTGTGCCTTCTCGTCCCGGTCATCGGCAATTGGGAGCCAGCCGATCTCGCCGCTGAGGCCCATGGCGCCGCGATGACCGTTGCCGTCAAGCACCAGGCCTCCGCCCGGGCAGGCATTGATGGCGATGTAGAAGAAGCTGCTGCTTTCAGCACCCAATCCGTAATCGAGTTCGGCAAGGGCCGCGGCATTGGCTTCGTTTTCGATGAAGACAGGATGCTGCGTCAGGTTCTCCAAAGCAGCGCGCACATCGAATGAAGTCCATTCCTGATAGGTGTCGGGCTTGCCGAGGAGCGAAATCTCGCCGAGCCAATCCGGCATGGCGAGACCGATACCGGCCAGGCGCGCGTCGTCGATCAGGCGGCTGCGCTGGAAATGCGAAATCGCATCGGCGGTGAGCTGCAGGAATTCCGCCGGCAGGATGAAGCGCTTTTCGTGATGCACGCGGGCACGGACATTGCCGACGGCATCAACGGCCAAGATCGTCAGATGGTCGCGATCGATGTTGATGCCGATGGCAAAACAGGCATCCGGATTGATCTCGAGTTCGATTGCCGGCTGGCCGCGCAGGCCGTGTCGCCGGCGGGCTTCCATGATCAGGCCTTCGTCCAGCAGGCGATCGACGATCCGGGCGATCGCCGGTTTGGTAAAACCCGTCCGCCTGGCGATTTCGGCGCGCGAAATCGGCGCCTGGCGATGGATGCAGCGCAGGACGACCGCCCTGTTATGCTCGCCGGCATCTTCGACATTGGCGCCGGTCAGATCCGGGGACAGCCTGGCGCCGAGTGTCTGGTTCATCGGGTCAAATCCTTCATCGCGCATGGAGACCGAACCGACCCTCATCCCTTGACGGCGCCGCTGGTCATCGCGCCGAGGATCAGCCGCTGCAGCGACAGAAAGGCCACGATCGCCGGAACGACCGAGATCAGGCAGGCGGCGGCAAGCAGTTGAATGGACGAGTCGGTTTGCATGCCGCGGAAGTTAAAGATTCCGACGCCGATCGGCATCAGGTCATTTTTCGTGAGCAGCAGGAAAGGCACCAGGAATTGCGACCAGCCGGCAATCACCGTGATGATGAAGACCGAGGCGATGCCCGGCGCCGACAACGGCAGGATGATGCGCCAGAACACCGAAAACCTGTTGCAGCCGTCGATCATGGCGGCTTCGTCGAGGCTGCGCGGGATGCCGTCGACCGTGCTCTTCAAGAGCCATGTCGCCAGCGGAACGCCGAGCGCGATATAGACCATGACGACGGCAAAATGCGTATCCAGCAGGCCGAGCCGGTTCATGTAGCGGTAGAGTGGCACCATGATGACAAGCGGCGAGATCATCTGGAAGAGAAGCAGCGCCATCATCGACAGGCCTTTGCCGCGGAATTGAAACCGGGAAAAGGCGTAGGCTGCGGGCAATGCCACGATCAGCACGCCGAAGCCGCTCAAGGCTGCAAGCTTGAGGCCGTTCCAGAGATAGAGCGGAAAATAGCTGTTGTTCAGGACGGTGATGAAATTGTCGATGGTGGGATTGTTCGGAATATACCGCGCCACGCCGCGATAGATCTCGCGCTTGTCACGCATCGCCATCGACAAGAGATAGGTGAGGGGCCCGGCGAAGAATACGAACATCGCCAGCATGAACAGATAGCTGAAGAAATCGCCGAGCCGCGTTCCTGTCCGTCCGCTCATTGCTCTTCCTCCTTCGGCAGGAATGACGCGTAGACGAAGGCAAGTCCGAGGCTGATGATCAACATAAGTACGGAAAGCACGCTGCCGCCGGAGAGGTCGTAGTTTCTGAAGACGATATTGAAGACGTAGAGCGAGATCACCTCGGTCGCGCGCCCCGGTCCGCCGCCTGTCAGCGTGATGATCGCATCGAAAGTATTCACGGTCTGGATGGTGATGAGGATCATGTTGACGAGGATTGCGGCGCGCAGCTGCGGAAGCGTGACGAAGAAGAACTGCTGCGATGCGGTTGCGCCGTCCACCTCCGCCGCTTCGTAGAGCGAGGGATCGATCGCCTTCAGTGCCGCATACATGACGACCATCGAAAAGGCCGTGCCGCGCCAGATGTTCGATATCAGCGTCGACCATGGCGCCATGGCCGGATCGGAAAGCCAGGCGACAACAGGCAGATGCATCAGCCGCAATATGCTGTTCAGCGCGCCGTAAGGCGCTTCGGAAAAGAGCATCTGCCAGATGATGCCGCCGGCAATACCCGGCACGACCCAGGCGACGAGCGCTGTCGTCCTCAGGATGGTGGTGCCGAACAGGCCGCGCTTTTCGCCGCGAATGACCGTGACGGCGACCGCCAGGCCCAGGATCTGCTGGCCGATCACGCTGCCGCCGACGAAGATCAGGGTTGCCCAGAGAATGTCGGGCAGCTGCGGTGAGCTCAGCGCATTGGTGATCGACCCGAGCGTATATTCCTGATTGTCGCCGATCAGCGTCGCATTGGTGAAGGAGAGTCGGAAAACGTCGATGACGGGATAGAGGTAGAAGATGCCGATGACGACGATCACGGGCATGATCCAGGGCAGGGGCGCGCCGGCGAAACGACGCATGAACGTTCTGCTTTGAGGCGGGCTGTCAGCCTCGATGGCAATGGGGCTCATTGGGCCTCTCTGTCCGGGTTGGCAATGTCGACGGCGCCTGAGGGCAGGCGCCGTCGCGATTGGAAGCGTCACGGACGCCCGGCACTACAGCCGCTTGTAGGCCTCCAATGCGGCGTTGAAGGCGGCATTCAAAGCGTCTTCCGGTGTCTTGGTCCCCGAGAGCACGTCGCCCATCATGATCTGGATCTGGTTGGAGATCTCGGGATAGATCGGTACGCCGGGGCGCGCCTGGCCGTCGACCAGAGCCTTGGCGAAGGTCTTGTTGGCTTCGGTGGAGAAGACCTCATACTTGTCGAAGAGCGACTTTCTGGTCGGCAGCTGCTGCTGTAGCGCATTTGCCGGCCCCATATAGACCTCGCGTGCAAGGTTTGCGCACATCTCGATCTTGTCCTTGTCCTTGCTGAAGGAGGCGATCGTCCAGCCGCCCGTGCCGGTCGAGAGTTGATCGGCCGCGGGGCCGGGGATCGGTGAGAAGGTCCAATTCTTGAACTCGTCTTCTTCAAGCGTCGTCTTCAGCTGCGCATATTGCCAGTTGCCGCCGATGAAGAGTGCCGTCGTTCCCGCTGCCGCCGCAGCATTCATGTCGTCATAATTCGCGATCGTGGTGACGCGTTTGGGCGCGGCGCCGGAATCGACGAGATCCTTGAAATAATTCAGCGCCTTCAGGAATTTCTCCTTGTTCTCGCCTTCGCCGAACACAGGCTTGCCGCTATCGTCGACGAGCTTGCCGCCCAGCGCCCAATAGTTCGCCAGCCAGTCAAAGGTCGTACCTTCCCAGCGTCCGCCGTTGAACAGAACGCCTTCCATGCCTTCCTTGGTGGAGGCGAGCGCAGCCTTTTTCAGGTCGTCCCAGGTCTGCGGCGCATCTGATACAATCGACTTGTTGCGGTAGAGCACACGAAGATCGGTATCCCACCACCATGCGCGGACCGTCTGGTCCTTATCGGTGATGCCGCTGCGGATGAAGGGGAAGAGGTCGTCCACTTCCTCCTTCGAAAAATACGGCGTGAAGTCCGCCAGCACGTGATTGACCATGAACTGCGAGAGCACGAAGGAGTCGACCGCGGCGCAGTCGGGCGCGTTGCCGGCCTTGGCCTGCTCCAGCATCTTGGCCTGTTCCGTGCCGATATCCGACGACATGAACTGCATCTGCAATTTCCAGTCGGGATGCTTCTTGATGAAATCGACGAAGAGCTTCTGATAGCCCTCGGCGATGGCCGGATCCGAATTGTTCGGACTATCGTTCGTCAGGCGGACGACGAGGGATTTTGGCGCATCGGCAAGGCCGATCCTGTCCTTGGTGGCAAGTTCCTGGGCAAATGACGTGGATGCTGAAAATAACATTGTGCTCAGCGCAAATGCGCTGACGGTGGCGCTCTTCATGATGGGTCTCCTCCCCATTTGAACGAATACAGCCTGGCGGTCGGTTGACCTCTCCTCAATTCCGTGCTGCATTAATTAGATTAAGTTACTTTGATTTGATGTCAAGCCACAGCTTGGAAGGCCAGAGCCTGGGAGGTTGAGATGCTGGCGACAATCAACAGCAGCTAGCGCATAATTTCCGAAAATCGAGATCGATTTCTGGAAAAGGATCCGCGCCATTAAAGCGATGGAGCGTGCTGTCGGGCGCGTGGCGCATCGACCGAAATTTTCCTGAAGAAGAGGACGAGGCGATCGCGGATGGCCGCGATGGCAGGAGTGCGATTTTGCCCGGCCGCGCTGCCGGAATCAGCTCTGACACACCCGCGTCCGATAGGACGCGCCAAGGGAGGATAAGATGCGTTTACTCATTCTCGGTACCGGCGGCATGGCCAACCAGCATGCCGCCAACTTCAAGGCGATCGAAGGCGTCAGCGTCGTGGGCGGCGTCGACGTCGTCCCGGAAAGGCTTGCCGCCTTCTGCACCGAACATGGCATCGCCAACCATTTCACGTCTCTTGAAGAGGCGCTCGCCTGGGGCGAGTTCGATGCGGTGGCGAACGTCACGCCTGATAGCATCCACCACCCGACGACGCTTGAGGCGATCGCCGCTGGCAAGCATGTCTTCTGCGAAAAGCCGCTCGCCACCGATGCACTCAAGGCCATGGAGATGACCGAGGCGATCGAACGATCGGGCAAGGTCGGCATGGTCAATTTCACCTATCGCAACTCGCCCGCCCTCCAGAAAGGCCGGCAGATGGTGCTCGCCGGCGAAATAGGAGACGTGCGCCACGTCGAGGCGTCCCATCTGCAAAGCTGGCTGGTCGGCCGTCACTGGGGCGATTGGAAGAGCGAAAGCAAATGGCTGTGGCGGCTGAGCAAGAAGCATGGATCGAACGGCGCGCTCGGCGATATCGGCATCCATATCGTCGATTTCGCCTCCTACGGTTCCGGCCTCGACGTTGCCCATGTCTTCGCGCGGCTGAAAACCTTCGACAAGGCGCCGGGGCACAAGATCGGCGAATATGATCTAGACGCCAATGACAGCTTCACGATGAATGTCGATTTCGCCAATGGCGCGATCGGGACGATCCAGGCGACGCGCACGGCGGCCGGACAGATGGATCAGCTGCGTCTCCGGGTCTATGGCGAAACCGGCTCGATCGAGATGATTTACGATACCGGAAAGTCGACGCTTCGCGCCTGCCTCGGCGAAGACGTGCACACGGCGACCTGGCGCGACGTGCCGTTCGATCCGGTCGAGACGAATTACCAGCGTTTCGTCCAAGCTGTGCGGGCGGGCAGGACGCAGGAACCGTCCTTCCGCCGCGCCGCCAATATCCAGAAAGTCCTGGATAAGGCGCTGGCCTCCGATCTTAGCCACACCGATGAAGCGCTCGGCTGAGCCGGCTCTCAAGCGGAAGCCGGCGGCAGCAGTAAAGTGTTGAGGAAGGGCAGGAGGGCAGCCCCCAGCGCAACGCCGCCGCCGCTGAAGCTCGCCGGTTTCATCGGCGAAATCCAGGGTGTCAGCAACGGTCTCGTGGAGGTGTCGCGGCGCTCGATCGAAAGCTGATGGATCAGCGCTTCGATCACGCCCTGCGGCAGATCGCTGCCGATCATGACGACGCTCGGGGCAAGGAAGCCGGCCATGGCGATGATCGGATCGAGCAGATGGCCGGCGGCCTCCCGTATCCATTGCGACAGCGATGGCGAGGAGATTTCCTCGCCCTTCAGCAGGCGGGTGAAGTCCTGGTCGCCGATCCGCGATCGCAGTGACTCGAAACCGACGACGGTGTTCAGCTGAACATTGTCCGGGCCGGTCAACATTTCGCCGATGCTGCCCGCCCTGCCATGCACGCCGGAATAAGGAATGCCGCGGATGAGAAAACCGGCCTGGATGTCGTCATCGATGATGATCATCGCCAGTCCGCCTTCCCTGGCGGAGCTGCCGATCGTGCGTTCGGCGAGAAGGCTCGCCGTGCATTCGTTCTCGACATAGGGACGCGCAATCGTCGACATGGCGGCGATTTGATCGCTTTGTTCGTCCGTCCAGTCGTTGGCGGCGATGCCTAGGCCGATGATCGGCAACATCGCGTGGCGATCGACCATGTCCCTGACGGCCGCGTGCACCAGCTTGACCTTGTCTGCTGGATCCAGGCCGAAATAGACCCGGTCATGCACCTGGCCGCTAAGATCGATGAGGACGATCTCGCCGCGCCTGTGGCGAAGCTTGACGCCGATCGAGAAAGCGCCTTCCGGGCGCAGGGCAAATTCGGTCGCAGTCGCTCCGCCACCCGAGCCGTGGCGGCGGTTGGAGGTGACCAGCTTCTCCTCGGCCAATCGGCGGAGAATATTGGTAATGCCCGGGCCGGTCAGGCCGCAATGGCGGCCAAGCTCCATCCGCGTCAGCGGACCATGGCGGCGGATGGCTTCCAGGATGACGCGAATGTTTCGATCGGCGATTTCACCGGATCGCAGACCGACTGTTTTGGCACGCGGGGCGCCCGTGTCCTGGGTTTGAAGCCGACGCGGCCCTGATCGAAGATACCGCATGGTCGCCGTCCTTAGAGCTACATGAAGCTTGTGTATCACGCCTGCGTCCACCGCAATGAATTTCTTACGGGCTTGACGGGAAATCAAAGTTACTTAATCTAAAGCTCTCGGAATTGCTTGGAGGAGGAGACCGGGCAAATCGCGATGCCGGTCGCACCATCTTCATCTCCCAAAACTATGACCACGGATTGTCGCCGTCGATTTTCAACAGGATAAGCCATGCCTCTGACCATTGCCCAGCGTCTCGATCGTCTGAAAGTCCGCATTGCCGAGCTCGCTCATTGGCGGGATCGACACAGTGCTGCGATCGACGGCTGGACCTTCGAGGGCGAGCCGATCGCACATCACCAGGATTGGCCGCACCGCCAGGGGGTGGTGCATTTTGCTGCAACCGTCGAGGCACCCGAAGCGTGGCCTCTCGACGATATTCGCCTGCAGCTCGATCTCGGTGGCGAGAGCCTGATTACGCTGAGCTATCCCGACGGCGAGACGGAAACATTCGGTCTCGATCCCTATCATCAGGAATTCCCGCTGAAGGGCCGCCGCTTTTCAATCGCAACGGAAACCGTCGCCCGTTTTCCGTTCGGCGAGCCCAATCGCGCACCGCGGCTCAACAAGGCCCGGTTTATTTGGCTCGACGGTCCCGCTCACCGTCTGCATCTCCTGTTGAAGCAGGTTGCCGAGGCGATCGAGGTGCTCGGCGAGCATGAAGTCGTGCCGCATCTGATGGATGCCGCCGAGCATGCGCTGCGCAGCCTCGACTGGCCGTCGGACACGGCGGCTTACATCTCCCGCACGTCAGGCGCGGTCATGCAGCAGAAAATCTGGGAACTGCCGGAGCTTGAAGCTAATCCGGCGGGCCTCACGGACGAGCAAAGCGCTTCGGCAGCTACGGCCTTCGAGGCTCTGACGGCCCGGCTGAAGGAGCTGCAGAAGCGCTTTCCGCCGAATGGAGAACTGCTGCTCACGGGGCATGCGCATATCGATCTCGCCTGGCTCTGGCCCTATCGCGAGACGCGGCGGAAAATGCGACGCACCTTCAATACGGCGCTGTCGCTGATGGAGCGCTCCGATGATTTTCGTTTCAATCAATCGACCGCCCATTATTACGCGCAGATGGAGGAGGAAGACCCGGACCTTCTCGAGCGCATCAAGCAGAAGGTCGCCGAAGGTAAGTGGGAAACCGTCGGCGGCATGTGGGTGGAACCCGATACGAACATGCCGACCGGTGAAAGTCTCGCCCGTCAGGTTCTCTACGGCCAGCGTTATTTCGAGAAGACCTTCGGCACGCGCCATACGGTTTGCTGGTTGCCGGATTGCTTCGGCTTCTCCGGCGCGCTGCCGCAGATCCTGAGACAGGGCGGCATCGACAGCTTCTTCACGATCAAGGTCAATTGGAGCGAGACCAACCATATTCCCTCCGATCTCTTCTGGTGGAAGGGGCTCGACGGCAGCCGGGTGCTGACCCATACGTTCGACAATCCGATGCAGGGTTACAACGGCTTCGTGCAGCCCGATTGCTTCGTGCCGACATGGAAGAATTTCCGCGGCAAGACGCAGCACCATACGTCGCTTCTGGCCGTCGGCTACGGCGACGGCGGCGGCGGCGTCACGCCGGAAATGGTCGAGCGCGAAGTGCAGCTGCGCGATTTCCCAGCGATCCCGCAGGCACGCTGGGGCACCGTCAAAAGCTATTACGAGCAGGCGCACCGCACTGCCGGGGAAAAGACCCTTCCCGTGTGGGACGGTGAAATCTATCTCGAACTGCACCGCGCCACGCTGACGTCGCAAAGCGGCGTCAAGCGCAGGCATCGCCAGGCCGAACGTGCGCTGATCACCGCGGAAACCATCGCTTCGCTGGCGCATATGCTCGGAGCAGGCAGGCCCCAAAGCCTCGAAGCCGATTGGCGCGTGGTGTTGAAGAACGAATTTCACGACATTCTGCCGGGCTCGAGCATCCGTGAGGTCTATCAGGATGCCGAGCAGGAACTGGGTGGGGTCATCGACCATGCCAAGGCCGAGCAGGCAAAGTCATTGCAGGCGCTGTCGGCCAATCTGCCGAAGGGCGGGGTTGGAGACGCCCTCGTCGTCGTCAATCCGTCTCTTGCGGCCAGGCCGCTCAGCACAACGCTCTCCGATGGCACGGTCGTCGCGGCCGCCGATCTCGTCGCCCCCTTGTCCGTCGCGGTCTTCGACAAGCGCGCGCTCAAGCCGGCGGGCGGGCTGAGGGCAGGCTCCGACCGTCTCGAAAACGACCACATCTCCGTCGCCATCGGCGGGGACGGCGCGGTTGTCAGTCTCATCCACAAGGCAACGGGCCGGGAAGCGATCGACGGCTCGGCAAATCAGCTCTGGGTCTATCCGGCCGACAAGCCGCGCAATTGGGACGCCTGGGACATCGATGCCGATTATGCCGAAAAGGCCATTCGCCTCGATGCGCCGGAGAGCATCGCCCTCGTCGAAGAAGGCCCGCACCGCGCAGCGATCCGCGTCATTTACCGCTACCGGAATTCAAGCGTCACGCAGACCTATGTGCTGACGGCCAATGCCCGGCGGCTCGATATCGAAATGACGATCGACTGGCACGACCGCCGCACCCTTCTGCGTACGCTGAACCCGGTCGCCGTCCAGGCCCGGAAGGCGACGTTCGAATGCGCTTTCGGCGTCGTCGAGCGGGCAACCCATACGAACACCTCCTGGGAACAGGCGATGTTCGAGGCTGTCGCCCATCGCTTCGTCGATATCAGCGAGCCGGGCTTCGGCGTCGCGCTGCTCAACAATGCCAAATATGGCCATAGCGCCCGCGGCAATGTGATCGGCATGAGCCTGGTGCGCGGGCCGATCTATCCGGATCCGCTGGCCGATGAAGGTGAGCAGAGCTTTACCTATGCGCTGATGCCGCATGAGGGTGCCTGGCATGAAGGCGGTGTTCTCGACGAGGCGATCGATCTCAATCAGCCGCTCGTCGCGGCCGAAGCCAGCGGCCTCTCCGCCGGCACTTTCGCGCCGCTTACCGTCAACGGCACACCCGTCGCTTTCTCGGGCCTGAAGCCGGCGGAAGAAGGCGATGGCCTCATCCTGCGCCTCTACGAACCGGCCGGCCGGCGCGGCCGGCTCTCCCTCGGCCTGCCTTCCGGATGGGCGGCATCGCAGCCGCTGAACATTCTCGAAGAGCCGATGGAGCGGATTGGACCTGCCGACATCATGCCGTTCGAAGTCAGGACCTGGAGGCTGCAAAAAGCCTGACGCCGCTTGTCTGGGAGATCACGCTCCGCCGCTTCGTTTGCGGCGGAGCAGTTACCGGGCGCAGCCCGTACAACCGGGCTGGTCGCCAGCGATGTCCGCTTTCAGCATTCATTATCCCGATCGCGCAGACAAGTCCCAAGCGCGGCGAAAATGGAACTTTTTATTAGTTTCTTATCGGCTGTTAGTCGGCTGTGGCCACGACAAAAAGGCTCCCCTCGAAAGCGAAGGTGATCTCGGAACGTCGGTCGCATAGGTGGCGATCGAATGAAGTCGATCACCCATTCCGTAGCCGGCAGGGGATATGAGGACTCCTGTTTGCGCTAAGCAGGAACTGACACATGCCCGCAAGTATTTTTTCGCGCATCAGCACCAAACTGGCCATGCTTTCCGCCATCGGCATTTTGCTGGTTGCGGTTATGCTCCTTACCGTCTGGCAGGGAGGCCAGCATGTCGCTCAGCGCGCGAAATACCGGGACGAGCAGTTGATCGTCTCGCGCGATCTGGTCGATGCCAAGGCGTCGTTGCGCGGCCTGCAGGTCGGCGTGCGTGATCTGCGTCTCGCCACTTCCACGGATGAGATTGCCAAGGCAGCCGACTACATCGCCGCACGCCATCACTCCGTTATAAAATATCTGGACGATGCCATGGAGGGGTTGCGATTGCAGGTCAACAGGGACCGGATCGTGAAGCTCAAGGCGTTGGGCGACAGGCTTTATGCCGCCACCGACGACATGGCCGAAATCGTCAAGGCAAAGCTTGCCCTCAAGGCCGGCGATCCTTCGCTTAACGCAAAGGAGAAGGACGTTCAGGTAAAATTGTTGGCAATTTCAGACGAGACAGCCCAGCTGATCGATGAAGGGGTGGACGCCGCGAAGGCGATGGCGACAAAGGCTGAGGAAGAGGCGGATGCCGGCGCTCTTCTCGTTCTAAGCCTCAATCTTGGCATCGGCCTGCCGACCATCGCCACGCTGATCGGCGCTGCGGTCTTTGGCGCTCGCGTGATTGCAAAGCCGATCGGCCGGATTACCGCAAGCATGAGCAAGCTTGCAGAGGGCAATCTCGCTGCCGAAATCCCCTTCGCCAATCGGCGCGACGAAATCGGCCAGATGGCCCGCGCCGTCGAGATCTTCAAGCAAAACGGCATCAAGGTGCGTGAGTTGGACGCTGCCGGTGCGGATAAGCGGGCGAAGGTCATTGAAATGCAGATGAACATCGACGCGGTCATCACCGCAGCGGTTGCCGGAGACTTCACGCGTCGCGCCGTCGTGGAATATGGCTATCAGGACCTGAACCAATTCGCATCGGGCGTGAATGACCTCGTTGCGGCAGTCAACCGCGGAATCGCCGAGACCTGTCGCGTGGTTGCTGCGCTCGCCGACGGCGACCTGACCGAGAACATGAGGGGCGAATTCCAGGGCGCCTTTGGCGAGCTCAAGGAAAACGTCAACGCGACGATGGTCAGCCTGCGCTCCGTTCTCGGCGAGGTGCGCGCCGCTGTCGACATCATCAACGGCGGCGCCGGCGAAATGCGGATTGCCTCTGGAGATCTGTCGAAACGCACCGAGCAGCAGGCGGCGTCGCTGGAGGAAACCTCCTCTGCCCTGGAGGAGATCACCGTCGCAGTGAAGAACTCGACCGAGCGGGCACTGGAAGCCAGCCACATGGTGGATGAGGCGAAGAAAAACGCCGGGCAGTCGAGCGCCGTCGTGAGCCAGGCCGTTTCGGCCATGGGGCGGATCGAGCAGGCCTCCGGCGAAATCGTCCAGATTATCAACGTTATCGACGAGATCGCCTTCCAGACCAATCTTCTGGCGCTCAATGCGGGGGTCGAGGCGGCACGCGCCGGTGAGGCCGGCAAGGGCTTTGCCGTCGTCGCACAAGAGGTGCGCGAATTGGCGCAACGCTCGGCCAATGCGGCCAAGGACATCAAGGTGCTGATCAACCGCTCCAGCAGCGAAGTCCATTCCGGGGTGAAGCTGGTGACGGCGACGGGTGAGGCGCTTGGCGATATCCAGGGCCAGGTGGTCAAGATCGACGAGCATGTGCGCTCGATCGCCACGGCGGCAAGGGAGCAGTCGACCGGCCTCTCCGAGGTCAGTACTGCCGTCAATCAGATGGATCAGGTGACGCAGCAGAATGCGGCGATGGTGGAGGAATCGACCGCAGCCACGAACCGGCTGGCGGACGAGGCGGCGAATCTCGCCCGATTGATCGCCCGCTTCAAACTGGATGCCGCTCAAGTAGCCCCACGCGCCGTCACGTCGGAAAGCAGATCGGCGATCTCTCCTGCGCGCGCGCTCGGTCAGAGGCTGGCAGGCGCATTTGGCAGATAAGTTGCCGTGGCGGCTGCCGTGATTGCCGCCGGTCGAAAAGCGTCAGGGCGGGCGGCAAAGTTCGCAACCACAAAATCCACGAAAGCGCGGACTTTTGGTGAAAGCTGACGATTGGATGGCCAGACGAGCGAGAGCGAACCGTACGGCACCATGAAGGAGGTGAGGACGGGGACCAAATTTCCGGTTCGCATATCGGGCTCTGCGACGTAGACGGGCAGATGCGCAAGGCCCAAACCGTCCCGTGCTGCTCGCAGACCTGCATCCGTGTTGTTGAATGTCAGGCTTCTCGGCAAAAGCAGCCGCTCGCATGGCGGGCGGAATGCCCACGGCGCGACACGACCGCTGGACGGGTACTTGAAGTGAATGCAGGCATGTCGGGAGAGATCATCCGGGGTCTCCGGTCGCCCATGGCGCTTGAGATAATCGGGACTTCCGCAAACGACGAAATGTTGATCGCCGAGATGGCGGGCAATCAATCGTGCATCGGCAAGCTCACCGCTGCGCACGACGACATCCAGGCCCTCTGCGACCAGGTCTATGACCCTGTCTTCGAAATCGATGTCCAGCTCGATCTCGGGAAATCGCTCGGCAAAGATCGGCAGGATCGGCATAAGAAGGTGATGTCCGACGATATGCGGCACGCTGACACGCAGGCGTCCCCTTGGGCGTTCCCGGCTTCGTGAGACTGTAGCCTCTGCGTCATCCATGTCGTCGAGGATGCGTTTGTAGCGCTCGTAGAGAACGGCTCCTTCCTCGGTCAGGCTGATACTGCGCGTCGTCCGGTTGAAGAGCCGCACGCCCAGCCGGCTTTCGAGGCGCGCCACGGCTTTTCCGATCGCCGACGGCGAAACTCCGGCAACCCTGGCGGCTGCGACATAGCTCTGTTGTTCGGCGGCGTAAACGAAGGCGACAACGCCTGCGAGACTCTCCACATCAACACCCAATTGAAGACATTTTGTCCTTTATGTAAGTCCAGGAGCGGTAATTGATCAATATTGCATAGGAAATATCCTCTGCCTGAATGCGCGGCCAGCCAATATCAAAGGAGTGAGCGATATGCGGGACTATGCAAAAGAACGACCCGAGCACACGGAAAAATACATCGGAGAGAATGACTTATTTCTGGAAATATTTCATGGGCGCGGTGATTCAAGGCAGTCCGTTCGGCCGCCTTTGCTCTTCGTCCACGGCGCCTTTACCGGGAGCTGGATGTGGAGCAAGTACATTCCGCATTTCATATCGGCGGGATGGAACTGCTATTGCATCAACCTGCGAGGCCACTACAAAAGCAGGTCGGCGGATTTCACAAAAATCCTGTTTGAAGATTACCTGGAAGACATCCGGCTGGTGATCTCCGAAATCGTCGAAGAATGTGGAACTCCTCCCATCGTGATCGGATTCAGCATGGGAGGAATCCTGAGCCAAAAGCTGGCGGAAAGCGTGGGGATTGCCGGACTGGCGCTGATCGATTCCAGCATTTGCAGGGAAGTGCATGCCGAAGTTCCCTATCGCGATCTCGCGTTAAGAATGCCCGGCCTCGTGGTCCCCGCGCCCGCACGCGACGAGCAAATCAGTATCGATGAAACATTCGAGGATATCGCATTCCAGCGGAAGTACCTGTCCATGGAATCTGCAAAGGCATTCGACGCATTTTCCTTTCATTTCGGCGCGGAGGGGATTTCCGTCGAAGGCGAGAGGATCACCTGTCCCAGCCTCGTCATTTGCGCCGTCAACGATGAATCCGATGATCATCGAGGCCGGGCGACGGCTCGCCACATCGGCGGCGAGTACCTGGGGCTCCGGGGTACGACACATACGGGTCTGCTTGTCGGACAGAGGTATTCCGAAGCGGTAAGCCGAATTATCGACTGGTTGGCGCGCTTTGATGGATGATAGATCTGCCGATCGGGCGTCATCCTCGACCGGCTCCCGAGCACAGAGCCGCAAGCCAAAGCTCAATCCTCCAGACCAAGGCTCGCCAGCAGGCGGCTGACATAGGCTTCCAACCCGCCGACCATATCGAAACGCGCGGGATCGCGCAGCCAGAGCATTTGCAGGCCATCCATCACCGCAATCAGCTCGGCCGCCATCGCCTTGCCATCGATCCTGCCGTCTATCGAGCCATCGGCAACAGCCCGGTCGACGGTCGCGGCGATATCGTTCTGCAACTGGGTGGCGCGATTGAGAAACCATGCCTTGGCCGGGTGGTCCTTCATCAGGCTCTCGGCATTCAGGATAGCGAAGGCCCTGATGACCTCGACCATTTCGGCGTTACGGCGGAAGACCTCGACCATACCTTTGAGAAGGCCACGCAGGTCGGCACGATGGATGCCGATGAAGCTTTCGCTTTCGAGATCGCGCTTGTCCAGAATGGCGAGCAGCAGATCGACTTTGGTCGGGAAGTGGTGCAGCAGGCCGGGCAGCGACAGGCCGACGTCGCGGGCCACATCGCCGATGGCGGCATTCTGGTAGCCGTCTTCGGCGAAGCGCCGCATCGCGGCCGTCAGGATCTCCGCGCGGCGCGCCTCGCCCTTGCGGGATCTGCGTCGTCGCTTTTCCTCCTGTCCAGACTTCAATTCGGCAAACTCTGCCATCGTCTCTCCTCTTCGGCACTCTCAATCCATACATCAGGCTTAGGCGGTTGACATCTTAAAAATACCGAGTAATCGGTAAGTTTAAGAATTGCATGGCGCGGAGCAGTCGCGCACGCCTGGCGCCGCCGCACAGCGCCCGAATTCCAGTTCAAGGGGAGGTTTGCGTGATCGATTCCATTCTCGACAAGATGACGCTCGAGGAGCAAGTCTCGCTGTTATCAGGCGCCGATTTCTGGACGACGGTTCCCGTCGAGCGTCTTGGTGTGCCGAAAATCAAGGTGACGGACGGACCGAATGGCGCGCGCGGCGCGGGTTCGCTGGTCGGCGGCGTCAAGGCGACCTGCTTTCCCACTGCCATCGCGCTCGGCGCCACCTGGAATCCCGATCTCGTCGGGCGCATGGGCGTGGCGCTTGCCCATCAGGCAAAGAGCAAGGGGGCCGCGGTGCTGCTAGCGCCCACGGTGAATATCCATCGTTCCGGTCTCAACGGGCGGAATTTCGAATGTTATTCCGAGGATCCGATGCTGACCGCGGAACTCGCCGTTGCCTACATCAAGGGCGTGCAGAGCCAGGGGATCGCGGCGACGATCAAGCACTTCGCCGGCAACGAATCCGAGATCGAGCGGCAGACCATGTCTTCCGATATCGACGAGCGGGCGCTGCGCGAAATCTACTTTCCGCCCTTCGAACAGGCTGTCAGGCGCGCCGGCGTGATGGCCGTCATGTCCTCCTATAACCGCCTCAACGGCACCTATACGAGTGAGCACGAGTGGCTGTTGACCAAGGTGCTGCGCCAGGAATGGGGCTTCGACGGTATCGTCATGTCCGACTGGTTCGGTTCGCATTCGACGGCCGAGACGATCAATGCCGGTCTTGATCTCGAAATGCCGGGTCCGGCGCGTGATCGCGGCGAGAAACTGGTTGCGGCCGTCCGCGAGGGGAAGGTCGAAGCCGCCACCGTGCGGGCGGCGGCGCGGCGTATCCTGCGTCTGCTCGAGCGGGTGGGCGCCTTCGAGGCGACGCCCGATCTCACGGAGCAGGCGGTCGACCTGCCGGAGGACCGGGCGCTGATCCGGCGCATCGGCGCAGAAGGCGCAGTCCTTCTGAAGAACGACGGCATCCTGCCACTTGCCAAGACTTCGCTCGACCGGCTTGCCGTCATCGGACCCAACGCTGCGAGCGCGCGCGTCATGGGCGGCGGCAGCGCGCAGATCGCGGCGCATTATACGATCAGTCCGCTCGAAGGAATCCGCGCGGCCCTTGCCAACGCCAATAGCGTCAGCCACGCCGTCGGTTGCCGCCATAACCGTCTGGTCGAAGTGTTCAAGGGAAAGATCACCGTCGAATATTTCAAGGGGCGCGGCTGCCAGGGCACGCCCATTCACGTCGAGACCGTCGACAAGGGCGAGTTCTTCTGGTTCGAGCTGCCTTCGGGCGAACTCGACCCCACCGATTTCTCGGCCCGGATGACGATGCAATTCGTGCCGGAGGAGAGCGGCGATCATGTCTTCGGCATGACCAATGCCGGATTGGCGCGGCTCTTCGTCGATGGCAGGCTGACGGTTGACGGCCATGACGGCTGGACCCGCGGCGAGAATTATTTCGGCACGGCCAATGACGAACAGCGCAGCATGGTTACGCTCGATGCGGGCCGAGCCCATGCCGTGACCGTCGAATATGACCCGCCGCTGGCGAACGGGCAGGGGATCAATCTCACGGCCATTCGGCTCGGCGTCGAAAAGCCCTTGGGTGAGGCCGATATCCAGGAAGCTGTCGAGATGGCGCTGAACGCCGATGTCGCGCTCCTCTTCGTCGGCCGCGACGGCGAATGGGATACCGAAGGTTTGGACCTGCCCGACATGCGGCTTCCGGGTCGGCAGGAGGAACTGATCGCGCGGGTTGCGGCTGCCAATGCCAACACCGTCGTCGTGCTGCAGACGGGCGGTCCGGTGGAAATGCCCTGGCTCGGCAAGGTCCGCGCCGTGCTGCAGATCTGGTATCCCGGTCAGGAGCTGGGCAACGCCGTCGCCGATGTCCTGTTCGGCGATGCCGAGCCCGGCGGACGCCTGCCGCAGACATTCCCCAAGGCGCTTGCCGACAATTCCGCAATCACAGGCGATCCAGCCGTCTATCCGGGTAAGGATGGCCACGTGCGCTACGCCGAAGGCGTCTTCGTCGGTTATCGTCATCACGACACACGCGCTGTCGAACCGCTCTTCCCCTTCGGTTTCGGCCTTGGCTATACCCGCTTCAACTGGGGCGAGCCGCGGCTCTCGGCCAACGAAATGGGTCCCGAAGGCCTGACTGTCAGCATCGATGTGACCAATGTCGGCGACCGCGCCGGATCGGAACTGATCCAACTCTATGTGCGCTCGCCAAAGTCCAAGGTAGAGCGGCCGGACAAAGAGCTGCGCGCTTTCGCAAAGCTTTCGTTGCTCCCTGGTGAGACTGGCACGGCCGACCTGAAGATCCTGCCGCGCGACCTCGCCTATTTCGACGTCGAGGCCGGCGTCTTCCGCGCCGAAGCGGGCGGCTACCAACTGGTCGTGGCGGCGAATGCCGCGGATATCAGGTTCGTCATCGACCTGCCGTCACCACTCGAGTATCGGCTGCCGGCTTCGTATTAACGGCAGGCTGGCGGCCCATGTCGTATTTGAGCTGGGCCTAGCCGATACGGTCGATAGCGGTTGACGCCTCCGCGCCAGGCGTTGAGTGGCTGGAGCTGGATCAGGCCGCGTCGGGCTGAGTGCGCAGATTGGTGACGACGCGCCGGTTCTGCACCCTGCAGGAGCGCTCCGTGCAGTCGCGGACTTCGCGGTCGTTGCCGTAGCCCTTGGCCCACATGCGCCTGGCGTCCACGCCCTTCGAGACGAGATAGGCCATCGCCGCATCGGCGCGCTTCTGCGACAGCGTCTGCATTTTCGATGCGGAGCCGGAATCGTCGGCAAATCCCTGCAGCTTGAGCAGCCAGGTCGGGTTCTTGTTGAGCCAGATGGCCTGGTTATCCAACGTTGCCATGGCGACGGAATCGAGCGTGGCGGAATCTTGCGTGAAGTAGATCCGTCGGCCGACATTGAGGATGAAATCCTCCTCGCTGCCAGCCGCGACATTTTCGAAACCGGGCGCGGGATCGTTGGTCTGGCCGGTCATCGGCGCAGCCGTTGGTTCTTCCAGGGAGGCGATCTTGGTGGTGGAGCAGGCGGCAAGCGCCAGGAGCATGGCCGCGGCGAGAAGGCGCCTCGTATATCCGGTCATCGCAGACATCAGGGGATATTCCTTATTGGACCGGAGTTGCTTGACTGACCTGAGCTGCACTTTCAGCCTGATCGGCAATATGCGGCAGAACCTGTACAGCGGTGCCGATGGGGCAACGCTGGTAAAGATCGATGGCGTCTTCGTTGAACATGCGGATACATCCGCTGGAGGCATCCTTGCCGATGCTCCACGGCTCCAATGTGCCATGGAAGCGATAGCCGGTGTCAACGCCGTCGCGATGCAGGTACATGGCGCGGGGCCCGAGTGGGTTCTTTGGCGAGCCTCCGGCCACGAATTCCGGCAGTTCGGGATGGCGCTTGCGCATCTCCGGCGGCGGCGTCCAGCGCGGCCAAAGCGATTTAGCATCGATCGTGGCCCGGCCAAACCATTTGAAGCCCTCGCGGCCGACGCCGACGCCGTAGCGAATGGCGGTCTTGTTCTCCATGATCACGTAGAGAAAATGGTGTCTTGTATCGACGACGACGGTGCCGATCGGCTCGCTGCTGAAATATTTGACGACCTGGCGGAGCCACTTCTTGTCGATCTTGGCGAAGTTGGTCTTTTGGAACGTCACGCCATTGTCGACAATGGTGCCGGCAAAATAGGAAGACGCAGCGGCAAATGCGGGTTTCCGGATCGCACTCGCACCTAGTAACGCCAAGCCACCAAGCAAAATATTCCTGCGGGTCCCCACCATCGGCAATATCCCCCCTAAAGCCAGCAGCGGAGTATTAGTAAATCAGATTTTTCATTTGCGACAACAGAAAATTCTTTTCCTCCTTAAAGACAGAGATCGAGTTCTCGGTCTCAAGGAGCTGTATTGCTCTGATCGTTACTCCAGGAGGACGATGCTACGCCCAACAGACGTACCGATCCCTTGAACGGATAGGACAGCTGTCAACAGTCCCGATGCTGCGTCGAAAAATACCTGCGATGCGTCAACGTCCTCGATGACGCTTTGCCGATTCCGGTGGCAATTTACCTCTGCGCAGAACGTGCTGGCCCCGATGTTGCGTGCAACCTACTCGGTAGTGTCGGAAGCACGAATTTTTATCGAATAAAAGGTGACTAAAATAATCACCTTATGTTGACAAGATCTCTTTCGGTCCATAGTTTCCGCCCGCATCCGAGAGGTAGGGACCAAGCAATGGCGCGTGTTTTTTTGAATGTTTCTAATAATGTATCGAGAATTTATAGAGATAGCCTATTTGTCACGACAGCGATCGTCCTGATCGGCATTGCAGCATCGCCGGCCGCAGCCCAGAGCGCCTCCACCGATGCCAATGCGACAGCGCTGGATCCGATCGTCATCGAAGGCGGCGCATCCTCTGATAGCAAGACCGACCGGACGTCCGTTGCTGCCAAGAAAAGCTCGGCTGCGACCAAAATCAACACGCCGCTCATCGAAACGCCGCGTTCGGTCTCGGTGACCACCGAGAAGGAAATCGAGCAGCGCGGCGCGCAGAGCATCATCGAGGCCGTGCGTTATTCGGCCGGCGTGACGACCGGACCGAACGGCTTCGATCCGCGCTTCGATCAGATCTTCATTCGCGGCTTCAACATCACGACGGTCGGTGACTATCGCGACAGCTTGCGCCAGCCTTATATCAATTACGGTATGTTCCGCACCGATCCATATCAACTGCAGCGCGTCGAGGTGATCAAGGGGCCGGTATCCGTTCTCTACGGATCGGGATCGCCGGGTGGTTTGGTGAACAAGATATCGAAGCTTCCAACCGAAGAGCCGATCCGCGAAGTCGGTATCTCCTACAGCACCAAGGATCGGGCTCAGGCGATGTTCGATTTCGGTGGGCCGATCAGCGAAGGGAACGACGATTTTCTCTATCGCATCGTCGGCCTTGCACGCCACGGCGACAACAATTTCGATATTGCCGACGACCGCTATTTCCTGGCGCCGTCCTTCACCTGGAAGCCCGACGAAGGCACGTCCTTCACGCTGTACGGCCTGGCGCAGTCCGACGAGACCGATGCCAATGTCGGCGCGATTACGACCGTCGACGGCAAGATTCTCGACATAAGGCAGAGCGATCCCGATTACGACTACCAGAAGGTCAAGCAGCAGCAGGTCGGTTATCAGTTCGAGCACGAATTCGACAACGGCCTGACGTTCCGCCAGAACCTGCGCTATTCGCATCTCGATCTCAGGGCTCGTTACCTCGGCGTTTCCAGCTGGACCGGCACCGTCGCCCATCGTAACGCCAGTTCGATCCGGGACGAGATGAACGTCTTCCAGGTCGACAACCAGCTCGAGGCGAAGTTCGATACCGGCCCGCTTGCCCATACGATGCTGTTCGGGCTCGACTACACCAATCTCCAGTCGAACTGGGGTTACGGCATCGGGGCGGTGAACTCGGCATTCGATTTCGATATTGCCAACCCGACCTATGGTGTTTCGGGCGCTACACCGGACTATAACTTCATCGTTGCCGATGCCGATATGCGCCAAGTCGGCATTTACGCCCTGGACCAGATCGAGGCTGGAAACTGGCGCTTCAACCTCGGCGGCCGCCAGACCTGGGTGAACCAGACGCGCGACACGACCTACCCCTCTTTCGGCTTGAACGACTCGGAAGACGTCAACAAGAATGCCTTCTCCTGGCAGGCCGGTGCGCTTTACCTCTTCGACAACGGCATTGCGCCCTTCGTTTCCTACGCGACCTCGTTCGATCCGGTGACCAACCGGTCGACATCCGGCAAGATCCTGGAGCCGACGGAGGGCGAACAGTACGAGCTCGGCGTGAAGTACCAGCCGCCCGGCACCGACATCCTGCTGTCGGCGGTCGCCTATCACATCGTCGAAAAGAACAAGCCGGTGCTGGTCAATCCGCTGACCCTTGCCTATGATTCGCTCGGCGAAGTGACGGGAAAAGGCATCGAGCTTGAAGCCCGTGCGGCAGTTGCCGACGGCCTCGACATCATTGCGGCCTACACCTACAACCATTCCGAGGTGACCGGAGGCGACAATGAGGGCAACACGCCGGCCTTCACGCCCGCGCATGTCGCAAGCCTCTGGGCCAACTATACTTTCCAGGAAACCAATCCCTTCAACGGCCTCTCGCTCGGCGCAGGTGTCCGCTACATCAGCAACAACTGGACGGACACGGCCAACACCTCGAAGAACCCGTCGAGCTTCTATGTCGACGCATCCGCCGCCTATGATTTCGGGGCGGTCGACAAGAAATACGAGGGCCTGACGGCTGCCTTCAATATCCGCAACATTGCCGACCACCGCGACACGGTCTGCAACGAGGGCTTCTGCTATCTCGGCCAGGGCCGCAACATGACAGCCACCTTGAAGTATCGGTGGTAGGCGTGGCGGCAGCGACGAACGGGGCATCTCGGCGCCGGAATTCGATCGCCGATCATTCTGTCGCCCACCAGGCCGTCGACCTCGACGGCCTGGTGGGCGACAGCCCGTTCTCCTATTGCCGCGGCAAGCTGCTCGGCGCGCCACCGCAGACAGGCATCGTCGTTCCCTGCAGGGATCTTTGCGACCGGGCGATCTTCGACGAGATCATCGGCCGTTATACGCAAAAGTTTCCAGGCAGCGACCGCCGCGCGATCGTCTCCATGTGGACGCTCTACTATTTCAGCATGCTGACGATCGCTCCCAGCGTCCACATGTTCGTGCATCGGATCGGGCTGCCGCTGGAGATCGATCGGCTTTCCCTCGTCTGCAACGAACATACGGGCGAGCCGGAGGCATTCGTGATGTCCGAAAGGCCTGAGGCGACCACCGATCCGGCCGCTGAGCTTCACTGGCTGATGCGCGGCCATGTCGAGCCGGTAATCGCGGCGATCGCCGCCAATGCCGCCGTCGCTCCGAAGCTTCTCTGGAACAATGTTGCGGCGTATCTCTCCTGGATTCTCAAGGAGATCGCCCATCGCCACGAGCCCGGCCTCGTCGAAGGCGGGATGGCCCTGATGGAAGAGGCTACATGGCCGTGCGGTGGGCGCAATCCGATGTTCGGCATGATCCGCATCGCACGACAGCAATGCGGCCTCGAATTCGCCCGCCGGAAAGTCTGCTGCCTGCGCTATAACCTCCCGGGAGTCGGTGGCTGCGGTGAAGCCTGCCCGCTGCCGGACGGGCGCCATTAGAGCGCCGCGCGCACTTTTGGGCGCACAAAGGACGCTCTAACACTTTCAATCCTCCTATTGTGCTTGATCAGCCGCATCGGGGCTCCGACCAGGGCAGGCAGAAAAGCCTTTGCCTCCTTCGGCCGCCCTCGTCGTCTCAACGCATAGCCGCACCTTCCGGGACGTCGGCGAGCGGCTTGACCATGAACAGGCACGGATGGTCCTCGTGCCAGAGCTTTGCAAAGACCTCCGCGCGCACGAAGCCGTTCCGGTCATAGAAACGCCGCGTCGCCTCGAATTGTGGCTCGTCGCAGCCGCGCGGGGCGAGCGTCTTGACTGTCAGCAACCGGGCGCCCGATTCATGGCCGAAGCGTTCGGCCGCATCGATGAGATGTCGTCCGGCGCCGCGACCTTGGTGTTCGGGTCGTGTCGCAATCAGCGCGATCTCGACGGCGCCGGGCGGGTGCGGCTTAAGCGCCATCAACGCCGTCACGACATCTCCTTCGATATAGCCGAACACCGGCAGGTCTTCGACCGCCCGGGCGCTCGCTTCGATAACCTCAGGTTCTGAAAACCAGTCGGGCAAAGCCCCCATGATCGATCGGCAGAGCTCCGCCTTGCCCGTCAGGATCTCCACTGTCCTTCCCATTTTTTCTCGCTTTCATCAGGTCGATTTAAACTTGACTCTTGTTATCACCTTAAAATAGACACTGCAATCAAATCGTGTAGTTTCTCTCGAAGAGGCCCGCCAAGACCGCACCCGACCAGCAACGACAGAGCCTGATTTTCCATTTGTAAAAGGGTACAGGACAATGCAAGCATTGCATCGTGATGTGAACGGAAATGCCGTTGTCAACGCCATGATCGAAAACAAGGACAAGCTCCTTAGAACGATTGAAAGTGTTGTCAAATCAAAGTCATATTCGGAGGATATCTTTCAGGACGGAGTCATTAAAGCCTATGGGGTCAAGACCGACGGCATTCGCTGCCCGATCGGTTACGCCTTCCGGATGGTCTATAATCTCGCACTCGACGAAAGCCGCCGCCGACGCCAGCAGATGAACAACTATAGGTCGATAGACCAGGTTCAGGAGATGACGGCTCCCATCCCCACCGTGCTCGACCAACTGGTCGCCGCCGAGACCTTGCGCAATGTGCTTGCCTCGCTCGAGGCGCTGCCGAAGCGAACCAATGACGCCTTCATTCGTCATCGCCTCAACGGCGTGCCGCAGAAGGACATCGCAGCCGAACTCGGCGTCTCAAGGACCCTCGTCAACTTCATGATCAAGGCGGCGGAGGAACATTGCCATCTGGCAATCATAGAACCTGCCTCCCGCCCTGATCATGCGAGCCGACAGGATCCTACCGTTTCGCTGCGTGCAGCGCCTGCTGCAAATCGCTCCACAGCAGTTCCGGCTCTTCCAGGCCAACGGCGAAACGAACCGTCTGCTCGCTCACGCCGAACCGGATGAAAGAGGTCATCCGGTCGGGGATCTGCAGCGCGACCTTGGCAGGGACCACCAGCGTTTCCGGTCCCCCCCAGCTGACGCCGAGGCGGATGTCGCGAAGGCTGTTTACGAAGCGTGCAACATCGATATCGGGATTGAGATCGAAGGCGAACAGCCCCGCATAACCCGTGAGCGTTGCCCGGCCGGGATGGTCCTGGAACACCGGATGACGAACGCGTGCGATCGCGGAATGCTCCTTCAGTCGCCCGGCCAGCAAAAGCCCGCTGCGCTCGTGCTCTTTGAGACGCACGCGCAGCGTGCGCATGCCGCGCAGCAGCAGCCAGGCCTCGAACGGTGAAAGCTTGGCGCCGACATAGGGGTAGGACGTGGCATTGATCCTGGCGATGGCCTCCTTCGAGCCGACGACGATGCCGGCGACCGTATCGCTGTGACCGCCGAGATATTTCGAGGCGGCGTGAATGACGATGTCGACGCCATGCTGGATCGGTTTCTGAAACAGCGGCGTTGCCCAGGAATTGTCGATGACGGTGGTAACGCCGGCCTCCTTTGCCATGGCCGACAGCGCCGCAATGTCCTGAAGCTCGAAGACGAAGGATGTGGGGTTTTCGAGGTAGAGCAGCTTGGCGCCCGACAGCGCCTTGCGGACCTCGTCGTGGTCGGCAGGATCCACGAAGTCCACCGCGACCCCGAGCCTGCCGAGCAGCTTCACCAGAAGGCGGTAAACATCGTTGTAGAGGTGACGGACCGCAACGACCCGGTCGCCCGCCTGCACGAGGCTCAGAATTGTCGATGTGATGGCGGCCGTTCCGCTCGAGAAGGCACGTCCGTCCTCTGCGCCCTCGAGGCGGGCGACCAGGAGTTCGAATTCGCGGACCGTCGGATTGTCGCCGCGCGAATAGATATAGTTGCGGGTACGACCGGCGAAGACATCCTCCATCGCCTCGTAACTGTCGTAGGTGAAGAGGGACGTCTGGAAGATCGGCGGAGACACGGCGTTGAATGCTGCCGGATCGACAGGCGTAAAGAGATCGTCGGCGGTCGCATGGGCGCCAAGGTCGTGCGGGTTGATCGACTGGTTCATGGTCATCCTCTCATGGACAAAAGCTGGGATATGGACGGATGGAGGTCAGATGGTCGGCGGAGCGCTGCCGCAGCGCTCGAAGTGCGCTCATCAGGCAGATGGCCGACAGCAAGCCGGTCAGGGCCGAGGCCAGGAATATGGCTGCCAGCAGACCTGAAAAGCCGAAAAAGGGCGGCAGGAGCGCCATCAGCGGAAAAAGCAGATACCCATTCTGCGCCAGGCCGATGGCAACCGCCGCTTTCGGTCTGCCCTGAGCCTGGAAGAGGATCAGCACCGTTTGCCGCAGACCGAACAGCAGAAGCGGAAGATGGGTTGAGATGATCGCTTGCCCCGCAATATCAATCACCGTGGGATCGTCGGTGAAGAAGGAGGCAAGCTGTTCGGAGAAGGCGAGTGCGGTGAGCCCATAGGCGCCACTCACTGCACTGGTGACCACTGTCAGGATGCGGGTTGCCGACAGCACCCGGGCCATATCGCCTCGACCCCAGGCAAAGCTCAGGATCGACTGGGCCCCGAGCGAAATGCCGATGACGGGGAGCGTTCCCACAGCAAGCAGCCGCAAGGCAATGCCAACGCCGGCGATGCCGGCTTCTCCGTGATAGGTGCCGGCGAGCGACACCATTGCCGCAATCGCGCCTGCGGTTGCGAGACTGGTCAGCGTCGTCGGCGCGCCCACGGCAAGAACCGCTCTGAGAGAGCCGATATCTCTCCACCGCCAGCCAAGCGTCAGCCTGACCGTTCCAAGCCGCCTGGCGTGGTAGGCGCCATAGATGCAAAGCGCGACGAGCTGGGACAGGATGGTTGCGATTGCAACGCCCTGCAGGCCGAGACCGAAGCCGAAGATCATGATCGGGTCGAGGATCATGTTCAGCGCAAAGCAGGCGACCAGCGTCCACATGCTGAAGCGGGCATTGCCCTCTGCGATCGCCAGGAAATCGAGAATGATCTGCGCCATCGTCAGCGGCACCGAGATCGCAATGATCATCAGATAATGCTGCGCGAGCGGCTGAAGGGCAGGCGTGGCACCGAACAGCAGCAAATCCGGAAATGCGACGATCGCAATAGCGCTGGCCGCGCCGAAGACGACACCGGCCGCAAGGCTGATCGAGGCGATGATGCCGGCCCGGGATCGGTTGCCGGCGCCGAGCATCCGCCCGACCTCTGTTGCGACACCGACGCCGATCCCTTCGCCGAAGGCGGCGATGAGCATCAGGATCGGCAGGACGATCATGATCGCCGCGATCTGGTCTTCCCCGATCATTCCGACGAAGACCATGTTGATCGTGTGATGGGCGGCGTTGATCGACAGGCCGAACATGGCCGGCAGTCCCAACCGAAGCAGCAGCCTGAGAAGCTGGGGATTGGCCAGGTCCTCCGGTGCGAGGCGCCGCCGTCTCCGGAAGCTGCCGCTTGCGTCGCTCATGTCGTTCATGACGCAGGCACCCAGAGACGGTCACCGAAGAAACGCTCGCGGCCGAGCATCACCAGCAGCGCCCGCTTGTGTGGAAAATCGAAATGTTTGACCTTGGCAAAACCGGAACGATCGAGGTTGCGGATCTGCTGCTCGTGACTGGCGCGCGGCTCGCCGACGATGCGCTTGGTGCGCGGATCGTCCAGGAAGATGAAATGCATCAGCGACGGAAGCCAGGCGCTGATCCATTTCTTGCCGCGATAATCGGGCTCGCCGATAGCGACATGCCAACCGCGATCATAGTCGTCGGCATCGTAAAAGGGACCGAGCCGGTTCTCCTTGGCCCAGTAGACTTCGAAATAGCCGAAGGGGATATCTGCGAAACTGCCGATCAGCGGCAGGACATGTGGATCGGCGATCCTCTCTTCCAGGATCTCCCGATGTTTGTCGATCGAGCCGGCATCCTCCCAGATCGTGTTGACCTGTTCGTCGTTCATCCAGCGATGAAAGACTGCAAGATCGGTCTCGGGATCGGCCACCGTGAAGGTGATATCCCGCTCCAGCCAGGGGATGAACCGCCTGTAGATGGTGCCCTTCGGCTTTGCCGGCCGGCGCGGATGATAGCGGCCCGCAGTCATCTCCTGCACGGGCGGCAGGGGATAGGATAGCTGCGGCAGCCAGAGCGAGGGCCACTGCCACAGGATCGCCGAATCGAGCCCTCCGCCTGCGTCCGCAAGGTGTCCGGGAAGGCTTGTCTGATGCCCTTCGAAGACGACTGAGGTGATCGAGCGATCTTCTGCCGTCACCGCTTCGGCCGCCGCCATCAGAAGCTCCGGCGATTGAACCGGATCCCCATGGTAGAAGGTCACCGACGCTACGCCGGCCTCCACCTCGAATGCGGCTTCGTGGTGGCCATAGGCGGTCTTGAGGTGAATGAGATTGGGCGCGAGACTGACGTAGCTGCGCGACTGCAGAGCGCGCCTTTGTTTGTCGGCGTCGAAATCCATGATGTTCTCCTTGCCGAGTCGGGCCTTTGGCGCTGTGAGCATGAAGCGAGCTCTTGCGCCGATTTGGTAGAATGACGATCCATCTCCCGCCGAATTTAGGGATAAGCGAAGAAAAAAATTCTCATCAATTTTCTAAACTGCGGCCTGCCGGATCCGTCATTTGCGCATGACCATCATCACCGCAGGAGCTGCGAATGAATAATCTTGAGCCCCACGACGATCTCTGGATCGCCGTTATCGACACCGAGCGTCGCTACTCGGTCTGGCCGCAGGACAAGCGGATTCCCATCGGCTGGGAGCCCGCGGGTTTTGCCGGTTCGCGCCAGCAATGCCTGGCGCATATCCGTGAGGTCTGGGCGGATCCGCGTCCGCTCTCCTTGCGCTTGGCGATATCAGCAGATGCGCGTCTCTGAAACGGCTGGATGGCACGGATGAACAAGCAGATCACAAACTTTGCAGATGCCCACCCGACCGATGCGGCAACGGACGCGGTCTTCGAGAGCTTTCCACTGACGATCGCACAGAAGCGTATCTGGTCACTGGAGCAGATCGGCAACTACACGGTCTTTCCCGATCAGCTCATTGGGCTGCGATTGAGCCCTGCGGTCGACGTCAAGACGATTGCCGGCGCCTGCCGGGCGCTCGCGGCGCAACATCCGTCTCTCGCCATCCGCTTCCGGCGGCTTGCGGGCGGCCGCGTCGAGCAGTACCGCGGCACACCAAATGCTGTGCCGATCGAGATTGTCGGCGAAGGTGCTGTTCTTGACGAGCCGGATGCACTGGCCGCACAGAAAGCCTTTCGCGACAGACGCTTCGATCTTCTTGCCGGTCCGCCGGCGCGTGTTCAGATTGCCCTGCTGGCCGGCGGCCAATCGCTTCTGACGATCGTGCTTCATCCGATTATCGCAGACGACCGCGAGAAGTCGGTTCTTGCCGGCTCCCTGACGCGAATTCTCGATGGCAGGCCCGCCGGTGAGACGCAGCCGGCAGAAATCTTGGCCGGAACGCGGGAGGCTGAGTGGCTGCAGACGGAAGAGGCGCAGCAATCCCTCTCCTATTGGCGGGATACGATCGGTCTCGATTACGCAGCCTCGACCTTTCCCACCCGCTTCAACAGTGGTGGACTGGCAGGCGTGGCACGTGCTCAGCACGAATTTTCGATCGAGCCCGATCTCTGGGAAAAGCTCGAGCAGCATGCGCAGCAAAAGGGATATCCGGTCGAGCGCGTGCTTCATGCCGCCTTTTGCGCCCTGTTGGCACGCTATAGCGGCAACTATGCCTTGCTGACCGGGCTGCTCATCGCGCGGCCCCAGATGGAGCACCTTGCCGACCGTGGCCGTGCCGAACAGGTCCTTCCCCTCATCCTGTCGCTGACGTCGAGAAATTCTCTCGACGATGTCATTGCTGCGATCTCATCGGCGACCGAGGAGGGGCTTCGCCGGCTCGTGCCGCTGGAGCGAATCACGCAGGAATTGGTGGTCGACGAAGCGGCTGCCCAGGAAGCCGTGGTCAAGGCCCTGTTCGAATTCCGCGAGCCGTATCCGATCCCCGCGCACGCAACAAATCTGGAGCCACTGGGTGCGCGCGCCGACAGCGAGCTTTCCCTGGTGATCGAGGCAGATCTGAATGGGGCCGCATCCGGGCTGATCGATTATGCGCAGGATCTCTATGACAGCTCCCTGATTGCCCGTGTCTCCCGGCATTTCGGCCTTGTGCTCGAGCAGATCGTCGCGCGGGACAATGTGCGGATCAAGGATATCGAACTCGTCGGCAGCGGCGAGCTCGACTGGTTGTCTGCGCCCTACGAAGACGACGTCATCAACGATGACAGGCCGGTCTACGAGTTGATCGCAGCCCATTCGCGCCAGACGCCTGACAAGACGGCGATCGTCTACGGCGACGAGGAATGGAGCCATGGCTGGCTGGAAGCCAACACCAACCGTCTCGCACATCGGCTGCGGCATCTCGGCGTTCGAGCCGAGGTGACGGTCGCCATCTTCATCAAACGCTCGCCGGAGGCCATCGTCGGGATTCTCGCGACGCTGAAGGCGGGCGGCGCCTATATCCCGGTCGAGCCCGACCACCCGCCGGTGCGCAACCATCACATTCTGCGCGACGGCGGCGTCAAGATCGTTCTGACCCACAGCTGGCTTCGCCATCGGCTGCCGGAAGAGCTCGACACCATTATCCTCGAACTCGACAAGATCGATCTCGACGGCGAGCCGGATACACCGCTTGATGTGCCGATCCACAAGGATCAACTCGCCTATGTCATGTACACCTCCGGATCGACGGGATTGCCGAAGGGCGTGGCCGTCGAGCACGGGCCGCTGACGCACCATCTGCAAAACACCTCACGTGTCTATGGCATGAGCTCGGCGTCCCGCGAGCTGCCGTTCCTGCCTTTCAGTTCGGATGGCGGGCACGAGCGATGGATGAACCCGCTGATGGAAGGCGGCAGTATCATTCTTCCCGATCAGCCGTTGTGGACGCCGGAAGAGACGTTGACGGCCATGCGCAAGCATGGCGCCAACAATGCCAGCATTCCCACAACCTATCTGCAGCAGCTGGCGGAGTGGGCCGATATAACAGATGGGGCGCCGCCGATGCGGCTTTACTCCTTCGGCGGCGAAGGGCTGGCGCAGCCAACCTTCGATCTATTGTCGCGGGCGCTGAAATCGGAATGGCTGATCAACGGCTACGGGCCGACCGAAACGATCATGACGCCGATGGTCTGGAAGGTGAGGGCCGGCACGAAATTCCAGGGGGTCTATGCTCCGCTCGGCCGTGCCGTCGGGCTAAGGCGGGTCTATGTGCTCGACCCCGACCTCAATCCGTGCCCGATCGGCGTCACCGGCGAGCTCTATATCGGCGGCGAGGGCGTCGCCCGCGGTTATCTCGGCAAGCCGGACACGACGGCGGACCGTTTCATTCCCGACCCGTTCTCCTCGGAGGGCGGCAGGCTTTATCGTTCCGGCGATCTGACGCGTTGGCGTGATGACGGAACCGTCGAATTCGTCGGTCGCGTCGACCATCAGGTCAAGCTTCGCGGCTACCGGATCGAGCTCGGCGAGATCGAAGCGGCGCTCCTGCAGCAACCCGGCGTCGGCGAGGCCCTTGTGGTTCTGCGCGATGACGATGCCGGCGGCGAAAAGGCGCTCGTTGCCTACGTCGTCCCGAAGAAGGACGAGACGCTTGACGTCGAGATGGTCCGCGCCGGCCTCGAACGCAGCCTGCCCTCCTATATGGTGCCGGCCGCGGTGGTCGAACTGGAAAAAATGCCGACCAATCCGAACAGCAAGCTCGACCGCTTTGCGCTGCCGGCGCCGCAACCGATCAAGCGCGCCATCGTGGAACCGGCATCGGCTCTCGAAGAGGAGGTGCTGGATGTGTGGCGTCAGGTTCTCAAGCTGGAAGCGATCAGCGTCGAGGACAATTTTTTCGCGATCGGCGGCAATTCGCTCGGGGCGATCCGCATCCTTTCGCTGCTCCGGCAGCGCCGGCCGAAAACCCCGCTCATCGTCGCCGATATCTTCAACAACCCGACCATTCGCTCCTTTGCCGGCGTGATGGAGCAGGGGGATCAGCGGGATCTGTCTGAGGTGATCGTGCTGCGCGCTTCCGGCGCCAAGCCGCGGCTTTATTGCTTCCCGGGGCTTCTCGTCAGCACCCGCGAATATGTGAAGCTCGTCGATTATCTCGGCGCCGATCAACCGGCGACCGGCTTCATTTGCCACTCGTTGTCCGAGAAGAAGGAAGTCGGCGCTCCGATCGAAGAGATTATCGAGAGCTACGTCGATTATATCAGGACGCATAACAAAGGCGCGCCCTGCTATTTCCTCGGCTGGTCGTGGGGCGGGCTTCTGGCCTACGAGGCCGCCCGCACCCTCGGCAACGAGGTCGACGTCAGGATGATGGCGATGGTCGACGTTTGCGACCTCGGATCGGAATTTGCGATCGGCGCCAAGCCGCGCTTCCGGCCGGGCGAGCGCGACGCGCTTCATAAAGATGTGCAGGCGTGGCTTGGACGAACCGCGATGCGTCCCGAATGGGACCGGCTGCTGTCGACGATGGATGCGGATACCTACGATCAGTTCCTGCGCTTCGTCGGCGACGAAAAGGATCCGCTTCCGAACGACGGGCCTGACATCAGTAGCCGCGAACATACGTTCTGGGTACTGATCGACAATGCCCTGATCTTCCGCAAGCACCGGCTCGTTCCCCACGATGTGCCGATCTATCCTTGGGCTGCCGACGACAGCCTCAACCGCGGCCTCAACCTGATCGACTGGCGCCGCCTGTCGCCACGGGCGCGTGCCGCCGAAATCATTACCGGCACCAACCATCTGCATATGATCGGGTCTCCCGCCTTCCACTCAAGGCTTGCCCTGCGTCTCAAGGAAACAGAGAAGGATATCGCATGACCGTCGCTTTTGCCCGCAGGGATGCCATAAACGAGCCGCTCGATATCGCCGGCATTGGCATCGGCCCTTCCAATCTGAGCCTCGCCTGCCTGTTCGAGGCGGTGCCGGAGATCAGGAGCCGCTTCTTCGAACGGCGCGACTCCTTCGACTGGCATCCCGGCATGATGATGCCGGGCGTCGAGCTGCAATCGTCCTTTCTGAAGGACCTCGTCACCCCGGTCCTGCCGACCAGCCGCTGGTCGTTCGTCTCCTATCTGGTGGCGCACAAGAGGCTCTACGCCTTCCTCAACGCCAATTATGACGCCGTTCCCCGGCAGGAATTTGCACGTTATCTCGCCTGGGTCGCCAACGGCCTGGACGGCCTGCGCTTTGGAACCGAGATTCGCGACGTCGAGCACCGCGACGACCGCTTCTTCCTGCGGTTCGACAATGGGCAGGAAGAAGCCCGCAATCTCGTGATCGGCACCGGATCTTCGCCCTTCGTGCCCGACTGGGCAAAACCGTTTCTGGGCGCCGATTGCTTTCACAACAGCGAGGCCAAATCGCGTCTCAGTGGTCTCGGTGCTGCCCGTATCGTCGTGGTCGGCGGCGGTCAAAGCGGCGGCGAGGTCGTCGAAGCCTTGCTTGCCGATCCCGGTTCCATGAATGAGCTGACATGGATCAGCCGGCGTCATAATTTCGAGCCGATCAACGACACCCCGTTTTCGAACCAGGTTTTCTCGCCGGAATACGTGCAGGCCTATCTGAAGCTCGGCGGCGAGCAGAAGCAGGCAGCCTTGAAGAACTCGATCCTGACCAGCGATGGCCTGTCGATTTCGACGATTCATTCGATCTACCGCCGCCTCTATGCGTTGCGCTATCTCGAGCCGGGCACGCTCAACGCATCTCTGGCGCCCAATCGCGATGTGATCCAGATGGAGAGGAACGGCAATGCCTACCGGCTCATCGTCAGGAACCAATTCGACGGCGGAATCGAGGTGCTGCATGCAGATGCGGTGGTTCTGGCAACCGGCTACCGGTTCCGGTTGCCGGAGGCTCTCGGTTCGCTGGGTGAACGGATAGTGCTCGACAGAAACGGCTATCCCATTCTCAACGACGACTACACGATGCAGTGGACGGGGCCGAGGGGCAACCGGCTGTTCGCGCAGAATGCGGGCCGGTACTCGCACGGTATCGCCGACTCCCAGCTCAGCCTCATGGCCTGGCGCAGTGCAATGATCGTCAATACGCTTCTCGGCCGGCAGCATTTCGATGCGGAACCCGACAATGCGCAACTGGCCTGGGCGACGGAGACCGCTTCCGCAATGCCTCATCAGTTCCGGGCCGGTTATTCGGATGGCCTGCTATCGTCCTGAAATAGCCGTGTAGAAATGCCAGGGAGGCCGGATTGAGAGCAGGCAGCCAGCGCGACGACGTGCTGGCTGCCGCTTTCGATCAGACGGTGCTGCCATCGCCGATCGCGATCGCCGCCTGTTATGACAGGGATGCCATCTTTCCAGGAAAAGGCGATGTTGCAGGGATCCTCGCGCAGCCCGACGCCGAGTGCCTTCAGATGGCTCTCCTTGAGCGTCCAAAGTGCAATGGCCCCGCGCGCGCGTTCCTGCGCAGGCAATTGCGCGAGCCAGCGCCGTTCGTCTGCGCTGCAATAGCTATCCCATGCCGCCTCTTCGATCTCGGCGTCGGCACGCTCGCAGTCTATTCCGACGTAATCACATCCTGACGCGACAGCGACCGTCACCAGTCCGTCGGCATTGGCAAGGCTGAATTGCGGGCTATCACGCCTCTCAATTCTCAGCTTGCCGTGTTTGTCCGGAGACAATGCGACCTTGCCCGGCGCTGTCCCGGTATGCACGCTCAATAGCCGCCGCAAGAGATAGCGGCCGGCAATGAACGAGGCGCGATCCCGCTCGAACCGGTAGGTCGCGGCGCGCTCCTGTTCATCCTGCGAAAGCGACTGCAGCCAGCGGTTCCAGTCGCCTTCATTCCTGGAATACGGCCAGAGCGTGATTTCGATGCCGGCAGGTTGGTTTTCTGGTTGCTGCATGGATCCAGTATCTGTCCCCCGGACCGATTGGCAAGCAGGCAGGTGCTTGCCGGCCTTGTCCAACGGTTCGCCTCCATCAAGTGCCGGAACTGATGACTTTAGCGCAGTTTCTCAACGGCGATGGCAAGACATGTCTTGAACGCGGCAAGGTCGGTATAGAGTGCATCCGGCGACGCGTCTCCGATGATCAGGACACCGCCGCGCCGCTCAATTCCGGCATGCAGCATCAGATTGTCGGCCAGGCCGAAATCCTCGATCGCAATCCCGTTCGGGTCTCGCAATCGGCCTTCCGCATCATAGGCGACGGCGCCGCCATAAAGATCGCTCACGCGTCCGCTGTGGTCGCGGGCCACATTCGTGTAGGCGAAGACCGGCTTACCGCTTGCGCACATAAAGCCGAGTTCGAAAGCCGTCCCCGTATCGGCGGCAATGCCGCGAAAGGGCGTCAGATTGGCGATGATCGCATCAGCCTGCATCATCATCTTCTCGTCCACCGCGTTGATCGCCGCGGCCCGCTCGCGCTTCGAGTTCGTCTGCGGGATTTCCAGATCGCCGGGCGAGAGCGGGAGAAGTCCCGCCTCACGGGCAAGTGCCGCTTTGCGGTCGAGGATTTCACGGGCATTGGGAAGGAAGACTTCCGGACCGGCGAGATAGACTTTTTTCGTCATGAAATTGCACCTGAAAGGGATGGGCTCGGCAACCAAAATATCTTCCCCGCTGTAGCGCGAAGAAGGATTTCAATCCAGTGGGCGAAACCGCCCATGCCCGGTTGCTTAAGCACACTCAGCGGAAAAGATCGGGAAGTTCCGAGCGTGCAATGTCCCGCAGCCTGATCGCTTCCGCCATGTCTATCGAGCGATAAGGAGACCGTAGACGGGTGCCCACGGGTCCCCAATTGCCGATGGCAGACAACAGTTTGTCGAGAGCGGCGTTCGAATAGCCGAATTCCTGGCGGAAGGGGACGATATGCAGGTCCATGAACGCGCGGATGCGCCGTTCCAGATCGAGTGCGGCATCGATATTGGTTTGCATCGATGTCGTCCAGCTCTGCGCACCGCGGGGGCTAAGGCAGGCGACATTGGAAAAGGAACCGGCCGCGACGCCCTCTTTGATGCCGGTTGCGAGATGATGACCGGGAACGAAAAGCGACAGAGCGGAAAGATGCCGGCGCGCCTCTGCGTACCAGAGGCCGTCGCCGTCGGCGAGCTTGATGCCGATCACGTCAGGGGCGGCCGCACAGACCGCGCCGAGTTCCTTTGGCGTCAGCACGCGTTTCGCATGCGGCGGATTGTAGAGGATGAGCGGAATTCCGTCGGCAGCATTGGCAGCGCGATTCAAGAAGTCGATCGCTTCGGCATTGGTGAGCGGCCACCAGTCCGGCAATATGACCTGAATGGCGCGGGGGTCGAGCGAGGCGGCACGGCGGACGCGGTTGAGCATGATCGATGGGTCCGGTTGGCAGGCCCCGATCACGAAGGGGGTTGAGGATGCTTTGCAGCGTCCAGCCAGCATCTCCTGGATCCTGTCGAATTCCTCCTCCGTCTGATTGTGGAATTCTCCTGCTGTGCCGTTGGAATAGATGCCGTCGACGCCGGCCTCGATGAGGATGTCGATCTCCTCGGCGAGTTTGTCGAATTCGATGCTGTCACCGGCCGCAATCGGCAGAAGCAGGCTCGCCCAGTTTCCGCCGATGGCGGCACGCGGCATCTTTGCGTTCATCTGTTTTCCCCAATGAATGACGGATCAATCGAGGTCGTCGCGGATGCAGGCCTTGAAGTGGCCGGGCGCGACCTCACGCAATTGCGGAACGGCGCCGGCGCAGGCCTCGAGAGCACTGGGACAGCGCGTGCGAAAGACGCACCCGCTCGGCGGATTGGCCGGACTTGGAATATCGCCTTTCAGGATCTGCCTGTCGCGACGGGCATCCGGATCGGGCGATGGGATCGCCGAGAGCAGGGCGCGCGTATAGGGATGCTGTGGTCTCGCATAGAGATCGGCGCTCGGCGCGATCTCCATGATACGGCCGAGATAGAGTACGATCACCCGGTTACAGATATATTCGACGACGGCGAGGTCATGCGAGATGAACAGCATTGTAAGGCCAAGCCGCTGCTGCAGGTCGCGCAGCAGGTTGATCACCTGCGCCTGGATCGACACGTCGAGCGCCGAAACCGGCTCGTCGGCGACGATGAATTCGGGCGACAAGGTCAAAGCGCGGGCGATCCCGATGCGCTGGCGCTGACCACCGGAAAATTCATGCGCGTACCGATTGATCGCCTCGGCAGGCAAGTCGACCTGGGCCAAGGCCGACAGCGCCCGATCGAGCCTGTCGCCGACGCTGCCGATCCCCTGGATTTTCAGTCCCTCCGTCAGGATTTCGCCGATCGTGATGCGCGGCGACAGGCTGGCGAAGGGGTCCTGGAAAATATACTGCATGCGCGGCCTTTGCCGTCTGAGCGCCGAGGCCGAAAGCGTGGTGAGTTCCGTTCCGTCAAAGCGGACGCTGCCGGAAGACGGTTCGACGAGCCGCAGGACGGAACGCCCGATCGTGGTCTTTCCGCTGCCGGATTCGCCGACAAGCCCGACGACTTCACCCTTGCCGATGTCGAAGGAAATACCCTGAAGAATGTTCAGTCGCGTGCCGCGGGAGGTATAGTGTTTCGAAAGGTCGCGGACGGAGAGCAGCGGTGCGCTCATCTAGATCTCCTGCCACCTGATGCAGCGGCTGCGGTGCTGCGGATTGACCTGTTCGAGCCCAGGCACGACGGCGCGACAGGCGTCGATCGCGAATGTGCAGCGCGGGGAAAAGGCGCAGCCGCTCGGCATGTTCATCAGGCTCGGGACCATGCCAGGAATGGCGGCGAGCTTTTCGCCGGCCTGTTTCATCCGCGCGGCGTCGCCGAGGCGAGGCATGGAGGCGAGAAGACCCATGGTATAGGGATGCTTCGGATTGCGGAAAACCTCGCCGACCGGCCCTTCTTCGACGATGCGGCCGGCGTACATCACCGCGACGCGATGGGCGATTTCGGCGACGACGCCGAGATTGTGGGTGACGAAGAGCATGGCCATGCCGCGCTCACGCTGCAATTTGAGAAGCAGATCGAGAATCTGCGCCTGGATCGTCACGTCGAGCGCCGTGGTCGGCTCATCGGCGATCAGCAGCGCCGGATCGCAGGCGAGCGCCATGGCGATGGTGGCGCGTTGCCGCATGCCGCCCGAGAGTTCGTGCGGATATTGGCCGGCACGGCGTCGGGCGTCCGGAATGCCGACGCTTTCAAGGAGCGCGACGGCTGCGTCCATCGCCTTCTTGCGGTCCGCCCCGCGATGGACGCGGAGCGGCTCGGCGATCTGGTCGCCGATCGTGAAAACGGGATTGAGGCTCGACATCGGCTCCTGGAACACCATGCCGATGTCGTCGCCCCTGATCCTGCGCATGCTCTCTTCGTCGAGGCCAACAAGATCCTGGGCCGCGCCGCCGCGCGTCGTCAGGCGGATACTACCCGCGGCGATCGCACCGATGCCGCGGGTGAGCAGCCGCATGACCGACAGGCTGGTGACAGACTTGCCGGAGCCGGATTCGCCGACGAGTGCCAGCGTCTCGCCGGCGGCAATGCTGAGGTCAATATCGTTGACCGCCGTGATCTCGCCGCCGCGGACGCGGAAGATCGTTCGCAATCCCCTGATGTCGAGTACTGGTTCGGCGGTCTGTTCCATCAGCCGTCTCAGTTCAGCAGGCCGGTCGCACGCAGGATCTCGTCGATCCGCGCCGTTTCGGCATCGTTCAGGGAGGCACGCGGCCGCGGCATGACGGCGGTGTCGATGATGCCGAGGCTGCGCATGGCAGCCTTGAAGGCGCCGATGCCGGCGGCGCCGCCGCTGACGCGGCTCTGTGCAACCCAAACGATTTCGAAGAGGCGGCAGAGACGCTCCTGCTCCTTCCTCGCGGCGACCCAGTCGCCGCGCTGCGCGGCATCCCAAAGGCGGACATAGCCGTGCGGATCGACATTGGCGATGCCGGGAACGACGCCGTGGGCGCCCATCAGCAGGGCGTTGTCGACGACGATCTCGGAACCGGTCATCAGGAAGACGTCCTTGTGTACGGCAAGGTCGAGAAGCGCATAGCGGAAGTTGCCGTCGTCGCCGCTGGAATCCTTGAGGCCGATGATGGCGCCTTCCCTGGCAAGCGTGACGACGGTCTGGCGCTGCAGCTTGACGTGAACGCAAACGGGAATGTCGTAGGCGACCAGCGGAACGTCCACCGCGTCTCTGACATAACAGAAATGATCGAGGATCTCGGATTGGCTGGTGACGGTATAAAATGGTGCCGTCACCACCACCGCGTCGGCGCCGGCGGCCTTTGCGACTTTCGCATGGGCGATGACGCGATCCGTGGTCGGGTCGATGACGCCGACGATGAGCGGCACGCGGCCATTCACCACCTTGGCCGAATGTTCGATGATTTCGCGCCGGGTCTTCTCGTCATGGAAGATCACCTCGCTCGTCGAGCCGAGGACGAATACGCCATGGCAGCCGGCACCGATCAGATGTTCGAGCACGCGTGTATAGGAAGGATAGTCGACGGTAAAATCCGGATTGAGCGGTGTTACGACGGGAGGGACGACCCCCTTGAATTTGGTCATTTTCGCTTCTCTCGATTGTCAGTTCAGTTCGGCACGCGGGTCGAAGGCATCTCTGAGGCCATCGCCAATGAAGTTGATCGCAAGCACCGCAAGGATCAGCGCGGCGCCGGGGAAGAGCCATTGCCACGGATATTGTTCGAGCACGGCCGTTGATCGGGCCGCGTTCAGCATGTTGCCCCAGCTTGCCGCCGGCGGAGCGATGCCGAGACCGAGGAAGGACAGGCCCGCCTCGAGCAGGATGGCATTGGCGATCTGCAGCGTCGCATAGACCACGAGGATATCAATCGAGTTCGGCAGGCCGTGGCGGAAGAGCAGATGTCCGATGCCGGCGCCCATGCCGCGGGCGGCCAAGACGAAGTCGCGCTCACGCAATTCCAGCAGCCGGGAGCGGATCATGCGCGCAAGCAGCGGCCAGGAGAGCAGCGAGATGACGAGGACGGTCGGCCAGATGCCGGTGCCGGCAATCGAGGCGAGCACAAGCAGGAAGATGACGGGCGGCAGCGTCATCACCAGATCGACGAAGCGCATCGAGACGGCATCCGCCCAGCGCCCTGCAAGCGCCGAGATGGCCCCGAAGAGAAAGCCGATGATCGCGGAAAGCGTGGTCGATGCGACGGCGACCAGAAGCGAAATCCGACCGCCTTCGAGCACGCGCGCAAAGACATCGCGGCCGACGCCGTCGGTTCCGAACCAGTGCTTTGCCGTCGGGCCGCTGTTCATCGCCAGAAGATCGATGTCGTTCGGGCGGAAAGCCCACCACAGCGGATAGGAAAGGATCAACAGCAGCATCGGAAGAGCAATGCCGACGCCGGCAACGGCGGCGCGGTTGAGCAGAAAGCGGTCGAAAGCGCGGGCAAGCGGCCCCGGGCTGCGGCGTTGCGGGGAGCGTGCCAGCATGCTCAGCCCACCTTGATGCGCGGATCGACGACCGCATAGGTGATGTCGGTCAGAAGATTGATGACGATAACGCAAGTGCCGATGACGAGCGTCGCCCCCATGATGACGGGGTAGTCGCGGGTCTGCACGGCATCGACGAGCAAAAGACCCATGCCCGGCCAGTTGAAGACGCTCTCGATGAAGATGGCGCCGCCGATGGCAAGCCCGATGGTGGAGCCGATCAGGGTGACGATCGGAAGCAGCGCATTGCGCAACGCGTGTTTGGTGATGACCCAGAATTCGCGCACGCCCTTGGCGCGGGCCGTGCGCACGTAATCCTGGTTCAGGACTTCGAGCAGCGAAGCGCGCATGTAGCGCATGATCAATGCAGCTTGCGCGACGGATAGAAGTGCCGCCGGCAGGATCAGATGGTGGAGGAGATCGCCCACCGAGAACGTCTCGCCCGGCGTCAGCATGCCGCCAGACGGCATCCAGTGCAGGCGGACGGAGAAAAGATAAAGGCCGAGCAGTGCGCTGAGGAATGCCGGGCTCGAAATGCCGGCAAGCGCAGCCACCGATAGGGAGAGGTCGGCGAGCGAATTGCGGCGAACGGCGCCGATCACCCCGCAGGCGATGCCGACGACAATGGCGAAGACAAGGGCTGTGCCCATCAACAGCACTGTCGGCCCGATCCGCGATAGCACCAGACCCAGAACCGGCTGGTCGAGACGCTTGATCGAATAGCCGAGATTGCCCGTCACCGCCTGCTGCAGCCAGCCCAGATACTGAACGGGCAAGGGCTGATCGAGCCCGAGGCTTCTGCGCAGATCGGCAAGATCCGACGGTGACATCGGCAGGTTCGGATCGATATAGGCATCGATCGGATCGCCTGGCGTCAGGCGCAGCAGCAGGAAGATCAGCATGCTCAGGGCGACGAGCATGCCCATTCCCATGATCAGGCGTCTGAGACTGTATCGGAGCATCGGCAATCCGTATTGTCAGGCCGTCTTGTCAGGGTGGCCGAAGCCACCCTCAAGGCTTTGCGGAAAACGCCTATTCGGCGATCGACCATTTCTGCGGGTCGGCCTGGTAGGGGCCGCCGCCCGGAGCCGGCGTCCAGACGAAATCCTTCACCTTGGTCGAGACGATGCCGTAGCGGTTTGCCACCCAGAGCGTGGCCCAGGGCAGGTTCGTGTTCATCACCTTGCAGACGTCCTGGTAGGCCGTATTCCGCTTGGCGCTGTCAGGCTCGGCAAGCGCGCTATCGAGTGCCTTGGTGAGGTCGGGCATGCGAACCCTGGCAACGTTCGGTCCGGCCGGAGGGATCTGCTTCTCGTTGAGGCCGACGTTGATGCTGCCGGCATCCGGCCCGTTCTGCAGCCCGGCATAGACCATCTGGAACTGGGCGATATCCGGCGTCGCATTGAGCACGATGCTGTTATAGGTCGGGGCATCGACGGCGCGCGGGACGATGTTGATGCCGACCTGGGCAAGCATTGCCTGGACTGCCGCAAGGACGCTGGTCGCCAGCGGGGTGGTGTAATAGGTCAGAAGCGTGATCGGCTTGGCGCCGTTGATCTGATCCCAGCCGGCTTCCGTCAGCAACTGCTTGGCCTTCTCCGGATCATAGGCATAGGTGTCGATATCAGGCGGTATCAGCTGTTCGGCGACATAGGCGCAGTTGGCGGGCTTTGCCGCGCCGCCGTAGAGGCTCTGGATGATGGCATCGCGATTGATCGCGTGCATCACCGCCTTGCGGACACGCACGTCCTTCCAGAGCGGGGAATCGTGGTTGAAGCCGAGATAGTTGACGACGAAAGAGTCACCTTCGATGACCTTGAAGTCCTTGTTGTCCTTGAAGGTCGGCACATCGTTAGAATCGACGTAAGTGAACTGGATTTCACCGGATCTCAGCGCTGCGATCGCTGCGGCCGGGTTGGCGAAATAGCGATTGATGACGCGTTCCAGGGCGGGCTTGCCACCACGATAATCGGTGTTTGCGGCAAGTTCGACATACTGGTCCGAGACGTATTTGGTGAATTTGAACGGGCCGGTGCCGATCGGGGTGGTGGACCACCAGGTGTTCTTCGCCAGCTGGTCGGCCGGTATGGAGGAGAGCGCATGCTCGGGCAGCATCATCACCTTGGTCATCGTGTCGAGAAGACTGCTGCTGGGTGCGCTGAGCTTGATGACGACGGTGTGATCGTCCGGCGCCTCGACGGACGATATGCCCTTCAGTCGGGCGGCGAGCACCGAGCCGGATTTCACATCCATCGCAAGGCCGATGGTGAACTTGGCGTCCTTGGCGGTGAAGGGCTTGCCGTCATGCCATTTGGCATCGGCGAGCTTGAACGTGTAGGTCATCTGATCCGGGCTGACCTCGTAGGAGCTTGCCAGTGCGCCAACCACCTTCTGCAGCGCCTCGTCATAGCTGACCAGCGGTTCGTAGTAGATGCTGAGCCAGGTGAAGCCGGCGGTCGCGGCAAGCGGATTGAAATTGCCCTGGAAGCCGCCGGGGCCGACATCGAAACCGCCGGACAGGGTGGCGGCCTGAGCCTCTGTTGCAGCGCCCGAGACGACAAGAGCCGGCACGGCAACCGTCGACAGCATGGCGCCAAGCGCGATGGCGGATAATCTAGACAGTCTTTTCATGTGTTCCTCCCATGTTTGAACTTGCCTTGTTGTTGGCAATCACCCGGGCAATGCCCTCGTAGTGACGATCCAGGCGTCTGCGCGCCTCCTCCAGATCCCTTGCCTCGATCGCATCGACGATCGCGGCGTGATCGCGCCACGTCGCCATCGGATCGGTATTTTCAAGGTTGACGAAATCCGATGCCTTGTAGAAGGCGAGCCAGAAGACATCGATCAGCCGCACGAGCGTCTCATTGTCCTGGCAGCGAAACAGCAGTCGGTGGAACAGCTGGTCGTCTGTCGCAAAGGTTTCACCGCGCTCGGCATGGGCGCGCATGCGGTTGACGGTGGCGCGCAGTTCGGCGATGTCCTCCTCTGCGATCACCTCGATCGTCTTGCCGATCAACCCCACTTCCAAGGTCCGCCGGATTTCGAGGACCTCCTCGATCTGCCGCAGGGCGCCGCCGAGGCCGTAAGCGAGATTGTCGAGAAGCGGCTCGAAGGAAAAGGCCTTGACGAAGATGCCGACGCCGCGCCGCGTCTCTAGCACGCCGACCGATTCCAGCGCCTTGATGCCTTCCCTCAGCGAATTGCGGCTGACGCCGAGCTGGGTGGCGAGCTCTCCTTCGGCCGGAAGCAGGGTTCCGGGCGCCAGGCCATTATCATCGATATAGGCGCGCAGGCTTTCCTGGACCGATACGTGCAACAGCGGGGCGCGCGTGAGCGGCTTCATCGATTTCAATGTCATTTACCCCGGTCTTCTTCTGGTTTCGCCCATATGATGAAATCTACATATCCACTTGTAGGATATCTGTCAAATGGGCAAGTTTGCATCGCAGCGCGGAACTGGTCCGCTGCCTGGCGATTGCCCTTTCATTCTAATACCAGTATAGATCCAGGTGCATTCCACAGAAAAAACTGAATGTGCCGCGGACGGTATCGGGAGAAATCATGGCGACAGATGAACTGATCGAAGCGATTGGTAAGGAATTGCAGGTGTCAGCATCCGGTCTGCCGCTCTACAAGCGGCTGAAAGCGGCGATCGAAACCGCGATCCTTTCGAATACGCTTAAGGCCGGCGCCGTTCTGCCCGGAGAGCGTGTTCTGGCCGAGACGCTGTCGCTTTCCCGGGTGACAATACGCAAGGCGCTGGCGCTGCTCGAGGAAGAGGGTTTCCTCAATCGCCGCCACGGCTTCAAGACGGAAGTCGGATCGCGCGTCGAAAAATCCCTTTCCACGCTCACCAGCTTTTCGGAAGACATCCTCGCGCGGGGGCTCGTTCCAGGATGTATATGGCTTTCCAAGCAGATAAGCCGCCCGTCTCCGACCGAGATGATGGCGCTCGGCATTGCTGGAAATAGCAATATCCTGCGCATGAAGCGTATCCGCACCGCCGATGGTGTGCCCATTGCGGTCGAGACCTCAACGGTGCCGGTTCGCTTCATACCTTTGGCAAATATGGTCGGCGACTCTCTCTACGAGACGCTGGAAACGCGGGGCTTCCTGCCGCAGCGCGCCGTGCAGCGCATGCGTTCACGCGCGGCCTCGGTGGAGGATGCGCAGCATCTCCACTGCGATGCCGGAGCGCCGTTGCTGATGACAGAGCGCCGTTGTTTCCTCGGCGACGGCCAGATCGTCGAATACTGCGAGAGCCGCTATAAGGGCGACGTTTACGACTTCGTCTTCGAACTGAGGCGATAATACCAGTTATAAACTGGTTGTAATCTGGTATTTTCTAACTATCGTGATGCCGAAATGGAGTGTCACGATTGCAGCGCGACGACATCAAAAAGAGCCTTATCGTTTCCTGCCAGCCGGTTCCGGGCGGTCCTACGGACACGGCTGAATTCGTGACGGGGTTCGCCAAGGCCGCCGTCGATGCCGGTGCAAAAGCGTTGCGGATCGAATCCATCGCCTATGTGAAGGCCGTTCGTCCGGCCGTGAACGTGCCGATCATCGGCATCGTCAAACGCGATCTCGATGACAGTCCGGTGCGCATCACGCCGTTCGTTGCCGATGCCGAAGCGCTGGTCGATGCGGGCGCCGATATCGTCGCCTTCGACGCCACGGATCGCCTGCGTCCCGTCTCCGTCCAGAAGCTGGTGCAGGCGATTAAGACAAGGGGCAAGCTGACGATGGCCGACTGTTCGAGCCTCGAAGATGCGCGCAACGCCCTGGCGGCCGGCGTCGATTTCGTCGGCACCACGCTGTCCGGCTATGTCGGCGGGCCTGAGCCTGTCGATCCGGATATCGGCCTGATCACAGCCATGCACACGCTGACGCCTTATGTCATAGCCGAGGGTCGTATCCGCACGGTGGAGCAGGCTGCCGCCGCAGCCAAGGCCGGGGCTTTTGCCGTCGTCGTAGGCTCGGCGATCACGCGCACCGAGCACGTGACGTCGTGGTTTCGCGACGCCGTCGCTGCGGCCTATGATGCCGACGATACCCAAACGGCGCTTGCAATCGATATCGGCGGCACGAAGACGATGGTGGCTCTGGTCAGGGGCGGCGAAGTGCTGGCTGAAATTACGGTGCCGACGGTGCGGGATACGGGCCCCGATGCCTGGCTTGCCATGATCGCCGACTCTATCCGATCATGGACGGATCGCTATTCGCGTGTCGGCATCGCGGTGACGGGCTTCATTCAGGATGGATGCTGGTCGGCGCTCAATCCGGCGACGCTCGGCATTCCCGATCGCTATCCGCTGGTCGATAAGGCGACGGCGACCTTCGGTAAACCGGTTTTTGCCGTCAACGATGCGCAGGCGGCCGCCTGGGGAGAATACAGGTTTGGTGCCGGCGATGGCGGCGATCTGGTGTTCCTCACCATCTCGACCGGCATCGGCGGCGGCATCATTGTCAACGGGCGCCCACTTGCCGGGCTTGCCGGTCATTTCGGGCTGATCCGTGGTCCGTCCGCCGGGCAGTCGCCTTTGGAAGACCAGACGTCGGGCCGCTGGATAGCGGCCGAGGCTGCAAAGGCCGGGCATCAGGCGACCGCCGCCGAGGTTTTCGAGCATGCCAACAGCGGTGAGGCCTGGGCCGAGGCGATCATCTCGCAATCGGCATTCCGCGCAGCGACGCTCTGCTGCGATATCCAAATGATGCTCGATCCCAAGCATATCGTCATCGGTGGCGGCATCGGCCTTGCAGTGGCCTACCTCGACCGGATTCGTGATTGCCTTGCGGGTATCGACGCCCGGCTGACGCCCGTTCTCGTACCCGCCAGGCTCGGCAGCCGTGCCGGCATCGTCGGCGTGGCGAGCCTGGCAGTGCGACGTGACTGAATAATTCCAGAAAACATGGATTCAGACGTAACAATAAGAGAAAGGGAACTACGATGACATTGAACAGAACGTCCTTATCAGCCCTTGCCCTGCTTCTCGCAAGCGTTGCTTTGCCGGGCACCTCGAATGCGACAGTGACCGTTCTTGGCTGGCCGGGTGGTTCGGAAGAAACGGCGCTTCGTGCGACCGTCGAAGCCTACAACGCCACTGCGGGCATCAGCGACGCCGACAAGGTCGAACTCTTATTCTTCAACCGGGAGGGCTTCTACGACAAGCTGCAGGCCGACATGGCAGCGGGGTCGACTGCCTTTGACATCAACCTCGTTGCCACCTACTCGATCGGCCGTTATGCACCGTACATGGAGCCAGTCGACCTCGGTAGCGATGCCGCGAAGACGTTTGGCGAATCCGTGCTGAAGACCATGCAGTTCGACGGCAAGCAATATGGAGTGCCGACAGATCTGTCGCTGCACTTCATGTATTATCGCAAGGATCTGATCGATGCGCTGATGAAGGACGATGCGGCAAAGGCGAAATATGCTGAAATCTCCAAGCAGTATCTCGGCAAGGAATTGCAGCCGAAGGACCCGGATAACTGGACCTGGGACGACTGGGCGGCAACGGCTCTCTACTTCTCGAAGCAGGTGAATTCCGAAAGCCCCGTGCGTTATGGCACCGTATTGCAGATGAAGAACCTGCTCTTCAACATGATGGTGTTCCAGTCGCTGCCGCGCTCCTATGGCGCAGACTGGACCGACAAGGACGGCAATGTCACCGTTGATTCCGATGCCTACAAGACTGGCCTTGAACTCTACAAGAAGCTTTACGACGCCGGCGCTTCGCCTAAGGATTCGCTGAGCTATGAATATGCCGAGACCAATGCCGCCTACGGTGCCGGGCAGGCTGCCACGGCACTTCAGTGGAATGCCGCTGCGGCGGATCTCACCAATGCCGAGAAAACCCCCGCAGTTGCCGACGTCACCGGTATTGTGGCACCGCCGGCCGGGCCGAACGGACGCGCCGACCATATTCACGGTCTTGGTCTCGGCCTCAACAAGAACGCCAAGAACAAGGACGGCGCCGTCAAATTCCTGAAGTGGCTGGCGACCGAGGATGCGGCCCTGCTCTATGCACGAAGCGGCGGCTCTCCGGCTCTTGCGCCCGACGTGGTGGCGAAAGTCGCCAAGGAACGTCCTGATCTCGTCAAACTCGGCGAGTTTGCCAGCAGGTACGGCTACGTGATGAACGGTGCGACTTCGGCTAACGCACTCTCCGTCTACGAATTGCAGGCGAAAGAGTTCACCGGCTACTGGTCGGGCCAGCAGAGCCTTGATGACGCGCTGGCTCATGCGAAGGCTGGCATGCAGGACCTCCTGAAGAAGTGATATTCGCCGGATGCCCTGTCTTTTGCAGGGCATCCGGCCCCAGCCGGCGGATCGAAATGGCCATAGTAAGACGTGCCGAGGGAAGAGCCTATCTCACGCCGCTCGTGGGTTTCCTGCTGCTGTTCCTCGGATTTCCCGCAGTCATCAACATCATCTATTCCGTCTCGACGGTCGATTTCCAGACACTGCGAAGTCCGACGCTGAGCGGCTTCGGCAATTACCTGGCGGTGCTTGCCGATCGGGATTTCTGGCGCGCCATTTTCTTTTCGCTGCGCTTCGGCATCTTGACGGCGCTTATCGAATGCCTGCTCGGCCTGTTTCTTGCGATTTTTCTGGCGCCTCTTCTGTCAAAGCGCTCGGTCCTTATGGCGCCCCTCATGCTGCCGCTCATGGTGGCGCCGGCCATGATCGGACTGATGTATCGTCTGGTGCTGCACGAATTTGCCGGGCCGGTGCCCTATTATCTCTTCGAGTGGTTCGGCGACAGCCCGGCCTTCCTCGACGTCGCTCACGCATTCTGGACGCTGACCGTGGTCGAAACGCTGCAATGGACGCCGTTTGCCTTTCTGCTGTTTTACATGGCCTATGTCGCCGTGCCGCTCGACGTGCGCGAGGCGGCCGCCCTCGACGGCGCGTCGGCAATCAAGCTGCTTTGGTTTATCGAACTGCCGCTGATGCTGCCGACACTCATGATCGCCTTATTCATTCGCTTCATCGACGGCTTTCGTGTTTTCGACAACGTCTACGCGTTGACCGGCAGCGGTGCGGGCGGCTCGACCATGTCGCTGTCGATCTATATCTATCAGGCATTTTTCAAGGAGGGTGCGATCGGCAAGGCGGTGGCGGCTTCCGTTGTTCTCTTCCTTGCCTCGCTGCTCGTGCTCTATAGCCTCAACTGGCTGGCCGGCCGCAGGAGGACGTGAGCGATGATGAACACACTCCGCTGGATTGTTTTTGCAGCCGCAGCTCTTGCGATGAATTTTCCGATCATCGTCACGCTCGTTACGTCGTTCAAAAGCGCCCGCGAACTGTCGGTCAATCCTGGTTTGTGGATCAGCCAGCCGACTCTCGAAAACTACCTGCGGGTTTTAACGCAGACGGACCGTTTCAATATCTATTCCTACCTCTGGAACAGCACCGTCGCTTCGTTGATCGGCACGGGGCTTGCGATCATGCTCGCCTTTCCCGCGGCCTATGCGATCGCCAGGAGCGAAGCGGGCAAGCACACGCTGCTGCCGATCATCGTCAATCTGCGCGCCGTGCCGCTGATCATTTTCGCCATCCCGCTCTACATGATGTACCAATGGCTCGGTTTGCTCGATACCCAGCTCGGTCTCGGCCTGATCCTGACCATCGTCAACACACCGCTGGCGCTTGTCATTCTCGTCAATGCGATTTCCGACGTCCCGCTCGAACTGGACGAAGCGGCAAAGGTGGACGGCGCGAATTCGTTTCAGATCATGATCCGCATCATTCGGCCGGTCGTGCGTCCTGCACTGGTGACGACCTTTATCTTCGGCTTTATCACCGCCTGGAACGAGTTCCTCTTCGGTCTGATGCTGACGACAAACAAGGCGGTGCCGATGACCGTTGGCGCTTCCTTCTTTTTTGCGGCAAGCGGCGGCGGCGTACAATGGGGGACGGCATCGGCCGTGATGATCCTCGGCGCGCTGCCTCCAGCCTTTCTAGGCCTCCTCATGTATCGGCAGATTTCCGGCTCGATGATCTCGGGTGCTGTCAAGGGCTAGTATCCGTTCAAGGCATTCATCCTGCCTTGTCACAAGACATAATGGGCGGTGGCGATATTCTCATATCCCGCCGCGTCCTGTAGGGTGCGGTATTTGCAGGCCTATGAGAAAATTTCAGAGCGATCGATGAAGAAGACCTTCAATCCGGCCTCGGTGCGCCGGCCTTTCGGGAATTACAATCACGGCCTGCTCGTGCCGCCCGGCGCATCGCTGTTGGTCACTTCGGGCCAGTTAGGTATCGGTCTCGACGATACTGTTCCGAGCGACGTGGCCGCGCAGGCGGAACTCTGCTTCGAGGCGATCAAGGCCATTCTCGAAGAGGCGGAGATGAGTTTTGCCGATGTGATCCGCATTTCGGGGTTCGTCACCCGGCGCGAAGACTTTCCGGCCTATATGGCTGTGCGGGATCGCTATACCCTCGATCCGAAGCCGGTTTCCACCTTGATCGTCGTCGGCGGCTTTACGCGGCCGGAATTCTTCGTGGAGGTCGAGGTGACGGCGGCGAAGATTTTTTAAAAGCGCTCCATCGCGTCTCCGACGCGGGTGAGGAATTTTGCCCGCGTCTCCGGCGTGCAATTGTTCATGTCGTAATGGGCGAGGAAGGTCACCGGCCTCACCGGATTGATCTGCGCCCTCAGCACTCTCTTGACGATCTTCTTCGGCGGGTTGCCGGCGGCGAAAGCGCGGAAGGGCGTTGCGCCGTAGGTCAGGACGGCGGCGAGTTTGCGGATGTGGCGCAGCCGCGATTCCACCTTGCCATTGACCAGTTCGAAGGAAACGCCCGGCAGCCATACGCGGTCGAAATATCCCTTCAGGATTGCCGGAAAGCCGAAATTCCAGATCGGGGTGCAGATCACCAGCCCCTCGGCCGCCTTCAGCCGCTCGACATGCGATTCCACCAGTTTCAGATTTTCCGGATAGTCGTGATAGACGAGCCGGTCGCGGCGTGAGAGCACCGGATCGAACTGCTCTTCGTAAAGGTCGCAGCCATCCACCGTATGCCCGGCCTTCTCAAGGCTCTCGACGGTCTGCCGGTAGAGCGCCTTGCCGTAACTTTCCTCGACCGGGTGAGAGTGGAGGACGAGAACCCTCATGAAGCCTCCATCAGGGCCGCGAGACCGGGGAAGAGATAGTTCTTGCCGGCGTTGAAATCGAAATCGGGATTTTCCCAGGCAATCATCTTGCCGGGATTGAGCAGGCCTTTCGGATCGGTTTCCTGCTTGAAGGCAAGCTGCACCGTGTCGGTGCGCTTCATGCCGCCTTCCTCAAGCGTATAGCGGTGCGGGTTGAAGATCGGGCATCCATTGTCCTGGTGGATCTTGATGATCTCTTCCAGCCGCTCCTCGGTGGTATAGCGCACTAGCGGCAGGCCGGAGCACTGGATCTGACCGTCGAATTTGATGAATTCGAGATGACCCGGCACTTCGTCGCCGAAGATCTCCACCATCTTCCGCACCTTGGCGACATGGTCCGGTCCCGGATACTGCACCTGCAGATAGGTGAAATTCGGATCGACCTTGAGGGCGCGCAATGTCGTGTGGTTCCAGGCCAGCTCATAGGCATGCGGAATGCCGCGCATGCTTTCCACCGTGTCGGAGCGGAACATGATCTCGCCCTTCTGCGCCGCGGTGAAGGCAAGAAAGGCATCCAGGGAGTGCGGCGCGATCATCAGCACGACGATCGACTGGCCCTGACGGATGTAGGGCTTGTGGCGGGTGAAATAGTCGTAAGGAATGGGAGCCGCGATCGGCGCGATCTCTTTGACGAGGATGCCGTTGCATTTGGCCAGCGCGTCGGAAAAGCGCACCGCGTCCATGAAGTCGTCATAGCCGACCAGCACATCGACCCAGTCATAGGCAGGCGCAAGCGGCATCTCGATCTCGGTGATGATGCCGTTCGTGCCGTAGGCGTGGCTGACTTTCTGGAGATCCCAGCCGGTCAGATCGAGCACACGTGGCTCGGCCTCCATGGTGACGACGCGCAGGCGCAGGATGTTGCCAAGGTCGCGCAAGCCGCCCCAGGTGATCGAGCCGACGCCGCCCGAACCGCCGGCGATGAAGCCGCCGACCGTCGCCGTTTGGGCAGTGGAGGGGTGGAAGCGCAACTCCTGGCCGGAATGGGCCTTGGTCTGCTTGTCGAGCTGGGCAAGCACGATGCCGGGTTCGCAGACGACGCGGCCGGGATGGATCTCCTTGATCTTGTCCATGGCGGCAAGATTCAGCACGATGCCGCCGGAAAGCGGCATGGCCTGGCCGTAATTGCCGGTGCCGGCGCCGCGCGGCGTGACCGGCACGTCGTGGGCATAGGCGATCTTCAGCGTCCGGATGACCTCGTCCTCGGTCTTCGGCGTGACGACGAGATCGGCGGAAACATTGTCGAGCTGCGCCTTCAGGATTGGCGAGTACCAATAGAAATCCCGGCTCTTCTGGCGCACGAGCGCCGGATTGTCTTCGACGGCGATGCCTTCGAGTTCCTTTTTGATCTTCTGATAATCGGCCATGTCAGGCTCCAACGACGCTATCGAGTTCACGGTAATCCGGCAGGCTGCGGTCGATCACCTTGCCGCGACGAAGCACGACGCGGTCAGACTGCGGACGGGAAAGGAATTCACTCCAACGCCGCGCGCTGAAGAGCACGAGATCGGCCGGATCGCCGGCGGCGATGCGGCCCTTGTCCGGCCGTCCGACGATGGCGGCGGGCGAGGTGGTGACGACACGCGCCGTGGTATCGAGCGGGTGGTCGAGATGCAGAATCCGCACGGCCTCGCGGAAGACCTCCACCGGATCGAGATCGCCATAGGCATAGAAGGGGTCGCGGGTATTGTCGGAGGCGACCGCGGTCGCGACACCGGCGGCGGCCAGCTCGTGGAACAGGGTGACGCCGCGCCAGCGCGGGGTGCGGCCGGCATAGCGGTCCTGCAGATACATGTTGCACATCGGCAGCGCGATGACCGCTATGCCTGCCTTGGCGACCAGCTCGACGGTGCGCGCTGCGGTGTCTTCTTCCTGGCGGGCGAGCGAGCAGCAATGGCCGGCGGTCACCTTGCCCTCGAACCCGTTGCGCAGCACGGCCTCGGCGATCGCCTTCAGCGTCTCGGCGCCGCGATCATCCGTCTCGTCGACATGCAGATCGACATCCAACCCATGCTCTGCGGCAGTCCTGAAGAGCGTGTCGAGCTGCCAGATGAGCTCCGGCCCCATGCGCGTGACGCCGCCAAGCAGGCCGCCTGTTTGCCGGACGACGGTGACGAGATCGGTAAAAAAGGAGCTGTCCGCCATGGCGTCCAGCGGGAAGAGGGCGACGGCCTGCAGCGCGATCCTCTCCTTCCAGGCATCGCGGATTTCGGCAAAGACCTCGAAGGAGATGCGGTGCTGGGGCGCCAGCGAATCCAGATGGGTGCGGATCAGGCTGGTGCCGTGGGCATAGGCGGAGCGCAGCGAGAATTCCATGCGCCGTTTCACGTCCGCGGCCGACCAGTTGGCTTCCCGGTCGGCCCTGACGGCATCGAGCGCGCCCATGAAACTGCCGTCGGGATTAGCCTGACGCGGCCAGATATGGCCCTTGTCGAGATGGGTGTGGATATCGGCAAAACAGGGCCAGACCATGCCGTCCTTGAGATCGATCCTGGCATAATCGGCGGGTGCGGCGCCAGCCGGCCGGATGGCGGCAATCGTACCGTCGCTGATGACGATATCGACCGTGGCGAGTCCTTCCGTAACCGGCACGTCGACAGGCTCGACGGTGACGGCGGGCACCGTCGCATTGCTCAGCACGAAGCGGGCCGCATTTGGCGGGGATATGAAGGAATAGGTCATCAGTTTTCCCGTTTGATGCTGCTTTCATGCCAGCGGTGGAGGCTCAGCCAGGCGATGAGGGTGGTAAGGCCGAAAATGGCGACCCCAAGCATGGAGAGCATCAAGAGCGCAGCGAAGAGCCGCGGTATGTTCATCCGGTACTGCGCTTCCAGCAGGCGGAAAGCGAGGCCGGAGCCGGCGCCGGCGGAGCCCGCGGCAAATTCGGCGACGACGGCGGCGATCAGCGCAAGGCCGCCGCCGATGCGAAGACCGGTCATGAAATAGGGCTGGGCGGCTGGGATCTTCAGATGGATCAGCGTCTGCCAGCGCGAGGCGCCGTAGAGTTCGAAGAGGTTGATGAGGTTATGGTCGACGCTCTTCAGGCCCTGCACCATGTTTGACAGGATGGGGAAGAATGCGACGAGGAAGGCGCAGATGAGCAGCGCCACCTGCGTGGAGGGAGCGTAGATCAGGATCAGTGGCGAGATCGCCACGATCGGCGTCACCTGCAGGATCACGGCGAGCGGATAGAAGGCGATCTCGATCCAGCGTGATTGCACGAGAAAGATCGCAAACCCCACGCCGCCGATCAGCGCCAGTATCAGCGAGATGAAGGTAATCTGGGTCGTGACCCAGAGGGCAGGCGCAAGCGTACCCCAATCATTGACGAAGGCTGCCGCCACGGCGCCGGGTCCGGGCAGGATGTAAGGCGGTACGCCCGAGAGCACCACGTAAAGCTCCCAGATGATGATGAGCACGGTGATGACCAGGAAAGGCACGGCGATGCGCAGTGCCAGGTCGCGCCGCCCGACGTTCGCCGGTTTGGCGACGGGCAGGGATGCGACTTCGGCAGTTTGGATGCTTTCGACGCTCATCAGTGCTCCTCCGATCCGCCGATCGCCTCGATCAACGAACGCGATGCCGTCTCGCAGGCCTGCCGATATTGTTCCGAGGTTCGATAATGCGAATCCCGCTCGAGGCTGGTCATCAGCGGAAAATCGGCATGCACGCGGCCGGGTCTCGCCTTCATCACCACGATCCGGTTGGAGAGGTAAGCGGATTCGAAGACCGAATGCGTCACGAAGATCACAGTGATACCCGTCGTCTGCCACAGCCGCAGCACGTCGTCGTTGAGCTTCTGGCGGGTGATTTCGTCGAGCGCCGCAAAAGGCTCGTCCATCAGCAGCAGCTTCGGCTTCGTCACCAGCGCACGGGCGATCGATACGCGCATCTTCATGCCGCCGGAAAGTTCTCGTGGATAGGCATCGGCAAAATCTTGAAGACCGACGGTCGCCAGCGCTTCCACAATCCGGTCACGGGCTTCCGCCTTTGAAATCCCCCGCAATTTCAACGGCAGGTAAACGTTGCCGAAGACGGTCTTCCACGGCATTAGCGTCGGCTCCTGGAAGACGAAGCCGATATCGCCCTCGGGCAGGCCTTTCGAATTGATGCGTGAACTCGGCCAATCGATCTTGCCCGCGGTGATGTCGCCAAGGCCGGCGATGATGCGCAACGCCGTGGACTTACCGCAGCCGGAAGGGCCGAGGAGGCTGATGAACTCGCCGCTTTCGACCGTCAGCGACATGCCTGAAAGCGCTGTCGTGCCGCTGGAAAAGACCTTCGACACCGATTGCATGACAACCAGCGGCCGCTTTTTCGTTTCCTTCGAAGGCACCGCCTTGGGTTCGGCTAGGGACATATTCTCGCTCGTTTGTCGAAGGGATGCGGTCCGCCGCCAGGCAGGCGGCGGACCTGGCCTGGGAGGCTTATTTCTTCAGCGCCATTCCGGTGCCCTTGCACACGAACTTCGTCGTAAAGGCCTTGGTATAGTCGGTCTCGGTCTTGAACACCTTGATGGCGGTCATCTCGTCGAAGAACTTCTTGTAATGGGCGTCGGTAATGCAGCCGATGCCCTTGTCGAGGCTGTCGCCGGATTCGATGATGCCGTATTCCTTCATCTTGGCGATCGAATAGGCGATCTGGCCGTCGGTTATTTCAGGATTGTCCTTCTTGATCAGTTCGTTCGCCTTGGTGTTGTCGCCGTAGAGGTAGTTGTACCAGCCTTCGATCGAGGCATCGACGAATCGCTGCACCACATCGGGCTTGCCGTCGAGCATCGCCTGCGTCGTCGTGATCATCGTCGAATAGGGCGAGTAGCCGTTGTCGGCGAGCAGGAAGACCTTCGGCTCGAAGCCTGCCTGTTTCTGGATCTCGTAGGGTTCCGATGTCAGGTAGCCCTGCTGGGCGGAGTCTTTGTCTGCGAGGAAGGGGGCGGGGCTGAAGTTATAGGGTTTGTACTGCTCGTCCTTGAAGCCTTTGAAGTTGGCCTTCATCCATTCGAAATAGGTGAGGTAGCCGTCCTTGCTGAGGAACAGCGTCTTCAGCTTGGCGAGGTCCTCGAACTTGTCGACGCCGTTATCCGGATGGGCGATCAGCACCTGCGGATCCTTTTGGAAGATCGCGGCGACATCGACCAGCGGAATGCCCTGCTCGACGGCGGAAATTTCTCCCTGCGGACCGCCCATGTAGAAATCGAGCTTGCCGGAGATCAGGAGCGCGCTGTTTGCCGCATTCGGGCCGCCCTGGACGATGGTGACGTCGAGGCCGTATTTCGCATAGGTGCCGTCGGCGACGGCCTGGTAGAAGCCGCCATGTTCAGCTTGGGCAAGCCAGTTCGTCCCGTAGCTCACCTTGTCGAGGGCAAGCGCCGGCGAGGCGGCGGCAAGCATCGCGGCAAGGCCGAGGCAGCTCAGGAATTGCGTCTTCGTCAGTGCTTTCAACATGGTCGGCAGTTCCCCTTTTTAACCGAAGGAAGCCTTGGTCGGCTCCCTTTTAAGGGAATTTGAGCCATTGCGTTGCGCTTTGAAAAGCATCAAAATTCGTGCGCATTGATGCCTTTTCGGCATCTGTCGGAAAGCTGAAGATAATTTGTGCGCCCTGCGTAAAATTTATGCACCGGAGAGATCATGCTGCACTCCAGACGCCTTCTTTACATCAACGAGATCGCCCGTTCCGGTTCGATCCGCAAGGCGGCCGCGCGCCTCAATGTTGCGTCATCGGCGGTCAACAGGCAGATTCTGGCGCTGGAGGAAGAGATCGGGGCGCCGCTTTTCGAGCGGCTGCCGCGCGGTTTGCGGCTGACGGCTGCCGGTGAACTCTGCATCGAACATATCCGGGACGTGCTGAAGAATTACGAGCGCCTGGAGGGGCGCATCCGCAGCCTCAAGATGCAGCAGGCTGGGAAGGTGCGCATGGTGACGACCGTCGGCCTTGCCGCCGGGCCGCTGCCCGAAATCATCGCGCGCTTTCTTTCAGAGCATCCACGCGTCTTCGTCCAGCTGCGCAACGATACCGGCGGCACGACGGCCAGCCCCGTTGTATCAGGCGAGGTGGATATCGGTCTCGGCTTCAATATCCCGGCCATGCCGGGGATCCGCACGCTCGGAAATTTCGATATCCCGATCGGTGTCGTGCTGCCGCCGGGCCATCACCTGATCGGTCCCGGGCCGATCAACCTTGCCGATGTCACGCAGGAAAAACTGGTTCTGGCGCAACCGGGCACCAGCCTGCGCGAGGTGATCAACCTTGCCTTTGCGCGCTTGCCCATCCCTGTCGAGCCGGTGCTGGAAACCAATGCATCGGAGATGCTGAAGCAACTCGTCAAATGCGGCACCGGGCTGACGCTGCTCAATCCGCTCGACGTCATCACCGAATGCCGGCGCGGCGAACTCGTCTTCCGTCCGATCGCCGAGCCGCATGCGCGTTACCAGCAGATGAAGCTGTTTGCGCGCGCCAGGGCGCCGCTCGACGCGGCCACCAGCCTTTTCGTCGAATATCTGCTCGCCGAACTGCTCGGCCTGGTGCAGGAATTGCAGGCCAAGGGCCATATCCCACCTGATACGAGATCCGCGGCCGAGCCTATTTCACATAGAGATTCGAAAGTGGATAGGCCTTGAGGTCTTCAAGCAATTCAACAAACCCCGTGACCTGATGGCGGCAGATCGCTTCGCCCTTTTCGGCGGTGGCGATCGAGGCATCGCCGACCACGCCGAGGGGGTTGAGGTCATGCGCGATCCAGGCCAGCGAATGCGGCGGCAGGGGCTGAAGATATTTGGATTGCTGCCGCATCCGTTCGGCCTTCGAGGCGAAATTCTCTGCCTTGTCCATACGCACCAAGTCGGGGCGGAAGTGCAGCATCAACGATGTCTCGACATCGCCGCCGTGAATGCCGTATCTGCTCTCGTGATCGCTGACCATGCCTTCCGGGTGGCCGAACCGGCCCCATTGCGTGGAGACCACCGCCATTTGATGGCGCACGCGCAGTTCACGCGCGACGATGCTCATGACGTCGACATTGCCGCCGTGGGAATTGACGATCACCATCTTCCTCAGCCCGGCTTCCGCAACCTTTGCGCCAATCGCCGTCCAGACGGGGATGAGCAGCTCTGCACTGAGCGACAGCGTGCCGGGGCCGTAAATATGTTCGTTGGCCTTGCCGATCTCCTGTGTCGGAAGGACCAGGATGTCCAGATTCTCCGGCCGCTGCCTCTTCAGCTCCGCCAGCATGCCGGTCGCGATGGCGACATCGGTTGCGATCGGCAGATGCGGGCCGTGCTGTTCCGTCGAGGCGATAGGCAGAACGGCAATCGTGGTCTCGGGGCAAAGGCCGGCAAAATCATATGTGTTGAGCTCGTTCCAGTAAAACGGCGTCGCCATGCGGTCGTCCCCTTTTCGTCACCTGTCTTGACAGGAAGTAGGGAATAACGATGAGCGCGAAAAGCATCATTTTGTGTGCATGGCGCTGCCTTTTCGAGTGCGCCAATACCCCAACTGCAGTTGCCTCCGGTGTGATGCTACCGGGATCTGAACCGGAAGGCCTCGACGAAGGCGCTGAAGGCCGGCGAGAAATGGCGGCGGCTGGGATAGTAGAGATGATAGCCTTGGAAGGTCGGGCACCAATCGGCAAGGACCTCCCGGAGCAAACCGGTTTCAACGTATCGTCGGATGAGGTCCTTCGGCAAATAGGCGAGGCCGACGCCGTCGAGGGCGGCATCGATCGCCGATCCGATATGGCTTAGGATCAGCTGGCCGTCGACGCGGACGCTGAACTCGCGTGCGTCCTTCTCGAATTCCCAGGCATAGAGCGCGCCCGAGGTTGGCAGCCGCAGGTTGACGCAATTGTGGAGGGTCAGGTCTTGCGGGCTTGCCGGCACGGAACGGCGGGCGAAATAATCGGGTGATCCGACCACGGCATAGGAGACATCGGGGCCGATGCGAACGGCCACCATGTCGCGTGCAACCGCCTCGCCCAGCCGAACGCCGGCGTCGAACTGACGCTCGACGATATTCGTGAATCCGTTGTCGATAATGAGCTCCACGATGATATCAGGATAATCTCGCAAGAAGGCTGAGAGTCTTGGACGAAAAACCAACTCGATGGCGTCGTCGGGACATACGATGCGGACATGGCCCGAGGGCTTGTCGCGCAAGGCGCTGATTGCGCTGATCTCGGCGGCAATGATTTCGAAATGGGGTTCGATGCTCTCCACCAGGCGCTCCCCGGCCGCCGTCGGCGCGACATCCCGTGTCGTACGGGAGAGGAGGCGGACGCCGAGCCGTTCTTCCAGTGCCCGGATCGTATGGCTGAGGGCCGAGCGGGTGACACCCAGCTTGGCGGCCGCGCGCGTGAAGCTCCGCTCTCTGGCCACTTCGAGAAACGCCCGCATCTCGGTGAATTCGTCGCGCCGCATTGGTGAATCTCCTTCATCACAACATGCAGATTATAGCCGCTAGTCTGTCAAAACCAATCCGGCTATCTCATTCCGCAATGGACAGGAGAACGCGGAATGACCATCGAACTGACATTGGATGAGGCTGTTCCGGCCGACAGCACCGTTACTCCATGGGCTGCGGTCACCTGCCTCTCGCTTCTGACCTTTCTCCTGGTGGGGCTGGAGTTCATGCCGGTGAGCCTTCTGACGCCGATCGCCCAGGATCTGGCCATCTCCGAAGGTCAGGCCGGACAAGCGATCGCCGTCTCTGGCCTTTTTGCGGTGATCACCAGTCTTTTCGGCAACGCGTTTTTGGCAAGGCTCGACCGGAAAACGGTCGTCCTGCTCTATACGGCGGTGCTGGTCGCTTCCAGTCTGGCCGTGGCTCTTGCTCCGAACTTCCTCGTCTTTCTGGTCGGGCGGGCGCTGGTCGGCATTTCGATCGGCGGCTTCTGGTCGCTGTCGACAGCCATCCTGGCACGCCTGGCTTCTGGAGCCGACCTGCCCAAGGCTATCGCCTTGCTCCAGGGCGGCACCGCATTTGCGGTCGTCATCGCTGCGCCCCTCGGTAGTTTCCTCGGCGGGCTGATCGGATGGCGTGGCACCTTCTTCATCACGGTTCCGATAGGTCTGGCTGCGCTCGTATGGCAATTGGCCGTCCTGCCGAAGATGCCGGCAACGGCAGCGGTCTCGGTTGCCAGAATCTTCGGACTGCTGCGCAATCGCAGATTCGCGATCGGGATGGCGGCGACCAGCCTCGCTTTCATCGGCCAGAACGCACTGTCGATCTATCTGCGCCCATTCCTCGAAAGCGTCACGGGCGTTGAATTGAACGGACTGTCGATGATGCTTCTCGGGCTCGGCATTGGCGGCCTCGCGGGAACATCCATTGTCGGCTTCGTCCTCCGGCGGCATCTTGCCGCCCTGCTGATCGGATTGCCGAGCGGGCTCGCGATGCTTGCCCTTCTGCTGATTGCCCTCGGTCCCTTCACGGCCGTCACAGCAGCCTTGCTGGTGCTGTGGGGGTTCTTCACCACCCCTATTCCGGTGGCCTGGAATACCTGGATGACACGCATCATTCCCGGCGAACTTGAAGCCGGCGGTGGGCTGCAGGTGGCATTGATCCAATTCGCCATCGCCGGTGGCGCCTTTGCGGGCGGGGTGCTGTTCGACACTGCCGGCTGGTGGAGCGCCTTCCTGCTCGCCGCCGTCCTGCTCGCGGGATCAGCCCTGCTCGCCGCTCTGGCGAGCCCTCGCACTTAACCTTCCGAATTCGACAAAGGAGATCGGCATGTCTCAGGGCATTGAAAACAAAGTCGTCGTCATCACAGGCGCAAGCAGCGGGCTTGGCGAGGCCACGGCACGCCATCTGGCCGAGCGCGGCGCTCTCGTCGTCCTCGGTGCGCGCCGAAGCGGGCGCATCGATGCGCTGGCGAGCGAGTTGACCGCTAGAGGCTATAAGGCCAAGGCCGTTTCCACCGACGTCACCGACCGGAACCAGGTCAAGAAACTGGTGGACACTGCGGTGGAGGAGTTCGGCCGCATCGACGTGATGCTGAACAATGCCGGTCTGATGCCGCTTGCACCACTCGAACGGCTCAAGATCGATGAGTGGGACCGTATGATCGACGTCAACATCAAGGGTGTACTTTATGGCATCGCCGCAGCGCTTCCGCACATGAAGGCCCGGAAATCCGGGCACATCATCAATGTCTCGTCCGTCTACGGTCATGTGGTCGACCCCGGTGCCACCGTCTATTGCGCCACCAAATTTGCCGTGCGCGCCCTGTCCGAAGGCCTGCGGAAGGAAGTAAAGCCCTACAATATCCGCACGACGATCATTTCTCCCGGCGCAGTCAGTACCGAACTGCTCGAGCATATCAGCGAGAAGGATATCCAGGCCGGCACGAGGGAATTCGTCAGCAAGATCGCGGTCGGTGCAGATACCTTCGCCCGCACCGTCGCGTTCGCGGTGAACGAACCCGACGACGTCGATATCAATGAGATCCTGTTTCGGCCGACTGCTCAGCCGGTCTGACGGAGTGCAGTCATGTCGACATCCTCATATCTGACGCGCCGTGCGCTCCTCGGCGCAACCTTCGCAACCGCAACCCTGCCGTATGCGGCCAAGGGACAGGAAGGCCGGGATCCAGCGAGCCAAGTACCGACCGATGTCAGAATCCGGATAATCTTCAACGGCATGACCATGACGGCGACGCTCTACGACAATCCGTCGGCGCTCGACCTCGCTTCGATGCTTCCCCTGGATCTCAAGATCGAAGACTACGGCAAAAACGAAAAGATCGTCTATCTCCCGCGCAAACTCACCGAGGAAGCTACCGGTCCCTTCGACAACGAGCAGCCGGGTGATCTCTGCTACTTCAAGCCATGGGGCAACCTTGCCCTGTTCTATGCCGATTACAGCTGGGACGGGTTGATCCGGCTCGGTCGATTTGATAACGGCTTCGACCCGCTGCTGGTACGCGGCGAATTCCCGGTCCGCATCGAACGGATATGACGAGGGGTTCACGGCTGAGGACTTCGTTTCAGTTCCTTCCGCCGGCAGGCCACGTGTTCAGCCAGTTGCGCTTCTTCACAGCACCGGTCGCGGCACGCCCCAGTCGTGCTGACCCTGAACTGGTCCGACACTTGGATGCAGGGCACGCCCACAGATCCGTCGACACATTCAGGCGTGAGGTGTCGCGCGATGCCTGGCATCTATCCTGAAACGCTTCTTGATCCTGTCGACGGGCGTCCCGTCTTGAAGCGGAACCTGGACCAGCCGGTCATAGGTCTCGAAGCCCATCTTGGCATAATAGGCAAGACCGCTGACATTGTCGGCCCGAATGGTGGCATTGATGAAGTCGAGCCCGAGTTCCTCCGCTGCGGCCCGGGTTGCGGGAAAGAGCGCGCTGCCGACGCCTGGAGCCTTTGGGTTCATACGGGCGAAGGTCCCGATGTCGGCAAAGCCTTTCGGCGGATCGCCGTATAGGCTGAGCGACTGAAAGCCGACAAGCGACCGATCATGCTCCGCGACATGGCAGAGAAGAGGAAACTCGCCGTCGATGAACCAGTCCACGAACTCGGCAGCCGAAAGCGGTGTCTCGAGTGCTGTTGTTCCCCCAGCCCGGATGATCTCGTTGAGGAGCTCGCTCAGTTCCGCTGCGTCGGCAGAAACTGCCTTTCGAATATGCATGTTCTTGGCGACCTCCAGACTGACGGCGTATTGGCGAAGTTGGAGATTACAAATCGCCATTTCGTCCGCAAAGGCAATTGTGGTTCGACGGTTCCTCCGGCCTCTTATGTTCAGGCGTTCAAACGCTGTTGCGTCTGTCGGTCGAAGAAGTGAACCTTTGATGTTTCGAAGGAAAGCTTCACCTGCTGTTCGGGCGCCAGTTCGACACGTTCGCGAACGACCCATGTCAGCTCCCTGCCGTCGAGGTCCAGGGCGACATGAGTTTCCGACCCGGTGGGTTCGACCACCTTGACCACCGCGTCCACGCCGTTCTCGCCACCGAAGCTGATATCTTCAGGACGAATACCCAGCGTCATCGGTCTGTTTGCCGAATTAACGGGAGCCCGCGAGAGCGGCACGCGGGAGCCGCCCGGCAGCGACAATACCGGGTTGCCGGCATCTTCGATGGTCCCCTCGAGAAAATTCATCGCCGGGGAACCGAGGAAACCGGCGACGAAGATGTTGCGCGGTCTGTCGTAGAGTTCGAGCGGACTGCCGATCTGTTCGACGCGGCCGCCGTGCAGCACGACGATCTTGTCGGCCATGGTCATGGCCTCGATCTGGTCGTGGGTGACGTAGACGATGGTGGTCTTCAGGCGCTGGTGCAGGGCCTTGATCTCCGCCCGCATCTTCACCCGCAGTTTTGCGTCCAGATTGGAGAGCGGCTCGTCGAAGAGAAAGACTTTCGGATCGCGGACGATGGCGCGGCCCATGGCGACGCGCTGGCGCTGCCCACCCGAAAGCTGGGCCGGCTTGCGGTCGAGAAGCGGCTGCAAACCGAGAATGGCCGCGGCCTCGCCGACCTTCTTGTCGATCTCAGGCCGCTTGGCCCCGGCGAGTTCAAGCGCAAACCCCATGTTCTGGGAGACCGTCATCTGCGGGTACAATGCGTAGTTCTGGAAGACCATCGCGATATCGCGATCCTTCGGCTGCAGATTGTTCACCACCCGGCCGTCAATGCTGATCTGGCCGGCGGTGATGTCCTCGAGCCCGGCGATCATGCGCAGCAATGTCGACTTGCCGCAGCCGGAAGGGCCGACGAGAATGGTGAATTCACCATCGGCGATCTCGACGTCGACGCCGTGAATGATATCGACCGTGCCGAAGGATTTCTTGACGTTTCTGATGCTTAAACCTGACATCCCGAACCCTCTCGATTAGCGCTTCCTGCGCACACGCAAAGCCTGGTACGGCTTGCGCGGGATTTTCACGCCGAAGGCCGCGTCCGGCTTGCCGCCGCGCACGACCGAGCCATGGCGCGTCGGATGCGGAACGGGAGCCTCGACTTTCTCGGCCGGCGTGATCGTCATCTCCCAGGTGTCGATGATATCGACATCGTAGTCGTCGCCATCAACCGGCAGGCCGGTGGACCAGATCACCGGCTGATGCTCGCCGAAATAGATCAGGCGGAAATCGCCGTCGCCGTCACGCGCGCCGGAGACGCGCGACCACGGCCATTCGCCGATGATGCCGAGCGGTTCGAGACCGTGCTTGACGTCGGCCTCCAGGAGGTCCCGGAGGAAGCCGATGCGCTTCCATGCTTCGCCGCGCAATTCGCCACCCTTGGCCCACCAGATCAGATCCTCGGGGTGAGAATAGGTTTCGCCGTGACCGGCATAGCCGCCGCGCGCCATGGTGATCCAGAAACGGTGCACCAGCTCCCTCGGATGGAGATTGCCCCATGACTGCAAGATGTCGCCCTCATACTCGGGCTCGTCGTTGACGACGGGCTTGCCATAGGCATCGCGCCATTCCTGGGTCCGCTTGACGTCGGGGTTCTGGATGCAGGTGTGTGTCACCCACGGTTTGCGGTGATCGAAATTGGCGGTCACGTCGCCATTATGGATGGACCGCAGATGCTGGTAGGGGTCGTTTTCCTCCAGAATGTGGAAGTAGCGGTCCCACTGCTCCATCGGTTTCGTGTCGATCAGGAAATCATATTCATTGGCGAGCGACCACCAGACGTTCCGGTAGGCGGCAAGACGGGCGGCCAGATATTCGACATAGCGGAAATCCTGCGCGGCCGACATGTCCGCATAACCCCAGCGGTCATAGGGGTGGAAGATGATGATATCGGCCTCGATGCCGAGGTCGCAGAGTGCGGCGACCTGCTTTTCGAAGTGCTGGAAGGCGGCGGGGTTGGGCCGGTCGAAGTCTTCCTTGCCGTCGGAGCCGCGTTCGAAGCAGGCATGCAACGGCTCGTTGACGTTATAGGGATAATCCTTCGGAAACACGCCCATGCGCATCTTGTTGAAGCGCGCCGTCTTCAGCGTCTCCAGCGTCTGCTTCTGCATGTCGAACGGTTGATGCGTCCAGGCGTAGCAGGTCGTTCCGAAGGAGAGGAACGGCGTGCCGTCGGCATAGGCGAAATGGAATTTGTTGCGCACGCGCACCGGGCCGTGATTACCGGCCGAAGGTGCGGTCGCGGCCAAAACACCGGTCTTGCCGTCGAGGGCCGCGGTCTTGGAGCGCGTCTGGAACGACCACTCGCCTTCGCTATCGGGCATGAAGCGAATGCGGTAGGTGCCGTTACCATCATAGAAGCCCGGCACGCGGACTTCGCGGCTCTTCTGGGTGAAGACGGCATCGAATGCTACGTCGAGATAGGGATTGCCGCCGGCAGGCCCTTCGAAGGAGGCCTCGAACACACCCCATTTTTCGACTGTTGCATCGGACATTCTGTCTCTCCTCGTAGAATGATTTTGTGATCAGCCTTTGACGGCGCCGGAGGTGAGGCCGGAGACGAAGTAGCGCTGGAACATGAGATAGACGATCGTCGCCGGCAGCACGGTCATGACGATCGCCGCGTTGAGCTGGCCGTAGTTGCTGGAGAACTGCCCCTGAAACGACATCAGGCCGAGCGGCAGCGTCCACATGTGCTGGTCCTGAAGCAGCACCAGCGCCATGGCGAATTCGTTCCAGGTGGAAACGAAGTCGAGGATGAGCAGTGCGGCGAGGACGGGCAGGCATACCGGCAGAAAGATCCGCCGGAAGATGACGAAGTGGCTGGCGCCGTCGATCAGCGCTGCCTCCGATAGCTCCTTCGGAATGCCCTTGAAGAAGCCGTGCAGGATGAAAACCTGATAGGGAACGCCGAAGGCGATGTAGGGAAGGATGACGCCCGGATAGGTGTCGATGAGGCCGAAGGAATTGACCAGGGTGAAGAGCGGCGCAAGCATCACCTGGAAGGGGATCATCGTGCCGAACACGACGAGCAGCAGCAGCGCCTTGGTGATCTTCAACTTGATCTTGGCAAGGGCATAAGCGGCCATCGCCGACAGGAACAGGCCGAGCGGCACCTTGATGACGGTGATGATGACGCTGTTGAAGAAGGAGTTTGCGAAATTGCCGCGGCTCCATGCGGCGCCATAGTTTTCGAAGGCAAGCTCGGCCGGCGGCATGAAGGCGCCGGTGCTCGTCACCGCCGCCGGCGTCTTCAGCGAGGTGAAGACGATGAAGACGAATGGCGCGACCCAGACGAGCGCCACGATGACAAGCGTTATCCAGAGGCCGATCAGAACGGGATCGCGCTTCATCGACGATGGTTGGGCTTCGAGATGCACAGCGGCATGGTCGGTCGGCACTGCTGTCACGATTCGACCTCCTCGTGCTTCTGGGTCCATCTGAGATAGGGAATGACGACGGCCATGGTGATCAGCAGCAGCACGACGGATATCGCGGCACCTCGCCCGAAATCGAAGATCTGCATCGCCTGCGTGAACGCCCAGAGCGCCAGCATCTGGGTGGACTGGGCCGGACCGCCGCCCGTCAAACCGTAGACGATGTCGAAAGCCTTCAGCGACGAGATGACGGAGAGAACGAGGACGATGGTGATCGTCGGGCGCAACGCCGGCAATGTCACATGTTTGAACACCGCCCAGCGACCGGCGCCATCGATGCGCGCCGCTTCGACGAGCGTCTGAGAGACGTTCTGCAGGCCGGCCAGGAACAGAACCATCGAAAAGCCGACCGTCTGCCAGAGATAGGCGACGAAGACGGAATAAAGCGCGATATCCTTATTGCCCAGCCAATCCTTGATCCAGATCTGCATGCCCCACGAGGTGAGCAACTGGCTGAACAGGCCGAAGAAGGGATCGTACATCCATTTCCACATGGTGGCGACGGCGATCGGCGCGATGATCACAGGCAGATAGAAGATGGCCCTCAGGCTGTTGCGGCCGAAGATCTTCTGGTTGAGGCTGAGCGCCAGCATCAAGCCGACCAGCGGCGGAAAGATCAGGCTCATCACGGTCCAGATCACCGTGTTGCGGAAGGCCACCCAGAAGACCGGATCTTTCGTGAAAATCGCCGAATAGTTCGCAAGGCCGACGAATTGCCGATTGGGATCGAGCCCGTTCCACTTCTGGAAACTCAGGATCACGACGTTGAGCATCGGGTAGAGCGCGAAGACCGCATAGATCGCCAGCGCCGGCACGAGCAGGATGAGCGCTTGCATGCGCGGATCATGTGTCGATTGTCGAAGTGACATGCTTTCCTCCTGGCAGTGAAAAGCCGCTGCCAGCTGATGAAAGAATGTGCCAGCCGATCAACTCTGAGGTCGATCGACTGGCGCTTGGGAGGGATCAGCTTCTGCTGGCGATGAAGCTCTGCAACTGCTTGGCCGCCTCGGCCGGTTCGGTGCTGCCGGAAGCGACATCATTGATGACGCGGAAATATTCCGTCGTGACATCGAGCGGGAAGGCCTGGTCGCCGTTCATGTAGACCTTGCCGTATTTCTGGAAGATGCCCAGCCATTCGGCTTCGAGCGGCTTCTGATTGGCATACTGCACGTTCTTGTTGACGGAGGTCGAGCTTAACTGGCCGAGCAGATCCTGCTGCACCTTCGTCGACAGGAAATAGTCGAGAAATTTCGCCGCTATGTCGGGGTTCTTGCTCTTGGTGCTGATGTAATTGTACTCGGCAAAGCCGTAGAGACGGTCGGTATTTGTGGGGAAGGGGAAGATGCCGTAATCGTCGAGATTGGCGCCGGAGCCGTTGAGTTGGCTGACCAGCCAGTCGCCTTCGAGCATCATCGCCGCACGACCGGCCGTGAAGAGGCTGTAGGACTGTTTGTTGTCGATGCCCATGAACGGCTGCAGCGTATAGTCCTTCGTCCACTTCGCAAACTCCGCGAAGGAATCCGTCGCGCAGGGTTCTTTGGTCCAGTCCAACGTCATCGCCTTCAGCGCGTCGTGCTTTTCGGCGCCGCACTTGGTTTCGAGGATAACGTCCATGAGGCGCATGACGTGCCAGTTGACCGTGCCGCCAAAGGTGAAGGCGGGGATGCCCGCGGCCTTCAGCTTATCGGCCGCGGCAAGGAGTTCCTCGTAGGTCTTCGGCTCTTCTTTGATGCCGGCCTGTTCGAAAAGCTTCTTATTGTAGTAGACGGCTTCGCCCTTGAAGGTGAAGGGAACACCGTGCTTGCCGCCGGTATAGAGGTCGGCGAAAGCGGCAGCCGACGGCAGCAATTCGTCGTTCCACTTATACTCGGTGTAATACTTGTCGAGTGGCAGCGACAGGCCGGCCTTCACATACTCGCCGCCGAGGCCGAGACCCGCCCAGCTGAAATAAATGTCGGGTCCTTTGTCCGAGCCCGCGGCGACGCGGAGCGCGGTCTTGTGTTCATCGACGGCGCGCTGAACGATCTCGACATGCGTCCCGGGATTTGCAGCTTCGAAGTCCGTCGCCACCTTCTTCAGGGCCGTATTGGCAGCATTATTGTCGAAGTTGAGGGTCCAGAGCGTGATGTCTTCAGCAAGAACCGGTGTTGCCGAAAGTGACGCCATGGCGATCGCAACGATGCTCGCAGTCTTCAATTTCGCAGAAAGGGTCAGCATTACCGTCCTCCTCTTGTAAGCCGGGACCCTTTTTGCAGATAGTCATTGACATGTCAACTGGTATGATGAGCTAACCATCGTGCCGTCGAGCAAATTTGGCCATCGCGGCGATGATGATGACCGCCGATGCCGCACCGGGATCGATGTGCCCGATAGCCCGGTCTCCCAATCGCGAAGCCCGTCCTTTCGCTGCCGTCATGTCTTTGGTTGCGTCACAGCCGACGCGGGCTGCATGCACTGCCATGTCGAGGCATTCGGGAAGCGGCTTTCCTGTCCCCCACGCATCAAGTGCCGCATCGGCCGCGGGCTTCCAGGCGTCGACCATCGTCTTTTCACCGGCTTCGGCCTTTCCGCGTTCCTGGATTCCCGTCGCCATGGCTGCGAAAACGCGGACGAAATCGTCATCGGTCAAGGTCTGCCTGTCCTTGGCTGCGGCCGCGGCGCGCATGAAGGCCGTGGCATATAAGGGGCCGGACGAAGCGCCGACCGCATTCAGGAATGCCTTTGCCGCAACGTTGAATAGCAGCGTCGGTGCTGTTTCCACATCGAGCGCGCCGACCGCCTTGGCGGCAGCCTGACAGCCTCCGTCCATGGCAAGGCCGTGATCGCCATCGCCGATGGCGCCGTCGAGCTCGCAAAGATGGTCGCGCTCTGCCGCGATATCCTCGGCAATCCCGGCAAACAGCTGTTGCAGGTCTTTGGTGGTAATCGTCATCGATCACCTCGCAAACATCGCGCAATCGCACGGGTGATCGATCAACCGCTGAAGCTCGTCGTCGAGATGCATGACGGTGATCGAGGCGCCGGCCATTTCGAGCGAGGTGCAATAGTTGCCGACGAGCGACGTGTGGATGACGAGCCCGGCATCGTCGAGCCGGGACTTCACGCGCCGCATCATGATATAGAGCTCCATCAGCGGAGTCGAACCCAGCGAGTTGACAAGCACGGCGACACGATCGCCTGGGTCCGCCTTCATCTCCCGAAGAATGTTGTCCATCAGCTCGTCGGTCACCGCATCGGCCGACCTCAGCGGCTCGCGCGCCATGCCGGGCTCTCCATGGATTCCCATGCCGATCTCCATCTCGTCCTCGCCGATCAGGAAGTTCGGCCGGAGGGTCTGGGGCAGCGAACAGGGAGAGAGCGCCACACCCATCGTATAGGTTCGTGCATTGGCATGGCGGGCGGCGCGCTCGACATCGTCGAAAGAGTAGAGAAGATCGCATGCCGCTCCGGCGGCCTTGAAGATGAAGACGTTGCCCGCCACGCCGCGTCGCCTGTCCCTCTGATCGGCAGGAGCGGACGCCACGTCATCTGTGGTTAGGACGGTGCGGACCTCGATCTCGTCGAGCGCCAGCATCTCGGCGGCCATGTCGAAATTCATCACGTCGCCGGCATAATTGCCGTACATGAACAGGACGCCGGCGCCGCCGTCGACCGCCTTGGCGCAGGCGATGATCGGATCGGGCGGCGGCGAGGCGAAGACATTGCCGATCGCGGCGGCATCCGCCAGCCCCTTGCCGACAAACCCCAGAAAGGTCGGCTCATGCCCGGATCCGCCGCCGATGACCAGGCCGACCTTGCCTTTGCGCGGTCCGTTTCTGGCAATGATCGCGCGGGGCATGTCTTCGACTGCGTAAAGATGGCGTGGATGCGCCGCGAGGATCCCTTGCAGCATCTCATCGACGGCATCTGCGCCGGAATTGATAAGCTTCTTCGTCTTCACGCCGATCCTCCCCAGTGAGCTCCGATTGCATAGATGCGGCTGATGCGCCGGAGGTCAATCCGCCAGCGGCAAGACCGCGGTGGCGAAGGGTGCGAGCAGCAGATCCTTCCCCGATGCGGGGTAATCGACTCTTCGCTCTCCGCTCGTCAGATTGACGACGTGGAGCCTGTTTCCTGCGGCGTCCCGCGCAACGAAAGACAGCACTTCGGAGGGCGAGGACGAGATGCATTCCTGCCAGAATGCACCAGCCAAGGCGGACAAAGTCCGCACCGCATTGAACAGCGGACGCCGCCCACCCTGCTCGATCGGCTCGGCCGGACCGGCAATCAGACCGAACGGACCGGTCAAGGCCGAGAGCGTCAGGCATTCGAGACCGGCATCCAGCACTCTGATTGCGTAACCGAGTGCGAAAGCTTCCGCGAAACGGCCGTTGTGGCGCGGGTCGCGGTTGGCCATGGGTATGCGTGCGCCCATGGGATTATCCATTGTGCGGCTGCCATAGGGGTTCTGCCGCATCGGGATCGTCGAGGGGCCGATCCGGTAGGGCTTGTCGCCGTAGATGGCACGAACGGAGCGGGTGATGAAGGGCAGCGCTTCCAATGTCTGCATGACGCTGAGATCGTCGGCCGCATGCACGATGGGGTTGGTGCAGTGGCTGACGAAGTCGAGCTGCCCATCCGGCGCGCGCTTGCGGTTGAGTTCGGTGAAATAGCTCAGCATGCCGCCGCCGATGCGAATACCGGGAAAGGCGGCGCGGGCGGCGGCATAGACCGCGTCCAAAGGCGGGCAATCCGGCCATGTGCTGCCGGGCGGCGTCGATTGCCGGTCGACGGATGGCGAGATCATGATCGCATCCGGCTTGAATGCCGCCAGCTGCATTTGGTGGGCGATCTCGGCCGCCTCGCTTGCCGGCGACGATTTGCAGGGGAGGGCGATCTCCAGCGTCGAGCGGCCGCGGTGGACGGCGGCGATCGCGGTAAAAGTCTTCAGTGCTTCGGCGGCATGCCCGGCATCCGGATCGAAATGAAAGAGGAGTTCCCGCGGCGCGATCTCCGACAGGACGGCCTTTGCCATGAGCGTCGCATCGGCCTCCTCAGGCGTCACGATCACGCCGATATCGGGCATGATGCCGGTCCGCTCTCCAAGCTTGAGTTTTATCGCGCCGCCCAAGGTCGCAGGCGCGAAGCGCGGTGCGGAATGCCTGGTGTCTCTGATAACAAGCGACGTCTTTTGCCGGACAGGTTGGTTGGCAGAGATCTGGTAGGGCCAGGGCAGAGCGAGCGGTCTGACATATGTCTTATAGGATGCGTCCGACCAGTTTCTTTGATCTTCCATTTCAAAGGTGTCGCCCTCCATCCGGCATTCAGCCTGAACGTCAGGCATGACCCGGTGGGTGATGGCGCGCATGTCCTTGAATGGTTGCCAGGGTTCGATGACATCGGGGAACCGTGTCGTCACGATCTCCCCGTCGACATGCTCGACCTTGGCCGGCGAACCCGCCACGCCGACGATTGGATGCAGGATGCAGAAGCCGCAGCGGTTGGTCTCGAAGCCGGTCTCGGTCATGGCTTCGCCCTCGAAATCGAGCCGGTCCTGATATGCCGCGATGCGAACATCGATAACGAGCCTCGTGTCGCCGGGTCCCTCGCAGCGGGCCTGATAAGCGACTTCGAAACGGTCTTCCTTCTGCTCGATCCTGAGATCGACGATTTCAGGGCTGTAGGTGCCCCAGTCCCGGTCGCGAACGAGATAAGAAATCGCCCGTAGCACCTCGATGCCGTCGTAGCGGATCGCGCGGAGGTTGCCATCGGCGAGGTCGGCGGTCAGCTTTCCGGCCCTCAGCCGAACCGGCGGCCTCTCGACCAGGTGGGTGCCGTAGAGCTGGAACGCATTGATCGTCATCGCAGCATCGCTCCGACATCGATCGTCTGTCCCCTGGCAGCGCTGTCATAGGCGGCCTCGACGAGGGCGAAGGTCTTCAGATTATCGGCCCCCGAGGTCGAGTGCTCCGCGCCGCGCTTGATTTGATCGACCCAATGCTGCTGGATCGCATAGACGCTCTCCTGGATGTTGTGCCAAGGCCGCGAGGCCCAGGACAACAACTTCGGAGAGACATCCATTGTGGTGGTGCCCCTGCCGTGGGCGATTTCAAGGCGGTAGCCCTGGGTCAGGCGGATCGTGCCCTCGGAGCCGTCGAGCTCGATCAGCGTTTCGGGAAACGGCTCTTTCGAGAGCTTGGTGGCGTAGCTGACGTCGACCACCGACGTGGCGTCGTTTTCATGATCGAGCAGAATGGTTGCGACATCCTCGCCCTTGATCTTGGGATTGACCCGTTTGGTGCGGGCCGTCAGTGATCTGATATCGCCGAGGATATAGCGGGCGATATCGAGCGTATGAATGCCGAGATCTTCGATGATGAAGCGCTCGCCTTCGGCAAGATACGGCTGGCCGGAGAAGACGTCGTAACCCGAGCGGAAGGAGAAGCGGCCCCAGAAGGGCGTGCCGATGGCGCCAGCATCGAGCGCCTTGCGGACCGCCTGGATCGGCGTCTGCCAGCGAAAATTCTCGTGCACCATCAGGGCCACGCCGGCATTGCGGCAAGCCTCGACCATCGCCTTTGCATCCGACAGCGTCTTGGCGAAGGGTTTCTGGCAGATGGCCGGCACCTTATTCACTGCGGCCATTTCCACCAGAGCGCGGTGACTCTGGACCGTCGTGGCGATGTCGACGAAATCGAAGCCGCCATCGGCAAACATGGCCTCGGCATCGCGGTAGCGGCGATCGATACCGAACTGGTCGCCGACGACCTTCAGCCGCTCCGGATCGCGATCGCAGATCGCGACGATGTCAGCACCTTCGACATCTTTCCAGGCGTGCATCTGGTTGATCGCGAAGAAACCGCAGCCGATCAAAGCCCCCTTCAACTCGGTCATCTCAGCCTGCCTTTGCCATCTGCATGAGGGTGACGCGCTGCTGCAGGCGCCGCTGGGCCTGATCGACCACGACGGCAATGATGATGACGAGGCCCTTGATGACCATCTGCCAGAAGGAGGAGACGCCCATCATGACAAGCCCGTCGGAGAGGATGCCGATGACGAAAGCGCCGATGATCGTGCCGCCGATCGTGCCGCGGCCACCCGACATCGAGGTGCCGCCGAGCACGGCTGCGGCAATCGCATTGAGTTCGAAGCTTTCGCCGGTCGCCGGATGGGCGGCCATCAGTTCGGAGGAAATGACGACGCCGACGATGGCGGCGCAAAGTCCGGAAAACATGTAGACGAAGATCTTCACCACATCGACCCGGATACCGGACATGCGCGCGGCCCGCTCATTGCCGCCGACGGCGAAGATATGACGGCCGATCGGCGTCGAGCGGGCGACATAGGCAGCCGCGAGTGCCAGCACGATCAGGATCCAGATCGACACCGGCAAGCCGAGAATGCGCCCCGCGCCGAAGAAGTCGAAACCGGTCGTGGCATATTCGGGCCGGCCGACGAGGTTCGGAAAGGTCTGGCCGTCCGATGACAGCAAGGCGAGACCGCGGGCGACATAGAGCGTGCCGAGCGTGGCGATGAAGGGCGCGACGTTGAGTTTGGTGATCAGCAGGCCGTTGATAAGGCCGATGACGAGACCGATCGACAGCGTGATCAGCACGATCTCGAAGAGGTTGAAATAGATCGTGTAGCCGATCGGCAATTCGATACCGTAAAGGATCAGGCCGCCGGCGACCATGCCGCACAACCCGACGATCGATCCGACGGAAAGGTCGATGCCGCCGGTGATGATGACGAAGGTCATGCCCATCGCCAGGAAGGCGTTCAGCGCCACATGCTTCGACATCAGGATCATGTTCGCCGTCGAGGTGAAGTTCGGCGCGAAGATCGCAAAGAAGATGATCACGGCGAAAAGCGCGATGAAGGTCCTGAGCTTCATCAGCGTCAGAAGCGCCGAGCCGTTGGCGCCTTTCGGCGCAAGAGTGGTTGACGTAGCCGCCATCATGACGCGAGTTTCCCTTGATGTCCGTGTCCCTTGGCCGAAGCCGCGATGATGGCGTCTTCCGTCGCCTCGTTCCGGTCGAAGACGGCGACCAGCTGGCCGTTGCTCAAGACCGCGATGCGATCGGAAAGCGCCATGACCTCCTCGAGGTCGGAGGTCGAAAACAGAATGGCGAGCCCGTTTGCCGCCAGCCGCCGCATGGTGCGGAAGACGTCGGCCTTGGCGCCGACATCGATGCCGCGGCTCGGCTCGTCCATCAGCAGCACTTTCGGATTGGTCATTAATGCCTTACCGATAACGACCTTCTGCTGGTTGCCGCCCGACATCGAGGTCACCTCGAAATCCGGGTTCGGCGCCTTGATCGAAAGATCGCGGATGGCCTCCTGGACGGCGCTCTTCTCGGCACCGCTGTCGATATGGAAGAGCCGGGCGAAGCGGCCAAGGCTCGCCAGCGTCAGGTTGGAAGCGATCGAGAGCACCTGGACCAGACCCTCGCGCTGCCGGTCTTCCGGAATGAGCGCAAGGCCGCGGCGGATGCGCCGGGTGGTGTCGCGGGCGCGAACCTGCTTGCCCTCGATGAAGATCTTGCCGGTCGAGTGTGCGTGGCGGCCGATCACACACTCGAAGAATTCGCTGCGTCCCGCACCCATCAGGCCGTATATGCCGAGGATTTCTCCCGCCTTGACCGACAGCGAGACATCGTTGACCGACAGCCCGCCCGTCGGTCTGGGAAGGCTGATGTTTTCGGCGCGAAAGACCTCGGCGCCAACGGCATGGGTGACGGATTTTGCAAAGTCCTTGGCATCCGAGCCGATCATCGAGCGAACGATCCAGCGCGTATCGATGTCGCGCACCATCGCCTCGCCGGTGACCTGGCCGTCACGCAGCACGGTGATATAGTCACCGATCCGCATCAGCTCTTCGAGCCGATGTGAGATATAGACGATCGCAACTCCTTGAGCCTTCAGTTCCGCGATCACCTTGAACAGGATGTCGACTTCGGCCGCCGAAAGCGCCGACGTCGGCTCGTCCATGATCAGGATCCGGGCATTTAGCGACATCGCTTTGGCGATTTCGACGAGTTGCTGCTGGCCGATCGGCAGATCCTCGACCATCGTGTCCGCCTCGATCCCGGCATCCAGGCGCTTGAGAAAGCCATTGGCCTTTTGCACCTGCGCCTTGTGGTCGATGCCGAGCAGGCCGCGGGTGATCTCGCGCCTGGCGAAGATGTTCTCGGCGACCGACATGTTGGCGAAGAGATTGAGCTCCTGGAAGATCATGCCGATGCCATGCGCCTGCGCTTCCGCTGGGCTGTCGAAGGAGACGGGTTCACCGTCGAGGATGATGCGGCCATGCGTCGGACGCTCGACGCCGGCGATGATCTTCATCAGCGTCGACTTGCCCGCGCCGTTTTCGCCGACGAGCACGTTCACCGCACCGCGGCGCAGTTCCAGATTGGCGCGCTTGACGGCGACGATGCCCGAATAGACCTTCGACACGTCGTCAAGGCGCAGGATGACATCATCCTTTTGTGCCTCTGTCGCCGTCATGAGCCCACCCTCAATTCCGAAGGTGTCACGAGCGGCAGCTCGCCGCTTTTCGGCAGCGGAAAGGCGCCGATCACGGTCACCGTCTTGCCGGCGAGGTCCTCGCGCGGGACGGCCGACAGGAAGGCCGAGTTGGCCTTCTCGTTGAACGCCTTGCCGAACTGCGCCCATTCGATCTGGTTCTTGAATTCGTTGAAATTGACGAAGTCCAGCGTGTCGCGGAGCGCCGTGCCGCGGAGCGCCGGCCCGATCTGGACCTTTGCATCGGCCTTGCCGTCGCCATCGGCGTCGACATCGAGCGTTGCCGCGCGCGAGTCCGTATCGGCCGCCACGACCTTGCCGGTGATCTTCACCGCATAGGTCCATGGCGAACTGCTCTGCTTGCGGGGATTGCCGTATTTCTCGCCCGCGGCATCAGGGCTGGAGGCAGCCAGTTGCATGACGTCTTTCAGGTCGCCAGCGCGCTTTTCGAAATAAGGCACGACCTCGGGCTGCCAGATCGCCTCGACCTTTGCATTCGGGTCGAAGGCGGTCTTGGCCGCTGCCGCCGCCTTTTCCTCCGGCGTCGGCGTTTTGATGATCTTGCAACCGGGCAAGGCCGCCGCCACGACGGCAGCGATGAGGGCGCCCTTCATTCTCAACATGCTGTGAACCTCGACGTCTTGCGAAATGCATTGCAGAGGGCGCGGCCGCGCACCCTCTGCATCTCGCGGCTGATCAGTTCGTCAGCGCGAAGGTCTCGAGCTTGCCGGAGTTGTCGGCGTTGATGAGAACGCAATCCATCAACTGCTTCTCTTCCTTTGGCGCCGTCTTGGTCTTGATGTAGGCGTCTGCTTGTTCGACCGCGAGCTGGGCCTGGGCATAGGCGGGCTGCAGCACCGTCGCCTTGATGCCGCCCGACTTGATGGAGTCACGCACGTCGTTGGAGCCGTCGAAGCCGACGACGATCACGTCCTTGCGGCCGGCCGCCTGCAGTGCTGCGATCGCACCCATGGCCATGGTGTCGTTGCCCGAAATGACGCCCTTGATGTCGGGATTAGCCTGGAGGATGGTTTCCATCTTCGAATAGGCTTCCGTCTGGCTCCAGTTGGCCGACTGCTTGGCGACGGACTTCAGGTCCGGGTAGTCGTCGATGACGTCGTGGTAGCCTTGCGAGCGGATGCCGGCATTGGTGTCGGACTCCTTGCCGACCAGCTCGACGTAATTGCCCTTCTCGCCCATCAGCTTGACGAATTCCTGCGCCCCGAGCTGCGCGCCCTGATAGTTGTTCGAGACGATCTGGGCGACGGCCACGCCCGTCGCATTGATTTCGCGGTCGATCAGGAAGGAGGGGATGCCGGCATCCTTGGCCTTCTTGACGGCCGCGACGGAGGCGTCGGCTCCGGCATTGTCGAGGATGATCGCCTTGGCGCCGCGCCCGATCGCCGTGTCGATCATTTCCGACTGCTTGTTGGCGTCGTCATCATGGGTCATGAGCAGCGTCTCGTAGCCGAGTTCCTTCGCCTTGGCTTCGGCGCCGACGGCTTCGGCCTTGAAGAAGGGATTGTCATGCGCCGGTGTGATGATGGCGATGAGATCGGCCGCAAAGGCCGGCATGGCCGTTCCCAGCGCCAGGGCGCCGGCGAAAGCCGCAAGTGTCAGTCTGCGCGTCAGTTTCATTTTTTCCTCCCTGTTGTGAATGAAGCCCCGTCTCCTCGGAGCGGTTGTCCGGTCTCCCGGAGCAGTTGAGGAGGAGGGCTTGCCTCCTCCAAGCCGAATTCAGGTGATGCGCCGGATGCTTTCGGCGATCTCCTGCGGTTCGAATACTTTCTTCCAGTCGTCGCGCATCAGCGCCGGGATGCCGAACTCGATCGCCTTGTTGCAGGCATCCGAGAACACCCCGTCGACTTCCTTGAAGATGACGGCGCCGAGCACGTTCATATGGCCGAGCAGGAAGTCGCGGGCGGCCTGTTCCGGCACGCCGCGGGCCACGCATTCGTCCATGGCCTGGCGCATGATGACGAGCAGCGATGCGCAGACAGTTTCCGACAGGCCGGGTTCGAGCATGGCGAGCTGGTCGACCGTGACGCGGTGCGAGCGCATGACCGGAGCCCAGATGAGCTTGGCGATTTCCTCGCCAAGCGCATAGGCGCTGTCAGGCCCCTGCATCAGCGCCGAAACGATGTGCTGCTTGGCGAACAGGCCGCCGAAATGGTCCTTCTTGGCCTGCATGTCGGTCTCGTCGTTGAAGATCGGCGGATGGCAGGGATGAGTGACGAAATAGGTGAGGTCGTCACGCTTCGGCAGATGGCCGGCAAAGGGAGCCGCAGCATCCAGCGCGACCACCATGGTGCCTGACCTGAGCTTGTCGACGATGCCTGCCGCGACTTTGCCGATCGCCGTGTCCGGCACGGCAAGGATCACCACATCGGCGCCATCGAGTGCGGCATCGACTGGCACGCAATCAAGACCGAGATCGTTCTTCAAGCGGGCCTTGCCCGCGTCGCTCACCTCGACATGGCGCACTTGGAATCGTGAGCCTTTGAGATTTTTGGCAAGCCGATATCCCATTTTTCCGCCTGCGCCGAAGAGGGCAATCTGAGTCATGTTTCCTCACCTTTTCCGTTTGGATAGGATCATATACTGGTATGATGAGTCAATCACCATATCACTGCTTAATCTGTCGCCATCAATGTTTTTCGGCGTCGAGCCGGTCGATCGCCTGCACATTTCCGGCCGAGGGGCCGTCAGGGTCGAATTCGGATGCAAGCCAGACATCGACGATCGATTTCGCCAGCTCCGGTCCGATGACGCGCGCTCCCATCGTGATGATCTGGGCGTTGTTCGATTTTACCGCGCGCTCCGCCGAATAGGTGTCGTGCGTCAGCGCGGCACGGATGCCCGGCACCTTGTTGGCGGAAATGCAGACGCCGATGCCGGTTCCGCAGATCAGGATGCCGCGTTGATGTTCGCCGTTGACGATCGTCTGCGCGAGGCGCTGCGACAGGTCGGCGTAGAAGCCGGACTGGCTGAGATCATGAACTTCCAGGTCGGTCTTGTGCGCGAGATGGGCGGCAATGACATCCAGCAGCGGTTTGCCTGCGCTGTCCGCGCCGATTGCGATCTTCATAGCAGTTTCCTTTCGCTCGCCTTCAGGCATGGAAATCACCCTTTGATCGCCGCGCTGACGCGGCGAAGAATGTCGAGGTAACCGTCGACGAACCAGGCGGAGCGGCCGATGAACAGGCCGTCGATATGCGGCTCGGTGATCAGTTCCTCGCAATTTTGCGGATTGACGCTGCCGCCGTAGAGCACCGGCACGGAACGGCCAAGAATGGCTTTGGCCACTTCGGCGATCCTTCCATGCCGCTCCGAGGCGTAGTCGGCGTTTGCCGGAATACCGTTGACGCCGATCGCCCAGACGGGTTCGTAGGCGAGCAGGACCGTAGCCTGTTCGGCGCCGGTATCGATGCCCCTCAAGGCTGCCTCGACCTGGCGCCGCAGCACGGCGTCGGCCTGACCTTCCCGGCGCTCCTGCAATGTCTCGCCGATGCAGATCAGCGGGGTGACGCCGTGGCGGATGGCGGCCGAAACCTTGAGGCCGACGGTTTCATCGGTCTCCCCGAAATGCTCGCGCCGTTCGGAATGGCCGAGCTCGACCATGTCGAGCTCACAGTCCTTCAGCATGAGAGGCGAAATCTCGCCAGTCCAGGCGCCAGCGTCCTCCCAGTGCATGTTCTGGGCGCCGACCTTCACCGACGTATCGGCAAGCGCGCGCTTGACCTCGCGCACTGAGGTAAAGGAGGGAATGACGAAGCGCTGCACGTGGACGTCGCGTTCACGGTCTGCATGGGCGAGGCGGCGCGCGAAGGCGAGCGCTTCTTCCAAGGTCTTGTTCATCTTGAAGCTGGTGCCGACCCAAAGGACCATTCAGCTCTTCCTCCCGTCACGGATCTGGGCGAAATAGCCGTCGGTGCCGACCTGGCCGCCTTTGAGGGCGATCTGCAGGCCGTTGGTCGGCGGATAGTCGCCATGGGCGAGGCAAAGCGGCGAACCCGGAGTTTGCGGCAGCGGCAGAAGCGTCGTCAGCGCGTCGACCTTCAACTGCTTGAGGGCGTGACTGGACGTGTCGCCGCCGGCAACGACGGCACGTGACAGCTCTTCGCTTTCGATCAAGCGGCGCAAGATCGTGCCGAGTGCACTCCCAAGCCGGTGACGCGCGCCCGGAAACCTGTCGATGTCGGCGCCACGGTCCGCGGACGGCCCAAGTGCGGTGTGGAGGATGATGCTCTTGCCTTGCTGGAGCTTCTGGACACCTGCCTTGACCGCTGCATCCACCGCGCCTTGGCCATGCTCTCCGACCAGGGCGAGCGGATCGAGCGCCATGCTCTCGAAGCCGTTCTCGACAGCGGTGCGGATCTGGCGCTCGGTGGTCGGCGAGACGCTGCCCGACACGACGGCGAGGCGGTCGACGGGGCCGATATCGGGAAATTCGGTCCTGCTGTCGTCGATGAAACCGCTCCGCCGCCATGCGCTGAGCAGGGCATATTCGATCCCCGACGAGCCGGCGACAAAGCTTGCCGAACGGCCGGTGACACGGAGCAGCTGCTGACCTGCGGCCTGCTGTGTCGCTTCGGAGTCGACATCGATGAGCAGGATGCCTTCGGAACTCGACGCCAGCTCGTCGATCCGTTGATCGGCGTCCGCCGCGGTGATCGCCACGAGATCGGCGACCAGGACGGGTAGACGGGTCTGCTTTGAGAGATGCACCGCAAGATCCGCCTCGTCCATCGGCGTTACCGGGTGGCGGCTCATGACGGGGTGGCGGTCGATGCGGAAGATCCGGCCCTGATAGGCGGCAAAGAGATTGCCGAAGGCTGTGTAGCGTTTCAGTTGCGGCGCGCCGACGATGACGGGAACGACGGAGTGGCCGAACACCGCGCGGCCGATTTCGATCGCCTTGCCGATGCTGCCGATCCCAGGGCTGGAATCGAAGGTCGAGCAGACCTTGTAGTGACAGATCGCGGCACCAAGCGAATTCAGCCATTCGAAGGCATGTGCAAGGTGCTCCTGCATCCATTCCGGCGTCTCGCTGCGGCTCGTCCCGGCAAGGCCGATGGCGCGGCAATCGCTAAAACGCGCGAGCAGTTGCGGCGTGGGAACGTCGAGGAAGAGCGCGGTCGAGACACCGTTCGATGCCAGGGCCTCCATGACATCGGTGGAACCGGTAAAGTCATCGCCGTAATAGCTGACGAAAAGTCCATCCATCGCAATCACGCGCCCTTGCCGTCGCTGAATTTTGCAATCGAGGCGGCAAGCTCCGGATGTTCCCTCGCATAGATCTCCAGCGGTATGCCGGCGACGGCTGCCTGCCACGCCTGCTGCACGGCCCGAACGCCGGACGCCGGACCATGGGGGTGACTGACGATGCCGCCGCCGCAGAGATAGAGAAGATCGACGGTGCGGCCGGTCCGCTGGTAGGTCTCCGGTGCCTGTCCGCCCCACTGGCCGGAGCCGGCAACCGGAAGCGGGCAATCGGCGGCATCAAACAGCGGCGCGCTGACGGCCTTGAAGGACGAGACGAAGCTGTCGTCCGGCTCCCAATATTTGACCCTGATGCCGTTGATCTGGAACTGATCGACCCCCAACAGCCGCCAGAATTGCTGGTAGACCTTGAAATCCATGCCGGCGCCCGGATCGCGGGTCAGCACGTCCCAGCCGTTTCGATGCGCATGCAGCACCAGATTGGAGCGCTTGCGCAGAAAGCTCATGCCGCCGAAGCCGATCGAGTTGATGTTGACGACGGCGCAGTTGCCGCCGGCCGCAGCGACGATGTCGTGATTGCGCATCATCTCGTCGGGGTCGGCATGCGAGATGCCGAAGGCATACATCACCTTCTTGCCGCTCTTTTGTTCGTGATCGAGAATGCGCGGCATGATCGCCGCGACGCGATCCTTGAGCGGCGAATAGGCCGGGCTCGTCAGCTTCTCGTCGTCTTTGATGAAGTCGACACCCGATGCGATCAGTTCGCCGACGAGCGCGGCCGTCTCCTGGGGTCTCAGCCCGAGCGCCGGCTTGACGATCGTTCCGATGATGGGGCGACCTTCGACGCCGGTGAGGCGGCGACTTCCCGGGATGCCGAACTGCGGTCCTGGATGCGCGCTTCTGAAGGCGTCTGGCAGCTTCATGTCGACGATGCGGATGCCGGTCATGCCCTTGATGGAGTAGACGCCGCCGATTGCAATGGTCATCAAAGCCGAGAGGTCGGTCCCGATCGCCTCGAGGGGAAAGGCGATGTCGATATCGGCGCGATGGAGCAGCGTGCCGGGGGCGACCTCGGGCCAAGTCGGATGACGTGCATCTTCGAGCGGGCGGATCGCCAGGACGCGGGCGGCGACCCGCGACTTCAGCTCTTCGGTTTCACCGGGAACGGGCACGAAGGTTCCGGTCGACTGGTCGCTCGCGATCTTGTCCGCCATCGCCTCGACGCTTCCGGGCGTCTCGATGCGGTAGGTCAGGGTAATCATCATGAAACGGACGGTTGCTCCTCTCGCCACGCAGATTGTCATGGCGTCAACTTGTGATCTGGTATAATGAGTATTCCAACTAATGAAAAGCAGAATTTTCGGATGCGCAAATTTTCGTCGACAGCTTTGTTCTCGACATGGAAACTGCTAGGAGGAAACATTTTGAGCCAGCGAGATGTGATGACCCAGCCCCTCGAACAAATCGTCCGCCGCAAACTCTCTGACGAAGTGTTTGATCGACTTGAGCGAATGATCACCTCGGGCGAGCTTCAGCCTGGCGACGAAATGCCATCTGAACGCGTGTTGATGGAACGCTTCGGCGTCGGCCGGCCGGCGATCAGGGAGGCCATGCAGTCGCTTGCCAGCAAGGGTCTTGTCAGCATTTCGCACGGCGAGCGGGCGAAGGTTCTCAGGCTGACGGCGAAATCGATATTCCGCCAGGTTGATCTCACCGCCAAGATCATGCTGTCGCAATCGGCGGATTCGCTGGAGCATCTCAAAAGTGCCCGCATCTTCTTCGAACGAGGCATGGCGCGCGAGGCCGCGCAGCGCGCCTCTGCCAGCGATATCGCTGATCTCAGGAACATCATCGAACGTCAGCGCATGTCGCTTGGGCGGGCGGAAGAGTTCATTGACGCGGACATGGAATTCCACACCCGCATCGCCCAGATCTCAGGCAATCCGATCTACGTCGCCGTCAGCGAAGCGATGCTTGCCTGGCTGAAGGAATATCATACCGAGATGCTGATCTGGACCGGCAAGGAAAAATTCACGCTGGTCGAACACGACGAGATTGTCGACCGCCTTGAAGCAAACGACGTGGATGGCTCGGAAACGACCCTCCTCAAGCATCTCGAGCGCTCGCGTGCGCTTTACGCGAAGTAACCTTCACGAACGCGGTCGCCGCTGGCCGGCACGCCTGGCCATCACTCACTTCCTGACTCTGTCTCACCCTCGCCCTTGATCCTTGGTCGCGACCGGGCTCCAGAGCTTATGGGATGTTTGTAAGCAGGAAATGCGGAACAATGAGCTGTGGGCGAGGTTCTGCCTGATCACGCAAAGATCCCAAGGAGGACATCAGGATGCGTATGAAACTCATAGCAGCTTCGCTTGTCGCCATCGGCATGGCCACGTCTGCTTTCGCACAGTCCAATCCGGCACCAGCCGGCGCCACGATCGATAAAAACCAGGCCGATCAAGGTGGCGGTGCAAGCGGCGATATGAAGGCCAAAAAGCCGATGGTGACCGATACCACCACGACCGGCTCCACGACCACCGGCACTATGAAAACCAACAGGCCCAAGTGCCCCAATCCGGTCAACAACTCCGACAATCTTCAGACGCAGGGCGGTACGAGCAACGCCACGCCGATGGATGAGGCCTGCGCCGCGCATAACAACTGATTATTCCTTTCGCAAAGAACCCCGCTTCGGCGGGGTTTTTTGTATGCCTGCTCGGCCTATGCCGTGAACTCTCCTTTTGAGTTTATGCGGCGGATTGACGCACAACTCCAGTGGTGATATCTATGCCGAATTGGTCAGGCCAATTGACCAGCTGCGCGCTTGAGGAGAAGCCGCCGGAGGAGGCCACGATGTTTTCGCCTGTTGAATCCCGCCGTCTTTATCGGCAGGTCGCGGATCAGATTCGCTTGATGATCGCGAGCGGCGAGCTCGCCGTCGGTCAGCGGCTGCCGGCGGAGCGCGACCTGGCGGAGCAATTGTCGGTCTCACGTCCGACCGTCCGCGAAGCGCTGATCGTCCTGGAGGTCGAAGGCTTCGTCAATATTCGCATGGGATCCGGCATCTATGTCGTGCGCCAGCATGCCGCGACCGTCACTGGCGCCGAGCGGGAACCGGTGGAAGGGCCTTTCGAGCTGCTGCAGGCGCGCGCCCTCATCGAATGCGCCATTGCCGAAGAAGCCGCAGGCCGCGCCAAGCCGGCGGATATCGCTCTGCTCGATGAAACGCTGCTGCGGATGAGCGGCGTGGTCAATGATGCGAGCGCGGTGCTTTCTGCCGATCGCGCCTTCCACACCGGCATTGCCGCCATCGTCGGCAATGCGACATTGATCCGCGTGACGGGCGAAATGTTCGACATGCGCATGACCCCTTACTTCGCGAGGCTCGCGAGCCATTTCGAGGGGCCGGGAACGTGGCGCAGCGCCGTGGACGAGCATCGGGCCATTCGCGACGCCATCGCCGCCGGCGATGCGGCGGGCGCCAAGGCGGCCATGCGCGCCCATCTCACCATGTCGCAGAAGAGGTTTTCCGAGAGTTTCGGGGAGGAGCTTTCGGGAGAGGAGGAGCGCGGCCGCAGCAAAGGCCCCGCGAAAGGAACGACCAAGATTTAACCGAGCTCGGAGGAGAGAGCGATGAAGAAGAGACTGGCAACGATACTTTGCACCGCAGCGGCGATCATGGCGAGCAGCGCGATTGCGCATGCCCAGACAGTGCTGAAATGGGCGCATGTCTATGAAACGTCCGAGCCCTTCCACACCGATTCCGTGTGGGCTGCGGAAGAGATCAACAAGCGAACCGACGGGCGTTATAAGATCGAGGTCTACCCGGCCTCGCAGCTCGGCAAGGAAGCCGACATCAACCAGGGCCTCAAGCTCGGGACGGTCGACATCATCATCTCGGGATCGAGCTTTGCGGCACGCGACTACAAGCCGATCGGCGTAACCTACTTCCCCTATATCTTCCGCGGTCCCGATCACCTGATCGCCTATACCAAGAGCGATGTCTTCAAGCGTCTTGCCAAAGGCTATGAAGACAAGACCGGCAACCACATCGCCGCCGTCAGCTATTACGGCACGCGCCATACGACTTCAAACAAGCCGATTGCCAAATGCGCCGATATGGCGGGCTTGAAGATCCGCGTGCCTGATGTTCCGGCCTATCTCGCCATGCCGCGCGCCTGCGGCGCCAACACCACGCCGATCGCCTTTGCCGAAGTCTATCTCGCTCTGCAGAACGGCACGGTCGAGGCGCAGGAAAACCCGCTGACGACGATCGAGGCGAAGAAGTTCTACGAAGTCCAGAAGAACATCATCCTCACCGGCCACATCGTCGATCACCTCAACACCGTGGTCTCGAAGACGCGGTGGGCGAGCCTTTCCGACGAGGACAAGAAGATCTTCGGCGAGGTCATGCAGGAGGCCGCCGAGCGCACGAGCAAGACGATCGCCGGCAAGGAAAACAGCCTTATCGCGACCTTCAAGGAAAAGGGCCTGAATGTCGCTGAGGTCGACAAGACCGATTTCGAAAAAACCGTGATGGAAAAGGTCAAGTTCGAAGATTTCGGTTACGAGAAGGCCGATTGGGAAGCAATCCGCGCGATCCAGTAAGACTCGCGGCGCGGCGCCGTAAGGCGCCGCGTTCCTTCATTCCGACTGGAACAAGGCCGATCATGTCGCAAGAAATCCATACGCAAATCACGGCCGAAGAAATCGGTCACGAGTTCGAAGGGCACGCGCCGACTGCAAACATCTCGGACTATGCCATTGAAGACTGGATCACGCTGATCGTCTTCTGGCTGATGGCGGGTTGCGTCTTCCTTCAGTTCTTCACGCGTTATGTGCTGAACGACAGCTACGCATGGACCGAGGAAATCGCCATCAACTGCCTGATCGGCGTCGTCTTTCTGGGTTCCGTCATGTGCGTGCGCACCTCGCGGCATATCCAGGTCGATGTGTTCTATCACTATATGCCTGCGGGCCTGGCGCGCGTGCTTGCCACCTTCGTCGATATCGTCCGCATCGGCTTTTTCGCCTATGGCTGCCACCTGATGTGGCGCTACGTCGATATCGTCGCCGACGAGCAGATGGTCACCATCGACCTGCCGCGCAACATCGTCTTCTACAGCGTTCTCATCGCCTTCGTGCTGATGTTGATCCGCGCGGTCATCGTCTTCATCGCCAACATCCGCCGCGGCTACTCCGTTCTGGAGCGCCCCGAAGAATTCCAGACCATCGAGGATTGATCCGATGCTACTGCTTCTTGGCTCGTTTCTGGTGCTGATGCTGGTCGGGGTGCCCGTTGCCATCTCGATGGCCGTCGCATCGGTGCTTTACATCGTCCTCTACGGCATCGCACCCGACATCATCGTCGCCCAGCGCATGATCGCCGGTGTTGAAAGCTTCCCGCTGCTCGCTGTCCCGTTCTTCATCCTTGCGGGCAACCTGATGAACTCGGCGGGCGTCACCGGCCGCATCTATTCCTTCGCCGTCGCTCTCGTCGGCTGGATGAAAGGTGGTCTCGCGCAGGTCAACATCATCGGTTCCGTGATCTTCTCCGGCATGTCCGGCACTGCGCTCGCCGATGCGGCGGGGATCGGCACGATCGAGATCAAGGCGATGAAGGATCATGGCTATCCGGTCGAGGCCGCAGTTGGCGTGACGGCGGCTTCGGCGACGCTCGGCCCGATCTTCCCGCCGTCGCTGCCTTTCGTGATCTACGGCATGATGGCGAACGTCTCGATCGGCGCTCTTTTCATGGCGGGCATCCTGCCCGGCATCGTCATGACGCTGCTGATGATGATCACTGTCGCCGCTTTTGCCTATTGGAAGCGGTGGGGCTCCGACGCGCCGTTCGATGTGAAGCAGCTGCTGTCGGCGGGGATGGAAATCGTCGTCGTCCTGGCGGTGCCGTTGGCCATCTATCTGCTGATGCGGGCGGGCGTATCGATGAATGTTGCGGCGGGCATTGCCCTTGCTCTGCTTCTCGCCCTCGACTGGTATTTCCGCTTTTCCGCCGTCATGGCGCTGATGACGCCCGTCATCCTGATCGGCGGCATGACGATGGGCTGGTTCACGCCGACGGAGGCCGCCGTCGCAGCCGTCCTTTGGTCTTTGTTCCTCGGTCTGGTGCGCTACCGTACGATGACACCCTCGACGCTCGCCAAGGCAAGCTTCGATACGATCGAGACGACGGCTTCCGTTCTCTTCATCGTCACTGCGGCATCGGTCTTTGCGTGGCTGCTGACGGTGAGCCAGGCGGCCCAGCTGCTGTCCGATGCGATCCTGTCGATCACCGACAACAAATGGGTTTTCCTGATCCTGGTGAACCTCTTGATGCTCTTCGTCGGCTGCTTCCTGGACACGATCGCGGCCATCACCATCCTCGTGCCGATCCTTCTGCCGATCGTCCTGAAATTCGGGATCGATCCCGTCCAGTTCGGTCTCATCATGACGTTGAACCTGATGATCGGTCTGCTGCATCCGCCGCTCGGCATGGTGCTTTTCGTGCTGTCGAGGGTCGCGAAACTATCCGTCGAACGCACGACCATGGCGATCTTGCCCTGGCTGGTGCCGCTCTTCCTGGCGCTGATCCTGATCACCTTCGTCCCGGCCATATCGCTGTGGCTGCCGCAGCAGCTTGGACTGCTGAGATAGGAGCGGAAGATGCGGACACGTGTGGCTCGGCTCTACCAAAAGGGCGATCTCAGAATCGAGACCGCCGCGGTTGCAGCTCTCGGTCCCGGCGAGGTGCTCCTCAAAATGGCGGCCGCAGGCATCTGCGGTTCCGACCTGCACTACTATCAGGACGGCGGCTTCGGGCCGGTCAGGGTTCGCGAGCCGATCATCCCGGGCCACGAGGCAGCGGGAACAGTGAGCCAAGCAGCCGAAGGCGTCGATCTGAAAGCCGGTACGCTGGTGGCGGTCAATCCCAGCCAACCTTGCGGACATTGCGAATATTGCCACAAGGCAATGCCGATCCACTGCCTGGAAATGCGCTTCATGGGCAGCGCAATGCGCCTGCCGCATGAGCAGGGCATGTTCCGGGAATGGCTGGTGGTGCCGGCCAGGCAGTGCTTTGCGGTCGGAGTTGCGACAACTGCCGCAGAGGCGGCCTGTAGCGAGCCGCTCTCCGTCTGCCTGCACGCCGCATCGCGTGCAGGAGATATCGCCGGCAAACGTGTCCTGATCACCGGAGCCGGCCCGATCGGCGCCCTGATGGTTGCCGTCGCCTGTTATCATGGTGCGAGCGAGGTTGTGGTCACCGATCTCGCGGATGCGGCGCTCACCAGGGCCAAGGCGATGGGCGCCAGCCGCACGTACAATGTTGCCAAGGATGCCCAGGCGCTTGCCGGATTCGAGGCGGGAAAGGGCTATTTCGATCTCGTCTTCGAATGCTCGGCCGCCGCCCCGGCAATCCGCAGCGCGATTGCCACCATCAGGCCGCGCGGAACGATCGTGCAGGTCGGCGTCTCGGGAGACGTCCCGATCCCTCTCAACGCCATCGTCGGCAAGGAGCTTCAACTCCACGGAACCCAGCGTTTCCACGAGGAATTTGCAACCGCCGTCGATCTGATCTCCAGCCGCAAGATCGATGTCCGGCCGATCATCAGCCACAGCCTGCCGCTCGAACAAGCCACCGCAGCCTTCATCCTCGCCGGCGACCGCGCGTCCGCCTGCAAGGTGCAGCTCACCTTTTAAGCGCGGCACGGCGTCCGTCGCGGACGACGATCTCGATCGAAGCCGAGCCGCCGAACCTCACAAGGTTGTTGCGGCAGCGGTCGAACGGTGCATGTTCTGTATGAGCCAATCTGCGAAAATTCGGGCCAGTCGCCGCTGCGTGCCGGTCTTCGGATAGGCAAGGTAATGTCCTATGTACCTGTTGTCGCGGGACCCTGCCGAAAAGGGCCGCACGAGCTTTCCACTTTCGAGCTCGCGAGCGGCGAGGATGTTGGATTCGAGCGCCACGCCCAGGCTGTTCACGGCAGCGTCCAGGGCAAGAAAGCTTCTGTCGAAACTCATCGCGGGCGGTGGCGGAGAGCCGATCTGATTGGCTTCGAACCAGTCGATCCACTGTATCCTTTTCAGGTCGCTTCTGATCAGGGGATGGCGCAGCAGGTCGCGCGGAGACTTGAGGCGCTGCGCTACCTCCGGTGAGCACATTGGAAAGACAAGCTCCTCACCCAACGGGATCACGATGAGATCGTCGCGGTTTTGCGGCTCGCCATAGACGATGTCCGCGTCGAACAGATTGTCGACGAAACGGGCATAGTTCGTACTGGCGGCCACCCTTACTTCGATGCCGGGATTCTCCTTGAGAAAGCCCGGCAGACGCGGCGAAAGGACTTGTGCGGCGAAGCTCGGCGCACAGTGCAGTCGCAGGAGTTGAGCCTTTTTGGATGAAATGAGTTCAACACCGCGCCGCAGCTCTTCGAAGGCGTTCGACGCGTGCAGCAGCAGCGTCTGACCTGCAAGCGTCAGTGCAATGCTTCTTGTGTTGCGTTCGAAAAGACTCGCCCCCAGATCGCTTTCCAACCGCACGATAGCATGGCTGACAGCGCTCGGAGACAGGTTCAGCTCCTCTGCCGCACGGCGAAACGAACCGAGCCTGGCGGCTGCTTCGAATATTCGCATGGCGGAAAGCGAGATCGTATTGAGCATGCGATTAGTGAAACAGATTCACCTACTGATGTAAACTTGGCGTTTGATGACTCCTCTCCGTTCGGCCAGAACTATGGCCGTCGCAGTGACGATCGCTGCGGGGAAGAGAACCGGACGCCGGGAGAGCGTCAGGAGGAGATCATATGCTTTTGGAAGGAAAGACCGCGGTCATTTCGGGCGCGGCAAGCAGGCGCGGTATCGGCCGTGCAACCGCGCAGCTTTTCGCCGAACACGGGGCCAGAGTGGCAATCCTCGACATCGACGCTGGCGCAGCCAAGGAAGCTGCCGCCACCCTGCCGACCGTTGCCGGCGGTGACCACATCGGTCTGCGTTGCGATGTGGCCGACAAGGCGTCCTGCCAGGCTTCCGCCGACGCGGTGGTTGCAACGTTCGGACGCGTCGATGCTCTGATCAACAATGCCGGTATAACGCAGCCTGTCGCGACGCTGGAAATTTCCGAAGCGGATTGGCATCGCATCGTCGCGGTGAACATGACCGGCGTACTCTTTCTCAGCCAGGCCTTCATTCCGCAGATGCGCGACCAAGGCGGCGGCTCGATTGCATGCATGTCTTCCGTTTCGGCCCAACGCGGCGGCGGGATTTTTGGTGGGCCACATTATTCGGCGGCCAAGGCCGGTGTTCTCGGGCTCGCGAAGGCAATGGCTCGCGAATTCGGCCCTGCGGGCATCCGCGTGAACTCTGTCACACCGGGACTGATCCAGACCGATATCACCGGCGGAAAGCTTACTGACCAGATGCGGGTTGATATCATCAAGGGCATTCCTTTGAGCCGGCTCGGTGAAGCGAGCGACGTCGCCAACATCTATCTGTTCCTGGCATCCGACCTGTCCGCCTATGTCACCGGCGCCGTGATCGACGTCAATGGCGGCATGCTGATCCACTGATCCGCGAATGGAATTCCGGTGTCTTTGAAAGGCGTTTTTCAAGAATGAGCCAGATTGGTCATAACATCAGCCTTACCGAGCGCGCGCGACGAATTCGCCGCAACGCCCTGCGGATGGGCGAAGTCCAAGGCCAGGGTTACATCGCCCAAGCCCTCGGCGTGGCTGATGTGCTCGCCGTTGCCTACTTCCACGCCACAAACTACCGGTCGGAGGACCCGGAATGGGAGGGCCGCGACAGGTTCCTGCTTTCGATCGGACATTACGCGATCGCGCTCTATGCCGCCCTTATCGAGGCGAAGATTATCCCCGAGGACGAATTGGAGACATACGGCACCGACGAAAGCAGGCTGCCGATGTCTGGAATGGCCGCCTACACGCCGGGCATGGAAATCACCGGCGGCTCTCTTGGGCACGGGCTCGGCATCGCCGTCGGCATGTGCCTCGCCCTCAAACGCAAGAAGTCGCAATCCTTCGTATACAACCTCTTTTCCGACGGCGAGCTCGACGAAGGCTCGACCTGGGAGGCGGCGATGTCGGCCGGCTCTTACAAGCTCGACAACCTTATCGGGATCGTCGACGTCAACCAGATGCAGGCGGACGGCCCTTCGCTCGGCGTCCTGAATTTCGAGCCGCTCGCTCCGAAGTTCGAAGCCTTCGGTTGGTTCGTCCAACGGATCGACGGCAACGATATCAGCGCGCTGGTCAAGGCATTCGACGCCGCGCGCACTCACGCCGGGCCGGAGCCGCGCATCATCATATGCGACACGAAAATGGCGAAAGGTGTCCCGTTCCTCGAGGCTCGCGAGCGCAATCACTTCCTCCGGGTAGAGGCAGACGAGTGGGCCGAGGCAATCAGGATCATCGATGCGGGAGTTGAAGCATGAGGCGCTCGAAATACATACGCCCGACTCATCTTTCGCAGGCAAGCGACCGGCCGCGGCTGACGACCTCGGCGATGATCGCCTCGATCGCGAGCGCCGACCAGCCGACGAAGCCGGCTCCATTTGGAAAGACGCTGGCGGCGCTCGCGGAAAAGGATGAGCGGATCGTCGGCATGTCGGCGGACCTCGCAAAATACACCGATCTTCATGTCTTCCGAGCGGCGCATCCCGACCGCTTCTACCAGATGGGAATGGCCGAACAGCTGCTGATGATGTCGGCCGCGGGCATGGCGCGTGAAGGCTTTCAGCCATGGGTCACGACCTATGCGGTCTTCGCTTCCCGGCGCGCATATGACTTCATCTGCCTGGCGATCGCCGAGGAGATGCTCGACGTCAAGATCGTCTGCGCATTGCCTGGCTTGACCACGGGCTACGGGCCAAGCCATCAAGCCACCGAAGACATCGCCATGTTCCGCGGCATGCCGAACCTGACGATCATCGACCCCTGCGACGCGCTCGAGATCGAGCAGGCGGTGCCGGCGATCTCCGCCTACAAGGGGCCCGTCTATATGCGGCTCCTGCGCGGCAACGTTCCCCTCGTGCTGGACGAATATGATTACAAGTTCGAACTCGGAAAGGCGAAACTCCTGCGGGATGGCCGCGACACCCTGATCATATCGTCGGGGCTGATGACGATGCGCGCCCTCGAGGCGGCAAAGGAGCTTCGCAAGGACGGCGTCGACGCGGCGGTGCTTCACGTGCCGACCATCAAGCCTTTGGACGAGGAAGCCATTCTGACGGAGTGCCGCAAGAGCGGCCGCCTGGTCGTCGTGGCGGAGAACCACACTGTCATCGGGGGCCTAGGAGAGGCCGTGGCGGGCACGCTGCTGCGTGCCGGCGTCGCGCCTGCCGCATTCCGGCAGATCGCATTGCCGGACCAATTCCTGGAGGCCGGCGCGCTGCCGACGCTCCACGACCAATACGGTCTGGCGACCAGTCGCGTGACGTCGTCGATCAAGTCCTGGCTGGGAACATAGGGACGGGACTCGGTTCTTTCAGGAGGAGAGCCGAGTTCTGATGGGAGCACATAATGGAGGAGAAGATGAGCTTGCAGACCAACAGACGCAGATTTCTGGTAGCGACGGCGGCAGCCCTGGCTGCCCCCGCACTTCTTACGACCGTGCGTCCGGCGCAGGCAGGCACGGCACTGACATTGGGTCACGGCGCTGCTCCAGGCAATCCCCGGACAGTCGCCGCCGCCAAATTCGCCGAGCTCGTGGCTCAGAAGACCGACGGCCGTGTGAAGATCAACGTCGCGGGTGCTGAGACGCTCGGCAGCGACTCGGCGATGCTTACCAGCCTGCGCACCGGTGCACTGGATTTTACCGCAAACAGCCAGGGCGCCACCTCGGCAATCGTGCCGGAGCTTGCCGCGCTTGGTCTGCCGTTTCTTTTCGGCGATACCGAGAAAGCGATCCAAGTTCTCGGCGGTCCGGTCGGTGAGGATCTGAACAAGCGTTTCGAAGCCGTCGGCGTCGTACCGTTGGACTGGTGGGACAACGGAATTCGCCACCTGACGAATTCCAAACGCAAGGTCGCCGCCCCGAACGATCTCGCCGGCCTGAAGATACGCACGCCCGCGGATCCGATGACGATCGACATCTTCCAAGCTCTTGGAGCCGGCACGGAACAGATCGCGTTCGGCGAGTTGTATATCGCCCTGCAGCAAGGCGTGGTCGACGGACAGGAAAACCCGCTCGCCAACATCGAGAGCTCGAAGCTCCACGAGGTCAACAGGTTCATCAGCCTGACGGCACATAAGTGGGAGTCGACGCCCTTCCTGATGTCGAAGATCGCCGAGGCCCGGCTCGGCGCCGACCTCGACGCCGTCAAGGCGGCGGCGAAGGAGGCGGGAGCGCTGCAGCGGACGCTGTCGAATGAGAAGGCGTCCGAAGTTCTCGGCGCCTTCAGGAAGAACACGGCGATCGAAGTCGTGGACGTGGATCGGGAAGCCTTCGTGAAGGCGACCGCCGCTGTCGCCGAGAGCTGGAAGAAAAAGCCCTTCGGCGATTTCGTCAGCAAGGTTGAAGCGGAGGCAAAGGCCTGACCGGCCTTTGCCATGACGCGGAGTCATCTATGGAAAACGTGCTGAAGGCCGTCGACACGACGGCCGGCGCCATCGTTGCGCTGTCCCGTTTCATCATCATTGCCAGCGGCATTGCGCTGACCGTGGTGACGACTGCCAATGTGCTTGCCCGCTACACGCTGCAGAGCGGCGGCTTCTCTTTCGCCCAGGAACTGCCGCTGCTGATCTTCCCGCTCTTCATCCTGGCGGGAATCGTCATCGCCGCGCAGGCGGGTGGACACATGGCGGTCGAGTGGCTGTACGACCAGCTTGAGGGGCGCTCGCGGATCGCCGCCTTCGTGATCGCGAACGCCATCAGCGTGGCAGCCTTCCTCGTGCTCGGCTATCAGGCCGTCGTGGTCGCCGAGATCGCAGGCGTCGAGCACAGCCCGGTCCTGCAGCTGCCCAACAGTATCGGATATTACGCGCTCGCTATCGGTGCGCTTCTGGTGTCGATCGTGACCGTTTCGGCAACGCTACGTGTCTTGCGCCTCGGCTGGGGGCACCGGACGGTGATCGGATCCGGGGAGATGCCGCTATGACCCTTGTCATGATCATCTCCTTCTGCGTTCTCATGGTGCTGGCCGTTCCGGTCGGCTATGCCCTGATCATCGCGGCCGGCCTTGGAGTGCTGTTCAACGGCTACGTCCCTTTGTCGGTGGTGGCGCAACAGGTCTACGACCAGACGCAATCCTTTCCGATGCTTGCGCTGCCGTTCTTCATGCTCGCTGGAACCCTGATGCTCGGCGGCGAGCTCGGCCGCCAGCTTCTCGAACTGGCGTCCCGCGCCATGCAGCGCTGGCGCGGCGGGCCACTTTCGACCACCGTCGTCTCCTCCGTCGTCTTCGGTGGGGTGTCCGGTTCGGCGGTGGCCAATGCGAGCGCTCTCGGATCCGTCCTCATTCCCTGGCAGAAGCGCCAAGGCTTTCCGCCGGCCCTTTGCGCGGCCAACAACGCAACCTCCGCGGTCATCGACGTCCTCATCCCACCGTCGATCCCGATGATCCTTTATGCCCTGATCAGCGGCGTCAGCATCGGCGACCTGTTCATCTCCGGAATCCTGCCCGGGTTGATCATGGCGCTCAGCTTCATTTTCGTCTGCTGGTTCATTTCCGTGCGGCGGGGTTACGAAGCGCAGGCCGTCAAGGTTCGGAAGCGGGACCTGGCCAAGCTTGCCGTTCAGAGCTTCCCGGCGGTCGTCCTACCCATTCTGATTGTTGTCCTCCTGCGTTTCGGTTTTGCAACGCCGACGGAGGTCTCGGTCCTTTCAGTGGTCTACTCGCTGCTGCTCAGCCTGCTGTTCTACCGGGACCTCACCTGGAAGCGCTTCTGCGACAACATGGTGGAAGCCGGGGTCGCGACCGGCGTGGTCATGCTCGTCATCATGGGAAGTGCGGCCGTCGGCTGGGTGCTGACCTTCGACCAGGCGCCGCAGCAGATGGCCGAGTGGGTGGCGACCCACATTTCCAGTCCCGTCGTCATCATCCTGATGATGAACATTCTGATGCTGATCGTCGGGATGCCTTTGGACATGCCGCCTGCCATACTGCTGCTGGGGCCGATCTTCGTGCCCCTTGCCGATGCGATCGGTCTCGACCGGGTGCAACTCGGCCTGATGATGGTGATCAATCTCGGCATCGGGCTCTACACCCCGCCCATCGGCACGACGCTCTTTATCTCGTCGTCGATCGCCAAGGCGCCGCTTGGGGCGACGACCAGCGAGCTGTGGCCGTATTTCGGGATGGCGATGCTGCTGCTGCTCGCCGTCAGCTTCATCCCGGCTCTGACGATCTACTGAGGGCGGGATCATGGTCGAGACGCGAAATCCGGTTGTCAGCGTCAAGGGACTGACGAAGTCGTATGGGGCGACGTCGGTTCTCAAGGGCGTCGACTTCTCCGTGGCGCGTGGCGAGATCCACGCGCTGCTCGGGGGAAACGGTGCCGGCAAGTCGACGATGATCCGCATCATCACGGGGTCGGCCTCGAAAGGGGACGGCGACATTAGCTTCTTCGATCCGAGTGGGGCGCCGCGCACCGATGCCGAGGGCCGCGCCAGGGTAGCGGTCGTCCATCAGGAGCTTGCCCTTCTTCCCCACCTTAGCGTCGCTGAAAACATCACCTTACCGCACTACCGCAGGGGTTTCGCGGCGGTGAAAAAAAGGCTGTCGATCGAGAAGGCGTTCGAAGCTTTGGCGATGATCGATCCGGAGTTCGCAGCCAGATCCCTGCACCGGCTCGTGGAAGACCTCAGCCTTCACGAAGGCCAGATGGTCGAGATTGCCCGAGCGCTTTCGTCAGGCGCCGAACTCATTCTTCTCGACGAGCCGACGGCGAACTTGACGGCCGCGGAGACGAGCCGCTTGTTTTCCGTGCTCCGCCGTTTGACCCGCGAGACAGGGCTGTCCGTCGTCTTCGTGTCGCACCGGATGAAGGAAATCCGTCAGATCGCGGACGTCTGCACGATCATCCGCGATGGCCGCACCATCGTCGACCGCTTGGCGCTTTCCGAACTTTCCGATGTCGCGATCATCGAGAAGATGGGGCAGGTCGCTGCGTCGCATTCTGCGTCGAGCGCGGCCGTGGACCGGAACGGAATGAAGGGAGAGCCGCTGTCGATCCGGGAGGCCGATCTCGAGATCACGCTTTCTCCCGGGACGATCCTTGGAGTGGCGGGCGCGCCCGCCGGTCCCGCGACGCTGATCTCGGCCCTGGTCGGAGCCGCTCAGGCGAAGCGTTGGACGGTGTCGCGCGCGGGTTGGCCAGAGCGCTTCGCCTCTCCTAGGAGGGCGGCTGCGGCCGGCGCCGGTTTTGTCACTGGCGACCGGACCCACAAGGGTATTCTTCACAGCCTTCCGATCATCGACAACGTGCTGGCGTCGCGCCGGGTTGTCCGGGGTGCCACGTTCATCTCAGGTCGCGAACGCCTGGAATGCGTGGACTTGCTGCAGGCTCTCAGTGTGAAAGCCGCCTCGATCTGGGATCTACCCGCAACGCTGAGCGGCGGTACCCAGCAGAAGTTGCTTCTGGCACGGTGGCTCGGCTTGCCGTCGAGCCTGCTTGTGCTCGAAGAGCCGACGCGAGGTGTCGATATCCGCACCAAGAAGGAAATCTACCAGCTTATCCGGCAGATGGCGTCGACGGGAACGATCATCGTGTGGTGGTCGACCGAGAATGCCGAGCTCCTCGAAGTATGCGACCGGATCGTTGCATTCGACACCGAGGGTTGCGCTTCCGGCATCATCGAACGACAGGACATGAGCGAGGACAGGCTCGCAGAACTGACAGGAATGGCGACATGATTCCAACATCGACAGAAGAGGCACGCGCAGTGGAGCCGTCTCCACAGGCCACCAGAAATCGCGACAGTCTCCTCAGTGCATACCGGACGGAAATCGCGATCGCAGTGGCAATGGTCATCCTAGGTCTTGCCGTCGGGTCGCAGGTTCCCCAGGCGCTGAGCTGGGGGAATTTTTCGAACATCACCCAGGCGGGTGCGCCGCTGATCATCATGTCGCTCGGTGTCCTCCTGGTGGTCATAACCGGTGGCATCGATCTGTCCGTCGGCTCGGTCTTTTCGCTGACCGGCATGGTGACGGCGCAGGTCATGGCAAGCGGCTTCGGCGGGATCACCTCCAGCCTCGCCGGTCTCGCCGTCGGACTCCTCTTCGGCTCCATCAACGGCTTCCTGGTCACGGTCGCGGGCCTTGCGCCGTTCGTGGTCACCCTGATCACCTTCGCCGTCGCGGGGTCGCTCGCCTTCATCGTCACCAATGGCCGCTCCATGCCGATCCCGGATCCCGATTACTGGCTGCTCAATGCCGGCAGCATCGTGCCTGGCATGCCGAACTACATCCTGTTCTGTGTCGTCCTGCTGGTCGCCATCGAGATCTTCCTGAAGAAGGTCGTCGCCGGGCGCTGGTTCTACGCCGTGGGCAGCAGCGCTGCGGCCGCCTATCTGCTGGGCATCCCGGTCAAACGCACAAAGTTCTTCGCCTATGTCGCTTCGTCCCTTCTGTCGTCCTTTTCGGGACTGCTGACGATTTCCTATATCCTGAACGCGGAATCGACGGCCGGCGCCAGTCTGATGCTTCAGGCGATCGCGGCCGTGGTGATCGGCGGGGCGAGCCTTCTCGGCGGCACGGGAACCGCGGTCGGCGCCGTCCTCGGCGCACTGATGATCACGGTGATCCAGAACGGCGTCAATCTCATCGGCATCAACAGTTTCTGGCAGGGCTCCGTCACCGGCCTTGCCATCCTGATCGCGGTCCTCATCGACCGCTTCGGCAAGGCCCGGCGCAGTGCGGGCTGACAACCAGCAGCCGGTTGTATACCGGCTCAATGAGGAGGAGGGAAAGACATGAAATCAATATCTGAAATGAGCCGCACCCTGGTGTTCGGTCTGGTCGCCGTCGGCATCGGACTGGCGGGTTCTGTCCACGCGCAGGATAAGAAGACCGTCGCCTATCTCGCGCCGTCGCTTGATATCTCCTATTGGCAGTGGGTCGGTTATGGCGTGAAGGAGAAGGCCAAGGAGCTCGGGATGGACTACGTCGAGTACACGTCCGAGAACTCCCCGGCCAAGCAGATGGACAATGCGCGCACCGCCGTCACCAAGGGCGTCAGCGCGGTCGTCATCGGCCCGGTGAGCTCGACCAGCACGCCGCCGCTGCTCGCCTATCTGAAGTCCCAGAACATTCCCGTTTCGTTTGCCGGTATCGGGCCTCAGCCCGGCCAGACCGACTACACCTCTGCAGTCACGGCGAACAACTATGAGACCGGCAAGGCGCAGGGCAGCTTCGTGTGCAAGCTTGCAAAGGAGCGAGGGGGAAACCAGGTGGGAGTGCTGTCGCTGCCGCAGGACCGAGAGAATGCTCAGAAGTACCTGAAAGGTGCCGAGGAGTCCTTCAAGGCCGACGGTTGCGAACTTGCGCAGATGCTGGAAACCCGCGGCCTGACGGTCAATGAGGCCGTCACGCAGGCGAACGATATGCTGACGGCCCATCCCGACATCAAGGCGATCTACGGCATGTATGACGAGGCCGGGACGGGTGCTGCGAAGGTTCTTCAAACCCGCGGACAGACCGGCAAGGTCGGCATCGCCGTCGCCGACGGGAGTCCGACCACGATCGCGCTGCTGAAGTCCAACGCCATCCAGGGCATCTTCTTCCAGGAAGCGGTGGGGCAGGGCATCGACGGGACCCAGCAGGTCTACAACGCGCTGACCGGTGCACCGGTATCCAAGGACCTTGCGCTGGTCATGCCGCTTGTGACGGCCGACAAGGTGGACTCTCCGGAAGCCAAGGCCGTCATCGCGCGCGTCTTCCCGCCGAGCAACTGACCAGACGGAGTGCCGCCCCGGCGGCACTCCTGCGCCAATCTCCAGCGACCATGGAAACGAACGAATGGACGACCTTCCCATCATCGATCCCCACTTCCATCTGTGGGACCTGAAAAACAACTACTATCCATGGCTGTCCGACGGTGTGAAGCCCTCGGCCTTCGGCGACTATACGGCAATCAACCAGACTTATCTGATCGGCGACTATCTCGCCGACGCCAAGAACCAGAACCTCGTGAAAGCGGTGCATCTCGACGTCGGCTACGACCCCAGGGATCCGGCTGGTGAAACGCGCTGGCTTCAGGGCGTTGCGGACCAACACGGCTTTCCCCATGGCATTGTCGGATATGCGGACCTGCGCAAACCCGACGTTGGCAGGCTGCTCGACGAGCACATGCAGTTTGCCAATTTCCGAGGCATTCGACAGTCGATGAACTTCCACGACGATCCCGCCAAGACCTATTTGACCGTGCCGGAAGTAAGCCGCACCCCGGAATGGCGGCGAGGATTCAAGGAACTGGCACGACGGGAACTCAGCTTCGATCTGCAGCTTTACTATTGGCAGATGGAGGAGTTCCTCGAACTTGCCCGCGACTTTCCTGATGTTCAGATCATCCTCAATCACACAGGCATGCAGGTAGACGGACCTGATCACTTCGAGGGCTGGCGGAAGGGGATGAAGGCCTTGTCTCAGGCGCCGAACATCGCATGCAAGATCTCTGGACTTGGGATGGGGGACTGGACCTGGACGACCAGCTCGATCCGACCCTATGTGGAGGAGGCGATCACTTTGTTCGGAACAGATCGATGCATGTTCGCGTCGAACTTTCCGGTCGACAAGCTGTTTTCAAGCTATGACAGGATCTGGAATGCGTTCAAGGAAATCACAAGGACTTATACGGAAGGGGAGCGCCGCGCTGTCTTTCACGACAATGCTGCGCGCTTTTATCGGATCTGAATTCAGCCCGAGAGCGCACTTCGCGATCCTGCTCATTCGTCCTTGAAGTCTCGTGCCGTCTTGCGGCTCTAAGGTCTCAGAGGCCTGACATGCGCTCACCATTGGATCGCCTTCTCGTTTCCGATGGTGTTTCCCCGAAAGCGGTCCTGTAGCTGGCAGCAAATCGGCCGAAATGAAAGAAACCCCATTTCAGGCATATGTCCCGCAGCAATTGTCGGTTGGAAGGGTCGAGAAGATCTTCTCGGGCCGCTCGCAAGCGCATCGCGCGCAAGTAGGCTGACGGGGTCGTTCCCTTGAACGTACGAAACCCTCCCTCAAGCGCACGAATGGAGACGCCTGAAGCCTCGGCTACATTCTGCATGGTAATGGGCTCGCCGACGTTCGCATGCATGAATTCAACGGCGCAGCGTATATGCCGCGGCGCGGGCAAATGCACTTTCCTCTCGAGCAGATGTGAGAACCGATGCGGGATAGAGCGCAAGACCAGATTGGCAAAGGCTTGGGTCAGGTGCGACACGGCAATCGGAGAATGAATGAGCGGCCCGTTGTTCCGCACCCCGTTGATGATCGTTTGAGCCAGTCCTCTGACGAGTTGGCCGGCCGGCGTCGAAAGATCGATGGTCGGCGCCAACCGCAATGTCCCGATCAGCGGCGTCTCCAATATTGCGGCGGCGGTCTGCGCAATCACTTTCCAATCCAGGCGAAGCACGTCGGACTGATGCGGCGTTCCCCGGACGGAAAAGCGGTCGGCCTCGCGATTATTCACCAACAGCAAGCGCCCAGCTGTTCCTTCGATGACGGTCCGGCCAAGCGCCAAATCGATAGCTCCGGAGCGCACAAGGATGACCGACAGCCATTCCGCCGTTTCGGGGGCCGCTTTTACGCTCCATTCGTACGAATATTGGCCACTGACAAGGGATAGCGTGCCATCGGTCCAGAAGCCCGTCTTCCAGCTGATAGCCTGCTCCCGACCGGTACGCCATGCATCAAAGGGACCGAAGCTCCCGGTGAAGGCTTCGACCATATATTCGAACGTCGAACCCTCAAAGCTCGGTGAAAAATCTACTGGCGTATTCTCTGGCATTCGAAATCAGTGGCCGATCAAATAATGAGCAAATGCAGAAAGAAACGGCATGGATTTGTCCCGGCCGTCTTCCGGGAGTTCGAGAGGCAAAATTTGTGCCGCGGACGCCAAGCTATCGGCGCGGCTGTCTGACCCACTCTTGCGCATCGCCGTGAGCTGCCGAATCTGAAGAAAATCGTCGGCTTAGCCTCCACCACGGCGTCAGCAATCCTTCCTGACCTGAAACTGCTCTATCGCCCACCCGGGCAGGTGGATTCGATGTGGAAGTCTCACGCTCCATCCTTGACGTCTATCAAATGTCTACATAATGTCTTCTAAAAATATGAGGTAGCGATTTTGGATACTGAAGTCAATCCCGACCGCAAAGCCAAGCTTGGCCTTATGCTCCGCAGACGCATCCTGACGATGGAACTGCAGCCGGGGGCGGTGCTGGACGAAGTGGCGCTGAGTGAAGAGTTCGGGCTGTCCCGTCCGCCAGTTCGCGAGCTGATGCGCCAGATGGCCGGCGAAGGTTACATCGAGCTGGAAGCCAACCGCGCAGCGCGGGTCAGCTCCATGAGCTACCAGTCGCTGCGCGACTTCTTCCTTCTTGCGCCGATGATCTATATCACCGCCAACAGGCTGGCGGCCGAGAACGGAACTCGCGGGCAGCTCGACGTGCTGAAGCAGGTTCAGCGGTCATTTCGCAAGGCCGTCGACCACTGCGATGTCGAGGGACGCGTCTTCCACAACGACCAGTTCCACCGCCAGATCGGCGAGATGGCGCACAACGTCTATCTGGTTCCAAGCCTTCGGCGTCTGCAGATCGATCATGCGCGCATCGGCAAGGTCTTCTACAAGCACCCGAACACGCCGCGCATGCAGGAAGAGCTCGAGCTCGCCGCGCAACAGCATGACGAGATGATCGAAGCTATCGAGAAACGGGATGTCGATGCATGCGGAGAACTGGCGCGGCTTCACCTCGAACTTTCACGACGAAACATGGCCATGTACGCGGCCCCGGAGGGTCTGGAAACGCCGACCCTTTAAGGCCTGGCGTTTCGAAGAACACATCGAACCACTGCTGGCGGGACAACGGGCGAACGTCTGAGCAAGCAGGAATACACCCAGATCAAGACCATCTGGCTCAACCTTTCGGCAGCCTAACGCGGGACACCAAACGAATGTCTGACTTCCAGTTTCCAGGCCTGAATCTTGCTATCGCCACGCCGTTCGACGATGCCGGACGCATCGACTACGCAAGGCTCGAAGACAATGTCGAGCGTTACCTAGCCGCAGGCGTCAGAAGTTTTCTGTTCAGTTCCGGCACCGGCATGCATGTCTACCTTTCCAAGGAGGAATCCGAGGAACTGATCCGGCGCGGAGCCCGGATCGTCAACGGACGGGCGAAGGTGATCGCACAGACCTCCGCACTTCTGGTGGAAGACGTCGTCGAGCGCACTGTCCGGGCGCGAGACGCCGGCGCCGAGGGCGTCATGGTGCTTCCGCCCTTCTTCGAAGGGCCGACCGACGACCAGGGCATCCTCGATTTTTACAGCGAGGTCGCGAAGGCCGGTCTTCCGGTGATCGGCTATAACGTTCCCCAGGCGGTCGGCGTCGCCGTCACGCCCGAACTTCTGGACAAGCTGAGCGAAATCCCCGGCTTCTGTGCCGTCAAGGACAGCGGCGGAGATCTTGCCAAGCAGGCCGCGCTTATCCGCACCGGCCGCTTCGTCATGAACGGCGCCGACCCGCTCGTTCCCTATGCACTCTATGCCGGATGCGATGGCCTGATCTGGGGTGGGGCGAACTTCGCTCCGAAAACCTGCGTCGCCCTCGTCGAGGCTGCCGCCGGGCACAAGTGGGAGGAGGTTCGCGCGCTCTGGAAAATCCTGGAGCCGTCGATGGGGCTGATCTGGGAAGGCGATTACGTGCAATCCGTCTATGCGGCGGCGGATCTGGTGGGCTATGGCGCCGGCGCGCCGCGCAAGCCGCTGCGCGCGCTTGCCCCGGAAAAGCTTCCGGCCATCCGGCGCTCCCTCGAGACGCTCATGGAGCGGGAAGCGATCTGACGTGACCCAGGCCGGAAAGAACGTCTTCGTCGCATCCAGGCTTCCGAAACGCGCAGGCGTTTCGGGCTGGGTGGCCACGCTTGCGCCGCGCACGCCGCGGCCTGTGTTGAACGGACCGGTCGTTGCCGACGTTGCGATTATCGGCGGTGGTTTCGCCGGTCTTTCCGCGGCCCGGCGCATCTCCCGGCTGGATCCGAGCGTGCGGGTCGCCATCCTGGAAGCGGGTGTCGTCGGCGAGGGGCCGGCGGGCGCGAATTCTGGTTTCATCATCGACCTGCCGCACGAAGTCGCGTCAGACGATTTCAGCGGAGAGTCGGAGGCGAGGTTCAGGCAGTCTGTCCTCATACAGCGCTCGGCCATCGCTCTGGCGAGCGAGATGGCCGCGGAAAACGGCTGGGGCAAAGAAGTGTTCGATCCCTGTGGCCGATACAGCGTCGCCATCAGCGCGGAAGGCGACAGACATCTCGAGGACTATGCGCAACAGCTCACGAAAATGGGCGAAGCCCACCGGCTCCTGAACGGCAGGGAGATCGCGGCGGTGACGGGGTCGCCGGTCTATACCTCAGGTCTGTTCATGCCGGGTACGATCATCGTGCAGCCCGCCGCCTACATACGCGCTGTCGCCGACTGCCTGAAGGAGCCGGTCGCCCTTTACGAGCGGACGCCGGCACTCTCGTTCGAGCGCCTCGGCACGGGATGGCTCGTCAAGACGCCGCAGGGGTCGGTGCAGGCGGCAAAGATCATCATGGCGAACAATGGACATGCCGAAAGCTTCGGCTTCTTCCGCGGGCGCCTGCTCCACGTCTTCACCTACGCCTCCCTCACCGAGGAGTTCGACCCCTCGCGCCTCGATGGAGAGCGGAAGTGGGCCGCCACTCCGGCCCTGCCGATGGGAACAACCGTCCGTCGCATCGGCACGGCCGGCGGCGATCGAATCCTGGTGCGCTCCCGTTACAGCTACAATCCGGGCATCGAAATCAGCGACGCCGCGATCCGGCGGGCCGGCCGCCTGCACGACGGCAAATTCTCCAAACGTTTTCCCATGCTCAGCGGCGTCGGGATGCAGTATCGCTGGGCCGGCGCGATGGCGCTCACCCGCAATCATGTTCCGGCATTCGGTGAGATCGAGCCCGGCGTGTTCGCTGCATGCGGCTGCAACGGCCTTGGAGCGTCGAACTCGACGGCCTCAGGGATCGCAGCTGCCGAACTGGCGCTCGGTCACAGTTCCGAACTCGGCCGTATCTATGCGCGCCTGGCTGCTCCGACGGCATTGCCGCCGCAGCCCTTCACGACGATCGGAGCCAAAATGCATCTCGCCTATCGCGAGTGGAGTGCCGGACCCGAGTGATGCAAGCGATCTCCAATCTGCGCCAGCGGCACAGTTGACGACACGGCGAGGCCGACCATCTGGCGGCCTCGCTCCGTTTTATGACGCGCCGCTACATCCGTCAGCGAATGCCGCCATCGATCTCGAAATTTCGCCTCGGCAAAGAGAGCCCGCGCCGCGGCGAGGGGCGACGGCATCGATATGGCCGATGGCCTGTCCGGCGAGGAAGGCGAACAACACCCGCAATGCCGAATAGATCGGTTCGCTATAAATAAACGCTATAGCGGCAGAATGGAGTTGTGTTGGCCAGCGACGCTTTCCTGAACCTACTGTGACGGTGTCGGCGCTGGGCTGACGCCATAAGAACCGCGGAAAGCGGTCAGGAGTACGCTGGGCCATAAGCCCAAGCGTTTGCACCCGAGAACATGGAGTGGGAACATGAAACTTACCGTAAGCCGCAGAGCATTTTTCCTTTCTACCGCAGTCCTTTCGCTGGCGGTTGCCGTTTCCGGCCGGCCGGCCGGGGCGCTGGCCGCGGACGGGACGATCAAACTCGGACTCGTTGCGCCGATGAGCGGCCCGAATGCGCGCTACGGCGCATTTTCGATGCACGGCGCCGAACTCGCCGTCAAAGACATCAATGATGCCGGCGGCGTCAATGGGATGAAAATCGAACTCCTCAATGCCGACAGCCAGGGTACGCCCGTCGAAGGTGTTTCGGCCGCCCGCCGCCTGATCGACCAGGATGGCGTCGACTTCATCATCGGCGACGTTTCCAGTTCGGTGACGCTCGCCATCCAGCCCGTCGCTGAAGACGCTGAAGTGCTTCTGCTGAATGCGGCGTCGTCCAATCCGAAAATCACCTACCAGGCCGGTGTCGGCGGGTTCAAATGGACCTATCGCAACTATCCGACAGATGAGAACCGGGCGCTGATCGTCGCCAAATATGCAGCAGAGCAGCGCGGCTTTACCAAGTTTGCCGTGCTCTCCGTCGACAGCGATTATGGCCGCTCGGCGATTACATTCACGAAGAAATACCTGCCTGACTTCAAGGGCGAGATTCTCAGCGAGGACTATTACAAGGAAGGCGAAGTCGACTTCCGCAGCGTTCTCGCCAAGATACGCGACAATGGCGCCCAGGCCATCATCATGTACGGCCTCGCCGATACGACACCCATCATCGCCCGCCAGATGGTCGAACTCGGAATAGCCGGCAAGGTGACGCTGATCGGCAATGGCGAGTTCAACACGGAAAAGACCGTCAAATCAGCCCCGTCGGCGCTCGAAGGCGCCGTTGAAGCCGCCGCATGGCTGCCGCAGTTCGACTCGCCCGAAAGCAAGGCTTTCGTCGACAAGTTCACGGCCACCTATGACGAAGCCCCGAACAACCACGCCTATGTTCACTGGGACACCGTCAATCTCCTCGCAGCGGCGATCAAGCAGGCCGGCAGCGCCGACAAGGTGAAGGTTCGCGACGCACTCTCCAAAATCAAGTACAAGAGCCCGGTTGGCGAGGTCACGTTCGACGACCACAACCAGGCCCGCCTGCCGATGATCCTGCTGCAGATCGAGAACGGCAAGCCGAGCATCAAGGGTGCCTATACGGCGGACATTCAATATCCTGCCAAGTAATCTGCCGGGAGGAATACGCCCATGCTCTCGACCATAGTTGAGCAAACTGTGAATGGAATCGTCACGGGTTCTGTTTACGCAATCGTCGCCGTCGGCATGACCATGATTTTCGGCGTGCTGAGAGCCATCAACTTTGCTCACGGCGAATACTACATGCTCGGCACGTTCGGGGCCTGGTTTGCGATCGACTATCTCGGACTGTCCTACGAAGCGTCGATTGTCGTGGGGGTTCTTGCAACGATTGCCGTTGCCTATGTGGTCGGGCAACTCGTCATGCGCCGGATGGTCGGCGCGCCCGCGGAATCGGGCGTGCTTGCCACCCTCGGCATCGCGCTGATCCTGCAGAACACCATCATTCTCGTCTTCGGCGGAGGCTACAAGTTCTTCGCCGGAGGTTATATCGAGCCGGTTTCCATCTTCGGCTTCAGCCTGGCCCAACAGCGCATTCTCATTCTCGTCGTCTGCTTGCTGGTGTTCATCGGCCTCGAACTGATGGTCAGCTACACCCGCTTGGGAATGGCAATGCGCGCCGTTTCCCAGAACGTCGAGTGCTGCAGCGTCGTCGGCATCGATGTGCCGCAGGTGGTGCTTCGAACCTTCATGCTGGGGGCGGCGCTGGCCGCACTCTCCGGGGTTCTGACGGCGCCGGTCAATGTCAGCGTCTATGGCGGCATGGGCGAGCTGATCACCTTCAAGACGCTGCCGATCATCATCATGGGCGGTTTGGGCAATGTGCGCGGTACTTTCGTCGCGGCGATGATCCTTGGCGTGGCCGAGAGCCTGGTCGCCACCTATGTCGGCCTGCAATTCCGCGACACCGTCGGCTTCGCCACGCTGATCCTGATGCTGATGTGGCGGCCGCATGGTCTCTTTTCGACGCAGGCGCGCTTCTAGCAGCCGCGCCCGCCGACCTTTCTCGAACGACCGAGGACTCGACATGTCTCTGACGGAAACCGCTCAACAGGTACGCAGGCGCGATCTTCGCATACCGCTCGCCGCGGTCCTGATCGTCCTAGCGCTCGCCGCGCCGTTCATCGGCAGCCGTTACATCACCCATTCCCTGATCATCGCCCTGATTTTCATGCTGCCGGCACATGGGCTCAATCTGCTTGTCGGCTACACCGGTCTGCTGTCATTGGCCCAGGCCGCGTTTTTCGGCATCGGCGCCTATACGGCAGGTCTTCTCGCCGTCACCTACGGCACGCCGTTTTACGTCAATCTCATCGCGGCAGGCGCCGTCTCCGGAGCCCTTGCTCTTCCGCTCGGCATTCCCGCCCTGCGTCTGCGCTCGACGTCCTTCGTGATGTGTACGCTCGGTTTCGTGATCATCGGCCAGGCCATTGCCAAGAACTGGATCTCGCTGACCCGCGGTGACATGGGGCTTTCGGGCATTCCCAAACCATACTTCGAGCTGGGCCCGCTGTCGTTCACGGTGTCCGGCACGACGAACTTCTACTATCTCGCCCTGATCATCGGGGTCCTCGCCACCTTCGCCGTCTGGGCGATCGTCCGCTCGCCCGCCGGGCGCAACATGGTGGCGATCCGTGAGAACGAGACGCTCGCCGAATCTCTCGGCGTCCCGACCTGGCGCTACAAGCTGATCGTCTTCATGATCAGCGCGGTGTTTGCCGGTATCGGCGGTTGCCTTTACGCCTATTACCTGACGGTCGTCAGCCCGCTGACCTTCCAGATGTATTATTCGACGACGATGCTGATCATCGTGCTGGGCGGCGGGGCGGGCATGATTTCCGGCACCGTCTTCGGAAGCCTGCTTTTCGTCGGGCTGACCGAGGCGCTGCGCATCACCCCCGAATTGCGCATGATCGCCTACGGCTTCTGCCTTCTCGTCCTGGTCTTCTGGTTCAAGAACGGGTTTGCGCCGCTGATCAATCGCTTCTGGAATGCGATCGGAGGTGCGAAATGACCGGTCATCTTCCGCTTCTCGCGATCAAGAACCTCAGCAAGTCCTACGGCGCGGTGAAGGCCGTCAACGATGTCAGCATTCACATCGATCGGGGTGAGATCGCGGGCCTGATCGGACCGAACGGCTCGGGCAAATCGACCTTCTTCGATTGCAGCACAGGCCTTGCGAAGCCGGACACCGGCACGGTTGTCCTCGACGGACAGGACATCACCGGCTGGTCCCTGAACCGCATCGCCAGGGAAGGCCGCATGCTGCGCTCTTTCCAGAAGACCGTCACTTTCAAGTCGCTCGATGTCGAGGAGAACCTGGTCATCGCCGGTCAGATGTTCACCTTCCCGTCCATTGCATCGACCTTCGGCTTGGGAAAGATGTCCCGTCGGCGCATCGATGGTCTCAGGGAGAGAGCCCGCGAGCTGATCAAGATGGCGGGTCTTTGGGATGTGCGCCACCAGCCGGCGGGCAATCTGTCGGGCGGACAGCAGAAGCTCATCCAGTTCGCATCCATGCTGATGCCCGAACCGAAGCTCATCCTGCTGGACGAGCCGATGGCCGGGATCAATCCGAAGATCATCGAACGCGTCGTCGATACCATCCTGTATGCCAACAAGTCGCTCGGCGTGAGCTTCCTGGTGATCGAACACAATATCGATGTCGTCACCAGCATCTGCCAGCGCGTCATCGTGCTCGACCAGGGAGCCAAGCTCGTGGAAGGCTTGCCGGGCGACATCATTCAGGATCAGCGCGTCAGGGAGGCCTATCTTGGCGGGTAATTCGAACCTTTCGATCCGCGACCTGCGCGCAGGTTACGGCAATCTGGACATCCTCAACGGCGTCGATCTCGACGTGCCGGCGGGACAGTTCGTGGCGCTGATGGGGCCGAACGGGGCGGGCAAATCAACGCTCCTCAAGACGCTCTACGGCATGACGACCATCAAGCAGGGGAATGTCGACTGGCGCGGCAAGAATATTGCCGGCAGCAAGTCGCGGGCCATTCTGGGCGAGGGGATTTCCTTCGTGCCGCAGGGGCGCTGCAACTTCCCCGTCATGACCGTCGACGAAAATCTTCAGATGGCGGCCTATACTATCCGCGACGCCAAGGTGAAGGCCGACCGCGACTACGTCTACGACCTCTTTCCGATCCTCAAGAAACGTCGCGCGACGCTGGCAGGCAACATGTCCGGCGGCGAGCAGCAATTGCTCGAAGTGGCGATGGCGGTGCTGCAGCGGCCGAAGGTGCTGCTGGTCGACGAGCCGTCCGTCGGGCTGTCGCCGGCGGCGATCGGCATCGTCTTCGACGAGCTTCTTCGCCTTCACGCCGACGGCATGACGATCCTGCTCGTCGAGCAGAACACCAAGAAGGCCATGGAAGTCGCCCAGCGCGCAGTCATCCTGAGACTTGGCAAAGTCATCTGGGACGGCCTGCCGAAAGACATCACCCATGACGAACTCGGCGAACTTTTCCTGACCGGGAAAATGCGCGGCGAAACCGAGGCCGTTCACTGAAGGCGATCTCTTGCCTCTTATAAAATAAGCGAGGAAATTCCCATGAGCACCTTTGTGCCTGCATCACGTGTGTCCAGAATCAAGGTTTCGCCAAGCACGGCTGCGGCCGCCCGGGCGCGCGAGCTGAAGGCGGCGGGTCGCGACATCGTCGACCTGACGGTCGGCGAGCCGGACTTCGACACGCCTGACAACATCAAGGCCGCAGCGCACGCCGCCATCGACAGGGGCGAAACGAAATACACCGCCGTCAACGGCACGCCGGCGCTGCGCAAGGCAATCATTGGCGATTTCAAGCGCCGGCTCGGCCTCAGCTATGCCGACGACGAAATTTGCGTCGGCGGCGGCGCCAAGCAGATTCTGTTTCTCGCGCTGATGGCGAGCGTCGAAAACGACGCCGAGGTGATCATTCCCGCACCCTACTGGGTTTCCTATCCCGATATGGTCATCGCCAACGAAGGCAAACCGGTCATCGTCGAATGCCCGCAGGAAACCGGCTTCAAGCTGACGCCCGAAGCTTTGGAAAAGGCGATCACGCCGAAGACCCTATGGCTGGTCCTCAACGCGCCGTCCAATCCGACGGGTGCCGCCTATGACCGGCGCGAACTCGAAGCCCTCGGCGAGGTGCTGCTGCGCCATCCCCATGTCTTCGTGCTGTCAGACGATATCTACGACCAGGTCTGGTTCAAGGACGAGCCGATGACGACGCTGGTTGCCGCCGTCCCGGAACTGAAGGAGCGTGTTCTGCTCACCAACGGCGTCTCCAAGTCCTACGCCATGACCGGATGGCGTATTGGCTACGGGGCGGGTCCGGCCGCATTGATCGCCGCCATCAACAAGCTGCAGTCGCAGATGTCGTCCTGCCCGTCGTCGGTCAGTCAGGCGGCCGCCGCCTATGCGCTGTCTTCGGACCAGGCATTCGTCGCCGAAAGCGTCAAGGTCTATAAGGAACGCCGGGATTATGCGTGCGCACGGCTGAATGCCGTGCCCGGCCTCTCCTGCCTCGTGCCGGACGGGGCCTTCTATCTGTTTCCGAACTGCGCCGGCGTCATCGGCAAGAAGACTCCTGAAGGCAAGACGATCGAGACGGATCTCGATTTTGTGCTCTATCTGCTCGACGGCGTCGGGGTCGCGGCGCTGCAGGGGGCTGCCTACGGCGTATCGCCGCATTTCCGCCTGTCGATTGCGACGTCGATGGAGACGATCACCCAAGCATGCGACCGCATCGAACGGGCTGTTGCCGAGCTGCGTTAACCGCGAAAGGCCAGTGGGACTTGTGACTGGGACTTGCGTCCCTCCGGCTGCAGGCTTTACGTTTTGCATGAAACAACAAGCCGGTGACCATGAGCGTCGATTTCCGCAAACTGAAGAGCTTCGTAAAGATCGTCGATACGGGCAGCGTATCGCGCGCGGCAAGCCTTCTGAGGACGGCCCAGCCGGCGTTGTCGCAGCAGATCGCCGCTCTGGAGGCGCACTTCAAGCACAAGCTTCTCATCCGCAGCAATGTCGGCATTGCGCCGACGGAGGCAGGGCTCATCCTCTATCGGCATGCGCAACTGATGTTGAAGCAGATCGAGCAGGCTCAGGTCGACATCGATCAGTCCGCCAAATCGGTGGCGGGCCGCGTCTCGATCGGCCTTGCGACCTATTCCTCGTCAAGCGCCTTGTCGCTGCCGATCCTCAAGGAGATGAAGGCGAGGCATCCCCATATCGTCGTCCACATCAATGACAGTTTCGGCCAGATCCTCAGCGAACTGATCATGACGGGCAAGATGGATATGGCGCTGATCTATGCTGCTGCGCCGATCAAAGGCGTTACCCTGCAGCCATTGTTCCGCGAGGAAATGTTCCTCGTCTCGCCGCCGGGCATCGAACTCCCCGGGGATAGCAGCGCGCCGCTTCCGCTTGCCGCCCTCCAGGAGATCCCGCTGCTTCTTCCCAGCAAGGCCCATCTGCTGCGCCGGCTGATCGACGACGCGCTGGCGAGAGCCAGAGCGACACCTGAGGTCGTCTCGGAAATCGAGTCCGTTCCGGCCCTCAGCGCGGCTGTGCTCGAAGGGCTTGGATCGACCATTCTCCCGGCTTCGGTGGTGACGGAGACGGCGATCTTCTCAGGCGCGCAGGTGCGGGCACTGACCAAGCCGGTGATCGACGCGACCGTGTCGCTCTGCGTCGCAGATCATCTTCCCTTGTCGGAGCCCGCCATCGCCGCACGGTCGGTTCTGCTTGATGTCGTCGGCAAACTGATGAGCAGTCATCACCAGGGAATCAAGCCCGCCTAGCCCGAGCTGCTCCTCGCAGCGGCAGTCCGACGGCTGACCGCCGCCCGCCATAAGCAAACCCTATAGCGGCAGACTGTAGTTGTGTTAGCCAACGCGCCGGGCATTCCCCTAACCTTCAAGCAGACATCGGGTCCGGGCATCGGATCCGCATAGCGGCGCCTGCCGCGCCGAACAGTCGCTTCGAGGACAACATGGCAAAACTGGCTTTCGACACGGGTGGTACCTTTACCGACTTCGCGCTCCTGGATGACAGGGGCGACCTCCACCTTCACAAGGTCCTGAGCACGCCGAAGAACCCGGCTGAAGCCGTCGTGCAGGGTGTGTCCGAATTGCTGGAAAAATTCGCCGGCACCATCGCCATCGACCAACTGCAGGTGCTGGGCGCCACCACCGTCGTCACCAACGCCGTGCTCGAGCGCAAGGGCGTCGAGACCGGCTTCGTCACCACCGACGGTTTCCAGGACATGCTGCGAATCCGTAACGAAGGGCGCTACGACCTCTACGACCTGAACATCAAATATCCCGACCCGCTGGTCACGCGCGCAAACAGCTTCGGCGCCAAGGAGCGGATCGCCGCCGACGGTTCCGTCATGACCGAACTCAAGGAAGAGACGGTGCGCGAGATTGCCGGTCGCCTGAAGGAGAAGGGCATTCGCTCCGTCGCCGTCTGCCTTCTCCATGCCTATAAATATCCGCAGCACGAGCAGCGCGTCGCAGCGCTGCTGCGCGAAGAAGACCCCGATATCTTCGTCTCGCTCTCCTCCGAAGTCTGCCCTGAAATGCGCGAGTTCGACCGCGCGTCGACGACTGTCGTCAATGCCTATACGAGGCCGCAAATGGCCGGCCACGTCGCCCATCTGCAGCGTGAATTCGCAGCGAAGGGCATCGACCGCCAGGTCCTGTGGATGACATCCTCGGGCGGACTGGTGCCGAGCCGGCGTGCCGCGGAACTGCCGGTGCGCCTGATCGAGTCAGGCCCGGCGGCGGGTGCGGTGGCTGCCGCAGAGTTCGGCCGCACGGCAGGCGAGGCGAGCGTCCTGTCCTTCGACATGGGCGGCACGACCGCAAAGCTCTGCCTGATCCCGGACGGTGAGCCAAATGTCGGGACCGATCTCGAGGTCGCCCATTATCAGCGTTTCCGCAAGGGATCCGGTTTCCCGCTGAAGATCCAGTCAATCCAGATGATCGAGATCGGCGCGGGTGGCGGCTCGATCGCGGCCAAGAACCCTCTCGGCCTGCTCGATGTCGGCCCTCACTCCGCAGGCGCCATGCCTGGACCGGCCGCCTACCAGCGCGGCGGCACCCAGCCGACCGTCACGGATGCCGACATCCTGCTTGGATATATGGGCACCGAATCCTTCGTCGGCGGGTCGTTCAAGGTTTCCAGAGAAGCAGCTCACGAGGCGATGGCCAAACTTGCCGCCTCGCTCGAGGTCTCGGTCGAGCGCTGCGCATGGGGCATCCATGACCTCGTCAACGAATCCATGAGCAAGGCGGCCGCCATGCATGCGACCGATCTCGGCGTCGATCCCCGTTCGCTGCCGATGGTCGCCTTCGGTGGCGCCGGCCCGGTGCACGCCTATGGCATCGCCCGCAAGCTTGGCATTTCCCGCATCATCTGCCCGACCGGTGCTGGCGTCAGTTCGGCGATCGGCCTGTTGATCGCGCCCGTGGCCGTCGATCTTTCCGCAAGCCATCCGATGGTGCTCGACGCCTGGGATGTCGGCGCCATGAACCGCCTGCTGGACGAGCTATCGGCCCAGGGCGCCGAAGTCGTGTCGGCAGCGGGCGTCCCGAAGGATACGATCAGCAACCGCTACACCGTCGACATGCGCCATGTCGGCCAGGGCCATGAAATCACCGTGGCTCTGCCCGACCGGACCCTGCCGAAGGAGGAATTCCTTAGCGAGCTTCGCGGCAACTTCTTCAAGCTCTACCGCGAACTGTTCGGCCGTACCGTTGCCGCTCCGCTGGAGGTCATCACCTGGCGGCTGCGCGCCGGCGGCGAAAAGGATCAGGTCACGCGCCCGCACGAGACCGTCGTTGCCGACGCGAAGAAGGGCAGCCGAAAGGTCTATTTCCAGGAGATCGGCGGCTTTGCCGAGACTGCGGTCTACGACCATTACAAGCTTCCCGTCGGCGAAGAGGTCAAGGGTCCGGCAATCGTCGAGCAGCGTGAATCGACCGCGATCGTCGGCCCGAGCGGCGTCTTCCATGTGGATGCCCATGGCAACCTCGTGATCAACATTCACTAAGGGGTACTCTGATGTCGAAATCCGCCACCGATTTCAACGACCCGATCAATCTTCAGGTCATGTGGAACCGCCTGATCTTCATCGCGGACCAGGCCGACAACGTTCTCGGCAAGACGGCATTCTCGCCGATCGTCCGCGAGAACCACGATTACGTCACCGTGCTCCTCGACAGCAAGGGACGGGCGCTGGCGCAATGCACCTGGTCGATCCCGGTCTTCATCACCTCGCTGCCGGCTGCTGCCCAGAACTATTTCCTGCCGAAATTTCCGGCAGACAGGCTCGAAGAGGGCGACGTGCTGGCGACCAACGATCCGGAGATCGGCACCGGCCATCTTCCCGATGTCACGATGATCACGCCGATCTTCAAGAACGGCAAGGTCGTCGCCTATGCCGGCTCCATCGCCCATCTTCCCGATATCGGCGGCGCGCCTCTGCATTCCGAAGCGAGCGACATTTATGAGGAAGGTATCCGCTTTCCGATCGTCAAGCTGCTGAAATCAGGCGTTCCGAACCAGGACGTCTTCGATATTATCGAAGCCTCGGTCCGCCTTCCGACAGAGGTGCGGGGCGACCTTGAATCGATGATCGCCGCCAACAACGTCATGGGCCGCGAACTCGTCAAATTCCTGGACGAATACGGGCTCGACGATGTCGAAGGCCTGGCCGCCGCCATTCATTCGCGCTCCGAAGCACAGACCCGCAAGGCGATCCGCGAATGGCCGAACGGCACTTACGCAGCCGAGGTTCTGCTCGACGGTTACGATGTCGACGTGACACTGAAGGCTTCGGTCATCATCAGGGACGACTCTGTTCATGTCGACTACACCGGCACGTCAGACCAGGTTCTGCACTCGATCAACTGCCGGACGAACTATCGCTACGCCCATTCCGTCTATGCTCTGAAGTGCCTGCTCGATCCCGAGACGCCGAACAACGAGGGCTGCATCGTCCCGATCACCGACGAGGCGCCGCTCGGCTGCATCCTCAATCCGCAGCAATGGACGGCGGGCAATTCGCGAAACCTGATCGGGCACGTCATTCCCTCGCTGATCTTCAAGGCGCTCGAAGGCGTCGTGCCCGAGAAGGTGATGGGCGACAGCGGCGGCGCTCCGATCTGGGCTGCCAATTGCGTCGGTCAGCGCAATGACGGTACGCAATATGGATCCGTTCAGAATTTCCATGGCGGCCAGGGTGCGCGCGCAGAGCTCGATGGTCTGGATACGCTGAGCTTCCCGTCGAACTGCAAGGTAACGGCCATCGAGATGTTCGAGGTTGCCGTGCCGGTCCTGACCGAGCGGAAGGAACTGATCGCCGACTCCGGCGGCGCAGGCAAACATCGCGGCGGTCTCGGCCAGCGTGTCGTGCTCCGCAACCTCGGCAGGAGCCCGATGAACATCTATCTCGCCTCCGAGCGTGTCCGACATCCCTGCTTCGGTGTCGTCGAAGGGCAGAGCGGATCGGCCGGAAAGGTCTCGAAGGACGGCAAGCCTCAGTTCCCAAAGGGCAAGGTGGTCCTGAAGACCGGCCAGCGCCTCGAGGTAGAGACGCCTGGCGGCGGCGGTTGGGGATTGGCGAGTGATCGTTCGCGGGCGCTCATCGAGCAGGATCTTGCCGAGAACCTGATCACAGCGAAGGCCGCGCGGGAAATTTACGGCTATTCTGGCCCGATCGCTGCTGCGGCCGAATAGGGGAAAGATATGGGACGTCTTCACGGAAAAATCGCTCTGGTGACGGGAGCCGGCTCCGGGATCGGTCGCGAGACCGCCCTGCTGCTGGCCAAGGACGGGGCCACCGTCGTGCTGACCGGGCGGCGGATCGAACCGCTGCGCGAGGTGGCGGCCTTGATCGAAGAGGCGGGTGGCAAGGCCGTCACGCGCGCACTCGATATCGAGACGCGTGAAGAGATCTTTGCGGCCGTGAAGTGGATCAAGGATAGCGTCGGACCCGTCGACATCCTGGTGAACAATGCCGGCAGCGCAAGCAAGGTGCTGAACGCGCGGTTCTTGAGCGAGGCCGAGTGGACCTCCACCATCAACGTCAATCTGACGGCCGTCTTCAACCTGACCCAGGCGGTCCTTCCGGACATGATCGCCAACGGCGAGGGGACGATCATCACGGTCTCGTCGCTTGCCGTGATCAACCCCAACCTGCTCGGCGGCGCGGCCTATGGTGCGGCCAAGGCCGGCGTGAAGAACTTCATGACCTTCCTGCACAACACCTATCGCAATCAGGGGATCCGGGCGACGACGATCCTGCCCGGCGAGACGAATACGCCGATCATGGACAATCGCGCGCGCCCACCTCTGCAGGAGGAACGTGCCGTCATGATGGATCCGCATGACGTCGCCCGTGCGATCGTCCTCTGCGCCAGCCTGAACAAGAGCGCTGTGATCCCCGAGCTTCACATCTGCCCGACATTCATGCGGGACACGTCAGCGGATATCGAAATTGCGCGGTGGGTCGGAGCGCCGGCCGACATGCCGGATATGCCGAAAAAGTAGAATTGGGAGACATCGATGAACGGAGCGAAGTTGCGCGCGCGGCTGCTGGCCGGCGAGGCAGTCACCATGTATACGCCGCATCACGTATCGTCGGGCCTGGCAGCCCGGCTGGTGGAGCTCGGCGCCGATTCCGTCTTCGTCGACTGCGAGCACGGAAGCTGGAGTTTCGAGGATGTGCGCATGACCGCGCAGATCGTCCGCTCCGTCGGCGGGGCGGCGATCATTCGGCCGCATTCGCACGAGCGCCCGATCATTATCCGCTACCTGAATGCGGGCGCCGATGGGATCATGGTCCCGATGGTGGACACGGCCGAACAGGCGCGCGCCATCGTCGATACCGTTCGTTACGCTCTTCCGTCCGACTTCGACAAGCGCCTGGTGGTGGCGATGATCGAGACGGTGGATGCCATCGACAATCTCGACGAAATGCTGAAGGTCGATGGCATTGACGTCTTCTTCATCGGCCCCGGCGATCTCTCGCAGAATATGGGTTATCCGCCGGCTCCGCCCTTCGGCGAGCCGCGTCCCGAAGCAGTGATGGATAAGGTCGCGGTCGCCGTCGACAAGATTCGTGCAGCAGGCAAGATTGCAGGCACGCTCGCCACCGCCGACGAATTGCCTCATTGGCTGCAGAAGGGGGTCCAGTTGTTCTACGTCCACACCGATCCCTTCCTGCGCCGCGGGATTGCCGGCATCAGGCAGACACTCACGCGATAGCGGGCGGAATTGGGCTTCCACCATTCGATCTTTTGCTACTGAGATGCTATCGGACGGTTCACCGCAGGTCAGCGTCCAAGGCTGCCAGCGGCCGCGATGATCTCTGCCGCGGTCGGGAAGATGGAGAGGCTGTTCGGTCCGTCGAGCGCCTCGATTTGTGCCCAGCCGATGGTGCCGTTCGCATTGACCAGGAAGTGCCCGACGAGTTGGGTCGCGTGGTTCGCGAAGATCTCATTGTCGGCTTCGTCAAGCTCAAACCGATCCTTGGCGTTGAGTATCGTGTTGGCCTCCATCGGGTGCAGCGGTTCCGGCAATTCGTCCGTGGGGTTGATGCGTGCCGCCAGGAACTGTTCCATCGTTGTACGATAGGGCCATTCGGGCTGCTCGCAACTCCCATCGGGCAGGAACTCGGCATGCGGCACACCGTAGGCCCGATGCGTGCGGCAATCCGGGTCGCATAGAAGTGTTATTGGCGTTGGCCGGTGGCGGAAATACAGGCGGGCACGTTCCACCGGCGTGTTGATAACGGCGACGGTCTCCACCCCGGCGGCGCGTAGCGTCGGCTGTACGCCGGCAAGCTGTTCCAACTGACGCCGGCAGAACGGGCAGTGCAGCCCGCGAAAGAACCCGATCACGAACGGGCGACCGCTCAAGTCGGCGAAAGAGACCGTTCCGTCGAAGTTGGCCGTGGCGAGCGCGAATGCGGGAGCGGTTTCTCCAGGTTGCAGCGGGCGTTTCTGGTCTCCCATGGAACAGTTCCTTTGTCGTATCGTCTAGGTCGGACGACCGAAATTGAACTATACCACTTGTGGCCAGAAGGCCCAGCGCTCGATGTTGAGGTCACCGAAGGTGGTTAGGCATGCCATCTGCCGTTCCGCCCACTAAAGCGCTGAACTCTCCTATGCCCATTCTAATTTGCTTTCCAGTTCGCATTGTCGGGGATCGATCGCTGCGGCACGACGACCTGGATGATGGACGGACTGTTCAGGTTTTCTTTGGCGCCGTTTATGGCCTCCCTCAGTTCGCCATAGGTGCCCACTTTCCAGCCTTGGCAGCCAAAGACCTCTGCCAGCTTGCTGTAATTCCACTGGTGCAGGATGCAGGAATTGTAGAACGGTTTGTCGCCATGGAAAACCGATGCGTCGGCAAGCCATTGCTCCACGCCATAAATGCCGTTGTCCATCACAAAGATGATCGGGTTGAGATTGAAACGGGTTTGTGTCGAGAGGCATTGAGCGGTCATCTGAAACCCGCCATCCCCCGCAAAGACCAGTAGCCTTTGTTGATTTTGCTTCGCCAGCGAAACCCCGGTTGCGGCCGGACCGATATAACCGATCGCCGAATAGGATGATTGCACGATGAAACCGCGGCGAGCACCCACTTCAAGAAGCAGGCTCCCGAAATAATTCAAACTCGCGTCGGCACCAACGATGGTATTTCCGTCGATCTGCGGCTGAATGAAATCGTAGAAGCCCTGATAGGTAATTTCGCCTGCCGGATTGACGACCGGCAGTTGCCGGGCCGGTTTCACCGGAAGACTTTGGCCTTTGCACGTCAGCCTTTTGTCAATCAAGCCGTTGACGAGATCCGCCAGCGAAACCTGTGCGTTGAAGATCGTGCCATATTTCACGGTCTCCCAGGAGGCGAATGCGGTTTTATCGAGATCGATAGGCCAGCCCAAATCATTGATATCAGTCAACCAGACGCCCAGTGCCAATACGAAGTCGGAGTCTTTGACCAAAGACTGGACATAGGGTGATGACGATTTGCCATCGAACACCCCGGCAAATTGTACATCGTCTTCCGATAGAATGGCCTTGCTCAAAAGCTCGGTCACGTAGGGAATTTTGAGGTCCCGGATGAGCCGCTCCGCCTGGTCGTGAAGGCCAAACCGGTCGATCTCGACACCGACCCAGATCAGCGGTCGGGTGGCGTTTTGCAATCTTTCGCTGATTTGCGCGATCGACTGATTGAGACTGTTCTCGTCGGATATAACAGGCGCCGCTTTTAAGGCATTCGACGGGCGCGTACATCCCAGGTCCACCATATCCTCCAGCAACTCGATATAGACCGGACGTCTTTCCGTGATGCACTGCGTCAGCGCATAATCTATGAGCATTGGCGCAAGATGAGGGCTGTCGATGCGGACGGCAGCGGCGGTGATGTATTCGAATACCTGAAGATCCGTTTCCCGGCCGCTGATGAAGTGATGCGAACTGTAGCCGGTTTGTTCGAACGTCAGCGTTTTCTTGATGCTGGGCGCACCGTTGATCAGAACGACCGGCACTTTCTCGACGTAGGATCCGGCGATCGCATTTGTTGCGCAAAGCGAGCCTGCGGAATAGGTGACGCACAGAGCGCCAATTCCTTTCAGTCTGGCATAGCCGTCAGCCGCATAACCGGCATTCAGTTCATTCGCCTCTTCGATGACCTTTATATCGCTTTTCTCGACATAACTGTTCACCCATTCGATCGAATAATCGCCTGCTACGGAAAACAGGTGCCCCAGGCCCAGTTCGCGAAGTCTGTCGACCAGATATTGTCCAACCGTGTATGTGTCGCCCATGTTCCAACGGCTCCCCTGTTGACGACAATTGACGGATATTAGAGTGCCGTGCGTCCTTTCGGACGCACAAAGGACAGCTCTAACACTTTGAATCTACGCATCGTTCTTTCCGAAAATCGATTCCGATTTTCGGGCCGATGCGCTAGAACTCGCTCGCGTTATCGAATAAGCGCGGTACGTATATGTCGAATATGCCGGGGCATTTCCGCTCGGGAAATCTTTCCAGCAGGAAGCGCTTGAAAGCGTCATTGGTGAGTCCGTTGCCGGCGGCCTCCAGGGCGACGGACAAATACTCTATATTTTTGGCAACCTCGTTTTTGTCAGCCGGAAAGCCGTGACCGGGAAGGAACAGGTCATAGTCGGACAGCAGCATACCCTGCAAAATCCCAATCCAATGCTCCATGTATTTCGTCAGATAAAGGTGCGTTCCGCTGTAGATCAGGTCTTGCGCAATAAAAACGCCCACGTCCGGAAGACCTATGGTGAGAAGAAAATCGATCTCCGTATCGACGACTTCATCAAATAGGTATTTGACTCCGTCGATGATTTCCTCGCCGGCGCGGACAGCTCTTTCGGGAATGATCAAGCTCTTCGGAGCGAGATTGCCCAATTTCCAGTGGTCATTCAGGGAATCTTCCCCATGCTGCTGCAGGAACTCTATCGTTTTCGGCAATGCATAAATCGGAATATCGCTGAATGCGGCTCCCAGGCCGAACCAATGGTCGGGGTGTCTGTGCGACAGATAGATCCGGTCGATCTTCTTGCCGATACTGTTGGCATATTCCCTGAATTGCAGCGCATAGGGAACGAGGAATTGCCCATCGACGAGAACAAGCTTGTTCCTGCTTTCGATGATGTGCGTTGCATTGGCGATATTGTCAGCCGTGAAGGCTGAAATGAAAGTATGAATACGGACATCGCCTGCTCGCCTGACGATTTTAATGGGATCCGGCAATTGCGTGACCATCGGTATCTCCCTGATTGAAAGGTCGTTTGCTGAGATTTGAAGTTCACTCGGGCACAACATCTGCGCCCGAGCGCCATCACGGATGAGATCAACGACTGCGGGACGCGAGTTTCTCCTCCAATGTCTTCAGGGCCGCGCGCGCAACGTCGTAGGCGCTGTCGACGTCTGCCTCCGGCGCGTCCTCACCGGGCCGCCAGAAGCGTCTGCGCGTCATTCGCATCGAACTCTCGAAGGGTGGAATCGCGTTGAAGACTTCGACGAGATAGGGGCCGGAATAGACCGGCTCGATTTCGTCCAGCATGATCTCCCAGGGAATCCAGCTATCTCTGACAGCGCCCCGGTCCGGCGCCGAGATGTGAACGTAATTCAACCGACTCTGCTGAACGGCACGGGCGACATTTTTCCTGAAGATCGCCGGTCCCTGGCTTTCCATGACGACCTGGGCTGTATCGATCGTGACGCCCCCGACCGGAATGTCGGCGCTTTCGAGAAAATCCAGCGCTTCCGAGACCATGGTCGGCCCGGGCGTTTCCCAATTCTTGACCGGTTCGATGGCGAGCTTCACCCGCTTCTCCGCAGAATATTGCGCCAATTCCCGGAAGATGGAGGCGGCCGCCGCGTATCGTGGCTTCATCCAATCCTGAAGCGCGTCGCTCCAGATCCCTTCGCCGTCATCCGTCAGTGGAAAGATGCCATAGGGGTACAGGAACGGCCCCGACATGATCGTATTCTCCCCGCCCAGCACCGAGGTGATGTCGACGCGGGATTTGAGATAGGACAGCGCCTGCTTGCGCTGGTCCTCATAGGGCGAGGTCGGATCGAAGGTTCGCGTGGTCCCCACATTGGTTGTGAACTTCACATCCCGGAAGCCGGCCCGATCGAACGCCCTCTTGAGGCCGATATAGCTTTCGACCTCAGCGTGATGACCGACGTTGGCCGGTCCTGGGGCGATATGCACATCGAAGCCGGTGTAGCCGATCTCGGTAAGCGCTTTCAGATGCCGGACAAGAACCTGGGTATAGCCCGCGTCGTTCGGCCTCAAATCGGCTGTAAACATAAAGAAGCTGAAATATATCTCTCGTCTGCGTGCCTCTTCCATCTTCATCGCTCCAGCTGTCGCTATCCAGTCATGCGTGGTTCAGGATGATGTCCCGCCCGACACCGTCATGAAGCGAGATCCCTGCCCGCCTCCTTCACATCGCCATCGGGCTGAGACAAACGGTCCGCGCCGGGCTACCATCCGAGCAGCTTGCGCAGATATTCGCGGCCCATTTTCGCGTATTGCAGCGGATTGGCCTTGGCTGGGTCCTGCTCTGCCTCGACGCAGATCCAACCGGCGAAATCCGCCTCGGCCAACGCATCGAGGATTTCTGGAAAGGTCCCTATGGAGCCGTCACCCGGGACGGTGAAGATCCCCGCCTCGATCCCTTGCTGGAAGGACAATCCTTCTTTGTGAATCTTCGTAACCACCTCGGCGCGAATGTCCTTCAGATGAACATGCTTGATGCGGTGGGCATATTTTCTGGCCAGCGCCAGCGGATCGACACCGGCAGCCGCCTGGTGCGCAGTATCGAGAAGCATGTTGACCAGGCGAGGATCCGTCTCGTCCATGAGCCGGTGGATTGCTTCCGTATTCATCACCCCGGTCCCCAGATGCGGGTGATAGCAGAGCCGGCGGTTACGGGCCCTGGCTTTCTCTCCGGCCTCATGCAGGCCTTCGATCAGCCGTTTCCACTGGTCATCGGAGAAATCGGGGCAATTCGGAAACAGGGCGACAGGAAGCGGATTGACCGCTCCGCCAAACTCGGAAACGACCAGGTCGGCCCTGCGCGGATCGTCGCTGCCTCCTTCCATGGCTTCGAGGAAGTCGAGCTGAGCATCGACATTATCAAGCGTATGACGCTTCATCGCATTGATGGTGAAGTAGGTGCTCACCCAGGGCTCGGAAATCCGCAATCCCCTGAGTTCGAGGACAGGCCGCAATATTTTCGGGTCCGTCGGATATTTGTGGCCGACGCCGCATCCGACATAGCCGGCGAGCGCCATTTCACTCAGAGCCTGCTCGTAGGGGATGCCGATGTCGATATTGATGAAATCGTCATTCCACCAGAGCGTGGGGATGACACCGAGCCAGACTTTAGCAGGTGTCAGTCGATGCAGATGTGTCGTCATGGCAATGATCCAGTTCTTGAAGACAAACGGAAGTGGCGTCAGGTCAGGTTTTGGAATCGAGAGCCGGAAAAAGCCGGAATTTTCGGCGGAAAGGCCCAGGAGCCGAAACCCGGCCCCTTGGCGCCTGCAGGGTGGGCTCCGATCGCCTTCCAGAGCAGACCCTCGACATAGGCATCGGGAGAAACGACGAAGGTGATATTCGCAGGCCTGGGGCCAAAGCGCTCCGTCCAGGCGGAGGACAGCTCGAACCAGGTGCCGGAATACCAGAGCTTGATCAGCGCACGGGCCACGTCTCCGAGCAATTCATTGCCCAGAATGGTCGTGCGCACCGCCTGGATGCGGACCTCACCTTCCGGGGGTGGCAGGGCGGCGAAGGCGGCCAGCAGCGCGTCGACGATCTCGCCGCCGACCACCTTGTCGAGCGTGACGAGATAGCGGTCCGCCAGGCCTGTTCCCAGGAGATCAAAGTGGGAGAAGGCCGTCAATTCGCCGGAAAGACCCAGAAATGCCTCGAAACGGTTGCTCATGCGTTTACCTCCGCCTGCCGGGTGGTGGCTGGCTGTTTGATGGCGCCGGGGATCTCATAGGTGGGGCTGCCGTTCTTACCGGGATGTTGCGGCAGGGGATTGCGGATGAGTTCGAGGATCATGTTGCGGAATTCGAACATCATCGGAACGGCTTCCAGCAGCAGGGTCGGCTGGCCGTTATAGGCACGCGTCAAAAGCTGGAGAAATTCGCCGTAGCGCGTGTTGAAGGCGATCGCCGCCCCACGCAGTTCCGAGCCTTCGAGTATGTCCCCCACTTTTAGGTTCTTTTTTATGGGATACGCGCCTTCCCAATCGACCTGCAACTCAGGACCTGTGGGGTGGCCGGGCTGGTCGCCCTTCTGGTAGTAGCGGCCTTTGACCAGTTCCTCGAAACGATAGTAATGGGCCAGTTCGTGGTCGTCATCGTCGTAGATACCGCCACCGTCGCCCTCGCCCTGTTCGATGATGAGATCGATGGCTTCCAACGCGCTTTTCAGATCGGTCACCGGAAACAGCTCGCCGCCGCCGGAGTAATAATATTCCGAGGTGATCTGGCGCGATCTGTCGCCGGTAAATATGGTTGTGCCCGCCCCATGCGCTTCGGCTTCCAGGTATTTGATGCCGTCCGCGATGGCTGAGTAGAACTCGCCAATACTGAAGAAATGTAGGTCCTCATGGCTCGGATGGCTGGCAAGCGCGGTGATATCAGGAGGAGTTTTGCGATATATCAGGCCCTTGCCGACGAGATGTTCAGGACGCTGGGCCGGCCGCTCGATTTTCAGGAAAGTCGCCAGCGCCTCACGGCCGAAAGCCTGGATGCCGACCTTGAAATCCGTCTCGCCGTCCGGCAGGGCGGCGGGATAGCGGGCTACGAAGTCCGGCCTGACAAGATCCGGCGTGCCGCCGATGGCGTTGAGAATATTGGCCGCGATGGTCAGATGCAGCATTTCTTCCACGACGATCACGCGCAGAACCTGGGTCGCATCCTGATTGACGCCGGGCTTGATCGAGTAAAGCGCCGTCAGATAAGGCGGAATCGTCGCATGTTCGAGCTGCATCGCCCGGTAGAGAAATTCTTTCAGCTCATCGAGCGTCTTAATACTGGCGGAATACATCTCAAGCTCCATGAAAGATAAGTTGGGTTCACAGGCCGGCTTCGTGTCGCTTGCGAGGCCATCTGTTCGTTCCGCACAGCGGATGCCGGTCTTCGTTCAATGCAGAGACTTCAGAATGTCGCGGCCGCTTCGGAAGCACATGGCGGCCAGCGTCAAGGTGACATTGGCCGTGCCGATCGTCGGCATGCTGCCGCCGCCCACGAGATAGAGGTTTTCGTGGTCCCAGCTGCGCTGGTTCTTGTCCACGACGGAATTGGTCTTCGTCGTTCCCATGATATGGGTCCCGGCCAGATGATTGCCGCCGCGGATCGCATAGCCTTGCCCCTCATAGGCCACATAGCCGAAATCGCTGGGGTCGTATTGGGTATGATCCTGCGCGCCCAGACGCGTGAAGACGGTGCGCGCAAACTGGCGGCCATAGGCGGCACCCTTCATGGTATATTCCGGAACCGTGAAGGACAGGATGGGCCGCATATTGCCCAGAGCATCGGTATATTGCGGATCCACCGCGATGCGGTTGCTTTCGACGGGCATGACCTCGATCATGAATGCCAGCAGCAACTGCCGCGAAACCTGGTCGATCATGCCGCGCCGAAGATCCGCCCCGTAGAGGTTGCGATCATCCACCAGTTTGAGAAGGTCGGAAGTCGGCGCACCCGTGGCCCAGCCCCAGCCGTCGTTATGGATATCGATGGCGAAGGCGGCTTGCCTTTCCCGGAAAGGGCCGTCGCGCAGGTCCACGATACCGCCCGTCGAACTGGTTCCGCGCATCGTGCCGCAGATTTCCGGCATCAGCGCCCAGTTCAGCAGATAGGCGTGGTCCATCAGATTGCGTCCGACAAGACCGCTGGTGCTGCGCAGGCCGGAGGCAAGCATGAGACGCGCCGTTTCGATGGCGCCTGCCGCAAGCACGAAAACCTTGCCCTTCACGGTGATGGTCTCGTGAGCAGGTGAGGCCGGATCCTTGTAAATCTTGACCTCGAGAGAGTGGACTTTCCCGCTATCCGGATCGATGTTGACCTTCGATGCGACCGCCTGCGGCAATAGTTCGACAAGCCGCTCGCCGCTTTTCCCGTTTACTGCGAACGCCTTGGCAAGCGTTTTGCCGGAGTGGTAACGCGCTTGCACGGGACAGAGCGGTACGCAGTTGGTGTTGCCCTGGCAGCGACCGCCCTCTTCGACCTGATGCGTATCGACGGCTCCGATGGGACGGTAGCCTTTCCCGCCGTCATAGGCCGGGTTTGGTATGCTGTTACGCCCCTGCGGATAGGGCCTGACCTTCAGGGGATAGGTCTTGTCGTAAAGTTCGACACTGGTGCCTTCGATGCCCTTGTTGACCTGCTGATCCAGATAGGAAAGCGGCAGGCCGCGCATGGGAAAGACATAGTCGTCCGGGAAGGTCTGCCCCAGATATTGCTGATCTTCGACATCTGCCGATACACCGATTTCCCGCTCGGCCAGGCGGTAATCATCTTCGACTTCCTCAAAGCTCAGCGGCCAGTCCAACCCTTGGCCGAAAATGGTGCGCGTCTTGAAGTCCGAGCGAAGCAGGCGAGGCGTTTTCGCCTCCCAGTGCATGGTCGTTCCGCCGAAAATACGGGTATATGTCGTATCGCTGACATAAGGGCCGGATTGAACGATATAGGTCGAGCTATCGGTTTCCCCCGCCCGCAGCTTGCGAAGCTGCGGGCTGCGGGGCATGGCCGCGTTCGCATTCAGCGGAAAGGGCGACTGGTTGTCCTTGGAGGCTGCCGAATAGAAAGTCGTCAGCAGATTGTCATAGCCTGACAGTGTGCTGTTGGCACCGGTTCCGGCTTCAAGGATAAGGACACGCTTGCCCGCTTCGGCAGCCTGCTTGGCAATGATTGCTCCGGAAATGCCACTGCCGACAATCACGATATCGTAGTCGCCAGACGCTGCGACGGTCTTGGCATCGGCTTTTATCGCGGATTCAAGGGGAAAAAGCACTTTGGTCCTCCATTATTCCCGGAAAGCCGCATCAGGCTTTGCGGATCATGCGGTTCTGCACTCAATCGAGATTTCAGACCGGACAGCCTGACGTCGTCATGATCTCTGGCCGCGGGAGTTTCGGGGTTTGGACTTGGCGGCGGGGGCGGCGGCGGAGCGGGCTCTGACCGCCGAGAGAAAGGAGGCGTAGCTCCAGGTCAGGTTCCGGACGCTTTTCTCGTAGCCAACGGTTCCATCGAACTGTTCGCTCAGTTCATAGTGATCGCTGTGGTAGACGATGGCGCGCAGCATGACGTCAGACGAAGCCCGCAAGGCAGCTGAGGCGTCGGCGGCGCTGCTGGATGCGCCAAGTCCCAGTTCCGTGAAGAAGGGCTCGGAGAACTGATCGAGGGGGATGGCGCCGCTGGCCTCGATGGCATTGGCAAGCCGATATTGGAACTCGGCGAAGTTGGCCGTGCACAGAGCCCAGGGATGGCCGCCGACCACCGGGGCCGCCACATCGCCATCGTAATGATCGCCTGGATAGCGCCCGAAGAGTGGTCCGAGCCCTTTGGCCGCGTCGGCGCCATTGATCGGGTAATAGTTCGAAGACGAAGGATCGGCCCACTGGCGCCGCAGGATGGCCGCCGTTGCCAGCAGCTTGGTATCGGTCGGCTCGATCCCGCCATAGCAGACCGCAGAGACGATATCGATGTTCGCGTCGTAACCGGCTTGCTCCGCGGCATCCAGAATGCTCACATAGAGCTGCCCGTTCCAGTGGGTGGCCAGCTGGCTTTCCAGCCAGGAGATGGCATCGGCCACCCCGGCAGGCACGGCAATAGAGATCGTGTTTGCGGAAATTTCCCGGAAAAAGCGCAGCTGTACGGCCCTTGCGAAAAAGGAATAGCCCTCATATTCCTCCCAGAGATTGGTGGTCTTGTTCTGGTAAACTTCGAGAAGATAAGAGAGGTTGGTCTCGACCAATTGTTTGGCGATCGTCTGCGTGGCGCCATCCAGCTGATTGAACAAGGTCAGGATCGCAATCGACTGAATGGCCGGTCCGTCATTCTGCTCCGACCACGGACGAACCTCGCCGGTGATGGTGAAGCAGGCGTGGCCAAGTGTGACGGTCGCGGAATTCTGCGCATTCGCCTGGCAGAGCGCGGCGAAATTCACGTAGTCGACCAGGCTCGGCAAAACCCCGCCCGGAACGGGCAGCAAGCCGGCAAGTGCGATTTCGATGGCCGTAATGGCCCCGTCGCGGACCCAGTTGAAAACATAGTCCTGGTCGACACCCGGCGTGTTCGCGGGATAGGAGGGTGCGGCGATGACGCAGCCCGGGGCCGAAAAGACGCCCGGCGATGCCGGATCCTCGATGACATAGCCATCGCTTGTGATGTTGCGCATCATCAGCAGAGAAAAATAGCGCGACAATGCGACCAGATCGGTCTGCGCGAAGGCAGGCCGCGGTTTGACCGTAGGCGCATTGGCGCCGATATGGGCCGGGTTCGCACCGGTCATTGACTGACTCCAAAGCGCAACTGTCATTGACTGACTCCAAAATCGGTTGAGACTGCCGGGACCAGATCCAAAAATGTTCCGGACCGGTGGCGATGCGGTTTTTCGATAATTTTCGGGCTGCGTATTTACGGTTTCACGTCAAAAGCCGACGCCAACGACCCTTCTGCATTGAGAGTGAAAACAAGGTCTCTGCGGCGGCGAGGGCAGGGCGAGCTGGCCGCCCTGTTGTGTCGCCGTTGAAGCTTTAACTAGAAAGATCGTCGACGATCTGCTTTTTATCAACCTAAACGTGTTGACCTCAGGTCAAAAATTCGCGCAGAATTGCGCTTGGCGTTACGGGTGCTCCGGAGGGATGGATTCGACCAGCCCAGCGAGATTGGACCGTGTTGCCGCAGACCGGTTGCGCAACGCCAGAACCATTTGCAATTCCGTGGCGGAGATCGCGCTGTTCCTATGCCAGTCCATGGTGCCTCGCCCGAGCAGCAGCCAGTCGAGGGAGACATCCAGCAGGTCGGCGAGCGCGCAGGCGCTTTCCAGCGAGGTATGGCCGCCATTCTGCCAGCGTGAGACGGCGGCGACAGACACGTCCAGTTCGGCCGCCAGGGCGTGAACTTTCCGGAACTTGCCCCGGGATATCGCCTCTCGAATACGTTTGCCGCGGGCCATGTCGTGGGTCATCAGAATCCTCCCGTTGGTTGCGTTAAAATTGGCAATTACCAAGAGCTTTCGATCGACGAACATCAGAAACTTCTTATGAAAGGGGAAGGCAAAGCGAAGCACCGGTCAACCTGGTGAAATATCCAGATTGCTCCCGGTCGGCCTCCTGTTGTGAAACGTCAGAACATCAGGAGGGACGGATATGTTGCGGATACTCACCAAAGACATGCTCGATACCGATCGACGTGCTTTCGATGAAATGTTTCGGGCTCGCGCCGCCGTTTTTCGCGATCGGCTGGGATGGCAGGTCGATGTCCGGGACCAATGGGAGAGGGACCGATACGACGAGGCCGAGGATCCCGTATATCTCGTCACGCAACGACCTTCCGGCACACTGACGGGTTCGCTGCGCCTGCTACCGACGACGGGAGCGACGATGCTCAAAAGCGAGTTCCGGCATTTCTTCGATCAGCCTATCGACGTCGATAGCCCAACGACTTGGGAATGTACGCGCTTTTGCGTTCACCCGCTTGCCGGGCACATGGAGCAATCGCGCACAGTTGCCACGGAGCTGCTCTCAGGGCTTTGCGACCTTGCGCTCGACACCGGTATCGAAAGCATCGTCGGCGTCTATGATGGCGCCATGGTCGGAGTGTATCGCAGGATCGGCTGGAGGCCGACGCCGCTTGCCCGATCCCTGCCCGAGATTGGCAAGCTGTATGTCGGCCTATGGGATGTGACGGCGGACAATTGCCGGGCACTTCGGGCCAACCTGTCCCGACTGGAGCGAGCTTCGCCCAATCGTCCCAGAACCTTTGCCGATGGCGGCATGCGGTAAGGCTCGCCCAGCAGCGGGATATGCTCCCGCTAAGCCTTAACCCATTTTTCACCGCACCCATGGTTGTATTAGAATTAGCTGTTCCCCGATCCCGTGAAATGTTACCGGTACGAGTAGTCAATGAAACGCACAACCACGAGTCCATCTCATGCTGAGCAGTTCTCGTTTTTTCTATTGTCTGGATCGGATCTCCGCAGCGCCGACATTGCGGGATCTGGAAACGACGCTGGACGAAGTCCGCCACATCTATGCGATATCGCACATGGTTTTGCATGTGATCCGCTCCTCGGGGGCGGCGGCCAGCAATCCGTTACTGATGCTGACCTACCCGCCCGAGTGGGTGAAACAATATCTTGACCGGGACTACTTCAGCATCGATCCCGTCGTCCGTCTCGGCCGGCGCGGCTTCCTGCCCGTGGAATGGTCGGCGTCAAAATGGGATTCGGGCCGGGCTTATGGCTTCTTCAAGGAGGCCATGGCCTTCGGTATCGGCCGGCAGGGCGTGACTCTGCCGGTGCGGGGACCTCAAGGGGAGCGGTCGCTGTTTACGGTCACGTCCAATCACCCCGACGCCTACTGGCGGCATTTCCGCATGGACAGCATGCGCGACCTCCAGTTTCTCGCCCACCATCTCCACGACAGGGCCATGGTTCTGTCGGGCCTGAGAAAAACGGCGGATTTTCCGCAATTGTCGCGCCGCGAACTGCAATGTCTTGAAATGACGGCCAGCGGCCTGATGGCAAAGCAGATCTGCGCCCGTCTGTCCATTTCGGTGAGCGCGGTGCAACTCTATCTCGCCTCGGCACGCCGGAAGCTGACCGTCGCCACGACGAGTGAAGCGGTCGCCAAGGCTACGGCGCTCGAATTGATCTAGAGCCTGACGAAAACCTGCTCCGGCAGAATGCTTCAATCTAACCCGGAAAGGCTCTAAGCGTGGGGATCGCGGTTCAGCGCCTGCCCCTCGTGCGTGTCGCCAGAACATTGCGAATCGAGAAGCTGGAATGAATCCTGAGGACACCCGGCAAGGTCGACAGTATCTCCTTGTGAATCCGCTCGAACTCGCCGGCGTTCGCGACCTCCACGCGCAACAGATAGTCCGAACCGCCCGTCATCAGAAAACATTCCCGGATCTCGGGATGCCGGCGAACCGCCGCTTCGAGGCGGTCGAGATAATCCTCTGTTTGTCGTTCCAGGGTGATGTTGATGATCACGGCGATCATCTCATCCGCATTGCCAGTGTCGATCAGCGCCGTATAGCCGCGGATCACACCTGATTTTTCCATGATTTTGATGCGCCTGAGACAGGCCGATGGAGAGAGACCGATCTCCGCGGCGAGCTTGGCATTGCTCATGCGGGCATCGAGGCGCAGCAATCTCAGGATATTGCGATCGATCGCGTCAAGAGCGGGCATGAGATATCGTTCCAAATATTCGTTGATTATGCGGCTAATAGGCAAATCACACAATAATCGACTACTGAATGATAGGCAATTTCGCTCATTATTTCATAAACTCCTTGAAATCGACAAGGGGTGGACATGGATAGCGATATTTTGGTTTCCCGCACACGCACCGTTACTCCAGCGCAGGGAGCCACGGGCTATCTGACGATCGATCTTGCCGCCCTCGGCCGCAACTATCGCAAGCTCGTGTCGATGCTGTCACCGGTCCGCGCGGGCGCGGTCGTCAAGGCAGACGCCTATGGCCTCGGCGCCGAGCGGGTCTCAAGAACGCTCTACAGGGAAGGTTGCAGGCATTTCTTCGTCGCCCAGTTCGTCGAGGCCCTGAGGCTCCGGCCGGCCCTTGCGCACGATGCCCAGATTTTCGTGCTGAACGGCTTGCAGCCCGGAAACGAGATCGCCTGCGCCGAGATGGGCATCGTTCCGGTTCTCAATTCGCTGGCGCAGTGGCGGCAATGGTCGGCGGCTGCACGTATCCTGAATCGCTGCCTGCCCGCCGTCCTGCAATTCGACACCGGCATGTCGCGGCTCGGCTTTCCCCAGGAAGAGCGAGCGGAGCTGGCGGCGGCCCTTCGGGGCGGCGCCAATGTCGAAATCCTGTTTATCATGAGCCATCTGGCTTCGGCCGATGACATGGACAGCGAGCAGAACGGCGAGCAGTTTGCCGAGATGTCCCGCATCGCCGACGAATTTCCCGGCTTCGACATTTCCTTTGCCAATTCCGGCGGCGTTTTCCTGGGCGATGCCTATCACGGCGTGCTCGCCCGTCCCGGCATCGCGCTTTATGGCGGTGCTCCGAACGCCGGCGAGAAGAACCCGATGGAACCGGTCGTCAGCCTCGATGTCGCCGTGGTGCAGACGCGCACGGTGCCGGCGGGTGCCAAGGTCGGCTATGGCGGCACGCATGTCGCGCAGCGGGAAACGCGTCTCGCCACCGTTGCCGCCGGTTATGCCGATGGCCTGCCGCGATGCCTGAGCGACCGCGGCGCCGTCTATTTCAAGGGCGTCCGCCTGCCGATCGTCGGCCGCGTGTCGATGGACAGTGCGACCGTCGACATCACAGCGCTGCCCGAAGGCGCGCTGACCTTCGGCAGTCTTGTCGAGGTGCTTGGCGGCCATCAGACGCTCGAGGACATCGCCCGCGACGCCGGCACCATTTCTTACGAAATCCTAACCGGTCTGGGCGATCGTTATCACAGGCAATATCGCTGAGAGCCGGCGGCTCCATCATTGGGAACATCATGAAGGTCATCGTTCTGGGAGCCGGCATCGTCGGCGTCACATCCGCTTATCAACTGGCCAAATCAGGCCATGACGTCACGGTCGTCGACCGGCAGTCGGGTCCGGCGCTGGAGACGAGCTTTGCCAATGCCGGCGAAGTCTCCTTCGGCTATTGCTCGCCATGGGCCGCGCCCGGCATTCCTATGAAGGCCATGAAGTGGCTGTTCATGAAACACGCGCCGCTCATCCTACGCCCGAAATTAGACATGGCCATGCTTTCCTGGATGGCAAGGATGCTGTCCAACTGCACCTCCGAGCGCTATGCGATCAACAAGAGCCGCATGCTGCGTCTTGCTGATTACAGCCGCATCGCGCTGGCCGACCTTCGCGCCGAGACGGGCATCGCCTATGACGAACGCATGCAGGGAACCCTGCAGCTGTTCCGCACGCAGCAGCAGCTCGATGCCTCGGCAAAGGATGTCAAGGCGCTGGCTGCCGACGGCATTCCCTATGAGGTGCTGGACCGGGACGGCTGTGTCCGTTTCGAACCGGCACTGAAGCACGTGCGCGACAAGATCGTCGGCGGTTTGCTGACGCCGAAGGACGAAACCGGCGATTGCTTCAAGTTCACCAATGCGCTGGCAGCCAAAGCCGAGGCGCTCGGCGTCCGCTTCGCTTACGGGACGACGATCAAGGCGCTGGATGTCGAAGCTGGCCGGGTGCGCGGGATCATCACCGATCGTGAGCGGATGAGCGCGGAGGCGGTGGTGGTCGCGCTCGGCAGCTATTCGCCGCTGCTGCTCAAGCCGTTCGGCATCCGGCTGCCGGTCTATCCGGTCAAAGGCTATTCGCTCACCATCCCGATCACCGATGCGTCACGCGCGCCGGAATCGACCGTCATGGACGAGACCTACAAGATCGCGATCACCCGGCTCGGCGACCGCATCCGCGTCGGCGGCATGGCTGAAATCTCGGGCTATACCAACGATCTCGGCCTGGCCCGCCGCAGCACGCTGGAATATTCGGTCACCGATCTCTTCCCCGGCGGCGATGTTTCCAAGGCCTCCTTCTGGTCCGGCCTGCGCCCGATGACGCCGGATGGCACACCGGTCATCGGCCCGACGAAAGTCGCCGGCCTCTTCCTCAATACCGGCCACGGCACGCTCGGCTGGACCATGAGCACCGGTTCGGCGCGGCTCATCGGCGATCTCGTCGGCGGCCGCCAGCCGGAAATCGATGCGAGGGATCTCGCAATCAGCCGCTACGGCTGAAACCGCCCCGGGCAACACCAAGGAGGGATGAACATGATTGCGCAAATCCAGTGTCACTTGCGTGCCTCGTCTTTCGAGGTCCTAAATGTCCGTTAGTTCTCATATACATAACAATGGCGGCCTCACCCGGCAGCTGGCGACGCACAGCATGTTGTTTCGGGAGACGGCGCATAGCGGCACGGACCCGGACGCGCTTTCGGAAATATTGTCGACGCCGAACTCGCCGATCAAGGTTGTGGCGGAAGGCAATATGCCCATTGCATACCGCTGCAATTTCGTCTCCGTGGGAGAAGAGGTGACGGTAGCGGACTGCACCTATGAAGGCACGATCCTGATCAGGCGGGAGGCGACCAGCGACAGGATGATCGTTTTTCTGCCGATGGAGGGAAACGCATTCTTCGACGGCATGCGGGAGCAAATATACTCGATTCCCGCGCGTGGTACGATCCTTGAAGCAGGTCGCGCCGCAGGTGCCCGCCTGTTTGGCCCCCGCCGTCATTTCGGGCTGTTCGTCGATCAGGCGAAGATCATCAGCCACCTCACGCATATGTTCGAGCGAACGATCAGCGGCGATATCGATTTTCATCCTCACATCGATCTGACGACCGGTCCGGGGCTTGTCTTGCAGCAACTTGTCTCGAACCTCCATCGCGGCCTCAGCGGCAACGGACCGCTGCAACAGTCGCCTGTGGCCGCCGGCTCGCTCTGCGACGCGGCGATCTATCTGCTTCTGGAGGCCTGTCCCAATCGCTATTCGAACGAGCTTGCGCTCTCTGCGCCTGCGCCTGCGCCGGCGCCACGCCATGTGAAGTGGGCGATCGACTTCATGCAGGAACACATCGCCGAGCCGATTTCGCTCAACGACATCGCGATTGCAGCCAAGGTCAGCGTTCGGACTTTGCAACAGGGTTTCCGTCAGTTCAGGGATACGACCCCGATGGCCTATCTGCAGGAACTTCGGATGGTTGCCGCCCATCGCGATTTGCTCGAAGCCGACGCTAGGCAGGGCATCGCCGATGTCGCGCTGAGATGGGGCTTTACGCATCTGGGGCGATTTGCAGCCGACTACAGGAAGCGCTTCGGCCAGCTGCCGTCACAGACCTTGAAGCGCTGAACGGCATCAGCCTGTCTGAAGCCGTCGACGAACAATCCCTGCGTGGAAGGTTGCTCCATGCGAGAGGCCGGCGTCGTTGAAGTCATAGGTCGGGTTATGGAGTGGCGGCGAGTGCTCGCCATTGCCCAGGAATACGAAACAGCCCGGCACCCGCGAGAGGAACTGCGCGAAGTCTTCGGATCCCGTCATCGGCTTACTCGCGATGGCGACGTTCGAAACACCGTAGAGATCACGTGCCACAGTCAGGGCCTCCTCCGTCAAGACAGGGTCGTTCATGAGAGGCACGAATTCCCTGGTGTAGATCACATCGGCCTTGACGTTGTAGGTCATGGCCGTGCCCTCGGCGATCAGGCGCATCTGCTTCTCGATCGTCTCGCTGATCTCTGAACGGAAGCTGCGGGCATCGCCCAGAATGCGGGCGAGGCCGGGGAGTGCATTCCTCGTGCCGTCCGTGATCAATTCCGTGACGGACACGACGCCGATGTCGGCCGGATCCAGCCGCCTGGAGACGATGGTCTGCAGGTTGGTCACGAGCGCGCAGGCCGCGACGAGCACTTCATTGCCCCAGTGCGGCCGTGCGGCATGGCCGCCGACGCCCGTCAGGGTAATCTCGAAATTGTCTTCCGCCGACATCAGCGCGTCGGGACGCGTTTGGAAACCGCCGACGCCGATCCCCGGCATGTTGTGGATGCCGTAGATTTCGTCGAAGGGAAATCTTTCGAAGAGCCCGTCGGCGATCATCGCCAGCGCCCCCTTGCCCCATTCTTCGGCCGGCTGGAAGATGAAGCGCACGGTGCCGTCAAAACCGCCTTCCGTCACCAGCATCTTTGCCGCGCCGAGTAGCATCGCGGTGTGGCCGTCGTGACCGCAGGCATGCATGACGCCCGGGTTTTGAGACCGGTGCGGGACGGTCGTCTGTTCACTGATCCTGAGCGCATCCATATCGGCGCGCAGCGCAACGGCGCGATTGCCGCTGCCGCGCTTCAGCGTTGCGACGACGCCGGTGCCGCCGACACCCTCGACGACTTCGTCGAGCCCGAACTCCCGCAGCCTGGCGGCGACGAAGGCGGAGGTCCGCTGCTCCTCGAAGCCGAATTCGGGGTACGTGTGAAGATTGTGTCTCCACGCCGTCATCTCTGCATGTAAAGCGTCCTCGTCGATGGTCATGCCGGCAATCCTTCCGTGGCAAGCCGGCGAACGACATCGAGCAGGATGTTTGCGCCTGCGACGAGATCCTCGTCGTCGGTATATTCCTTCGGATTATGGCTGATACCGCCGATGCTTGGCACGAAGATCATCGCCGACGGGGCGATCCTGGCGATCATCTGCGCATCGTGGCCGGCACCGGAGGTCATCCGCCGGCAGGCGAGGCCCCGTTCCCGCGCCGCCTCTTCGATCAGCCTCACGATGTTCTGATCGAACTTGACTGGTTCGAACCGGGCAAGCCTCTCCACCGATACGCCGACCTGCTCCTCGGCCGATAGCCTGTCCAGGAACGTCGCGAGCGCGGCTTCCTCTTCTCTCAACCGTTCTTCGTCCGGGTCACGGAGATCGACCGTGAACGTCGCCCGCGACGGGATCACGTTGATGACATCCGGTTCGAACCGCATGCAGCCGACCGTGGCGACCGTCGGCGTGTTCGATGCCTGCGCCCGGTCGCGCAGGAAGGTCACGACCCGTGCGGCCGCATGACCCGCGTCGCGGCGCATGGAGATCGGTGTCGTTCCCGCGTGATTGGCGTCTCCCGTGATAACAACTTTCTGCCAGGAGATGCCTTGCAGATGTTCCACGGCACCGAGGCGAATGCCCTCGCGCTCAAGCACTGGCCCTTGCTCGATGTGGAGTTCGATATAGGCATGCGGCCTAGGGAATCCTGGTTGACGCTCGCCGGCATAGCCGATCCGCTCGAGTTCGTCGCCGAGGATCGTTCCATCGGTGCCGATGGTGGCAAGCGCCGTATCGACATCCAGGCCGCCGGCATAGACCAGCGACCCCATCATATCGGGCGCGTAGCGCACGCCTTCCTCGTTGGTGAAGGCCGCGACGACAATCGGACGAGACGGCGTCAAGCCTTCTGCCCTCAGCGTTTCGATCACTTCAAGCCCGGAAAGCGTGCCGTAGCAGCCGTCGTAAATGCCGGCACCGATGACCGTGTCGATATGCGAGCCTAGCATGAGGGGTGCGTTGTCGGTCACGCTATCGGGCTTCCAGATGCCGAAGATATTGCCGATGCGATCGACGGCGACTTGAAGTCCCGCGCCCTCGATCCAGGCGACGAACCGGTCGCGGCCGAGTTTCTCCGTATCGGAGGCCGCCAGCCGGATCAGTCGGCCGTCGGCATCCCGGCCGATCTCGCCGAGCGTCCGGATCCGGCCGAGGAGACGCGCGGCATCGATCGATTGTCCGGTCATGTCAGGGCTCCTTCACGGTTCCTGGCGGCGACTGCTGCGGGCGACAGTCCGACGATCTCTTGATATTTGCCGGGATCGGTTGCGCCTTCGGTATTCACCACGAAGATACGGGAGCGGCCGTCGATCGAGAGCGCTGCCCTGAGCGCCGGGTCGGCGACGGCCTTGATGGCGCCTGCGAGGCCGACACCGCCGCTTTCGCCGGCAACGACGGCGGGGTCGCCGGAGACCGGGTTGGCAAGACGCTTCATGATGTCGGTCGCATCCGCCTCATCCACCGTCATGAAGGCGTCGGCGGCGCGGGCAAGAATCCGCCATGCGACAAGGGAGGGTTCGTAGCATTCGAGCATCGCCATGACGGTCGGTTCGCCATGGGCGACCGTCACCGGACGCCCGGCCCGCGCCGTCTCGAACAGGCATGCCGCGCGGGCGGGATCGACGACCGTAAAGACCGGACGATTTTTGCCGAACTCGATGGCCAGATGGCCGGCGACCGCTGCGGCAATTCCCCCGACGCCGGACTGGATAAACACATGAGTCGGCGGTTCCTGCATCTGTCGGAGCGCTTCCCTGACGAGGGCGGTATAGCCTTGCATCACCAGACCGGGGATCCGCTCATAGCCCGGCCAGGACGTATCCGAAACGATGATCCAGCCGTTCGCCTCGGCCACGCGGGCCGCTTCGCGGACGGCGTCGTCATAGGTTCCCTCGACGCGGATCATCTCCGCGCCGAAGCGGGCGATGGCGGCGATGCGTTCGCCGCTGACGCCTGCGTGGACGAAGATTGCGGCGCGCGCACCGACCAACTGCGCACCCTGGGCAACCGAACGGCCATGATTGCCATCGGTCGCACAGGCGACCGTCATCGTCTGCGCAATGGCGCGAACCTCGGACGAATGCAGCTCCGCCATATCGACGACGCGGCCAAGCTGCTGCTCGGCCTGTTTGAGGACGAGGCGGATCACCGCATAGGCTCCCCCGAGCGCCTTGAAACTTCCAAGCCCGAGGCGGTGGCCTTCGTCCTTGACGTGGATTGCGGCGACGCCGATTTCGCTCGCCAATCCGGGCAAAGCCACGAGCGGCGTTACCGCATGGTCCTTCCGGAAAGCCAGGTGGCGTTCCACCTCCACGGCGGCGGAGGCGTCGAGCGTTTTCTCATCTCTCGGGTCAAGTGCCAGACGATAGTCTGCCGTGCTGTTCAAAAGAAACATCGCGCACCTTTATGTGGGTTTCGTTGAACTCTATTGCAGCGAACACGAAAAAGGCGCTGATATTTGGCCGTTCATTTGCAATTTTGTTTCATTGGAGCATCGGTTTGCGCAACCCCGTTCATCCGCCGCATCTCGACGATTTCGACCGGAAAATCCTCGCCATTCTTCAGCGGGACAATATGACCCCGCAGCGAACGATTGGCGATGCGGTGAACCTTTCCGCACCGGCCGTTCAGCGTCGGATCAAGCGAATGCGGGAGGAGGGCGTCATCCGGGCGGATGTCTCGGTCGTCGAGCCGGACGCGGTCGGACAATCCATCACAATCTTCGTCGAAGTGGAGGTCATCAGCGAAACCGCCGAGCAGATCGAGCAGGCAAAGCGTGAATTCACGGCCGCGGCCGAGATCCAGCAATGCTACTACGTCACCGGCGAAGCGGATTTCATCCTGGTCATCATCGTGCCGTCGATGGCCGACTACGAGGCTCTGACGCGCAGGCTCTTCTTCGGCAACAACAACGTCAAACGCTTCCGGACCTTCGTCGCAATGGATCGGGTCAAGGTCGGGCTTGGGGTGCCGGTGGGATAGCAGGATGCGGCGGCCCGTTTGCCGCCGCATCGGGAGAAGGTCATGCGGCGCGCTTCAACGCATCGCTGAGCGTCGAGACGATCGTGTCGATCTGAGCCTTCTCGATGATCAGCGGCGGCGAGAGGGCGATGATGTCGCCGGTCACGCGGATCAGCAGGCCCTTGTTGAAGCAGTCGACGAAGACGTCGTAGGCGCGGGTTCCTGGCGCCGCGGCTCTCGGCGCCAATTCCACCGCGCCGACCAGGCCGAGATTGCGGATGTCCACCACGTTGGGCGAGCCTCTCAGCGAATGGAGAGCTTCCTGCCAGTATTCGGCGAGCTCGGACGCGCGGGTCAGCAGGCCCTCTTCCTCGTAGATCTCGAGCGTCGCGAGCCCGGCTGCGCAGGCGACCGGATGGCCGGAATAGGTGTAGCCGTGGAAGAGTTCGATCGCATTATCAGGTCCTACCATCAGGCCGTCATAGACCTTGCGGCTGGCAAAGACCGCCCCCATCGGGATCGTGCCGTTGGTGATGCCCTTTGCCGTGGTGATCAGGTCGGGCACGACGCCGAAATAGTCGGTCGCGAAAGGAGCGCCCAGACGCCCGAAGCCGGTGATGACCTCGTCGAAGATTAGTAGGATTCCGTGCTTGTCGGCAGTCGCGCGCAGCTTTTCCAGATAACCCTTCGCAGGCAGGACCACGCCCGCCGATCCCGACATCGGCTCGACGATGACGGCGGCGATGGTTTCGGCGCCGTGCAGTTGCACCAGCCGCTCGAGATCATCCGCCAGTTCGACGCCATGAGCGGGAAGGCCCTTCGAAAACGCGTTGCGCTCAATGTCGAGCGTATGGCGCATATGGTCGGCCGGTATTTGCGGGAAAACCCGGCGATTGTTGACCAGGCCGCCGACGGAAATGCCGCCGAAGCCGACGCCGTGATAGCCCTTTTCGCGCCCGATGATCCGCGTGCGGGTGCCCTGGCCGATGGCGCGCTGGTAGGCGATGGCGATCTTCAGCGCCGTATCGACCGATTCCGAACCCGAGCCGGTGAAGAACACCCTGTCGAGTTTGGCTTCCGGACCGCCCGGTGCGTTCGCGGCCAATTTCGCGGCGAAGTCGAAGGCGATCGGATGCCCCATCTGAAAGGTCGGCGCATAGTCCAGCGTTGCAAGCTGTCGCTCGACCGCCTGGGCGATCTTCTTGCGGCCGTGGCCGGCATTGCAGCACCAAAGACCGGCCGTGCCATCAAGCACCTGATGTCCATCAACGTCGGTGTAGTACATGCCCTCTGCTGCCGCGAGAAGGCGCGGCGTCGCCTTGAACTGCCGGTTGGCGGTGAACGGCATCCAGAAATTTTCGAGTACGGGCGCGTTCGTCTTGTTGAGCTGGTCCATCCTGGCCTCCTTGGAATGCGCCGAGAATGGCGATTTCTCCTTTTCAAACAAGTCCTTTTCTTTATCGTTGTAACCCATTGAAATATAACAAATGAAAGGATATGTTTTCGATATTCTGAACAAGACAAACGAACTCATCATGTCCGTCGATATCGGCAGCCGCCTTCGCCATCTCCGCATCGCCCATAAGCTTTCCCAGCGCGAGCTCGCCAAACGCACCGGCGTTCCCAATTCGACGATCTCGCTGATCGAATCGAACGCCTCCAATCCGTCGGTCGGGGCCTTGAAGCGGATTCTCGACGGCATTCCCATCGGTCTGGCGGAATTCTTCGCCTTCGAGCCCGAACGTCCAAAGAAGGCTTTTTATGCGGCCGAGGAACTGGTGGAGATCGGCAAGGGTCCCATCTCCTACAGGCAGGTTGGGGAAAACCTGTTCGGACGCAGCCTGCAAATCCTCAAGGAATGCTACCAGCCGGGCGCCGACACCGGAAAGGTTCCCCTTGTTCACGAGGGGGAGGAGGGCGGGATCGTGCTCTCGGGAAGGCTCGAGGTCACGGTCGACGACGAGCGGCGCATCCTTGGACCGGGTGACGCCTACTATTTCGAAAGCAGGCGCCCGCACCGTTTCCGCTGCGTCGGGCCCGTGCCCTGCGAGGTTATCAGCGCCTGCACGCCGCCGACCTTTTAGTTCCTGCCCTCGATGCGGGCAAGCACGCCGTCGAGTGCGGCGGTCAGAGCGGCAAGGCCGCCCTTCTTCTCGAAGTCGGAAAAAACCTGCTCGTTCAGTCCGCCCTTGGTCGCGAATTCGCGGCTCAGCGCGCTGAACGGTTCGTTGCCGGGCCTGTTCGCTTTCTGCGCGAGGCTTGCAAAGAGCGGGGCGATATAGACCTGTCCCTTCGCCTTTTCGAGGCCGCTTCTTTCCAGCCAGACGGCAACCTGCTCCATGATGCCGAAATAGGTTGACATCATTGCGCTCGCTGCCGCGAGAAGATCGTATTCCTTCCTCGACTGGCATTGCACAGCCGTTCCGAGCGTATCGAAAAGCGCGGCGACGGCGGTATCTGGCGGATAGATGGCGGTGACGCCTTGCCGGCCGGCGACGAAGGGCAGGGGGATCGCCTGCACGAGATGCACGTCGGCGCCGATCCATTCGGAGAGGGCTTGGCGCTCCGTCGCCGCAACGAGGCTGACGACCATTTGGCCATCCCTGAACGACAGCGCGCGCACGACCTCCTCGGCGACCTGCGGCCGTATCGCCAGGAACACCATGTCGCTGCGCTCGACGACGTCCTGATTGTCCTTGGCAATTCTGACGGCGGCGAATTCGTCGGCGAGCGTCGCGGCGATGTGAGCGCTTCGTGGAGAGACGTGAATCTCGGAGGCATAGGCCGGTTCTGCGAGAAGCCCGCGAACCATCGCTTCGGTAATCGCGCCGGTGCCGACGAATCCAATAGCCTTGACTGTCACGTGATTACTCCGCGGCCCGCAGCGGGCCCAACGCGACATCCGTCGTGTAGTTCTCGCGCATGAAATTGATGAAATTGTCCTGGAACTGGCGGGTATGGGCATGGGCGAGTTCGTCGGCGAGCTCCACGTCCTTGTCCTTTATGGCATTCAGCATGAGTGAGTGCTCGTCGGTCAGGAGGTAGCCCTCGTGGGTCCGCTCCAGATATTCGAAATGCAGGTGGAGCATGCGCTGCCCCTGCGACAGCAGTTTCTCGTAGAACGAGGCCAGATACTGGTTTTTTCCGGCATGGGCGATCGCCATGTGGAATTCCTTGTTAGCTTCCGACATGGCCAGATGATTGCCGGTTTTAACAGCCGCTTCGAACGACTTCAGCCGCTTGGTGATGATCTTCAGGTCGGCCTCGGTCCTCAATGCTGCGGCAAGCCGCGTATTCATGCGCTGCGCGATGTCGAGCGCTTCCACATATTTCGGAAACGTCGCCACTTCGATCGGCGCCACGATCGTGCTTCGGTTCGAAAGCGTCACCACCAGTTCGTCGGCGCCGAGCCGGATCAGGGCCTCGCGGACCGGCGAGCGCGACATGTCGAAACGCTCGGCAAGCGTCATCTCGTCGAGAAGCTGGCCCGGTGGCAAAGTGAGCGCCAGGATCTCATTGCGAAGCGTTTCATAGACGTTCTTCCAGCCGGTCCCGCGGATTCGTTTCACTTCCGATTCATCAGACACTTAAGTCCCTTTCTCTCGACGCGGATCACATTGGGCCAGAAAAACAGCGTGTCGGCAATGTAATTTTTCCGCTTGACTTTGTCGACACGCTGTTGACTTACTGTTGTCAGTCGACACGAAGCCGACAAGAAAATAACAGAAACGGCTACAGCCGACGAGTGGAACCCGCGCGCTTCGCGCACAACAAAAGAGGAATACCCGATGCTTTCGAAGTTGATGACGTCCGCCTTGCGGGCGCTGCCCGCGCTCGCCCTGATGGGAGGCCTTTCCGCAACCGCCGCACGGGCTGAGACCGCTGAGGGATATTGGCAGGGCGTGCAGAAGGCAGGCACGTTGCGCTGCGGCGCGGCCGTCGCGCCGCCCTATGTCATGCGCGATCCGGCGACCGGCGAATATTCCGGCTTCTTCGCCGATCTCTGCAAGGAATTCGCCGATGTCCTGAAGGTGAAGCCCGAATTCGTCGATACGACCTGGGACAATATCGTCGCCGGCCTGCAGGCGGGCAAATGGGATCTGTCGCTGGCGCTGAACCGGACGCCGACGCGCGCCATGGCGGTGCAGTTCTCGATCCCGGCGATGGAGTACCAGATCTCGCTCGCCTATAACAAAAACAATCCGAAAATTACGGCTGGTGCTGCCTCGGTCGCCGATATCGACACAGCAGGCGTGACGCTCGCCGTCATGTCCGGCACGGCGCAGGACAAGGCCATTTCCGCGGCGGTGAAGAACGCCACGATCATGCGTCTTCCCGGCAATGACGACACCCGCCTGGCGGTGACCTCGAAGCGCGCCGACATCCTGGTCGACGCCTCCGACACCAACCAGCTCTTCACCCAGTCGAACCCGGATTGGGCGGTGGCGCTCAACCCGACGCCGGCGCTCGCCAAGCAGGGCGTCGCCTTCGGCCTGCCGCATAATCTTTCGGCTGCCGACGTCGAAGTGGTCGATATCTTCCTCGAAGAGAAGGTCGCGACCGGTCACGTCGACGAGCTGATCAAGAAGGCGGTCGACGAAGTCCTCAAGGGCGCAAAGTAATCTCGCCGGGCCGGTGCGAAGATCGCGCCGGCCCTCTCCAGCTTCGATCATCGGAGATTGGCATGACCACGTCCTTCAGCCTTCCCCTCGTGAAAATGCAGGCGCTCCACAAAAGCTATGGCAACGGAGCCATTCAGGTGCTGAAAGGCATCGACATCGAAATGAAGCCCGGCGAACGTGTCGTCGTCATCGGTCCCAGCGGCGGCGGCAAGAGCACGCTGCTGAGAGTGATGATGGGGCTCGAGCAGATCGACAGCGGGTCGGTCAATTTCGATGGAAAGCCTTATATTTCTTCCGACGGGGCAGGGAGGAAGACCCAGATCGACACCAATGTCCGCCGGTCGATCGGCATGGTCTTTCAGCATTACACGCTGTTTCCGCATCTCAACGTCCTTCAGAACCTGATCCTCGCTCCCTGCAAAGTGCGTGGAGAAGCCAAGGCGAAGGCCGCGGCCCGCGCTCAGGCGCTGCTCGAGCGGTTCGGGCTCGGCGCCAAGTCCAAGGCCTATCCGGCCCAGCTTTCTGGCGGCCAGAAGCAGCGTGTCGCCATCGCCCGCGCACTCATGCTCGACCCGAAGCTGATGCTTTTCGACGAAGTCACGTCGGCCCTCGACCCCGAGCTCGTCAGCGAGGTGGAGCAGGTGATCCTGCAACTCGCCGCCCAGGACATGCCGATGATGATCGTCACCCATGACATGTGGTTCGCCAAAAACATCGCCTCCCGCGTGATCTTCTGCGCCGGTGGCGTGGTCGTCGAGGACGGCCCTCCCGAGCAGGTGCTCGGCGCCCCGCGCGAGGAGCGCACCAAGGAATTCATCGACCGCGTCTTCCATATCAAGCAGTAGGGAGGGGCACCCATGAACTACACGTTCGACTTCAACGCGGTTTCGCTGGCGCCGCTTCTGCAGGGGTTGTGGGTTTCGCTGGAACTGACGGCTGCGGCAAATGTCATCGGTATCGTCTTCGGCTTCGCGCTCGCTTTGCTGATCATGAGCCCTTACCGGATCGTCCGGCTGCCGTTCATGCTGTTCGTCGAATTCTTCCGCTGCACGCCGGCCATCGTCCAGATCGTCTGGATATTCTATTGCGTACCGATGCTGTTCGACGTCTTCCTCGACCCGGTGACGATGGGCATCATGGCGCTCGGCCTCAATCTGATGGCGTTCAACGCCGAGGCGTACCGGGCGTCCATCCAGGCGGTGCCGCGCGAACAGCTCGACGCCGGCATCGCGCTCGGCCTCAATCCGCTGCAGCGCGTGCTCCACATCGTCTTCCCGACGGCCTTCCGCGCCTCGATCCCGGTGCTTCTGACCAACGGCATCGTCATCTTCCAGCAGAGCGCGCTGGTTGCGATCGTGGCGATCCAGGACCTGATGTACCAGGGCAAGACGCTGGCCACCGAGACCTATCGCCCGATCGAGACCTTCACCGTCGTCGCTCTCATTTATTTCGCCGTGTCCTTCCCGATAACCCAGATCGTCGGCCTGCTTGAACGCCGCCGCCAGATCCTCGTCAGCTAGGAGGCCCGGATGACTCTCGACTTCTCGATCCTGCTGCGTTTCGAAAACGCCCTTCTGCTCGGCCTGTGGATGACGATCAAGCTGACGGTCATCTGCATCGTGCTCGGATGCACCCTCGGCTTTCTCGTCGGCCTGATGAGGACGTCGCGCAACCTCGCGCTTCGCGCGGTCTCGGGCGCCTATGTCGAATTCTTCCGCGGCACGCCGGTGCTTATCCAGCTCTTCTGGATCTTCTTCTGCCTGCCGCTGCTCCTCGGCGTCGAGCTCTCGAACCTGGCGTCCGGCGTCATCGCGCTGACGCTCTATATGGGGGCGATCACCAGCGAGACCTTTCGGGCGAGCCTCAAGTCGATCGGCCGGGAGCAGCTGGACGCCTGCGTCGCCCTCGGTCTTCCGAAAAGGGCCCAGGTCGTCAACGTCGTGCTGCCGCAGGCGGTGCTGCGCGCAATCCCAACGCTGTTGTCGAACTGCGTCAGCCTCTTCAAGGAGAGCGCCCTGGTCTCGGCCGTCGGCATGGCGGACCTGATGTTCGTCGGCCAGAACATCTCCAACAACACCGCCCGTCCCGTCGAAGTGCTGACGGTCGTCGCCCTCATCTACTTCGTCATCGCCTTCCCACTCACGCGGGCCGTCTCCCTCATCGAGGGGCGCATTCTCAAGAAGCTCGCAATCTAATCAGTCTTTCCCAGGACAGGAGAAATCCCATGAAACTTTCCGGCGTCATGCCCGCGCTCATCACTCCCTTCGACGCGAACAACAGGATCGACTTCAAGGCGTTCGAAAGGCTTCTGACGCACCTGCGCGAGGCAGGCGTCACCGGCTGGGTTCCAAACGGCTCGACCGGAGAGTATTTCAGCCAATCCAGGGAAGAGCGCCGCGACGTGCTGCAGTTCGTCAAGGATTTCGCCAGGCCGGGCGAAATTCTGATCGCCGGCACCAACGCGCCCGCCACCCGCGAGGTGATCGAGCAGACGGCGATGGCGAGAGATATCGGTTATGACACGGTCCTGCTGGCGCCGCCATTTTATACCCGTCCGACACAAGCGGAGCTCATCAAGCACTATGAGGCCGTCCTCGGCGCCGTCGATGTGAGCCTCGTCCTCTATTCCTATCCGGCCAAGGATGGTTCGGACATCAGTTTCGAGCTGATGGATCAATTTGCCGATAATCCGCGCGTGATCGGGATCAAGGAAAGCTCGGGCGTGCTGCAGCGCGCCGTCGACATCGCCAGCCGCTATGACGGCAAGATCCAGCTTGTCAGCGGCTCTGACGATATCGCGCTCGACTTCATGTTCTGGGGCGCCGAAAGCTGGATCTGCGGACCGTCGAACTGCATGGCCAAGGCCTGCTGTGACCTCGACCGCACGTTCCGATCCGGCGATCTGGATAAGGCGCGCAAGCAGATGAAAACGCTCTACCGGGCGATGAACATCCTCGAAAGCGGCAAGTTCGTGCAGAAGATCAAGTATGGCTGCGAGCTTCAGGGCTTGCCCGTGGGTATATGCCGCGCGCCGCTCGGCGAACTGACACCGGAGGAAAAGGCCGAATTCAAGGCCGCGATGCAGCCGATCCTGAATTGGTAACAGATCTGGAGCGGCCAAGCCGCGCCAGGGACCACTGAAATTATGAGGTTCGCCGTGTCATCCATCGTGGTCGTCGGCGCCGGCATTATCGGCGTCACCATCGCCTATGAACTCCAGCGCCGCGGCCTTTCCGTGACGCTTGTCGATCGCGACGCGCCGGGCCTCGGCGCTTCCTACGGCAACATGGCAAGTATTGCCGTCACCGAGTTCATGCCGGCCTCGCGGCCCGGCATCTGGGCGCAGATGCCGAAATGGCTGCTCGATCCGGAGGGGCCGGTACGCATCCAGCCTGGCTACCTGCCGAAGCTGGTGCCCTGGTTCCTCAGGTTCCTGGCCGCCAGCCGTCCCTCCAAGCTGAGGGCGCTGGAGGCGGCCGGCGCCGCGCTCTGCGGCCGCGTCTACGACGATCTGGACGCGCTGCTGAAGGAAACCGGCCTGACGCACATGCTGACGGCCGAAGGCTGCCTCAGCCTCTATACCGACGAGGCCGAATTCAAGGCCGATCGCGAGCATATCGAAATCCTGGAACGGTTCGGCTTCAGGTACGAAATTCTCGGCGGCAAGGCCATCCCGGATCTCGAGCCTTTTTTGACGACGAAGATCGGCAAGGCGGTGCTCTTTCCCGACAACCGGTCGATCACCGACCCCTACAGGCTTGTCACCGCCCTTGCCGAAAGGTTCGAGGCGCTCGGCGGCAGGACCGTCCGTGGTGAGATCGCCGGCTTAGAGCAGGGCGAGGCCGGTGTTTCCGCTCTCCGGCTGGCGGACGGGCGCAGCCTTAGGACCGAGAAGGTCGTGCTGGCTGCCGGCGCCTTCACCGCCCGGCTTTCCGCTCTGCTGCGCGAACATATCCCGCTCGAAACCGAGCGCGGCTACCACACGCAGATCATGGAGCACGGTATCTCGATGCGCCATTCCATCATCTGGCCGGCGCGCGCTTTCATGGTCACGCCGACGGCGGGCGGCATCCGCGTCGGCGGCACGGTCGAGATGGCCGGCCTCGACGCGTCCCCGGATTATCGGCGCGCGAAGATCCTGGTGAAGCGGGCTCAGGAGGCATTGCCGGATCTGCAGGTCCGGCAGGCGACGGAGTGGATGGGGCATCGCCCGGCGCTGCCTGACACCGTTCCGGTCATGGGTCCATCAGCCAAGCGCCGCAACGTCTGGTACGCAACCGGCCACGGACATCTCGGCCTTACCTATGCGGCCACGACCGGCCGTCTGATGGCCGACCTCATCACCGGCGTTCAGCCGCCCGTGGATATGCAACCCTATCGCGTCGATCGCTTCTGAGAGCGGTGCCGTCGCAAGGAGAAAGGGAGTGAACATGCGAAGCGAACTCTATATCGACGGAAAATGGGTGAAGCCGGTCAAGGGCGGCGCCTGCGAGGTGACCAACCCCGCGACGGAGGAGGTGATCCAGACGATCGGAGCCGCAACAGCCGAAGATGTCGATCTCGCCGTCAAAGCGGCTCGCCGGGCCTTCGACAAGGACGGCTGGCCGAAGCTGACGGGCGCTCAGCGCGCTGGATATCTCCGCGCGATTGCGAACGGAATCCGTGCCCGCCAGTCCGAGATCGCCCGCCTCGAAGTTCTCGACAACGGTAAGCCCTTTCCGGAGGCCGACTGGGACGTCGCCGACGCGGCGGGCTGCTTCGATTTCTATGCGGGCCTGGCCGAACAGCTCGACAACAATCCCGAGGAGGCGATCGCGCTTCCCGATCAGCGCTTCACCTCCAAGGCGGTGCGCGAGCCGATTGGGGTGGCCGGCGCGATCATTCCCTGGAACTATCCGCTGCTGATGGCGGCATGGAAGGTTGCCCCGGCGCTCGCCGCCGGCTGCACCGTGGTGCTGAAGCCCGCCGAATTGACATCGCTGACGGCGCTCGAACTGGCTGATGTCGCCGACGAAGCCGGGCTGCCGCCCGGCGTGCTGAATATTTTGACCGGCGCCGGATCGGTCGCCGGCCAGGCGATCATCGATCACAAGCAAGTGGATAAACTCGCCTTTACCGGCTCCGGCCCGGTCGGCTCGAAAATCATGGCGGCCGCTGCTCGCGACATCAAGCGCGTCAGCCTGGAGCTCGGCGGCAAGTCGCCCTTCGTCATTTTCGAAGACGCCGATATCGACGAGGCCGTCGAGTGGATCATGTTCGGCATCTTCTGGAATCAGGGCCAGGTCTGCTCGGCGACTTCAAGAGTCCTTGTACAGGACACCATCTACGAACGTTTGCTCGCGCGTCTGGTCGAAGAAACGAACAAGATCAAAATCGGCAATGGTCTGGACGAGGGCGTGCTGCTTGGGCCGCTGGTTTCCAAGCGTCAGCACGAGCAGGTCGTCGCGGCGATCGAGGAGGCGCGGCGGGCCGGCGCGACCGTCGCCTGCGGCGGCGTCCGCCCCGAAGGATTCGACAAGGGTTACTACCTCCAGCCGACCGTTCTGACCGACGTTCCGCTCGACAGCGCCGCTTGGGTGGAAGAGATCTTCGGACCCGTCGTCTGCATCCGGCCCTTCAAGTCAGAAGCGGAGGCGGTCGAACTCGCCAATGATTCCCGCTTCGGTCTGGCGGCCGCCGTCATGTCGAAGGACGACATCCGGGCTGAGCGCGTCGCGGCCGCCTTCCGCGCCGGGATCGTCTGGATCAACTGCTCGCAGCCGACATTCACCGAGGCGCCCTGGGGCGGCTACAAGGAATCCGGCATCGGCCGCGAACTCGGACGCTGGGGTCTCGACAACTATCTCGAGACCAAGCAGATCACCCGCTTCGCCAGCGAGGATTCCTGGGGCTGGTACATCAAGCCGGAGGCGGCCGAATGAACTGGAACCGGACCCTCGATCTGCTGCAGGTCCACTGCCAGGGCGAGATCGGCAAGGTCATTATGTCGGGAGCGCCTGAAATACCCGGCGCCACGATGCTCGACAAAATGGACCACATCAACACGGTCGACGACAGCCTGCGCCGCTTCGTCACCTTCGAGCCACGCGCCAATGTCGCCATGTCGGTGAACCTGCTGGTCGAGCCGACACGCAGCGATGCGGACGCCGGCTTCATCGTCCTCCAGGCCGATCGCGCCCACGCCATGTCCGGCAGCAACTGTATCTGCGTGGTCACCGCACTTCTCGAAAGCGGGCAGGTGGCGATGTCGGAACCGGAGACGATCGTCCGCCTGGATACGCCGGCCGGCCTCATCGTCGCGCGCGCCGCCTGCCGCGACGGCCGCTGCCTGTCCGTCAGCCTCGACAACGTGCCGAGCTTTGCCGAAGCGCTGGACAGGGAGGTGGACACGCCGAAATGGGGCCGCATCAAGATCGACGTCGCCTTCGGCGGCGTCTACTATGCGCTGGTGGATGTCGAGCAGTTCGGCTTCGATATTGCGCCTGCCAATGCGCGGCTGCTGGCGGAAGCCGGCATCGAGCTGAAGTTGCTTCTATCAGGCCAGGTCTCGGTCGCTCATCCTGTCCTCAGCGGTATCGACGAGATCGCCTATGTGATGTTTCGCGGATGCGAAGCCGACGGCGCGGTGCGGACCTGCACGACGCTGCAGCCCGGCCGCGTCGATCGTTCGCCGTGCGGGACCGGCAGCTCGGCGAATCTTGCCGTGCTGCATGCGCGCGGCGAGGTCGCCGTCGGCGACCGCAGGACGTCCCGGTCGATCATCGGCGGTGAGTTTCTCGCGGAGGCGATCGGCGAGACCGAGGTGGGCGGCCGCCGCGCCGTTCTGCCGAGAATAACCGGCCGGGCCTACGTCTATGGCCGGGAGCAGTTGCGTATCTCCGACGACGATCCCTTCGCAGCAGGATTTGCCCTGTCCGACACCTGGGGTCCCCAGGTCGGCCTGCTCGGTTAGGAGCCAAAGATGTCTCACGTTCCACCACTGGCCGGCCAGACGATCCTCATCACCGGGGCGTCGGGCGGCATCGGCGCAGCCATCGCCGAACGCCTGTCTGCCGAAGGCGCGCGGCCCGTCATCCAATACGGGCGCGACAGGGAAGGGGCGGAAGCCCTGCATCGCAGGCTCGGTGGCGACGGCCTGATCGTCCAGGCCGATCTCTCCCGTCCGGACGGCGCCTTTGCGCTCTGGCGCGACGCGCTCGCGGCGGCGGGGCGGATTCATGCCGTCGTCAACAATGCCGGTATCCGCAACGAGATTTCGATCGACGCCGATCCGTCCGATTGGCGGGCCGCCTGGCAGAAGGAGTTTCAGGTGAACTTCTTCGCGGCAGCGGACCTCTGCAAGGAGGCTCTGGTGCATTTCAGGCAACATGGCGGAGGGCGGATCGTCAACATGGCAAGCCGGGCGGGCCAGCGCGGTTACGCGGCCGATGCCATGCCCTACGGGGCGACGAAGGCGGCGCTGATCAATCTCACAAAGTCGATTGCGCGTAGCTTCGGGCGCGACGGCGTCGTCGCCGTCTCCATCGCGCCGGGATGGGTGCGCACCGACATGGCCGAGGATTTCGTGGCGAAGCATGGCAAGGATGCGGCGGTCGGCGATATCCCGATCGGCGAGATGGCCGAGACGGCGGAGATCGCCGAGCTGGTAGCCTTCCTGCTGCGCCCTTCGCAGGTCTCGGTCAATGGCGCGACGTTCGACGTCAACGGCGGCAGCTACATCAGATAGGGAGGTTCGATATGAAAAGATTTGTGGGTAAGGTCGCGGTGGTCACGGGCGGTGGCGGCGGTATAGGGTCGGCCATATCGAAGAGGTTGGCCGACGAAGGCGCCCTGGTGGTGGTGACCGATGCCAATGCACAGGCTGCAGGCGACGTCGCCTCGCTCATCGAGGCGGCGGGCGGATCGGCGATCGCCATCGGGGCCGACATCTCCCGGAAATCGGAATGCGTCGACCTGATCGAGAAAGCCTTCGCGATCAAGGGGCGGCTGGATGTGCTGGTCAACAATGCCGGCATCAACCGGCGCGGAAACCTGCTGTCGCTTTCGGATGAAGACTGGCAGCTGAGTTTCGCAGTCAACCTGGATTCGATGTTCCATCTCTGCCGCGCGGTCCTGCCGCACATGATTGCGGCGGGCGGCGGCGCGATCGTCAACACCGCCTCGCAATGGGGCCTCTACCCCGCGCCGAACCATATCGCCTATAACACGACAAAGGCGGCGGTTGCCGCCTTCACCCAGAATCTGGCTCGCGACTATGCGCCCGACAAAGTCCGGGTCAATGCCGTCTGCCCCGGCGAAATCCATACGCCGATGCTCGAAGCCGGCGTTACGCGCGCCGGCCGGACGATCGCCGATCTCGACAGGCTCGTCCCCTACGGCCGCATCGGCAAGCCTGAGGAGGTGGCGGCCCTCGTTGCCTTCCTGGCATCGGATGAGGCGGCCTTCATGTGCGGCTCGCTGGTTGAAATCACCGGCGCGCAAGCCGTGGCGTGAAAGGACGGCCGAGTGCGCCGACACCGAGACAGGGGTGGATGCCAGTCCTGCCCTGGTGGCCTTCGGCGCGCTCTGCGGCGGTTGGTTCGCCGCCGCCGCGGGCGTGCTGGCGCTAGACATGGCCGACAGTCCTGCCCATAGGCCCGCCAGAAAGGATCGCCGTTGCAGCCTCTCGCTCATGCTCAATCCGTCTGCTGTTCCAGTGTCTTGGCAAGCTCTTCATAAATGTGGGCAGATCCCGCATTGTTCTCGGCGGCATAATGGGCGCTGACCGACCGCGCGGCCTCGGCCGCAATACGAAAGGCATCTATCCGATTCTGCGGCTCAGGCTCAGCTTGCCCGCCGATATCGCCGTTGCGGAAACTGCCGGCTCTGTATCCCTCGGCCAGATCGATGACACCGATCTCAGGAATCCCCTTCTTCAACCGGCCGAAGAAGGCAGGCCCGGCCTGGCCGCCATCCCGGCGACGCAGCATCCCTTCTCCGGACGCTTTGCCGTCGATACAGGAGCCGATCCAGAAGGTGGGGCCGCTGGTCAAGGACGCTGGCGCGACGAATTTGCAATGAGTGCCTGGATCCTGGGACCAATGAAGATCGGTCGGTGCTGCCCCGCCAGTGCCATTCGAATACAAAATCACCATCAGGGCAATCGGGACGATAACAGGCAGCCGCCCTATGCCGCCGAAAACTCGTCTTGCCATGATGTCGCCCCTTGTTGAAGGACCTTCCATATCGTCCGCAATCGCCGTTGTCATGGCTTATCGGTTAACAATCCGGCGGACCTCCCAGCCGATTGCGGCAGACCTTACGGCTCAATTATAGGTGATCTTGTCGGTAACCCGCGGGCGATTGAAGAAATGATGATCGAAGCTGTAGCCATTCATTCCGGTAAAGTTCGAAAAGAACGCCGAGACCGGTGTCGTCAATGTGTATTGCACCCGGGTCAGCACGACCTGCACGTCCGTTTCCTGTATCTCTGAAGGTATCGCGATCGCGCTCGCCGTGCCTGAGTTGAGCGCGGTGGTGTTGAGTGCGGCGGACCAGTTGACGGTCGCGCTGCCGCTGCTGCTGACATCGTTGACCGTAAGCGTGATCGTCAGCCCCGTCGTGTCATAGGGCTGCAGGATGAAGCTCGCGCCGGTGAGAAGCTTGGCAACGTCGGACTTTGTCCAGGAGCTTTGCTGTGAAATCATATCGCCTGTGGAGGAGGCGATCTCATCGATCTTTCGGCTGACCGTGAGCGCGTGGCCGAGATCGACGGTGCCGAACAGCAGCATCACCAGGATCGGCAGAACGAGCGCGAATTCCACGCCCGAGGCAGCCGACCGGTCGTGCGTGAGGCGGCGGATCGCGGATAGGGTACACCGGAAAAAAGACAGGCTCCGTTTCATGGTCAGAAAGGCTCGTTGCGGAACAGAACGGCAGAGCCGAGCAGGTAGCGGCCATCGGAAAGCTTGGCGCTCGACAGGCTGAAGAAATTGACGACGGCCGTCCAGGGCAGGAACGTCTGAACCAGGATGTAGTCGCTGCCCTTGCCGACATCAAAGCTCTCGGTGACGGTGAGATTGCCGCTGTCGTCGATGGGGTCGGCGCTGGCGGCGGACGAGATGTCGGAGAGCACGTTCACCTTGACCAGGAGATCGCTGGAACAATTGAACGAGAGAAGCATGTCGCTGCAAATTTTGGCCTTGAAATCGGCCAAAGTCATATTGGAGGATGCGACCTCGCCGGTGCGGATCATCCGGGAGATCTTGTGCACCGAAGCATCCAGGGAAGAGTTGACGAAAAACATCAGCGACACTTCGATAATGCCGAATATCATGATGAAGAGCGGCAGAGCCAGGATCGCAAATTCGATCGCAGCCACGCCGTCTCGATCGGCGAGCAGGCGGCGCGGCGATGCAAAGAATTTCCTGCGGCTCATTGGGTCAGCCGAACGGATGCAAGATACTGGGTAAAGAGCGCCGACAGGCCGGCCGTGATCTCGGCCGATGATGACGCTGATATAAACAGGCTTGTGGACGATGCGCAGTCCGAAAGCGCATAGGGGATGTAGTCGCGCCTCGTGATGCTGGTCGACACGCCGCTATCCATGGTGCCGCCCCAGGTGCTCTTCCAGTTGGCGCTTGCCATTGTCGCGCCGACGGTGGCGTTGTAACCCCAGTCCGTGGTGATCGGCAGATATTCCGTGTAAAGCACGGCCATGGTGTCGGATTGATCTTTCAGATAGCCGCACCAGTCCGGATTGAGCGGCGCGACTTTGTTCCAATATGCCCCGGAGATCGCCTGTTTGTTGCTCCATGTGACCTTGTCAGTCACCCATTCGCGCTTCGACTGGACGCCGTCCGTCAACAGAAGAACCAGCTTGAGCGGTGAACCCGAGGAGGTTCCGTCCCCTCCGGCGCCGACCTTTTGCTTGAGCGTCGCCAAGGAGACGTCGAAATAGGTGGCTGCCTTCGAGGTCGCGCTGGTGAGGCCGTAACTTGCGTCCGCGAGGCGGGTGCGCGCCGTGTCCGTGCTGAGCGTCGGGCTTAGAACTTCTGTCAGGGTGTCGCCCAGGCTATACAATCCGACCTTGATCCGTTCATGACTGCTGTCGGACGTGTCGATCATGTCGAGCACTTCTTCGACGGCGTCGCCGGCGACATCGGCGCGCAGCTTTATGTTCTTGGCCGTGCTGTATTCATAGTTGTTGCTGTATGTCTTGTTGCCGATTTTGTGTGAATCGCCCGTGTGGCAGGCGAATTGGCATCCGATACCGGCATACATGGTCGACTGCCCCGACGTCGTTGCCGCCAGCAGCATCGATGGGGATGTGTCGATGACGATATAGACATTGAGATAGGACGTGGTTGGTCCCTTGACGGCGCTTGCCACGCTGACGTCGACTGTGTCGATATTGGCGATCTTCATCAAGGTCGTCGGAACCGTGCCGCTGGCCGTCGCGGTGATCTTGTGGTTTGACGTATCGATGTCGATGTCGCCAAGCGTATAGCTGTTTTCCACTTGTGCGTGGAACCAGTCGGAAACCTTTTCCTCGAGGGCGTCCTTGTCCGAGGTGTCGATCTGCTTGACGGCGGCGATCAGGGCCGCGTCAAGGTCGCTCTGCATCCGCTGCCTGACATTGTAAGCGCGAATATAGTCAAAGCTCGCGCCGACCGCGACGATCATCGGCACCAGGGTGAGGGCAACGACAATCGCGACATTGCCGCTCCTATCTCTGCCGAGACCGCGGAGGGCTTTGAGGAGCCGAGCAAATGAACAGGAAAGACCCGAGCGCAAAAACCACCATCACATAAGTCATGAAAATTACTCATTTGCGAGATGTATCCAAGGTGCTTAAGTCTTTGTTAATTCCTGCACTTTTCGACATGAAGCAGGCTGCCGACGCGCTATTTGCTGCGCAGATTGTACATGTTTGCGAATTATGGATATCCGCGGGATGGCATATCGTCGTCTTTCACGTCGAGAGGACCCACATCCGTGGGGTGTCAGCGTTCGGCTGACAGGGGCTGACCAAGCGCGGCGATCAGCGCGTCGGCAGCAATTTCTGCTCTTTCCTGCTGCTGTTGTGTCGAAGGACCGGGAAGTCCCATCAGCACGCCGAGCATATGGGTGCCAAGCAGCCGGTCGATGAATTGCACGGCGAGTTCGCTTCGGCGCTCGGCGCTGATGCCGAGAGTCTCCTGTTTGAGCCCGAGCATGAAGGCGACCATGCCTTCGAGGTTGCCGACGAGGCTGGTATGAGCCATCTCCGCCAGACCGGGAAACCGGCTGGTCCCGGCGATCACGGTGCGCATGAGGGCGATCGTGTCGGGATCCATCAGGCGGCTTTGCGCCGTCATCCCGGCCCAGAGCAGGACGTCTCTCAGAGGTTTTTCAAGGAGCGCCTCCATCTGCGCCCGCTCGGCCTCGTCGTCCGGGTCGCAGGCATTGGAGATCACGGCTGAAAACAGGTCATCCTTGCTCTCAGCATGCCGGTAGAGCGTCATGATCGAGACGTTTGCCGCCTTGGCGATGCTTTCCATGCTCGTTCCCTCGTAACCGGTATCGAGGAATGATGCCTTGGCCGCCGCGAGGATGTCGGCCCGCTTGCTCGCCATCAACTTCGCTTTCGGATGGTCTGATGACCATGATTTCATGCGCTTGACTCCATGCGATAGTCAATCATATCGTATAAACGATAGTGAACGTTATCGTATCTCCACATCAGATTATACAAAGGTGCCGACACATGAAAGCTGCCCGTCTCAAATCCTATGGCGACATTGACCAGTTCACAATCGATGACGTCGGCAGGCCCACGCCTCAGGCCGGTGAAGTCCTGATCAAGATCGAGGCTTCCGCCGTCAACCATTTCGATCTCATGATCCGCCAGGGCTATGTGGCTCAATACATTCCCCTGGAACTTCCCGCGGTGCTGGGCGGTGACGCTGCCGGAAGCATCGTCGAGATCGGCTCCAGCGTGACCGGATTTGCCGTCGGCGATCGCGTTATCGCCGATTTCGCACCGAACGGTAAAGGCGCGCATGCGGAGTACGGCGTCGTTCCGGTCTCGGCGATTGCCAAACTCCCCGCCAATCTCAGCTTCGAGCAGGGCGCCGCTCTGCCCAAGGCGGGCCTTACCGGCCGGCAATCGGTCGACGCTCTTGGCGTCAAAGCGGGTGACCGCGTGCTGGTGTCAGGCGGTCTCGGGGCTGTCGGCCGTGCCGCCATCCAATATCTTCAGGAGATCGGCGCCCAGCCGGTGGCCGGCGTCCGGGCGGATCGGCTCGACGAGGCGGCCCGGCTTGCGGGAGAAGCGCTCGACATTGCCGAGCTTCCGGCTGCCACGACCTTCGATTACGCGATCAGTGCTGCTGCCCCTGTCGCGGCCAATCTCATCGGGCATGTCAGGGACGGCGGCCAAGTCGCCAGCATCGTTCCCGTACCGGAGGGTGCCAATATCGGCAATCGGGTGATCATCCACGAACTCTATCACCGTGCCGATGCGGCCACGCTCGAAGCCGTGGCCGACGCTGCCTCGCGTGGCGTTTTGATCGTTCCGATCGCCAAGACTTTCCCGCTGAGTGAGATCGGTGCGGCCCACAGCGCCGTCGCTGCCGGTATCCAGGGCAAGGTCGTCTTGAAACATTGAACGAGCGGAGCAGGCGATTGTGGAGGGGCCAGTTGCGCCGTCCCGCAATCGCCTGCCGGCAGGAGCCCTCCCGCCACAGGGAATCTGACTTAATCCCGCCTTCAGCGCTGCATCAGGAGATCATGCAGGCGTTTTTGAACGTATTGTGCAGTCATGTTTCGATTGTTGAAGAAGTCGCCAATCACGGCAATCCAGCCCTCAGACATCTGGGTCGGCATGGCCTGGGATTGGGCGCTGACTTCGCCCTTCCTCGCCTTGATCATCTCCAATCCAAGCTTGCCGCAACGATCAAGCCCGGACGGATCGACATCGGTGCGGACGGGCAACGACCCCTTGATCCGGCTGAAGGCAACCTGATTGTCGCGATCGAGCACCATGCGCGCGAAGGCCTGCTGCGCCTCTGCCGTGCCTTCCCGATTGGTCAGCGGAAAGGCAAAGGCATCGATCACCATGAAGTATGCGATGGATGTGCCCGGAACGAGGCTGCAATTGAAATCCTTGTCGACGCTGTAGCCGCGCGCCGCAAGCTCGCCCTTGGCCCAGTCGCCCATGAACTGCATGCCGGCCTTGCCCTGGCCCACGGCCACCGTGGCATCAGCCCATGTCTTGTCCTTTCGCTGTTCGATCGGTTCCACATAATTGGCCAGGCGCGACAGCATATCCAGGGCTTCGATCATCCGCGGGTCCTGCACCAAGTCGGCATCGCCGCTCATGAGACGGGCATAACCTTCCGGGCCGAACTTGTGATAGATGATGTCGTTGAAAATGAGCGACACTTCCCATCGCGCCCCGCCAAGCGCAATCGGCAGACGCCCCGTCGCCTTGATTTTTTCGGCCGCGTCGAAAAGTTCGTCCCAGGTCTGTGGCGTCTTCACACCCGCTTCGGCCAAGGCCGCTGCGCTTGTCCACAGCCAGTTTTCGGCATGGATATTGGTCGGCGCAAAGTAGACTTTCCCCTTGTAGGAGATCCGGTTGAGAACCGTTGCCGGGATGACGTCCTGCCAATGATCCGCCTGCGCGACATCATCTATATCTTGCACGATGCCCATTTCCGGCAGTTCGCGCGATCCCTCGTTTGCATTCCATTGCATCACCGCCGGCGCGTATCCATTGGCAATACGATCACTCACCACGCGCTGGACGGCGACCTTGTTCTCTGCCGGCATGTCCACCCACTGGTTGCCGGCGGCTGCCCAGGCCCGGCGGAAAACATCGAGTGCGGCAGACTCGCTTTTCGACACCCAGAAATGCACGACGTCGACGGCCATGTCCTGCCCCGCCAAAACCTGTGTCGCAGGACCTGCGGCCGCCAGAGCCGCGGCGAGCCATGTGCATATGATTCCCCGTTTCATTCGTTCCCCTCTTTCTTTGATAAACTCTGCCGCACCGTCCCTTGTGCGGCGCCTCTCTCAGGAGACAGTTTCAACCCGCAATTTGCGCGACCGGCCTGATATCCCGCGCAGAACCGCCCGGCGAGCCAATCGGTCGACCGCTACGGCCGCCGGTTCCGGCTTGGCATAGAAATAACCTTGGCCGATCTCGCAGCCGGCGTTCAAAAGGAAATCACGCTGGCTCTCGTCCTCGATGCCTTCCGCGACGCACCGTTTGCCGAGGTTGCGGGCCAGATCGATGATTGCCCTGATGATCTGTTCCGAGCGGATATCCTTGCCGATCTCGGCAACGAAGCTGCGGTCGATCTTCAGCTCATCGAAGGGGAAGTCGCGCAGATGCACAAGCGACGCAAAACCGGTGCCGAAATCATCGAGCGAGACCGACACGCCATGTTTGCGAAAACGGGAAATGGTTTCGATAATCTGATTGGCGCCGCGATTGAGGAAGACGTCTTCCGTGACCTCGATGGAAAAATCGAGCCAGTCGAGGTGGTTTGCTTCGACCGCCGCAGCGATGAGGGCGTAACCGTCGTCGCCGACCAACAGGGCCTCCGGCAGATTGATGGCAATCGACCCCACCCTGAGCCCTGCTGCTTTCCAGGTCCTCAGATCACGCGCGACGATATTGACGATACAGCGCGTCATGCCTTGTATGATATGGCCTTCCATGAGCGGCAGGAAGCGGCCGGGCGGAAGGATGCCGAGCTGAGGATGGCGCCAGCGCACCAGTGCCTCGAAACCGAGATGCTTGCCGGTCTGCAGATTGACCTTCTGCTGGTAGTAGACGACAAACTCGTCGCGATCGGCCGCGACGGCGAGGGCCGCAGCAAGCCGGTTCTGTTCCAGACGTTGGGCAAAGGATGCTTCATCGAAGATGACGGCTGTGTTGCGCTTGGCCTTGGCGGCATAGAGTGCCAGATCGGCGATGCGCATGAGCGTCGCCTCATCTGACGCGTGGCCGGGCACGACCGCGCCGCCGATGCTCGCCGAAACCGGTAGCAACCGGCCCTCGAAATGACATTCCGCTGCAATGGCTGCCACCGCGCGCCCGGCAATTCCTTCCAGCGTTGCCGCATCTGAAATTCCAGGAAGGAGAGCGGCAAACTCGTCGCCACCAAGCCTTGCGACGACGTCGCCGGTGCGGAAGGTCTTCTGCAGCGCACTCGCGACATGGCTCAAAACCGCATCGCCGGCAGGATGGCCAAAGCTGTCGTTGGTGGCCTTGAAGTGGTCGAGATCGACCAGCAGCATGGAAAAACCTGAGCCTGTCCGATCGAGCGAACCGAACAGCCCGTTTAGGGCCTCATTGAACGAAGATCGGTTGCCAAGGCCTGTCAGCGTGTCGGTATGCGCCAGATGCGTCAGTTTGATCTCGAAATCGAGAGTCCGGCGGTGCTCGGTGCGCAGTTTTATCAGCAGCGGTATGAAAAGGATGAGGGTCGCCAGTATCAGCGTGGCTGCGGTGAGGCTGAGGAGCACGGCGCTGATCAGGCGGGTATGATCGATGCTCACATCGCTTCGGTCGTGCGCGCTCTCGATCAGGGCGCTGAACTGACGCATGAGCATGCTGTCGGAGGAAACGGCGAAGTCGATTGGTCCCCAGAAGCTGTAACGCTCCCGCCGATCCAGCAATTTCGCGGACACGACGCGTTCAGCTCTTTCAAGAAAATCCTCCAGCCGCCCGTCGAGTTCCAGCCGCAATTTTTCAGATGCGGCATCCCGCCCGTTCAGCTTTTCGAGAAGATTTGCTTCGACCTCGATATTCAACGCGTTCAACTCTGCGCTCATGGCGCGGATGTCGTTAATCGCTTTCTGAACGTCTTCGACCATTGGCCTGACGATATATTCCGGCATATTCGGATCGGCCGAAGCGCGCATGATCGCTCGCGTCTGATTGGCAAGCTGCTGGAAGCGAATGAACTGGCGCCCGATCAGATAGCTGATGTTCTGCTGCAGGGAATGGCGATCAAGCGCCACCTTGACCGTCAGGAAGGTTGCCCCGATCAGCACCGTCATCACGACGACGGCGACGATGTAGTGTCGCCCGATGGAGCGGATATATTTCGCCACGGAGGAATGGGACTCGCCGGGCGGCATCACCGTGTTTTTCAAATCCGATCCCACCACCATTCGCGCTCCATCAGAAAGATACAAGCCGGCTGAGCAGCCGCCGGCATGCGGACGGTTGCATCACGATCATTTATTTAGAGATCGGCCATCATGGCCCTGTCCGCGCCTCGAGCACTGGCGCCGGAAATAGAAGGGTCACGTCGTGCGCTCCCCGGACCGCTGTCGCGATCGGATTTGCTGTCAACACTGCCAAGGGGAGGCTTTCAGCGAACCAACGCCGGTGCGGCTTTGCTCATCAACAACTGCTACCCGGAATGCTCCGGAGTTTCAGAGCCGGCGCGATCGCGCCATCTGCGCTGCACTTGGAATAGAGGCCGTCATATGCATGCCGATTATTGAACATTCCCACCTCTGATAGACGCGATCGATTGACGACAGCGCGGATTTTTGGCTCGTCCCTGAACCCGTCATCATGGCGGAGAAGTACAAGCAGCACCTCATTCGAATGACTCGAAATTGTGGACCACCTGGTTGAAGAAGCGTAAACACTTTTGTGAAAAGGCAATAAAACCAGTTCCTTGCGAAGAATTCGGTACAAAATCGTCGTGATTTGGCCATGGGATTCGGATTTCGGATAAGGCGCCCACCCTTACTTTTCCGATCGATTGGCTTTGGCTTGTCAGTGTGCCTGGTTTGGACATCGGCAGCGTCGGCTGGGCGATGAAAGCCAAAGGACGCGCAGGTTGGGATCTGCGCGAGAGGCGAGGATGTCCATATTGCGCGGCCCGATCCGTTTCGCGCGTTGAAAGTTGCCGCGGCGCAAGAGAGGGCAGCGATCTCTTAATTTTCTGACCGCAATATTCAGGCCAAGCCGACATGCTCGGTCGCAGCGGCCGATGCCTTTGCGATCGGAAACTTCGGGCCTTCGTTTTCGCCTCAAATGACTTGGGCGGCCTTCTTGGAAGAATTCTCGACTGGATGGATGATGCATTCGGTTGCCCATGGTGAGGAAGATCCATGATGACGTTGTCTCAATCGCTTCGGCAGCCGGCCCTTTTCACGGAAGGGGACGAGCAGAGGCGAGACGGATCGCAGCATCAGGACGCCGCCGTCGACCGGGAAGCCCTTCTCGAAGCGTTGCTCGGCGCATTTCCCCTGCCGGTTTTCTATAAGAACTCCGAGGGGCGCTACGCCGGCTGCAACAAGGCTTTCGAAGACTTGCTTGGCCACAGGCGCGAGGAGATCATCGGGAAAACCGAATTCGATCTCAATCCGGAGCACCCGGCTGAACTCCAGTTCACGTGGGATGAGAGATTTCTCGAAGGGCGCGGAGGCCGAGGCTTCGAGAAGAAGATGACTGCCGCGAGCCAGACGGTGCGGGATGTCGTCGTCAACAAGGCGGTGTTCACCGGGCACAACGGCGATCCGGCCGGGGTGATCGGCGCCATCGTGGACATTACAGAGCACAAGCAGGCGGAGCGGGAGCTCAAGAAAGCGCTTGAATTCGCAGAGGGGATCATCGCCGCCATTCCCGATGTCCTCTTCGAGGTGGACGAGGACGGCCGCTACCTTCAGGTCTGGACAAGAAACCCAGAACTTCTGGCTCAGCAGAAGGAGATGCTGCTCGGCAAGACGGTCAACGAGGTTCTCGCGCCTGACCAGGCGGCCATCGCGATGGAGGCTCTCGCGGCTGCCGGCAAAGAGGGCGTTGCCTATGGCCGATGCATTCGGATCTCCTTGCCAAACGGCGAGACCCGATGGTTCGAACTCTCCGTCGCCAAACGGCCGAGCGCCGATCCGACGATCACCACGCTCCTCGCACTTTCGCGTGACATTACCGAGCGAAAACAGGCGGAGGAAGCCGTCAATTCCATGCGGACGCAGCTGCTCAGCGTGCTTCAGACCATTCCTGATATGGTCTGGGTGAAGGATATGGGCGGCGTCTATCTGTTGTGCAACCACGCGTTCGAACGACTGACAGGTAAGGCGGAGTCCGAGATTGTCGGCAAATCGGATCTCGAACTGTTTGGTGCTGAAAGGGCTCAGGTCTTTCTGGAGTCGGACAAAGCGGCGATCCAGGCCGGAGGTACTCTGGCCTCCGAGGAATGGGTCATCTCCCAGGAAAACGGTCAATCCGTTCTTCTTGAGACACGCAAGGTTCCGGTGCTGGGCGCGGGAGGAGACGTCGTCGGGGTTCTCGGTGTGTCGCGGGATGTGACTGAGTTGAATGTCTCGCGCCAAAAAATCCACCAGATGGCCTTCTACGATCCTCTGACCTCGCTGCCGAACCGATCGCTGTTCAGCGATCGACTGCGGCAGATGATCACCGCTGCCGTATCGCGTGGCCAACGCGCCGGCGTGATGCTGATCGACATCGATCATTTCAAGGCGGTCAATGATACGATGGGACATCCCGTCGGCGATCAATTGCTCTGCCAGGCCGCCGCGCGGCTGAACGAAAGCGTTCGCGACTATGACACCGTTGCGCGCCTCGGCGGCGATGAATTCGCGATCCTGTTGCCGGATATCCGGCAAGGTGACGATCTCGGCCGGATGGCCAACACGATCCTTGAAAAGTTCAAGGAACGTTTCCTGCTGGACGGCCAGGAGCTGTTTATTTCTTGCAGCGTCGGCATCGCGCTCTATCCCGATGACAGCGCTGACGCCAACGACCTCGTGAAATACGCCGACTCGGCGATGTATCTCGCCAAACGCTCGGGGCGAAACAGTTTTCGCTTCTACTCGAAGGACCTGACGGCGAGCGCCGAAGAGCGCATGCGGCTGGAATCGGAATTGCGCCGCGCGATCGAGCGCGGAGAGTTGGAATTGCACTACCAGCCCAAGGTGCTTTTGGACAGCGGCGCCATGGTCGGCTGCGAGGCCTTGTTAAGATGGCGTCACCCCGAAATGGGCATGATCCCTCCCTCGAGCTTCATTCCGGTTGCCGAAGAGACAGGGCTGATCGTGGAGCTCGGACGATGGGTGCTGCGCGAGGCTTGCCAGACAGCGGCCGAATTCAACGCCGATAGCCGGTCATCGCACAAGGTGGCGATCAACCTGTCGGTCAAACAGTTCCAGTCCGCCGGACTGGTAAGGTCGATCGCCGAGATTCTCGAAGAGACCGGCTGCCGCGCGGAATGGGTTGAAATCGAAATAACGGAAAGCCTGCTGCTGGATCAGAAAGACGAAACGCTGCAGATGCTTTCTGAACTTCGAAACATGGGATTTTCGATCGCCATCGATGATTTCGGCACCGGCTATTCGGCGCTGAACTATCTCGCGCGCTTTCCGATCGACACGCTGAAGATCGACCGGTCTTTCATCAACAGCGCGGATAAACGCAACGAGGAACTTGTGAAGGCAATCCTGTCCATCGCCCGTTGTCTCGGACAGAATGTGGTGGCGGAAGGCGTCGAGACCGCCGAGCAGGCAGCCTTCCTGGTGGCAAATGGATGCGGTTCGGCGCAAGGCTTCCTTTACAGCAAAGCTCTGCCCAAGACGGAAATCATCGCTCTGTGGCTGCGCTCCCTGGCCAACGGCTGCTCCCCACGCGAGGAGCGGCCTTGCATTTGAATTCCATCACGCAGGGAACATCGTCGAACTGAGTGCAACGTGGCGATCACCCGTCTCCAGGCGACGCCGCCCTGACGCGGGTAAACATCCATGTTGCCGTCAGCTATCGGCTTCCAGCCCCGCCTGAAAGCCTCGCCTGGAACGCCGCCGTCAGCCATCTCGCAGCAGGCCCCGGCGGGTTTGCAACATTGCGGACCGCATGGATGGGAAGCTCGCCCTGGTCGAAGGCAGGAAACCGGAGGCGGACGAGGCGGCCTGCAGCGAGATCGTCCTTGACCACGGATGCGGGAAGGCCGCCCCATCCCAATCCGCCGAGGATGAACAGATGTTTCGTCGCGTTGTCGCTGACCCGCCAGGTCTTGAGAGAGAATACATTGAAATCCCGGCCCTTCGCCGTTCCCGAAGCATCGAAGACCACCAGCTGGGTTTCGTCTCGCACGTCGGCAAGTGTCAGCAGCCGGCGCAGCGTGGCAAGAAGATGATCCGGGGCTGCGACGGGGACCATCGCCGTCTGGCCGATCCGCTCGAAAACGATCTGATCGTTTTTGACTGCCATAGTGCCGCCAAAGCCGACGACGGCCCTGCCATGAATTACCTCGTCCATGACGATCACAGGTGTCCCCGCCGTTACTTTCAAGGAGACGGTGGGATAGTGGTTGCGGAAGGCACGCAGCACCTCGACGACGACGTCCGAGGGGACAATGGAGCTCATCGCAACGTTGAGCTCTGCCTCCAGACCGTCGCTCAAGGCCTGCACGCGAGCCCGCATCAGATCGAGATCGCCAAGCAAGCGGCGAGCATCCTCGACGACGGATCTGCCGGCATCCGTCAGCTCCGGTCGTCTGGTGCCGGAACGGCTGAAAAGCGCCACCCGCAGCTGCGCCTCCAGGTTGGCGATCGTATAGCTGACGACCGATTGCGTTCGGTTAAGGGCGCGGGATGCAGCGGAGAAGCTGCCTTTCTCCACCACGGTCAGGAACACCTGGAGCTGATCCAAAGTCGGGTGGGGCTGCATATCTCATCGATCCTATCGATAACTTTTCTCGAAAGTTTAGCGGTTTTCGCGATGAGCTTCCAGCTTTATCTATCCCGCGCGACGCACCGCATTTTGCTCCAGAGGTTCGCATGCCCAACACCACGACTGTCTTGCCTGCACCTGCCGGAAAATGGCTCCAGATTGGGCTGTGGGCCGCGCAGGTGCTGATCTTTGCCGCCTTCACCCTGTTCGGCTGCATGAAATTTTTCATGCCGGTCGATCAATTGGCGGCGATGTGGGTATGGCCCGGCGACGTTCCCGTGTGGTTTTTGCGTCTGATGGGTATTATCGATTTTGCGGGCGGAGTGGGCGTGCTGCTGCCTGCGTTGACCCGTATCCAGCCTCGCCTGACGGTGCTGGCGGCGCTCGGCTGCGCGCTGCTGCAAATCGCCGCGATGATCTTTCATCTCTCCCGCGGCGAAGCCCCCGCCGTGCCGCTCAATGTCATCCTGCTTGCTCTTTCGGCGTTTATCCTGTGGGGCCGCGGCAGGCGGGCGCCGATCGCGCCACGCCGATGAGGATGGCGGCCGAGCGGGGAGCCCCCTCGGCTCTCAGCAAACGCAGACATTCATCATTGGCCAGAGGTAACCGGGAGTGCCGGACGTAAGTTGGAACACCTTCGACCATCTGTCGTTTGCCGGGGCGGATCTGCAGGAATTCTCAACGTCGCTTTCCCGTTTGCACAGCGGAATCCAAGTGAGATCGGAAAGTCAGCGGAATACGAAATATCAGGTCAATATGGTTCGCACGCGGGGGATCTCGGTCATCGCGAGCCGCTATGACGGCGATTTCTCGATCCACTTTCCCGCATCGATCGACACAGCCATGGTTCTCATTCCGCTGACCGGGAGCGCGATGGTCGCGGTAGCCGACCGTAATTTGCCGTCCATCCAAAACAAGGGCGTCTTCGTCGATCGGCTGTCGGACAATCAGCTGCGCATTGCGGGCCCCAGAACGCATCTTTGCCTTAGGCTGCCCCACTTCGAACTGACCCGGCGTATCGAAGCCCGGTTGAATGCCTCGTTGAGGGAGCGTCTCCAATTCGCAACCGAGATCGATCTGTCGCAAGGGCCTGGATTGGACCTGGCACGGCTCGCTATGGCCATCCATCACGGCCTGGCGGGTGAAACCCTCCATAAATCGCCTGCGGCGCTTGGTCATGTCCTGGGAGCAATGCTCGAGCTTCTCATCGACGCCCTACCGCACAACTATTCCCAGGAGTTGTCCCGCGACAGGGAGGCTCCTGTTCCATGGCACGTCAAGCGCGCGATCCACTACATGCATGGCAATATTTCCCGGGCGATGACTCTCAAGGAAATTGCTGAAGCATGCGGCGTCAGTGCCCGGACCCTGCAGGATGGCTTTCGAAAATTTCGCATGACGACGCCGATGGCCTATCTGGAGCATATGCGTCTTGATGTCGTTCGCCAGGAACTTTCATCGGCCGATCCCGAGCAATCGGTGAGAGTCATTGCGCAAAAATGGGGCTTTGCCCATGTTGGCCGGTTCTCAGGCCAATATCGAAAGCGCTTCGGCGAACTGCCATCGCAAACCCTTCGCAGGATTGTCGAAATTCCAGCCGATGTCGGGACGGCGGATTCAGGCCGCTCCCGACCAAGGGCGCTTGCCAAAGGATAAAGGAGCCGGCCTTCTCCTTTTGATCTGGCTTGCCGCTGTCCTCGATATGCAGTGGTAGAATTTGCAATCTATAAATGTGAAAAAATCACAACCTATGATATTTATAAAATCTTTGGTTGCGGTATCCGATTGTCGCATCTCTGTCCGTTTGACGCAGCAAAGCCGGCAAGCGCGCCGCTGTGCGCGCTAAAGTAAGAGTTTGTTAAGGCTGACACGGCGTTTACTAGCCATACGAACAGGCGCAACTCACTGAAATGAATAGCGAAGATGTTCCGGTTGATCGGCGAATGAAGCATGCCGGATCCTCGAGCCGTCGGACTTGGAGACATGAGAGTTTCCGATCCTCCCAGATTGTCAAGAATAGCGAATGCTCATGGCTGAAATCATCCCATTTCCAAACCCGGCCCCCAACACCTCGATCGAGATTCACGACCTCAACGTCGCAGGCGTATCGTCCGGAGATCCGGATATGGACCAAATGCTCCAGGCGCGTGCCCGGATCCAAAAGGTTCTGGATGAACTCGACAGATTAAGCGGAGCGCTGCAAACCGGTTCTGCATCGACAGGCGCCGCAGGGTAACCGCCCTTTCACTCGGACGATTTCTCGGCAAGACGGAGCGGGATGCAACGCGGCATTCTCGCCGCAACCCTGATGCTCGATATCGAGAAGATATACGGGCTGCTGCCTCACGTTAAGCGCTGAACCACCTCGACCAAGGTGCAGCTCTACAGGCTGCCTGACATCATGGCGTCTTGTGACGAAGGGCAGCGATCACACGATCTGCCATGAAAGCGCACCGCGCGCCATCGAACGGAAACAGCGCCGAGAATGCACCGGAGAGCTGGTTTTCGATCGACTGCCGCATCAGCTTTCGCGCCCGGTGCAGCCGGGTCTTGGCCGTTTCCGGTCTTATGCCAAGGTAAGATGCGGCCTCGTCCGTGCCCATGCCTTCGACATCCCGTAGCACGAATATAGCGCAAAAATCATCCGGCAGTTCGTCGACAGCATTTTCGAGGAGATGTCGCGCCTGGCTCCTGGCGAGTTCGGTTTCCGGATCAGTCGCCGACAGGGAGGACGGAAACTGCAATACGTCGCCGCCCCATCTCGTCTGCATGTCGATTTCCTCAAGTCCGGTGGTGTTCTTTTGCCGCCGCACGCGCGCCAGCGCCTCGTTGAGGGCAATGCGGGTCAGCCATGTCGAAAACTGTGCATCGCCCCGGAACGCGGCCAGATTGCTGAACGCCTTGATATAGGCGGCCTGGACGACGTCTTCGGCCTCCGCATCATTGCGGATGATGGCGCGCGCCGTCCGGAACAGGCGCCGATTGTGACGCTGAATGATGGCGCGGATGGCAGGTTCGTCGCCCATTCTTGCCAGGGGTACGAGCTCGGCGTCGGACAGTGTCGATACCTCCTGCCGGTGTCGCTCGGCCGGAACCGGAATGGCTGTCATGGAAATTCTCCCCTGCTTACCGTCCTTCGATCGGAGCCCGGCCCTAAAGCCTTTTGTTTCTGCATGCCGGTATCCCGGAACCGCTGCACACTTCCGGGCGACATTCATTAGGGCCGAACATCCAGTTTGCCCGCCATGGCGGGATGAAAACGACAATAGAAATCAACGGCTCCCGCCTGGCTGAGCGTCATGCGGCCTTCCGATTTTGGCGGCAGGTCGAGATCGAAGCTTTTGTCGCGTGCGGTTGCCGTGTGCCGGAATATATCATCGTTTCGCCAGACGATCACATCGCCGACATGCAGCTCGGCAGATGGCGAGCCGAATTTCATGCCGGCGATGGTGACCTGATATTCCGCCGCCGAGGCGACGCCGTTGCCTGCCCAAAGCAGCGCAGACAGCAGCGGGAGCCGCAGCGATTTGACCAGCGAGCCCATCGCCATGTCTACTTGATCATCGAAGCCAGATGCTCGGCATGTATCTGGTGCTCCTTGAACAGGATCAGGCCCGTTTCCAGCAGTGACTTGAGCTCCTTATTCTCAGCCGACGGGATCAGGATCTTGGCAAGCGCTGAGTTGACCGACTTGTGATAAGCGACTTCGTTTTCGACATAAGCCTTGTCGAATGCCGCGCCGTCGAGCGCCTCCAGCGTTTTCAGTTCCTTCGCTGCCTGTGTCGACAATGATTGGCTGACGGCGTTGTCTTCGGGCGTCACGTTCAGCTTCTTGACGAGAGCGAGCGCCTGGTCGTTGACGGCCTTGTGGTCGCGCTCCATGGTCTTGGCGAATTCGATGACTTCGGCGTTCTTGCTTTTCTTCAGCGCCTGCTCCGCGGCGGTGACATCGATCTGCCCAGCCGTATAGGCGATGTGGGCGATCTGAGGATCGGTGGGCTTGGAGTCTGCGGCGATCGAAGCCGTGCTTATGGATGCCGCCATGGGGCGGCGCCGAGAATTTCTTTCAACATGGTCTGTCTCCCTTGTGTCGATATGACGATGCCTCCCGGCAGCAGCGGTGTGCGCCTTTGAAGCGGACATTGGATGCAGGTCCGTCGAAAAGGTTCCCGGAAATTTCGGAGACGAAGAAACGGCTTGTTGCCGGTGTCAGTCCTTGCCGATGAAACGCTGGAGGACGATCGCGTGATTGTGGCGCAGATCTTTCGCAGCGTAGAGAAGTGTCGCGTCCGATTGCCGGATCTGGCGTTTCAATTCTTCGACGGCCGATGAATTTTCTTCCAGTTCGTCCCGGTAGCGGCGCTGGAACTCCGTCCATTTGGCGGGGTCATGGCCAAACCATCGGCGCAGCGCCGGGCTTGGCGCGATATCCTTCAACCAGATATCGACTGCCGCATCCTGCTTGCTCAATCCGCGCGGCCATAACCTGTCGACCAGGATGCGGGTGCCATCACTGTCTTCCTTCGGCTCGTAGATTCGTTTGATGCGCAAAGCCATTTGCTCATTCGCCATGAGTCGACGCCAACTTCGACCGAAAAGACGGGCGAAGGATTTGGTTCCACCGAGGGGCTGATGGTTGCCAATTAGTCACACATGCCTACCTCTGGACTGTCATAATTGATTTTTCGCGTGCAACTGGTATTGCTCGGTCGCATGCCGCTGATATTTTCCGATTCTCTCAATATTGCCAAAAGGATACTTGATGCGAAAGTTGGCGCCGCTCGTCCTTGTCGCAGTTCTCAGTGCCTGCGCCCGGCCATCGGATGGCCCAACCGCCGGTGGTTTTTATAATGCCACTGCCCCTCAAAGTAATGAGCGGATCCCGGTGGTCAGGCTCTCTGAAGCGCCGATGGGTCCGGTTGCGGTCACCCCGCTGGCCTATGCGGCCACGGATCCCGGGCTCAGCCTTATGCGCTCGGGCGGATTTGCCGATACGAAGCTGAGGCGCGGCGACGTCATCGAGGTGACGATCCTCGATCCCGGCGAAGATGGACTTTTCTCCTCGACCCAGAGCAAGACCCTCAATCTCGGCCGGTTCACCGTCGATTCGACGGGGAATGTGACGCTTCCCTTCATCGGCAAGCAGCGGGTGGTGGATTCCTCGCCGGAAGCCCTGCAGACCCGCATCGTCACCGGCCTCAAGGGCTCGGCGGTCAATCCGCAGGCCGTCGTCACCGTTGTCGACAGGCCCTCCAGCGGTTTCACCGTCAATGGTGATGTACGCTCCGCCGGCCGTTTCCCGCTCAGCGCACGCAAGGAGCGCGTGCTCGATGCGGTCGCTCTTGCCGGCGGTGCATCGTCGGCGCCAGGATCGGCGACCGTCACGCTGATGCGCGGCAAGCAGCGCGCCACCGTGCCGCTCCAGCGCGTCATCGATGACAGCAAACAGAATGTCTACCTGCTGCCTGATGATCAGATCTATGTCGACAAGGACTCGCCGACCTTCACCGCTTTCGGCGCCTTCAAGAGTGTCGGCGAGTTCGAATTCGAACCGGGCAAGCTGACGTTGGCCCAGGCGCTCGGGCGCGCCGGCGGCCTGCTCGACGATCGTGCCGATGCAAGCAATTTCTATGTGCTGCGCAACCAGCCGGTCTATACGCAGGTTGCAGCCGCAAATGGCAAGAATGCCGCGCCGCCTGTCGTGCGCACCAAGCCGGTGATTTACCGGGTCAATCTGAAGGACGTTTCCAATCTGGCGTTGATGCAGCGATTCCAGATGATGGATGGCGATATCATCTACGCCAGCAACGCCAGCCTGGTGGATTTTGCCAAGCTCTTCAACGTCTACCAGAAGAGCGTGCCGACGGCCGCAGCGCCGATCCCCGGATCGAGCGGCAACTAAGCGCCGACTGGACGTTTCGCGAGGCCGCCGAGCAGATGCAAGGCGGCCTTCGCATTCTCGGGCCTGTCTTCAGGATTGTGCTGTGACAGGCAGATCGCCAACGCCTCTAAAGCCTGAAGCTCTTCGCCTTCCTCGCCGCAATGATGCAGGAGCAGGGACAGCAGAAGTCCAGCGGCATAGAGATCGGATCGGCCGTCGAGCGATTCACCGGCCATTTGTTCCGGAGACACGAAATCTTGGTTGGCCGGCGAAGGCGAGATCGAGTTGCCCGTGCCGGCACCCGACCTCGATCGCGATGCCGAAATCGGCGATCTTCAATTGGGAGAGGTCGCCATCGGCAACGAGAAGATTGAGCGGCGACAGGTCGCAATGCACGGTGCCGGCGGCATGGATGGCGTCCAGCCCGGACAGCGCCGAAATCATGATCGAGATGACCTCATCCGGAGATAACGGTTGTTCCTGCAAGCGATCCGCAAGCCGTCTCCCGAGCCATTCCATCACCAGGGCCGGGCGTCCGTCGGCGAGGCGCAGAACCGCTTGTGTTCCAGCGATATGAGGGTGACGGAGCGTTATGCCGATCTCGGCTTCACGCAGCATGAGCTTCCTCAGCACGGGGTCATCGGCGTGCTCGGGCCGCGGCATCTTGATGGCATGAAGCGTTCCGAGATCACGATGGCGGGCACGATAGATTTGGGTCAGCGCGCCGTCATGGACCAGCGCCTCGAGCGCGAAGCTGTTGGCGATGACCCCGGGATCGGTATCGCTGAGGCGGGCCTCGCCTCGATCGAGCGCATCCCGGACCCGGTCGACCAGCATCTGCCGGGTCTCGAGCGGATACCGACTGTCCGCCCTGGCATTCAAGGCCTGCCAGAGATGGGAGAAACGTCGCGCGATCTCCTCGAAATCCGCGTCCGGAGGTTCACGGCTCATCGGTCTTCACATCGATCACGATGGCGCTGAGATTGTCACGGCAATTGGCGATCAGCCCCTCGTGGACGAGGATGTCGGCCGCCTTTTCGATCTTTGCGGAAAGCAGGATTTCGGCGATGCCGCGTTCAGGGATCGCATTCGGCAGCGGCGCGCTGCAGAGCAGCAGCCGGTCGCCGGCCTGCAGTCCGCCGAAACGGACTTCGGGGATGAGATGTCCCCGCATGCCGATGGCGCGCGAGAGCGTGCGCCGCAGGCCGATCTCAACATGGTCGCGGGTGAGGCAGCGCATCATGCCGTCCCGTAAGAGATAGCAGCGGGCATCGCCGACCCAGAGCAAGGCGCAGCTGTCCCCAAGCGTGGCCAGCACGACGATGCTGGCGGCCGACGGCTCGCGATCGGAGGAATGATAGGCCGATTGAAGCAGGCCGTGGGCACGGCCGAGCTTGCCCTTGACCTCCTGCACCAGCGCTTCGATCGTCTGCTGCTTCGCCGTTTCGGCCAGCACGTGAACGGCGATCTTGCCGACTTCGGCCGCGGTGTTGCCGTCACCCACGCCATCGGCGACGGCAAAGAGCGAGGGCGTTTCCGAAACGAGCAGCGCATCGGCGTTGACGGCAAGCCTTGTTCCGGCATGCGTGGCATGGCTGTGCCGGAGCACCAGAGGAGGATGCGGTTCGACGACAACAGGACGCGGTGTCGCGACTGTTTCTGGCTGCGGCGCCGTTGAAACCACACTGGCACTCTCGCGCAGCAGCTTTGCGAAGTGAGCAGGTTCCGGGGCACCAGTGACGCCAAATCCCTTGGCCCGCCGCTCCTCGGGGTCGATCCGCCACCAGATCGTGCCGCGGCTGGACGCTCTGTCCTGCAGCGTCTCGTTTTCCGCGAGATCGGCCGGCCGCAAGCTCCTCAGCCGCTTCAGGCTTGCGGTGAAATGGTTGATCTCGAAATCCCGCTTGGCCGAGCTTTCGGCGATCGCCTCGGCCGCCGTAAACCACGTATCGTCCAGATAGAGTTGGCGCGGATGCTCGGAAAAGCCGTGAAGCTGTGCCGCGATAACAAGCGGAAAGCTGCGCCCGACGCGGTCGAGACTGGGAAGCAGGACGCCGGCGACGGTTGCCGGTCCCCAGAGGCCACGCTCGATGATGAAACGCCATGCCGGCATGAGGCGAAACCGGCGTTCCCAATCCTCGCCGAGGTCCTGCTGCGCTGCCTGCAATCCCGATTGCAGCCAGGCGTCAAGTGCTGTTTGCAGGCCGCGGCCGAGCCCCATCGAGACGAAATCGCCGTGGCTCGGCAGCTTGCCGAAGAAGCCGATCCTGTCGGTTTCGCTCGGGCTTCGGTCCAGGGCGGCGCGCTCGTTCATATCAGACCGGTCAGAATTGTGCCGGGCATGAGAAGGCGCCGAGCGCCTCCAGCCGGAATGGATTGAGCACCGAACCGAACTGCACGTCGAATTCCGCCGCTTGGCCGTCCTGCTGGAATTTCGCCCGGAAGAGGTCGTCGCCCTGTATGGCGATGTCGGCATCGTCGAACAGCCGGAAGGGCGACCAATCGCCATTTTCCGTCAAGGCCTGCTGCCAGCCACCCGGCTGGAAGGCGAGGCGGGACGCATTGCTTGCTTCCGTCGACGGCCAAGTGATCGATTTCGATTGGATCGGGCCGTGGAAATAGACCACGCGTTCGCCTTCGATCTCCAGCATCACGGCGCTGGCCGCCTCGGTCAGTGATACCGGCTTGACGTTGATCGTAATCGACGGGTTGTCGCTACCGGCCGGGAAGAAGGCGCGGTTGATCTTGTCGGCATTTTCGAACTGGGCGATCGCCGTGCTTGGAATGCTCGCTGCGCCGAAGGTGCCCTTCCAGCCCCATGGCGACGCGCTGGTGTCGACGAAGGCTTCGAGCTTTTCCTTGAAGAAGGTCTTGAACAGTCCCTCCGGCCCGAAAAGCCTGATGAAGTCGCTCATCGCCACGTCGCGCGGGGATTTCCGGTCGAAGGGATAACGGCCGGTGATGACGTTCGAGCAGAAGCCTGCGCCTTCGGCCGCCCATGCGTCGCTGATGCGTGAGCGGGCGGATTTGACCGCCAGCGATCCGACATCCGCAGCCAGCCCGGCCATCCAGCTGTCGACCGGCGCCGGCAGCTTGCGGGCCTGCTGCAGCAGGTCCTGATTGGCGTCTGTCAGCTGACTGTCGACGTCGAAGACTTTCGCGACTTCGGCGGTGGAGGTCGTGGCGCGCGAGAGCTGCTCCTGCACTCTCTGCAGGATCGGCTCGAGCTGCCCGATTTCCGATCGCGGCGCATCCTTCGGCTGCTCGGCAGGCGGCGACTGGCCGGCAGGCGCCTTCAGCGCTTCGCGCAGACGGCCGAACGGGTCGGGTGCATTCGCCGCGCTGGCAAGCGCGGTGGTCGACGCGGGCAGGCTGTCGCTGGCGGCCGAGGCGATTTCCGCGCCGGGTCCACGCAGATCGGTGGTGGCGACGATCGATTTGGTGATCGTCTCGACCGGACCGGGTTTTCCCGCCAGGATGCGGGTGGTTTCTGCCGCATCGCCGATCGTCTGGGAAGGTTTTACCCTGATATCGGCCAGGATCGTCGACCAGCGCTGCTCGAACGTGTCGAAGTAAAGCTGAAGCGTCGCCTGGGCGACCGTATCGACGGTGACGCCGGCAGGATTGGGATCGCCGCGGACCCATTGCTCATCGAGCGCCTCGCGCGCGGCGTCGGTAATCCCGGTGAGAACGACGGTGCGGTAGCCGGTCGCGGAGAAAAGGCCGGGAATGCCTTCGCTGAGCGGCGCCTTGGAGGTTCTCTCGAAAGCCTGTTCACCGAGCGGCCCGAGCGCGCCTGCCGGGCTCCAGGCGGGAAGGGCGCGGGACTCGCGATATTCCGCCAGGATGTCATAGGCGCGGCTGGCGATATTCTGCGAGCGGATGATGTCGCGCGCCTTGGCGATCAGCGTCTTGTCGAGCTCGATCGGCGGCAGTGCGCCCCGCGCCATCACATTTGCATGGGCGATCAACGCCTTCCGGGCCGCGACCCTGCCTTCGTCGGGGTAGAGTTTCGTGAACATGTCCTCCGCCTCAAGCGATGCGAAGTCCGCATTCATGGGGCCGAGCCCGCTGAGCATGCCGTAGAGCTTCAATGCGTCGAAGGTTCGCGTGACGTCGGTGGTTTCGGCCATGTCCTTCTGGAGCTGCACCAGCATGCGCGGCAGGAGCAGCGCGTTCAGCGCCCGCTGATAGGCCTCGCGCTGGCGGCTGGCGACCTTGCCTTTCTGGTCGAGGCCGAGGCTGACCGGCCAGACGCGGGTCTTCGAAAAGTCGGTGGTGACGGCGGCGAGATTGTCGAGCGCCGGCAGGATACGCAGGAAATCCGCATCCGAAACGTCGCGAACCGGCACGCCGCGCGCCAGTTGCTCATAGGCGTCTATGCGCCTTTCGGCGGCGGCGAGCGCGGTGGTGTTCTGGATATAGGTGGCCGTCCAGCTTGTCAGCACGACGGCCAGCAACAGAACCGCGCTCGCATAGGCGGCGCGGCGGAAGAGGAGCTGCCGGCCGGAAAGCCGCTTGTCGCGGGCGACCAGCGAGGCTTCGCCGAAGATCACGTCCTTGAAGAGGCGCGGGAGGAAATAGCTGCGTCGCATGCGGGGAACGGCGACCGTCTCATCCCTCTGGGTGCCGGAGGCGAAATAGATGCCGCGCAAGAGCGGCGCCTCCACCAGTTTCGAACCCGAGCAAAGCTCGGTGACGACCTCGTGCAGACGCTCCTTCAAAGAGGTGAGTTCAGCCGGAAAGCGGAAGATGCGGCCGCGCAGTTCCGGATTGGGTTCCTGCTGCAGGCGTTCGATCAGCATGGCGTCGACGCGCTGCTGTAGCAGGGCGAATTCCTCCATGAAGCGTTCCGGCAGGTTTGCCGCCTTGTAGCTTTCGTCGAGGCCGAAGGTCGTGCCCCAGACCTGTTCGCGGTCGCTTTTGTTGAAACCGTCGAAGAATTCCACGAAGCCGGTCAGGAGATCGGCCTTGGTCAAAAGCAGATAGACCGGCACGCGGGCATGCAGGAGTTCGTCGAGCTCGGAAAGCCGCTGGCGGATCGCCCTGACCTCCTCGCGCTGTGCCTCCGGATCGCGCGTCAGGAGATCGCCGATCGACAGCGTCACCAGCGCGCCGTTGATCGGCTGCGAACGCCGGTATTTGCGTAGCAGGCCGAGAAATCCTTCCCAGCCGGCCTTGGCGGCGCCATTCAGATCGTCCTGCGTCGTATAGCGGCCAGCCGTGTCGATGAGGATGGCCTCGTCGGTGAACCACCAATTGCAGTTGCGCGTGCCGCCGATCCCCTGCACCGAATTGCTGCCGAGCGCATCGCCGAGGGGGAATTTGAGGCCGGAATTGGTGAGCGCCGTCGTCTTGCCGGAACCCGGCGCGCCGAAGATGACGTACCATGGCAGCTCGTAGATATAGCCGAAACGCTTCTTGGTGATGCGGCGCAGCAGCTGCAGCGCTTCCTTGAGCCGATTGTGGATCTCACCCACCTCGGCTTGCTGGCTGGCCGCCGCTTCGGCTTCCGCGTCCCGCTCTATGCCTTCGACGAGCTTTTTGTCGCGGCGGCGGTCGCGGATGGTGGTGAAGACGAGATAAGCAAACCAGGCGGCGATGATGATGCCGATCAGCGTCAGCCGCGCACTGGCGCTCGCCAGCGGCTTGAAATCGCCATAGGCGGCGAGATAGCCGTAGAACCAGATGACGACGCAGATTGCCGCCACCCAGATGATCGAGATGAAGCGCCGGCCGAGGAGGCCGGCATAGGCCTCCACATAGGAGCGCAGCGTATAGAAATAACTGAGCGGGTTCATCGCGAACCACCTCCTGCAGCAGGCGCCGTCGGGTCATCCGGCATGTCGGCCTGGCGCGGTGTCGTCATACCCGCATCGCTCAGCCGCTCGCTCGGATCGGTCAGCACCAGGATCTCAGTGCGACGGTTCATCTCCCGGCCCTCCGGCGTATCGTTGCCGGCGATCGGATCGGTGTCGGCACGCCCCTCGGTCAGGATCGCGCCCGGCCCGGTGAACGAACTGAGGATTTCGCCCACCGCCTTGGCGCGGGCTTCGGAAAGGTGCCAGTTGGAGGGGAACTGGACGGTGCGGATCGGCACATTGTCCGTGTAGCCCACCACCACGGCGCGGAAATTCTCTGCGGCCAGCGCGCCGCCGATCCGCTGGAGAAGATCGTGGAATTTCTGGCTGACCTCCGCGCTGCCGGTGGCAAACAGGCCGGAATTGCTGATTCGGACCAACAGCCTGCCATTCGAATCCGAAAGCGTGACCAGTTTCTTCTCGACCTCCGGCTGAAGGAAGGCGAGCAGATTGTCGAGCCGGCTCGGCGGTTTCACTTGTGGCGGCGGCGGGGGTGGCGGCGGGGTTTCGGCGACGACAACAGGCGGCGGCTGCCGGGGCGGTTCGGGCACCTTGACCAGCACGCTCGGCATATCACGCGGCGGCAGCTTGGCGAGCCGCTCGAAGGTTCCGTCGGAGGCGCGATTGAGCGAGAGCGTGAAGAACAGATAGCCGAACGCCAGGATCAGGGTCAGAAGCGAAAGCAGCGTCCAGATCGCGGCCGCGGTGCGCAGCGGCTGATGCCGGGCCGAAACACCCTTCCAATGGGGAGACAGCTCCCGTTCGAACACGCCGTACTGGCCGAGCAACGTCTTGTAGAGACTGTCGCGGATGCGGCCGAGCTCCAGCCCGCCGCGCGCCGAGACGCGGGTGCGGCCCTCGAAGGCAAGCGACAGGCAGAGATAGATGAGCAGCAGCAGGTCCTTGTTGGCGCCGGGGCTCTGCTGGAAATGATCGAGCAGGTCGAATACCCGTTCGCCGCCGGTCACGTCCATATGGAAGGTGGAAACGAGACCCGAGCGGGCCCAGCCGGCGCGAACGCCCCAGGCCTTGCTGAGCACGACATCGTCGACCGTCGCGCAGACGACGTAGTGGGCGGCGCGCGCGCGTTCGGGGCTGATGCGGGCGCTCGCCAGATCGCGCTCGTAGCGGCCGACGGCTTCGATCGCCAGCTGGCGCAAAGCGTCGATCTCGGGCTGTTCTTCCGTGTAGCGCAGGGCATGGGCGAGGTTGAGCAGCGGTGCGGCCGAGCGTACCAGCGTCGGCACGTCGTCGGCGCCGAAGCGAAAATCCCGGACGAGGGTTTCGATGGACGCGGCGCTCTTCGGAGGTGATCCCACCGGCGGCTTTCCTGCCTCACTTTCGGGAAAGTCGAGGACGTCATCCAGCATCTCCGCCATCTTGCGGGCGGATTGCTTTTTCCGAGTGCCATCCTCGGTGAGTTCGACGATGGTCGGCAGGTTCTGCCAGGTGGAGGCGGGTTCGGTCTTCATTCTCTGAGGGCCCACAATTCTATTTCAAGCCCGGGGAAATCGCCGGCAAGATGCACGGCGATGGCGCCCGAAGTGTCGAGTTGTTTCCAAAGCGGGTTTTTGGTGTCGAGTTCGAAATAGATGGTGCCGGAGCGATAGGGGAGCTGGCGCGGCAGCACCGGCAGCGGCCGCACGGGAATGCCCGGCAGCGCCACGTTGACGAGGTCGGCGATGCGCTCGACCGGGCCGACCTTGATCTGCGCCGGCAGCTTGCGGCGCACGTCCTCGGCCGGCATCTCGGCCCGGACCGCCAGCACGAATCCGGCATCTCTGAGCAGCGAACGGTCGTTGATCGTGCCGATCCTGACACCATGCCGGCGTTCGGCCAGCTCGATTGCCACGGCCGCCTGTTCGAGCACGGAGGACAGCGAAGCGCGCAGATCGTCGAAGACGGCGGCGAAGGTCGCCTTCAGGTCGTCGTGCCGGTAGGGCGGGAAGTCGCTGGCGCGTTTGCGGTCTGTCGTGAAGGTGGCGAGCTCGCCGGCAAGCTGGATGCAGTTTTCGTAGAAGACGATGGGGTGGATCCGTGTCGCATTCGCCGAAATATGTTTCAGCATCGGGTCGGCGCGGTTGAGGATCTGCAAGAGCAGGTAGTCGCCGACCTCCGCCGTTCCTCGAATGGTGGGGTCGCCGATCCGTTCGGCGATCGCCTCCGCGCGGTGGCGCACGATGCCGAGCAGTTCGGTGATCAATTCGTTCAGCCGTCCCGCGGCCGTGCAGTTGAGACTCGGCACGATATAGTCCGGATCGAGGATCACGGCCCGGTCGGAGCGCACCTCGATGATGCGGGCAAGTCCGATGAGCTCGTAACCGGCAAGCTCGTCGCCGGTCCGGAGATAACGCAGGCTGAGGCGGCCGACATCGATCGGCGCCATGAAGTCGGTCTCGACATTGGCATCGGGCGCTTCGTAGGGCGAGGCGACGAGACGGACGCTGTTGCGTGCGGCGCCACCGTTCAGCGCCACGTCGGCCTTGCCCGGCTGGCGGGCGGGAAGCGCCAGATAGACGATCGTATTCTTGGTGTTCTCGTCGAGATCGAGCGGCGGCGGCAGATCGGTATCGATGGGGGCTTCGAACGGCGTTCCGTCGGGCAAGACGCCGCGCAGGTTCGACAGCGCGAATTGGCCGATCGCCAATGCGCCGCGGTCGATGCCGATCTCGGCCACACCCCAGGGGTAGGGCGACAGGCCGTGCGTCGCGGTGCGCACGAGCCGCTCCGTCCAGCGGTCCGCCTGCTGAAAATGCTGCACGCGAAGGAACATGCCTTCGCTCCAGGCCACCCGGTTCTCATTCCTCATGATGTGTGTCTTTTCCTTCCTGCCTGTCTTGCGGACGAGGCGCTGCCTGCGTGTCGTCCACCGCGCCTGATATCGCGTCGCGGAACACGTCATGGATCGAGCGGCTCTCGCCGTCCTTTTCGAATAGTGCCCGGTAAGCCTGCCAATAGGCCTGGTCCCGGCGCCAGGGCAGGCGCCAGGCGCCGGTCTCGACCCGCGCCTCGATGATGCGCGGCTCCAGCCGGCCTGCCGCCTGAACGAGAGCCTCGAGCGCGGAATTGAGTTTGAGCTGCTGCCCGAGCATGGTCTCGAAGCGGGCAAGGAGCGCTTCCTCTCTGCCGCCGGCCAAGAAATCCTGCTCGCCGTCGGAGGATGGCGCGTTGATCTCGAAAACCGCATAACTATTCTCGATGGCTTGCTCGAGCCGGACAAGCAGCGGCTCCAGACGATCGGCGAAGGCGTCGGGCCGGCCGATCGCCAGCGCCGGAAATTCCTCGGGCTCCGGTTCGGGCCGCGGATCGTTGTCGTTGATGATCCCGATCACCGGCGCCGGCCGGCGCTGGGCGATCGGCACGGAGACATGGGTGGCGGCCCCATGTTCCAGGTGGCTGCCGTATTCGGTCTCCTCCACATTCCAGTCTTCCGGCAGAAGCTGGGTGGCTGACCGGATCTCCGGAGGGCCGCTCCAGCCGATCTCGACACTGCGGGATGAGGCCGCTCCGATTTTCCCGGCCTTTTCGGGAAGACCCCAATCATCGACCGCACGCTCGCCAAGGACGCCGTTTGCGGTATGGCCGCCCGGAGCGATATCGGCCAGGATTGCGGAGATGGTCAGCGGTTCGTCGCTCAGCACGAGGGCGGCATCGGGATCCTCGATCTCGCGGTCCTTGTCGCCTGATATGTGGACGGAAAAGGCAAGCCCGCCCATCTCCAGCCGCGACCTGTCGGAAAGCCGCACGATCTGGCCTTCATGCACGGCGATGCCGTTGACCCGGGAGCCGTTTGCGCTCTGGTCACGCAGCAGGAAGCCTTCGCGGTCGCGCTCGATGATGCAATGGAGCTTGGAGATGGAGCGCCGATCCTCCGGCAGCCGCCAATCGCAATCGGGCGCCCGGCCGAGCGTTCGCCGGCCGCGTTCGAAGAACCATTTCGGCTGGCCTGGCGCCATCGCGTCGCTGGTGATCTCTTTCAGTTCAAGCCGCATCTTCGTCTCCTCACCGCGCCTGGACCGACAGGCGCTCGACGATCACCGCATCGCCGCTGTCCTTTGCCGCCGGCGCGACCCTCGCCCAGCTGTTCCAGCCCAAGCGCGGCGGATCGCCTACCTGTCCGAGCTGGCAGAAGGGGACGTCCTCCTTTTTCAGGATGGCCTGTATGTCGAATTCGAGTGCGGCGCCGACATGGAGCCGCGTCAGGGCGAAGAGCTCGGTGATGGCGCGGCCGCCCGGCGCGAGCTGCAGGTAATCGGCATAGCCGAGCGGACCGATGACGATGCGAAAGCCGCCGCTGAAATCGTGGATGGCTGCACCCGCCGTCGCATTGATCCCAAGCTGGACGCCCTGCGGCTGGCCCATGCGGCTGCGCTCCTCCACCGGGATGGTCAGCCAGCGGCCGCGGAACAATTCGATCTCCACCGGCAGGCCGCTGAATTCGCGCAGCATGGCGCGCAGATTGGAAGCATTGCGGTTGCGCGCGGCGAAAAAGCCGGAGAAACGCAGGATCAGCTCTTCGTCGACGCCGCTCTTTTCGACGAGACGCTTGGTGCCGAAACCGGTGAGCGACAGGAGCGTGGTGACGAAGGCGTTGTTTGCCCACGTGCCGCCCCAGCGCAGCCGCCGGGCGATGCGGTATTTCTCGCAGGCGTCGGTGAAGAGTTCCGCCATCCGCGCACCGAACAGGTCGAAAAAGCCGGCCAGCGCCCGTGACCTGTTGCGCTCCTCGCGCATGACAAGTTCGTTATAGGCCGACGGCATCGAGCCGAGCGCGCCGACGAGACCGGCAAGCGCGCTGCGGATGACGGCCCGGCCGGCCTTGCGGCTGTATCCGCTGACCGCAAGCGGCGCCGGCGAGACGCCGACATGGGCGGCGACATCGAGCCGCCCTTCCTCCACCGAAGCCTGCGCAACACGGAAAGCCGTCACCGGCTCGAAGCGGCCGGGGTCGCGTTCGAGCAGATCGGCAAGGGCGTCTGGTTGGCGGGCGACGGGGAGATCCATGATTTGAGAGCGATCCTTCCTCAGAGCAGCGGGCGTTCGGCGGCGCGTGCCGGCCATCGGGCGATCGGCCTCGACTGCCCCTTCATCCCGATGGTCAGCCGGGTGAAGCTGTTGACCGAGGTATAGAGACTGAAGAAACGGTCGAGCACGCTGCCGAACAGGAAGGCCGAGGGCCGGTCGATGGCGGCCGGATCGAATTCGAGCGCGATCTCGGTACCGGGCACCATGCCGCCGCTGCCGAGACGGGCGGTCGAGTTGCCCGCCTTGATCCGGACGAGCGCATCGCCGAACTGCTTGGTCTCGGGACTGTCCCGGAAGGCGTAGAGCGACAGGATGTCCTTCAGCGCCGCGCCGTCATTGTCGAAGAGCGACAGGTGATTGAGAATGAGATGCGACATCAGCCGCCAGTTTCGGCCCTCCTGATCGTTCATCCTGACCGACGGCGTCGGCGGGATCAGCGCTTCGACACTTGCGACCGCTTCATGGCCGGAGGCGAGCTGCAGGAAAGGATGGCCGCCGCCGAAGGGGAGCTGTTCCGGCAGGTCGCGATTGAGGCAGAGCGTATCGACGCTCGCGACCGCATCGACGGGACCGGCGGAGCGGCGCTGGCGATCGACGAAGGCGATGTCCATGTCGCTGGTCCTGTCGTCTTCGTCGAAACGGCGATAGGCCTGCCAGTAGGTCGGGCTCGCGCCTGCCCGTTGGGAGCGTCCGAAGAACGGCTGGCAGAATTCCTCCTGGCCGCGCGATCCGGTCAGGAGAACGCGATCGATCGAATAGATCTCGCGGGTCTTCTGGCGCCGCGCGTCCGGCAGGAGACGGTATTCGGTGCGGGTGCCGTCGATGGCAATCGGCTCGCAGACCTGGCGGAAGAGGTTGACGACAGGCGTCGCATTGAGCGCGAAGTCGCGGACCGACACCGCTCGCTCGAGCTTGGCGTCGCTGTCCCTCAGGTAGACGAAGAGCTCCAGCGTCTCGCCGCGCCAGGCATCGAGCCCCTCGATGTCGAGAAACAGAAACTTCCGTGGCAGAGCGAAAAATTCGGTCAGCAGCCGGTAGCCGACAAAGCTCGGCGCCGGATAGGGCAGCATGGCCTCTTCGGGCTCGAAGCCGACCGGTTTGAGATTCCCCGCCGGCAGGAATACCGGCGACCGGTCGTCCGCATGTTTGGCGAGCGCAATGCCGAGCGTGTGATTGGCAAGCAGTTCGTAGATCGCCACCGCCTGCTGCCAGGGGGAGGGAATGTGCAGGCGCAGCCGGTTCACGCCGAGGCTGCCGAGGGGCTTTCGGGCATCGAGGCTGCGGATGGAGAGCCTGAGGCAGCCGGCAACGCCGACATAGGGCGAAAGCGGCGCATTGATCGGCTGGCCGGAAAGTGCTGCACCGGTGATCTCGATCGGCGCCATCTCGACATCCTGCGTGGTGCGGAAACGGCAGGCCTCCCCTCGCACTGGCTCGGCCAGGATTTCCGTATGACGCGGCACTGTCTGGACCGAGGCGAGCGTATCGCTCGGTCGGAACCTGACGATGCTCATCGAGGGCAGCGGCGAGAGGTAGTGGGGATAGAGCGTTTCGAGCAGGCTGTCGGTCAGTTCGGGAAACTCGTCGTCCAGCTTCTGGCGGACCCGGGCGGCCGAATAGGCGAAACTCTGGATCAGGCGCTCCACATGCGGGTCGTCGGCGACGTCTCCCGTCATGCGCAGGCGGCCGGCGATCTTCGGGAAGGCATCGGCAAAACGTGCGGCCCGGCGGCGCAGCGCCAGCAACTCCTCATTGTAACGGTGCAGAAAACCTTCAGCCATGCGCCGCCTCCACGAGGAAGCGCTGGGTCGAGGGATCGATGGTCGACTCGAAGCTGATCGGCGGCATGCCTTCATGCAGACGGAAGGTCGCCTGGATGCGCATGCGCAGCGCTCGTTCGGTCATCGTCCGGCTTTTCAGGATCGTCACCCTGACATCGGAAAGGCGCGTTTCGAAAAGCGCGATCCGCCGCTCGATCGCTTGCGCCAGCTTGAGCTTGGCCTGGTCGGTCATCAGATTTGCCGAGACGACGCCGTCGACGCCATAGCTCACCAGGGCGTCCTTGAGTTCGGAAAGTGCCGTCGGCGGCGTGGTCGGGCAGCGCCGCGTGTTGAGCAGCGCTTCGAGATCGCGGCGGATCGCCTCCCTGACGTCGCGGACCTGATCGACGAGGCTCATCGGCGGATCGACGGCGCGATCCGGAGCCTCGTCGATCAACCTGTCGAGGATCGAGCGGGCAAGGACGCGGTCGCGCAGTCGGTAGCGTTCGAGCGGATCAGCCATGCGCAACCTGCCTGCCGGCAGCCGTTGCCGGCACGATCTCCAGACTTTGGGTGTCATGGATGGAAACCAGTTCGTCGCCGGCGAGGTAGCAGCGCTGGCCGCGGCCGGTGGTGATGCCCGTGGGTTCCTCAATCCATTCGGTCTCACGGCCAAGCCTGAGCGTCGCATCCTTGCCGGTGCCATGATAAACCGCAGGCAGAAGCACCGACGCGGCCGCGCCGTCGATCAGCGAGAGCTCGGCGCGGCGGAAGGCGAGATCCCGCGGACGGGCAATTGGCTCTATCGACAGAGCTGCGATCTTGGCGAAATCGATCCAGAGATAGGCGCCGCCGGTCATGATGACTTCGAGAGCGTGCGGCGTGCGGTCGTCGAGATCGCGGAAATCAGAGACCGCCCTGCCGTTCCAGATCAGTGGGCGCTCGCCCCTCAGGTTCTCGAGCGCAGCGAGCGCGGTCCTCGCCTCATCCGCATCCCCGCCGCGATGGGCGATGCCGAGGCGGACGGCGAGCTTGTCGAGCTCGCTCGGCCCCTGCGGAAATTCCGGCAGGGCGCTGCTCGTAAACCAGGCGTCACGCGCCGCCATTGCCCGAAGCTCATTACGCAGCAAGGCGAAGCCCATCGTCGCGTCGGGAGAGAGGGTGGCCGCAAGGCTGCACTGATTGTCCGCACGCTGATAATCCCCGGCAAGCACGAGAAGATCGATATAGAGATGCCGCGCCTCCTGATCCGAGGGCTTGATCTTCAGATGCGCCTTGACCTCCTCGATCGCGTCATCGAGGGCGTCGTCGCTGAGCGATTGGGCGATGCTGGCGGAAAGCGTCATGCGGACATCCTCTCGGGTATGGCAATGGGGCGGCTCGGGGTCTGGCCGGTGGTCGCGGTCTCGGCGACGAGATGGAAGCTGGTGGCAACGTCATCGAGCTGGAAATGCGGCTGCAGCCGGACGGTGCAGGAGAAGCTGCCGGGCTTGCCCGGAATCTCGGCGACGCTGATGCCGGCCGAGCGCAGGGGAAAGCGGGTGCGCAACGCGATGTCGGCATCGTCATTGCCGAGCGTATAGGCGGTCAGCCAGTCCGCCAGCTTCCGCTCGATCGAGATCGCATCCGAAAGTTGGCCGATTTCGTCGCGCATGATGACCTTGAGATAATGCGAGAAGCGCGACGCGCAGAGCACATATTGCAGCATGGCGGCGAGGCGGGCGTTCTGGCGGGCATGTTCGTTGGAATAGTGCGGCGGCGCATGCAGCGACTGATTGGAATTGAAAATCGCCGAAGCGGAGAGATAGGTGGTGGCGGCGGGGATGATGCCGAGATCGCAAAGCTGCTGCTCCTGGCCGCTGGTCAGTTGGATTTCCACCGGCGGCTGGGCTGATAGTCCGTTGCTTTCGGTGCCAAAATCATAAGGCGGCAGGTCGGCTGCACTCAGCAGGCCGCCGTCGACAGCATCCTGCGTGACGCCGCGGATATCCGCGAACCAGCCTGAGACGATGAAATTTCGGATGACGACAGTGGCAAAGGCGAAAGCGGCATTGCCCCAAAGAAGCGAACTGCCGTCGGCGGCGATGCTTTCGCGGAAGGGAAAGCCGTCGTTGCGATCGCGCGCATGAGGCGTCAGCGGCGAGCGCATCAGGATGCGCGGCGCGACAAGCCCGAGGAAACGCGAATCCTCCCGTGCACGCAGACCGTTCCAGCGGATGCGGGCCGTCTCATAGGCAAGCCAGGAAAAGTCGTTGACCCGGTTCAGCTCGTGAAAGTCTTCAAGCCCGATCGCCTGCGGCGCTGCACCCGCAATAAAGGGGCAGAAGGCGGCCGCCGCCACCATGCCGATCTGCGACAGCGTGCCGACCGGATCGCCACCGGCCGGGTCGGCGGGAGAAAGATGATAGTCGCCGACCAGCAGGCCGAAGGGCTCGCCGCCCGCCATGCCGAACTCGCGGCTATAGATCAGTTCAAAGAGATGGCTTTGGTCGAAATCGCTGGCACGCTCCATGCTTCGCGCGAGCTCGCTCCAGCTGACGCTGAGAAGCTTGACCTTCACCTCGCCGCTGCGGCTTGCCTCGCGCACGAGCATGGCAAGGCCTCGCCATCTCGCCTCCATCGCCTGAAAATCGGGATGGTGGAGGATGGCATTGACTTGCCTGTTCAGCGCTTCGTCGATCAGCGTAATCAGCTGATCCGCCCGGCGCCGCCATTCAGTGCTGGAACCCATCGTCAACCTGACACAGATGTTCGAACGCAAGGGTCAGGCGCGGCGGCGAACCCACCACACCTGACCCTGCTTTCATCAGTTCTTCGAGGGAATCCGGGCGACCATGCGCAGCGAGGTGGTCAATTCCTCCATCTGCAACCACGGACGCATCCAGGCCACGGCATTGTAAGCGCCCGGCCTGCCGGGGATCTCCTGTACGGTGACCTTTGCCTCGCGCAGCGGATATTTCGCCCGCGATTCCTCGCCGGCGTCGTCATTGGCATTGACATAGTTGGAGATCCAGCGATTGAGCCAGGCCTCGCAATCTTCCGCCTCCATGAAGGAGCCGATCTTATCGCGGCCCATCACTTTGAGATAATGGGCAAAGCGCGAGGTCGCCATCATATAGGGCAGACGGGCTGAAACGGCGGCATTGGCTGTTGCTTCGGGCCGGTCGTAGAGCTTCGGCTTATGCGCGGTCTGCGCCCCGAAGAACACGGCATAGTCCGTATTCTTGTAGTGGCAGAGCGGCAGGAAGCCGAGCTTGCCGAGCTCGGCGTCGCGGCGGTCGGTGATGCCGACTTCCGTCGGGCATTTCAGGTCCAGGTCGCCGTCGTCGCTCGAGAAGATATGCATCGGCAACCCTTCGACCTTGCCGCCGTTTTCCGCCCCTCGGATGGCGGTGCACCAGCCGTTCTTGGCGAAGGCTTCGGTCAGACGCGTGCCCATCACATAGGCTGCGTTCATCCAGCAGTAGGAATCGTGCGACAGTTCGCCGGTCTTGGAGCCGCCGGTTTCGTCGAAATTGAACTCTTCGATCGGACTGGTCTTCGGACCGTAGGGCATGCGGGCGAGCACGCGCGGCATGGCGAGCGTCACGAAGCGTGAATCGTCGCTGTCGCGCAGGCTGCGCCACTTGGCGTACTCCACCGTCTCGAAGATCTTCTCGAGATCGCGGGGTTTGGCCAGTTCGCGGAAATCCTCGAAGCCGAACATGCGCGGGCTGGCGGCCGAGATGAACGGCGCGAAAGCGGCTGCGGCGATCATCGAGACGCCCTGCAGAAGCTGGACGTCGTCGAAGGAATTGTCGAATTCGTAGTCGCCGATCAGCGCGCCCATCGGTTCGCCGCCGGGTGTGCCGAACTCGTCTTCATAGACCGACTTGAAGAGCCGCGACTGGTCGAACTCGACGGCCTTTGCCAGATCCTTGGCGACATCGCGCTTGGATGCGTTGAGCACGCGGATCTTCAGATTGGCGCTGGTCTCGGTGTTCTTGACGAGATAATTCAAGCCGCGCCAGGCGCCTTCGAGTTTGGTGAACTCGGGCGACTGCATGATGGCCGCGAGCTGGCTTGAAATCGCCTTGTCGATCTCGGCAATGGCATTGTTCAGTGTGATCGTCAGGTTGCGATCATAGCTGACCGTACCCTTCAGGGCTTGATCGGTCAGCGTGCGCAGAAGGTCCTGGGCACGGTCGGGCTCGGTCTGGCGGGTTGCCGCAACGACCTTCGAGAGCAGGTTCTCATCAGGCGCGAACCCGGCTTCTTCCTTTGTTTGCAATTGCGTTTCGGCGGTCATCTATCGATCCTTTTTGCGAAAGCGGCGGCCCTCGAAGCATGAGGGGTTCCCTTCGAGAGGGGCGGCTGCCGGACAACGACTTTTCAGGAATTGAGCGCGCGGGCCGCTATCGGTCCGCGATCCCAGGCACTCAGTTCAACACGTCCTTCGCCTCTTCGGCTTTGCCGCCGCCAAGCTGGGCCACCAGCTGCGAGAGATCGGCCTTGTTCTGCAGGATATCCTCGAGCAGGCGCTCGAGTTCCTCGGAGCGGTCCGCCTTGCTCATCAGGTCGCGCAGCTGGTTGCGGGCGTTGAGCAGGGCCTTCAGCGCCGGTACCTGATCGACGACAGAGCCGGGTTCGAAATCGGCCATGCTTTCGAATTTCAGCGAAACCGGAATCTCGGTTCCATCTTTCTCGAGGGTGTTCTCGACCGACAGGGTGAGGCCCGGCGTCATGCGGCGCATGACGTCATCGAAGTTGTCGCGGTCGATCTGCACGAATTTGCGCTCGCCGAAAGGCTTGAGCGCCTGCGTGGGATTGCCGGAGAAGTCGCCGAGCACGCCGACGACGAAAGGCAGTTCCTTCACCACCATCGCGCCTTCGGTTTCGACTTCGTATTTGATGTGGACCCGCGGCTTGCGAACCCGTTCCAGTTTTTCATGCACACTTGCCATCGAGATTCTCCTTCGTCTCATCGGCGGATTGTCAATTGAGATGCTGCGGCCTGCCGCTAGCCTCCCTTGTCGGTGACGGGCTGGATGCCGGCTGCCGTCAGCACCGCGTTGCGGGTGTGTTGTTCGGGCAGCAGTTCGGCAAGAAGCTCGAAAAAGTCCATCCGGCCGCGACGCACCAGCGTCTCGATCGACATGGAGATCGGTGAATGGGGCTCGGTACGGCGGAAATAGCGGGCAACGGCGATCAGAAGTTCGAAGGCCTCTTCCCGCGAACGAATCGTCTCGGCGCTGACGGGTGGCATGCGAATGGCCTCGGCTTCGGTGCCATTGCTTGCCTGCAACGGCTCGGATCCCTGCGGGACAAGGGCTTCAGGAGCAGTGAGCGGCTCTTCGATCCCGGCGAGCATCCGGATTGCAGAAGCGGCCTCCTGCAAAACATTGCGTGTATTCGAACTCGGTGGCGCCTGGTCGCCGCAGTGTCTGTCAAGTATTTCGACCATGCGATCGAAAGCGGCGATGCACTCGGTCAGCACGCCGAGATGGGCTGACATCTGAGCGACACCGGCTTCTGCCGCCGCCTGCTGCAATTCCTTGCGCCGTTCGGCTTCGTTCGGCCGCTGTGCAAGCTGAAAATCCCAAAGCGAAAACTGGGCGAACTTTCCGCCGGGGATCAACGATGTCAAACGAATAGCCTGGATCAGCGTTCCTTCGCCGCCGACGCCGTTCAGGCCCGCGAAGGGCGCGAACCGTTCCTCGATATCGCCGTCTCCGATCGAATGCAAAGCGTCGAAATACTTGTCTAAAAGCGACACGGTTGCGACGTAAACGTCATGCAATCCTGAGAAGCCGCGCAGCCGCAACTGCGCTTCCGCCAGCCAGGCCAATACTTCGATGTCCTTGCTTCTGGAAGAAAGGATCTGCAATCCAAGATTGCTAACATCATGCCAGGCAGGTGCAAGCGCAATAGTGTCGCCTGGAGAAATACTACGTTCGGCTGTACGCGCGGCGTTTCTCGCGTCCTTAATTCTATAGTATATTTCACGTGATGAAGTATTAATCCGCACGTTTTCTCCGCACGGATGATTTTGTTCAAATGGATCTATAATTTCACGAACGTTCACGCGGTTAAATTCCTCAAAAAGCAGAGCATACTGCGAAGAACGGTCATTTTGGGCGGCTCATATTGGCTTGTCAACCATCGAAGGATGATGACGGATTTATGACGACTTTCGATATGCTCGTTTTTCAAAATAGAGTCGTTTTTCTTCTGGACAAGGGTTTATGAGCGCCCTAGTTGTTTCTTCGCGTTAGGAGAGCATACTGAATTTCGACGTAAACACAGGACTGGTGGATGTCCCATATCGATCTCAATCGTCTGATAAGAACGCTTGAGCCCAATTTACGTGTCGGTCTTGAGACAGCGGCTTCGCTTGCCGTGCGGCATCAGCACGCCGTCGTCGATATCGCCCACTGGCTTCGCTCCCTTCTTGATATCGCAGGATTTTCTGCCGTTTTCGAAGAGCTCAAGCTCTCCTCCGAAATGCTGAGGACAGAGCTCGACGCGGCGATCGCCGACATGCCGCGGGAGGATGGCGCCTCGCTCGCGCTCTCTCCAAACCTGCTTGCCCTTGGAAGGGAATCCTTTCTGGTTGCATCGCTGCAATGCGGGCGGAATGTCGTGCTGCTGGCCGATCTGCTGGCCGCGCTGATCAATGATTCGGCATTGCGGGCCGTGATGCGGGGCATTGCCCCATCGATGCGCAATCTCGACAGGGCGACGCTCGACAGGTTGCTGGAGAAAGCGTCGTCCGGTTCGTCCGAGCAGCTTTCCATGCCCGCCACCCCGTCTCCGAACCTCTCTGGGGACAATGAATTCCTGCGGCTCTACACCCACGACATGACGGCGGATGCCCGCGCCGGCCGGATCGACCCGGTCATCGGCCGTGATGGCGAATTGCGGCAGTTGATCGATATCCTGATGCGCCGGCGCCAGAACAATCCGATCCTGGTCGGCGAGGCGGGAGTCGGCAAGACCGCGGTGGCCGAAGCGCTTGCCCTGGAGATCGCCGCCGGCAACGTGCCCGCGCGGCTGAAGGACGTGAAGCTGCTGCTGCTGGACCTGAGCCAGCTGCAGGCTGGCGCCGGCGTCAAAGGCGAGTTCGAACGGCGCTTGCATGGCGTGGTCGATGCGGTGAAGACCTCGCCCGAGCCGATCATCCTGTTCATAGACGAGGCGCATGGGCTGATCGGCGCCGGCGGACAGGCGGGGCAAGGTGATGCCGCCAATATCCTGAAGCCCGCTTTGGCGCGGGGAGAACTGCGGACGATCGCGGCGACGACCTGGGGCGAATACAAGCGCTTCATCGAAAAGGATGCCGCGCTCACCCGCCGCTTTCAGACCGTGCATGTCCGCGAGCCGGACGAAGAAGCCGCAATCCGCATGCTGCGCGGCGTGGCGGAAGGCCTGAAAACCCATCACAAGGTCCGCATCCGCGACGAGGCGATCATCGCCGCCGTCCGGCTTTCGGCGCGATATCTGCCGGACCGGCAGCTTCCCGACAAGGCGATCAGCCTGATCGACACGGCCGCTGCTGCGGTGGCGCTGGCGCGCCAGACGACGCCGGAGGCGCTGAAGTTGCTCGCCGACGAGCGCGATCTTCTGGAAACCGAGGCGAACTGGCTCGCACGCGAACCGGAGACGCCGGAAAAGCGCGCCCGGCTTGAGGAGATCGCCGGCAAGCAGAAGCAGATCGTTCTGGAGATCGAGACGCTCCAGTCGAAATTCGACGAAGAAAACCGGCTCGTCCGGGAAGCGGACCGGCTGGAGGAGTTCTTCTCGCCCGACGACGCCGTCGTCCCGCTGGCGCCGGCCGACAAGACGGGCGACGGCACGAATGTCGCGCCTTTCCCATCGCAAGCCATGACCGCGGAAAGCGCACGCGCCGCACTTGCCGTCACGGAACGCAGCCTGGCGGCAGTCGTGGATCAAACGCCGCTGCTACCGCGCGTCGTCGACAAGGAAATCGTTGCCGCCGTCGTCGCTCGCTGGACCGGCATTCCGGTCGGCAAGCTGCTGTCGGACCAGATCGAGACCGTCAAGACGCTCGATGCCCGCCTGAAGGAGCGAGTGCTTGGCCAGGACGCGGCGATCGAGCGCATCGCATCAGCGATGCGGGCGGCCCGCGCCGGGCTTTCCGATCCGCGCCGGCCGCCGGCCGTCTTCCTGCTGGTCGGCATGTCCGGCACCGGCAAGACCGAAACCGCGCTTTCGCTCGCCGACATGCTGTATGGCGGCAGCCGGTACCTCACGACCATCAACATGTCCGAATTCAAGGAGGAGCATAAGATTTCCATGCTCCTCGGCTCGCCGCCCGGTTATGTCGGGTACGGCGAAGGCGGCGTGCTCACCGAGGCGGTGAGGCGCAGGCCCTATGGGGTGCTGCTGCTCGACGAGATCGACAAGGCGCATCCGGGCGTTCAGGAAATCTTCTACCAGGTGTTCGACAAGGGAACCCTGCGCGACGGCGAAGGCCGGGACATCGACTTCAAGAACACCACCATCGTCATGACGGCGAATACCGGTTCGGAGATGATCGCCGCACTGGCCGCCGACCCCGACACGATGCCCGAGGCCGACGCGCTCGAAGCGCTGCTGACGCCGGAATTGCAGAAGCATTTCAAGCCGGCCTTCCTGGGCCGTACGACCGTGCTGCCCTTCATGCCGCTCGGCAACCAGACCCTCTCGGGCATCGTCGATATCCAGATCGGCCGCATCCGCGAGCGGGTCGAGGCCACCTACGGGACCAGGCTTTCACTCTCGCCGGGAGCCCGCGACGCGCTGATTTCGCGCGCCCGCGCCAGCGAGGTGGGCGCCCGCGCGATCGAGGTCATGATTGCCCGCGACCTCTTGCCTGATCTTTCGACATTTTTCCTCGATGCCGTTGGCCAGGGGAAGAAAATTCACGGGGTCACCATCGGTTACGACGGCCACCGTTTCGGCCTCGATGCCGAAGAGGCCGCCCCGCAGGAATTCGACACGCCGGGGGAAAACCGGTTGTCGGATGAAGTAGCCCCGAGCCGCAAGCGCACTCGGGGAGCAGCGAGAAGAAAGGCAACTACGCCTTAGACGCAACTAGGCACTCAACCGCCAATAGGAGAGCTGACAGCATGCCGATTTATCTTCAGATCGACGGTATCCAGGGGGATGCGACCCACGAGCAGCATCGCAAGTGGATGGACATCGAAGCCATTCACTGGAACGTCGCCCGCAACATGAACACCTCCGCCGGTTCGGCGGCAAACCGCGAAGCTTCCGAGCCGACCGTTTCGGAAGTGATCCTCACCAAGGTCAGCGACTCCTCGTCGACCAAGCTCTTCCAGGAGGCCTGCTCGGGCCGCACCGGCAAGCGCTCCGTCATCCATCTCGTCACCACGGGCAACCCCGGCGACACTTACATCGAGTATTCCCTCGAGAACACGCTGATCGCCAGCTACTCGATCGATTCCAACGGTGACCGCCCGGTCGAGACGATCAAGCTGAACTTCACCAAGATGGAAGTGAAGTACACGCCTTACGACGACAAGCACTCGCCGCAGTCGCCGATGATCGCCTCTTACGATCTCGCGACCACCAAGGCCGCCTGAGGCTTCTCAACATCGGCAGTGCCAGCCTTGTTGCTGGCACTGCAGCCGACGTTTCGAGCGCCTTTTCCATCACAGGGAAGGGCGCTGAAATAGGCTGTTTTCGCAGATGAATTGAGAGACATCCTTGCGCTTTAGACAATGGAGATGATCGTGTCGGCTGCAACTGAGCGTTTGAACGATATTCTTGTAGATTTGCCCAAATACAAATCCCAATGGGAGACGAATGTCGCCAATCCCTATGTGCGGGCTTACGATCTCGCCGTCGACAATTACCAGAAGACCACGAAAGCCCAGGAAGCCCGCGACCGGATGCTGGCCGAGCTCTTCGTGTTTTCCGCTTCGGTCCTGACGGGCAGCATCATGATGGCCGCCTTTGCCACGACCTCGGTGCGTGTGCTGGCGGGGCGCACGGCGCTTCGGGTGATCTGCAACAACAATCTCAACCGCACCTTCGACCTGATGCATGCCGCGGCCAACAGCAAGCCGGTGATGTTTGCGCTCGGCGGCGTGCTCGACGAGGCCAAGAAGCTCGCCAACAAGCAGGTGACCAGCGCTGCGGAAAAGCTGACGAGCAGCGCGCCGATCGCTTCCGCGCCGACCGCCCTCAATTTCATGACGCGGATCGCCGATTTCATCGATACCAACCACATCTGCGTGCATGATTTCGTCAGGGGCGTGCAACAGGACAATTCGATCAGCGAGGCCAACAAATCCAGGCTTGCCGATCTGGTCGGCAAGACGCCGTTCTGCAATCCGCCGGAGAGCCGGCGCGTCGACGAAAACCGGCTGTCCCAGAAGATGGAGCTCTTGTTCTACATGAGCGCGGTTCTGGATTCCGACAAGCTGGTGACCTATGTGCCGGCCACCGGCGGTACTGTCGGTGGCATGGGCCGGGATATCGAATACAGCAAGAACGCCATTCCGCAGATGCCCTCGGCATCGGATTATCCGAAGGCCACTTCGCCCCGCTTTATCGGCCGGCCGCTCCAGCCTTTCGAACCCGGTCAGCGTGTCGAATACGACAATATCGGATCGGTCGTACGGGATCGCATCAACACGCTCAGCCGTCTTACCGGCAATTCATCCTTCTATCCCGAGCAGAATTTTGCCGAAAAGCTTCTGATAGACCCCACAGGCCGCGCCCAACTGGCGAAGGCGGAGCAGATCATCAACCGACTTTCCACCGACGCGCGGCCCAAGCAGCTCACCGACGTCAGGATGATCTGAGGGGTGTCGATGCTGTTGACGGATCTCCTGAAGCCGCACGGATTGATGGGGCGCATGCGCTGGCCGCTGGTTGCGGCCGCTCTCGTCTGCGCCATGGCCGTAAGTGCGGCCGGCATGGTCGGTGCCTCTGATACCACCGATCAGTCCCTGCTTCAGATCGAAGAGGTGGCGTCGCGCCTTTCCGGCACGCCTGCCGCTGTCGACAATGTCGCCAAGGCTGCGGCCGATCGGGGCATTTCGGCGACTTCGGATGCGCAGCCGCTGCTTGAAACGGCGGCGCGGTCTTCCTTCAAGGCCGACAGCATGCTGGCCGAAGTTTCGAAGGCCGTCGGTGAGGCCGGCGACGATGCCGTCGATCCGAAAGCCTTCGCCAAAGCGGCAGCGGCTTTGGAAGAGGGGCAGGCGAAGATCGCGCGCATGTACGAAGCGCAGGACCAGACCGCGGCGAAGGATATCGAAACGCGTCTTGCCGACCCGGACAACGGGCCGCGTATCAATCGGCTTGCCGATCTGATGGCCGGCCCGGATCTTGCCGTGGAAACGGCTTTCACCGCCCAGCTCATGTATCTGTCCCTGGAGACCCTCTCCAGCTCCGATGCCGGGACGCTGGCGTCCGCTCCGCAGGACAAGCTGCAATCCGAGATGAAGAGCGTGATCTCGTCGCTGCGTTCGAAAAGCGAGAACGAGAAACCGCTTCCCAAGGACATGGCACGGGCGAATGAAAAGGCGCGGCTGACCTTCGTGCTCGCCACCCTGTCTCCGGAAGACCTGTCGGTGCTGACGGATTTCTATGAAAGCCCCGGTGGAAAGGCCAAGCGCGACGCGCTCATCGAAAGTTACAAGCAGGTCTCCGATCAGGCCAATAGCGAAATGCTGGGGCAGTATTTCCAGGCGCTGGTGGATTACCTCAAGACCCATCCTCGGCCGCAACAGCAGCAGTAATTCGGCTCCCAAGACGGAACGTGATGTTATGGACGATTTGCAATCCCTCGCCGCCGATTTCATCCAGGCGAACCGTATTCTGAAGATCGTCTCGCCGCTCGGCGAGGACCAGCTTCTGCCGGAGCGGGTGACGATCGAGGAAGGCATTTCCTCGCTCTTTGAAATCAAGCTGTCGGCGCGCGCCAAGAAGCCGTCGGTCAAGCCGGAGGAGTTGATCGGCCGGCTGATGGATGTCTCCGTCGAGGTGCAGCAGGGCGAGGATGGCGGCGGCGTGCGCCGCCCGTTCAACGGCCTGGTGACCGAGCTCAACGAAGGACCGCCCATCACCCGCGGCCTCAGATCCTATTCCATGGTGCTGCGGCCGCAGATGTGGCTGCTGTCGCGCCGTTCCGACTGCCGCATCTGGATGGACAAGACGTCGGTCGATATCGTCGAGACGCTGTTTTCCGAGCACGGCATTCCGGCGCCCGATACCACGGGCGTGATCACGCCACCGCCGCCGCAGCATTATTCGGTGCAGTGGAACGAAACCGACCTTGCCTACCTCACCCGCCGCTTCGAGGAGGACGGCCTGTTCTACTGGTTCTCGCATGAGGACGGCAAACACAAGCTGCATGTCGCCGACAGCCCGAGATCCTGGCTCGGTCCGTCGCCCTCGGCGCAGGGCGAGGGGCGGGTCCGGCTGGCGCAGGGCTCGGCCGACCGCAACCACATCACCGAGTGGAGCCGGCGCTATTCCTATGTGCCGGGCCAGCGCGCCGGCGCCGACTGGAATTTCGAGACGCCGCGCATGGTGCCGGGCACCATGACCCCGTCGCTCGTGCAGATGCCGGAAGCGACCAAGCGCGAGCTCTACGAATATCCTGCGCGCATCTCCTCGGTGGCCGAGGCGGAGCGGGCGGAAAAACTGAGGATGCAGGCCTCCGAAGCCGATCACGACCGGGTCTTCGGCGGCTCGACATCCCGCATCCTGGAGGCGGGGCGCCGCTTCACCCCCTATGAAGTCGCCCATCCCGACCATGCCTATGAGGAGCATGTGGTGGTCAAGGCGGTGCATACCGTCGTCGACCGCTCTTACGAGACGAACAGCAACGAGCCGGAATACACGAACACATTCGAGGCGGTGCCGTCACGGGTGGCGATGACGCCGCACCGCGAGACCAAGCGGCCGCGGATCGAGGGCACGCAGGTGGCAATCGTCGCAGGGCCCGCCGGCGAGGAGATCCATCCCGACCAGTACGGCCGCATCAAGCTGTGGTTCCCCTGGGACCGCAAGGCCAAGAAGGACGGTTCCGACACCTGCTGGGTGCGCGTCAGCCAGGTCTGGGGCGGCGGCACCTGGGGGGCGCAGGTCATCCCGCGCATCGGCATGGAGGTGATGGTCGCCTTCGTCGACGGCGACCCCGACCGGCCGCTGGTCACCGGCGTGGTTCCCAATCCCAGCAACGCGGTCCCTTACGACCTGCCGACCAACAAGACGCGCATGGTCATGCGCTCCAACTCCCATAAGGGCACCGGCTTCAACGAAATGACCTTCGAAGACGAGGCCGGCCAGGAAAACATGTTCTTCCATGCGCAGAAGGACCAGACGACGCGGGTGCTGAACGACCGCACCAAACGCATCGACCGGCACGAGGTCTCGGCGATCGGCGCCAACCGGACGGTCGAAGTCGGCGGCAACCAGAAGCACGAGGTCGGCGGCTCGATGAACACCGTCGTCGGCGGCACCGGGCCGATGGCCATGGCGCTGATGGGGGCGGTCAGCAGTCTCTCCGGACATACGGCGGGGCTCTTGGCGCAGGCTGGGCAAATTGCAGGCGGCGGTGGGCCGGGGCTCGCGGCCTTTGCCGGCACACTCGCATCTTCAGCGCTGGGTTTCCTTGGTGCAGGCGGACTGGGAAGCCGCGAGGGCGTTGTGTCCGGGCCGTCACCGAGAGCGGATGCGGGTACGGCGCTGGCTGGTTCCGGCACGGGTGTCGGCGACGCGGCCTCCAGCCTTTTTCCGCTGCCCGGCATCATGAACACGATTGTCGGCTCGTTCAAATCGGACACGATCGGGATTGCCCGTGCCGAGCAGGTCGGCGTGAGCAAGGTGACCAATGTCGGCCAGACATCGCTGGAGAGCGTCGGCAAATTCAAGAAGATCGCCGTCGGCGAGGAATTCGTCATCGAATGTGGCAATTCCAAATTCATCATGAAAGCCAATGGCGAAGTGATCATTCTCGGCAAGACGTTCAACTTCGTCGCCACCGAACACTTCCAGATGCGCGGCAAGCCGATCGATCTGAACTGAGGAGGTTCGCTTGGAACTGATCAACCGGCTTCCCTTTCCGGCTATGGCCTTTCGGCAGTTCGATGCGAATGGGGACTTGGATTGTGTCGTGTCGGTTCGTGGCACGTTCGAACATGTTCAAAACGACAGATTGCGGTTACGTCGCGAGCAGGAAGACTTCCAATGGGAGGACGCCTATGAAGGTGATCCCCATGCCGGCCCTCTCCTGCGTCAGAGCGATCTCACACCAGAGAAGGTCGGCACCGACATCACTTTCCTCGGCAATGCCTATGCGCCGGGCAGCACTCCAGCATCGTCATGGCAGGTCGGTCTGCGCGTCGGACAGCTCTCCAAAAGGCTTGAAGTCCATGGCGCGCGCTTCTGGCGCCCCGTCATCAAGGAAAAATGGGCCGGCTTTTCGGCAAGGGAAGCCAAGCGGGTGCTGGCGGATTGGCATCTGAGCGAAGCAGAGCCGGCATCTTCGGTGCCGATCTGCTGGAGCAAGGCCTATGGCGGTCAAATTCCCGGTACGGGCGATCCGCAAACCGAAACGCCCGCCGATGTCGAAGCGCGCAATCCGCTCGGCTGCGGCATCGTCAATCTCGACATGCCTTGGGATCAAGCGCCCGTCGCGGCACCGCAAATCACGTTGCTGGGACAGACGCTGAACTGGCGCGAGCCCACCGAGCCTCAGGGACTGGGCTTGGTGTCGCCTTGGTGGCGATCTCGTCAGCAACATGCCGGGACCTATGACGATGTCTGGCTCAACGAGCGTCACCCGCTTCTGCCGGAAGATTTCGATGCACGCTTCTGGCAATGCGCTCATCCGGATCTCGTTGCGGCCCCTTATCTGAGCGGGGACGAAGACTACGAACTGGATCATCTCCACCCTAGCTTCGCCCAAGCCACAGGGCGACTGCCGGGGATCACGCTGGGCGTCCGATGTGTCGGCCAGGAGCGCGATGAGTGGTATCTGCTCTCGCTGGACGGCGTGCATTTCGACTGGCGGAACGACAATCGAGTGATGCTGACCTGGCGGACGCGCTTTCCGCTTCAGGAGGCAGGCCAAACATCGCTTACGTTGACGCGGGTTCAAGTCAAAGCGGCGGATGATGCTCATCCCGACGGAGCAGCGGCATGAGCATTCCGCGCGACAACTATGTCGGCAAGCCCGACTATCCCACGCCCTGGACGACGAAGCAGCCGCGCGAAGGGCTCCGCGATATCGATGAGGCACGGATCGTTTCGCTGTCGCCGGATGTGTGCCTGACGCCGATAGGTTCTTCGGTCGTTCCCATACCATACCCGATCGTCGACTATTGTGGGCACGACAAGGGCTATACGCCATCCGTCCGCTTCACTGGCAAGAAAGCCATGGTCATGCGCTCCTGCACCACGCATGTCCATGGCGACGCTCCGGGCAATCGCAAGGGCGTTAAGTCAGGCGCGGTAGAAGACATCTGCGAGCCGATCGAGCATGCGGATCAGGTTCGAGCCGAGGGATCTCATGTCATCCGCCATCTCGACCGCTTCTGGATGAACAATCGCAATACGCAGGGCGAGGCGAATTTTGTGCGCGGTACCGAGACATTCGCGCCGCCTGAAGACGATGATCCCATTCCCGGCTCACTGCGCTGGAAGGGTAGTGACGAAGGCAAGGTCGTGAGCGACGCGTCACCCGAACCGCTGATAATGGGGGCTCAATACGCGGATGCGGGGAGCGCTCTTCGCAAGGTAGCGCCGCAGCAATCGGCAGGAAATGCGCAACCGGCAACCCAGCCCAAGCCGCTGCCGCAGCCACAGCGGCCGCAAACGACCCGACCTTTTCCTCCCGCCGCGAATGACAACGTTTATCAACGCCGCGGAACCTTCGGACGCCCTTTGCCGACAGGAGCGGGCCGGGTGCTCGGTTTGCTCGGCCTTGCGCAAGCCGGCTACCAACTCGGCGACATGGCGGGACGATGGTATGTCGGACCGGATGGTGTCATGGCTCGGGCGATCGGCGACCATTTGCGCGGGCAAGTCCCTATTACGTCGCCGCAAGCGCGGGAAATCAGCAATTTGCCCTGGCATATGCGGGAATGGTTTTCCGGGAATGCGACCATCCTCAATGCCAATGACATTCTGTCGTTGAAGGCCGGTGTGCCGCTCGATTTTCGCACGATGGATCCCGATGATCTCGCCGACCTGCTCGAGGCGCCGTGGCCCAGCGCCGAGCAGTTGCGGAAAAACGCAGAGCGCATCGGTGAGCGCCGGGCGCCTGCAGCACTGCCCGTCCCGGAAAACGTCCGCGTGGAGCAGGAGCGTGAAAAGCGGAGATGCCGGATCGACACCTACGAAAAGATGGAGCCGATCTGCAAGAGCATCGGCATGCAGGCCCATCATATCGTACCTGATTGGACCTTGCGCTATGGCACCCGCAAGGAAGCGATCGTCGGTGAAAAACGAATTCCGAATATGCCCGGTTTCTGGCAAGGGCAGAGCATGTGCGTCGTCGGGCAGGCAAGGACGCAGGGAACCGAACACAACGATTCTCACCTGGCCGATGGGGCGATCGAGGCGCTCGGTAGAAATTCCAATCCGCCGTTCACCGCAACTTTGGATGATGTTAAGGATGCCTCTATCGACGCGATGACGTCCGTTCGGCCGGATTGTGCCGCGCAGATCATCGCTGCAGTCAATGGCGAGTTCGCCGGGAGAGACCCCAACCAACTGTTGCGAGCCAAACAGTATCCGCCTTTGCCCAGCGACACGCTCAATGCGTTGCAGACGGGTGCCAAGAGAGGTGCAAATGCAAGACCTTAAGAGTGCGAGCAGCATGATAGAATTCACTCGCGCCTGTGCCCGCTCCGATGATGTCGTCGTGATCAATGCCGTCATGACAGGATCTGACGTCTATGCTCCAGAATCCCGCATCTTTCGCTTCGAACACGACGCCCGGATCGGAGAACAATGGTATTATGACGACTTCGATTTCCATATGCAGGACATCACCTTATTCAGCAATCCGGAAATCGACGCTACGACCGACTATCTCACCTATATGTCTTCTGAGGGGGATGTTTATCACGCTTGGTGGAAAGGAAACTTTCGCGAAAAGATCCTGGGCGCGGGAACCTGGGTGGCAGACGCTAAAGGGCATGGACGAATGTCAGCAATTACCCAGGTCGGAGGCAAACTTTATGCATGCGGACAGGGTGGGCAAATCTATCGGCGACACGGTCGGGACAGTTGGAGCCTTCTGACTGATAGATTGCTGTTCGACATGGCCAGCTATCTGAAGAAAAAAGAAGGAAGGCCTCGCACAGATGATCCGGACTACCTTTCCTGGCTGAGGGACTTTCAGAAGCAAGCGCCCAAAAACATTTCTCTGAACGCTATCAAAGGCTTTTCGGAGGATGCGATATATCTATGCGGATCAGAGGGACCCCGGCCCGTCCTCTATTTCTGGGACGGTTCGGAGCTGCATGAGCTGAAGGTTTATCTTGAGGAAGCAGCGCTGACGGGCATCCACATTGAGCACGCGGATAGCGTCTGGATATGCGGACGGGAAGGCGTGCTGCTGCACGGCAGCTATGCACGCGGGTTCACGCCAGTCAATCTGCGTCAACAGCTCAATCTCTTTCACATGATTACGCCCTATCGAGGCAAGCTGATATTGCCGTCGAGCGTTCGCCCGGGCGGCCTGTTCGAACTCGCGCCCGGCACGTCCGATCTGCGCCGGTTTTCCCCCGCTCTCCCTAAGCTGCGCGGTGAATACATTTTCTATGCGGGGGCTGTCGGTGATGTTCTTTGGGTTGTCGGTCAGAAGGATATTTTCCGCTTCGATGGGAATGAGTGGGAGCGGATTGAGCATCCTGATCTTTAGAACAAGGCATCTGTTGCCCACCGGTGTGGCTGATGCTCGTCCCGATGGAGCAGCGGCATGAGCATCCCGCGCGACAATTATGTTGGCGAGCCCGACTATCCCACGCCCTGGACGACGAAGCAGCCGCGCGAAGGTTTGCGTGATCTTGACGAGGCAAAGATCGTCTCGCTATCGCCGGATGTATGCCTGACGCCGGTCGGCTCCTCGGTTGTTTCCATCCCGTACCCGATCGTCGACTATTGCGGGCACGACAAAGACTACACGCCATCTGTCCGCTTTACCGGCAAGAAGGCAATGGCCCTGCGGTCCTGTACGACCCACGTCCACGGCGATGCACCGGGAACGAAAAAGGGATTCAAATCCGGTACTGTGGGAAATGTCTGCGAGCCGATCGGGCATGCCGACCAGGTGCGCGCCGAGGGTTCTCACGTCATCCGGCATCTCGACCGCTTCTGGATGAACAATCGGAATACCCAGGGCGAAGCCATCTTCGTGCGTGGGACTGAGACCTATGATCCGCCTGCGGATGACGATCCTATAATGGGATCATTGGCAGCCCAGAAGCCGATACAGCTTGCGTTTGATGCCACTTCCCCTGAAGGGCAGAGGTTGTTACGTGAATTCATGGCGCGGCAGGCAGAGCAAGGCGCGACACAGCCTAAAAGCGGTTCCTCGCTTGGACGCAAAGGTAATTTTGGCCGTCCCATTCCGGGCGGTGGATTAGCTGGAGCCGCAATTGCTCTCGGAGAGATACAAAATCAATATTACGCTGGCAGCAGACTTTGGCGCTTGCGAAATAGCCTTGAAGAACAAGGTACAGTGGTCGATCCGAGCAATCCCCGTGAACTTCAGGCGCTGTCAAATTATTCCGAAAATCTTGGTGGAACCAGCTTCATAAAGCGAAATTTCTTCGCGCCGATGACGGAGGACGAGGCTCTCAATCAACTGAAAATGGAGCTGCAAGAAGTTAGGAAACAAGAAGCGCGAGAAGCGACAGAAGCCGTCCTGAACTCTAAAAGGCTTGAAGCGGCCGTTGGTCAAGGTGTCCGGGTAGATGTCGATGAGGGTGAATGGCCATGTATTGTTGGCCCCTACAAATATGTCGAGACGATCTGCCCGGGCGAGGCGCATCATATCATTCCGGATATGGTATATCGTCTGGGCACGGCTCCGGAAACGCAGACAGAAAAAGAGTCCACCGCCGGGCGTATTCCCAATTCGCCTACCTATAATCAGGGACAGGCTATTTGCCTGTCGCCAGGCATGCACAGAACGGACGACGATGCCGTTCACAAGTCGCTCAATCCGGCTCTCGCGAGTTTGGGACAGAACTATAACCCTCAGGGAACGGCTCCGCTTGGTAAAATCAGAGATGAGGCACACAAGGCGATTGATCGGATCGAGGGGCTGCCCGAGAAATGTAAAAAAATGGCAAAGGATGCGGCGGACGCGCAAGTTAATATCAAATTTAGGCAACCTGGCCGCACTACGCTACGACCTCCCCGATTGCCGGGCGGACAAGGTGTAATCGATGTCCTAAAAGCCGGCACTTATTGAGGTAAGAAATATGAAACCGTACGATCCCCTACGCCTTGATCGAGCCCTTGCTCTGGGGAAAGACACGTTCTGCGTCGTGTTCAGCGGCAAGGATTATGAGGATATGTATTCCTACGTCCTGGTTCACGAAGGTGGGTTGGAACAGCCATGGTCCCGTTCCGACGTCCCGCGTAAGATCGATGATCTTGCCGGTAGAATTGGAGAGAATGGACGGCCGATCATCTATGCTCTCAGCGATGAAGGCGATGTTTATACGCTGCCCATGGGCAAGGACTCCTCGCATCGTAAAATAGTCGGCGCTGGCGTCTATTCCGACGATGCGACCGATCTTGGATACGTCAATTCCATCGCCCTGATTGGGGATGCGCTGTTCATAACCGGCTATCACTCGCAGCTTTATCGTCTGGTCGAGAACGACATAGCCTGGTTCCACAAGGAAAAGCTGCCGCAAGCACCAGAAACATACGATTACCTCGTTTTCGGCAATCTGAATGGCTGGACCGAGAGCGATCTCTATATGAATGTGACCTATTCGCCGACAAGCACAAACAGGGAATTAACGGACGAAGAAGAGGAGGAGATGGGGCGCCTCTACCTAGCCGGCCGAAATGAAGAGGCCGCAGCCATTCGACGAGCCTCGGAGGGCTCAAGCCGTGTCCTGGAAGGCCGTCTTTATCATTGGAACGGGCAAGAATGGCGGATCATAGTCAAACCGCGCTCGGGGAAGTATTATCCAGAGCCAGCTACGCTTTCGGACATTTTCATCGAGTCCCCAGAGAAGGTCTGGGCCGTCGGCGGTAATGGCGTCATTTTGTGCGGGAATGCCGAACATGGCTTTCGGGATGTTTCTTTCAAGGGAAACAATGAAAAGCTGCATTCGATTACGAAATTCAAGGATCGGATGGTGATAGCCTCAGACTACGCTTTGCATTGGTTCGACGGGCACCTGCTGTCGCCTTTGAAACCCGTCATTGATCCGAGCATCAATCGCAACATTCCGAACCCGCTCAAAGTCCAGGCCGTCGATGATGTCTTGTATTACTTCGATTCAAAACATGGCGTTCACACCTTCGACGGTGATCGCTGGACAGATATCGAAATTCCGCCTGAGTTGCTGGAACGCGATTTCAAAGGGGTGCCGCCTAAATCTCGATGACCGACGCCCCTGACGACGACGAAGATCTCGAGGAGCTTTACGGAGCAGGGAAGCCGTCGCTTTACGCTGCAGGCATGGCGGATGACCGGTATTTTGCGCTTCTGGTCGGCGGTCCGCGCTGGGCAAAGATGGCGGCGACAAAGGATCGCCCTGACCATATCGAGCGGCTGATGAGCATCTGGAGCCAATATGTCTGCTACACCTCGGCGTCCCTTACAGGAAATATTGGATGAATTCGGGCCACTTAAAGATGGTATGACGGTTTCTGCTTCGCAGGCTGAGGGCTATCGCGGGAAGCTGCCTGACGCCATGGTTGATTTCTGGATTGAGTATGGGCGCGGGCAGTGGCGCGACGGTCTTTTCTGGATCTGCGATCCCGAGCCGATCATGCCTGTCCTGCACGCGCTGTTTGCAGGCGATCCGGAATTCGACGTCGCGAGAATGGTGCCCTTCATGCGGGATGCATTCGGCGAAGTCAGCGTCTGGCATCCGAAGTTCAAGCTGATCACGCTCAAGATGAATCTCGGCACCGTCACGACCACCGACATTACCACCCACGTCATTGAGGGCGTACCCCCCTTCGACGATGATATGGCGGTAGCTTCCGCCGTGGACGCCAGCGTTTTCGATTGTCGTGGCTGGGTGGATGCTACGACAGGCAAGCCCGTTTTCGATGCGGTTCGCCGGCGACTTGGGCCGATCAGCGCGGATCAGGTCTACACCATGGTCCCGCATTTCCGCCTCGGCGGCGATGGCGCTGCCAGGGATTTTTCAATCGGCGGCTTCATCGAATATCTGGGCGTGCTGTCGCAGATAGGATCCTTTACGCTCGAACGCTATATCGATCCGAAGCAGGGTGGTCGAGGGCCCTTTGGACATCTCGAAGCTGTTCGTACGATCGGACATGAATTTCTGATCAACAGGAACACACCATGACCGACACCGACGCAAAGCTCTTGCGAACATTCATCACCGACGAGAACGAAGCCTTTGCCGATCGGCGGCAGGGGAAGTTCTGGCCTGCCAATCATCATCGGATCGGACCTTCGGCGACCAAAGCTTCCGGGCTGCTCGATCCGAACGAGCAAATCGACTTCTATTTTCATTTCATGCGCGTTGCCGGCGGAGCCCCTTCGGTCGGAGAGAAGGACATGCCGCTGCTGGTCGAGGCCTACCGGCGCATGCTGCCCTTTCTCGATCTTGGCGGTGTCATTGCGATGTCGCGGCGGCATCAACTGCTGTTCGTCTTCGGTTTCGACGATGCCGGCGTCCTGCCGAGCGGCGAGACGATCTCGGCCAAGGCGCTGAAGGCGCGCCTCAGGCTCATTGCGCAGGTCGGCAATTATACGACGATGCCCGCCCAGCGCGACAAGAAGGCAAAGTTTGTTCCCTTCGCTGATGAGGCGGTGCGCATTCTCGAAACTTTCCGGCATCTGGGCTATCGCCATGATCGGCGCTACGGCGAAGATCTCTACGACGTCACCAATCTTCGCTTCTGGGGTATGGCGTTCATCTGCCTGCTCAACAAGGCGACCCGTGCCGATCTCGTTGCCGATATGGTCGAGGGCAAATACGATCTTATGCGGCGGGTCGAGCAACTGGCGATCCTGCACCGCTATGTCGAGGCGGTTCTGCCGGATGCCGAGGCCGACGAGGAGCATTTCCGCTCGCTGGCGCAGCAGCTCAACGACATCGAGCTCGCGCGTCGCAATGCCACCGAATCCGTCGCTCTGGCGCAGAGGCTGGAGCTGCCGTTCAGCGACGACGAGGACTGGGAAATCCATATTGCGGTGCCGCTGCGCGGCGCCGAAGGCCATCCGCTGATCGCCAAGAACGTCGTGCGATTGCATATCCGGCCGAACCCTGACTGGCAGTGGGAGCTGAACGCGCGCATCGCCGAGCGCGGAGAATTCTCGGAAAGCGAAAAGAAGAATTACCGGAACGATCTCGGTTTTCCCCTTCTTGGGCGCGGAAATCTGCATGCCTTTCCAACATGGCTGAGACAGCTGCGTGAGCAGAACGGCCTGGATTTCGACACCGGCGCTGCCGACATTCGTGTGGGCCGCAAGCGGGCGGCAGCCAAACGGATCACCCAATGGTTGGTGAACTGAACTCGCATCGATCGCGATAGTGGCAACTGCAAGGGTGACCCATCGTAGCGCTTTTCAAAGAGAGCGGCGGAGGGGGCTCACCGGCCCCAACTTGCGCTGGACAGGTGCCAATAACATGACTATGGAACTCATGTTATTTACCCTGCCACCTCCGGCGCTCCGAGCGCCAAGGGGCCGGAGTGCCAGTCAAAGGAGTGATCCATGTCCAGCCGTCTCAAGGCTTTTTCCGCCTTGGCAATGTCCCTGTCGTTTTTCCTGCCAGCAACGCTGCATGCCGAAAGTTCGTTTGTCGATCATCGCGGCAAGACGATCACCTTCGAGAAGCCGCCGGAACGGGTGGTCACCATCGTTCGCTCCGCGCCGATCATCTATCGCGCCGTGGATGAGAAGGCGGACAATATCGTCGGCATGAACAAGGATTCGCTCACGCGTTATTTCACCAAGGGCATCTATGCCGAGATGCTGCCCGAAATGGCGAAGATCAATGCCAGCGCCGCCCAGGATGGTTTCGTGCCGAATGTCGAGGCGATCCTGGCGCAGAAGCCGGACGCGGTCATTCAGTGGAACCATAGTGAAAAGCTCATCGAGCCCCTGGAGCGCGCCGGTCTTACCGTCGTCGCCTGGCGGTGCTGCACCGAGCAGGACCGGCTCGACTATATCTCGCTGACCGGCGCCATGACCGGCCGCAACGACCGCGCCCAGGCGATCCTGAAGGCGCAGGCCGACACGTTGAAGACACTCGACGGCAAGGTCGCCAAGCTCGACAAATCGGCCTTTCCCTCCGTCCTGCATATCGACAAGGTGGCTGACCAGATCCAGGTCATCGCCAACGGTTCGCAGAACCTCTCGCTCAGCGGCGTGACCAATCCGGCCGCCGACAAATCGGGTGAATGGTGGCGCACCGTCGATTTCGAACAACTGCTGGTCTGGAACCCCGACATCATAGTCATTCCTGCCTATGCGACCGATCTCAGCCCCAAGGATTTCTTCGACAACCCGGTCCTTGCCAATCTCAAGGCGGTCAAGGAAAAGCGCGTCTACAAGCAGCCGGTCTTTGCCCGCACACCCGATGCGCCGGAGATCTTCCTGACGTCGGAATGGCTGGCGGCAGTCGCCCATGGCGCCGATTTCGCGCCGGATTTTCGAAAGCAGATCCGCGACGTCTACCAGCTGATCTACGGCGCCGAACTGACGGAGGATCAACTGAAGGCGATCCTCGAATCCGAAAGCAACGCGCCGGCGGACAAGTATGTCGAACTCTTCGGCTAAATCTAGCGCAAGCGGCCCGGCGCGGCATGCGAACGCCGCCGCGCCGGGCTGGACGGGGCGGAAACTGGCTTCGGTTTCCGTCCTTCCCGTTCTGATCGGCCTGCTGGTCGCAACCGTGCTCTATTCGGTAACGATCGGCCGCTACGACCTGTCGGTCCGGGATGTCGCCTATATCCTGATCGACAATATCCACCCGCTGGTCACGCCTTATTGGGATCCGGTGCAGGAGGTGGTGGTCGAGCAGGTCCGCCTACCGCGCATCATAGCGGCCGTCATCATCGGCTTCGGCCTGTCCATTTCGGGCGCGGCGCTGCAGGGGCTCTTCCGCAATCCGCTGGTGGATCCCGGTATCATCGGCGTGACGGCGGGGGCCGGTTTCGGCGGGACGCTGGCGATCCTCATCGGATTGCAGGGCTATCTTCTGTTGAGCATGGCCTTCCTCTTCGGCATCGCCAGCATTTTCCTCGTCAAGCTGTTGTCGACGGTGCGCGGGCGCACGAGCATGCTGACGCTGGTTCTGGCGGGCGTCGTCATATCGGCCTTCTTTTCGGCGGCGATCTCAATTGCCAAACTGCTGGCCGATCCCTTCCAGAAACTGCCGGCCATCACCTATTGGCTGATGGGCAGCATCGCCTCCAGCAGCTATTGGGACGTTCTTCTGATGGCGGTGGCGGTGGTGCCGTCCGCCGTTGCGATCTATCTCCTGCGCTTCCAGATCAACATCATGTCGCTCGGCGAGGAAAAGGCGAGGGCGCTCGGCACGAAGGTGGTGCTGGTGCAATGGATCATCCTGCTTGCGTCGGCGCTGATTTCGGCGGGCGTGGTTGCGACATCGGGCATCATCGGATGGGTCGGCCTCGTCATTCCGCATGTCGCCCGCGCGCTCGTCGGCGCCGATCATCAACGGTTGCTGCCGGTCTCCGGCGTCATCGGCGCGATCTATCTGCTGATGGTCGACAATCTCGCGCGAACGGTGAGCACGGCCGAGATCCCGCTCGGCATCATCACCGCGCTGATCGGCGTTCCCGTTTTCGCGGTGATCCTGCGCCGCCTGCATGCCAAGGGAGGCTGGTCCAGTGATTGAGGCAAGCGATCTCACCGTCGAGCGCGGCGGCAAAACCATCCTCAGCAATTACAGCCTCAGCCTGGAGCGCGGGCGGATTCTGGCCGTGCTCGGCGCCAATGGCGTCGGCAAGACGACGCTGATCAATACGCTGATCGGCGTCATCAAGCCGAAGTCGGGGCGGCTTTCGATCGGCGGGCAGGTGGGTTTCGTGCCGCAGCTCTTCGAAGTGCCGTTTTCCTATTCCGCTCTCGATATCGTCCTGATGGGAAGGGCGCGCCACCTCGGCCTGTTCGGTTCGCCGGGCAGGAGGGATTATGAGCTGGCGCGGCACTATTTCCACATGCTCGCTATCGAACATCTCGAACCGCAGGCCTTCAATTCGTTGAGCGGCGGCCAGCGCCAGCTTGTCATGATCGCTCAGGCGTTGGCATCGGAATGTGAGCTCCTGATTCTCGACGAACCCTGCGCGGCACTCGACTACAAGAACCAGGACAAGGTTCTGTGCCTGCTCGAGCAGCTCAGGGACAGGCATGGCATGACCATCGCCTTTTCCACCCACATGCCGCAGCACGCGGTGGAGATTGCCAGCGATGTCCTGCTGATGACCAGCGGCAGCAGCTATGTCTGCGGCCCGACTGCGGATGCGCTCAGCGCCGGAAATCTGAGCGACCTCTACGACCTGCCGATCGCGCGCGCCGATTTCGATGGGCTCGCCAAACACACCTATGCGCCCGTGTTCCGGCATGAGGGAGCCCGTTTCGATGGCTGAAGCAATAAGGCCCGGAAAAGGCATCGCCTATATCCATTGGGGCAATAGCTGGCAGCTGCGCAGCTTCCAGGATTTCCGTCACTATATCGACGATCTCATCTACATCAACGATCTGCCCAGGCTCGACCTGTCGTCCTACGCCGCCGTGGTCATGCCGGATGCGATGGATGCGGCGGCACCGCAGCCGCATGCAGAGCAGCTGAACGCCTATCTCCACGGCGGCGGTTTTCTCGTCGTCTGCCTGCAGGGGCATGCCGACTGGATCGATATTCCAGGGTTGGAATGGACGCCGGGAAATTGCCGCGATTGGCTGTGGTGGACGAAGGGCGAAAGACTGGAGGTCAGCCTCTCCGAGCCGCACCACCCGATCACCGAAAGCATGCCGCTCTCGCATATGAGCTGGCACTGGGGCGGCTCCTACAATGTTCCTGAAGGCGCGCGCTCGATCCTCGAGATCGACGATGGGCGCGGCAGCCTGTTTCTCGATTTTCCCGCGCTGCCGGGCGGCGGGCGTTTGCTGCTCGCAACGCTGGACCCCCATTCGCACAACGGCCAGCGCTTCATGCCGGCGACCACGCGTTTTCTGCGCTCCTTCTATCCCTGGCTGAACCGCGAGCTCGGCATCGAGCGGCCCGCGAGAAATCGCTTCACCTATCTGCAATGCTCGCACGTCCCGTCGGAGTGGCATCCCGACGGGCTGGAGGAAAGCCTCCGGCACACCGGTTTCGAGACATTGTTCGCTCCGCTTTATCAGCTCGGTCCCGACCTTCTCGACGGCACGGATACGCTCTACATTCCAAGCAGCCATGACGAGTTCTTCCTCAAGAGCCGGGCGAACGATCTCCTGGCATTTCTGGAGCGCGGTGGAAACCTGATCATCGCGGCCGAACCGTGCCAGCCGTGGCTGCCCTTCATGGCGCCGTTCCATGCCGTGCCGCCGCGTCCCTTCGCCAACATCAAAGTCCGCCTGCGCGACGACCGCTTCGGCATCTTCTCCGATCTCGGCGACGGCTTCGACGCGTGGAAGGGAATTTTCGGCCAATATGCGCGCGGCTGGACCGACCCGCCGCCCGGAGCGATCTGGCTGACCGATATCGGCCCCGAGCACGATCCGAAGCCGGCGGACTGGATATGGCAATATCCGACCCGGACCGGCCGCGGCGGATATGTCTTCATGCACAATGGCGACAACATGACCCGCTATCCCGACCGTGGCCCGAAAAAGGAAGCGCTGCTTGCCAATATCGCCGTCGCCCTGAGAAAGCTCTCCATCGGCGAGCTTCTCTTTTAGCGGGAGTGGGGAGAAGGCACGAAAGCCGGCCTGCGCGTTGCGAGCGACCGGCCAATAGTCAAAACACGTCTATTCTGTCCGTTCTGCGCGAGAAAATACGGGGGCTGCGGGGCGCCGAAGGATTTTCTTAAACGTTGCCGCCTTGGATGGGATCGCTGTCTGTCAACGGATGATACCGCCTCGGTCACAGGCGGCAGCGGCGCAATCGTTCGGCATGCAAACGGGAATAAGACATGATCCATGGCATTTGCGCTCTGACGATTCACCACGGGTCTCATGCCCGTGGCGCGTTGCGCTAAGGTTCGGTGCGCATGGTCGAGACAACCAACAGCTCCGGACGGAATAAAGCGCATCAGGATCGAGCCGATCATCCCGACACCGGCGAGGCAATCACGGATCTCGGAGATCAGAAAGCCAGATTCTGCGCCGAAATCGCGGCCTTGGCCAATGCTGCCATGAACGGGGATCTCAGACGGCGAATGAACGCCGACTACGCGGATCCGGATCTTCGTCGTTCGGCTGTCATCCTCAATGAGCTGATTTCGTCGATCGACGGCAACCTGTCCGATTTCAACGATGCGATGACCGCTTTTGCCCAGGGAGATCTCCGCATCAGCGTGCGGGCCAAGCACCGCGGCGCATTCGGGCAATTGCAGAAGAACTTCAATCTGGCCGTGGCCACGATCCGCTCGATGTTGGGAGAGCAAGGTTCGGAACGGTTCACGGATAAGGCGACAAAATTCGGCCGGATGCTGGCAGCCTTCCGATCGAAGGGAATTGCTTTCGGCGTTCGGATTCCCGACGAAGATGCGCAGCCAATTCCCTCGCCGCCCCACGATCTCTGGCTGAAGCTTGCCGACGCCCTGGACGACTTCTCGATCTGAACGGTCGCCGTGGCGTCGGTGTGCCGACCGTTCGACGAGGTGACCGCACCGCAATGCAATAGAGCGCCGCGTCTCCGACAGGACGCTCTATCGCTTTGCCGGTGATGCCTCTCAGCCTCAGAAAGGATAGTGCTGGGCGGAATCTTCCACCGTGATCCAGCGCAGGTCGGTGAATTCGGCGATTGCCGCCTTGCCGCCGAAGCGGCCGTAGCCGCTGCCTTTGACGCCGCCGAAGGGCATCTGCGCCTCGTCATGCAGCGTCGGGCCGTTGACGTGGCAGATGCCGGATTCGATCCGCGCCGCAACCGCCATTGCCCGCTGGATGTCGCGGCTGAAGACGGCGGAGGACAGGCCGTATTCGGTGTCGTTGGCGATGCGGATGGCTTCCTCCTCACCGGCAACACGAATGATCGGCTTCACCGGACCGAAGGATTCTTCCGCATAGACGCGCATCTCGGGCGTGACGTGATCGAGCAGCGTCGCCTCGACCACGGTGCCCGAGCGCTTGCCGCCGGCCACGAGCTTGGCCCCCTTGGCCGTCGCATCGGCGATCAGCTCCTCCATTTTCTTCGCTGCATCGAGGCTGATCAGCGAGCCGAGAACGACGTGGCCCCGCGGATCGCCGGCCGGCAGCTGGCTGGCGCGGGCGGCCAGTTTGGCGACGAACTGATCGGCGATCGTCTCGTCGACGATGATCCGCTCCGTCGACATGCAGATCTGGCCCTGATGCATGAAGGCGCCGAAAATGGCGGCATTGACGGCGCCGTCGATATCGGCGTCGTCGAGGATGACGAGCGGTGCCTTGCCGCCGAGCTCGAGAAGGGCGGGCTTCAGATATTTGCCGCAGGTCTCGGCGATGATCTTGCCGACCTTGGTCGAGCCGGTGAAATTCACGCGCTTGACGGCCGGATGGGCGATCAGCGCGGCGACGATCTGAGGCGCATCTTCCGGCGCATTGGTGATGACGTTGATGACGCCGGCTGGCAGCCCTGCTTCTGTCAGCGCGGTGGCAATCAGCCGATGCGTGCCGGGGCATTGTTCGGATGCCTTGAGGATGACGGTGTTGCCGCAGGCGATCGGCATGGCGATGGCGCGGGTGGCGAGGATGACGGGCGCGTTCCAGGGGGCAATCGCCAGGCAGACGCCGGCCGCCTGGCGAACACCCATGGCGAGCGTGCCGGGTTTGTCGGAAGGGATGATTTCGCCTGTGATCTGCGTCGTCATGGCGCCGGCCTCGCGCAGGATATTGGCGGCGAGCATGACATTGAAACCGGCCCAGGGTGCGGTTGCGCCGGTCTCCTCGATCATCAGCCGGGTAAACTCGCCGACTTTCGAATCCATGATATCGGCAGCCTTCATCAGGATCGCGCGGCGCTGGCCGGGGCCGGTCTTCGACCAGGCGCCGAAGGCAGCGGAGGCGGCATTGACGGCTGCGGCAACGTCGTCCAGGTCCGCCGCTGCGGCGCGGCTTGCGAGCTTCTCGGTGAAGGGATCGAGACGATCATAGGTCCGGCCGGTGGAGGCCGCGCGGTCGGCGCCGTTTATGAGGAGGGAAATATTCATCTGAGGTCTCCTGGGGACAAGGATTAGAAGCCGAGGACTTCGGCGTTGATGGACGCTTCGAGGCCGCCGTCGACGGCAATGTTGGCGCCGTTGATCCAGCGCGCGCCATCCGAGCAGAGGAAGAGCACGGCCGGCGCGATATCGGCTGAGGTGCCGGCCCGGCCGACGCGGGTGATGTCGCTGTCGACCCTCGCGTCACCGAGCACGGCGCGGAACTGCTTGAGGATCGGCGTTTCCACCGGTCCGGGGCTGACCGCATTGACCCGGATGCCGCGGCTTTTGAACAGCGGCTGGTGGGCGGCGCGCATGGTCCAGAGCAGCAGCAGTTCCTTGGAGAGCGGGTAGCCTTGCTCGTCCTTGAGGCCGTGTTCGGCCACAACCGCCGCCACGTCCGGAAAACCTTCTTTGCCGGCCAAGGCCTTTGCCCGCTCGAGATTGGCGCGCCAGCCGTAGCCGGCAATCGAGGCGACGTTGACGACGGCGCCGCCTTCGCGCAGGCGGGGTGCCACGGCTTCGGACAGGGCGCGAAGGCCGTAGAAATTGACGGCGAGCGTCGAGGCGATACCGGTGCTGCCGGAAAGGCCGGCGACATTGGCGAGCGCGTCGAGGCGTGTCGGCAACTGCGCGACGATGTCGGCAACGCCTGATGGGGTGGACAGATCGCCCTTGATGAAGGCGGCACTTCCACCGGCCGGTTCGCGCACATCGACGCCGATGACCTCGGCACCCATCTGGCCGGCCAGCTCGGCCGTGCGGGCGCCGATGCCGGAAGCCACGCCGGTCACCAGGATTGTTTTACCAAAAAGCATGAACGTCACCTTTCGCAAGAGAGTCCGGACATAAGCCGGCTCATTCTTCCCATTTGATCTTATGCGGACCCGGCAATTTCAGCCGGTAGCCGACGGGCAGAAGTTGAAAATCGTAGCGGCGCTCGATTTCGCCCCACAGGCCGCGTGGCAGGTAGAGGGAGAAAATCAGGGCGGTGGCACCGAGGCCAATCAGGTACCAGACGCCGGCTGCGCCGAAGAAGGTCTCGATCACGAAGAACAGGATGGCGCCGAGGATGGCGCCTTCGAATTTGCCGATCCCGCCGACCAGCACCATGAAGATCATGTAGGCCGTCCATTGGACGCTGAAATAGGTCTTCGGCTGGAAGGTCGTGGCGGTTGCCAGCCACAGGCCTCCGGCGACGGCGATGCCGAAGGCGGCGAGCACGAAGAGCAGCCTCTTCGTCGCGATCACGCGCACGCCGACCGAGGTCGCCGCCTCCTCATTGTCGCGGATCGCCTGCATGGCAGCGCCCGCGCGGCTGCGCATCAGGATGAAGAGCGCGCCGAGCAGGGCGGCCATGGCCGCCAATGCGAGCCAGTAGATCGTCGCCCGCCGCGTGCCGCTGTCATAGACGTTGAGCGAAATCAGCGAGGTTCCGGTTTCTCCCTGGATCAGGCCGTCGAGGTTGACGAGCAGGTGGGCGAGTGTGGCGACCACCCACATGCCGATCGCAAACTCGCCGCCCTTCAGGCGCAGCATGAACAGCGAAAGCGGGATCGACAGCGCACCGGTGACGATCGCGGCGGCAAACAGCGCGGCGAAGGGATTGAGCCCCGCATCGGCAAGCCGGATGGTGAAATAGGCGCCGAGGCCGAAGAATACCTGCTGGCCGACCGAAACCAGCCCGCCGAAACCGGCAAGCGCATTCCACATGGCGGCAAGGATCACGTAGATGAACAGGGCCGTCAGCCGGTCGATCGCGCCGGCGCCGAGCACGGCGGGAGCGAACATCAGCAAGGCGAGTACCGCGGCCATGGAGCCGAGCGCCACCCGAGACGATTTCGTCCAGCGCTCTATCGATATTCCGTTGGAGATGATGGTCATGTCGGGCTCCGGAGACGGGCGCGCAGCTTGAGAGAGGCGCCGAATTTGTCGAGAACCGGCATGCCGAACCGGGACAGCCTGACGAACAGCACCAGCAGGAACACGGCATGGCCGCCGATCAGGAAGCCTTGCGGATGCAATTGCGCGCCGAGCGATTGGGCAAGGCCGAGAACGATGCCGCCGGCAAGCGTGCCCCATAGTGATCCCGCTCCGCCGATCACGGCCGCCTCGAAGGCGAAGAGAAGCTGCGGGCCGCCGGCATAGGGGCTGAAGGTCGCCCGCATCCCGAGAAAGGCGCCGGCGATGCCGACCGTGACCATGGTGATCGCAGTGGCGACGGCGTTGACCCTGCGGGCATCGATGCCGACCAGTCCTGCCGTATCGGGATCTTCCGCCGTCGCGCGGATGGCGCGGCCGAGGGCAAAGCGGCTGAGGAAGAACTGCAGCGTGCCGAGAATGAGGACTGCGGCCACCATCATCATGACGGCAAGCTTGCCGACGAAGATGTGGCCGGGCAGCTGCCAGGAGGCATAGGACAGGTTGCCGATGAAGGGCGCGAGCGACCTTGTGTCGGCGCCGAACTGCTCGAACAGCAGGTTATCGATGACGATTGACAGGCCGAAGGTCGTGAGAATCGGCAGGAGCGTGCCGCCGCGGGCGCTGCGTTCCAGGATGAAGCGCTGCAGCAGCCAGCCGACGGCCGCCATCACCGGCAGCACGATCAGCAGGCCGTAGAAAGGCGGAATGCCGGCTTTGGCGGCGAGCAGCCACAGGCCGTAGGCGGCTGCGACCGCCAGGCTGCCATGCGCGAGATTGATGATCCGCATGACGGAGAACATGAAGGACAGGCCGCAGGCGATAACGGCGTAGTAACCGCCGAGCAGAATGCCCTGGAGCAGGGTATTGATCACGATGCGCTCCTTTCGCCGGCTGCCCGGTGCAATCCGAAATAGGCTTGGGTGACGTGCTCGCGCGTGACGGCCGCCGCCGGCCTGTCGAGGACGATGCGTCCCTCGAGCATGCAGATGACACGGCTTGCCACGCTCATGGCGCGGGCGAGATCCTGCTCGACGAGCACGATTGTTGTTCCCGACGTCAGCAGCGCTTGCAGCTGGGCATAGACGCGATCGACGACCAGAGGCGAAAGCCCGAGCGAGACCTCGTCCAGGAGAAGAATATCGGGATTGCTCATCAGCGCCCGGCCGATGGCGGTCGCCTGCTGTTCCCCGCCCGAGAGGTGCCCGGTCTTGGCGTGACGACGGGGTTTCAGGTTGGGAAAGGCGTCGAGCACGCGATCGATGCTCCACTCGCCCTTGCGGCCGGAGCTCTTTCCGAGAAGCAGGTTTTCCTCCACCGTCATCTGTGAAAACAGGCGCCGGCCTTCCGGCACCAGGGCGATGCCCTTGGCGATGCGCTTGTGGGACGGCACGGAAGCCAGATCTTCATCGTTGAGAAGGACGCGGCCGGAGGATGGAAGATGGGCGCCGGCGATCGATCGAAGCAGCGTCGTCTTGCCGGCGCCGTTCGCGCCGACCAGCGCCAGCACTTCGCCCTTGGCAAGATCGAAACTGACGCCGCGCACCGCCTGCAGCAGGCCGTGGCGGACGTCGAGGTCGCGGATGGAAAGAAGGCTCATGCGGGCGTCCCTCCAAGATAGGCCTTGACCACCTCCGCATTGCTCATGACCATTTTCGGTTCGCCATCGGCGATGATCCTGCCGGCGTCCATGCAGATCAGCCGTTCTGCCACCTGCAGCAGGATATGAACGATATGCTCGATCCAGACGATGCCGATGCCGCGGCGGCGCAATTCGAGGATGGTTTCGACGAGCTCGCTCGCCTCGCCATTGGTCAGGCCGCCGCCGATCTCGTCGAGCAGCAACAGTCTCGGCTGCGTGGCAAGCGCGCGGGCAAGCTCCAGCCGTTTGCGATCCAGCAGGCCGAGCGTATCGGCGGGGCGGTTGGCGACATCAAGCATACCGCAGAGCGAAAGCGAATCCACCACGCGCTCATAGGCCTCGTCGCGGCTGGCGGCATGGCCGTGCGATGCGGCGACGAAAACATTCTCGAAGGTCGTCATGCCGCTGAAGGGTTTGGGAATTTGATGGGTCCGGACGAGCCCGGAGCGGCAGCGTTCTGCCGCCGTCCGGTTCGTCACGTCGGCGCCATCGAAGGTGATGCTTCCCTCGCTCGGCGGAAAGGCGCCGGCGAGCACGCTGAGCAGGGTCGTCTTGCCCGCGCCGTTCGGCCCGACAATGCCGACCGCCTCGCCATCGCCCATGGAAAAATCCAGATTCTCCAGGACCACCAGCGCGCCGAACCGCTTGTGGATCCCTTTGGCCGAGAGAAAGGCTCCTCCCGGCCGTCTTTGCGCTTGCTGCTGCACTTTGGTTATCCGTTGTAAGCGGTGAGCTTGGCGCCGACCGGAACGTTCGGGTCGGTGGCGTTTTCGGTGACGACGTAGTCGAGCGCGAATTTCGAGCCCTCCGGCGCTTTCACCCATTGCGTGCCGATGATCGGCCCGGGAGAAACATTGGCGACGGGACCGCTGGTGAAGTCGACCTTGCCGGCGATCGTCGTGGTCTTCAGCGTGCTCAGCGCCTTGGCGACGGCCTCCTTGCTCTTGACGTCGGCGCTGGCTTTCAGCGCATCGAAGCCGGCGTCGAGAAGCGCAAGGCTGGCGCCGAGCTGCTGCGTCCACTGTTTGCCGCTTGCCGTTTCATAACCGTCGGCGAGTTCGGTTCCGGAGACACCCGTCAGCGTCGATTTGTAGGGGAAGGCCTTGTGCCAATAGGCGGCGCTGCCGATGTTCAGGCCGAGGCCGCCGAGCGCCTCGATGTCGGAGGGAAACAGGCCCGTCTTGGCGATCTGGCAGATCTTGATCTGCTGGGTGAGACCCTGCTGCGCGGCCTGACGCCAGAAGGCGGCGAAATCGGGCGGGATCGGGAACGAATTGAAGATCTCCACGCCCTCCTGCCTGAAGAGGGCGATCTGCGCGGTAAAATCAGTGGTGCCGGTTTCATAGGCGCCGGGATCGACGATGGTGAAGCCCTCCTTGGCGAGCGCCGGCGCCAGATGGGCACGGATCGCATTGCCGTCGGCATCGTTGGGATACATGACGCCGACCTTCTTGTTGGTCTCGATCAGGTTCCACTGCGAAACATAGGCCTTGTGGAATTCTTCGACGCCGAAGCCGAAATGATAGGTCCACTTGAACGGCGAGGGCGCTCCGGGCTTGGCGCCGCGGCCGAAATACCAGGCTTCCCAGGGCATGACCGTCGAGAGGCAGGGAATGCCGGCCGCTTCGCAGGCGTCGGCCACCGGGTTGATGGTTTCGGGCGTCGAGACGGCAAGCATCAGGTCGATCGACTGGTTGTTGATCAGGTCCTTCGCCAGCTGGCCGGCGCGCGAGGGATCGGATTGGGTATCCTGGTCGAGGATCTCCACCTTCCAGGTCTTGCCGCCCGCCTGCAGGCCGTTCGCCAGCGCCTTGCGCGCCAGGTCGAGCACATAGCCGTCCGTCTCGCCGAAGCCGCCGAGCGGGCCGGTGCGCGGGCTGATGAAGCCGACCTTCAGCGTGTCGCTGCTTTGCGCAAAGGCGGTGCGGCCGGAAAGCGCCAGTGCCGCGCCTCCCGCCACGGTCGATGCGATGAAAGAGCGGCGGCTCAGCGATGCCGCGTTGAATTTTCCGCTGCGGAAAATGCCGTTCATGAAATCATTCCTCCCTCTTGATGGGGCCTCCCAGCCCGTTCCCAATGTTCATTTCCACCGATCTCAGTTCAGATCGGGTAGTGCCGTTTTCCCGATGCGATGGTCACCCATCGGAGCTCGGTGAATTCATCGATTGCCGCCTTGCCGCCGAAGCGGCCGTAGCCGCTTGATTTGACGCCGCCGAAGGGCATTTGCGGCTCGTCGGAAACTGTCGCCTCGTTGATGTGGCAGATGCCGGATTCGAGCCGCATGGCGACGGCAAGCGCGGCATTGACGTCGGCGCTGAAAACGGCGGCCGAAAGCCCGTATTCATTGTCGTTGGCAACCGTCACGGCCTCATCGACGCTGCCGACCCGGATGATCGCGGCGACCGGCCCAAAGCTCTCCTCGCGGTAGATGCGCATGGCGGGTGTGACGTGATCGATGACGGTCGCGTCCATCAGCGTGCCGTTGGCGTGACCGCCGCAGACGAGCACCGCGCCTTTCTGCAGGGCGTCGTCGATGAGCGACCTGACCCGCCGGATGGCCTCGGCGTTGATCAGCGTGCCGAGCGGCGTGTTGCCGTCCTTCGGGTTGCCGGCGACGAGGGTTGCGGCCTTCGCCCGGAACTTGCCGACGAAGCCGTCGGCGATCTCGTCCATCAGGATGATCCGTTCGGTCGACATGCAGATCTGGCCTTGGTTCATGAAGGCGCCGAAGGCGGCAGCACTGACGGCTTCGTCGATATCGGCGTCGGCCAGAACGATGAACGGCGCCTTGCCGCCGAGTTCGAGCAGGCAGCGCTTGAGATGTCGTGCCGCGGATTCGGCGATGATCCGGCCGACACGGGTGGAGCCGGTGAAATTGATGCGGCGCACGGCCGGATGGGCGATCAGGGCGTCGACAACGGCGGCGGCATCGCTCGGCGCATTGGAAACGACATTGACGACGCCGCGCGGAAAGCCGGCGTCACACAGGACGTCGCCGATCAGGCCATGGGTTTTCGGGCAGAGTTCGGAAGCCTTCAGGATGACCGTGTTGCCGCAGGCAAGCGGCATGGCGACGGCGCGGGTGCCGAGGATGATGGGCGCATTCCAGGGGGCAATGCCGACGCAGACGCCTGCCGGCTGGCGGACCGCCATGGCAAGGTTTCCCGGAATACCTGAAGGAATGAGCTCGCCCGAGATTTGCGTGGTCATCGCCGCAGCCTCTCGGAGAATATCCGCGCCGAGCCCGCAATTGATCGCGGCCCATTGCGCGGTGGCGCCGGTTTCGCCGGTCATGGCGGCGATGAGTTCCGGTGCGCGCGCGTCCAGGATATCGGCGGCGGCATTCAGCAGCCTGCGCCGTTCGCCCGGCCCGGTCTGCGACCAGTCCGGAAAGGCTGCCGCGGCCGCATTGGCAGCCCTTGTCATGTCGGCAACGGATCCTGCCGAGGCGATCGTCGCGACATCGCCGGTCAGCGGATCGATGCGTTCGAAGGTGGCCCCTTCGGAAGCATCCATCGCCTCGTTGTTGATCATCAGCTTTGCCGCGAACACTGTTCCACCCACTTCGTCACGTGTTGGCGCCATGTGCCGGCGCCTGCTTTATTGCCATGGGGAGAAAACGAGCGGACGCGGCGCCACGAGGGTCGCCTGACGATTCCCACATCTGCTGAAGAGCCTCCTCCCAAAGGCTGATGAGAAAAGGTTACGCCGATCCGGCGTGGATGGAATGCGATTTATTGGGTTAATATTGTAATTATCTGGCAATTGCCGCATATTTGACGCGGGAATGGAGGAGAGGCCTTGGCGACGGACGGGGGGATTCATCACTATGCCAGGGGCGAGTGGCACGGGCCGTCGCTGTCGCACCGGCGCATCCGTTTCCAAAGAGGACTCTATTCCGATTTCCACCATTTTCTTCTGCTCGGGGAGGGGAGTGGGGAGCTTCATTTCGACAATGGCGACCATCGGCCGCTGCACGGACCGCTGCTTGCCTTCCTGCCGCCGCAGGCGCGCTGCGACCTGTCGATATCAGCCGGAAGCGCGGCCCATCTGGTCGGCGCCTCGCCGCAGATCATGGTCGATGCGATCGGCGACAAGGTGGAATCCTATTCGCTGCGCATCTTCACCGAGCAGCGCAAGCTGGTCGAGGCACTGGATCCCTCAGCAGTGGCCGAAATCAGCCCGCTGATTTCGGGCTTCGTGCGGGAACTGGGCGATCCCGCCCGCTCCTCCTGGATGGTCGCATCCGCCTATATCCGGCTCATTCTGATGGCGCTGTGGCGCGGCTCAGACGGCGAGAGAAGCGAGCAGCGCGGGCAGGGCGAAACCGGGTCGATCCTGCAGAGATACCGGCAACTGGTCGAGGCCGGTTTCCGCCGGCACCGGCCGATCAGCGATTATGCCGCGGAATTGGGCGTCACGGCCGACCGGCTGCATTCCATCTGCCAAAGGGCGCTCGGCCGCTCGCCGATCCAGCTCCTGCATGAGCGCGTGGTGCAGGAGGCAAAACTCAGGCTGGAACGATCGGCCCGCAATATCCAGGAAATCTCCGACAGCCTCGGCTTTCGCGATCCGACCTATTTCAGCCATTTCTTCAAACGCAAGACCGGCCTTTCCCCCGCCGGCTACCGCGAAATCGCCCGCGCTTCGGCCGGCTCGGAAAACAGCATGCTGTCCTCGGGTTATGCGGATTGGCCTTAGGTTTGGGGCCATTGGGAAAAAGTTGGAATTTGCCGGGTCTTGGATCGCAAATCGTGCGAACATGGAATCCCAAGCTGGGGTAGGATTGCAATGCGCCAGGAAGTGGTCGTTGCGCGCCGCAATCGGCAATGGTCGACATGGGGCCGATAGCGGACTAGCAGCTCCCAGTGTCGTTGAATTAGTAGAGACGTTTAAATCGAAGCGTGAAGCAATCGCCATCTGCCGATGTAAGGATCTCAGCTCTTGCAAGGGATCGAGTCACGTTTCCCCCAAATTGCTGCTCAATCCTCCAGAATGCTCGCGATCCTCACCAAATCTGCAACTGACGATGCGTGCATTTTTCGCATCATGTGACCGCGGTGAAGCTTCACGGTGGCCTCAGCGAGCTGAACTTCAGCCGCAATTTGTTTGTTCAGCTTCCCGGCGACGACCAATGTCATAATCTGCCGCTCGCGCTCGGTAAGTTTGGAATACCTTAAGCGCAATGCCGCCGTTTGATTTGCCTCTTCGCGTCGAGCACTATCTCTTACCAAAGCGCGGTTCACCGCTTCGAGCAGGTCCTGCTCGCGCACTGGCTTGGTAAGCACATCGATAGCTCCAGCCTTCATGGCGCGGACAGCCATCGCCACATCGACATGAGCGCTGATCAGCACCACTGACCTTGGGTGGTGGCTTTTTGCTAATGCCTCTTGAAACTCCAAGCCGCTTTGACCTGGCAATCGGATATCCAGCACAATACAGCCTGCACGATCAGGATCATCGACAGTAAGGAACTGTGCTACCGAACCATGGGTTTCAGCGACAAGTCCGACAGATTCGAACAATCCTCTCAGAGCTTCGCGGACACTTTCGTCGTCATCAATGACAATAACTGTGGGCCGGCCTCTCTTGCGATCATCTATCATGGCCAAGATCGCCCTCCGCCATTGGCAAAGTGAACGTGAACAGGCCTCCGTCCCCGTTCTCCCCCGATGAAGCCCAAATACGGCCACCATGTGCTTCGACGATTGAACGGCATATCGATAAGCCCATTCCGATACCGTCGGCCTTCGTGCTGTAGAATGCTTCGAAAACGCGCTCCAACTCGTGGATAGGTACCCCGCGGCCTGTGTCCGAAACACTCACTTTCACAAGCTGCTCATCTGCAGTACATCGGATGACGATGCGTCTTGCCCCGGAAGAAGCTGCCATCGCTTCCGCGCTATTCATGACCAGGTTTAGAACAACCTGCTGCAGTTGTGTCCGGTCTCCTACGACTTCGATAGGCATTTGGGCCATATCAAGACCAACTTCTATTCCGCGCCTTTGAAGTTCGCCGGTCAACAGATTCAGTACCTCACGCACGGCGGGTTTGAAGTCAGTTTTCTCAATTTTAGCAGGCAACTTCTGAGCCATTGCCCGGATACTGGTGATAATGTCACCGGCACGATGTCCGTCCCTGACGATCCTTTCGGCTGCCAGCCGCGCCTGCTCCAGATCGATATGACCCGGCTGTAGCCAGCGCAGACATGTGCCGGCATTCGTGACGATTGCCATCAGCGGCTGGTTGACTTCATGGGCAATCGAGACGGCAAGTTCACCTGTGGCTGTCATCCGGGTCACATGTGCGAGGTCACTCTGACTTTGCCGCAAGGACTCTTCGGCCCGTTTGCGATCCTCAATATCCACGACGACGCCGTACCATCGCACAACATTTCCATCTGAATCCAGAAGTGGGCTTTGTCGAAGGTTGAACCATCGATATTCGCCATCGGCGCGTCTGATGCGGGCATCCACCGGACGGCTTTTTTTCGAGGCTACGATATCGTCCCAAGCCATACGCATCGGCTCGACATCATCAGGATGAAACATGCGATAAAAGCCGAAGCCGACGATCTCTTCAAAAGGTAGTCCGACATAATCGATCAAGTTTCGATTAAAATATTCAAGCCGGCCATCCGAGGTGCAGGACCAAGCCATGGCGGGTATCGTGTTGATGATAAGATTGAGCTTGTGTTCACTTTCCCTGAGCGCAGCTTCGCTTTCTCGAAGAGCATTCTCCGCGTATTGCAGGTCTTCGATATCGATATTGACGCCGAACCAACGAACGAGCCCGTTGGCATCGACAAGCTTGCGGCCCGAGAAGTAAAACCAGCGGTACCCGCCGTCTGCTCCGCGAATGCGTCCTTTCAAAACAGTGTGGTCGGAATGCTCTAGGTCTCTCTTCCAGATGTCCACCATGCCGGGAATATCGTCTGGGTGATAAAGGTCCAGGAAGCCCCAGTCGAGAATTTGGTCAGCAGGACGGCCTGCATAGTCCAGCCAGCTTTTATTGACAAAATCGGCGCTGCCATCCGGTCGCGCTGACCACACGAGAACAGGCAGCGAATTGATGATAAGGCTGAGGTTCTCTTCGCTGGCCGCAAGTGCAGTCTTCGTTTCCTTCAATGCATTTTCGGCCTGTTTGCGGTCTTCTATATCGAGGACCACACCATACCATCGCAGGACATTTCCTTCGGCATCGAGCCGCGGCTTCTGCCGAAGCGTGCACCAACGATATTGGCCATCTGCGCGCCTGAGCCTGCCCACGACCTCTCTGGCATGCTTTGAGGCCATGATGTCATGCCATTCCGATGCGAGATGTGACGTGTCGTCGGGATGAAACAGTTTGTAGAAACCCACTCCGGAGATTTCCTCAAGCGGCGCCCCGATAAACTCGAGGAAGTGCTGGTTGGCAAAATCCAGCATGCCTTCCGACGTTGCGGACCACACCATGGCGGGGATCAGATCGATGATAGGATCGGTTTCCGGCGCTCGTTCCACCGCACTCTCCGTTCAGAGTTTGAGACGTTCCAGAGCCCAGACGCTTCGACTCCAAGTCAGGAAATATCGAAAGGTGGTCGATTGTCCGCCGGAAATAGTTACGAGATTTCTGTGAGTTGCGTAAGGACAAATCGATATACGAAGGTCTATGGTTACAATGCCATTGTCTAGTTGCACGTGACCTAGATCGTAATTGAGAGCGATCGCAAACCCGCTTACTCCTACACATCGAGACGTCTTTGATGAACGACGATGTCGGCTGAACCGTCGTCGTGTTCATATCGAACATTTACGTGCATCGAATTCCATACCACTGCCATTTCCTGACCTGAGGCAGCAGCCTCCGGTGACATTGTTTTATCGCGACGGCGCTTGCGCGATCCGGACGACCGACAGCAGCCCTCGTTCGAAACCAATTTTTGTTTCATCTCGATTTATGGGGAGACCATCATGCGTAGCTTGATTATGTGCCTGATGCTGGCGACCGCCAGCATGACTGTCGCAACAGTGGCATCAGCGCTTCCCGCGCAGGCCACGACAGACGTTCACGAGGCTCCGGTTCCCATTCACTACCGAACCGCGAAGATCGAGGGTCTCGAAATCTTCTACCGGGAAGCCGGGCCGGCTGACGCTCCGGTCGTGTTGCTGCTCCATGGTTTTCCGACGTCGTCCCACATGTTCCGGAATCTGATCCCGCTCCTCGCAGACCGATACCACGTCATAGCGCCGGACTATCCGGGTTACGGGCAAAGCGAATCTCCCGATCGTAGCAAATTTGCCTATACGTTTGGCGGGGTCGCTAATATCGTAGACAAGTTGCTGGATCATTTGGCGGTCAAAAGGTACGCGATGTACGTTATGGATTATGGTGCACCGGTGGGATACCGCCTGGCGCTGAAACATCCGGAACGGATCAGTGCGCTGATCATCCAGAACGGCAATGCCTATGATGAAGGGCTGAAGGAATTTTGGGATCCCATCAAGACCTATTGGTCCGATGGCGCAGAGAAGAGCCGTGAGGCGCTCTCCGGTCTGGTCACGCTCGAAACGACCAAGTTCCAATATACCGATGGCATGGAAGACGTGTCGCGCATCAGCCCTGACAACTGGGTTCACGACCAGGCTCTTCTGGACCGACCAGGCAACAAGGATATCCAGCTCGATATGTTGTATGATTATCGCACCAACGTGCCGCTTTACCCTGACTTCCAAAACTTCTTTCGTGAGCGCAAACCGCCCACGCTCATCGTCTGGGGCAAGAACGATTACATCTTTCCTGAGGCCGGCGTTCATCCTTATCTCAAGGATCTTCCGGATGCCGAAATTCATATCCTGAATTCAGGTCACTTCCTGCTTGAAGAAAAACTGGACGTCGTCGCCCCCCTTATCAACGACTTCCTGGATCGCAACATCGGAAAGAAGTGAACATCAGGCATGGTCACCGGCGGTGTGACCGAGGTTCCGCCAAACCGAGGTCGCACTGCTGAACAGCGGTTACTGAATTCCAGATTTTGGAGATCTCCCATGCCGTACCATTTTTTGGAAGTTGCAATTACTCCGAATGTGCGGCTTTCCCAAGCTGAGATGGGTGCTGATCAGATTTGGTTGGACGACCACCATCGCGAGTCGGATAGTTTCACCGACAGCGAGCTTTCCTTCATCGCCGCACGGGACAGCTTCTACGTTGCATCTGTGTCGGAAACCGGCTGGCCTTATGTTCAGCATCGCGGTGGGCCAAAGGGTTTTCTCAAGATCGTAGACAATAAGACGCTCGCTTTTGCCGACTATAGGGGCAACCGCCAGTACATCAGTACCGGAAACTTTGCCGCGAATGATCGGGCCTGCCTCTTACTGGTGGATTACCCTCGGCGAGCCCGGCTCAAGATCTACATGCGTGTCGAGAAGCTGGCACTTGATACCGACCCCGCACTGACCGATCTTGTTTTGGATGCCGGCTACCGAGCAAAGGCTGAGCGGATTTTCCGGTTACGGCTGGAGGCCTTCGATTGGAATTGCCCTCAGCATATCACACCGCGTTATACCGAACTCGAAGTCGAGAACGCGGTGACACCATTACGTGAGCGCTTGGCTCAATTGGAAGCGGAGAATGCAGAGCTGCGTGCTCGGATCACGGCCTTGGGAATTCTATGATGAACGCCACAAGACCCCTTTTACCACCCTTTTCAGCGGCTTCCGCAACAGAGAGGGTTCGGCTTGCCGACGATGGCTGGAATAGCCGTAATCCCGAAAAGGTAGCACTGGCCTATAGCGAGGACAGCCAGCACCCCGGTCTCAGCGATTTCGGTTTCTAAGGGGGAAGAACGACATGAGGCATACCACCTATCACCGCGTTGATATCGACGGTCTCGAAGTATTTTATCGGCAGGCCGGAGAACCAGCCAAACCGACCCTGTTATTGCTGCACGGATTTCCGTCTTCGAGCCACATGTTCCGCGATCTCTTTTCCGCTGCTCGCCGACCGATTTCACCTTATCGCGCCCGACATACCGGGGTTCGGCCAGTCGGAGGCGCCCGCGCGCGAAAATTTCGCCTACACGTTCGACAATCTTGCCCACATCATCCAGAGGTTCATTGAGGTGCTGGGCATCGAACGATTTGCCCTCTACGCTTTCGATATCGGAGCACCCATCGGCTTCCGCATCGTGATGAAGAACCCGGAGCGGGTGGCGGCAATCATTTCCCAAAATGGCAATGCCTACGAAGAGGGGTTGAGCGACGTCTGGAATCCGATCAGGCGATACTGGTCCGATCCTACGACCGCCAACCGCGATGCGCTGCGCGAGATCATGAAACCCGCCGCCATCCGCTGGCAGTACGAGCATGGCGTTTCGGATTTATCGAACGTGTCTCCCGATGGCTATTCGCTCGACGCCTTCCACATGGCGCGTCCGGATAGTGAAGAAATCCAACTCGACCTTGCGCTCGACTACGCGAGCAACGTGGTCCTGTATCCGATGTTTCAAGCATATTTCCGCCGGTATCAACCCAGGTTCCTGGCAATCTGGGGCGACAAGGATCCCTTCTTCCTGCCCGCAGGTGCGGAGGCCTTTAGACGCGATCTCCCGAACGCTGAGATCCAGCTCCTCGATACAGGCCACTTCGCGTTGGAGACGCATTCCCGAGAAATTGCCACCGCGATAGCGGACTTCCTGACTTAACCCCGCTCGCAACCGCCGGCTTACACCGTTGCTGACGTCGCTGCGGTGAAGTCTGTTTGGCCGTTTTATCGTTAAGGACACGAGCATGGATCGCCCGTCAGCATCGCGCCAAATGGTGCCGGAAGAAGAACTCATCGAAGTGAAAGCATTTATCGACCTCTTCATGATCGCGCCCCAGACGTTCGTCGACCAGGCTGAGTTTCGCTGCATGCCATTGGCTGGAGGTTGCGCAATATCGCTGCCAAGCGCGCCCGCCATCGGTCTCAATCGGGTGCTCGGCATCGTGGCACCTGAAGATCTCGACATGGCCTGTGAATGGATGAGCAAAAGGGCGGGCCGACGCTACTTACAAATGAACGCTGCCACCGCTCCTCAACGGACACACGACTGGACAAGGAAACGGGGCCTTGTTGCCCAAGGTCACGGATGGGCAAAACTCCGGCGAACAGCGCCTTCCACGCCACTCATCCATTCTGGAGAGGTCGCGACCCGGCAGGTCAATGTCACCGAAGCCGAGATCTTCGGTTCGATGATGTGCGCCGGATTTCACTTTCCGGCAAACCTGACCCCGCTTTGGTCAGCGATCGTCGGGAAGGACGGTTGGAGCTGTTTTTTCGCGGAATTGGACGGCAGGCCGATTGCGACCGGCGCGATGTATGCGGCAGACGGCTTTGCGTGGCTTGGCGGGGGCTCGACCGTTCCCGAGTTTCGCAATCGCGGGGCACAGAAGGCCCTGATTGCCGCGCGTCTGAACCAAGGCGCCAGCCAGGGCGTTCAGACATTCGTCGTCGAAACCGCCCAACCTTCTGCCGATGAGCCGAATATCTCTCACGCCAATCTCATCGCGGCTGGATTCGAGCAGATTTATACGAGAATGAATTACCGGTTTCCGGACGATTCATAAGGGACTGCGGACACCTTAGGTCTGCCAATCGAGCTGTTGCCTTCTTTCCAAGTGTCGCGCTTGCCGGATCACTGCTCGAACTCTGAGAGAATGTCATCTGCTTCTGGATCAGCTTACAAACCCGCTTCCAGTGCACCGCCACGGGTTCCACCCGAAAGGATCATCGACGTCGCGGGCTGTTGCGAGACCGACCGCCAGGTCATACCTTCACTGGTCCAACCTCAGAAGGAGCCGCAGATGCAGATCGACCTCACAGGCAAAACCGCGCTGATTACTGGATCTACCGAAGGCATCGGCTACGCGATCGCCCGCCAGCTCGCGAGGGCCGGCGCGGACGTGGTGATCAACGGACGGTCCGAAGAAAAGACCGCTAAGGCGACCGAACGCCTGAAAGGCGAAGGTGCCGGGGGCACCGTGGCCGCCATCGCAGCCGATGTCGCAACTGCTGAAGGGTGTGAAGCTCTCGTCGCCAAGGTTCATCATGTCGATATTCTGATCAACAATGCGGGCATCTTCCAGCCGCTCGACTTCTTCGAGGCGAGCGACGAGGTCTGGGATCGCCACTGGCAGGTAAACGTCATGTCGGCCGTCAGGCTTTCGCGTGCCTACCTTCCGGGCATGCAGACCGTCAACTGGGGTCGCGTCATCTTCATCGCATCGGAATCCGGCTTTAATATTCCAGTGGAGATGATTCACTACGGCGTTAGCAAGACCGCCGATATCGCGGTTGCCCGCGGGCTCGCCAAGCGCATGGCTGGTACGGGCATTACCGTCAACTCGGTCCTCCCCGGCCCAACACTGTCCGAAGGCGTTGAGGCGATGCTTGCCGAAGAGCGTGCGAAGACGGGCAAGTCGATCGAGGAGGTCGCTGCGGACTTCGTCAAGCAACATCGTGGAAGTTCGATTATCCAACGAGCTGCGAGCGTCGAGGAGATCGCCAACCTCGTAACCTACCTCGCCTCGCCTTTGGCATCCGCGACGACCGGGGCTTCCATGCGTGTGGACGGAGGACTGATCGACACGCTCTGAGGTGATCCCTCGCCTAGTGCAATTCCAGGAAAAGTGCGAAGCGGATTTCCCAGGCAAAGCGCGAAGCGGTTTTGCCGGGAGTTGCGCAAAAACAAAAGGATGGAGCGGTTCTGCGCTTCCGTTAAAAGCTGAACCGCTCTAGTCGTGATTGCCGGCTTGTGAAGTCGGGGTCGCTACCGTGAAAGAAGCGGCCTTGGCTTGTTGATAGGATGACCGCAGATAGTGTCCAGCAGTAGTGTCTAAACGAACGGAAGTCCCCTCTCGGGCAATGGTAAGTTCTGCCGCGACGACTGGTAAGAAGGCGCGAAGCTGCTGAACTTTGATTGCCCAATGAAAATCCGCTTCGGACCGTTAGCGGAGACCGCTCAACTTGGCCCGACCTCAAAGAGCAAACCCAGCTCACGACAGCGCAAAAATCCTCACCTCGCGCCCTATGCCCTGAAGCTCCGCCAGCCGGGAGACCGATGAGATGCCGCCGTCGCGCAGGATCTCCGAAACCTGGGCATCCCCGACGATTGCCTCCGTCGTCATGATCACATTGGGATCGGCAAGGCCCTGGACGCGGGAGGCGATATTGACGGTCTGGCCGAAATAGTCCTGCCGGTCGTTGAGGTTGACGGCGAGGCATGGTCCCTCGTGAATGCCGATCTTCAGCAGAAGATCGTCGCTGCCGTGTTCGGCATTCAGCCGCAGCATCGCCTCGCGCATCCTGAGTGCTGCCGCCACCGCGCGGTCCGGGCTGGGGAAGGTCGCCATCACGGCATCGCCGATGGTCTTGACCACGGCTCCGGCCTCTGTGGCGACGATCTCGTGAAGAACCCTGAAATGCGCGCGCACCAGATCGAAGGCGGCGAGATCTCCGACGCGCTCGTAGAGCGCGGTCGAGCCCCTCAAGTCGGTGAAGAGGAACGTCAGGCTGGTGATCTTCAGGCGCTGGTCGACGTCGAGCGTGTCGGTCCGATAGATGTCCCGGAAGCTCTGGTTCGTCAGCAGGCGTTTGGCTGTCAGGAAAGGCCGCCTGCGGCCCAGGAGGTCGTGCAGTTCGTCTCCGGCGATGCAGACATTCGGCACCACTCGGCGATCGGTGTGGTTCTCGAGGGTGAGCCGCAGCAGGCCGGGACGCAGGGTCAGCGTTTCGTTCAGCGCATGCGTCCGGCTGATGATCATCGACAGGGTTTGACGTTCGTCGGTGGGCTCGCCCTGCACGTCGATGAACTGCGCCGAGTGTGTGACCGCATCGAAGATGATGACGAACTGCGCCGGCAGTTGCAGCGAGACGAAAGCCTTCTCGCCCGGCGCCAACTCGATCATCTCCAGCTGGATGCGATCGAACTTCGCCTCTAAGTCCTGCGGCAGGTCGACGCCGGAGCTGAAGAAGATCTGGCGGTAGTATTCAAGCGGAGGCAGCCGATCGGGGTCGTGGGCGGCAATCCTGCGCACTCTTGGACTAACGGTGAAGGTTACCTCGACCATCTCGTCGAGGGTCGGTTCGTATCCGGCCGCGCAGAGCGCGCAATGATAGGTGTCCTGGACGACCCCCTTGAGGGTGGCGCCGCTGTCGAGGACGCCGCCACATCCCGGACAAAGGACATTCCAGGTCATTTCGAAGACGCCGATGCGGGCGGCATGCAGAAGCGCCGCAATGGTTTTCTCTTCATCGAGATGATGCTTGTCGGCAAAGGCGAGCGCATTGATGCGATTGAGATCGCGATCCGAGCCATGTTTGACGACGTTTTCGATGCACTCAACCGTCTGCGGGTCAGCCGCCTGTCGCAGGGTGGCAAAAAGCACGTCCATTTCACTCATGAGACAAGTCTCCGTGTGCAGAACCCACGGCGGACGACGCCAGGGCCGGGATCATAACACGGGACTTTCCCAAGCGAAATCTATCAGCTTGGATGCGGCTTACTTCCCAAGCGCGCGGGGATTTCAGTTCCCCTTGTATATCCGTTTCAGCGCCATCAGCAGCGCGTCCATTTCGTCGCGCGAAAACAGCTCAAGGAAACGCTGTTCGTGCTTGTCGATCAGCTCACGCGCCCGCGCGAGCACCGCGCGTCCCGCCTTCGTCAGATGCAATTCCTGGCGGCGGCGGTCGGCCGCGGAGGGGCGGCGTTCGATCAGGTCGCGGGCGGCCAGCCGGTTGACGAGGGCCATCATCGTCGCCCGGTCGGTGCCGAGCGTGTTGGCAAGGTCGATCTGCGAGGCGCCGGGATTGCCGGCGACGAGTTCCATCACGGCGAGCTGCTTCTGCGTCAGCGCCAGCTCCTCCATGGTTTCGGCAAAGTCGCGATAGATTGCGACATGCGCCATGCGCAGATGGAAGCCGAGCAGATCGCCAAGGCGGCCGACGTCGAGCGCCGGCGTCGCGGGGGCATCTTCGCCCTCGACATCGTCCTGCGGTGATTTTGTGCCCATGGTTCGCTCTCGCCTCGTTCGGGGTCATAACCATCAAAATCAGCGGGTTAGTCAATATCGGCATCGCGGATTTCCCCGCGTCCATTCGAACGGTCGGATTTGCCTTGAACAGCCTCTTGCATCTCAGCTGAAAAATATTAGTATGTGTTACATACAAATTTGATGCCGGCTGCAGAGGAGCGGCGGGCATGGGAGGAGAACATGGCGCATTCCTTTTCCGGGATGGTTTCGTCGGCAGATTGCGGACTGGTGACGGATGATCCGATCCTTTACCGCGCGCGCGTCGCACCGGACCGTCCGGCTCTGTTCGAGATCGCCACCGGCCGGCAGCTTACCTATGTCGGGCTCGATGCGCGGATCGCCCGCTGCGCCGGCTTGCTCAACGATATGCTCGGGGCGCGGCGGGATGGGGCGCGTGTCGCCATGCTGGCGCGCAATTCGGTGGATTCGATCGTGCTTGCCTTTGCCTGCCAGCGCGCCGGCGCCATCTACGTGCCGCTCAACTGGCGCCTCAACGCCGCGGAGTTGCGGCCGATCCTTGCCGATTGCACGCCGGCTCTGCTCGTTCACGACGAGGAGTTCGCGGCAACGGCGGTAAGCGTCGCGGGCGTCGATCCCGAAATGGCGCTGATATCGACGGCCGATGGCCCGGCCGGGCTCGCCGCGCGGATCGAGGCGAGCCGTCCGGCCGGCCCGGTGACTATCGATGCCGATGAACCTTGCGTGCTTCTCTACACATCGGGCACGACGGGGCAGCCGAAGGGCGTCGTCATCACCCGCCGCAACGCCTTTTTCGCCGCCATCAATTTTTCCATGGTCGGAGAGATCGGGCGAGGTTCCGTCGCATTGTGCGACCTGCCGTTCTTTCACACGATCGGGCTGATCGCGGTGGCGCGCACCACGTTGATGCTGGGCGGCACGCTTGTCATTTCCGACCGCTTCACGCCGGCGCGCACGCTTGCAGCCCTTGCCGACCGGCAGCGCGGCATCACCCATTATTTCGCCGTGCCGCAGATCGCGCTCGCCTTGCGCAACGACCCCGCCTATAGCGCCGCGGCGCTTTCCGGCCTGCATGCGCTCTTCGTCGGCGGCGCGCCGCTGACGCGGGCGCTGATCGAAAGCTATCTCGACGACGGCGTTGCGCTGGTCAACGGTTACGGCATGAGCGAGGCCGGAACGGTGCTGCATGTGCCGATCGACCGGCGCGCCGTGCAGGACAATCCCGGCAGCGTCGGTCTTCCCGCACCGTTGCTCGACATTCGCATCGTCGGCGAGGACGGCCGCGACGTTGACGAAGGCGAGATTGGCGAACTCTGGCTGCGCGGGCCGGCGGTAACGCCGGGTTACTGGAACAAGCCGCGGGAAACCGCGGCCGCTTTCACCGACGGCTGGTACCGCACCGGCGATCTCGGCCGGCGCGAAGCGAACGGCTTCTATCGCATCGTCGACCGGCTGAAGGATATGTATATCAGCGGCGGCGAGAATGTTTACCCCGCCGAGGTCGAAGCGGCGCTCGCAAGCCATCCCGATATTCTCGATGCCGCGGTCGTCGGCATTCCCGACCTCAGGTGGGGCGAATGCGGCGTCGCCTATATCGTGCTGCGGCCGGGTGCCGTGGCAACGGGTGATGAGATCGCCGGCCATTGCGCGGCAAGGCTTGCCGCCTTCAAGCGTCCGGCCCGCATCCTCTTCGTCGAGAGCATTCCCCGCACCGCCTCCGGCAAGGTGCAGAAACATGTTCTGCGCCAGTTCCATTCCGACGAAACCCTTCAACGACAGGCCTTGTGACGCGGCTTGCGCCTTCACGCCGAAACCAATGGAGTAAACCATGACTGAAATGAAATCGCCGGTTCTGGTCGAATTCGATAGTGGCATCGCTTTCGTGACCCTCAACCGTCCGGAAAAGCGCAATGCGATGAATCCGGCCCTGAATGTCCGGATGCTCGAGGTGCTCGACGAACTCGAGGGCGACGAGCGCTGCGGCGTCCTCGTCCTGCGCGGCGCCGGCGAATCCTGGTCGGCCGGCATGGATCTGAAGGAATATTTCCGCGACAATGACGGCAAGCCGCGTGACGCCACGCTGAAGGCGCGGCGCCAGTCCGGCAACTGGTGGAGCCGGCTGATGTATTTCGAAAAGCCGACCATCGCCATGGTCAACGGCTGGTGCTTCGGCGGCGCCTTCACGCCGCTGGTGTCTTGCGATCTCGCCATCGCCGCCGAGGAGGCGAAATTCGGCCTCTCCGAGATCAACTGGGGCATTTTGCCGGGCGGCAACGTCACCCGTGCTGTCGCCGAAGTGATGCGCCATCGCGACGCGCTCTACTACATCATGACCGGCGAACTGTTCGATGGGCGCAAGGCCGCGGAAATGGGTCTCGTCAACGAGGCGGTGCCTTTGGCCGAGCTTGAAACCCGGGTCCGCAAGATCTGCGCCAGCCTGCTCGAAAAGAACCCGGTGACGCTGAAGGCCGCCAAGGACACCTACAAGCGGGTGCGCAACCTGCCATGGGATCTCGCCGACGATTACATCTACGCCAAGCTGGAGCAGATGCTGTTTCTCGACAAGACCAAGGGGCGCGACGAGGGGCTGAAACAGTTCCTCGACGACAAGACCTATCAGCCGGGGCTCGGCGCTTACAAGCGCGGCTGAGGGCGCAGATTGATCTCGGGAGGAGGATAGAATGAAAATCCATGCCGCGGTGGCGCGTGCGCCGCATATGCCGTTTTCGCTGGAAAGGCTCGATCTGGAGGAGCCGCGCGAGGGCGAGATCCTGGTTCGCGTCGTGGCGACAGGGGTCTGCCACACCGATATCGTCATGCGTGACCAGCACCTGCCGGTGCCGCAGCCGGTCGTGCTCGGCCACGAGGGCGCCGGCATCGTCGAGCGGGTCGGGCCGGGTGTCGCCAAGGTCAAGCCCGGCGATCATGTGGTCATGACCTTCAACTCCTGTGGCCATTGCCCGAGCTGCAATGATCACGAGGAAACCTATTGCCACGAATTCTTCCCGCGCAATTTCTTCGGTGCGCGTGCCGATGGTTCGAGCGGGCTCTCATGCGAGGGGGAGCGGGTTCACGGCAATATTTTCGGGCAATCCTCCTTTGCCAGCCATGCGCTGTGCCATGAACGCAATATCGTGAAAGTGCCTGGAGATGCCGATCTGGCGCTGCTCGGGCCGCTCGCCTGCGGCATCCAGACCGGCGCCGGCGCGGTCATGAACGCGCTCAAGGTCGAACCGGGAAAAGTGCTCGCGGTTTTCGGCATGGGCTCTGTCGGTCTTGCCGCGGTGATGGCGGCGCGGGTCGTCGGCGCTTCGCGGATCATCGCCGTCGACGTCAACGAGACGCGGCTGGCGCTTGCGGCGGAACTCGGCGCCACCGATATCGTCAACGGCAAGACAAGCGACGCGGTTGCCGCGATCATGGCGCTGACCGGCGCCGGCGTTGATTATGCGATCGATGCCTCCGGCGTGCCCGCCGTCATCGACCAGTGTGTGCGGGTGCTGGCGCCGCGCGGCACCTGCGGCATCGTCGGGGCCTCGCCGCACGGCGCGACGCTGACGCTCGACCTTACGCATATCCTCTCCGGCGGACGACGGGTCCGCGGCATCGTCGAGGGCGATTCCAATCCGGACGTGCTGATCCCGCTATTGATCGACCTGCATCGGCAGGGGCGCTTCCCCTTCGACAGGCTCGTCACCTTCTATGATTTCGCCGACATCAACCAGGCGGTGGAGGATTCGGAAAAGGGCATCGTGCTGAAACCGATCGTACGCCAGCCGGCCGTCTGACACCGTTCAAGGGAGGAAACAATGAACACCGTCACCCCGATCGCCACCGATACCAGTGCCGATGCCATGAAGGCGCTGCTGGACCGGCAAAAGACGTCTTTCCTGAGGGAAGGGCCGCCAAGCATCGAGACCCGCATCGATCGCATCGACCGCGTCATCGCCCTTCTGGTCGATCATAAGGATGCGATCGCCGCGGCCCTCTCGGACGATTTCGGCAGCCGCAGCGTCGAGGCGAGCCTGCTTCTCGACGTCTTCACCTGCGTCGGTTCGCTCAAATATGCCAAGGCCCATCTTGCCGAATGGCTGAAGCCGGAAGAGCACGAGGCACTGTTTCCGGATGCGGTCGCTGAAGTGGTCTATCAGCCGAAGGGGGTTGTCGGAATCCTGAGCCCCTGGAATTTCCCCTATCAGCTCGCCCTTGCGCCGCTTGCCGGCATTCTCGCCGCCGGCAACCGCGCCATGATCAAGCCCTCGGAGGTGACGCCGGCTTCATCAGCCTTGATGGCGAAGCTCATCGCCGGCGCCTTCGACGAAACGGAAATCTCAGTCGTTCAGGGCGGACCCGCGACGGGCACTGCCTTCACGTCACTGGCCTTCGACCACCTGATCTTCACTGGCGGGACCGCGATCGCCCATCATGTCATGCGCGCGGCGGCGGAAAACCTGACGCCGCTGACGCTAGAACTCGGCGGCAAGTCGCCCGTCATCGTCGGCCGCTCGGCCGATCTCGCCGACGCGGCGCGCCGCGTCATGACGGTCAAGACGCTGAATGCCGGCCAGATCTGCCTTGCGCCCGATCATGTCTATGTGCCCGAGGAAAGCGTCGAAGCCTTTGCCGGACACGCGGTCGCGGCGGTTGGCGCGATGTATCCGGCGTTGAAGGAAAATCCCGATTACACCTCGATCGTCAATGCCCGCCATCACGCCCGCGTCCAGGGCCTGATCGACGATGCCAGGGCCAAGGGCGCTGGGATCGTCGAGATCAACCCGGCGGCGGAGAATTTCTCCCAGCAATCGGCCCATCGCATACCCCCGACCCTGATCCTCGACCCGACGGAAGACATGCGCGTGCTGCAGGAGGAAATCTTCGGACCGGTGCTGCCCGTCATTGCCTATCGCGATATCGCCGACGTCATCGATCGTATCAATGCCAGGCCGCGCCCCCTCGCTCTCTACTATTTCAGCCAGGATCGGCAGGAGGAACGCCGTGTCCTCGACAATACGACTTCAGGCGGGGTGACGGTCAACGACTGCATGAGCCACGTCACGGCGGAAGGCCTGCCTTTCGGCGGCGTCGGCCATTCGGGCATGGGAGCCTATCACGGCAAATTCGGCTTCCTCACTTTCTCGCATCCGCGCGCCGTCTATCACCAGAGCAAGATGGTGGAAGCGGAATACATGATGCGGCCGCCCTATGGCGAGGCGATGCGTGGCTTTTTGGCTGCGGCGATCTGCAAGTAGTGAAAGAGCCGGGATCGTGACCGCGGGTGCGTTATGAACAGCAGCGGCGCGATCTCTCTCGTAGCTTCACGAGCGCTTTGGTGCGCAACACGATAGTCCAAATGCGCATGCTTATCCGGATAGCGCAACTATTGCGCTATCCGGATAGATGTCCCGAGGCCCAGGATGCAGTTGTTAAGCATGCCTTATCGCATCGGGCGCTATCCGTTGAACTGCAGCGCATTGCGGACATGATGTCTCCTGCCGTCTTCGGGCATGACCTTTCAATCCGGTTCAGCGTCTTTCTCATGTCGTCAAATCTGGCAGCAAGGCCCTGCGCATACTTCACCGTCTCCAGCACTCGCTTCGGCCCGGAGACGCATCTGCAAATGAAATAGCCTGATGGGTCTCCGATTTAACTAAGCTCAAACCAGTGTTGCCCTATGATCAGTTCGGTACATGTATTGGAAGGTGGATCCAACGCAGTGAGTGGCATCTGGACGCAATTCGGTGGCAACCTTTCTTTCGTGTGCCTGGCCATTTCGCTCTGGGCGCATTTTTCGATCCAGTTTCAGCGCAGTTCGGCCAGGCAGGAGAAAATCGCCTTCGGAATCGTAGCCGGCGCGGCCTCGATCGGATCGATATTGCTGGCCGTCGAATTCAATCCCGGCCTCTATATCGACTTGCGCTTCTCGCCGCTTGCTTTGGCGGGCATGTTCGGCGGGCCGATCGCGGCGGCTTTTGCGGCGTCGCTGGCGATGGCCTTTCGCTTCTGGGTCGGCGGCACGGCAATGATCGACGGTCTCGTCGCGATTGCTGTCGCGACCGGCATCGGCCTGATTGGCAATTTCTGGATCCGCAAGAGATCTCCCCGGCTCATGGACGTTGGCCTGCTGGGCCTCGCGCTCGGCGCCTCTCTTGTCGTGTTGATGGCGACGCTTCCCACCCTGGTGCACGCCCGTGTGCTGGCCATGATCGGTCTGCCCATGACCGTATTGAACTGCCTGGCGACTGCGCTGTGTGGTTTCATTCTGTTGAAGACCCAACAATGGGCGCTGGAGCGAAGCATATTGGTGACCGCATTTTCGCAGTCGCCCGACTATCTCTACGTGAAGGATCGAAACAGCCGGTTCATCACCGTCAACGAAAATATGATCCGCCTTTATCGTTTCAAGACGACGGCGGAGATGACCGGATTGTCAGATTTTAATCTCCTGTCGCGCCCGCTCGCTGAAGAATTGTATTATCTCGAACAGCAGCTTATGGACACCGGGGTGCCTCTGATCGACTCTACCGAGCATATCGAAGGCAGATCCCTGCTCGCCTCCAAGGTGCCGCTGCGCGATAGGCAGGGGCGGGTGATCGGCCTTGCGGGCGTAACACGTGACATTACGGAGCGTACCGTCCTGGAGCGGGAATTGCGCGAAAGCAAGAACCTGCTGTCGCATGCGATGGCCGGCATGTCCGACGGTATCGCCATGTACGACAGCAAGGGTTTCCTTGTTTTCTGCAACGAGCAGTATCGCACCGCCTTTCCGCTATCCGGGGATGCGCGCGTGGTTGGCGCCCATATCAGCGACATTCTCCGCCGCGTCGCCGAAACAAACGAGCGCACCGGTATTCCGGACAATGACCTCGAAGAATGGATCAAGGTCGCCAGTGCTGCGCTGCACAGCAACAAGGACGAAGAGGTCCAGCTTTATAACGGCGACTGGCGCAGCATCCGGACAAGGCTTGCCGAAGACGGCACGGCGATGGCCGTCGTCTCGGACGTCACCGCGACGAAGCAGGCGGAAATCGCGCTCAGGCTGTCGGCGGAGCAACTGAAGTCCCTTGCCGAGACCGACGGGCTCACCGGCATCGTCAATCGTCGGGCCTTCGACGAAGCTTTCGCACGCGAGACCACCGGCAGCGCCAGGAAGAACACGCCGTTCAGCCTGCTGATGGTCGATATCGACCGCTTCAAGGCCTATAACGACACCTACGGTCATCCCGCCGGAGACCAATGCCTGCGTGTCGTCAGCAAGTGCCTTCGCCAGTCCGTCAGCCGGCCGGCAGACATCGTCGCACGTTACGGCGGAGAGGAATTCGTGGTTCTGCTTCCGGCGACCAGTGCGAAAGGGGCAATGATCGTTGCCGAGCAATTCGCACGTCTCCTAAACCAGGAGAATATCGTTCATTCCGGCAGCGAATTCGGACGAGTGACCGCCAGTATCGGCATATCCTGCGCGACCGGCGCCACCTTGAGGGTCAACCCGAACCGTCTCCTGACGGAGGCCGATGCGGCGCTCTACGACGCCAAGACGCAAGGCCGCAATCGCATCCTGGCACATTCGCCCGACGAACGGCATGCCATGAAGGACGTTGGTTGATTGAATCCTTGATAGGTTTTTCCTATCGATCCATCGCTCCTGCGGCCTTGATGTTTTCCTCGCTTCGACAATACAGGGCGCATGGACAAAAAATTCATTGGCAAGAAATCGGCGGCAGCCGGCGGCTGGGGCGCGTTGAAGAGCTGCGGGAAGCAGTTGCTTCAAAGCGGCATGCCGATTTCCGGGGCGCGGACGATGCTGAAGGCGAACCAGCCGGATGGGTTCGATTGCCCGGGTTGCGCCTGGGGCGATCCGGAACACGGATCGTCGTTCGAGTTCTGCGAAAACGGTGTGAAGGCCGTCGCCTGGGAGGCGACGGAGAAGCGGGCAACGCCCGCTTTCTTCGCTGACAATACGGTATCGCAGCTTCGCCGGCTGACGGATTATGAGCTGGAACTCAACGGCCGCCTGACGCATCCGATGCGCTACGATGCGGCGAGCGACCGTTATCTGCCGGTCGCGTGGGGGGATGCCTTCGCCGAAATCGGAGCCATTCTTAAGGGTCTCGATCATCCCAACCGGGCGGAATTCTATACGTCCGGCCGGGCGAGCAACGAGGCGGCCTTCCTCTACCAGCTCTTCGTGCGCGTCTATGGCACGAACAATTTTCCCGACTGCTCCAACATGTGCCACGAGGCAAGCGGCATCGCCATGCGCCAGGCGGTCGGTGTGGGCAAGGGCACGGTGCTTCTGGAGGATTTCGAAGAGGCCGATGCGATCTTCGTGATCGGACAGAACCCGGGCACCAACCATCCCCGCATGCTCGGCGACTTGCGCCGGGCGGCGATCCGCGGCGCGCGCATCGTCGTCTTCAATCCGATCCGCGAACGCGGCCTGGAGCGCTTCTCCGATCCTCAGGACAAGATCGAGATGCTGCGCGGCGGTTCGACCGACATCGCCAGCCTTTATCTCCAGCCGCAACTCGGCGGCGACATGGCCGCGGTGCGCGGGATGGCGAAGGCCGTGCTGGCTGCGGAAGAGGCAGCGGTCGCCGCCGGTCTGCCCTCCGTTCTCGACCATGCATTTCTCGCCGAACACTGCGCGGGTTTTGCGGAATATCGGGCAGCGGTCGAGGCAACGAGTTGGGCTGAGATCGAGGATCAATCGGGACTGAGCCGGCAGGAGATCGAACGGGCGGCCGATGTCTATATCAACGCCGAGAAGGTCATCTGCACCTGGGCGATGGGCGTGACCCAGCATCTGCATTCGGTCGCGACGATCCGCGAGATCGCCAATTTCATGTTCCTGCGCGGCAATATCGGCCGGCCGGGTGCCGGCCTTTGCCCGGTTCGCGGGCATTCCAACGTGCAGGGCGACCGCACCGTCGGCATCAACGAAAAGCCGTCGGACGATTTCCTCGATGCGCTGGAGAAACACTTCCGCTTCGCCGTTCCCCGCGAACATGGCCACAATGTCCTTGCCGCCATCGGCGCGATGCTCGACGGCTCGGCCGAGGCCTTCATCGGGCTTGGCGGCAATTTCGCCCGCGCCACTCCCGACAGCGCCCTTGTCGAAAAGGCGCTGCGGCGGCTGAAGCTGACGGTGCACATCGCCACCAAACCCAATCATTCGCATCTCATGCCCGGTGAGGCCGCCTTCATCCTGCCGTGCCTCGGGCGCACCGAGATGGATATGAACGCGGCGGGCAACTCCCAGCTCGTCAGCGTCGAGGATTCGATGAGCATGGTGCACGGTTCCGCCGGCATCAATCGCCCTGCCTCACCGCATCTCCTCTCGGAAGTCGCCATCATTGCCGGCATTGCGCAAGCGACGGTCGGCGCCGCCGTGGTCGACTGGACAGAGCTCGCCGGCGACCACGACCGCATTCGCGATCATATCGCGGCGACTATCCCGGGCTTCGAAAATTACAATGCGCGCCTGCGCAAGCCGCGCGGTTTCCACCTGCGCAACACGGCCGCCCATCGGGAGTGGGATACGCCGGCAGGCAAGGCGTCATTCTCTGCCGAGCCGCTTCCGGAAGAGACGGTGCATCAGCGGGCGCGAAAGGGTGAGGGGCGTTTCGCCCTGCAGACCTTCCGGTCGCACGATCAATACAATACGACGGTCTATGGCCTCGATGACCGATATCGCGGCGTTTACGGGGAGCGGCAGGTCATCTTCATTCACCCGGCGGATCTGCAGGCGATGCATGCCGAGGCCGGCGACCGGGTCGACGTGGTCGGCGAGCATGAGGACGGTATCGAGCGCATCGCTGAGAATTTCCGCTTTGTGCCCTATGACATCCCCCGGGGAAGCATAGCGGGTTATTACCCCGAACTGAACGTGCTCGTGCCGCTTGGCAGCGCCGGCAGGGAAAGCGATACGCCCACTTCGAAATCGATCATGGTGTCCTTCCGCCGGCGAAAAGCCGCGTGAGCGTAGAGGCAGCCGAGGTCGATCGCTTTCTTGCCCTCGTCGCGGCGGCGCAAGGCAGAGATGCCCAATTGACGTCGATACAAGCCGGCCTGCTCGTCGCCGCGGAGCTGGGGATTGCGCGTGACAGCCGCACCTTTGCGCGCATGCTGGGGATAGCGCATTCTCTCGTGCTGAGGGAACTCAACGCCCTGGCGGAACGCGAGGGCGTGCTGCAGATCGTCAAGCGCGATCCAAGGACGATGAGAGTGCATTACACATTGCCGCCGAGGGACGAGGCGTAGCCCCTTGCGTCGGCCGCGGGCTGCCCGCTTACTCGCCGCAAGCCGAGGCCATCATCGCCGGATCACGCGCTTCCTGGTGTCGGAAGGGTATTCTCCGTAGGTGTTTTTATAGACCGCGGAAAACCGGCCGAAATGAAAGAAGCCCCATTTGAGACAGATGGCCTTCATGGTGTCCTTGCTCTCGGGATCGAGCAGATCCTGGCGCGCCGCACGCAGACGAAGGGTCAAGAGGTAGGCGGCGGGAGAGGTTCCCCTGAAGGCACGAAAACCGGTTTCGAGCGCCCGGCTGGATACGCCGGCCGCTTCGGCGACCTTCGGCATGGTGATCGGCTGATCGATATTGGCGTGCATGAATTCAATCGCCCGGCGGACATGCCGGGGAGCGATCAGGGCCGGGCCATTCTCCAGGAAATGCGACAGCCGGTGCGGCACCAGGCGCACGACCAGATCGGCCAGCGCCTGCGTCATATGCGCCATGGCGATCGGCGACTGCAGCAAGGGACCATCGTCGCGCATGCCCGCGATGATCGTTTCCGTGAGATTGCTGATCAACCGGCCTTCCGGCTTGGACAGATCCAGTTCGGGCAGCAGGTCGAGAGAGCCGCTGAACGGCATCTCGAAAGTCTGGCCGATCGTCTGGAGGATGAGCGGCCAGTTGATCAGCAACTCGTCGATGACGTTCGATCGCCCATGCATGATGACGCTGTTGGGCTCGAAATTATTGTAAAGAAGCAATTTTCCTTGCCCGGCCTCGGCGACGCGCGACCCATAGGTGACCCCCATGCCGCCGCTGCGCGGCACGACGATCGACAGATATTCGGCCGTATCGACGGTCGGCTCGATATTGAACTGAAATTCCGCCTCATGATAACCGGTGAGCAGGACGGCACTGTCACATGCCGAGAAATCCAATCCCCAATGGAAGTCCTGGCTGCGGCCGACAGGCTCGGCATCAAATGCGCCAAAGGCGCCGCCCAGCGTTTCGACCATGTTGTCGAAGGACGAACCGCTAAATCGAAATGAGAATGGGGCAGTGCTATTTTCCGTCATGCCGCTCCTATCGTTTCAATGGGGCTGTGTTGACTTGTCCTTCTCCGTCGCTCGCCGATGCCGGCGCAATCCATGATAGCGCTGACATATTGATGCGCGTACCTCCAATCGCTTCGCCTGATACCATCGACCATCCTCCTCCGCTTCGTCAGGGCCTGTGGACGTGATTGATTGCTGAGGCGTGGCTATATATTAGCCGATCGGAGCATGCAGCGCAGCAGGTCTCAGCGGAGCAGGGGAATCTGCACGTGGTGTCGGCATCGGGATCGGTGGTTTGCGTAAGCCGATGCAGACGAAACGCGGGCGTGACAAGCGTCAATAAAACCAACCCGTTAAATGCATTGCCAAGAGTTCCCATCGCATCCGTTTTTCGCAGCCTGACGGCAGGAACTGGCAGAACTCGGAACAGTTGGCAAGCCATCGGGCTGATGATGAAACGATTACGCAGAAGGGTAAATTTATCGCCTGTATCCGCCAGGCCACTATACAGCGCATCGCGCCAATGCGAATTCATGCGACGCGTTTTAGGATTTTGATTCAAAGTGATAGAGCGGCCTTGGCACGTCCGAGAAAAACGCGGCCGCGCTCGGCGGGCTCAAATGCAGCGGGTCTTGCCGAGAGGAGCGATATCTGAAGCTTATCGAGTGGGCCCCCGATTTCGCAAGTCGCGCAGTCGCCTGCCGAAGGTTCTATAGTGGACCGCTTAAAGAGGGCCTTCGGCAGGCTGACAGGCATGCAGGCATACGCACGGGATGCAGTGCGTATGTATGATCCCTTCCATCCTTTTGGGGGTGATGGATGAACGGGTTTGGTTTTAGGACCGCAAACCATCATGGCATTGGTCGGGATTGATCTTACTGTTCCTCAGCTATGGAGCAATTGTCCGGTCCCGATATTGTCGGCCGAGCGGCTTTTCGTGACGCAGTCTGGACTGATCTTGCGCAAAATGTATATGAAGCCGCTCCCCTGAAGCCGTCTGTTCTGCGCAATGCGCTGCGCAAAGTGGATAGAGATCTTTAGTTTCTCAATTAGCCGAACGAGGACATTGTCGCCATGGTTGCGCACTGGTCCGCAGTGCGCGCGCTTCTTCGGCTTGGTAATGATTTGCTTTCACTGAAGGCACAAGCGGCGGATCGTTTCGAGCACCGCTGCGTCGACTTCGAGGCTATCGGTTTCCGCGGTACATGCGGACATCGCTCTGTCGCCGGGGATGCGAACTCCCTTGGCGCGCAGCCGCTCCAATTGGGCCGTGGCTCGCGCCTGAAAATCCGGATCTACTGCTGCGGGAAAGAGCGCGATCACGGTCATTCCGGCATTGACCGGATGCTCGCCCGAGAGAAAGTGGCCTGCATCGAGCGACCATGCGGCCCCGGAAAGACCCGCGGAAAGCATCTCGACGACAAGGGCGATATTGGCGCCCTTGTAGCCGCCGAAGGGCAGGAGCGCGCCGAGCATCGCCTTGACCGGATCAGTGGTGATTGCGCCGGTCTCATCGATGGCGATGCCGTGAGCGATCGGCGACTGCGCCTTGGCCGCCTCGGCAAGGGTGACGAAGGCCGTAGCGCTCGTCGCCTGGTCGATGACGAGAGGCGGCAAAGGGGCCGGCATGGGCGCGCCGAAGGCCAGCGGATTTGTGCAGTAAACGCGCTCACCGCCCTCGGCGGCGGCCATCAATGGTGGGCCGTTGGCAGCGGCGATGGAGATCAATCCGTCCTGAGCCAGGCGCCTGATGTAATATCCCAGTTCCCCGGCGGTATAGCTGTTTTTCTGCGTGAAGACTGAAATGCCGAAGGTTTTCACGCGTTTCGTGAAGTCGTCGTAAATGAGGTCAAAGCCGAGCTGCGCTATGCCGCCATCCGCATCGGCCTGGATCAGGGCCGGCAGCACATGGTTGAAGCCGGGCTTGGCGTCTCCGTTGATCCGCCCCTCGCGCAGGCTGGCGAGATAATCGACGAAATGCGGAAAACCCAGCTCGGGGCGCCCGAAACGGGCAGCCGACAGCGTTGCATCGACGAGCGCCTTCGCCATGGCCTGGCTGGCACCGCAGGCGAGGCAGGCTTCGAGCGCCAGTTGGCGGAGCTCGTCGATCGGCATTCTGATCCTCTGCCCGGTCATCACAGCTCCAATGCGGCTCGCCTGCCCTCATAGAAGGCATAGGGCGCCTGGCGCGGGGCGGCGCAGTCTCCGATCTCCACGATATGGCGACCGCTCGAGCGCAGTTCTTCGCCGAGCCAGTTGGCGGCTGCATTGGTTGTGGCGAGCACCAGGCTGTCGCCTTCCTCGAAGAAATGCTCGCCGGTATTGTGATCCAGCAGGGTGACGCCGTTGCCGTGCCACGCCAGCACGCTGACCTCCAGACGCCATTGGACACCCAGCCTCTTCAAGGTCCGACGCAGCGGTACGTCGGCGGTGGTGCGCTGAAGTTCCTTGCCGATGAAGGGGTCGGGCGAGAGCATGGTCACCAGGTGCCCATCTTCGGCGAGCTTCCAGGCGGTTCCGCAGCCGCGCCAGCCGCCACCCTCGTCGAGCAGCAGGACCCTTTTGCCCGGCCTTGCCTGCCGCGCCATGACAGCCTCGATCGTGAAGACGTTTCCCCTTTCGATGCCGGGCAGCGTCTCGACCGAAGGCAGAGCCTTCTGGAAGCCGGTGTCGGGAGAATAGGAACCTGTCGCCAGGATGACGGCATCCGCGCCGATCGCTTCGACATCCGATGCCTCGACATAAGAGTTGAGCCGGATCTCGACACCGAGTTTCGTCAGCTGCCGCTCGTACCAGCCGATGAGGTCGAGGATCTGCGCGCGGCGAGGCTGCAGTCCGGCCAGCAGGAAATTGCCGCCGAGCCGGCTGGAGGCTTCCGCGAGGATGACCCGGTGGCCTCTCTCCGCGGCTGCGCGGGCGGCTTCCAGACCGGCAGGCCCGCCGCCGACGACCAGCACCGTTCTCGGCTGGCCGGCCGGGCTGAAGCGGTCGCCGCCCCATTGGTATTCCCGTCCGGCCGACGGGTTGATGAGGCAGCTTATCCAATAATCACGCGAGCGCCGGCCCCAGCACATCTGGTTGCACGAAATGCAGCCGCGAACATCGTCGGGGCGGTCTTCGCCGGCTTTTCGGGCGAGATGGGGATCAGCGATCTGGCCGCGGACGATCGAGACGAGGTCCGCCGCTCTTTCTCCCAGAACGGTTTCGGCATTCTCCGGCGTTCTGATGTGGCTTTCGGCGATGACGAGCGCATGCTTGACGGACCGCCTGATCGTCGCAGCGAGATCGGCGCCGAGCTTCTCCGGGTAAAGGAATGTCGGCATCAGCTTGTGGAAGTCGAGATAGCCGCCCGAGCCGCAGGTGACGTAATCGACGAGGCCGAGATCGTCATGGAGGGCGACGATCTCGGCAAGCTCGTCCCGCGTCAGCGCGACGCTATGATCGGGCTCATCGCTGATCGCAAGCCCGATGATGAAATCCTGACCGCAGACCGCCCGGATGCGGCTCGTGATCTCGCGCGAGAAACGTGTCCTATTTTCGAGCGAACCGCCCCATTGATCCTCTCGCCGGTTCGACCAGGGCGTCCAGAACTGCTCGATGAGGCCGAGATAGGCCGCCCAGACCTCCACGCCATCGAAACCGGCCTCATGACAGCGGCGCGCCGCCTGCACGAATCCGTCGATGGTTTCTGAGATTTCCGCCTCGCTCATGGCATGCGAGCCGTCGCTGTCGTGATAACTGGGCAGACCGGACGGCGACCAATGCGGGTGGTATGAATTATCGGAATCTCCATGCGCGCCAACATGGTAGAGCTGCTGGATCGCGACCGCGCCGTTTTCCCTGATCGCCGTCGTGACCTTCCTGAAATGAGGGACGACACTATCGTCGCCGGGAAGAAAATTCCCGCGCGTCAACACGGCGGCGGGATGGACCGGCATCGGTTCGACCACGATCATTCCGGCGCCGCCGATCGCACGCTCGGCATAATAGGCAACATGCCGGTCGCCGGGCACGCCGTTGTTCGCCATGTTTGCCGTATGCGCGCCGAAGACGATCCTGTTGCGCAAAATGTGTCCGCGCAGACTGACGGGCGAAAACAGACGCGGGAAGAGTTTCGACATGGTGATCCCCAAGCGTCAGGCGGCCGACTTTCCATTTCCTGCGATGGCGTGCCCGATATCGGTATCGCCAACGAAACGGAGAGACGGCCGCATTTGAGCTTCAGAGTGCGACCGAGAGGGCGCTATCGCGTCGGGGAGCCACCTCCTGCGAGTTCACCATCGCGCCTGCGAGCTGGCGGAAGGTGACGAGACCCAATGCTTCGCCTGATGGTGAAATCACCCTGGCATCGTCGTCCGGCGCCGATGCCAGGATCCGGACGGCCTCTTCGACTGTCGTGCCTGACGCAATCGTCAATCCGCCGGGTACTGCGCCGGAATGCAGGGGGGTCATGACGGCTTCGACATGGATGACGCGGCCGCGATTAACCTCCTTGACGAAGTTGGCGATGTAATCGTCCGCCGGACGCAGGACGATGTCCTGGCTGGTGCCCTGCTGGATGACTTCGCCGTCGCGCAGGATCGCAATCTGGTCGCCCAGGCGAAGGGCTTCATCGAGATCGTGGGTGATGAAGACGATGGTTTTCTTGATCTCCCTCTGAATGTCGAGAAGGACCGTCTGCATATCCGTGCGGATCAAGGGATCGAGCGCCGAATAGGCTTCGTCCATCAAAAGGACCGGCGCATCGTTGGAAAGGGCGCGCGCCAGGCCGACACGCTGTTGCATGCCGCCGGAGAGCTGGTTGGGATATTTCTGCTCGAAGCCCTTGAGACCGACCCGCTCCAGCCAGCGCATGGCGACGTCGACGGCTTTCGAACGCTCCATGCCCTGCACTTCGAGGCCGAAGATGGTATTGTCGAGAACATTCCGGTGCGGCAGAAGCGCGAACTTCTGAAACACCATGGCCGTCTGGTGCCGGCGAAACGCCCGCAATTCGGTCTCGTTCATTTTCACGACATCGACGCCGTCGACAAGCACTTCGCCGGCGGTTGGATCGATCAGACGATTGATGTGGCGGATGAGGGTCGATTTGCCCGAACCCGAAAGGCCCATGATGACCTGGATGCGGCCCGAAGGTATCTCGATATTGATATTGCTCAAGCCCAGCACGTGGCCATGCTTTTGGTTGAGCTCGGTCTTCGACAATCCTTTTTGGACGGCATCGACGTAAGCGGCAGGATTGGGACCGAAGATCTTGTAGAGATGGCGGATCTTGATGCCGCCGAAACGTTGATCAGCCATGGACGATCTCCCGATGCTTCTGGAGCCTCTTGCCATATGCCTGGCTGACCCGGTCGAAGATGATGGCGATGCCGACGATGGCAAGGCCGTTGAAAATGCCCAGAGTGAAGTACTGGTTGGCGATCGCCTTCAGAACCGGCTGGCCAAGACCCTGGACACCGATCATCGAGGCGACGACGACCATGGCGAGCGCCATCATGATGGTCTGGTTGATGCCGGCCATGATGGTGGGAAGCGCCAGCGGCAACTGGACCTTGAACAGTTTCTGCGAGCTCGATGTCCCGAAGGCGTCGGCCGCCTCCAGCACGTCCTTGTCGACCAGGCGGATACCGAGGTCGGTCAGCCTGATCATCGGCGGGATGGCGTAGATGACGACGGCGATCAGTCCCGGCACCTTGCCGATGCCGAGCAGCATGACGACAGGGATCAGGTAGACGAAGCTCGGCATGGTCTGCATGACGTCGAGGATCGGGTTGATGACGCGCTGCAGCCGGTCGGAACGCGCCATCAGGATCCCCATCGGGATGCCGATGGCGATCGAGAGCACGGTACAGACGAAGATCATCGAGACCGTCCGCATCGTATCGTCCCACATGTCGAAATAGCCGATCAGCAGCAGTGTCACGAGACAGCCGAAGACGATCTTCAGGCTGCGGCTCGCAAACCATGCGATCACAAGGATGATGGATGTGATGATCGGCCACGGCGTCTGCGTCATGAAGCGGTCGGCGGCGATGAGAAAATGCTGCAGCGGGGAGAAGAGGCTTTCGATCGCGTCGCCATAGCTGCGAGTAAAGGCGCGAAAGCCGTCATCGATCGCCTTCTTCAGATTGCGAAGGGCATCATCATCCATATGCGGGAATTTATAAAACCATTCCATTCGGTTCCCCTTTTTCTTCAAAGAGCCGCGGCAGTCTTTTTGATTTTATCGGCAGCGAGAGGCGGTGCGCTTTGAGCGCACCGCAATAGTCGGCGTTAAAGCGCAGCTTCGATCTTCGCGGCTGCCTCAGGCGAGACCCACTTTGTCCAGAGGTCCTTGTTTTCCTTCAGGAAGTGCTTTGCGCCATCTTCGCCGGTTGCCTGGTTGTCGGTCATCCACGCCATCAGCTTGTTGACCGTGTCATTGCTCCAGGAGCGCTTCGTCAGATAGTCCATGACCTCAGGCCCGACCTTTTCCGAGAAGGGCTTGGCAACCAAGGTCACGACGTGATCGACCGGCCATGCGTTCGGCTTCGGATCGGGGCAATCGGCGACGGTGATGCAGCGCTTCCATTCGGCTGCATCCTGCGGCACACCGGCTTCGAGCTTGACCATCTGATACTTGCCGAGCAGCGCGGTCGGCGCCCAGTAATAGCCGGCCCAGCCTTCCTTGCGTTCGTAAGCCTTGGCGATAGAACCATCGAGGCCGGCGGCTGAGCCGGTATCGACGAGGGTGAAGCCGGCCTTCTCGGCTTCGAAGGCCTTGTAGAGCTGCGTGGTCACGACGGTGCCGCCCCAGCCCTGCGGCCCGTTGTAGATGGCGCCCTTCTTCGGATCTTCCGGATCGGGGAAGAGTTCCGGATGCTTCAGCACGTCGCCGATGGTCTTGATATCGGGATGGGCATCGGCAACATATTTGGGAATCCACCAGCCCTGTACGCCGCCATCGGGCAGCGGAGAGCCGACCTGGACGATCCGGCCTTCATCCGTTCCCTTCTTGACGACATCGGGAAGCAGGTCGATCCAGGCTTCCGGCGCGATATCGGGCTGGCCCTTTTCGGCCATGGAGGTGATCGTCGGGACGGTGTCGCCGACGGTGATGTCGGCCTCGCAGCCATAACCTTCGTTCAGGATGAACTTGTCGAGGTTAGAGAGAACCTCTGCACTCTGCCAGTTCATGCTGGCGATGGTCACACTGCCGCATTCGGCGGCGCTGGCGAAAGACGCCCCGCCGATCAGGCCGAATGTCAGGCATGTCGATGCAAGTAGTTTTTTCATTTCGTTCCCTCTGCTTAGCGGCCGATTTTGACGAGCGGGGCGCCGCAGGAACCCGCTCCAACGGTTGTCAGGAAGCGTCTCCCATACTCACCGATTTCTTGAATGCCGCCGACAGTCCCTTGGCGACGGAAGCGTTGAACCCGGCAGCGCGCATGCCTTCGATGGCTGCTGCGGTGGTGCCGCGATAGGCGAGAAAGGTTTGAACGACGTCGTCAGGACATTCGTCACGGCGCTCCAGCAGGCGGCCGGCGCCTGTCATCACCGTGTTGACGGCCCGCTGCGCAATCTCCGCCGGCAGGCCATGGGCGACGGCGTCGCTCATCATGGCGGCTGCGAGCAGCGCCGGGAATGCCGGTCCGGATCCGGAAAGGCCGGTGAGATAGTCGATGTCGCTTTCCCTTCCGACCTCGTCCTCAGATCCGCATGCCTGGAAAATGGCGCGGACGACTGCTCGATCGTCTTCCGTGACGTCGCTTGTGCCAGTCCAGGGCGTATAGGATCTGGTTACTTCGGCAGCGGCATTCGGCAGAGCGCGGACGACGCGAGCGGTGTTGTGGCGTTCCGAAAGTGCGCCCAAGCGGATGCCCGCCATGACAGAGATGACGAGCCTGCCGCCGGCATCGAACTCCAGGGCCTGCCAGTCGGCCGGACGAACGGAGAGAAGGATCACATCCGAGCGGTCGGCAAGCTCCTGATTGTCGGTGGTCAGGAAAGAATTCGGGAAACGGCGCGGCGGCTCGCTGCGATAGGAGAGGGAGAGATTTCGAGGACCGACCAGGCCGGCATCGAGGATCGAGCCGGCGATTGCTCCGCCAAGCCATCCGCCGCCGCCAATGATACCGATCCTCAAGGAAACGCTCATCTCGGCCTTCCCTAACCGGGCCTATGGCCATGCCGGGAGAAGAAGCGATCGAGCTCCCTCTGCTGCGGCACTTCGCCGGTGTAGATCGCAATATACTCTGGAATCCGTTTCATGCGGACGGCGAGTTCCTCCCTGGACTGCATGGAGATATAGCCGATCTGAACGAGGTAAGTTGTTCGCGCTCTGACATCTGATGTCGTTTCTGGTAGTCCGAACCGGATGAACATGCGCTTGAGCGCTTCCAGGCGAAGCTGATCGGCTTGCCGGACTTCGGCGAGAATCTCGTCGGACTGCAGCGCCCAGCTGCGCACGGCGAATTCAAACCTGGCGTCGAACAGATCATTGTTGAGCCAGCAATCGAAGACGTTGAGCATCGCCTCGGCAAGCGATTCCGCGTAAGCTTCCGACTGCTTGACGATGTTGCCGGTGTTTTTATCGCGCCAGCGCGCCACAAGCGCGGCCAACAGCTCCTCCCGATCCTTGAAGAACCAGTAGAAGCTCGTGCGAGAGAGATTGAGCTTCTTCGCCAGCGGCAGAATCTTCACCGAATCCACCCCGGAATCCAGCAGGGAGTGATACGCTGCTTCCAGCCATCCCTCCTGTGATCCGCGCCAGCCAGTGTCGTTCAAAGCCTGATCCATGGGGTGTTTCCTATCAAATTATCAAACCACGCACAAGAAAAATGTACATCAGTGTCGAAAATAACGACCCGTTTGTTTTCCTCGTTGACACTTATGTACATTATGCTTAGCGTCTCCTCTGACGTTTTTAATCCGGAACCACGGCCCATGTCGAATGACCCCCTTCTTCAGCCCTATCAGCTCAAGCATTTGAAGCTGCGCAACCGTCTCATCGTGACCTCCCACGAGCCTGCCTATCCGGAAGACGGCATGCCGAAGGAGAGGTATCGCGCCTATACGGTGGAGCGGGCAAAGGGCGGCGTGGCGCTGACGATGACCGCAGGCTCGGCCGCGGTGTCCAGGGACAGTCCGCCGGTTTTCAACAACCTGCTCGCCTATAAGGACGAGATCGTCCCGTGGATCAGGGAAATGACCGACGCTGTGCATGAAGAGGGGGCGGCGATCATGATCCAGCTCACCCATCTCGGCCGGCGCACGCGCTGGGACAAGGGCGACTGGCTGCCGGTCGTGGCGCCGTCGCATCATCGCGAGGCATCCCACCGCGCCTTCCCGAAGAAGATGGAAGATTGGGACATCGAGCGCATCATCAAGGATTTCGCCGATGCTGCGGAGCGCATGAAGGCGGGCGGCATGGACGGTGTCGAGCTGGAGGCCTACGGCCATCTGATCGACCAGTTCGCGTCGCCGCTGACCAACGAACTCGATGGTGCCTATGGCGGCTCTCTCGAAAACCGCATGCGCTTCTGTCTCGATGTGTTCAAGGCGATCCGGCAAAGGGTGGGTGACGACTTCATCCTCGGCGTTCGTTATACCGCCGACGAATGTCTTCCCGGCGGTACCGGCAAGGCCGAAGGCATGGAGATTTCCAAGCGGCTCCGCGATAGCGGCCTCATCGACTATCTGAACGTCATTCGGGGCCACATCGATACCGATGCGGGTTTGACGGATGTCATTCCGATCCAGGGCATGGCAAACTCTCCGCACCTGGATTTTGCCGGTGAAATCCGGGCCGCGACCAATTTTCCGACGTTCCACGCTGCCAAGATACCGGACGTCGCGACCGCGCGTCACGCGATCGCGGCCGGGAAAGTCGACATGATCGGCATGACCCGCGCCCACATGACCGATCCGCACATCGTCCGCAAGATCATCGAAAAACGGGAAGAGGATATCCGCCCCTGCGTCGGCGCCAATTACTGTCTCGATCGCATCTACCAGGGCGGCGCCGCCTTCTGCATCCACAATGCCGCCACCGGCCGCGAACTGACGATGCCGCATATCGTGGCGAAGGCCGACGCCAGGAAAAAAGTCGTCATCGTCGGCGCCGGCCCGGCCGGTCTGGAAGCGGCGCGCGTCGCCGGGGAACGCGGCCATCAGGTCGTCGTTTTCGAGGCGGCGAACAATCCCGGCGGTCAGATCCGGCTCACCGCCCAGAGTGAGCGCCGCAGGGAGATGATCAGCATCATCGACTGGCGCATGAGCCAGTGCGAGAAATACGACGTCACCTTCCACTTCAACACCTGGGCGGAAGCCGACACCATCGAGGCCGAAAATCCCGATGTCGTCATCATTGCGACCGGCGGCCTGCCGCATACCGAGGTTCTCACGAGCGGCAACGAGCTGGTGGTCTCTTCGTGGGACATCATTTCCGGCGACGTGAAGCCTGGAACCAACGTGCTGATCTTCGACGATGCCGGCGACCATGCCGGCCTGCAGGCGGCGGAGTTCATCGCCAAGGCAGGCGCCAAGGTCGAGATCATGACGCCGGACCGGTCCTTCGCGCCTGAGGTCATGGCCATGAACCTGGTGCCCTATATGCGTTCTCTTCAGAAGCACGACGTGACCTTCACCGTCACCTACCGTCTGGAAGCCGTCGAGAAGAGCGGCAACCAGCTGGTCGCTCATATCGGCAGCGATTACGGCGGGATTGCCAGGCAGCACAGCTTCGACCAGATCGTCGTCAATCATGGGACCATCCCGCTCGATGAGCTCTATTTCGAACTGAAACCCAATTCGAGCAATCTCGGTGAGATGTCGCACGACCAGCTTCTGTCTGGAGAACCCCAGTCCATCGTCCGCAATCCCGACGGCAGGTTCCAGCTGTTCCGGATCGGCGATGCCGTGGCCGCACGCAACACGCATGCCGCCGTCTATGACGGACTGCGCATCGCAAAAGATATCTGATCGCAAGATCAGCCGCCTGTCGGCGGGTCGTTTCGGGAGGTGATGACATGAGTTTGCGCAATGAAAGCCTCCAGATTTTCGTGGATGCGGCTTTCGTGGCTTTCGACCAATTTGCCAGGGCGCCGGAAGCCCGTCGCTCGATTCGTCAGATTTCTACGGCGCTGGAATGCCCGGGAGATGCACGCGCAGGGGAAGGAAGTCGATTGCCCGTGTGTGCGCTCCTTGATGTGGCGCTCTCGATCGATCCGTCCTATCCTTCGCTGGCGCGTTTGATCGAGGGGTTCAAAGGCATCGAGCCAATGCTTGAATGGCGTCGGCGCACCAAGTATGACCACACGGCCAGCGACAATTTTGTCGATGGCCATGCCAATGCGATGATCATCGGCCCGGGAGGATTGGAGGAGCGGAGCGACCTGTGGATCGGCGTGACGTTGATGGCGCCTCACATGCGCTACCCCGATCACGACCATGCACCGGAGGAAGTCTACCTCGTGCTTTCCGAGGGAGAATTCCAGCAGGGGGAAGGGGACTGGTTTTCGCCTGGTATCGGCGGATCCTTCTACAATCTCCCTGGCATCAAACATGCCATGAGGTCGCTCGACACGCCGCTCTTCGCCTTCTGGGCATTGCTTGCCGAACGGCCGCACTGACGGCCGGTAGTCTAGAAATAAAGGGGGTCACCCATGAAGATACTCGTGCCCGTCAAACGGGTTGTCGACTACAACGTGAAGATCCGGGTTCGTCCGGATGGCACGGGTGTCGAGCTTGCCAATGTGAAAATGTCGATGAACCCGTTCGACGAGATCTCGGTGGAAGAGGCGCTGCGGCTGAAGGAAGCCGGCAAGGCCGAAGAGGTGGTCGTGGTGTCGATCGG
>NZ_JACIAZ010000010.1:0-227259 GCF_014195045.1 Rhizobium sp. BK591
GGTCTTTCGAACTTTGATCGAAACGGCGTCTCCCATTCCGACCGACCAGCCGCACGGCAAGTTTTTGACCTTCTTCCATCACTTGGTGTCCACCTATTTTGGTGGACACCTCATGCCAAAGCTCACTCAATTGCAGAAGGTGCGGGGAAAATCGCGCTTAGTGCGGCTGCAAAGCCGATGAAAGATAGTTGATGAAAGTTCAATACGGAGAAGAAGTGGCGAGTCACTCTGACCCCGAGTCATGCGGCACACATCGCGAGGTGTGCGTCGAAGCGTTGACAGGGGAAACCGGCAGGCCGGCCATTGAGCCGCGAAATGTTCACTTCGGGATGCCGACGCTGTTAAGCGAAGCGGAAGGCAACACGGTGCATGGTGTCAATCGCAAGCCATGCCCTGATCCCGCGCGGTCGGAGACCCTGTGCATGCCGGGAAGTCTTTCATACGGAAGCAGCGAGATCTCATCAGTGTCCAGTGCAAATGTGCTGGACGGGACTGGGAAGGTCGTTGACCACAATCCAGTCATCGACGCTGATGAGAAGTCGGATACGCCCATAGTACCGCAGAAGTTGCCGAACAAGCGAGACGATCCTGCGGAGGCAATGGAGGGAAGGGGCGTAGTCGGAAGGAACGTCGTCGAAACCCCAGCGTGCCGGACCCAGAGCCGGATTAAACACACTTCGATGGGTATAGAGGGCGTACGGGAAGCCGCCAGACGGGACCCGAAATTGCGTTTCACGGCGCTGATGCATCACATCACCCCGACGCTATTGGTGGAGAGCTTCCATGCTCTTCGCAAGCAAGCGGCGAGCGGTGTGGACGGCGTGACGTGGTACGACTATGAGAAGATACTCGAAGCGCGCGTGCACGAACTGCATCGGGAAATTCAGTCCGGTGCATATCGTGCACAACCGTCCCGACGGGTCTACATTCCGAAGAATGACGGAAGACTCCGTCCGCTCGGCATTGCAGCGTTGGAAGAAAAGGTCGTGCAGATGGCCGTGTCCACGGTTCTGAACGCGATCTATGAGGAAGACTTCCTCGGCTTCTCATACGGGTTCCGACAAGGAAGAGGCCAGCATGACGCGCTGGACGCCTTGTGGGTTGGGATCGACAAGCGGAAGATCAACTGGATACTGGACGCGGATATTCGCTCGTTTTACGAGAAATCGATCACGAGTGGATGCTGCGTTTCCTGGGACATCGAGTAGGTGACCGCCGGCTGATACGCCTGATCCGCAAATGGCTGAAAGCGGGCACGATTGAGGACGGCCGCCGCGTAGCATCAACGCGAGGAACCCCTCAAGGCTCTGTAATTAGCCCCGTGCTATCGAATATCTACCTGCATTACGCAGTGGATTTATGGGTCCAGCAATGGCGTACCCGAAATGCCAGAGGCGACGTAATCATTGTACGTTATGCCGACGACAGCGTGATTGGGTTCCAGCACGAAGGAGAGGCACAGCGCTTCCTGCAGGCATTGCGGGAGCGTCTGGCGCGGTTTGGCTTGCAACTGCACCCGGATAAGACGCGGCTAATCCGCTTTGGGCGGTATGCTGTGCAACAGTGCCGGGAACGCGGTATCCGCAAGCCAGAGACTTTCGACTTTCTGGGATTCACACATTGCTGTGGCAGGCGGCGCAATGATGGGGGCTTCAAGATTGTCCGTCTGACGATCAAGAAGCGCATGCGCACGACGCTGATGACCATTCGGGAAACGCTCATGCGGCGACGCCATGAACCAGTGGCAGTGGTAGGTCGGTGGCTACGGCAAGTGTTACAGGGGTATTTGAACTACCATGCGGTACCTGACAATCTGAGACGATTGGGAGGGTTCCTGTGGGAGGTCGGGCGAGCTTGGCGACACGCATTAATGCGTCGAAGTCAGCGCAGCCGCATGTCTTGGGGACGTTTCCAAAGACTGCTTCTCAAATACCTGCCACCGTGCCGCCTGATGCATCCGCATCCAAATGCTCGGCTTGCCGTCACAACATCCGATAGGAGCCGTATGCGGTAGTGCCGCACGTACGGATCTGGCCGGGGGGCGATGGGTAACCATCGCTCCTACCGGGACCATCAAGACCAACGGAGTAGCGGTTGCAAAATGCAAAGCGCAGAATATTTTTCAAACCGACTTTCGCAGACAACGACGCCACAAGACCAACAGCAGAGTCGACGTGAAATTCACCGAATTGACCGGATTAGATAACTTCATAGGAAGGCCAGAGCGTCAAAGTCACCAGGAGTGAAGCTCTGCTCTTCCTGGATTTCGAGAGGGTACATTTGAAAAGCGCGTCCAGTTGATTGATGAGTGGAGATCATAGCCTCTAGCGATTTTTACACCCTAATCATTGAGTGACTTCACTTGTATGGTCGGTTGTATCCCATCATTGGAGATAAACATGACCGGCACTGTTGCCAAGCTTGCGCCAAGCGCCGCTGCTCAGGAAGCAGCCGCAGGGACGCGTGGCGTTTTCGCTGTGATTTATGAACGCGGTCCTGCCTACGACGACAGCAAAGACATTACGGAGCAGATCGCCATTAAGGAACACGTATCCTATGGGCAGACACTAAGGGATAAATTTTTGGCTGGCGGGCTGCTCGGCGCGCTTACCGATGACAGGGTGCTCGGAATGATTGTGTTCGAAGCTGAGAACATCGCAGCAGCCAAACAATGGGTGAGCCAGGATCCAGGCGTGCAGAATCATGTGCTATCTGCAAATGTGCGCTACTGGCAGGTTACCAGCATCAAAGCCTATCAGGGCAAATAACTCGGATCTCTTGTGCAGGTTGAGTTCCGTATCGGATGAAATGTCACCCTGAGGGCCGTTTGTAAGTAAGCTTGTGGTTAAGCTGAGCTCCACCCGAGGATTCATTTAAAACGAACCAGCATTACGCAACCAGTGATGAGCGGTTGGAGCTGCAGAGCTCTCGCTTTTCGAATGGCTTTGAGCTTCCGGATTTGAACGGCATCACAGAAGTCTAGGCACCCCTGCTGCTTGAACCGCGGGCCTTCTGGACTATTGATTCTAGGCCAAGGCTGGCATGAGGAATCATGTCCAACTGTGTTCGAGCAGAAGGTCAGTGGCATTTCGCGGCGGCCGAATACCATGTCGACAAAGTCAGCCCCACCGAGTGGTAGCAACAGAAAGACTGCCCGAATTGGCACTCCATTAAATATACCAGCGGCTTTTCCAGGTAACTGATTTCGTCGGTCGCCAACGAGTAGGATCTTCCGCGCATGAGCATCATGCTTCCGGTTGGGCTGCTCAAAATCGATTACTAGATTGTACTTTCAGTGGAAAGGCAGGTAAGAGGCGCCATGGCTATTGTATCAACGCTCGGCATGACGGATCCACCTTTGGCTGCCGACGATTTCTCCGGGCGAGACAAGCTGAAGGCGCACTCTGCCGAATTCCAAAAACGCGTCGAAAACGTAACCGAGGGCGTCTACACTGCGGTCGGGTATTCCGCCAGCAACGTCACCTTGATTCACGCTCAAACCGGCTCGATCATTGTCGACACCTCAGCCAACCCTGTCGACGCCAAAGCGATCGTTGCAGCCTTTGGCGATCGGATGACTCGCCCCGTTTGTGCGATTATCTACACCCACAATCACCCTGACCATACCGGCGGTGCAACGGTATTCGTAGGCAATGACAAGCCGGAAATCTATAGCCATAAGCTTTTAGTCATGGCCAAGCCGGACACAGTTCGCGGACAACGTGATGGTGGTGATGTGTTCGGAACCGCTCTGCCCGACGATCAATTCATAAACGTCGGCACACAGCTGGAGTATGGCAGGGTCACGCCCCATACCCGAGAAGGCTTCTTGCCGCCCACGCAAACTTTTGATGGAGAAGAACAAAGCTTAGAGATCGCTGGCGTGCCGATCCGACTGATCCACACTCCGGGTGAAGCCGATGAAAACATCTCAGTCTGGCTGCCGGACCGCAAGGTGTTGATCGCTGGCGACGTCCTCCTGAAGACCTTTCCCAACATCGCGCCGCTAAGAGGGGTTCCGGCCCGTCCCGTAGAAAAATGGATTGCAAGTCTGGAAAAACTGATTGCTCTCGATGCGAGGGTCGTCGTTCCTGGCCACATGGGCACGATCGCTGGCGCGTACGAAGGGAAGGAGGCCCTTACTACCTACCGGGATGGAATCAAGTTCGTCTACGAAAAGACCATGGAAGGAATTACCAACGGCAAGACCGCCGACGAGTTGGTTCAGGAGATAAGGCTGCCTGCAGAACTGGCGCAACATCCATATCTGCAGGAATATTACGGCACTGTTGCTTGGGCGGTACGTGGGATCTACCAGCAGAATGCAGGCTGGTTTGATGGCAACCCTGCGCATATCTTCCCGCTGACTGAAAAACAACGGGCAGAGAAGCTAGTCGCAATGGCCGGTGGCACAGCGAAAATGCTGGGGAATGCCGAGACATCGCTGGCGGCCGGCGAATTCCAGTGGGCTGCTGAACAGGCTGACTATGTTCTTGCTCTTGAGCCTCGCAGCGGCGGGGCAATGATAGTCAAGATACACGCACTCCGGGAATTGGGCGAACGTCAGATGAACGCCACTGCCCGGAATTATTATCTGACGGTGGCCCAATGCCTGGAACAACGTATCAAATTTAGAGATGGTTGAGGTACTCGGTCCGGACGCTTCGAGATTCTGATCCTTCCAGCTCGTCGCTGAGCGCACCCAAAGCAAGCCCAAGGCTCGCCGGCGCAAGGTTGATTGCGGGGTGGCGTGTTACGGCATCCCTGATCTGGTGCGTCGCGATGCGGCAGCCCAAAGTGCCGAAGCCATTTTTCGAGATCGATTTAGCAGAAAGAACCGCTTCCTCGAGCGTTTGACGGGAGCACCGCTTGTGAATAGAGCCTACTGATTATGCCTTTAAGGCCGAGAGGTAAAGGTAGCGGAGGCGTGCCCAGACGCTCCGTCCAGCAATGCAGCTTCGACTATGCTTGTAATCGGGCTATTAGCAGCGCACCAGCCAGTGCCGGCTAAACGAGACCCACGGTAACGCGACGACAGCGGTACCGATTGCCCGGCCATCCAATTGATATTTGCCAAGCCCCACTCTTCCCTCCTCCGGCTAACAAACTTTGACGACCTCCAGGTCCAGCAGGCTCCCGAGCTTCTCGATGCGACCGGCAATATGCCCGATACCAACTGCGCAATGGTGTGCAGGTCCCTGCGCATTCCACGCCTCAACGAACCGACGGGCTCCGAGCGGAAACTGATAACGGCTGTTGGTATTGCCGATTTCGAGGATCGGACCGGCGACGGATGCACCTTCGGCGCAGAGCAGCTTGATCTTGCCGGCACTCTCGACAACCGAAAGCAGCGTCACGGGTCCATGCCTGACCGACATTTCGACGCTGACACCGGAACCGACCTTGCCGTGAAAAACCTGCAGCGGCCGAATCTTGGTGCGCCCCTCTGCAATTCCGGTATGCCCGGGCCCGTCATGTCCCATCAGCACCACGTCCGCAGCAAAATCCATGGCATAATATTCCGTGAACGAGCCGCCGACGCCGAAGCTATCCATGATCTTCATGGCCTGGGCGTTCTTGATCTCGTATTCGCCGGCAACCGGCACGCCACTGGCCGTCAATATCGAACAGCCGACGATTACCGAGGTGATGATATCCTCATATTCGTGGCCGGGCTGGGACTCGTAGTAATAAGCAAGCGAGCCGAGCGATTTCTTGTCGACCAGCTTGCGAAGCGCCACGGCTGTCTTTGCCGCACGCGCCAGTTCCTTGGGGTCGCAATCCGGCTGGACATCGAATTCGGCTACGATCGTCGCCAAGCAGGTGGAGACGTCTTCCTCGCTCACATCACGTCGCAACCGCGCCAGTTCGTCGATTTCCAGCACCTCGATATGGGTACCGAAGGCTGCTGCCTGCGCGGTGAGATCTGAATAGATATCGAGCATGCCGTTGTAGTAGCGGCCCATGACGCCGAGCCGGTTATGGGCCATGACATGCGCGACGCGGGCAGCCTCGATCCAGTCGTTGATCTCGTCCTCGACGACCGGATCGCCGGTTAGAACGCCGGTCACCTGATGAAAGCTGATGCCAGCCCGATGGAAGACATTGGCGATTTCGGGGACGGGGCAGGCAGAGCAATGCGCCAGCCAATCGCCGGTCATCACTGTCCGATCGCCGAGAGCGTTGAAGGTGGCATAGTCGATCGCTGCGGTCGGCTGCAGATTGAGGATGATCACCGGAACCTTGGCGCGACGGACCACGGGCAGAACGGTCGACGACAACGCGTAGGTGGTGATATAGAGAAAGATGATATCGACATCGGCCTGACGAAACTGGTGGCCGGCCTCGAGCGCCTTTTCGGGCGTGTCGATCAGCCCGAGGTTGACGACCTCGACGCCCGGGCGCGCAAGTTTTGCCTCGACGGTATCGACATAACCGCGCAACCGCGCTTCCAGACCTTTGAATTGCGGCCAGTAGGCCTCCAGACCGATGCCGAAAAGGCCGGCCTTCAAGGGGCGTTCAGACATTTCTGTTTCTCCGATGCAATAGTGAAAAGCGTCAGCTCTGCAGGCGCACGCGCAGCTGATCGAGGCCGACCGCCATCAAGAGCACGACGCCGCGGGTCACGTCCTGCCAGAAGGAGGACACGTTCATAAGCGTCAGACCGTTGTTGAGTGTGCCGAGAATAAGGACCGCGATCAGCGTACCCCAGACGCTGCCGCGTCCGCCGAACAGGCTGGTGCCGCCGAGGATGATGGCGGCAATGATGGTCAGCAGATGCTGTCCGGCGGCGTTCGGCGCCGCAGCACCGAGCATCGCGGCAAGGATGATGCCGGCCGCAGCCCCTGAAAGTCCGGAGACGATATACAGCACCATCTGGGTCCGCTCGACGGGCACGCCGAGCAGGCTGCTGGCCTCCGGATTGCCGCCGGTCGCATAGACGAAACGTCCAAACGGTGTGTTCGACAGGATCAGCCACAGCACGACGAACACGAGAAGCATCAGGATGATCGGAAACGGGATGCCGAACAGGCGGCCGGATCCGAGCCAATTGAAGGCCGGAACGAAGAGCGGCTTCGACAGGCCCCCGGTCATCACCATGGAGAGACCGGAAAAGATGCTCATCGTACCGAGCGTAGCAATGAGCGGATTGAGCTTCAGCCGGGTGACGATGAAGCCGTTGAGGACGCCGACCGCGCAGCCGATGATCAGCGCCGTGAAGCAGCCCGCCCAGATATTGATGCCGTTGGCATGCATCAGCGCCACGATGACGCCGGCAAGGCCGGCAACGGCGGCAACGGACAGATCGAGCCCGCCGCCGATGATCAGTGGCGTACCGGCGGCGGCCATCAGGCCGATGAAGGCCATGTTGGTGCCGATATTGGACAGGTTGCTCAGCGTCAGGAAATATGGCGAGAGAAGCGAGAAAGCGGCCAGAAGCAGGATGTAGAACACCAGGAGAAGCACGATGCCGGCAGCCGGGCGGCCGAGAAGGTCGGTCAGCGAACTTGCCTGCTTCTTCGAAACATCCGACGCTGCGGAAATGGAGGACGACTTGCTCATGCTTTCTCCAGTTCATTCGTATCGCCGACGACAGGCCGAGGCTCGGCTGCGCGCATCAGGTCCGTCGCGGTCGCATCCTGTCCAAGCTCGGCCACGACCTTTCCATCCTCCAGAACGAGGCTGCGATCGGCGAGCCCCGCCACCTCTTCCGCGTCGGAGGAAACGATCAGGATCGCAAGTCCCGCTTCCGCCAGACGGCGGATTTCCGCGTAAATCTCGCGCCGGGCGCCAAGGTCGACGCCACGTGTCGGCTCTTCAAGGATCAGGAAACTGGGGCTTCCGAGCAACCAGCGGGCCAGGCAGATCTTCTGCTGGTTGCCACCGGACAAAAGGCGGATCTCCTGATCCGGGCCAGATGTCTTGACGCGCAAGGTTTTGATCCAGTCGCTGGTACTTGCGTCTTCGCGCTTCTGATCGACGACTCCGGATTGCGTGAATAGGCTGAGATAGGGCAGCGTGGTGTTGGTGCGCACCGACAAATTGCCGATTAGCCCCTGACGCTTGCGCTCGGCGGCGACAAAGCCGATACCAGCGCGTACGCTCTTTCGCGGCCCGGACAGGCCGATGTCGATATCGTTCAGCCGGACGGCTTTGGCACGCGCGGCAGACTCGGCGCCATAGATGGCGCGGCCGATCTTTTCGGCGCCGGAACCGATCAGGCCGAAAACACCAAATACCTCACCACGCCGCACGGAAAGCGAAACGCCGTTAAGCCACCCGGGAAGAGACAGGCTCTCGACGGACAGGACGATCTTGGCATCCGAACGCGGTGCTGATTTGGCCGGATAGAGGTCGCCGAGATCGCTGCCGAGCATTGCCGTCAGCACCTCGTCGCGACAGGTCTCCGCCGTCTTGAAAGCGCCACGAACCTCGCCGTCGCGCAACACGACGATACGGTCGCTGAGCCGGAAGACCTCGTCCAGATAATGCGAAATATAGATGATGGTGACACCCTGGGCTTTCAACGCCTCGATCACCTCGAACAGATTGTTGGCGTCAGCCTCGCCCAGCGATGCCGTCGGCTCGTCCATGATAAGGATCTGCGCCTTGCCGGAAAGCGCGCGGGCGATTTCGACAATGCGCTGCTCGGACAAAGGCAGCGAGCCCATGCGCCGGCCTGGCGCGACATGATCGAGCCGCAATCGCTTCAGCAGCGCCTCCGCCTGTCCGTCCATTGCCGGCCGGTCGATCATGGGAATGCCCGCAAACCTCCGCTTCGGCATGGAGCCAAGCGCGATGTTTTCAGCGACAGACAGGTCCGGATGCACCGAAAGCTCCTGCGGCATCAGCCGGATACCGGCCGGAATCGCATCCTGCGGGGTGGCGATCGTCGTGATTTTGTCGTCGATTCGGATCTGTCCGCTGTCCAGCGTGTAGACGCCGGACAAGATTTTCATGAGTGTCGATTTGCCGGCCCCATTGGCACCGAGAAGTGCAACGATTTCGCCCGCATGGGCCGAAAGCGACACGTTCTTTAAAACCGCTACGCCAGCAAAGGCTTTGCTGACATTGGTGATCTGGAGCCGCGGATTGCGGCCCCCTTCGGTTCTCTGGTCGGTCATGTCACACTCCCTTGACTGTCTCCGCTCACTGCTGAGGGAGAATGGCCTCATAGCCCTTCAGCCAGTCCTGCTTCTTCAGGTCTGCGAGGTAGCTTGCGAATTCCGTTTCCGGAAACACGTAGCTATCCGCCTCGCCGACGCAGGGGAACTCCTTGTAGAACTGGCAGATGTTCGCCTTGGTGACCATCTGGTGAGTGACGAATGTCGCGTCCGGGACGGGCTTTCCGGCAAGAGCGGAGAGCGCGATCGGGATCAGATAGTTTCCGTAGCTGCCGGGGAATGAGCCAGTTGCCGCGACCAGGTTAGGATCGGTGGCGAGCGCCTCGGCCTCGTCTGCCCCGTTACCGACCGCGATGGCCTGATCTGTCCGGCCCGCACCCCGCACGGCCTGCAGCATCCCCATCGTCGCCTGATCGTTGATCGCGATGAGGAGGATCGGGACGCCTGGCGGAATGCGGCCGATGACGTTGTTCATCTGCGCGAAGGATTCCTGCAGCGTGTTCTTGGTATCGATCTCGATGATGTGATCGGCCGGAAAGTCCTTCATCAGCGCCAGAAAACCGGCCCGCTGGCCTTCCGTGCGCATGCGCGGGATGACGCCCGATTGCGGCAGGGCGCCGATGACGAGATAGCCGGTCTTGACGGCATCGACGCCAAATTTCTTCTGCGCCGCCGTTGCCAGATAGGACCCGCCCATAAACCCTGACTTCGGATTGTTGACGCCAAAGAAGCTCGCACCTGGCATCGGGATGTCGATCGCGGTGACCTTCGTTCCGTCCGCTTTGAAGACGTCCATCACGGTCTGGCCGAAATTGGCATCCGTCTGGAATTCGATGACATAATCGACCTTGCGCTCTGCGAAGGATTTGGCATTGGCAAGCGCCGTCGGCCCATCAAGACGGTTGTCAGCGATCACCAGTTCGACACCGGCAGCATCCGCATTCTGCTGGATACCCTTCTCGACGAGCACCCCGAAGGAAATATCGCGCTGCAGATTGGCGAAACCGATGCTGTAGCCCTTGCCGTTCCTCGGCGGGGTTACCTTAGTGGCGTCCGCCGCCATTGCCTTCAGATCTTCGGTCCGCAGCATGTTTCCATCGAATTTCAGCGGATCGAATCCGTGGAAATCCTCGGCATAGGCAGCAGACGCGGCAAGGCACGCGGCAACAACCAGGAGTCTGGCTTGATAATTCATATCTCTCTCCTCCGACCTCTGCCCTCCCTGGCAGCGGCAACCGCTGATGATCTCAGCCGATATGTGGGCCATTCGTAAAATGACCTTACCTCATGACGTTAACACCAAGCATTTTCGTTGACACGACGACAAATTCCGCAAAAGTGATCCTTTGCATACAAAAAATGATCCTCAATCCAGGTCAGTATTGTGCAGAGCTATTTCGTCTATATGCCTGATAATCGCCTCTGCGCGGCGTGGGGTTGCACCGCTGTCTCCACCGGTTACACCGAAATCGCCCCTCATTCCGATTACCCGCCGAGCCGACATCCGGACGATCATCATTTCAGCTGGTCGCGCGGCCGTATCCTGAGCGCCTATCAGATCGTGCAGATCAGTGCGGGCAGCGGCCGGCTGGAATTCGGGCCTGAACGTCGACAGGTCACGATCGCCGAAGGCTCTATTTTCCTGCTCTTTCCCAGCGTCTGGCACCGGTTTGCTCCGGACCGCCGGACCGGATGGGTCGAACATTGGATCGAATGCCGGGGAAGCGCCTTCGATTTCGCATGCGACGCTGGTTTGCTGCAACCGGAGCGGCCAGTCCATGCAAGCAGCGCCGAGATTTCAAATGTGTTCACCTCGATCCACACGCTGGCGCAGGACGATTGCCTGCGCAATCAGCCTCTGATCTCAACCCTCGGCCTTCAGCTGCTGGCCCTCTTATGCCGACCCACCGATATCAACAGCAACGTATCCGGCAGGCTCGTCGATCGGGCCCGGATGATTTTGATGGAGCGCTGCGGCCTGCCGCTTTCGGTCGAATTGCTCGCCGAGGAACTCGGTGTCAGCTATCCCTATTTCCGGCGCCTTTTTCGCGAGCAGACGGGCATGTCGGCCAAGCAATATCAGATGACCGTCCGCATTCAGCGCGCCGTAGACTTTCTGGTGAACACCGACAAATCGATCAAGGAGATTGCCGGGCTCCTGGGTTTTCACTCGGCGTTCCATTTTTCGACCCAGTTCCGGCAACTGATCGGCTCCAGCCCGACGGATTTTAGGGCCGTTCGGCGCCAGTAACTTTTCACGACAGAGCGCGAGGGCGCGATGATGAAACTGCCTGAAGCATAGAAGCAACCATCGAACACGGATTGTCACTCATCCTCAGGGCGTGATCACCCCTGACGGAGCCAGGTGAACGGAGCTGGAATCCCATTTGCATTAAGAGCCGATCTTGAGTTTGGCCCCGTTCTCCTGAGCCCGTGCCCGTCGAAAGCGGGATAATGGTGCAGCCGAGCGGCGACCGCGTGTGAGGTTGTACAGGACCGATGACTGGCGGATAAACGCCATGGACTCAGACCGTGGATCCGCCGACAAAGGGGAAGTTCAATGCTACCCGAATTGACAAAAATCCTGATGCGAGGGCCACAAACCGGCACCGCTAATTTTGATCAGCCGGAATTCGAGTTTAGGCGCAGGTTGCCGCTTGTGGGCGCCTCGTTCGGCCAGAAGCCGCTTTTTCGGCCGAGCTTAAAACTGATGTGTGTTCGACCCGCTGCTCAAGCCAGCAGTCCGGAGATGGATAAGGGCACATTCAGTGCTCGAACCGCTCCAGCATCCTCTTCAGTTGTGCATTCTGAAGCCGAAGCTTGCGCGCCAAGCGCTCCCGTAGCAGCCTGATCTCTTCGTCGAGGCAAATCGCATCGTCAAAAAAGGTGGGAAGGGCTGGAGACGGTGGGGAGACGACCTCAACTCTTTCCGTTTTCTTAGCCCGTCTGCTGCGCTTTGGCGTTGCATTTTCGCCGCTCGGCGAGGACTTTGGCGCGTCGTATGGGGTTGTATCGGCGTCCTTCGAAAAGGCAGGATCAGCCGCTTCAACGAGCCGGGCGCCTCCGATATCTACCGTGTCATTAACGCTGCTTGCCGCCTCTTCGGAATGATCTGGGTCCGCTAACACCGCCGCATGTTGATTGTGAGTGACGGAAGCTTCGTCGGCAGGACGCCCCACGGAGTTCGGCCCGTTGTCGGCGGTCGTTTCCGTTGGCCGACCGGTGGTCAAGGCTACTTCCGGCTTCACCTCATCGGTCGAGGTTTGTTCTTGCCTCTGCTGCCGTCGGCGTGACACCAGCCGAGTAAGCAGTTTCCATGGAGACGCCATTTATTCGACCTCGAATTCTACCCCGCATGCAAGACTGCGAGCAAGAGCGTTGGCGGCGGGATAACCGCGCCACAATGATCGTCCTAATAAACATGAGAATGCGGCCACCGCTTGGTCGAATGCTGCCAGTCAACCGAGGTTGAGCCGCTTTCGTAAGTCAGCATTTTCAGCACGAAGTTTCTCCGCCAGCAGCTTGCGCAGTCTCTGATTTTCCTCTTCCAGCTGCAGAAGATCCGCAAACTCGTCAACTGCCGCCACCGACGGTTCAGTCGCTGTCTGCACCGCCCTCGGAGCACGTTTATTAGGCGCACGTCTGGCGCTTGTCGCACCGTCGTCAGACTTTGCTTTACGTCCTCTCTTCTGCTTACCGGCTGTGGCATTCGAAGCCGCTGCCGATTGCACAGAAATGGCTGCTGAGGCCGTTTCAGGCACCGCCTTCTTGGCGCGAGGTTTGCGCACCTTCTTCGGTACATCAGGCGCCGCGGCGGCCGGCGTGTCAGCTTTTGTCATCGTATCGTTTTCGTCGGCCATTATGGTCTCCTGTAAAGTCGATGCATTTGTCTCCTGCTCGATCGGCAGTGTCAACAACGGCCCTGCCTGCTCTCCAGGTAAAAGCATCGCGTCGCTGCTAGCGCGAGGCGCTGCAGAAAGAAATGGCATTGCCTCGTCTTGCAGATCTTGAGCAACGGACTTGAGATCCATGTCTCCCCAGATCGAGTTCGGGTTGGAATTGGCCTTTCGCCGTCCAGATTTGTATTCGACGGCAAAGCTGCGCTGGACTTTTTTCACGTGGGAGCCTTGGGTATGTGCGATGACGTTTCGGCGACGTCTTCAGCGTCGCAACATGCCCTGCAAATAGCGACTATCGCGCCACCGGTCTAGCCCTGCGTCGCGGACGGCCGCATGGTGACAAGAACCCGATACCGTCCAGAAGGTCGGACAACAGCCATCGATCGCCGATGGTGCGGACAAGCTTCTGATTACCTCCGCGGAAAGGTGATTGATGATGCGCGAATGGAGGCTAGCGTAAGCCGTGCGTTGATCGGCGGCACGTTCCAGGCGCGGAGAATTCTCTTCGCGTCCGCGGTCCAACATCAAGCCCCCCTCGCGTGGGCGACGGCGTTTCCAGTGGTCCAGGTCGCCTCGCCTGCCGTGGCGAAGCGACCCTCTTCCCACTTCAGATCGATGACGACCTTGTCGATGACGCCGGCGAATTCGAACGGTCCCTCGTACTGTTCGGACGCAGCCTCTCCCGAGGCTCTTCGACGTCGAAACTCTCGGTCGCGCTGCAGCGGCCGGGCGGCACGTGCTTGAAGTGGGCCTTGCCGACTCGGTTTCATTCACGAGCAGATGTCATCGAGAATGAGCACGGTCGCGCTCTTTGCAGCGGCAACCGGCGAAGCTATCAGCGCCATGTGCCTGCGCCCCTATCAGCGCTTGCGGCCGCCCTTGTCGCCCTGCCCGGACTTGGGCACGTGTTTCACCTCATGGCGTGCGTCGGCGGAGAGCGGTGCGAGACATTGATGACAACGTCGGATTCTTGTTGCCGGTCAACTCGTTCATTCGGTCGTAAAAAATGCAAGGGCTCGACCGACCATCCGCTGTATACCCGTGTGAGCTGAGGGCGCGCCACGGCGTCGTGGTGGCACCTTCCCTAACGCCACGGTGTCGTGCGTTCGATCCATTCGCGCGTCCGCGCTTCGGGATCGGCATTCAAGGTGATGTCGGTGACAACGGCCGCGGTGTCAGCGCTCGCGTCGAATACGCCCTGTAGCCTGTCGACATTCAACCCTCCGATCACCACCAGCGGCAACGGTGCGACACGCCTCTTCCAGTCTGTGATCCGTTCCAGACCTTGGGGCGTCCATTTCATCTGCTTGAGAATGGTGGGATAGATCGGGCCGAGCGCCACATAGTCAGGTTTCGCAGCCAAAGCCGTTTCGCGCTCCGCCTCATCATGTGTGGAAAGACCGAGTTTCAGGCCGGCTCTGCGAATGGCATCAAGGTCGGATTCCACAAGATCTTCCTGGCCCAGATGGATGAAATCGCATCCCTCGTCGATCGCCAGTTTCCAGTAGTCGTTGACAACCAGCTGGCAATTCGCCGCTGCGCAAACGGCCTTAGAACGACGGATTTCTTGGCGCAGGATCTCGTCCGGGCGATCCTTCACGCGCAGTTGCACCAGTTTGACGCCCAGCGGCACGAGACGTTCGACCCAGTCGGCGCTATCGACGATGAGATAGAAGGGGTCGAGCTTCATGAGAAAACTGCCTTTCCGATGACGGGCGTGGATGGAACGGCCATGTCACGTGGCTCCAGCGGTACGGCGCCATGCGCGAGGCGGCCGGCATCGATGGCAAGGGCGAAGGCCTCGGCGATGGCGGCGGGATCGCCTGCGCCGGCAACGGCGGTGTTGAGAAGAACGGCATCATAACCGTACTCCATGACGGCGGCAGCATGAGACGGGCGGCCGATGCCGGCATCGACGATGAGCGGCACATCCGGAAAATGCGCCCGGAATGCCCGCAGCGCCATCGGGTTCACCGGTCCCATGGCGGAGCCGATCGGCGCGCACCAGGGCATCAGGATGCGGCAGCCGGCTTCCAGCAGCCTTTCGGCGACGACGAGGTCGTCGGTCGTGTAAGGGAAGACCTGAAAGCCCTCGCCGGTCAGAATGCGAGCCGCCTCGACAAGGCCGAAGACGTCGGGCTGCAGCGTATCGTGATGGCCGATCACTTCCAGCTTGATCCAATCGGTGCCGAAGACTTCGCGCGCCATCTTCGCCGTCAGCACGGCCTCTTGCACGCTGTGACATCCGGCCGTATTCGGCAGCACGCGCACGCCAAGCTCGCGGATCAGCTCGATGAAGGCGCCGCCCGCTTTGCCGCCGACGGTTTCGCGGCGAAGCGAAACGGTGACAATCTCCGTCTTCGAGCGCCTCACCGCCTCTGCAAGGACAGCTGGAGACGGATAGCGGGCTGTTCCGAGCAGCAGGCGGGAGTGGACTTCGACATCATAAAGTTTCAGCATCTCAGCCTCCTTGCATGGGTGAGAGAATTTCGATGCGGTCGCGTTCGCCGAGCTTGAAATCGGCGCGGTCCTCGCGGTGCACCAACTCGCCGTTCACCGCGGTTGCCAGCCATCCGCCTTCGTAGTCCAGAGCGAGAAGAAGATCTGCGAGCGTCGTGGCCGCGACCTCCTGTTCCTCGCCATTGATGATGAAGGTCATGACGCTCTCCTTACCGATTTCTTGCCTTCTTCAAGAAGAAGCCGCGCCACCTCGCCTGCCATGGCCGGCGCCAGCAGAAAACCGTGGCGGTAGAGGCCATTGACATGGAAGGTGCGCCCCTCCTGCGTCACACGCGGCAGATTGTCGGGATAAGCCGGCCGCACGCCCGCGCCGGTTTCCGTAACCCTTGCCTCGCCGAACACAGGATTGAGCGTGTAGGCGGCATTCAGCAACTCCATCAGCGAACGCGCGGTAATCGGGCCGGTATCATCACTTTCGATCATCGTCGCCCCGATCATGAAGCGATGTCTTTCGCGCGGCACGATATAGATCGGGTGGCGCGGATGCAGCAGGCGAACGGGACGAGAGAGCGTTATCTCGCGCGTTTCGACGCAGAGCATCTCTCCGCGAACGCCGCGCAATCCGGGCAGCTGGCCGATCTGTGCAGCTCCGGTGCAGTCGATCACCCGATCATAACGGGCAACGTCAGCATTGTGCGTGACGCCGAATGTCAGACGCATGCGTGCTTCCTCGAGCCCGGAGGCCAGCCCCGAGAGTGCCTGTCGCGGATCGAGATGCGCTTCATGTCGAAAGAATAGTGCGTTACGGAAACGGCCTGCGAGATCAGGTTCGAGAGCCGCGATCGCCTGCTCGTCCAGCCATTCCCATCCGCCCGTCCGGCGGGAAAAGCGGTTAAGTTCGCCGGCATCGCGCCCGGCCGCCACGACAAGTGTTCCCCGGCGATGGACATGGCCGGGCAATGCCGCCTCCCACCAATCGGCGGCAAGACGGCCGAGCGTCAGTACCGGCTCCTCTGCGCTTTCCCGTTCGCACCATGGCGCCAGCATGCCGCCGGCAAAGCCGGAAGCGCCGGCCCCGACCTTGTCGGCATGTTCAGTGACACTGACCCGGAGACCGTGCCGGTAGAGCTGCCAGGCAACGGTGAGGCCGGCAACGCCGGCCCCCTTGACGAGAATATGCATCGTCATTCTCCGGTTGGCGTTTTCGCCGCTTCGGCGACCGGCATGTAAAGATCGCCGCCATCGCGGTATTTGGCGGCCATGGCTTCCAGGCCCTCCTTCTGCGCTTCGGCGCGGATGTCGTGGGAAATCCGCATCGAGCAGAATTTCGGGCCGCACATGGAGCAGAAATGCGCCACCTTATGCGCCTCCTTCGGCAGCGTTTCGTCGTGGAAGGAACGCGCCGTTTCCGGATCGAGCGAGAGGTTGAACTGGTCCTCCCAGCGGAACTCGAAACGAGCGCGCGACAGCGCGTCGTCACGCACCTGGGCCGCCGGATGCCCTTTGGCGAGATCGGCCGCATGTGCGGCGATCTTGTAGGTGATGACGCCCACCTTGACGTCGTTGCGATCGGGCAGGCCGAGATGTTCCTTAGGTGTCACGTAGCAGAGCATGGCGGTGCCGAACCAGCCGATCATCGCAGCCCCGATCCCCGACGTGATGTGGTCGTAGCCCGGCGCAATATCGGTGGTCAGCGGCCCGAGCGTATAGAACGGAGCCTCACCGCAGACCGCGAGCTGCTTGTCCATGTTGGCCTTGATCTTGTGCATCGGCACATGGCCGGGACCTTCGATCATCACCTGGCAATCCTTCGCCCAGGCGATCTTCGTCAGCTCCCCGAGGGTCTCCAGTTCCGCGAACTGAGCCGCATCGTTGGCGTCGGCGATCGAACCGGGGCGCAGGCCATCACCGAGCGAGAAGGAAACGTCGTAAGCGCGGCAGATGTCGCAGATCTCCTCGAAATGCTCGTAGAGAAAACTCTCCTTGTGGTGGTGCAGACACCACTTGGCCATGATCGAGCCGCCGCGGGAAACGATGCCGGTGACGCGGTTGACGGTGAGCGGGATATAGGCGAGCCGCACGCCGGCATGGATGGTGAAATAGTCGACACCCTGCTCGGCCTGCTCGATCAGCGTGTCGCGATAGACCTCCCAGGTCAGGTCCTCGGCAATGCCGTTCACCTTTTCGAGCGCCTGGTAGAGCGGCACGGTGCCGATCGGTACCGGCGAATTGCGGATGATCCAGTCGCGGATATTGTGGATGTTGCGGCCGGTCGACAAGTCCATGACCGTATCGGCGCCCCAGCGGATCGCCCAGACCATCTTCTCGACCTCCTCCGCCATCGACGAGGTGACGGCGGAATTGCCGATATTGGCATTGATCTTCACCAGGAAATTCCGGCCGATGATCATCGGTTCGGATTCGGGATGGTTGATGTTGGCGGGAATGATTGCCCGGCCTTCCGCGACTTCGCGGCGAACGAATTCCGGCGTCACGAAATCCGGCACTTGGGCGCCAAAACTTTCGCCGTCGCGCACGAGCGGTTCCCTGGCCGCCTGCCGGCCGAGGTTTTCGCGGATGGCGACGAATTCCATCTCCGGCGTGATGATGCCGGCCCGCGCATAGGCGAGCTGGGTGACGGCTCTGCCCGCCTTTGCCTTGAAAGGCTGGTTGCGGATCGGGAATTCCGGCGTCAGGTGGCTGCCGGACACGAAGCCGTTGTCCTCCGGCCTGACGATGCGGCCCTCATAGGCCTCGACATCGCCGCGGGCGACAATCCAGCTTTCGCGCAGGCGCGGCAGGCCGGCATCGATACTGATCGCGGCGCCTTCTACCGTATAGGGACCGGAGGAATCGTAGACGGTGACCGGCGGTTCGCCGGAGGTCGGATGCAATGCGATCTGACGCATCGGCACGCGGATGTCCGGGTGGATCGTTCCAGCTTTCAGGACTTTCGTGGAGGCGGGAAGCGGGCCGGCGACCGGGGTGAGCTTGGTGGTTGCGATATTCATGGTTCGAGGCTCCAAGGTTTGACGTTTGGAGACCCAGTTCCAGAGTTGGAATGATGGAAGAACACGTCGGAATCCGAAGAACGGAATCCCGCCCTCGCCGCCGCAGCGCTCGCACCGTCCCTACGCCAGTATGAACTGGATCAGGTTCAACGGGTCACTGCGCCTCGGCCGGCCAAAGCCGATCCGACCAGCAGTATCTCAGCCCCTTGGCGGGACCCCCCTGGTGAATAGGGCTAAGCTATTGTGAGAAATGGTGCTCCGTCAAGCCCTTGGGCACCATTCCAGAACCCAATTCCCAACCGCGTTACGAAGATCGGCTCGATGGCAGTGCCGCTGGAAATCCGTAGTCATTGTTGGCAAGTTCGGTGGTAACCGACATGTCGGGAGAGCCATCCGCTCGGCGAAAGACCTCGTAAGTAATTCTGTCGACAATCTCATTGCCGGCGCCGAACACCAAGACGCGCGGCCGCAGCTTTATGATCTCATCGAACTCGCAAAAGACGCTGGATGCGATAATAATCTCATCGCCTTGCTGGCATGTACGAGCGGCCGCACCGTTGAGAATGCAGCACTTGCAGCCGGGATCACCATAGAGCACGTAAGTGCTGATTCTGGCCCCGGACATCTTGTTCCAGATTTCCACATATTCCAGCGGTTTCAGGCCGACCGCCCGGCAGAAGTCCGCGTCGATGGTAATCGACCCATGGTAGTTCAGCTTTGAGGCCGTCACTCGAATGCCATGCAGCTTCGCGCCCACGTATTTTTCCAATTTGTGCTCCTTCCAGATTCGACATTGTGGTTACATGCGACAGACCGCAGCCCCGCCCATGAGGCCAGCCCCGGCGGCAGTCAGCAACAGTGCCTCGCCCTCCGCGAAACGCCGCTCGGCATTGGCCATGGAGAGGGAAAGCGGGATGGTCGCGGCCGACGAATTCCCGAAGCGCTCGATCGTGCGGATGGTTTTTTCCGGCGCGATGCCGAGGTTGCCCGAGACGGCGTCGAATATGCGCGCGTTGGCCTGGTGCGGCACGAATTGGTCGACATCCGATGCGGCAATCCCCGCCTGTTCAAGCGCCCGCTTCGATGTCTCGGTCATCAGGGCGACAGCGCGGGAGAAGACCTCACGGCCGTCCTGCATAGTCATCAGGAAGTCCTCGGGCCTGAGCTCAGGAGAGAATGGCCGGTTGCTGCCGCCAGCGGGAATGTTGATCAGGCCATAGCCGCTACCATCCGATGCGAGATCGGCGCCAAGGAGGCCGCTTCGCCCGTTCGTGCTCGGCGCCAGCACGACGGCGCCGGCCGCGTCCGCAAACAGCACTGCACTTGCCCGCTCGGCGGGATTGATGCGGCGGCTGAGGATATTGGCGGCGACCACCAGCACGGCGCGGCCATGCGCACGGACGAAACCATCCGCCAGGGTGAGTGCGTAGAGAAAGCCCGAACAGGCGCCGGCCAGATCGATCGCGCCGGACCGTTCGAGGCCCAACCGGTGGGCCAGCAGCGGTGCCGAGGGCGGCATCAGATGATCCGGTGTCGAGGTCGCAAGCAGCGTCAGCGCGATCTCGCTTTGGGCGATCCCTGCGTCTTCAAGCGCCATCCGCCCGGCCTTGGCGGCAAGGCCGCTCAGCGTCTCGCCGTCTTCGGCCCAGTGGCGCGCGCGGATGCCGGTCCGGCGCTCGATCCAGCCTGTTTCGAGACCAAGGCGCGCCTCGATCTCCGCATTGACGACCCGCCGCGCTGGCACGGCATGCCCGAAGCCAACCATGCGGGAGGAGCGGCCAGACATCAGCCCGCGCTCCCGAGAACGATCGACGCGACCTGGTCTATGGCGTCATAGGCGTCGTCGAGTTCGTCCGCCGTCACGCAATAGGGCGGCATGAGGTAGATGACATTGCCGAGCGGACGGATGAGCAGCCCACGCTCGCGGAAGAGCCGCCGCATGCGCGGACCGGCCTCGGCGAGATAACCGCCCGAGGGTACGGCGAGGTCGAGCGCCGCAATCGTTCCGGACTGCCGGATGTTGATGAAACGCGGGTCTCCTTCAAATCGCTGGAGGTTCTGCCGGTGCCGTGCCGCGAGATTTTCAATCCGCTCGTGGACAGGCTCACTGCGCCAGATGTCGAGATTGGCGACGGCGGCCGCGCAGGCGATTGGGTTGGCCGTATAGGAGCTCGAATGGAAGAAGGTCTTCCGCCGGTCGGTGGAGAGGTGGGCGTCGAAGATGTCGCCGGTGCAGAGTGTTGCCGCAAGCGGCAGGGCGCCACCGGTCAACCCCTTGGAAGTGCACAGGATATCGGATCTGATGCCGGCCTGCTCCGAGGCGAACATCGTCCCCGTCCGGCCCCAGCCGGTCATTACTTCATCGGCGATCAGCAGACAGCCATGTCGTCCGGCGATTTCCTTGAGCCCGGCAAGCACCCGGGCATCATAGATCTTCATGCCGCCCGCCCCCAGCACCAGGGGCTCGATCACAAGGGCTGCGACGCGGCCCGAACGGCAGAAGCTCTCGAACATATCAAGCGTCTGCTGCTCATGACCTGTTTCCGGAAAGGCGAGCCGGTCGACGCCGAAGAGCAACGGTTCATAAGCGGCATTGAACACGCCGCGTTCGCCGATCGACATCGTGCCGATCGTGTCGCCGTGATAGCTTTGCTCCATCACCACGATCCGGTCGCGTGGTCTGCCGATGTTGTGGAAGTAGCCGAGCGCCATTTTGAGAGCCACCTCGACCGAGGTCGACCCGCTGTCGGAATAAAAGACATGCTTCAATCCCGCCGGCGCGACCTCGATCAATCCCCCGGCCAGTCGTTCGGCAGGCTCGTGGGAGAATTCGGCGAAGATGATCTGGTCATAGGCCTCTGTCGCTGCGCGGATCGCCGCCATGATCGCCGGATGCCGATGGCCATGTGTGATGACCCACCAGGACGAGATCGTATCGAGAAGGCGATTGCCGTCCTCGTCGATCAGATAGGCGCCCTCGGTCGAGACGATGCGTTTCATCGGCGGTTCGAGCGCATGCTGGGTGAACGGGTGCCAAACGGTGGAGCGGTTCATGCAGATACCTGCGCAAAGGAAGCGAGATTGAAACTGTCGCGGAACGCTTGGCGAAGTCCGTCGGCAGTGACGTTCTGAAGCCAGGGCAGCCGGCCGAGCGAGCGGACACCGCCCATCTTGACGATGATATGCTGCGTTTCTTGGTTCTCGTCGCCGACGAAGGCGATGCCGAACACCGGAATGTTGCGATGTTTCAGTGCTTCGAGCGAGAGCAGCGTATGGTTGATCGTGCCAAGCAAGGTCCTGGCACAAAGGATGACCGGAATCTGCCAGTGGGCAAATATATCGGCGAGGACGAGGTCATCCGAGAGCGGCACGAGCAGCCCGCCTGCCCCCTCGATCACCAGTGGCCGCTCGATCACCGGCGGCACAAGCCTGTCCGGATTGATCGCAACGCCAGCCAGCCGGGCCGAAAGATGCGGCGAGGCAGGCGTGGCGAGGCGATAGACTTCCGGCAGGATGCGCGCACGCGGCACGCCGCCGAGCCGCGCGACAGTCTCGCTGTCGGTCTCGTCTTCGAGCCCCGCCTGGACGGGCTTCCAATAATAGCCATCGAGCGCGCCGGTCAGGGCGGCGGCAAAGACTGTCTTGCCAATACCCGTATCGGTACCGGAGACGACGAAGCGCGGCATCATGACCTCTCCTCCTCGAGCGCCGTCGCCAGCCGTTGCACCATGTCCGCAATCTGCTCTTCATCGACATTCAGCGTGATGGAAATCCTCAGCCGCGCCGTCCCCTCCGGCACGGTCGGAGGCCGGATCGCCCTGATGTCGTAGCCTTCGGCCCGCATGCGGTCGGCGATCCGGAGCGAGCGGGCATTGTCGCCGATCATCACCGGCAGGATCTGCGAACCGCTAGGACTGATGCCGAGCCGGGAGGACAATTGTTCGCCGGCGAAATTTTTGAGGCCCTCCAGCCGCATGCGCCGCTCCGGTTCGTCGGCGATCATGCGCAAGGCTTCGCGCACCCCTGATGCCATCAGCGGCGACGGGGCGGTCGAATAGATGAAATTGCGCGCACGGTTGATCAGATAGTCAGCGAGAACAGAAGGCAGACCGAGAAGCGCGCCGGAGACGCCGAGCGCCTTGCCGCAGGTGTGCAGCACCACAATGTTGCCGCGGCTCTCCAGCCCCGAGGCAAGGCCGCGGCCGCCCGGGCCGAACACGCCGGAGGCATGCGCTTCGTCAACGACGAGGAAGCCGTCATGCCGGTCGGCGAGATCGGCGAGGTCAGCGACCGTCGCCTGGTCTCCATCCATGGAATAGAGGCTCTCGACAGCGATCCAGGGACGCCCCTTGCCGCCGGCTTTGCGCCAGCGGCGGATCGCCCGATCGAACGCGTCGACTTCATTGTGCGGCACCGCAACCGCCTCCGCCTTGCTGGCCGCTATGCCGTCATGGGCGCTGGCATGGATCAGCGCATCATGGACGATCAGGTCGTCCCGCTGCGGCAGAGACGAGAAGAGCGCGACATTGGCCGCAAAACCGCTGCCGAAATAGAGCACCCTCTCGACTCGGAAAAACGCCGCCGCTTCTGCTTCGAGCGCCTCATGTTCGGGGTGATTGCCACGTAGCAGCCGCGAACCTCCGGCGCCCGCGGAAACGCCCCTGTCGATCGCCGCTGCTATCGCCGCCTTCAGGCGGGGCGCATTGGCAAGCCCGAGATAGTCGTTGGATGTGAAGTCCACGCCGTGCTGGGGAGCGAGCGCGCGGATCCGCGACCGGCGCGCAAGGCCATCAAGCGTTGCTTCGTAGCGGGCTAGCGCTGGCGAACTCAAGCCGACGGCTCCAGTTCCATCGGCTTCAGCCCCAGCCTGCGGAAAAGGGCCGCATCGTGATCCTCGCCGGGATTGTCGGCCGTCAGCAGAGTGTCGCCGACGAAGATGGAATTAGCCCCAGCGAAAATGCAAAGGGCCTGCATCTCGTCGCTCATCTCGGTGCGGCCGGCCGAAAGGCGGACATGCGAGCGCGGCATCAGGATACGGGCGAGCGCAATGGTCCGGACGAAGTCGATCGGATCGACCGGCGCGGCATCGGAGAGTTTGGAGCCGGGGATCGGAATCAACATGTTGATCGGCACGCTTTCCGGCGGTGTCGGCAGATTGGCGAGCGTCACCAACATCGAAATACGATCTTCGACCGTCTCGCCCATCCCGAGGATGCCACCCGCGCATACCTTGATCCCGGCATCGCGGACATTGGCGAGCGTTGCCAACCGGTCCTCGAAAGTGCGGGTGGTGATGATCTCCGAATAATAGCGCTCGGAGGTATCGACATTGTGGTTGTAGTAGTCGAGGCCGGCCTCGGCGAAGCTTTCGGATTGAGCCGGCGTCAACATGCCGAGCGTCATGCAGGTTTCCATCCCCAGTGCTTTTACGCCCTCGACCATGGCGACTAGAGCTTCCATGTCGCGCTCTTTGGGATTGCGCCACGCGGCGCCCATGCAGTAGCGTGTCGCGCCACCTTGCTTTGCCTTCTGCGCCTCGCCAAGCACGCGCTCGACTTCCATTAGCTTCGAAGCCTTGAGACCCGTCGGATAGTGGGCGGACTGGCTGCAATAGCCGCAATCCTCGACACAGCCACCAGTCTTGATCGACAGCAGCCGGCTCATCTGAATGGCATTCGGATCAAAGTGCGCGCGATGAATTTGGTGGGCACGAAAGAGAAGATCATTGAACGGCAAATTATAGATAATTTCCGCCTCGCCGATTGAGATGAGAGCACCGGGCGGTAGCGTCACATTATCCGTCATCAATCACCTTCAGCATTCAATAGATAGAAGATAGTTTTATCTATAATTCTGCGAAAGGCAGGACTTTGCAATAGCCATTTACGCGAATGCTGATCCGGGTAGCAACTGAAAGTAGAATAGACGGAAGTGAGAGGTTTTCCGTCGGCACACGTCCGGCCGCGTGGATGTGCGGATCCCTCAAATCGATGACAAATTAAGCTCGGGCTTTACCTCAGCCCTCTATGGCAAATGCCTCGCCCGTTGCGCCGGAGGCATACTGGATCGGCTTTTGGCCAATCCTCTGCACATGCCGATCCAGCACGACAATGGCTTGCTCGATTTTGCCCTTACGCAGATGATCGAGAATGGCATGATGATCGACATCAACCCGTGGCGTCCATCCGCCGCGGCCGCTCACAAACAGAAGTCGCGATCCGACCGTATGTAGATCATCGATCGCCGCGAGCAGGCGCGGCATGTCACAAGGTGCGAGCAACAGCCTGTGGAACCGGCGGTTCTCCTCGTCCCATTCGCGGATATTACTCGCACGGTCACCGGCAACCATCGCCGTTTCGGCCTGGCTGAGGATGAACGGAGTGAGATGCGGCGCGGCATGGCGGAGCGCAAGTCCCTCCAGGACAGAACGCATGCGAGCGACCTCCTGAACCTCGGCCAGCGAAAATGACGCGACCCGCACACCACGGCGCGCCTCACTCACCGCGAGTCCTTGCGCCTCCAGACGACGGAAAGCCTCCCGCACTGGCACGTGGCTGGTGCCGAATTCTTCAGCAATGTGATCCTGCCTAAGCCGACTACCAGGCTCCAGCGCACCTGTGATGATACGGTCGGCGAGAATGCGGCTGATTCGATTGGCGATCGTGTCTTCGGTGATCGTGGTCATGTTTTACAGATAATTTCATGAAGCGGCGCTGTCGAGGTCATAAGCAACTCAAGATTATCTAACGAACAGGTCGGGGAATGGCGATTGAAAAGATTCCGCAACCCTACTCCGGCAGGAACGGTCCCGATATCGAGGCGGAATTCCTGGCCGACATGGGGTCGGAACAAGAGCAGGGCGAAATCGTACGCTAAGGGGAACGGGGCGCGAACTCACGCGGCACGCCTTAGCCCAGCCGGAAGGCGGAGCGCTCGGAATCCGTTCGGCATCTGATGTTCCGCATCCCAGGTGTAGATGCCGGTAAGGTTGATATGTTCCCAACTCAGTGGCGAGCTGTGCTTCAGCAATTTTCCTGATCAACATTCCGATCGGACTGATCGGTCTGGCCATGATCCTCCGCTACTCGGTAGCAGGTCCCAGAAACGATACGCGCTCGCTTGATCTGCCTGGACAGGCAGCCGCCATCATTGCACTCGCATCGCTCCAACGCGGCAAATCTCGGTTGGATGCATCCGCGGATTCTCGTGACCCTTACCGTAGCCATCTTCGCCGCCATGGTCTTCATCCTGATCGAGGCGCGAAGCCGGGCACCAATGCTGCCGTTGTCATTCTTCTCCGGTCCTGCTTTCTCAATCGTTTCGCTCACCGGCATTATCGTCAACTTCGCCTATTATGGCCTGATCTTCGGGTTCAGCCTGTTCTTCCAACTGGAGCAGCATCTTTCGAAGACCGGCATCGCCTTCCTGCCCATGACCATTGTTCTCATGGTCATGAACATCATCGCAGGCCGATTGATCACACGCCTTGGCGCACGCCGGCTCATGGTGTTCGGCCTCCTTCTGGCAGCGATTGGATACCTTCTCCTACTTCCCGTCAGTGTCAGCGGCTCGTACTGGTGACTGGTCGTGCCGATGCTAATGGCGGCAAGCGGCATCGCGCTGATGGTGCCGACGATGACAAATGTAACGCTCTCCTCGGTCGAACCATCACGAGCCGGCGCGTCAGGTGTTCTCAACACGGCGCGGCAAGTCGGCGGCATGCTCGGCGTCGCGACGTGCGGCTATTTCGTACGAGATACGGCATCCACCGCGTTCATGCATGGCATGCATCTCTCGCTCATCGTCGCGGTAGTGCTGCTGTTTCTCGGCGCGGCGCTCTCGTTCTTCTGTCTCGACCGGGAGCGTTGAAACGAACACAGGCGCTTAGCGCGCCTTACTGCAATCGGTAGGGCTGGCAAGGCCGCGCCTGACGATGATGATCACTATGTCTGCGCTGTAGCCCCGAAATCCGACGTTCTCGCAGTGCCCTCCGATTTAATCCCGACCATCGTTACTCACAAAATCGATGAACGCGCGTAGCGGCTGGGCCATCTGGCGGCGGCTCGGATAGTAGAGGTAGAAGCCGGGAAAAGGCGGGAACCAGTTGGCCAGCAGGTGGAACAGCCGTCCTGCGGCCCCTTGGTCGCACACCGGATGTTTCTTTGGCGCGTCTTTCCACTGAGGTCCATGCTTCAACCCGTAAATAATCCCACTGACAACACGCCGGTCATTGACGCGAGGGATATCGTGCGCCAGCGCGAAATACGGCCTGATCCGGCCGGATGGCGAGCAACGGGTAGATATCTGAACCTCGCTCTTTCGCGAGGCGGCACGATCCTAGTTGAGCCTCACCCGACAGCAGGAAGCCTGTCTATCATGCGATCCAGTGTTATCGGATAATCCCGAACGCGAATGCCCGTCGCATTATAAGCGGCATTGGCGATCGCGGCAGCTACACCGCAAATCCCGAGCTCGCCAACACCTTTGGCTTTCAACGGTGTCGACGACGCGTCGGTAGTATCCAGAAAGATCACCTCCTGATGCGGGACATCAGCGTGAACCGCCACTTCGTAACCGGCGAGGTCGTGATTGACGAAGTAGCCGCGGCCGAGGTCCGTCGCGAGCTCCTCCGAAAGTGCCGCGCCGATCCCCATCGTCATTCCACCGATAACCTGGCTGCGAGCGGTGGTGGGATTCAAGATGCGGCCGGCATCGCATACCGCGAGCATACGCCGAACACGGACTTCACCGGTGCCGATATGGACGCCGACTTCTACAAAATGCGCGCCAAATGTGGCGAGCACCATGGACTTTTTGAAGTCGCCAAAGGTAATCGTGTCTTCGGCGACCAGTTCTTCATCAGGTGCGACGTCAGAGAGAGGAACTGACCTTGTGGCGGTTTGAACATTGCCACCCTCGAACCGTGGATTGTCCAGTCCAAGTCGTTTGGCGATCGTTTCCTGGAGAGCAAGGCAGGCCGCATATACACCCGCGGTCGAACTCGCTGCGCCAAATTGACCCCCAGATCCTGAGGCCACCGGGAAGGCACTGTTTCCGAGCCGCACTTCTATTGCTTCCATCGGCAAACCCATGGTTTCTGCTGCGGTTTGGGCGATGATCGTGTAGGAACCCGTGCCGATATCCGTCATATCGGTCTCGACGATTAAACGACCGGCCTTAAGCCGCACACGCGCTCCGGAGTCCAGTGTCGGTCCTCCCCGGTAGGCGCCAGCCATGCCGTGACCGATCAACCACATGCCCTCACGCTTCTTACCCGGAGACCTATTACGACCGTCCCATCCGAAGGACTCAGCACCACGTTCAAGGCACTCAACAAAATGTCGCTCGGAAAACGGCATCTTGGGGTCGCTCGGGTTAACCTGGGTATCGTTGAGGACGCGGAACCGAACCGGATCCATGCCGAGTTTCTCTGCCATCTCATCCATGGCGATTTCCAGCGCCATAAGACCCGACGCCTCACCTGGCGCACGCATGTCAGAGGCTTCAGGAAGGTTCATATCCGCCAAGTGATGGATAATCCGACGGTTGGCTCCAGCATAGAAGAACGGCGTTTGCGCCGTCGCGTCTTCGCCCCTGCCGCCGGGCAGAGTGTGCGACGCGACTTCATGCCAAATGCCGATGAGGCGGCCGCCCGTATCCGCAGCCAAGCGGATGCGCTGCACTGTGGCAGATCGATGCGTGGTGTTGTTGATCATCATAGGGCGCGGGAGCGCAAGTTTGACCGGTTGGCGCGCAGCGCGAGACCCCACCGCAGCGAGAACCTCATCGGCGCGAAGCCAGAGCTTGCCGCCGAAGCCGCCGCCGATGTATGGGCTTTCCACACGAATTTTATCTTTATCGATTCCAAATGTAGTTGCCAGGGAATCCCGGTTCCAGTTGATCATCTGGTTCGAGGTCCATACTGTAAGTCGGTCGCCGTCTGACCAATCAACGATAGACGCGTGCGGCTCCATCATTGCGTGGCTATGCGACGGCGTGTGATAAAGCTCGTCCGTGACAACGGCAGCATTCCGGAAGGCAGCCTCAACATCGCCTACATCGGTCGTCGGTTTTCCAGAGCCCTGAACCAGCCTGAAGACAGCATCCAGGTCATAGTCGCCCTCTTCGATCTCGTAGCTGGTTTTGATCAGGGCGGCAGCGGAGCGGGCCTGTTCGAAGGTCTTGGCCACGACCACGGCGATCGCCTGATGGTAGTGCTGCACCTCGTTTCCGCCGAACAATCGTGCAACGTTGTAGAAACCGAGCGGTAGGGGTTCCATTTCCAGCGTTGTAACGACCGCGACAACTCCGGGAGCCGCGCGCGCCGCCGTGGTATCCATGGACGTGATGCGGCCTTTGGAAATCGTCGACCCAAGCGGATAGCCAACGAGCTGGTTGTTTACGACATCATGGCGCTCATAGGCATAGGGTGCGCGACCCGTCACCTTCAGACGTCCTTCAATCCGTTGATGCGGCTTCCCGATGATGGTTGCTTGGTCGAAAATATTCTGATCGGCGGGCTGGTTAAATTCCATCGTCTCACTCCTCGGAAAGCATGGCGGACAAAGTCCGCTCTGCCAACGTGATCTTGAACGCGTTTTCTTCGGTGGGACGTGCTCCCTCGAGCAGTCGCGCCATGACGGCGCGCGCACCATTTGGGAGCTCCGCGTCAGCTTCGGCACGACGCCATGGCTTGGGTGCGACCCCGCCAAGTGCCACCCGACCGCTCCCGTCGGGTTGGCGAATGAGCGCAACCGAAACCAGAGCAAATGCGTAGGACGCACGGTCGCGTGCCTTGTGATACGTCTGGCGGCCGCCTACCGGAGCCGGAAGCGTTACCGAGGTGATCAGTTCGCCCGGCATCAACGCCGTCTCTTTATCGGGCGTATCTCCCGGCAGGCGGTGAAGCTCTTCCAAGGGAATGCGACGGGTAACGCCTGTGGATGTTACTGTCTCAACCACCGCATCGAGGACGCGTAGCGCGACCGCCATATCCGACGGATGGGTTGCGATGCAGGCATCCGAGGTGCCGATGATTCCAAGCTGCCGGGAAAACGCGCCTTGGCTCAATGCCGCACAGCCCGAACCTGGGTTCCGCTTGTTGCAGGGCTGCGCTGTATCGTAAAAATACGGACAGCGTGTTCGCTGTAGAAGATTGCCGGCGGTTGTCGCCTTGTTGCGCAACTGTCCAGAAGCACCCGCGACAAGTGCTCTGGTCAGGACGCCGTAGTCGCGCCGTACTCGTGCGTTGGCCGCGAGATCAGTGTTGAGCACAAGTGCTCCGATGCGCAGACCGCCCTCAGTGGTTTCGGTTATCTTGTGGAGAGCTAGGCCATTGACGTCGATCAAATGGACGGGGGTCTCGATCTCAAGCTTCATGAGATCCAGCAGATTGGTGCCGCCAGCGATAAATCTGGCGCCTGGCACCTGTGCTGCACGAGATGCTGCCGCCACTGGATCGGCAGCTTTTTCGTAGGAAAACGCTCTCATGCCTGCTCCTCCGCGACTTGGGTGATGGCGGCGAGAATGTTGGCGTAGGCGCCGCATCGACAGATGTTTCCGGACATACGCTCGCGGATCTCAGCATCGGTTACTTTGATCAAAGCTGTCAGGTCCTGGGTGACATGGCTTGGAATGCCAGCACGGATTTCATCCAGGACGGCTTTGGCCGACGCTATTTGCCCGGGTGTGCAGTAACCACATTGGAATCCGTCGTGCTCCAGGAAGGCGCTTTGCATCGGATCCAAGTTATCCGGCCCTCCAATTCCCTCGATCGTCGTAACCTCGTCGCCACTATGCATGACAGCGAGGCTAAGACAGGAGTTTACCCGGCGGCCATTCACTGTAACGGTGCAGGCGCCACACTGCCCATGATCGCAACCCTTCTTTGTCCCCGTCAGCCGCAGGTGTTCGCGCAGTGCATCGAGCAAAGTCGTGCGGTTATCGAGCTGAAGCTGTTCTTGTTTGCCGTTGACAACCAGCGAAACGTTCGACTGCTCTGCACCAACAGGTGCTGCTGAGTTGGACTGTTGAGCGCTAGCGCTACGAGGCAAGTGAACAGCAATGGCCGCTGTGGCACCGCCGGCAAGGAATGTTCGGCGGCGCAATTCATATTCGATCGGTGGGCTCACGGAAGATCCTCCAGTCCGGGGTGAATGGGCCTTGCGTAGCTTAAGCGCAAAACCGCAAACTATAACCCCCCGTTCGCTCATAAGGCTTATTAACCCTGCTCACGAAAGCTTCAGTTGCTTTGAACCGGCTCGGCGCCTTTAGTCCTGACCGTCGGAGCAACCGCCAGTAGCCGGGACGCCCATCGATCGATGTGCACGGGGGCGCGAAGTGCGGTATCGATGCCATCGACCAGCGCCAGGCAGATCGCTTTCGGATAGGCCGGCTCATGGCGTGTGTGATACCTGTTACCGGCTTAATAACCGGCGCCAACGGTTCACTATTTCGATTTTCGCGGCGTCCCCTTTAGTTGGCGCCGGCGGCCCGGACGTGCGGAATGTTGCACGCACGGACGCACCACCAAGCACTGCACTGGGCCGCCGTTCACCTGCATCCCGAGCGGACTTAAAGCTCCTACGCCCAAAGGACGCGACTGCGCTCGACAAGGAGGGGCCTTAGGCCAGCCGGAACACCACCCGGGAATATTATCCTGAACATTAGGAAACTGAAGAATACTCAGGAGAATCAGGTGGGTAGCGGCTGGAGGTTTTTTCCGGAGCGTCTGCGAGCGCTACTCCCTTTGTGTGAATTGCGGGGACAAGTCGGCATCGTCACAGTGTCTTTAAGATTTTTCTGCTGAACTGTTGGCATGACCAAGCCTCCGAGATCAAAACCCCTCCTTCGTGATACCGAGGCTCCGATCCGCACAAAGCCGCGCAGGAAGCGCAATCCCGCCCAACCGCAGCTCCCTTTCGATCCCATGCCAGATCGCGTCGAACCCGCGCTAGCGCAACTGAAGGCCTATCCGCCAACGGGAGACGAGTGGAGCTGGGAGCTGAAATGGGATGGCTATCGCCTTGCCGTTCATATCGAGCCCCAAGGGATCCGGATCCTCACGCGTGGCGGCCATGACTGGACGCACCGGTTTCCGGCCATAGAGCAGGCCGCCCGAGCGCTCGGACCGGCAACGATGATCATCGATGGCGAAGCCGTCGTGCTCGACGAAGAGGGGCGGACGGATTTCGGGTTGCTGCAGCAATCGCTGGGCGCATCCGGCAAACAAGCTGGCAACCGTGCCTCCGACGCCGTCCTTTACGCTTTCGATCTTATTTATCTGGACGGGCACGATCTGAGCGGTGTCGAATACCGGTCTCGACGACACCTTCTCGAGGACACGTTAAACGCCCCAGGGAATGACCAGGTCGGCGCCATTCGACTATCTGAAACACTCGATGCCGAACCAGCTGTCCTGCTGGAGCATGTCTGCCGCCTCGGCCTGGAAGGCATCGTCGGCAAGCACCTCGACCGGCCCTATCGCTCGGGCCGGACCGGGGATTGGGTGAAAGTCAAATGCGTCCAGAGCGAGGCCTTCTTCATCGTCGGTTATGAGAGGTCGGCGGCGTCCCCTGCCGGCTTCGGCTCATTAGTGCTTGCCGCCTACCGCGATGCCGATCTCGTCCATGTCGGAAGCGTCGGAACAGGCTTCAAGGAAGCCGAGATCATCAGGTTGCGGAAGGCGCTGGACACGCTGCGATGGAAGCGAAAGCAACCGCCGCTGGCCTATTCCGGAAGCGCCGATGTTGTTTGGGTCCAGCCTACGCTCATTGCCGAGATCGAGTTTCGCGCCTGGTCGACTGACGGGAAACTCCGTCATCCGTCGTACAAGGGCTTGCGAGAACGCCAGGACAATGCCGACGTCTTCCGGCTCGACTAGCGAAACCGGCGCCATGCGCTAGATTGTCCTCCATTCGAGCTCAAGCGGAGTAGATAGCCTACTATGTGTAATCTTTATCGCATGGAAGACAAGGATTGGGTCGCCAAATGGGCCCAGGACGCCGAAAGCCTGATCAACCTGATGCCCGCCTACCAGATGAACCCCGATCAGATGGGGCCGATCGTCCGCAACACCGCCGACGGAAAGATGCAACTGGTCCATGCGCGCTGGGGACTGCCCTCGCCGCGCTTCGCCCTTGAGAAGGCGGCCAAAGCCAAGGCTGAGAAACGTGCCGCCAAGGACAAGGCCTTCGATCTCGAAGACCTGATCCGCATGGAGGCCGACCGCGGCACGACCAACGTGCGCAAGCTCAGTTTTCCGCACTGGAAGCGATGGTTTGGCGTCGAAAATAGATGCCTTGTCCCGATCACTAGTTTCGCCGAGCCGGATCCGGCCAGCCAGGAGGATGGCGGAAACGTGCCCAATGCCTGGTTCGCCCGCGACGAAAGTAAGCCGCTGATGTTCTTTGCCGGTCTCCATGTGCCGCAATGGCTGAGTGTCCGAAAGGTCAGGGATGGTCTCACCACCGATGATCTCTACGGATTCTTGACCACAGATCCCAACGACCTGGTGAAGCCGATCCATGAGAAGGCCATGCCGGTCCTGTTGCTGACGAAGGAAGAGACCGACACCTGGATGCGGGCGCCATGGGAAGAGGCCAAGGAGCTGGCCCGCCCATTACCGAATGATGCGCTGATCATCTCGTCCCGCGAACCGTACCGATCCACGATCGTGTCCAAATCCGGGGAACCGGTGGAACAGGGCAGTCTGCTTTGACGCCTGAACTCAGAGCTTGAATGTATCGGAAAACGAAAAAGCCTGCCGCGGGAGGAGGTGCGGCAGGCTTTTCCAAAAGATTGAACAACGGCTGGGAGGAGGAGTGCCGTTGTTCCGTCAGGCTCCCCTTGGGAGGAGGAGTGGGTCGCCTGAAACACGAAGCTCTGCGGGAGGAGGTGCATTGCTTCGTTGACCTGAAGATATCAGAGGCTGCCCCGACCGCCAGCGCTCAGATCGCAGTGCAGCCATGCATTTGCTGCAACGCAATATAAATCCTGTGCTTGTTGGTCGGCCATTATGGTCGAGGTGCCCCCTTCTCTCTGCTGGGCTCGAAACCGAGAACGAATTCGATCACCTTGGCGGAGGACATTTCGCACGGCCTCAGTGTCGGCCCAGGTCCAGCCAATCGATAGAGGTTGAAGCTGACGATTTCGGTTCCGCTGAGCTCCTCGCCATAGAGCCAGATTCGTTTGCCATCCTCCGACCGCTTAACGGTCACGCCCCATGATCCATTACCAAAATGTCCATCGACATAACCGTCCGGTAATTTCGCCAGCGCGTCGTCAAACGCCGCTTGAATTGATGGAGGTGCTTTGCCACCGGCGGTCATGGTGCGAGGCATCGAGGCCGGACGTAACGTTCGACAACACGGACATGTCGTTTGATCCGGTGCACACGTGTAATCGCGGTCCGGCGGAAGAATCTCAATGCCGAATTCCGACAGCGTATCGGCCGCGCTTCGATCCATGGCGACGCTATAGTAAGCTTCGACGGCTGCACAAGCCGGCAGAGATGCCTTCAAGGACGATCCAGTTCGAATACAGTGCCACGGCCATAGAGGAACGCAATTTGGGTCCGCGAGCGGACTGACAGGTCTTGGCCACCAACCGAGAGATAGCTGTCATTTGTCGGAGGCGGTCAGCGTGACCGCTTCCGAACCCAAACTGGCCACTTGCCAACCAGCCAAAGCGTGGGACGGGCTTCGGGAATTCCGGTTCTCTTAGTTCATGAAAGCGGTCGGGCCAATTGTTTGGATACGATAATTATGGGATAGAAACCACTTTTCGACATAATTGATGTGGAGGATGCGCACCTCTGCGTCAGTTTGTGGGAATTTGGATGCCCATCGAGCGTACTTGGAAGTATCTCCGCCACAACGATGACGGCGGTAGCGCACGAAGTCTCCGGGTTCTTCCCGAGGATTTTACACGAGTTGAAGACGCACAGCGGTTCTCCCAAGCAGAGATTGCAACAATGAACACCTGCGCTGTGGATTACATCCAAGCCGACGAAAGATGGTACTCAGCGTACAAGGTGTTTGTTGCGGAAGAGCATCGACGATTTCTCGTTTGTCTTGCTAACTACATCTACAATGAGGTGGTTGCTCCCCATGCGAGGCCATGGGTCGGTGCCCAAGATTTCTACAAACACTTCATGTCTCAAAGAGGTGGCGGGAAAAAAGAGCGCAGCCTGCGAGACCTTTCCACGGCGTATGATGAAGCGGACTTTGTTTCCTCCGAGAAGGAAGATAACGCGACCATGCTGTACTTCACCGCATGGCAAAAACGTGCCCTTCTCATCGCCATGGGCGTGCGGAAAAATACGCCAACACAAGAAGCTGTAACAGTGAAGTTCCTCAACCAACATCTGAGCGGACCTTCAAAATAGCGCGGCAAAATTTGCCGCTACTTTGGCTTCATCTTCTCCATTTCAATAGGCTCCCCATAGATCGCTTTTGACGATCCCGGGGCGGACCCCCGGTCGTTCCAGAAATGGGAGTCACCGATGAAGTCTATTCGCAACGCCACATGGAAAGGTGGGTCGGCAGCGGCGCTGAGCCTAACAGCTCTTGTTTATGCTGCTCCCGCCCGCGCCGATAGCACTGTGGTCGTCTGCGAAGCGGCCCTGGCCGCTCCGCCCTCAGTAATTGCATGCGCCGGCGTCGGTGTACTACTCCACGAGTTCATCTTATCGGACAGGCCTTTTGGTCCTAACGGCGAGCTGAGAAAGATCATTCTGGCTCCCGTGAATATCGTGGACGGCAACTTCAAGGGTGCATACCGCGAGTCTGGCGAATTCGCAAAAGTGCTGCGCGTCGTCATAGGCATTAGCGCTCAGGACATCGGTCGCTACGGCATCTTCGGCGGCCCGAACTCGATTTTTCGCAAGCCGTTCGGCTGACTAGCAAGTGGCGAGTCTTGAGCTCGCCACCCCACTCCACCCCAAATTATCCGAAGAAGGAGCAGTGTCATGAAAAGGTTTCTCTTGGTCTCGGCGTTGGGATTGGCCACCCTGAGCGTTACTCCCGCTTTCGCCGCCGGCGCATTCGACTTTCTCGATCCGTGCATCAAGGCTCGAAGCGATTTCTCAGAGCAACGGCAGCAGATGAGGGAGAAGTTCGTGGCGGCGAGCGCCAGTATCGACACCATGAACTATACGCCCGAATTCCGCGCGGCGTGGCTCAAAGCAAAACGAGAACAGGCGCGTCCGGTATTTGATGAACAGGTCGCCCCTGTGCTGGCGAACTACAAGGTGACGGACATGGACGGTGCGTTCGGAGCTTGGTTTGACGATATGATCGCCTCTATCGCACCCTCTGACCTGGATGCGCTCATCAATACGACCTTTCGCACGCTGGCAAAGGAAGAGGTTACTCAATATGGAGCGCAGACCGAGGACGAGTACACCAATGCCAAGAACGACCTCGATGGTTCGTGCAAAAGCGATGTCGGCAATCAGGTCGTTCGTGTGGCGCTCGCGCCAATCGGCTGGATTGGCGGTAACTTTGAAGCGGCGAAGGACGAGCACAATCTCGTCACGCAGGTGTTCAAGGCGGTGAGCGGCGTTAGCCCTAAGGACATCGCAAAGCACGGCATCTTGGGCGGCGAGAATTCCGAACTTCGTAAGCTCGCTAACGTGATTGCCGGCGGCGAGAATTCTGAAGTGCGCAAAACTTTGCGGTTCCTGGACCCGTCGAATACCGATGGCATTTTGGGCGGGTCGAACTCGGTTTTCCGCAAGCCATTCGGGTAATAATAGATGGCGGGTCCCAAGCGGCCCGTCATCTCTTCATGATGAAAATTATCTTCGAAACGGTGCGTTATTCAAAAATAGCGCACCGTTTTCCCCGACTACCAATCTCAATGGCTTGCACAGAGCGCACTCTCCACCCGTCTCAGACATTCAAAAATAACCTAAGCAGACCGGCGGATATTGGGAGCCGTCGACGCGGATGGAACGACCGAATAAGCGGGCGCAAAGCCGTCGTTGAGCGTGAACCGCAGTTGGCATCGAGCAAGATGTGCCTGATCAAGGTCATCGCCTTGATGGGATGTGAACCTCCGGTCAGCTCCCTTTACTTTGTTAAAGCTTTGGAAATCAATCAGATTTTCTCAAGTTTCCGATGACTGTGCTGTCAAGGAACGCGCACTGCTGATCCACGGTCGCCACGTCTGGCTAATAGAGGAGCTTAGACAAGCGCGCCGAGCTCGTTTCCCTTTCTCCTGCGAACAGTGTCCCTTGACATCCATATGACCTCGAGGTCTTCCTTGACTAAGGACGAGCGGGGACAACAGCTGGTGTATTACTATATCGACGAGAGCGGAAATACGGGCCTGAATTTGTTCGATGTCCATCAACCTAAACTGTACTACGGCGTCCTAGGTTGCCCTGCTAATCTGGACATTGTAGCGGAGCCCCTGCTATCCGACTTGAGGAGCGAATTGGGCGTGAAGCGCATTCATGCCGCGGAACTTGGTGCTGGGCGCCTAATCCCCATCGCTGACAGGATAGTTTCATTCAGCAGGAAGCATGACTTGCGGTTCTCGATGCTGAAGGTCACGAAACCGGATCACGCGATCATATGCTTCTACGACCAGGTCTTCGACTCTGGCGTCAACGATGCAGTGTCATGGCATCATTACTTCACCCCGCTCCGTTATGTCATGCTGTTCAAAGTCGCGTCGCTGTTCGACGAGCGGCTTAGAAAAGCTGCTTGGGCGGCACGGAGAGAAACCAATGCAGCAAGATGCGCAGAAGCTTTGGCCGCGCTTTGCAACGCTCTAATCGCACGTGTGGACAGGCTGGTAGATCAGCGCTCCCAGGAGCTCGTGACTGGGGCGCTGAAGTGGGCTGCGGCAAACCCGTTCGATATCGGCTATGGCGCGGGCAACCATGATACTGCACTACAGATTTCGCCCAACCTCGTGGGCTTTCAGCAGGTGATGCAAGTCATGGCGGTCCAATCGGCGAAGAAGAGGCGCACCGTACGCAAAATCACCGTAGATCGGCAGACTGAATTCAACAAAGCACAGGGAGAACTTGCCAGCTGGTACGAGAATCTGAGGTCAGCCAAGCACACGACTGACCTGGGACCGGGCATGCCGAAATTTGATTATTCCATGATGCCGGACGTGCCACCCACGTTTATTCCAGGTGACGAAAGCGCAGGTCTGGAGTTGGTCGATGTCACGCTATGGATCGCAAAGCGACTGGAAGAGCATAAAGATGTGCCGACCGAGCTTCGAAAGGTCTTCATCACCCAAGCGAAACGAGGGCTAGTTGACGAGGTGTCGCTCGACGCGCTGGACAAGAGGTGGCGTCACCTTGCGCGGTTGCCAGAGCCAAAGACCCCTATGCCAGCGGACATCAAAGCTTATTTCGATGATTTGGAAGCGAAGCGCAAAACGACTATAGCGGCTATCGGCTAGCTCGTCCTCGACCCTATTCCCATTAGTGCGGCTCCCGTCTTAAAAGCGCCCGATCAGCCTTCTGAAGGAAAATATGAATTGAGCCACTGCGTCATTAAGCACCTTGTAAGACGAGCTGCGCCCTCTGACTGAAGTCGCCGATTCTGCTGAAAGGCAAGACCCGTAGATCGTCGGTCACGACGGGAAAGCGTGAAACCAGCATGTGCTGGACGCGATCGAGCCCGATCTTCGTCTTCAGAAGGTGTTCACGGCCCACTTCCTTTTGTAGCGCCCTTTCGTATGCTCTCACCAAGCTCCTATTGTATCTTGCAAAGCGTTCCGCGTTGGAGTCGACTTGGTCCAGATGCCGGAAATTGTTCTTACACTGAACGTTCCAGATTATACCCTCTCGCACTGTAACCACGTCGAATTCAGCGCGGCCGACGCGTGTGATGGCCTGCAGCGCGAAGCCCTGCTTTCCCAGTTCTGCGGCGACGGCGTCCTCGAAAATAAACCCCGACCTGATCTGGTACCGTTTTTTTCGGTCAAGACTGCGAGCACGCCAGTTGTATAAGAAACGGCTGAGCAGAGTCACGGTAGACCGATATACTCCGCCGACCAAGACCATCGGCGCATACGTCGATAGGCAGTTCGAATAGTCGCCGGAGCGATTTACGAAGGCATCTTTCAGCGCCTTAGATGCTGAGAACCGGCGAAAAAGCCGCTCAAGGTCAGGAGGTGTAATTGCGATCCAGAAATCGCGGTCGATATAATCGTTGGAAAGCTTGCGGATGAGCTTTGAGCATGCGGGAAAGTCGGACGCTGTAAGATCAAATTCTGCATAGGCTGCCTCGATAAACGCTATATCATTGCGAAGCTCCGCCGCCGAAAAGAGCCTGTCATCGCGAACCTGTTCGCGCTTTCTCAGGATTTCCAGTCCTTCTTCGTTTATTGGCATGTCAACGATTGGTGCCCGTTCTGGCTCCAGGAACAGCGGGCTCAACATAGCAAGTTCGGACTTCGAATCGTCGGACAGGTTCAAGCTTTGGCGCGCAAACCTGACGTTGAGCACGGTTTGGCAGCCAGACATTGGAAGGGCGTGCAGCTCAACAAGCGGTAGGACGACGTTCAAAGTGTCCAGCGGATGCAGAGGCTTAACGCCCCGGCAGACGTGCGGCATGAGCTGGAGCACAGCAACAAGATGTCTGCGGCGAGACTGGAAATAACCAATCATCGAGCCGACGTCTGCGAGGCCTTCTTCAGCCGTTTCGATACCGTGCATGGCAAAGGAGTGCCTTATGGCAAAACACTGGACCATCAAGTTTCCAAACCGGGCCGCAAAGTTTGCGTTGAACCTAACGGTGAGCCATTCCCTGATCCAGATGAGATAGGTCGGTTCGACAAGAAATCTTTCGACGCGTGTCGCGAAGAGCTCTGCGATGACTGCCTCCTCTTCTGCTGACCAATCGACGACGAGCAGATTGATGCACTCTTCTATGGCTCTGAGCGTGTCCAGCCATGAGAAAATGGCCGTCTTCTGCTCATAAGTCCCCAGTTGGTCGCGGATCACGCTCTCATTCAAACCGATCCTTACTAGGATCTCATCGCTGCTAAGCGCATGCGGCATGCGGTCGTCCATGATCATTGTCACCCCTCCCCTGCGTGTCTCATCTGTCAGGCTGAGAAGGCGCCCAGAATAATCAGGGCATGCTCGGCCGTGTCGTCGTAGGTGCTTCAGCGAAAAGTCCCCGGCTAACTCTTTAATTTGTTGAGCGATAACAGGGCCGGCCAGGCTAATGCAACCATAGTCTATTTACGGTTCAGATCGGGTATGTTACCCATTCTGGGAGATCGGGTACAATACCCGATCATTCAGGCCTGTTATGAAATTTGTCACAACCCCCGACGCGTCGCTGTTGACTGGACTTTCGACCGCCACTCTTCGTGAGTGGACAAGCCGACGCGCCCTTATTCCAGCTGACTTCCCTCCAAAGAGCAAAGGCTCGCCTGCCGGATTCACATGGCAGACAGTCCTCCTTCTAAGAATTGCAGCTGCCTTGCGAGACAGGTTTCATCTGGAGCTTCAGTTTCATCAATCTCTATTTACGAGCCTCAAGACTGGTCTAAGAAAGACGTCGTTCATCGCACTTCGAGACAAGACGCTAATCCTGGAAGGGGGGAACCTATGGTCTTTGGAAGATGAAGCCTCGCGAGCACCTTCTCGCGACGGCATCTTGATTGTCCTGCACCCACATCTTGAAGTTCTGGCAAGGGGCTTTGGGTTATCATTGCCTACAAGATCGACCGGTCAGCTCGAGCTTTTTCCTGTCCGCGCACTTGATCCGGTCGACCATGCTTCGATTGGCATCAGCCTCGTCCAGCCCGACGCTGGGAAGCGGCGGAGATCAGTGTGACAAGTCCGGCGTTCAAGCTAGCTTTAGAGGCGACCGGATACCTCAGCGCGACCGGGCGATTGGCTCCTGGCTTCGTATCGGCTGAGGATCCACGCGCGGCGAGACTGCGGGCGGTATTCTCTGATGATGTCGTCGGTCTGAATGCAGACGCAATTTTCTCTGCACAGAACGCTCCAACCAGCATCTTCAAAGATGCCGGTTTCACGGCTCCCAGCGAAATCGATTTGCGACGGTGGCAGGAAGCCGCGTGGAATGTCGGCGTCGCACCCCTTCTCTGGGTTGTCACTCCGACCGACATACGGATCTACGACTGCTACGCGTCACCTGAGCAAGATGGCTCCATAATAAATGGCGAACCACGCGTACTCGACAGTTTCGTTCTAAGTTCAGCGGATCGGCTGCGTGATCTTGATGCGCAGTGCGGACGAATCGCGACTGAGACCGGCGCCTTTTGGGCCAGTGCTATCGGCTCCAAGATCGATAGGCGACACAGGGTCGATCGCGAACTGCTCGCGGAGATCAGTGCGCTAGAAGATCGTCTTACCGCGCTGGAAAAGAACAAGAGCGTTCGCGACCTGGCTCATGCTCGCGACATTGCTCAACGCTTCATCGGTCGTTGCATTTTCACATGGTATCTCTTGGACAGAGGGATCGCACAGTCTTTTCTACCTCCTGAAATGCCGGCAGACCTAAGCGAGATGTTTGCTACGCCCGAAAGAGCTTTTGCACTTTTCGACTGGCTAAGGATGACGTTTAACGGCGACCTGTTCCCGATGGATGACCCGGGTGCTGAGCGAGAACAACTTACCTCGCAACACCTTGAACTTATCAGGGATTTTGTTGAAGGTCGCAGCCTTATTTCAGAACGATATGGTCAAGGACGGCTGTTCCGCTTCCGCTTCAACGCTATCCCGATTGATCTAATCAGCTCCATCTATCAGCAGTTTGCACGGACAAGCGCCGCGGATGAGGCGAGATCGCAGGGTCTTCATTACACGCCCGTGGAACTCGTGCATTTGACGCTCGACCCTGTTTTCGAGGGGTTGCCGCATGACGCGCGAATAATCGATCCGGCGTGCGGTTCTGGTGCTTTCCTTGTGGAGGCATTCCGTCGGTTAGTTTGGAGAGCATCTGAGGGGAAACCGGTCGGCCGGAAGCTGGTACGCCACATACTTTACAATCAGCTTTTCGGTATTGACATCAACCGGTCGGCTCTCGGCATTGCTGCGTTCAGCCTCTACTTGGCAGCTCTCGAACTGGATGAAGACCCGATCGATGATATCGCCGACTTAAAATTTGATCGGCTCATCAACACAACTCTGTTTGAAGCAGATTCCCTCGCCGACCAGCTGCCAGAGAAAATTACCAAATCTCGCTTCGACGCCGTCGTAGGCAATCCGCCGTGGACTTTCGTGACGACAGGGGTGAAAAAACGTCGCTCACCTGATGCGTCGACGCTAAGGCCACGGCGTAGCCCTGACCAGGCGTTTCTCGGACTCGCAGCCGACTTGGTCGGGGACGTGGGCCGAATTGGCATGGTGATGAAAGCGACTCCGTTTTTCTCGAAAGACACGCATGCGGTCGCTGCGCGCGCCCATTTGTTGGAGCGGCTGGCACCTTCAGCTCTAATCAATTTGTCATACCTTCGCCGCGAAGAACTTTTCCCAGATGCGGTTGGGCCTGCTCTGCTTTTCTTTGCTCGTTGCGCATTGGGGCCAGATAAGACTCGCCTGCTCGTGGGATCCATTCCTTGGACGCCAGATTTTCGTCGTACCGGCGTGTTCCACCTTGGCCCGGGTGAAATCAGATCCGTTCCCTTGAAACAGGTCCTGGCAACACCACCCTTCCTAAAGGCAGCGACGTTTGGGACCGTGCGTGATGGCTGGCTGATCGAGCGCCTTGAAAGGGAGTTTCCAACACTCGATTGGGCATTGACTGATCTCGGCATCGCCAAAAGGCAGCATCGCGGTCAAGGATTCAAGGTGAATGGCGCTGGGCAAAGCGCACCGCCAGATCATTATTTTGATTTGCCGGTGATCACTCCCGACGTGTTCAACCCTTTTCGGTTGCAACTCGAAAATCTGCACAAGCTTACCCACAAAACACTACACCGAACCAGGAGCCCTTCTATCTTCAAGGGGCCGCTATTGGTCTGTTCGAAAGCAGGCTCCGACGCCGGCGCCGAGCGTGGTCGATTTAGCGCGGCCGTGTTCGAACACGATGCACTCTACAGCGAGAACTTTACGGGTGTCTCATTCGCAACTTCAGACCAACCTCTAGCGTATGTCCTCAGCGGGATACTGAACTCAAGCATCGTTTCGTTTCAGCTCGCTATGGGTGGACCGACTTGGGGTCTAGAGCGACCGACAGTCCTGCCACATGATCTGTTGTCTTTGCGTATCCCTCACCTGAATACCGCCGACACCAGCCTCTTAAGGGCGGTGATCGACGCAGAGAGCCTCGCGGCCAACCATCCTGGTGACCATCAAGTACTCTCCAGATTAGACGAGGCTGTTTTCGATCTCTACGACCTTGAGCGCGATGAGCGCGTATTAGTCCGGGAGAGCGTTTCACGGGCCCGTTACCTGATATTTGAAAATCGCGGCGAGAGAATTGGGCTTACGGCATCGCCAGATTCAGACTGCCTCAGGGCTTATGCAGCCCAGGTTACTGGTTCAGTCGACGCTTACCTTCGCGCACGGAATGAGCGACATCTTGAGGCTATTGTGTATCCAACGAAATTGGAGAATGGCAATCTAGCAGCCGGTGTTCCGGGTATCACCGCCGTTAGGTTTATGATGGCACCTGGAGGTCCTGGCGAGAAGCCTGTTGTTCGTATCGGAGACGCAAAGGAGCTCGGATCGCTGACAAACCTATTAAGGGGCCAGCTTGAGGCGGACATACCTCCCTATCTCAATGAACGACGGCAAATGCGTTTGTATAGCGATGAAGATCTTTTTATTCTAAAACCGTCCGAGACGCGTTGCTGGACTCAAACACTAGGCCTCAACGACGCCGACGCCATTCTCGCTGATCACTGGGTACGGAGGCGGGATGTCCCTTCTCGCGCCTGACGGTCCTGTTGGACGCCCTACATTCGCGTTGTCAGACGACCAAATTGCGACAGTAGTGGATCTCGTATGCCGTGGAAGCTCTGCCGCTCGTAGCGATCTCACCGCTGGGATGCTTGAGGTGCCAATCACGATTGTAGTTCGCAAAGCCATGAGGCGCGTGAAGAAAACGCTCGGGCTCACCAATCTGCAGATTCGTGGCGAAGTCGAGCTTGAGGACATGTCAACGAACGATCCAACTCTTCTAGGTCGGATCGATATAACTTTGCAGTTCATGCATCAATTCGGTGATGAGGACGCGTACGTAGCCATTGAGTGCAAACGCGTCCACGCGGGCGATACAGGCTTAAACGCGCGCTACGTAACTGAGGGAGTGGATCGGTTTTTCAAAAGCAGATATGCCGCCGGACATGACTGGGGTTTCATGCTTGGCTATGTATTAGCTCTGCCGGCTTCCGATGTGGTCAAGTACATCGATGCTCGTCTCGTGAAGATCTACGGCAAGAATGCTGGTCTCGCAGCGACGGATCAGCACGCACAATCTTTAGCCGTGCTTGAGGGCGCGCTCGTGCAAAACGGTGGAGATCATAAAATCCGGCTGAGGCATATTTTCGTTGATATGCTTCCTGCTTCAAAAGCCACAGTCGAGTCCGCGACGGCTTGAGATACCGCGGCGCAGGCCAACGGCGCGGTGGTATAGGTCGACACGCGGCGATGAATAACTTTGCCGCCGAACCACTTGCGAACTCGACACAATCACTTGACATCCATCGGATGATATTCCGTGCTCAACTCCGAAGTCGCTGTGGAAATCTGACGATCTCGCCTGTCTCCAAATCGGTTGCTTCGACGACCGTTGGCGGCTTGAGAAGATAGCTCACCGAGTCAAAGCTTTTCATGCCTGCGTCGGTTAGGCCGACAAGTTGAAGGATTTCCTTCCGAGGCAGTGCCAACATATGTTCAAGGAAGTCCTGAGAGTAGTCTCCCGACGCAACAAGGGCTTCGACACCCCTACGAAGCATCCTTGGACGCTCCATCACCATCACGTCATCGAACGGCTCGGGCTGCCTCCAGTCTCTCCGGTTCATGGAGATGTAAAGCCGCTTTTTTGCCTCGACGTCGATCATACCAAGGTCGAACGCCCGGGCAATCATTGCGGCAATCGACATGCCCCATCTCTTTTTCAAGGCACAAAAATAATCAAGTGACGGTATGGTGACTTCGTCCCAGAAGCTTTCCTTTGGAAAAAGGAAAGCTCCGGCAAACCGATGCGCCTGCTTTTCGATAATCTTGTGTAGGTCGGGATCGCGGTTCTGTTCCGCCGTGACATTTTTATGCAATACAAGATGTCCAAGCTCGTGGGCCACATCGAACCGAGCTCTTGCGGCTGTCGCGCTGTGGACATTCACACCGATAAAACTACGTTTGAGCAATGGCGACCGAAAGAAGAAGCCATCTTGCTTTTCGGAAGGGATATCCAGCATTGCGACCGGAATTCCTGCATTCTCAACGCTGAGTACGACATCCCGGATCGGTAGGCTGCGCAGCTGCCATTGCCGGCGTAATTCGCTTGCGCATTTCTCGATCATCACCGGTGATATCAACCGTACGTCGCTGGGAAGGTCGACTTCGGGGATTGCCTGCTCAGGAAAATCGAGTTCCTCTTCGAGTGTCCAGAACAATTCGCAGAGCCATTTCATACGTTGTTCGGTCATCTCGCGGGCGGCCTTCGTCTCCGCGACCTGGTCGCGCCAGAAAACCGTTCCCAAACTCTCTGACCAAGCCTTCCGGGTAAAGAATTCGACTGGAAAAGCCAAGGCTATGGCAATAGCCTCAAGATTATCCTGGGTCGGTCGGTCTTGGTTTGCCTCATAGCGGGTTATAGCCATCGACGTCACGCCGATCTTATCAGCAAGCGCGTTCTTACGGAGGCCGCTCGCCAGCCGAGCTTCCGTTAGTTTCTCACCCGAAAAATTTGCGACACCCTTAACCATTGGATCGCAACACGCCCTTCCCGTTCTTCCTTCTCACGATAACGCGGTCTTCCTGTATGCTGTGGCCGTACTTTGAGGCGCCAATATCGGTGCGTGCGCCTCCAAACATCGCAAGATCATGGAGATCAAGCCTCACGATCCAGTTTTCATAATCGGCGTCAGGGATCGCGAGCATTAATGCGCCAAGTTCGCACTCTCGCTCTCCAAACCTTGATCCGCATGCTCCATGGAGTAGAACCGCAAGGAGGCCGTCAGACCAGTTGAGCAATTGGGGCGGACGGTCTCCAAGATCTAGTTCGAGTTGGGTAATGATACCCGCATGCCGGCTGATTTCTTGTTTATAGTCCGCTGCACGCGGCCGACCACCATAGAGTGCATCCATCGGCTCCTGCATCACGATGACCCGTCCGGCCTTCACCAGCAGCTTTCCCTGACCATTACAAGCCAAGCGCTTGATGTCGTAAGGAATGTCGTGCTTTTGGGCGGCGCGGATTAGGGCCTTAGATATCGCCGTGCTGCGACCCCGGGCGAATTCATAGTATCGCTGGTCGGGTGATATCAGCGGCTCTTCAGCCAGCCTGTCATAAAGTTGTCGATACTCCCAAGCCGCAAAATTCGTCATACTCTCGACGAACGACGGTGTCAGTTCATTGCAGACGACATCTCTGAGCTCGTCACCCGGACGCATGAATCACCTCATGTCAGACACATAAAGCCAAATGCACTTTTTTGTTAAAAAAGTAAAGTCTGTTCACTGGTGGCCGAGCTTTGATCCCCTGTAACCAAGACCTCCACAACCAAACGACTCTCTTGAAGCAACCCCGGAATGCTCGACACATAGCCGATGCCGAAGAAATCTAGGGCTCCAAATTAGCTTTGAGGTTGGGCGAAATAGCGCCCAACAGACTTAGGAGTCGGTGCTTTGCAATTTCTGAATCTCTTGGCCCCGGTGCGAAGATCACGCAGTCCGCAGCTCCGGGAATGACCTCGAACTCTTTCCAAGAACTAGAAGGCGGAGGGAAAATGACGAACCCGCCCATCGGGTGACATCTTACTATTCCGCCATCAACTGACCAACCGAGAGTGCGGCGATACTTCTCGACCGTTTTTGGCTTGGGGTCTTTGTGATGGTGCTCCGCGCTCGCGAGAGTAGCGTCGCCGACGACGAGAATACGCTCATCGCCGACCGTTATCCTGAGCAGGTAGTCCGGGGTGCATTTCTCTTCCAGTCCCAGGAACGGGCGCTCCGGGTCCATTTCCTGGTTCAGCGCCGCCCACTCTAAAACTGGTACCGCCCGCTCGTGCGAAGGCGGAATCTTGGAATAGTCGACGTAATTCGGCTCGGCCTCGAAATCGAGTTCGATTTGCATATCCCCTTTTCGAAGACGCCAGGAACACGCATCAGGGGCTTTTTTCAGCTCCGTAATGCAATGTCCGGCAAAGCCAAGCTCGCGGAACACCTTCACAAGCCAGACGGCTCCCCAGAATTCCCAGAGCTTGGTCAGAAAGATCGGGGGATAGCGCGATCGCAGTGCCTCGGATTCGGCAATCGCCTCCGACATCAGGGGCGAAAACGCGCGCAGGAGTAGCCTGAGGCGATGGTCACGATGAAACAGGGGCGTAGGGTAAACGAGAGTGTTGAGTTCCGTGCTGTCATTACCGAACCGCGCGATGATACTGGTGAGGTCTTCCAGTTCCATCTTTACCGATATCAGCGTGGCGAGCCTTTCTTCTATCCGTTCTCTTCGCCTTTCGGCGTGTCCGCGTGTCGCCCTGTCTTCTAGCGACTGAATCTCTGCCATGCAGGCGGCCGCGCAATCCCGAAGCTGCGCGCATCTTCTCGCCGCCCAATGTGACACGACAGCGTTTTCCGGAAGAGGCAAGTTCCGTCTGGAGCGAGGCCCCAACTCGATGAACGGCTCCCGTCGGAGAGACGCTGCCGCTGCCAGCTCTTCTGACGCCTCCCGAATGATTTCAAGGGCTGTTATCGAACCTTTCCGATCAGTTCCCCGACTCCATGATCTTTCAGGCTTCGGGCTGTCGACATCCCAAGCTGCCACTATTCCAAGTTCGCTTTCGATGTCATCGACCATGGCTATGACATCCCGGAGGTCCAGCAATGCGGTCGGTATTATGTAGCAGCGTAAGGCCGAGTTTTTCGGAACCTTGAGTTCAAGGTTGATCTCCCCGAAGCGGCGGAATCTCGCAAGATAAGTTTCGAGGTCCCATCTCTGCCACCTGGCTCCGCTTTCCTGGATCTCCTTCAAGTCACGAAGTTTCGATTCGTCTTTAAGGTCCATTCTGGCATTGAGGAGCGGCCCCCGAACGAGGACATCAAGGTAGGGCTTGTCGTCCCGGATCAGATATCGAGTTGTCGGATTCCACGGAAGCTCCTTGTAGACTCCGTCGGCGTCCGCGACCCGAACCGCGATGATCGACGAAGCCTCTACTGCCAAGGCGACACGAACCCGAGACGCGCCTGATGTCGCGCAAGCCTCAACCGAGCCTTGGTTCTTACCAGTTCGTCCAGCCCGTTGGCCGCCCTTTCCAGGGCATCAAGCGCGGGCAGCACCTGATCGATCGCGCCGGATATCTTCACGAGAATGCGGCTTGCGACGATCCGGTCGACGAGCTCACCTCGGTCTAGCAAACCTTTGGCCTGCAGATCCAGTTGATGATGCAGATTGAGTATAGCCCTGATGTCGCCCAGCACGCGGCGGGAAGGAAGCAGGTCATGACGGAGACCATGTTCATGAACCGCGACGTGGAGTGCATTTAGGATATGCTCGATGCGCTCATCTTTGCCCGCTCCACCCTGGTTCACCACCGGGAGACCGGGCAGGGGATCGATATTTCCCAGGTCCACCATTCCGTCTGAGTCTGTATTCCACGCGATTTGGGAAAGCTCCAGGAGAAAGCAGCGGTCAATGACTTTAGGCGACGGAGGTCGGGAGAAGTCATCGACATTCATCGTTCCGAGTATTCGGCACGGTGCGATGCTAAGTCCGCTTTCGATATGTCCATGACCGCCGTCCAAAGCGTGGAAAAACCGGGAAAGATAATATTCGGGCCGGGTGAGGTTGAATTCGTCGAAGAGGATCAGGTGCTGGTTCGACGTCTTGCCGAGCATCGGGCGAAGTAGTCCGGACTCGCCGAACAGCACGCTGTCATTTTCCCAGTGCGCCTGGACCGCGATCTCGTGGAATGTCTCGCCGTGCGTCGTGCCCAGCATGCGGGCAATCATCCTGACCAACGACGACTTTCCGCAGCCGGGGGGACCGGCGAGCAGGACGACCGGTCGGACGGACATTGCCAGCAACGTTACTACGACGTCATCGAAGTGAAACGTCGGCGTATTTCGGATCACGGCTTCCTTGAGGGATAACAGGGCGTTCGAAAAAACGGTTTCCGGCACCCGGTTTCCCCAGTCGTGGTGAACGTTGCCGGGGTGATCGAACCCGTTTGTCGGGGCGGTCGCTTTCCTGAGAGCGGATTGGGAAAGTAGAGGACTAGCGGCGTCTTGCGGTCGAGCAGGATCCGGGCTTGCCGCCACCTCGACGTGCTCGTCACGCGGCTTTTCCCCTTTCTCTTGGATTGCCGCGAGTGGTTGATCGTCGATTGAATCCACAAGTTCCGATGTAGACACGGTGACGGCCGCCGGCGTTGCGCCGTCGCCGGAGGCCGTTCCAATGCCGTCGCGCATCAAACGTTCGAGCTCGTTGGCTGAGGTCCTGCCGCGCTGGGCGGTCATAACGACGATCTTGGACATACCGAGGTCCAGGATAAGGTCTTCCGCGCCGTCGATGGCAAGATCACCTGTCTCCAACTCGCCTTCAAACGGTTCCAATGCGGGTTCCGAGCGCATTCGGAAATCTTTGCCCTCGATCCAGAGATAACCGGTCCCGTCGATCTGGTCGGAGACGATAAAGGCTTTCTGTTCGTCGGGGTCCCACTTCAGGGACATCTTGCCGGGTGACTGCCGCACGTCCATTGCTTTGAAGGGGCGCCCTTGGCGCGCCGACAACCCGGCTCCGAAACCGGGAACCAGGCGCATTTTCGGATGAGAACCCGCTGCAAGGGCAGGCAGCCCCTCGATGGGCCTCACACCGCCGTCATCCACGAACGGATCGTACGCATCGAGCACCACTATGCGCTGCTCCAGTTCGCCGGGCTGCTTGATGCCGAGCAGAAGGGAATCGGGAAGCGTTGACTCAAGAGGGGCGGACCGAACCTCGGTGTTGTCTGCGCGTCGGCTACGAAGCCGGGGAGGGTCGTAGTTCTGGAGGATGTGGGCGAGCCCCCCAGCTGCCGCGGCTATCGCGAAGGAACTCCCCACCCTAAGGACTTTTGGTGGCTCGCCCTCCGGGAACAGTGTTTCCAGCATCGCCTCGTCGAAACCCGGCAAAAGGCTTGTGCCACCTGCGAGTAGAACTGTGTCGATCAGGCGATATCCTTCCTGAGGTGACTTGACACCCAACTCCTGCATCCGATCCGCGCTCAACCGCTTTGCGTCAATCGAAGACGTCTGGTTTTCGTAGAGCCGTTCGCAAAGCTTTTCGAAGAGCGGGCGAAGGTGAAACCACAATTCTTTTGAGACGGATGACAGTGACTTCCGCGTCAATGATGACGGCTTGGTCGTGGTGCCACTTTCGAACGTGGTCGATTTTCCACTCAGGCTAACCTTTATCTTGGCACTTTCGACAGCGCGCAACGCCTCAGCGGTTTCGGGCATTCCGAGCATTTCGGCGAGACGCATATCTACCCAACGCCCGGCATTGCCAACGCTGTCTCCTCGAAGCGCCCGAAGTCGGAGGTCGCGTTGACTGCCCTTTTTCCCTGCCGAAACGATCTTCTGATCACGTCGACTTACAATAATCGTCATGTTGGCAGTCGATGCGCCGACATCGACCACCAGGATAATATTGTTTCTACGCTCTTCCAGCTCGAGCGAGCCTTTCACCAAACGGAAGTATTCTGCCACCATCTCAGGCTCCGGGAGCAGAGTGATTCCTGGGATTGCCGCTTCGACGGCATCTTTGTATCGGGTACGTGTCTTCTCTTCCGCGATTGACGGCATGAGTGCATGTCTGCGATGCGAATGATACTCAGTCGGCAGACGCTCCAGGAGCTTCCGCAAATAAGCCCTGAAAACCTCGTCACGGTTGAGGGTCCGAAAAGGCGTGAAACGGTCGCTTCGGTCAAAGATCATTTGCCGGGTATCTTTTTCCCCGTGCAACATCCAGTCCTTGATATCGTCGATGCGGTGGACCCAGCGCTCGCCGACAGGTTCGTCGAGTTCTACCGACCACTGATCGCGTTCTGCCGCAGCCGGATCTGCAACGACAAAACACCGCGAGGGAAAATATGGTTGGCTACCGTCTCGAAGGAGAAACTTGAAAGCACTGTCAGACATCAATTAAACGGCCCCTAGAAGTCATGCACTCACTACAGATTTTAAATATACTAGAGCGAGTAATATGACGACATGTCCGACGCGCGCTCGTTGTGCAAATCGTTGACTATCCACAAGTCCACCGAACTTTCAGGGCCTAAGGAAACAGCGCAGATGTCGTTCCTGCAAGCGAATTCTTTAACGTCGCAATCGCTGCAGAAAACGCCGTTGTATTGCCGATACTGAGCAAACACGCGTTCAGGCACAGCTAATCACAGCAGGCCCCAGGCCCGAAACCTCCCCCTCCCGGTCATCTCGCGCAAGCCGAGTTCCAAAACAATCCGCCGCGCCGCCTGCGGCGTCACCTCCAGCGTTTTCGCCACCATCCCGGCCGACACCAACGGTTTCGCCATCACCAGCTCGACCAGCTCAGGCAGCTTTGAAGACGTGCGCCGCCCCTCCAGCTTCCGATCCATCATCGTCTTCGCCAGCGTTAGCCGGTCATGCTCTTTCATGCCGATCTCGGCGGCCGCCAAAAACCCGTGGGCGATGGCAAGCAGCCGGGTTTCGCGATCGCGATGCCGGCGCCGATCGACGGGAATGGTTTTGAGGCCGAGATTGATGGCGGCGAGATGGGCGCCGGTGGTGATGCCGGCCTGGCGCAGTATCGAGGCGGCCAGCAGCCGGCCCAGCCAGGACGCATGCTGCAGCACCGACAGCTCATTCCAGGCATCGAGGGCGACGATCGCTTGCAGCACCGCCGGCAGGTTTTCGGCCTGGCGCAACACTGCGCGCCATTCGCCGAGCCGAGCATCCTCGTCCCAGTCAAGATCATACACGAGAGGGTCTCGCTCGCGGTTGTCGGCCGGAGTTCGACCCGCCTTCCTGGCTTGTTCGATTGCAGCTTCGGATCGGGCGAGAAGCGCATCAATGGCGGCATAGTCGACGCCGGGTAGGGTTTCCGCGTCATCACCATCGTCCCCCTCCCCTTCCGGATCTTTTGCGGCGACCCCGGGCCGCATGACGCCAGCTGGCTCCGTAGCCTCGGCACTGGCCGAGTTAATGTCCGACGTTTGTCGCAAGCTTCGGATACCCTCTGCGGACAAGGCCCAGCCAGCAAGTTGGGTGGCGATGCGCCGGCGGGTGCGCAGCACGTCGCGGGCGATTGTCAGCTCATGGGTGGGTGTGCGAATATCCTTCGTGGCGTCGTGCAGGACAAGGTCCTCGAGATGGACCAGCTCGCCGTCAATCCACAGCGAGGCGCAGGCGTCGGTGAAGTGGGACCGCTCGATAAACCCCGCGCCGACCCGCGAGCGGGCGATGCGCTCGTCGAGACGGGCCAATTCGATACCGGCGTCGAAAGCCGGCTGCATCAGGGCTGTTGTTCTAATTTTCGCGATATCGTAAGCCATTGAAATCATGGTAAATGATTTTCCAAACGAATGCTATCTGGCAATTAGAGTTCGTTACAGGATACTTTCGTTAAAGCGGTGTCTAACCATCGATAAGTACAGGTTATCGATGGTAGATTGATTTCAGGGCGCAAATCAGAGAGAATCGGGCAACTCACGGCCCTCAAGGCCGCCAAAACCCGCTACCTTTTGGAGCGTCCTTGGCCAAACCCAAAAAATCACTGACCGCCGTCGAGCGCCGTGCCGAAGAGCTCGACACCATCGCCGCCGTACTGCCGATCGAGCGCCGCGACGAACTTGCCGAGCTGCTGACCGATCAGGATGTCGAAACGCTGCGCCATCTCGTCAACCAGGGGATGGGCGACAATACGCTGCGGGCGCTGACTTCGGATCTCGCCTATCTGGAAGCCTGGGGGTTGGCCGTGACCGGACGATCGCTGCCCTGGCCGGCGCCCGAGGCCCTTCTTCTGAAGTTCGTGGCGCATCACCTGTGGGATCCACAACACCGCGAGACCAATGAGGACCATGGAATGCCGGCGGCCGTCGACCAGAGTCTTCGGAGCCAGGGGTTTCTCAAATCCGTCGGCCCGCACGCGCCGTCAACGGTGCGCCGGCGGCTGGCGAACTGGTCGACGCTGACCAGATGGCGCGGCCTCGACGGCGCCTTCGCCTCCCCTGCCCTCAAATCAGCCATTCGGCTGGCGATCCGAGCCGCGCCAAGACAACGTCTTCGTAAGAGCGCCAGGGCGGTCACCGGTGACGTGCTCGCAAAACTGCTGGCGACCTGCGCGTCCAACAGCCTGCGCGATCTGCGTGACCGGGCGATCCTGATGGTCGCCTTCGCGTCCGGCGGCCGCCGGCGCAGCGAGATCGCCGGGCTGCGATGCGAGCAGCTGACCGTCGAGCCGCCGATCGAGATACCGGATGGCCCTCCCCTCCCCTCGCTCGCCATCCATCTCGGCAGAACGAAGACCAGCACCGGCGAGCAGGACGATGTCGTCTATCTGACCGGCCGGCCGGTGGAGGCGCTCAATGCATGGATGGTGGCCGCGACGATCGACAGCGGCAGCGTGTTTCGCGCGATCGGGCGCTGGGGCAAGGTTTCGCGGCGGGCGCTCGATCCGCAGTCGGTCAATGCGATGATCAAGCAAAGAGCGGAGATGGCGGGGTTAGACAGTGAGGAGTTTTCAGCGCATGGCCTGCGGTCGGGATATCTGACGGAAGCGGCGAACCAGGGGATACCGCTCCCTGAAGCGATGGAGCAATCGCGTCATCGCTCGGTACAGCAAGCCTCCCGCTACTACAATAATGCCAACAGACAACGCGGGCGAGCGGCACGACTTCTTGACTGATAAGCAGCACAAACGAACCCGTTGCATTTCGCTCCCGTAGCAATGATTGGTAGCATTGCGTCTGCCTTAAGGACTGATATCCTCTGCCGAAGCGAGAGGAGTTAACCTCGAGTGGCGAACGCGGATGGGAAAATTGATGTGTCGGAGATGTCAGAGCCCATCTCGGCACCTGCTGGGCTCGCTTTGGCGAAGGAGTTGATCGACCAAGCCGACGATTTCGCAGCTTCGAGAAAGGCTCTGGAAGACGCAGTCTCCATGGCTCGCGGTCTCTGGATAAGTTTCGTATCGCTCTCAGCGTATTTCTTTGTAGCGGTGGGTTCAGTAGCCCATATCGACCTCTTTTTGGAAAATCCGCTTCAGTTACCCTTAGTGGGGATCAAGGTGCCACTCGTTGCCTTCTTCTGGCTCGCTCCCCTTCTCTACTTGATTATGTGGGGTTACCTGCTTTTGAACTTGAAGCTCATGAGCGACAATCTGCGTGATTGGGAGAAAAAAAAGAACGATCGCCTTTCCGCGATCGAAGATGTGAGCGAGCGCCGTCGCGTTGACGATGCGCTCCGTATGCAATTGCCGAACTTTATCCCTGTGCAGCTCATTGCAGCGCCGAGCAACAACAGCCGCGGGGCATTGCATCTCCTCATCGCCGGCGCCGCCCTAGCTACTGTAGTTCTGGGGCCACTTCTCATCCTGGCGCAAATGCAGTTTCAATTCTTGCCTTACCACAGCGAGGCGATCACCTGGCTGCATCGTCTTGCTATCGTTGGCGGCGTGACACTCGTTTGGTACCTCTGGCCACAAATACAGGGTTCCTTCAGGGCGAACTGGTGGATCTATGGAATTGGCGTCGCGTTGAGCGTCTCGCTCGCTCTAATCGCCGTATTCATCGCAACTTTTCCGGGGGAGCCAATCTATCATAATCGGGTGGCGGCAATCATCGACTGGTCGTTGCCGAAGGGGCATTCCTTCTGTCGACTGAGAAATGAGATCGTCCAAGACGTCGGGGAAGACGACGATTGTCTTGTATCGCTCAGCGAAGCCCTGTTCGACGGTTTCATCGATGAAGTGCGCGGTGTTCCCTATAGCCTTTTCTCCAATCGCCTTGTGCTTCCCGATCACGATTTTGTTGAGCTTGACGATGCGGCGCTGGCAAAAAAGAAAACATCGAGATCATTTCGCGGGCGACATCTCGAAATGGGATTTTTCAGCCGCAGCGACTTGCGTAAGGCAGATTTTACCGGTGCCTTCATGCAAGGCGCCGTGTTTGAGGAGACGCAGCTGCAGGGCGCTATTTTTGGATGCGAATATACCGGCGCGGAAATCGGGCAAGCCAAGGTCCCAGGCTTCGGGAGCGGCTGTGCGGATCTTCGGGAGGCATCACTCGATTACGCCAATCTCGAAGAAGCTGTGTTCAGACGGGCCAAACTGCAAGGTGCGGGCCTGGACGGTGCGAATTTGAAGGGTGCCATCCTTATAGAGGCAAAGCTTCAAGGCGCTTCTCTCTACGCCACGGATCTTGAAGGAGCGGTTCTCTTGAGTGCCAAACTCTACGCTGCAACTCTTACCGACGCGAAGTTGAATGGTGCGATCCTGACCTTAGCAAAGCTTCAAGGGGCTCAACTCAACCGCGCGGAATTCAATGGAGCTATGCTTGATCCAGCCGATATTGCGGGGGCTTCTCTCGACGGTTCAGATCTTCGTGGTGCTGTCTTCGACCCTGGGATCAACTGGCGCACGAGCGGCGCAGAGTCGGCGATCATCACGAGATCATCCTTGATCAACACATTCTCAAAGCCGACCGAAAAAAGCCAATATGATCTCGATTTGGCGGACGCGACGGACGGCGTCGTATCGAGTGATACCCGAGACAAAATTACGAAAGCTCTTTCGGTGGTCGACCCGGGGCAACCCGATCCTAAAGACGCGACGCCACTGGCGTTTTGGCACAGTGCTGAGCAAGATCGCGATGACTCAGCGCGCGCCGTATTCCTAGCGGAGCTTGCATGCTCACGAAAGGGCGTTCCATATATTGCAGCTACGATGCTGGGACGAACATCAAGTGAAGACGGCGCCATCGTCGAACTTCCCTCTGAGCCTCGAGCCGCAGCATCGGAAATTATCCTGTCGCGGTCTACGGCGGGAACGTGCCCTGGTATCGCGGGTCTTGGTGACGAGACGCTCGACCGGCTGCGGGAATGGGCGGCCGACGCTAAATCCAAGTCGGCTCAGTAGTGTGTAAGGATGGTAGATTGGTTTTTTGGCGCAAATCAGAATGCCGGCCGTCGGAAATCGTCGGGTTCACCTGGAAATGGTCTCTTGGGTAATTTTTGATCCCGGTTCAGCGGCCTCCTCTGCTCGATTGAGTGGAACGACGTTCGCTCGATCCAACGACCTGAAGCCTCGCCCCTCCTCCCGGAAAAACTTGTGGTTGGCCGTCGAGTCAACCGGCGCATCCTCAATGGCGTAGGTTGGCGAAACTCGAGCCGGTGACCGGAAAAAAGACAAACCACTCTTGCTCAGGCTCGATACGAGCGAACAGGACATGGGGGAGGGCGCTTCATTCCCAATTGTTCTGATTTGAAGCGTTTCCTTTATGGGCCGTTGGTCTCTTTTCGCTACGAAGGCGCGTCAGATTTAAAGGGTGCGGTTATGGACGTGAGGGAAGAATGGGATCCGTTTGCAAAGTGGATCGGGGCGCTGGAACAGCGGACCTGGCTTTATCTTCAAGATAATTTTGTCGACGATCGACCCTGTGGCGCCCTGGAGGTAAATCTCTTGAGGGAATTGAGGCACGCATATGACAGTTGCTTCGACTTCATCCAGCGGTCTGCTGCCAGAGGGCTGAAGGGGTTTGCCGAGTGCGACCTGCGGCTTCAAAGCGGCAGGCGCGTTACCGCCGAACTGTTCATTCCCGACGACGTGGACGCCCATCCACGAACGGAGATGAAGAGACTGGTCAAAGACTGGGTGCTTTCAATTGGCCTTCTTGAGGCCGAAATTACATATCTCCTCGCAGATTTCGAATTGTGGATTCGCAACAAGACCGATCTGGCGTTCAAGCATTTGCAACGGCTCATATCGGTCGACGCGCGCCTCAAGGCAGATTGGGCCGCCGCCTTCGGCAAGCGTGAGGAAGCTTGTGAGCGCCTCGGTGCCACGCATCTGCTGTGGCATGGTCTTTGGGCTTTCAAGGTCGATTCCCAGGGTGCTCGTACCGACTTGGTGACCTTCGAGCCGATCGACGACCGTATTGTCGGAGCGTCTGGCGGGGCTCTCGTGTTGACAGAATGGAAAAAGATCAAAGAGGTCAATCGCCGCGCGATTGAACAGGCCTTCGCTTCGGCAAAGGGACAGGCATTGAATTACGTATCTGGCGCCCTCGGCGCGATCGAACTCAAATCTCAGATCCATCTCGTGGCCGTCACCATGGACCCGATCCCGAAACACGAAATGCCCGAAGAGACGGTCGAGCAGGGCAAGACCATTCGTTATGTCAATATCGTGATTGATCCGCCGGTCCCTTCAAGGGGAAAATACTAGGTCCGCTACGACCCGCGCGCTCTGCACTTGCGTCGGATCGGGTTCGTCGGAATGGCTTTGTTCTCGTCGGCTCGGGTACCTTTAGGCACACCTCGATCCCCGCGTGAGGGAGGCCAGATGCAGAAATCGCTCGTGAAACAGGCTGGCCTCAGGAGCGCCGCTTCTACCTATAAGCTTGTGGCGAGGCGCTCGACCGAATAGCCAGGGAGAGGGCGATCATGCTCTTGTAGTGGAGGCGCGAATCGGGCCATCCACGGTCATGGAGGCTTCACGATGCTAAGCGTCGCGCAAGGTTCCGAATGTGCGCGGCCTTTACAACTGTAAAGTTTTCTGCGTCGGGCGATGAAGATTCGGAACTTTACAACTGTAAAGTTTTTGAATCTTCGCATGGGCATTTGCGGCCATGACCCGCCCCTTAGATTCATGGGCGTTAAGATTTCATTAACTAAAAATGCCTTGTGGAATCGGATGGCCTCTGGCAACGTTGACGGAAATTGCCCCGTAAAGGGCTCATAACCGTCAAGAGGAATGGATGCCGCAAGTAGCATCTAAAAACGTCAGGGACACCGCGTCGAAGATTGACGCCTACACGGCGAAGCTTTCTGCCGAGCTGCGCGACATGCGCGAAGCTGTCTATCCGCCGGAAGCCCGCAAGACATTTGCCAAAACATTTTCAACAATGGATCTGGCCCGCCTCTTGGCGGTTCCGGAAAGTACGCTCCGCCAGTTGACGATCGAAGGTAAAGGACCGGTACCAGAGAGGGCCGAGAATAACCGGCGTACCTATACGGTGGAGCAGGTCAAGGAATTGAGAACGTTCCTGGCGTCCATGCGCCCGGACGAAGCCGGCGACCTCCTACCTTTCCGCCGCAAAGGCGAGAAGCTACAAGTGATCGCGACCGTCAACTTCAAGGGTGGAAGCTCGAAGACGACGACATCGATCCACCTTTCGCATTTTCTGGGACTGCAGGGCTACCGGGTTTTGTGTATGGATCTCGACCCCCAAGCGTCGATGACCGCACTCTTTGGTCTTCAGCCGGAATTCGACCTTGGTGATAACGAGACCGCCTATGCAGCGATCCGATATGACAATGAGCGGCGCCCGTTCGCGGATGTAATCCGGCCGACCTATTTTCCCGGCGTCGACTTGGTTCCGGGAAACCTGGAGCTCATGGATTTCGAGTTTGATACTCCCACCTATCTGACGTCGAAGACTCGAGACGACCTGGGTCTGTTCTTCGAGCGGTTAAGTACTGCGATTGCGAGTGTCGATGATCGTTATGACTTCGTCATCCTTGATACACCTCCCTCGCTCGGCTACTTGACGCTTGCTGCGCTCTATGCCGCAACGTCGCTCATTGTCACCGTTCATCCGGCAATGCTCGATGTCGCTTCGTGTAATCAGTTTCTTATCATGATCTCAGATCTCTCTGACGTGCTCGCGCAATTTGGTGCGAAGTTCGAGCATGACTTTTTCCGTTTCCTTTTGACCAGGGTGAACCCGAACGACGGGCCGCAGAAGTATATGGCAGGCGTCATGCGCAGGCTCTTCGGTGATGACGTCCTCGTCGCCGAAGCTCTCGAATCGACGGCTATAGCTGGCGCAGCCGTTGCAAAAAAGAGCCTCTACGAGCTCGAAGCAGGGGAGGTCGGGAGGGAAGCTTTGAAGCGCGCGGTCGAAAGTGCAGACCGCGTTAACTTCGAGATCCTGGGATTGGCCCATAAGGTCTGGGGGCGCAGCGCATGAAGAAAAGCATCCTTCGTCGGATGGCCGAGGAGGCCGAAAACAGGGCGGATGTGTCCGAGGCGGAAGACGCGGACAAACCCGTTTCACGGCGTCATTCTTCGCCGGTCATTTCGAATGTCGGGAAAGCACTCGTGCATCTAGGCGAGGACACGATCGTTTCGCTCGATCCCGCCAAGGTCGAGCGGTCGCCCTACCGGGACCGTTTCGACAATGACGAAGAGGCCGAAGCAGAGCTTGAGGCGCTGAAAGCCTCAATCGCGTCTGAGGGCCAGAAGATCCCCGTTCTCGTGCGGCCTCATCCCACGATGCGCGATCACTATCAGCTTGTCTATGGGCATCGCCGTCTCAATGCGATCAAGTCGATGATGGCAGAGGCTGAGCGGCCTGAGACGGTCAAGATCAAAGCCTATGTGCGCGATCTGACGGACCGGCAGCTCATCGAAGAACAGTCAGTTGAAAATGGCATCCGGGAAAATCTCACCTGGATCGAGCAAGCGATGTGGGCAGTCCAGCTGAAAGACGCAGGGTTCTCCCATCGGGCCATCTGCCCAATTCTCGGCCTGTCCGAAGCTGCCGTCTCGCATCTTTTTCGGGTGACGTCGGTCGTGCCGAGCGACATCATCTTCGCAATCGGTCGCGCAAAAGCGGTCGGGCGGCCGAAGTGGACGGCATTCGCAGATCTTCTGAAGGATGAGAGCAAAATCGGTGCGGTCCGCGAAGTGCTTCAAACGAGCGAGTTTCGCAAGGCAGACGGCGTCGGCCGTATCGCGCTCGCCGTCAGTGCCGCCTCGGGAGCGCCAGCGCTCCCGAGTGTGAAGCCAAGCGAAACCGTCGATTTTTCCCTCGCGGGACGGCTTTTCGGTCGCATGAAAAGTTCGACTTCGGGGACGACCGTCACCATTCCCAAAGCGGAAGACGCTTTCGCACGTTGGCTGGCTGGACGCATGCCGGAGTTGATGCGCGAATATGAACACCAGACCGCCCCATCGAACTAGGGCCTGGCCAGAACACAATTAAACCAGCAGAAGGAGCAGCAGCGCAAAAAGAAAAAGGCCACCAGAACGTTTCCGTCGTGGAAGCCTCTCTCAATTCCCTAAGCAAGAACGAGAATCGCATTTTCACGAATCCCCGTCAAGAGTCTTTGGCGCCGTTTTGGTGAGCAGATTTCTTTTGCCTGACGAAAGGTGAGAGAAGATGGAGAGTGGACAAGTCACGACGCCCTTTGGGCGGCGGCCGGTTTCGCTTGCCCTGATCAGACGGCAGCAGGCTGTTGCCGAGATCAAGGCGGGGAAGTCGGTAGAGAAGTGGAAAGTCTTTCGCGACGTTTCTGCGGCAATGGCGCTGCTTGGCATTCAGTCGAACAGCCTGGCGGTGCTTGACGCTCTGTTGAGCTTCTATCCGGAAAATGAATTGCGACAGGAGGCAACGCTCATCGTTTTTCCGTCGAACGCGCAGCTGTCGTTGCGTGCCCATGGTATGGCGGGTTCCACGCTCCGACGGCATCTTGCGGCGCTTGTTGAGGCCGGGCTGATCGTTAGAAAGGATAGCGCCAACGGCAAGCGCTACGTTCGCAGAGATCACTCTGGCGATATCGAGAACGCCTTCGGTTTCGATCTTTCGCCTTTGCTGTCTCGCGCTGAAGAGCTCGCCATGCTGGCACAGCAGATCGTGGCGGAGCGCGCAGCCTTCAAAAGGATGAAGGAGAACCTGACGATCTGCCGGCGCGACGTGCGCAAGCTGATTTCGGCTGCCATGGAGGAAGGGGCAGATGGCGATTGGCAGGCGATCGAAGCCAATTATGTCAATCTGATTGCCCGACTGCCGCGCATGCCATCGCCCGCTGATGTGAGCGCAATCCTCGAAGAAATGCAGATGCTGAAAGAGGAAGTGCTCAACCAGCTGGAAAATCAGGAAAAAGCAGAAAATCCAGGCGGCAATGCTGCCCATATCGAGCGTCACATACAGAATTCAAAACCCGAATCCATCAATGAACTTGAACCTAGCTCGGAAAAAGAGCAGGGAGCGAAATCGAGTGGAGCAAATGGAATTCAGCGAGAGCCGCTGAAGGCATTCCCGCTCGGCCTGGTGTTGAAGGCCTGCCCGCAGATCATCGATTATGGGGCCGGCGGCGCGATCGGGACCTGGCGCGAGTTGATGTCCGCGGCCGTCGTCGTCCGGTCGATGCTGGGGATCAGCCCGTCGGCATATCAGGAGGCGTGTGAGATTATGGGGCCGGAAAATGCGGCGGTCGCGGTTGCCGGCATCTTGGAGCGGGCAAACATGATCAATTCTCCGGGCGGATATTTGCGGAATCTCACGCGACGGTCTGAGCGAGGCGAATTTTCGCTGGGGCCGATGATCATGGCCTTGTTGAAGGCGAATGGTCTGGCGCAAACGAAAGCGGGGTAGGGGCGGCCGAGCCATTTCGAGGAGAAGTGCGAGGACGTTTGCCACTCAAAGGGTCTGTAGGAAAGTTGGTCGCGACGAACGCTGCTAAACCCTTGTCGTTTGATTTTTGAATTTCGGTATTTGGGAGCGAAATCACCAGCCGGAAGAACGATCGTCGAGGAAGATAGGGCGAGCGATCTCCGATATGCAGCGGCGCCTGGCGGCGCGAGAGGCGAGGCGCCGTCGGATTATCGATCCTGCGGATCGGCCAAAGGCGCATCATCGTGTGAAAAGACGCTCGATCTCACGACGCTGCTCAGCATGCTTGGCCGGATTGTCGTCCTTCAGCTTTTGCAAGTTGAGGATTTTCCAGCGGACGGCCGGCAATTCAAGTGCGTGCGGCAAGTCGATGACTTCGAAGTCGGGGTCACCATCGTGAAGAGACAGCAGGAAAGTACGCGCCTTATCATCAAGGCGCGCCTGGATGTCCTTCAGGAACCGTTCGCGGACATCCAGCAATTCGTCGAGGGAGACCTTCTCGATCGTCATCCCGTCGAATTCCTGATTGAAGACATGCGCGATGTCGGCTCGGTTGGGCCCCAGCAGTTCGTGAGGCGGGCGTCCGGAGCTCGCCACGTAGACGAGGAACGTGCGAAACAGCGGGTCCGTCAGTCCCTCGTTTTCATAGAGGAGCTTGATGTCGAAGAGATCGCGCGGATGTTGGCGATCGACTGCTGCATGCATCTTGCCGCCGAAGAGGTCTTCGAAGGCGACAACCTGCATTTCTGCAAAACCAAACTGGTCTTCGACCCGCTCGCTGACCCTGCGTCGTTCGACGGGATGTACCGTGCCGCGGGCGACCGGAGAGGTTTCGATTTTGATTGCGGTCTGGCCCCGTCTCACCTCGACGCGCGTATCGCCGCCGCCACCGCCGGCTATTCGCTTTGCCCGGACGCCCCTGATCTTTTCAACCTCCGCGGTGATCCGGTCGAGGGCCTCGTCGATTTCGGCCAGGCTCTCGTCCCTCGGTTTGAGCGGAAGGTAGGTCAGGTCGATATCGACCGAGAGGCGCGGGAGGTCTCTATAAAAGAGATTGATGGCGGTTCCACCCTTCAATGCGAAAGCCGGTTCGTCGGCAATCATCGGCAAGGCCTGGACGAGGAGCTCGAGCTGGGAAATATACTGGTCACGGGCCATCGTTGGCCTCCGGCTTCCTGGGAAGATACTCTTCGGGAATGGTGATGCGGTATGTGGGATGCAGCCTGCCACCCTTGATGAATGAGCGGTCGCCGCTTCCAAGATCGATGATCGATCGGTCGACATGCTTGAGCCAGGCGTGATCGTGGCGGTCGGCGAAGACGAAGAAAAGCCTTTTCACTTGGACTTTGGTGCAATCGGCCAGAAGCTCGGTGATGCGGCGCGGACGCAGGGTGGTCAGACCCTCGAAGATCGTATCGATGTTGTGAAAGGTTTCGTTTTCCGGCAGTTCGTCCAGCGCTTCGAGAATAGCCCGCTCCGGCGTTGAGGCCCGCATCGTCCAATTCTGTAGAAACAGGATGTGGTTGCCGTCCGGTTCTGCCGCCAGGGGTTCGACGCCGAGATCCGCCGTCTTGAAAAGTCGCGTGCTGTGCAGGACGGGGAGGCCATTGGTGGGGAGGTTCGCAAGCCATCGAGGCGCATTGCCATAGAGGAAGATCTTTTCAGCGGCCCCCAGCGCCAGGTAATGCACATGCCCGCGAAGTGCGAGCGCCGTGCGGCCGCCGACATGGAACGGGTAATCCATGATCGTCTGTGCGGACATGACCGCAATGCGCCAGTCGATGCGTTCCATTGCTGAACCGTCCCGCCCCGAGGGACGCCGATAGACGCCATGCATGATGGGCTCTAGCCAGCCACGGCGGAGATAATCATGTGTCGAGCTCCGGCGGATTTCCATCTTCCGCATCCATGCGGAATCCACGATGAAGCCTGCCGGAACCTCGTCCAGCATCGACTTTAACTTATCGCGTTTTTGATCGCTCATGACGGACAAAAATGGCACTTTTTAAAGTCGCGGGCAAGGAGACTTTAGAAAGAAGGAGAAATGTCCGTTTCTAACGGACTTTCACGGCTGATCGTATGGTGACGAAAACCAGCCCGTTATAGTTCATGTCGTTTGGCAGTTAAATGTGAGAGTGCGCTCATTGTGGCGGGTCTTGGCAGTTAATCTGAGAATTTTAAACGCGCTTTTCGACGCTCCTCAGCTGTTATCGTTACTATAACCTATTGTAATGATTGCGATCTGGTCATGGTGATTTGCTGAAGATAGACATCGTGCTCATCGCCTCTGGTCTCAAATTAGGTGCTAAACTCCAAGCTGCAATTGTCGTTTGGCATTTAATCGTAAGAATGCGCCTGTTCCGGCAGGTGATGGCACCTAATTTGAGATTTTTCGGTGCGATTTTCGGCGCTTGAGGCCCTCCGATCTGGCCATAACCTTTTGTGATATTTGGCATTTTTAGATGAAGCTTGGCCGTAGTCAGCCATCTTTTCCACGGCGGCGAATCTCACATTAAGTGCCAAAATTTAAGCCAGAATCTCGAATTAAATGCCAAGTCTCAAATTAAGTGCCCGGCTATCTTGTTGAAATTGTTAGGAGTGGAATCTTACGATTAAATGCAAAACGACAATCGTTGACTCTTGCACTCGCCTGGCCGAAAACGCGTGCAACGATACGAGGATCAATGATGATCGAAGACGACGTCCCGACACAACCGGATAGCACCGAGACCAAAGCTGAAGTCGAGAAGACGAAGGTGACCGCGCGCGGCAAACGGTCGAGCCCCAAGAAGGCCGCGGCCGGCAAGGTTGCCAGCAGCGTTCAGAAGAGCGACAAGCCCAAGGCACGCGGCTTGAGTGACGCGGACAAGCTCGAGAAGATCAGGCAGATTGAGGCAGCTGTCGCCGATGGGGCAACCCTGAAAGATGCCGTGGCTACGGCCTCGATCTCCGATCAAACCTATTACACATGGAAGAAAGCCGTCGCTGCACCGGCGGCTGGAACGTCGTCCAGCCCAGTTGCTGTTGACGACGAGTTTTCCGAATTCATTCAGCTCGAGGAAGAAAATCGCCGGCTGCGCAAGCTGCTTGGCGAAAAACTCCGCGCCGAAAACGCCGAACTGCGCAAGCGGCTCGGGATCACCTGATCAACCTGGTTTTGACGATGACGCTGCGCGGGACAGGATTTACTGGCCGCCGCTATCGATGAAATTGACGAATTATGAAAATACCACAACGCCCCTTCGTGGTCGAATACAAGGCGAACAGGCGGCAAACCCAGACGCGACCTTCTTCCATTTGGGGCAGCCTTGATCTGCAGGCCGTGGCCCGACAGGTCGAGGCCGACGGGATTTTGCCTGATACCGGACATTCGGTTGCGAGGCCGACAGTCGACGACCCAAAACCGGCTGAAACATCCGTCCCGTCGCCGGATCTCCTTGCCGCACCGGAACATAGTCCCCAGGGACCTGCTACTGGCATCCTGCACGACGGAATTGGCGCGGCGAAGCAGGAGCTTTCATCGGAGGCTGCGGCAACCGAGAAGTCTGTCGCGCCGACTCCTCGGCGTCGGCACACTCCCGCTGCGTCGAGGCTGACCGCCGTTGCCTCCGTGCAGACTGAGCCTGCATCGATCCCGGCGATGACCCCCGTCAATGATCGCCGGGCGAGCCTACCATCAGACAACCACATGGATGACCTCAGCGCACTCGACGCAGAAAACCGCCGCCTGAAGCGTCTCCTGATCGCCAAGCTGCGTGACGAAAACCGGGCACTTCAGACGATGTTGCGCCGGTTCGATACCGAATGAAGAAGGCGCTGGACGAAAGCGGTTTCTTCGCCATTTGAGTGAGGTTCGTCGGCGCGTCTCAGGCAAACTCCTCGACGTCTCCTGTCACGAAGCATCGCATTCATCCGTGCATCGGCTGTTCTTGCGGGCGCGGCAGCGATCTGGTTAGAAGGTGATCCATAGGATCGTCGCCTTTGCCTCGAAGACGAAGGCGGATGGTCGCATCGCCCGGGGTTTTTTCCGACCATGTTCGATCTTTTGCTGCTTTTCGTGGCTGGCTTCCTCGCCGGCAGTATGAACGCGCTGGCCGGTGGCGGTTCGTTCGTGTCGCTGCCCGCCCTGATCTCCGTTGGCGTCCCGTCCGTGATCGCAAACGCGACCAGTACCTTCGCTCTCTTTCCAGGAGGCGTGGCAAGCTCCTGGGTCTATCGTGAGGGCGTAAGAGACGTATGCGGTCTCGGGGTCAAGCCGATTGCAGTCGCCACCCTCACAGGCGGTGTCATCGGCAGTATCCTTTTGCTTTTGACGCCCACGACGACATTCGACGTCATGCTGCCATGGCTCTTGCTCATCGCCACGTCCATGCTCATTCTCGGACCCAAGCTCGGCATTCGGCTGCAACGGGTTAAACGCTCGCAGACCGCGGTTGTCTTGCCGATCCAATTACTGCTTGGCATCTATGGCGGCTATTTCGGCGGAGCGGTGGGACTGATGATGCTCGCCGCGTGGAGCCTGCTCAGCGGCGGGGATATCAAAAGTCTCAATCCGACCCGCATGGTCATGGTGACCGCCGCAAATGCGGTGGCTGTGATCGTCTTTGTGCTGGCCGGGGCGATCGCCTGGCAACAATGCCTGCCGATGATTGCGGGTGCCTTTGCAGGTGGCTGGAGCGGAGCCCATCTCGGGCGCAGGCTGCCGGCGCCGATTGTTCGGGCTATCACCGTCGTGGTTGCCCTCCTGACCACCGTCATTTTCTTTGCAAGAGCCTACCTCTAGTCGTCCAAGGGCTGGCCGCAGACGCGGTTAAAAAATAACAGAGGGACGGGTTTTTCGACGCGTCGCGTTCCGGCGTCCGGTAGGCCGGAATACGATCGATTTCCCAGCAGGACATTGAGACCGAGTGGTTGGTGATTGAGATGGTGTTTGGCACTTCTGTGGTTGCCGCCCGCGGCAGCCTTCACCCGAAAGGCTTCCATCCCTGACGCAGCATTGCCGGATCTTGGCCGAAAGGGAAGCTTCGCCGGTGGAAGGGACGGTGGGACATGGTGAGAAGGCGGTAGAGGAAGAGGAGGGACGGGAAAGCTGTGACGGATTGAGAGGGTTGGAGAGAGGCTCCGCCCGATCCGTCATGGAGAAACCGACATGGCCCAGGCCATTCAGAAAATCACCCTCAGTGCAGCCCGGGATATTCCCTTCAACAAGCTGGTGCTCAGCCAGCAGAACGTCCGCAAGATCAAGGCGGGCGTCTCGATCGAGGACCTGGCGGAAGATATCGCCCATCGCGGGCTGCTCACTAGCCTCAACATCCGTCCAGAACTCGACGGCAATGGCAACGAGACGGGCATCTATCGCATCCCGGCCGGCGGTCGTCGCTATCGTGCCCTTGAACGCCTTGTCGCGCAGAAGCGTCTGGCAAAGACTGCGGGTGTCCCCTGCATCGTCAGCAAGGGCGAGACGCTCGAGGTCGAGGATTCGCTCGCCGAAAATGTCCAACGCGTCAGCCTGCATCCGCTCGATCAGTTCCGCGCCTTTCAGACCCTGCGCGAGCAGGGGCTCGGCGAGGAGGAGATTGCGTCGCGCTTCTTCGTCTCGGTTGCCACCGTCAAGCAGCGCCTGCGGCTGGCTTCCGTCTCGACGCGGCTTCTCGATCTTTATGCCGAGGACGAGATGACGCTGGAGCAGATCATAGCCTTCTCGATTACCAACGACCATGTTCGCCAGGAGCAGGTCTGGGACGCAATCTCGCGTTCGCATAGCCGGGAGCCGTACTACATCCGCCGGCTGCTGACCGAAACCGCGATCCGTGCCAGCGACCGCCGCACCGTCTATGTCGGCATCGAAGCCTATGAGGCTGCGGGCGGTGTGACCATGCGCGACCTGTTCGAGCAGGATCAGGGCGGATGGCTGCAGGATCCGGCGCTGCTGGAGCAGCTCGTGATGGAAAAGCTCAAGGCCGACGCCGAGGCGATCAAGATGAGCGAAGGCTGGAAATGGGTCGAAGCCACCTTCGATTTTCCCTACGGCCACACGTCCGGTCTGCGCCGCTTCTACGGCGAGCAGGCCGAAATGACCGAAGACGAACTGGCCCGCTATGACGCTACCCGTGCCGAATACGACAAGCTCGACGCAGAATATGCGGAGGCAAACGAATACTCGGAAGCGACTGAGCAGAAGCTCGAGGAAATCGGCAGCGAGCTCGACCGGCTCAACGACCGTCCCTACGTGTTCGATCCGCACGAGGTCGCCCGCGGGGGTGTCTTCGTGTCGCTTGGAGCCAGCGGTGAACTCAAGATCGAGCGCGGCTTCGTGCGGCCCGAGGATGAACCGAAGGATGAGACCGATCCCTCGGCTGATGTCGCTGACGATGGTGCCGCTCATGGCGGTGATCTTCCAGCAGCCGCTGCCGGCGGTGAGAGCACCCAACCGGACGACGAGGACGAAACGATCAAGCCGCTTCCCGACCGCCTCGTTCTCGATCTCACGGCAGTTCGGACGATCGCGTTGCGCAATGCCTTGGCGAACGATCCTGTCATCGCCTTTGTCGCCGTTCTGCACGCCTTCGTCCTGAAGACCTTCTACGTCTACGGATCGGATTCGTGCCTGGAGGTGACGCTGCAGAGCGCTCGCTTCAGCCAGACGCCCGGCCTCGGCGATACGGTCTGGGCGAAGGAGATCGATCAGCGACACGAAGGCTGGGGCCAGGATCTTCCGAAGGACCCGAACGATCTCTGGGATTTCCTGATCAAGCTCGACGAGGTCAGCCGGCAGGCGCTGTTTGCCCATTGCGCTGCGTCGTCGGTCAATGCGGTGATCGAACCCTGGAACAAGCGGACCCGGGCGATCACACATGCCGAGCAGCTGGCCCGCTCGATCGGTTTCGATATGGTGGAAGCCGGGTGGACGCCGACGGCCGACAACTATCTCGGCCGTGTCACCAAAGCGCACATCCTGCAGGCAGTTCGAGAAGCCAAGGGTGACCAAGCGGCGGAACTGATCGGCCATCTCAAAAAGGCCGACATGGCCCGCGAGGCCGAACGGCTGATGACAGGGAGTGGCTGGTTGCCTGAACCGCTTCGCTTGACGGTCGTGGATGGCATCAGTCAAAGCGACGCTGTCGCCGATGATTCCGCGCGCCGGCCGTTGGACGGACGCGGCGACCGGCCAGTTCGGCGATCTGCTCGATCTCGTCCGCGAGACCCGCGGTCTCGTCGATTTCCGGGATGTTGCTGAGGAGGCGCGCCATTTTCTCAGTCTGCCCCACCCCGAACCGGTGTCGGCCCTCAGGGGCGACGTCGGTGATGCCTCTCCGGTCGAGCGGCCGGCGGCTGAACGGGCACGACGGCTGTTTCGAATGACGCAGCCCTTGGCGGGTACGCTCGCCGACATCTATCTGCGCGAGCGCGGCATCCTGAGGGCATCCGCCCATGCGGCGCTCCGTTTCCATCCGTCCTGCTACTATCGCAATCTCGTGACTGGCCGGACGACCAGCTATCCGGCATTGGTCGCAGCCGTGACGGACGCCGCCGGAGCGATCACCGGCGTCCACCGCACCTATTTGTCCTCGGGACTCGATCCGGATGGGGTCGGCAAGGCCAACCTGGACGATCCCCGCCGTGCGCTTGGCGGACTGCTCGGCAATGGCGTTCGCTTCCGCTTTCCGGTGGATGCGCCTGTGCCGGTCCTGGCGGCGGGCGAGGGCCTCGAAACCATGCTGTCGCTATCGCATGTGATGCCCGGCATGCCAATGGCGGCGGCGCTCACGGCCAATCATCTCGCGGCTTTCCGCTTTCCGCCCGGATGCCAGCGCATCTACATCGCCGCCGACGCGGATGCGGCCGGCCGACATGGGATCGAGGGATTGAGCAGACGGGCTCAGGAGTGCGGGGTCCTGCCACTGGTGCTGTCGCCCGAGCTTGGCGACTTCAACGAGGATCTGCGCTGGCTGGGTCCCGACCGGCTGACGGCCAGCCTGCGGGCTCAACTGGTCCCGGAAGACGTGATGGCTTATCTGCCCGCATGAGGCCGGCCGGAAGCGGCAGGCGGGCGGGGCCGGCGGCGGCTTTGGTGGAGGGCGGTCCGAGGACGCCTTCCGGGTGGGCGCGCCCGCGGGCCTGCCGAGAGGCGACCCTTACCACGTGGGCCTCCGGGCCTTCAGCGGGTCAGTCGGGTTTCTTCCCCTGCCGGGCCATTTTAGCGCGTCGGCTCTTCCGAAAACCGGTTCCCACTTTTCGGGCCGACGCGATGGCCCGTCATTCCTCGCGGATCAAGAAGCCCTTCCTCCGCCGCCCGGCGCTGCGCTGGGCCGCTGCGCTTTGCTTGCGGTTCCGGCCTCGGCCCGCGTGACCGGGTTCGCCGTCAGGCCGCGAGAGGCGCGGCCCAGCGAACGGAGACCATCATGAACCTGATCCTTCCCCCCGACGATACCTTCGAGCCCCACCATGCTTCCTCCCCGACCGACCGCTTCATCTACGAGATGCAGGTCTACGGCTATCGCCCCTTCCAGGACGAGCCCGATCCACGGCCATTGCCGGAGGAGCCGCAAGTCCAGTCGGCCATCACCGCGATCTTCGACGCCTTCGCCGAAATGCTCGGCGACACCCGGCTGGAGCCCGATCTCGAAGACCTGTTCTGGTCAATCCCCAACCTCTTCCATCGCGCCGGCGAGCGCATCCAGCGCGAACTCGACCGCAACGAGGAGGCGCAGCGCACGGGGCAGCGCGAGCAGGATGGCTCGGAGGTGAAGAGCGTCGAGCTCGAACGCCTGATCGCCGAAGGGGTTACGTTGCTGGAGCGGCGCAATGCCTTCGAGTTCATGCGCGACTATGCGGCCGACCTGTTCGAAGCGCAGAGTGGTTCGTCCTGGCGGCCGCGCACCGGCTCCAAGGTCAACCACGCCAATATGACGGCGGCGATGATCGACAGCCGGGACTTCCTCTCCGCCCGTCGCCACGCCGAGACCGAGGTGCTGATCCCGGCCGGCACCAAGATCGTGTTTTCTGGCGGCATGGACTATAATGACCACGAGCTGATCTGGGCGAAGCTCGATCAGGCCCATGCCAAGCATCCCGACATGGTGTTGCTGCACGGCGGCTCTCCGAAGGGCGCCGAGCGCATCGCCGCCTGCTGGGCCGAGGCCCGCAAGGTGACGCAGATCACCTTCAAGCCGAACTGGACGAAGCACGCCAAGGCAGCACCCTTCCGGCGCAACGACGACATGCTCTCCGTCATGCCGGCTGGCGTCATCGTCTTTCCCGGCTCGGGTATATCAGGCAACCTCGCCGACAAGGCACGTCGCCTCGGTATCCCGGTCTGGCAGAAGACAGGAGATGGCGCGTGAGCGCCATTTTCTTGAAAAGATGGGAAACATGGATTATATGGAAACCGAAGCGGAGACCATCGCGATGAAGCAGTTCACGACAGGCGATCTCAACAAACAAGTCGGCGACGTCACCGACGCCGCAAGCCGGGAACCCGTCGTCCTCACCCGCCACAACAAGCCGCGTTTTGTGCTGATGAGCTATGAGCATTATGAGCGCATGCGCACCGGCGGCGATCCGCGCCGTGCCTATCATATCTCTGAAATGCCCGACGAGCATGTCGCACTGTTCGACGAGGCGCTCGATCGGCTGGCGCGCGGCGAAGGCTACGACGATGAGCCGTGAATTCCGCCCCGGTGAGGTCATCTCCTATCCCTATCTCTGGGCATGGCAGCAGCAGCGCGGCGAGACCGAGGGGCGCAAGCAGCGCCCGGTCTGCGTCGTCATCGCGATCCGTGGCACTAGCGACGGAAACACGCATCTGGCGCTTCTGGCCATCACCACCCAGCCGCCGCAGGCAGGCCGGAGCGCTCTCGAAATCCCTGATATCGAGCGCAAGCGCGCCGGCCTTGGCGACTTGAAGCAGAGCTGGATCATGGTCGACGAGTACAACTACGATATCGTCGAGCGCTCCTGGTACATCGAGCCCGATCAGCAAATCCTCGGCCGCTTCAGCAAGTCCTTCATGGTGAAGATCGCCGGCATGTTCGCTGACGCGCGGAGCCGATCCGGCCGAGTCAACCGCCTCGATTGAGGCGTGCCGGCATCCCGGGCGTGTCTTCCGCCGTTGGGGATCGCTGGCGCCGTCGATTCTCAATGCCGACCCTGGCAGCGTCGGCTGGCCGGCTGCCGGCCGTTCTCGACCGATCTTGACTCCTCTCCACCACCAGACGCCGGAGCAGCGCCCGGAAGTCATGCCCGGTCACGCACAAGAGCTTCAGTGCAACTCCAATCCCGCCAGGTTGGGCGGCAATTCGAATGTCGCGTGTCGCGCTGACCGAAGCGGTCTGTGCAGACGGCGATAGGCTAGGGTCGGGGCTGATCGGACGCATCTAGTTCAGCCCATTGACAGCGAGAGTGCATTGACCTGAACGCCGGCAATGCCCGACACGAGCGCGGCACGCCCGGCGGGCCGCAACCGGTAGCCACGACGGGACTCCCGCCGACGTCCCAATCAGAGACCATTCCCGTTCTTCATGTCGCCTTTCTAAGGGACCGGCCGCGACCAGCGTCAACCCGCAAGGGGTTCCCCTGCGCTTCGCTCCGGTGACGCCTGCGGCGCGGCCCCTTCTTCGGGCGCCATCGGGAATGATCCCGATGCAACGAAGGAGACACCACCATGGCTACCACGATCGCAACCCTCACGGAAAAGACCGACGGCACACTCGAAGGCATCTTCGCCACCATCCGCGTCAACGCCCCGATCGCCCTCGTCCCGAACGCCAACAAGGCGAGCGAAGAAGCCCCGGACTACCGCATCATCCACCGCAAGACCGGCTTCGAGATCGGCGCAGGCTGGAACCGCATCTCCCGCCAGACCGGCGAGGAATACATCTCCACGAAGCTCGAAGCACCCGAGATCGGCGTGATCTTCGGCAACGTCGCGCCGGCCCCCGGTGGCGAGCCCGGCAAGAAGGTCATCCTCTGGAACAGCCCGGCCTGAACCGGACCGCCGGCCCCGCAAACGGGGCCGGCACAACCATTCGAGCCGAGGAACTGCCATGATCGTTATTGACCGCATCCATGCTGTCCTTGATGGCAACGCGTCCGACAGCGAGCGGAGCTTTGTCGAGAGCCTGCTGCCGCTCCGGCTGACGGATATCGAGCGCCGCGATCGTTTTGCGCCGAACTACCTCGTCCGCAGCCGCGCCGGCGACGCCGTCGGCCACGGCTGGAGCCATGCACCGCCGACGCAGCCGACGGACATCGCCCTGCTGATCGACGGCCCCGCCGGTCATCGCATCCATGCCTATGCCGGCCGCTTCGTGCCGGCGAGTTCGGAGTGGCTGCTCGTGGTCGGTCGCGTGGCGGCGGTCAGCACCGTCGCTTGACGTGTGAGCGGCAGGCACGGCCTGCCGCTTTCGGGTGCCCTACGGAGAGGAAATATCTGCTCAGTCCGTCCGAGGATGTCATGGCGCCATGCCGGCCTCAAGGACGCGCGGTGCCCCCAATTTTGCCTCCGCTCCGGTTCCCTGCGCTCCAACAAAATCGGCTCCCCCACCCGCCGGCTCCGCCGGTCGCTGGCGCGATCCTTGACCCCGCCACGTCCCCATGACCGCGACCGTCGTCTTTCACAAACGTCAAGGAGACGACGACATGACGAACGAACTGGACCGGACCATCGTGGAACTGCAGGCCGAGCTGCGGAACGCACACCCGGACGAGCGTCGCCAGATCGAAGCGGAACTCGAACTAGCGCTGGCCGAACGCGAGGTGATCCATGCCGAGCAGGACGGCCGCGTCAGCGCCGAGCCACCCTTCTGAGGGTGGCTTTTGCCATGTCGCCAAGCCTGACGCGCCGGATCGACCGGCGCCTCAGGCTCGAATGATCGCCTCACCCTCGACGATTTGCCACGCATTGGGCACGCTCGCCAGCAGCGCCGGCATTACCTGTCGATAGCATCGACATCCCGGATTGCGCCGTCCGGCGTCGCGCGGCCGCCCAGCACTGGCCGGCCAAGCTGGGCTGCTTACTTGTTTAGCGCATCCTTCAGCGCCTTTGCGGGCGTGAACGCCAGCTTCTTGGCAGCGGCGACCTTGATGGTCGCGCCGGTCGCCGGATTGCGCGCTTCACGCTCCGGTGTTTCTTTCACCTTGAACTTGCCGAAGCCGGGCAGGGAGGTTTCGTTGCCGGCAACGGCCGCTTGCGTGATCGAGGCGATGACCGCCTCGACGACCGCTTTTCCCTGTGCCTTGGTCAACCCATGTTCTCCGGCGATCTTGTCGGCGATTTCGTTGGTGGTGGTCATGTTGGTCTCCGCATCATGGTTGATCCGGAATCTCTGCCAGTCGCTCCACCCGCTGTCGTGGACGCAAGGCGGAAAAGGTCGGCGATCTGGGCGGATTTCCACAGTTTCCAACCGGTTTGTAGCCTTTTGCGCGCTTTCGACGGGCCAGTTCAAGGAAATGCACCGCTGCGTCCATTTCAGACGCGAAGACCTCCGACTTCTCGCCGCCACGCTTTCCAATCCGTCCCCAACAGCGCACGACGGCGGCTTCGCCGAATAAGGTCGGTTGGATGGAGAGCGCGTAATAGCGCGCCATGTTTCGAGTGTGGTCGATCCGCTGGCAGTAAAGCCGAAAACTATAGAGAGCCATGATTGTAGGATGGCCATGACTTGATCCCCCGTCCAACGAGACATTTGAATCGGTCGGTCCCAATCGATTCATGACGGTGATGGGTTGGAATGGGCGGCATGATCCGGGCGAGCCGCCTGCGGCGGACGGTGCTATTCGCTCGCGCTCACCGAACCCCTGGCGGGTTTCGTCCCATTCGGGTGACGCCCCTCTCGCGGTTGTCGCTCGTCGGCGCAATTCTTCGGCATCAGAGCAGTGGAAAGGCTGCAGGGCCGGCTGCGCTCGGCAAGCGGTCACGGCGCCTGGCGGCACCGTGGGCTCTTCTTCTCTGACCTCCCATTGTGCACCCGCCACTGCGGCGTCAAGGACTGCGCGGCCCCTCCAATTTCCAGGCGCCGCCCATTCGGACGTCCCCGGGAAATCGGCTCCTCCGCTTGCCGCCGCCGGCGGTCGCGTTCCGCGATCCCTGACCCCTCGCGGCTACGGTGCGGCCTCCTTCCGTCAGAGGACGAAAGGAGACATCTCATGACACAGCGAAAGATCAAGTATATCGATGGTGGCAGCCCGGAATACTGGCGGCAGCGGACAGAAGGTTTTCGCCTTATCCGCGAGGCGGAACGCGCGCTGCTCCGGGTAAAGCGTGCACCAATGTACATCTCCGGCGGCTATGACGAGGATGGCGATGTCATCCCTGTCGAGAACCTCGGTCCATGGGATGCGATGGACGGCGCCATCCGCGCCATCGAGGCGAATGAGACCGCCGTCGACATTCTCGTCGCCCTGCGTCGGACACATTTTGGCCAGTGGCCGGTCGATGCCGTGATCCTGGAACTCAAAGCGGCCGGAACTTCGCGAACCGAATGAGCGTCGGACGAGAGGCGGCGCGGCCGCCTCTCGTCCCCTTCCGTTGCTTGACCGCTTGCCGGCATCGAGCCTGCGTGCGGTCTTGAGGGGAGAGACTTGCCGCCTCTCCCCTCAAACACCCCTCTCCCTGCGGCGCGGGTCTGGCACCCGCCCGGCCTTTCGGGCCGGTCAAGCGGACGCTGCCGCGACTTCTCCAAACAAGACGGAGAGGAGGACCGCCCTGCGCTGCGCCCTCATGCTTCGGGCCTCCGCTTTGGGCGGTCCTCCTCTCCTGCGGTGCGCTCGCCATCGTCGTTCGCGCGCCATCGATGCCCGTTCCCTTCGGTCACGGACATCCCGGCCGCTTACCACTCGGCTCGCTTCAGCATCCACCACCAATGCCGTCTGCCCACCGTGCTGTTCCTCCCGCGCGGATCACAGTCTTGCGACTGTGATCGCTGTTGCTTCGTCTGACGACTCGCAACAGCATGGGCACGTCGGGCACGGTGGGCAGACGGCATTGGTGGTGGATGGCAGGATAGGCTAACGGTATACCGTTAGCCGTGTCGCCCGCAGGGCCATTGTCGCGGCGGCGCATGCGATGCCCAGCCCTGGCGATGTTTGCCGGCTGATCGGACGGAAGACGGACTGGCGGATAGCCCGGCTTTTCTGGCGCGGATCGCTCTACCGGAAGGGAAGACCGCCATGACCGGTAGTGCGTTCTAGGCCCCAGACCAACCGCTCAGCGAATAGGCAAATGCGCTAATCAGCGAGATAGCAATTCGGCGACTGTTCTAGACGGCGTATCCGTCACTCGGCCAATCAGTGCCCAGACAAATACGCGGATCGGTGATTGCGGAATCGAGATAGATGGCGAATGCGATACTGCGCGGACCGCAACATATGCGATTGGGCAAATGGTCATATCTGCGACGGAGTGCATCGGCGAACGTCTGAAGCGCGATATCGGCGAATGTGCGAATCGGTGTTCAAGCAACCGGGTGATTGTGCAGTAGCCTAATGCGCTCCATAAGGTGCTGCGTTTGCAGGATTAATATGCGGATTACAGGCGGTGGTGCTGGGCATTGGGATATGTTCATCGTGCCCGATCGTGACCACCACGGCTGATCATTTATGCACTCATCACGGACGGCAGCCTTGCTGAACTTGGTACAACAAGCAGTCTCATTCTAGAGACGTGTCACCTGCTCGTCCTGATGTTTTTTCAGACCGGCTGCGCTGTGGGCCGGAACAGGATTTCGTTAATATCGACGTCGTCCGGCTCGTTGACTGCAAAAGCAACCGTTCTGGCGAATGTGGCTGCCGGCACAGCGATTTCCGCGACGAAGGCCTTGGTCTCGTCATGGATGTCCTTCTCGCTGATATGGTCGTGAAGCTCCGTCTTGAGGGCGCCGGGCGAAATGATGGTTGTCCGGATGTTGTAAGGCTTCACCTCTTTGCGCAGACCCTCCGACAGCGCCCGCACCGCGAATTTGGTGGCACAGTAGACGGCCGCGCCCTGATCCACGACGTGGCCGTAGACGGAGGAGACGTTGATGATATGGCCCGATTTCTGCGTCTTCATATGCGGCAGAGCTGCAGCGATGCCATAAAGCACGCCCTTGATATTCACATCGATCATGCGGTCCCACTCATCGATGCGGAGACGTTCCAACGGTGCGAGCGGCATGAGACCGGCGTTGTTCAGCATGACGTCCAAGCGACTGAACTCGCGCACGGCTGTATCGACTAGACTTTTGACCTGGTCAGCGACAGTGACATCTGTCGCGATGGCCAAAGCCTTGTGGCCTGCTGCGTTCAGCTCCTGCGCCAGCGCCTCGATCCGATCGGCACGACGCGCGCCCATCACCACAGTCGCGCCGCGCTCGGCCAAGTGCCGGGCGGTAGCTTCGCCCAGGCCGCTGCTTGCGCCGGTAATCACAATCACCTTGCCGGCAATATTGTCAGACATGTGTATATCCTTCAGTCGGTTGTGCCGCTTCAACGGTCGGCCGCTTCCCATGGAAAACCTTGGCGACGGGATGAGCTCGACGCGGTCATAGAGATCGACGTGACCGGCCTTCCACCCAAAGCAGCTCCTTCGGCTCGGAGGCTTTGGAGTCGGCCGATTCGGTGAAATCTCTCAAGTGAGCTTAGTCCCCGGAGATAAAAAGAAGCGGCCCGGGCGACCCCGTCCCACGGTCTTGGAGAGGATAGAAGTTCACAAATTTCACGTTACGCCAGCGTGGTCATGGTGCTCTGCGCCGACGCGCCGGCGGACGTGAACTCCACTCTGGACGCCGGTAGAAGTCAAAAACCTCGTCGCCGGTCGGGTGGCCAATTCGTTCAAGCGGAGCGCCTACGTATATCGCACTTCCCCTCCGTTGGCTTCGGCCACACGTTGCCCAGCCGCGTCCGCTAGGAGCGAGACGAAAACAGAGGGCTCGTCTCAACGGTCCCAAGATCCGATGATCCGGCGAGTGGGGGAGCAAGCCCGTGCAGCTATTTGCCCTGAAAGGCTTTGATATTGGTGACCTGCCAATGGCGCACAGTCGCGCTTAGCACGTTATTTTGTATTCCAGGGTCCTGGCTCACCCATTGTTTCGCCGCTTCGATATTCTCAGCTTCGAATACGACCATGCCTAGCACCTTGTCGTCGGTGAGTGTGCCGAGTAGTCCGCCGGCCAGGAACTTGTCCCCGAGAGTTTGGCCGTAGGCAACGTGGTCCTTGATGTTGGCCTGCTCAGTGATGTTCTTGTTATCTTCATAGGCGGGACCGCGCTCGTAAATGACCGCGAAAACGCTGGCCTTCGCAGCGGCTGCGTCCTGCGCAACGGCGAGGGGCGCGAAGGTGGCAGCCGCGCCGAAAGCCGCGATCGCTGCAATAACCAGCGTCAGAATTGCGCGCCGGCCGGTAAAACTGCCCGCTCGAATCGCCTTGGTAATGTGCGTGTTCATGCCGGTATCTCCTTAACTGGGCTGACGTTAACGCAACCATACAAAGTATCGATTTCACTGATTAGTGGGCGCAAATCGCTAGGGCTTATGACAATGGCTCACTAATGTCGTTCGACTATCTGTCTCTCACCTGACATCTTTTCAAAAGCAGTTGCAGAAGAGCGAAGTTTCACCCGTGCCGCCGTCCGCTTCAGGGTATCGCACTCTGCCCTGAGCCATAAGACGTGGGGAAAATTGTTTTCAGCCTGCGTCTCACACGGCGGTCACGAGCAGCGGGACGGAGCCCCGTTCCTCGTGGGCAGGAGAGGCCACGACTCCGCGTACTCACCATCGGATTGATGTGGACCTTGCAGGCGTCACTTCATTGAACAAGTCGCGCTTTTAGCTGATCGAGCCTTTTCTCATTCATGAGTCCGATTCATCACCACAAGCGAGCCGGCCGATCTAATCCGTAGAGCCTCAGTCAATTACATACGACCCGTGCAACCGAACATCGAAGGAGGTTCGCCATGACCCAGCAGAATGAAATCCTGAACAAGCCCGAGCCGGTATCCGATCTTGACGTCGGCCGTCGTGAACTCCTGAAGCTCACGGGCGCCGGCGTGGCCGCGCTTGGAGCAATGTCCATCCTCAACATTCCCGCAACAGCGAGGGCCCAAGACATGTCGAATGGCGCCGACAATTTCTATAAGAGCGATAAGCTGAACTACCAGAAGGTCACGTTCAAGAACCAGTACGGGATGGACATCGTCGCCAACCTGTACACGCCCAAGAACGCGGATCCCGCGACCAAATATCCGGCCATCATCGCCGGCCATCCGAACGGCGCGGTCAAGGAACAGAGCTCCAGCCTTTACGCTCAGAAGCTTGCCGAGCAGGGCTTCGTCACGCTTGCGCCCGACCTGACCTTCTGGGGCGAGAGCGAGGGCCCACGTAACGCCGTCGCCTCCGATTTCTACACCGAAGTGTACATGGCGTCGGTAGACTTTCTCGGCACCCGGCCATTCGTCGATCGAGACCGGATCGGCATCGTTGGTATTTGCGGTAGCGGCGGTTACGCGATCAGCGCGGCCAAGCTTGACCCGCGTTTGAAGGCGATCGCAACAGTCAGCATGTATGACATGGGCTCGGTCACTCGCAATGGCCTCAACAAGTCGCAGTCGCTGGAACAGCGCAAGCAGGCGATCGCCGCCGCTGCGGAACAGCGCTACGTCGAGTTCCAGGGTGGCGCAAAGAAGTATGGCGACGGCATGCTTGAGACGCTGCGGCCCAACGCCCATCCGATCGAGCGCGAGTTCTTCGACTTCTATCGCACGCCGCGCGGCCAGTTCGTGCCGGAAGGCTCGTCGCTATATCTCACGACGAACCGCCCGATCACGGCGGAAATCAAGCAGATGAACTTCTATCCGTTCAACGACATCGAGACGATCTCGCCGCGGCCGCTGCTGTTCATCACCGGCGACCAGGCGCATTCCAAGGAATTCAGCGAGGATGCCTATGCCCGCGCCGCTGAACCAAAGGAACTGGTCTGGGTCAAGGGTGCAGGCCACGTTGATCTTTATGACCGGGTCAACCTGATCCCGTTCGACCGGCTCACGGCCTTCTTTCAACAGCACCTCGTTGCGTGAGTGACGCCTGGGAACAGCGCTGAAAGGCGCCGCTCTCAGCCACGCCGCCCGAAACCCACGGCCGGTGATAGGGTGACAGTGCCCAGCTCGAATAATCGACATAACAGTCCGCTCGGCGGCGCAACCAAAATGATGGTGATAAAATGAAAAAGATAGTTCTGGCGGCTGCCTTGTCGCTCTTAACGACGACGGCGAATGCCGCCGATATGCGTTTGTCGAGTTCCGATGTGGAGCACAACAAGCAATTGGCCGACCTGTACGTGCAGAACGGGTCCGGGTGCAGAGGCGGGGATCAATCGCCGGCACTGTCCTGGTCTGGTGCGCCTGACGGCACGAAAAGCTTCGCTGTAACCATGTACGATCCGGATGCGCCGACCGGAAGTGGATGGTGGCATTGGAGCGTGCTGAACATCCCGACCTCCGTGAACCATCTGGATCGGAATGCAGGCCAGCGCGATGGCAGCAAACTGCCTGCCGGCGCCGTGCAAGGCCGTACCGATTTTGCCATGCCCGGATATGGCGGAGCGTGCCCGCCAGCTGGCGACAAGACGCACCATTACCACTTCAAGATCTGGGCGCTGTCGGTCGAGAAGCTGGAAATCAACACGGAGATGAGCGCTGCTCAGGTCGGCTATATGGTCCGCTCGAACAGCCTAGCTTCTGCAGAACTTGTGCCGGTGTCGACGCGATAAATCCAGCGCAATCGCTGAGGAAACGCGGCGGGTCGCACGTCTCCTCAGCCCAACTTGCTTGATCGGCAAGGTGACGGTCGCAGCTAGTCTGCGGTCTTGCTCGCGCGATCTCGCCGGCAGGGCCCCGCGTTGCTGCAGGCGGCGGCAAACGACGGATAAGGCTCACCGTTAGTTTGGTAATGATGAACTAAGCGATAATCATAATGCCATTCGTTTGACATTAGGGAATTAATCATTAGGTTGGTGAGACGTGCTGGCTCGCGTCGCGATCATGTCGCGTCAGCAAATCAATCGCCTCAGCAGCTAAGGACAATGCCATGAAAGCAGTGGGTTACAGCAAAAACGGACCCATCGACCGCGACGATGCCCTGATGGACATCACGCTACCGAAGCCCGTTCCGACCGATCATGATCTGCTCGTCGAAATCTCGGCCACGGCCGTCAATCCGATTGACTACGAGATCCGCCGAAATGCCGCACCGGCAGACGGTGAGTTCCGCGTCCTGGGGTGGGATGCCGTTGGCATTGTCGTTGAGAAGGGTGGGCTGGTCGAAGGCTTCGAGATTGGGGATCGGGTCTACTACTGCGGCGCCCTTCGGCGGCAAGGGACGAATGCGGAGTTCAACCTCGTCGACGCCCGGATCGCGGCGAGAGCCCCGGCATCCCTCTCCGACGCCGAGTCGTCTGCTCTGCCTCTGACTTCCCTGACGGCCTGGGAAATGCTTTTTGAGCGCCTCGACGTGACGCGGCCTGTTCCCGGCGCGGCCGCGGCGGTGCTCATTATCGGCGGTGCCGGCGGTGTCGGGTCGATGGCGATTCAGTTGCTGCGTGCCCGAACCGACCTCACGGTGATCGCGACCGCGTCACGCCCGGAAACCAGGGAATGGTGCTCCAACCTCGGCGCGCATCATGTCGTCGACCACAGCCAGCCGCTGGCCCCGCAGATCGAGGCTCTGGGCATCGGCGCGCCGGGCTTCGTTTTCGCGACGGCCGGCTCAATCGAATATCGCGATGACATCGTCCAGCTGATTTCGCCGCAGGGGCGCTATGGTTACATCGACAGCCCGGCGGTGTTCGATGCGAACCCCTTCAAATGGAAGTGCATCTCCATTCACCTTGAGGCCGTCTTCATGCGCTCGCTCATGCAGACCGTCGATATGGGCGTTCAGGGCGACATCCTGCGGCAAGTGGCGGAACTGATCGAGGCCGGCAAGATCAAGACCACGCTGGCCGAAACTTTCGGCACCATCAACGCCGCCAATCTCAAGCGGGCGCACCGGCTGCTTGAGAGCGGCAGGGCACGCGGCAAGATCGTGCTGGAAGGGTTCTGATCGCGGGGCTGTCAGTCCCCGACCAACGGGCAAGCGCCACGGGACGACGATCGGCGCGCGTCGCGCCAGCACGATCATGCTCCAGCGCCGTGGGATCGCTTGGGTCCGAAACCGATGTTTGAAGGGAGACAGCGCGATGATTTCGCGTGACGACCGCCGCGAGGCCGAAAGCCAGATAGCGCGCCTGATTCATAGCTACTTCTACCGGCTCGACGAACGCGACCTCGAGGCCGTCGCCGCCTTCTTCGAGAACGCGGCCTGGCACATTTCCCCGGAGCGGGCGACGCACGGCAAGGCAGAGAAACTTGCTTGGCTGCGCGAGAATACCCCCGCGCATGACGCCAATCTCGGCCCGCAGCATCTGATCGGCAATGTCCTCGTCGACGTTGCCGACGACGGGCGGACGGCCACCAGCCTTTCCTATTTCATCGTATCCCAGCTGGTGGACGGGCCGGGCATCCATGTAGCCGCGCGCGGACGGTATGCGGACAGCTTTGCCCTGCGCAACGGCCAGTGGCGGTTCACGGAGCGGCGCGTCCACGTCGACCGGCGCTAAAACGATCTCAATGATCCCAATACTATAACAGGTGATACATGACGACCAATGCTCTGAGCGACGCCCAGCGGCTCCAGCGGCTGGAAGATATCGAGCAGATCAGGACGTTGAAGGCGCGATACGCCGAGGCGCTCGACAACCGGTTCAACGGCGATCAGGTTTCCGCGCTGTTTGGCCACGCAGGTCGGCGAGGATCAGGCTGCCCAGACCGGACGAGAGGAAATCAAGCAGCTCTGCGTGACCGTGGCAAAGCAGATTTCCTGGTCGATCCACTACTTCATCCCGTCGGTGATCGAGATCGGCGAAGACGGCGTCACCGCCAAGGCCAGCTTCTACATTCTGGATTTCCAGACTCTGAAGAACGACGACGGCGAAGATGAAGCCTACATGTTTGCAGGCACCTTCAACGACACGTTCACGAAGATCGACGGCTCCTGGTACTTCCAGAGTATCAACGGGAAGATCGATGTCGTGACACCCTGGACGGAAAGCTGGGTGAACAAACCGTTCATTCCGGATTTCTTCGCCATGAGCAATTGAAGTTGGCTCGAACGCATCGACGGAATCCTGGGCTGGCACCGATGTAGCAGCTTTGCTTGGCGGGCCAGCTCCTATCGGCGCACCGAACGTGAACTTCTGTGGTGCGTCCCATCGGCCGCAACAGGATGCGAAAGGAAATGCAGATGGAATACCGCTATCTCGGTCGGTCGGGCCTCAAAGTCTCGACCGTCACATTCGGAACGATGACCTTCGGCGGCACGGGCTTCTTCGCCAAGGCCGGGAACACCGACGTCGACGAAGCCCGGCGCCTGCTCGATGTCGCCTTTGACCACGGGGTCAATCTCTTCGACACCGCGAACGTCTATTCGCATGGGCTTTCCGAAGAAATCCTGGGACAGGCGCTCAAGGGCCGTCGTGATCGCGCCCTGATCGCCACGAAGGTGCGCATGGGAATGGGCGATGGGCCGAACGATGCGGGCCTGTCGCGCAAGCACATCATCGAGCAGTGCGAAGCGAGCCTGCGTCGGCTCGACACCGACCATATCGACCTCTACCAGGTCCATGAGTGGGATGGCCAAACGCCGCTGGAAGAGACGCTCGAGGCGCTGGACACGCTCGTCCGGGCCGGCAAGGTCCGCTACGTGGGCAGTTCGAACTATGCGGGATGGCAGCTATCGAAGGCACTTGGTATCGCCGAGAAGCTTGGCTATCAGCGGTTCATCTCCCAGCAGATCCACTACACGTTGCAGGCACGCGAGGCCGAGTATGAACTGCTGCCGATTGCCGAGGATGCCGGCGTCGGCGTGCTGGTTTGGAGCCCGCTTGCCGCCGGTCTTCTGACAGGAAAGTATCAGCGCGGGCAGCGGGCGCCGGAAGGCTCACGACAGCTCAACGGCTGGGGTGAACCGCCAGTGCGCGACGAGGATGCTCTATACAATATCGTGGATGAACTCGTCGCCATCGGCGACGCGCGCGGCGTGTCGGCGGCGCAGGTGTCGCTGGCTTGGCTGCTCGCCCGGCCGGGCGTGTCCTCGCTGATTGTCGGCGCGCGAACCGAACAGCAACTCATCGACAATCTTGCCGCAGCCGACCTCCACCTGACGGATGACGAGCGCGTCCGGCTGGAACGGGTGTCCGCGCCCGCGCTGATTTATCCCTTCTGGCATCATGCGAAGTCGGCCTCCGACCGGCTTGGCCCGCACGACATCGTGCCGACCGAAGCGCTCAACCGGTAGTCGGAACGTCATCCAGTGTGCCCGCAGAAAAGGTGCACGCGAGGTGAGCCAGGGCTGTCGGCAGCCTGCAGCGACGACGCGTCGTCCGGAAGCTGCGATTACAGCCAGCCTTGGCCGGCGGGCCTGACCTTATCCAGTTCCTGGCGCATCTGCTCGGCGATCGATATCAGGCGTGACTTGGGCAGGCGGCTCGTCGGTCCGGCGATGGCGACGGCGGCGCCAGGGGTGAGGGCGATCGCGACACAGGAAATTCCAGCCCGTTGGCTGTCAAGGTCGAGAGCGAAGCCGTTGCGCTGCGCCTCGGCGATTTCCTCGGCATGGCTATCCCATGAAAGCGGATCGCCGGCCCGAACGGTTCGCGCCAACTCGGCATCGGCCGCCAGGAGGGTATGGCCAAGTGCGTCAGCGATCAGCGGTTTGCGTTCTCCAGGCCTGACGGCGAGGTGCAGCGGCTGTTCCGATTGCACGGCATCGACACAGAGATAGTCGGCGCCGGCGGCCAGGCCCAGGAAGGCTGACTCGCCGGATGCCGCGCTCATGGCTTGAAGCACGGGCCGGATGCGGGCGCGCAAGGCGTGTTCGGCTTCGGCATCCGGCCGCACGAGACGACTGAGTTTGCCGGTCAGCCGGTATGCGGCGCCCTTCTTCTCCTGCGCGATGTAGCCGAGCTCTTCGAGAGACGCGAGGAGGTTGTGGGCGGTGCTGCGGTTGAGGCCCAAGCCATCTGCAAGCTCGCTCAACCGCGCGCCTCCGGGTTGCGCGGCAATACGCTCAAGGAGATCGAAGGCGCGTCGCACGGACTGAATGACGCGGTCGGAAGAGGGCGAGGATTCCATAATGCTGAACATTATCATCCCCCTGCCGCATATTCCAGCCAAATGCAGACGATCATAAGGCCCGAAGTGCTTCAAGCGAAATTCCACATTATTGAACTAAACAGCTTTCAATGGGTAATAGTTTGACAATGTGGGAGCTTCTGCCTAAATGATGGCTGTACGCAAGCCGACAGGCGACCGAAGTCACTGCTCGTCGCGGCCGCCTCAACCACTATTTCAAGGAGAGATACAGATATGACCCGCATCATCCTCATCACTGGCGCGAACCGCGGCATCGGCCGCGAACTTGCCGCGCAGCTTGCCACAGCCGGTGACACCGTACTGCTTAGCGCCCGCGACGCGGGCGCCGCAAAAAAGGCGGCGTCAGAGATTGGCGGCGACGTTCACCCGATTCAGCTCGACACCTCGGACCTTGCCAGTATCAGCGCTGCGGCCGAGAAAATTGAAGCGGGCTATGGCCGCCTTGACGTGCTGGTCAACAACGCGGGCGGGATCTACGACTACGGCCAGAAGGCGTCCACAGCCGATCTCGCGGTTGCCCAGCAGGCACTGGAAACCAATTTCTTCAGCGCCTGGCGCGTGACGCAGGCAGTGCTGCCGCTGCTGCGCAAGGGAAAGGCGGCGCGCATCGTTAATGTGTCCAGCGAGGCTGCGTCGCTCGATCGGATGGGCGCGGCCGTTCCGGCATACGCGACATCCAAGACTGCTCTCAACGCCCTGACGCGGGTCTTTGCCGCTGAACTGGCTGACGAGGGTATCACCGTCCATGCCGCAAGCCCTGGCTGGACCGCAACCGAACTGGGCGGCGAAGGCGGACGGCCCGTCGCCGAGGGCGCAGCCAGCATCCTGCATGTCATCGATCTGCCCGCCGACAGCGGCACCGGCGGCTTCTATCAGGATAAGCAGGTCCTGCCCTGGTGAGCGGATCGAAAGGCCCTGCCCAAAACTGAGTCCTGGGCGGGGCTGATGCATCGTGACGCGATAAAGCCCGAGGGGATGTTCCACTCGGGTTTCTTTTTGTCGATGGACCGCACCGCGCAACCGCTGGCGGCGATAGCGTGCGAGGTTTCAGCCTCGCAGCGAAAGCAGTTCGCACGGCTGAAGCGCCGCGAGCACTTCGTCGGCCGCACGTAAGCCGCTGTCGTAGGCACCATGTGCGGTAGAAAAACCATGCCCCCGGGTCGCTTTGTCGGCAATGAAGATTCTGCCTTCCCAGGAACGGGAAAGGAATTTGTCGCCCCTGCGAATGACGGGGCAAGGCGCAGCTATAGGCGCCGCCGAACCGTCTCGAGCGGCTCCAGTCGGATGCCGCCAAACCTTCCAGCTTCAAGCGGACGCCGAAGCCCACGAGCTTGATCAATTATTCGAGGACCAGGTCGAACGCGGCGACGACCCCTTCCACAGAAACGACCCTGGCGCTGTCACCCAGTCAACATTCGATAACAGGCCAGCCGTACGGGCGGATATAGTAGTCGCAGGTCCGGGTGTCCTAGGATCCTCGATGCGATGGGCTCGTGCGGAAAAAGGGCCTGGCCGTCGATCTGGAGGAACAGTTTCTCATCGCTTGCGAGCGGAATGACGCTTGTGGGAGGGCGCGATGGATCGATGGCTGAAGGCAGGCCGGTTGACGGGCAACGAGCACGTTCGTGGATACGTGGGGGATTGCGGTGGCAGGCGTGCATTGTCCTAGCTGGTAATGGTGATCGTCAGGCAGTAGCGGTGCTCGCCCTCGTCCGGTGTTGCGAGGCGGACGGCCGTAGTCGATGGCAGCCTTGCGGAGATCAAGGTCCTATAGGCCACCGGCGCTCGCCAATTGCGATAGCTGCGCGCTGCTCATAGGCGAGATAGTCAGCCGCCGACATAGGATCCGGTGCGACACCGTTGGAGAAGCCGCGGACCGCATGGACATACGGGTTCCATTCGGCCCCCGGTAGCAAGGGATCCTCGGCGCTGTCGCTCATCGAGACAAGGCGCGGCAGTTGCTGTTCCCAGACATGACTGCTGCCTTGCACCAGCGACCTGCTGTTCCGGAGAAAGCCGAGATCTGCATGTTGCCTGCCTAATCCAGCATCGCTCCGATCGATCGCAAAGCCTGCCTTTTCGGCAATGGCTGTCCAGAGATTACGATCGGCCGAGTGGATCCATCCGCAACCGAGGGGAAGCTGCAAGCCTGGGGCCAGACGCCGCCGCCAAGGCAGCTCGACCCGTCCAGCAACCAGGTCGAGAAACCACTGGCGGGAGGCGCAGGGCCACCGCAATACCCGCGGCTCCGCCACCCAGGATGGCGAGATCGACTTCGGTGGTCGTTCAGGGTCTCGCCCCAGTCGGGTGGGCATCGCTAGTGCCGTCAAGCAAAGACGTACCTGCAAATGCATCGAATGGGGTTTGTTCGTGAAGTTCTCTTGCGCACGAGCTTTAACCCAATGATTGTTCCGCAGCCTGATTAGGCGTTATAAATCAGATCATAACATGAAGAGGACTCATGAGTGTCGCGCGAGAATGTCAATGATCTGCTTGCCTTCCTGGCGGTCGCCCGGGAAAGAAGTTTCACCAAAGCCGGCGCAAAGTTCGGGATTTCCCAATCGGCCTTGAGCCATACCATCCGGGGGCTTGAAACGAGGCTTGGCGTTCGGCTCCTCACGCGCACGACACGAGCCGTCTCGCTGACCGAGGCCGGAGAGCGGCTATTGAATGGAATCGGCCCTCATTTCGACGAGATAGACGCGGAGATAGACGCGCTGAGCGATTTACGCGACAAGCCCGCGGGTAATATCCGCATTACGGCCCCCGACCACGCGATCAATTCCGTTCTCTGGCCGAAACTTCAAAAATTCCTGCCCAACTACCCCGATATCAAGGTCGAGCTTCTGCGCGAAAACGGCCTCACCGATATCGTGACAGAGCGATACGATGCCGGCGTTCGCATGGGCGAGCAACTCGCGAAGGACATGATCTCGGCGCGTATCAGTCCCGACTTCCGCTTCGCGGTGGTAGGGGCGACATCCTACTTCAAGAACAATTCGGAACCGCAGCACCCCCAAGACCTCATCCGGCACACTTGCATTAACGAGCGCCTTCCCACCAGTGGGGGCTTCTGGGCGTGGGAGTTTGAGGATCAGGGGCGGGAGATCAAAATCCGCGTTACGGGACAGCTCGTCTTCAACAACTCGTACCAGGCTGTCGAGGCGGCGGTTGCGGGATTCGGTCTGGCCTATGTGCCTGAGGATGTCGCCTTGCCGCATATTGGGAAGAAACGGTTGGTGCGTGTGCTCCAGGACTTCAGCCCAAAATGGGATGGTTACTACATATATTATCCGAGCCGTCGTCAGTCCTCGCCGGCTTTCGTCGCCATCGTCGAAGCGTTGCGCCATCGCACGTAGTGCTAGGATGGAAGGACGGCTGCCAAGCGCCGTTGTGCGTAGAGGGAGCGACGTAGCGGACCGATCTGGTGCGATTGCGGAGTCATGATGGCGATGCGGTCGTGCAGCGCTGTCCAAGCCATAGCTCGCTTTCAAGAGGAAGCCCGCCGATCTCTCAAGGCATTTGCGCGACTTCTCCCCGTGACGCCTTTCGTAGCCTGCCAGTTGCCGGCCGTGTACGCTGCCGGTTTCTCCAGCTCGCCATTGCATAGTGCATGACGATCGCCGGAAGCGCCACCACGGCCGCCCAGTGTCCGAAGAATGGCGTTACCGAGGTTTTGAAGTTCCAGACATCGAGGCTGTAAGTGAAGGTCAGCTTGGTCCAGACACCGAGCACCGAAAAGCTCCACACGCCGAGCCCGGCGAGAAGAACGGTAGCAATCCGTAGCAAGAGCGTCCGAACGGCGCAAATAGGGGAAAGCCCCAGGATCGAACGGCTTAACGCCATCACGCGCGCCCAGTGGAGGCCAAGATGGATGCCGACAATGATCATCATCCAATAGGCCGAGAACCAGTGGACTTCCCGCAGGTAGATGCTGTCGGGAATGGGGAGCGCGCTGAACAGCGATTTCGAGATCACGACGCTGGTAACCAGCATGATGATCATGTTGACGATCAAAGCCAGATGGAGGGCGACAACGAAGGCGCGGCGTCGATCATATCGGCCCGTGAATAGATTTTTGAACCAGAACCGGTTCACCACGATGTGGTAGGCGAGCAAGGCGAACATCGCGGTGCCGAAAATCTCGTGAGGCACGTTTTCGAGCCACCAATAGGCCAGCGAAAGCAAAAGCAGAATCGCCATTGCGCCGGGCAGCAAGAGACGATTGATAAGAGGGGACGACTTCACGATGAGGTACTCTTTGAATGGGAAGCTAAGGCGCTAGTTCTCGAAACTGCGCGCATCGTTGAAGGTGAACATGTATTGCCGGTCCTGACGGGATTGATGACAGGAATAACAGCGTGCCGGACTCTCATCATCCGTCTTGATTGACCGGTCTGGATTAAATGCTTGATACGCCCAGTCGTCGGGGTCGTTTCCTGTTTTTTCGGCGACGAGATACCGGGCCAGGACGTCACTCTGGTGATCGACCAGAACGACATGGGTTCCGGTCGGAACCGGCTTCCCTGCCTGGATAGCGTCGAGTGCGGTCTGGTTGGTAAGCATGTGCTCGCGTGTTATCCCGCGGCGCACGGTAGTATAGTGTACGAGCTTCTCCAGTTCGGGGAAAGTCGCTGCACGCGTCTCAGCATGAGCAGGTGTCGCTCCGATCCCCTCAGGTAGCATGAGATAGCCGACGGCAAAAACCAGTAGCCCGCCCAGTAATGCGACCCCAAAGAATCCAATCTTTATTTTCATTGCCGCATGAATCCTGTTGCGTACCAGAGATGCGCGGCACACCCGGAGATGTACCGAACGATTCGTTTCCAGATCTCCGGCTTCAGTTGGACGGTCGCAGATGCAATTAGCGATCTGCGGTGCACGGTAGACTGGACATGCTGCGTCATCCGATCAAACGCTTGAGCAACGTCAGTTCAGCCTCTGCTTCTGGCGAGCTTTCGCCGGATACTCATTCTCGCTTAACAACTAGCAAATAGGGCGAAGCGGAATTAGTGGTGCCAGTGCGCTTGTAGATATGAGGCAGATTCATCAATCGATTCGGGAGGGCCTTATGATTGCCGACGGCTCCAGCACGATGTCGCCCGAAGAAGGTGGTCGCGAACTCCGCCTTCACGTCTTCCAGCTTCGCTTCTTCGATGGCGCCGACCAGTGCGTAGCCTGCGCTGTTCAGCACGACATCGAGGCGCCCGAAATGCCGGTGGGCAGCCGGTTCCCAACACCCGGGAATTGCTCATCACCGTCTTAAACGCCTTTACGCGGAATCCCCATAGCCATGCGAATGAAACTGTCGAAGGCCCGGTCGGAGAGCAGGCGGCGCAGAAAGATCATGGGTTTGGCACCGAAACCGACGGCATAGCGCGTCTTTGGACGGCGGGCGCTGAGTGCCTTGCCGATCGTATCCGCGATCAAATCAGGCGGTGACATGCGCTTGCGGTTGGCTTCGCTCACCATCGCCCTGACCACGGCATCGGCCTGTCCGGCATAAGCGCCCTCGCTAGAGGTCTCGCGCAGCTTCTCCGCAGCAATTCCAGCCCACTCGGTATTGATGCCGCCTGGTTCAATGACCACCACGTGGATGCCGAGAGGCTGCACCTCCAGGCGCAGGCAGTCGCTGATCGCCTCGAGCGCAAACTTCGTGCCGTGGTACCAGGCGCCCAGCGGCGTGTGGATCTTGCCGCCCATCGAGGTGATGTTGACGATGGTTCCCGAGCGCCGCTTGCGCATGTGCGGCAGGGCCAACTGAATAAGGCGCACGGCACCGAACACGTTGACCTCGAACTGCGCGCGGGCCTCGTCGAGGGGTACGTCCTCTACGGCACCGTAGGAGCCATAACCGGCGTTGTTGATCAGGACGTCGATACCGCCCGACTTGTCGATGATTTCCTGGACGCCCGCCTGCATCGAGGCGTCATCCGTCACGTCCATAGCCAAGATGTTGATGCCAGCGCCCGCTAGGGCACGCATCCGGTCCACGCGGCGCGCTGCGGCGTAAACCGTGTAGCCGAGGGCCTTCAACTTGAGGGCGGTGGCTTCGCCGATGCCGGACGATGCGCCTGTGACGAGTGCAACTTTCGTATTCATCTCTAAAATCCACGGTTCGAGAATTTGATGTGCATGGCGGCTTGGGGTTTGGTTCGCCTTCTGTGCTGCCTACTGTACGCAGCGGGAGGCATCAGCTCCCTAGCGATTCGCGCCAGTCTCCAAGCAAACTACGCCAAACTTCAGTTGCTAACGTCAGCGGGCACCTTGGATGATTTCCTCAGTTCAAATGGATGGCGTTGCGGGCACTGTCGGGCGTCTGCCCAGTCCAGCCTTGGAATGCGCGATAAAAGGAATTGGGATCCTCGAAGCCCAACAGGAAGGCGATCTCGCCACCGGACATCTTGGTGTTAGTCAAGTAGTGGCGTGCCAGGTTTTCTCGGGTGGCATTGACTATGGCGCGGAAGTTCTCTCCCTCATTCTCCAGGCGGCGCTGCAGCGTACGCTTGCTCATGCCAAGGCGTTTAGCGGCCTTCTCGATGGTGGCCGCATTACTCGGCAGCAGCTCCAGCAGAACTGCACGCACGCGTTCGGCTGTCGTGGCGGTCGCATCCAGTTCGCTAAGCCTGCGGCGCAAGTCGGGCTCGAAAACGCGCCACATGCCTGCGTTGACGGTGAGGAACGGGCGCAACACATCTGCTGCCGAAAAGGTGATGCTTGGCGCAGTCCCCTGTTGCACGGGAACGCCGAAGAAGTTCTCGTAGCGCCGAGAATAAGGGCTCGGAGGGAGTACTGGAAGCGCTACGCGCAACGCCTTGACCGGCTCGCGGGTAGCGAGCCGAGCGAGCCGCACAAAGAATGCGATTTCGGCCACTTGCAATGAAAACGGCACCTGCATCTGTACGGTCAGCCAGCGAGGCAAAACCGTCAATTCCCCGCCATTGCTCACCTCGACTTCGAGACTCATGGGCGCCAAAAGCTGCTTGTATTTCGCCAAGCGCTGCACCGCTTGCATCAGGTTGGCGCTGCATAGCGCTGCGAACAGAGGCGCATCGAAAGATTCCACTGAGACGGTCTCAACGATCCGCAACGGAAACATGACATCACCGGCCTCCGCCTCCAAGGACCGCCAAAAACGGAAATACTCCTCCGTAGTTAGGCCATGTCCCTCACGCGAAAACAGGTCTTCAGGAAGGCCAGCCCTACGCAGCACATGGCCGGGCTGGACACCGAAGTCCTTAAGCAATGCTTGCCACCCGATATCCATAGAAAAGGTTTGATTGCGTGTCATTGGGATACTCCCGGCCGGGCTCTTCAACACTGAAATAGAAGATTCGGTATATAGACCGCAGCCCGCCGGCAATGCAAACTGCGCCACACGCCACTCAATCGGCGCCATGAGGTGGTCGAGAGCGGTACACATCGTTAGTAGCGCGCCGCTCGGAATCGAGAGCTGTTCGGCAATTCTGCGGCTGGATGGACAGCGAAATTCGAAACCTCGAATGAAGGGTTGGCATCCAAGAAACCAGCATCAATGCGGAACGGGCGAGCCCGGCGAAGGAGCCTTGAGTTCTCCGCATCTGGATGATAAATTATACTGAAGTATAAGTTCACCTTTTGAACGCTGACCTCTGGGTAGGGAACTCGTACCCAGGTCCGGCGTCCCGCTTGCGGTAATCGAACCGCCTATCAGGAGCCCGGTTCTCGTCTGACACACAATCGATCTCTACTGACGAAGGAATGGTACAAAGTTCCGATATCGACTGATTGCCCGGGCTGCGGCGCACAGACCCGGTCCGCCAGCATTGTCGTCGGGCCATCGAGCCTCGTCATTGCCGACCTCGCCTCGGAGAAGGATGTTCTGAAGCAGCCGTGGTCACTGCTTGGGGCCTTTGCATTCGTCGAGTGGCTGGGCGGTCGGACGGAGAACATCGAGCAGTTCATCGTCAACCGCTTTCACAGCGCGTTCGAGTTCAAGAACGATCGCTTGCTGTCGATCTGTGAGCATTGCGGAGAGAGTCTTTCACCTGCCACTACCCGCTCTGGCGCCATGAACGGCTTCGTCCGCCTTGGGCAGAGACGTCTGCTGGTCAACGAACGGATGCTGCTCTTCGCATCGCGCGTTGTGTTGACGGAATTCCATGGCGGCACGTCAATCGAGGAAAGCGGCCTGCCGCATCCAGATTACGCGCTCATGCTGATTTGCGATGCGGAAAGCGCAGGCGGCGAAACCGGTACCGTCGAACTGTGGCACAGCATCGCGCGTAATGACTACGCCATCACCGTGAAAGGTCATGAGGGTCGGGAGATCTTCCGTGACACCCTCCATGATGACCTCGCGGTCGTAGTGGCCACTATTTCCAATCTCGGACTGGTCCTGACGCAGCTCCACCTGGCACAGCCATCATCACCCTACTGCCGGCTTGCCCGTGATCTCTTTCTCGAAACCCTTGCCCATGCCGGATATCGGCAGGAAAATTAGAAAGCAACACGATGCGGATTTCCAAAACGCGATCGGGATCTTTGGCGATAGTGATCCTGTTGTCCGGATGTGGCGGCCTGATACACCCACCGCGACCGCTGCCCCCAGTCCCATTTGCTTACCTCAGCCTCACCGCTTGCAGAGCCTATGCCAGCAATATCGTCGAGTGCCAGCTTGAGTATGGTACCCAGTTCGGACGCCAACGCCTCGGTCCTGTCCAGCAGATGGGTCTTAATATCAGTGGCGGTGACAGCCGCTATCAGGTCGCGTCCTGCTATCCGGTCTCGAGGATCCAGAAGGAATTGCCCAATTTCGTCTGCCGAATCTATGAGCCTCGATCAGGAACGGATGTCAGTCCGGTGTTGATCAAAGGAGGCACTGCGGTGCGCCTGGCGCGTGTTCTGGGCGATCGCGAACAGATCCAATATCGCTGGATGCCAGATAAATGGTCGCGGCTACACGACTGAATTTGCTCAGGAAACGAGCACCCCGGCCATCGCTACTGCTGCCATTAATTATACCCGAGTGAAACTTTAAGGTTGATTTCCGTAACGGAATGCAGTTCAAAATATTATACCGCAGTATAATTTTGGACTGGTTCGGCCATGGATCGCATCCCATTTTCGCCCGTGAAGAGACCGCAAAAGGCATGGTCGCGAAGCGTACTGTGGGTTGCTGGAATGTCGGGCTTCCTGCTCACCGGTTTCGCTTCCGACCCTCGCGACAACGATCTGCCCTCCTATTCGGAAACGCCTGCTCAGGCCGGTAGGCCTGGCGGTATCACGACTGAGAGGGTGGGGAGAGTGGCAGCCCGGTTGAACCCAATCGCCGCGTCAAGTCTGGCCGTTGCAGCCAAGCAGCCGCCACAGCCGACAATCGATTGGGTCAGCTTCAGTCAGCGCTTTGACGCGCCGAAAGATGGACATCCGATTGGACCCGGCGTTCTTTCATTGGACACGGTGGAAGAGCTTGAAGACAGTCGCGCGAAATTACCAGGAGAAGCGGCTAGTAGCGCGAATACGCGCCGCGAACGCACGGTGCATTCGCCAATCGACGTCTTCTCCTTTGAGCAGACGCCGTCCCCTCACATCGTCGATCCGCAGACCGCGTCGAAAGCCGATGGCGACCTGTCGTCGATACAGCCCCGACCCGATTTGCTTTCCGGCATTCCCAAAGAATATGCAAAACTCGCACTGGCGATCGCCGCTGCAGAAGACGTTGATCCGAACTGGGTGCTGTCGATCATGCGGGCCGAAAATGCCGGCTTCGATCCACGCCTCGTCAGCTCCGCCGGTGCCGTCGGCTTGATGCAGGTGATGCCGCGGATCGGTGCAGCCTTTGGTGCGAACGATCTCACCGATCCCGAACAGAATATCCGCGCCGGCACGCGATTCCTTCGTGCTCTCATCGACAAGTATCGCAATCCTGTGCTTGTCGCCTCTGCCTATAATGCCGGTGAGCCTCGTGTCGATCTTCGCCACTCCTTGCCGCTGATCCAAGAGACCGCCGACTATGTCACGCGTGTCGTCGGGTTCTACGTTGGACCGGCGGCGACCTCTACGGGCACGCCTAGCCTGTCATCCGCCTCGGAGTCCGGCTTGAAGCGCCGGGCAGGAACTGCCGACCGCGCAAAGTCGCCGATGCTTGTTTTTTCTGTTGCAGATCCGCTCACAGCGGCGAACCACTCCCCCAAGGAAGACGGACCGACCCACGTTGGCAGTCCGGTTAAAATCGTCAAGGAAGAGGTGCATTGATGAATATAATCGCAGTGGCAGTCCTTTATGGCAGCGTCGCCTGGCGTTCGAGGGCAAAGCGCAAGTGGGTCGGCAATGCCGCGCTGGTGTTTGCGGCCAGCCTTATCCTGCTTGTCAGCCAGTTCGAGCCAGCGGCGGCGCAGAACCTCGATGCCTTGCAAAACGCCGCGGACCGGCTGGTGCAGTTCTTCACCGGCCCCTTCGGCCGCTCGGTCGGAGCGATCGCCTTCATCGGCATGTTTCTCGCCGCAGCCTTCGGATACTGGTCCTGGGGCGCCCTGCTTCGGGTCGGGGGAAGCCTTGCCGGCATGTTTGCTGCCGCCGAACTGGTCGACTTCCTCGCTGGCAGTGGGTCGTGATCATGGCGACATTCAGCGGCAATACCGACGGCGGAGACGACTACATCGAATGCCATCCGGTCATCCTCGCTCTGACACGGCCGCCGACGGTCATGGGAATCCCTTACACATACTTTCTGGCGGAATGCTTCATCTCGCTGATGGTGTTCATGATCTTGGGCTCGATCCTCTGGTTCCCGGGCTCCTTCGTGATCCTTCACATCATTCTCTATGTGCTGACGGTGAAGCTCGACCTGTGGTTTTTCGAGATCGTCGGCCGGCTCAGTATGTGCGGCGTCAATCCTCTGGGTCGAAGGCTCGGCGGTGGCATCAGGACCTATGGGGCGTGATCGATGGGCACCATGGCGAGATCGTTGAAAGGGAGCTTGTCGAAAGGTTGGGAGATATTCGCCGACCGCAGCATATCGACACATGTCCCGTTCTATGTGCCGATCGAAAACGGCATTATCCGACTGAAGAACGACTGCCTGGTCTCCACTGTGCAATTGACCGGCTTTTCGTTTGAGACCGCCGATATCGAGACGATCAACATGCTGCAGCGGCAGCGCAACGCCGCGTTCCGCGCGATCTCGTCGATCGGCAATTTTGCGCTGTACACCCACGTCGTCCGCCGCAAGGTCGCGCCGTCGCTGCCATCGGCTTTCGCCGATCCCTTCATGCGACGTCTCGACGACGTCTATCAGTCGAGCATCTCCAGGAACGAGATGTTCGTCAACGACACCTATGTCTCCCTGGTCGTTCGGCCGCTGTTCAGACAAGGCCCGGCGTTGTCCCGTGTCATGGGCATCGGCGGCAATGTCGTGCGCAGGGAGCAGTTTCGTGCGATGCGCGACAAGCTTGTCGAAGCAACAAGGGCCCTGGAAAAATCGCTTGCCGCCTACGGTCCGAAAGTCTTGCGCGAGGTGCGGCGGGCCGAGGTCGATCTTGGCGACGGAAGGACGATCTACCGGACCATCTCCGACGACGCGATTCTTGAGGAAGGCACGCGAACAATCTGGTTCTCGGAGCAATGTGAGTTCTTCTACACACTGCTGAACGGCGGCCGGGTTCGGCCGATCCGTCTCGGCAATATACCGATCGACGAGATGCTGCCGGCGCGGCGGACGTCGATCGGCAACCGGATCATCCATCTCCAAGGCGAAACATCCGGCGATGATCGCTATGCCGCGATGGTGTCGCTGAAGGAATATCCGCCCGAGACCGGCGCCGGCATGCTTGACTATATCCTCAAGCTGCCCTTCGAGATGGTGCTGACCCAGTCGATGTCGTTCATCGACGACATGGCTGCCCGCAGCCGCATCGAAAGGCTCGATCGGCAGATGTCGAAGGCCGATGAAGGCGGCTCCAGCGTGCAGGCCAATCTCGACATCGCCCGCGACGAGCTTGCACGCAAACGCGTAGCCTTCACCGAGCATCACCTCACCGTCATGCCAGTGGCAAAAACAACGACCCAGCTTGATGATGCGGTTGCGCTGATCGGAAACGAGCTGGGGGCGCTTGGCGCCTCGTATGTCCGAGAGGACCTGAACGCCGAACCCGCCTATTGGGCGCAACTGCCTGGCAACCAGGCCTATATTGCGCGGCGCGCTCTCATCTCGACGCTCAATTGCGCGGGCTTGAGCAGTTTTCACGCCTATCCCTATGGCAAGCCGGACGGAAACCACTGGGGACCGGCGATCACCATTTTCGAGACGACGTCCGGCACGCCCTTCTTTTTCAACTTTCACCAGGGCGACGTCGGGCACACGACGGTCTTCGGACCAACGGGTTCGGGCAAGACAGTCATCATGGCGTTCCTGATCCTGCAGGCCTACCGCGTCAGCCCGCGACTGAAGACGATCGTCTTCGACAAGGACCGCGGCCTCGACATCATGGTGCGGGCGGCGGGCGGCCGATACATGACACTGGAGCCCGGCAAACCGTCTGGGTGGAACCCGCTGCTGCTCGACGATACCGAGGAAAACCGCGTTTTCCTGTACGGGCTTTTGAGCTTCATGCTGAGGCCGTCAAAGGACGGCGAGAGCCTGACGCCGCAGGAAGAAGCGATCATTCGCAACGCGATCAAGTCCGTGCTCAAGACAAAAGACAGATCGTACCGGCGGCTCTCATCCTTGCGTGCCCTCTTGGCCGGAAGCGAGAGGACAGAGGGGAGCCTGATTGCAAGGCTCGACAAGTGGGTCGATCGCGGCCCCTACGCCTGGCTCTTCGACAATGCCGACGACAGTCTTGATATTTCCAGGCCGATGATCGGGTTCGACATGACCTCGATCCTCGACGATCCGACGGTGCGCACCGCAGCCCTTCTCTACATGTTCCATCGGCTGGACGAGATCTATGACGGCAAGGCGCCGATCATCAACCTGATGGACGAAGCCTGGAAGCTGCTCGACGACGACGAGTTCAAGCGCACCATGAAGGACTATTTCAAGACCATCCGGAAAAGGAACGGTCTGGTGATCTTCGGCACGCAGTCGGCCGACGACGTCGTGCAGTCCAGCGTCAGCCGCACGATCATCGAACAGACGTCGACCAATATCTTCTTTGCCAACCCGAAGGCTGACGAGCACTCCTACATCGAGCACTTCGGGCTCTCCAGGGCGGAGTTCGAATGGGTCAAGAACGGCGACCCGAGCTCGCGTTTCATGCTGATCAAGCAGGCGAAGAGCAGCGTGATCGCGCGTGTCGACATGTCCCACATGCCGGAGTTCATCAAGGTCTTGTCCGGGCGGGAGGAGACCGTTCGCGAGGTCGAGATGCTGCTCGACGAATACGGAGACGATCCGAAAAACTGGCTGTCGAAATTCTGCGATTGGGAGGTGGGAGCGGCCGATGAACAACGCAAGGCTTCCTGAGTTGGCGACGGCCGGCGTGCTGGCGCTGGCGACAGTCATGACCCCCGCGCTGACCCGCGCTCAGGTTCCGGTCATCGACAACGCCCGCCAGAAGATCCAGCAGGCGACCTTGAACTGGTACCAGGGCTATCAGGCCGATACCAGGAAACTGAAAGGCGCCTCGGGCGGTACGACGGACAGTGTAGCACCTGGCCAAGGCTCCGGCGCGCCCGCCGATTGCTCGGCAGAGGGCATGGCGGGTGAGGCCGCGCCGGCTGAATCATCGCAGCGGACGCCGAGCCAGCAGGAAGTCGCCCGCATGGTTGAGGACGAGGCGATCCGCCAGGGCGTCGATCCCAATTTTGCGCTCGCCATCGCCGAACAGGAATCGCGTTTCCGGCAATCGGCGCGCTCGGCCGTCGGCGCCACCGGTGTCATGCAGTTGATGCCGGGAACCGCCGGACAGCTGGGCGTCAATCCCTATGACACGCAGGATAACATTCGAGGCGGCGTCAAATATATCAAACAGCTCCAGGGAATGTTCGGTAACCGCTACGACCTGATCGCCGCCGGCTACAATTCCGGGCCCTATCGCCAGTCGCTGCAGAACGGACAGATCCCCAATATTCCCGAGACCCAGGATTATGTCAAAAAGGTCTCCGCCTATTACAGCCGCAACAAGGCGCAAAATGGCGACCGGACCCCACCGGCTGGCAATAATGCCGCGCCCGAAACCGTCAGCGACAGCCAGGGATGCGGCGAGCAGCTGAAGAAGGCTGTCGACCGCAACACGCAGGCGCAGGTCGAGCGCGGATCGGTGTGGAACGCGTTCGTGCAGAAATCGACCGAGGCAAACCAGCAATATCTGCAGCGCCTTCAGGCCGGGTTGCAATCGTCGTCGGCGAACCTGCGTGGCTCCGGCGGCGGCAATTCGAAGGATTTCGATGGCTCGCTCGTGATGGCGCAAGTCCAATGCCCATCGACAATCGTCGACACCGGCGGCACCCGCTGCTTTGCCGTGCCGTCGAGTGCCACGACCGAGCAGATCCAGCGCTGGCTTGACGACCTTCAGGAACAGGCACGCGCCAGTGGCGACACCGCGACCTTCTCGGCGATGCAAGATCCCGTATTGGGCCTGGTGACGGTCGTCGATGCCAGACCAACAGCAAACTGAACGGACGAGAGAGGTTAGGCACATGAAGAGATTCGTCATCGCGGCAGCCCTTGGCATCGTCGCCGTCTCGCACGCTGACGCGCAGGTCCCGGTCAAGGATTCGGAGAACATTTCGCTTAGTGAGGACATCAAGCGACTGTCGTCTCAGATCCAGCAGGACACCTCGGTCGTCAAGGACAACACGACGAAGACCCTGCAGGCGATCACAGGCGATCGCAGTCAGGATGCCAGCCAGTTTGCCAAACTTGCGACCGGCAATGGCTTCAGCATGGGGCAGGCGCCGGATTTCGGATCGATCCTGTCGGGAAATCAGGCCGTGTTCGGCGGCATCAGTGGTCAGTTTCAGAACACGGCCGCCAAACTGATCAACGGCCTCAACCTGGTGAAGATGGTGGTCGATACCGTCAAGGGTGGTGAGCTATCCGGCGCCAACCAGGCCTATTCGCAGGGGGTCAATGCCTTGACGACGATGACGGCGCTGACGGATGCGATGAACAGCGCAACGAAGGATCGGCAGAACTCGTTCATGCAGGCAACCGAGAAGATCGGTACGGCTCAGGATCTGAAGGGTGCGCTCGAACAAAACACCCAGATGGTGCTGCAGGGCAACCAGACCGCCAACGAAGCGGTCGGCTCGCTCAATAATCAGGTCATGTTGCTGAACCAGCAATATAAGGCGGCGCTCGCCACTTCGTCGCAGAACCTCAAGACCTTCGCACCGCTTCCCGACAGCGTGATGCGCGATGGGGGCGCTCAGCAACTGGGGGCCTCGGTTCGCGGTCAGTTGAAGGCGTTCGAGGAGCAGGAGCAGTGAGGCTGACCCTCATCCTCGCGTTTTGTTGCGCGGCCTTCAGTGGCTGCGGCGGCAAATACGAACAGCTGGCGAAATGCTCGGCCGACGAAAACCCCGTGCCGGCGCTCGGCTATGACAGAGCCCCGCAACCAGCGCCGCCGGAACAGGCGCTGGCGAGAGCCGTCACGGATGATTGCGGCCCAATGCGGCCTGTCAATTAGGATGCGACATGGATCCAGTCAGCTACGCGATCAATTTCTATGGCGACGCGCTCAGATATTTCGACAAGATCAACGAAGCCTCGCTTGAACGCGCGTGGGGCATGTTTGCTCAGCACAGCAATCTTGTCTCCGGCATCCTGGCGATCTTCCTGATCCTCTATTTCATTTGGGGTGCCCTCGGACTGTCGAGCGTATCCCTGCAGGACATGGCGGTTACGGCCTTCAAGATCGCGCTCGCCTATGCGCTGATCATGTCCTGGGCCACTTTCTACGACAATATCGGCCAGTTCGTATTGTCCTCGCCACAGGATCTTGGCTCGGCTATTTCCTCGGCAATGGGCGGGCAGTCGGCCGGGTCCGATCTTGCCCAGCAGGTCGCCAGCATGGCGCGCAAGGTCTACGACTTCGCCATGCAACTCTTCAATTCCTATGAATCCGGCTGGCTTCCGAATGTCACCGGCGCTGTGGTCGTGTTCATCGTTCTTGTGTTCGGGCTGCTGCCAATGCTGCTGATCCTTACCGGCGTGACGCTGTTTGCCAAGATGATCACCGCCGTCATGCTGGCGATCGGGCCGATTGCCATCCTCTGCTACTTTTTCGGCATCACGCGGTTTGTCTTCGATGCGTGGGTGAGGGGCATTGCCTACGGCATGTTCATGCTGCTCTTCACCTATATCATGGCCGGTCTTTCCTTCGGCTTTCTTATCGGCATGATGGACACCATCAACGGCGACATGGCGACCAAGGAAAACGCACTCGCGATCGTGCTTGCCATGGTGCTTTACCTGGCGCTGATCTCCTATTTCATTTTCCAGGTTCCCGACTTCGCCAGAACCTTTTCCTACGGCACGGCGATCTCCGGCGTGCCGGGTGGCGGCGGTGTCGATACCGGTTACAGCGCCGCGCGCAGAACACTTGCATCAAGCAATTCGAGGACGGGGCAGGCGGCGGCCGTCGCCCTTGGCATGCTGAGTGGTCCGAGAGGCGCCCTGACGGCGGCAGCGCTTGCCGGCCGCGGCAGTGTGGCCGGCGTCGGGACGCTCGGCCGGATGCTGACCAATCGCCGCCGCAACAGCGAGTGAACGAGACACCGAAATTTGAGGGTAACACTTGGCATTGTTCAGAAGACGGATAACACCTGCGCCGACCGACCATGTCCCCGGGCCACAGGAAATCTATGATCTGCACCGGTCCTGGGGGGAGAAGAACCGCTCGCTTCGGACCTTGATCGGTCTCATCCTGCTTGCCTTCGCCGTAGCCGGCTGGGCTATCGCCGGGATACTCTCTTTTTCGGTGGCGCAACTCTTTCCGCTTGTCCGTACCGAGGTGGTGCCCCTGATTGTCGACAAGAACACCGGCTACATGGAAACGGTGACCACGCTCGACAAGGATCGGTCGAGCGTCGCGGAGATCCAGGCCGTTCGCGCGTCGTTCGTCGGCAACTACGTCATCCGCCGCGAGACCTACGACCCTCGCTATCTCTCGGACAACTTTGATATGATCGCGCTCTGGTCGGAACCGAACTCGGACGCCTTCAAGGAGTATGAGGCGTGGATGAACCCGAGCAACCCGCGAGGGCCGGTAAAGACGCTGGGTGCCACCGGCGACATTCGGCCGGAAATCTTGTCGGTCAATCCTCTCAATTCGTCGACCATGGCCGTCCGATTTGAGACGCGGGAGCGCCAGCGCGGTGGCGATGTCATCAATCGCTGGTCTGCCACGGTGCGCTACCGGCAGATCAATCTTCCCGCCAGCAACCGGGTTCGTCTGTACAATCCGCTTGGCTTTGTCGTCACCGAATATGCAAGGGTTCCGGAAACCATGCCGTCGGGGCCCGCCCAATGATAAAACGGATGGCGGCGCTTTCATTCCTACTGCTGCTGGGGACCACGGTCGGCCATGCCGAACTGGTCGCACGTCCGGGAAGGCTCGATCCTCGGGTTCGCTCGCTTCCCTATTCGGCCGAGCAGGTCTTCCTGGTGACCGGTACATACGGGATGGTGACGACGATCCTCTTCGGCGCTGACGAGGAGATCACCCAGGTCGTTGCCGGCGACACCGTCTCCTGGCAGATCCTGACCTCAGCTAACCGACGTTCCCTGACCTTGAAGCCGATGGAAAAGGACGCGGCTACCAATCTCTCGGTCGTAACGACCAAACGGACCTATTCTTTCGATCTGCGCGTCAACGACAGCAAGGTGATCCAGAACCAAACCTTCAAGCTGCAGTTCACTTACCCGGAAGATGCTGGGTTGAAAGGAACGGCAGAACTCTGGAAGCAGGCTCAGGACGCTGAGCGCAACCCGAACCTCAAGAACATCCGGCGCGACAAGGTCAACTACGACTATGGCTTCAAGGGAAGCGATACGGCAAAGCCGCTCTGGGTGTTCGACGACGGATTGAAGACCTTCATGAAGTTCACCGGCGACATTCCGGCGATCTTCATCGTCGACCGGAAGCGGCGCGAGAGCCTCGTGAACTACCGCCGCGAGGCCGATTATATCGTCATCGACACCGTCTCGCGGCAGTGGTCGCTGCGCTATGGCACCGAAGACGAGACCTGCCTGTTCAATCTTCGAACGGTTCCCGCCGATATTCCGGCGCCGATCGAAGGTGCGGTTGCGCCAAAGCGGATTGGTGCCGGCGGTTCCCCGCAACAAGCTCAACATTAGGAACGCGCGCCATGTCGGATCCAAACTATCATTCGCTCGACACCGACAACGAAATCGGCGGCCCGGTCCGGCGGAGCGGCATCGGTCTCATGCGGCCGATCGCGGTTATCGCGGCCATTGCCGGCATAGGCGTCGTCCTTTACTTTCTCCTTGCCGGTGGCGAGCGGCAGCCGGCGATCGACACGACACCGCGTGAAGAGTTCCGTCCGGTCCAGACGCCGAGGAATGAGGGTTTCAGAACCCCGGCCCCGCCGCCGCTGCCGACGGTCGTGGTTCCGGAGGCGCCACCACCACCGCCGCCGCCGCCGCCAGCTCCCGTCGTTCCGGCGGCTGCTCCCATTTTGCCACCGGCCGAGGTTGACTGCACCAGAGGCAAGAACCCGGACAGTCCTCGCTGCATTGAGCTTGCACGGCAAGCCAAGCTGGAGGAGCGGGTTCGCTCCTCCGCCATGGTCTTCGATCAATCGGATCAGAGGACCGGCGCGGCGCGGGCCGATGCTACAGGTGTAGGGCCCTTCGGCGCCGGCGATCCATCCGGGCCCCAAACGGCAGCAGCCTTAAATGGCGGCAGTGCCGTTGACAACGATCGTGCGTTCCTGAAGGCGATGGGCGGGCAGGGTGTCGAAGTTTCAGTCGCAACCGAGAACCTCCGCACGGACGCCTGGATCCCACAGGGCACGATGATCCGCGGAACGCTGGAGACGGCCATCAATTCAGACCTCGCCGGCATGGTAAAGGGGATTGTGCGCGACGATGTCTATTCGTTCGATGGCCGTCGCATCCTTATACCGGCCGGATCGTCCCTGATCGGCGATTATAAATCCGGCGTCGAGCGGGGACAGGAGCGGATCCTGATCGTCTGGACACGGATGATCCGAGGAGACGGCGTTACGGTTCAGCTCGGCTCCTATGGCACCGATCGGCTTGGGCGCTCGGGCATAACGGGTGTCGTCGACCGCAAGTACTGGGAACGGTTCGGGCCGCCGGCGATGATGACGCTGATCGGTGGCGCCACCCAATACATCGCCCAGCTTGGCCAGAAGCAGGATCGCGATATTACCATCGTTAACGACAACGGCAGCGTCACCCGCATCCCACAAGACAATGGCGAGACTCAGGATCGTGCCCGCGAAATCGCCGCCGAGACCATCGCTTCCGGCATCCAGCAGCTGGGGACGGAAGCCTTCCAGGACAGCCGCAATATCCGGCCGACGATCCATATCCCTCAGGGGTCCGACATCAATGTGTTCGTGACGCGCGACCTCGACTTCGCCGGGCTTTATGCGGACCCGGTGCGCGAAGAATTCGAGCGCTTGCGCAGAAAGAGGCTCGGCAAATGAACGCGCGCCCGTCGATTTCTGCCGAACAGCATTTTCTGTCGGAGGCGATCGAGCCGATCCGGCCGTTCCTCGACGATCCCAGTGTTGTAGAAATCTCCTGCCAGCGCAGCAATGAGATCTGGCTCGAGCGTATCGGCCAGCTCAGCATGGTGAGGCAGGACGTGGAGGGGCTCGATCAGGACGCGATCCGACATATGGCCTCGCGCGCCGCCTCGTTCACCAGGCAAACCGTCAACGCCCAACATCCGCTGCTGTCGGCGACGCTCGTCGATGGCGAGCGCGTGCAGTTCGTGCTGAACCCGACCTCGGCAACCGGCCATGCGTTCTCCATCCGCAAGCAGTTCATCCGCCGTTTCGATTTGACCGACTATGAGAAGGCTGGCGCGTTCCGCTTCGCTAAGGTGACCGGCGACGATTACATCGACGACATCGATGTCGAGCTGTCGCGCCTGCTGCGGGCCGGCGAGGTTCGCGCCTTCCTGGAACTCGCAGCGATCAATCACCGGAGCATGCTGATTTCGGGCGGCACCTCCACCGGCAAGACCACGTTTCTAAATACGATGCTCACGGCTATTCCGAACCACGAGCGCTTCATCCTCATGCAGGACACTGCCGAGCTGGAGCCGCGCCAAGAGAATGTCGTGTCGCTGCTGGTCTCGAAGGGTGGCCAGGGCGAGGCGAGGGTGACGATGGGCGATCTGCTGGCCACGGCGCTCCGTCTCAGACCGGACCGGATCTTCATGGGCGAGTTGCGCGGCGACGAGGCCTTCGACTTTTTGAACGCCATCAATACAGGGCATCCAGGTTCGATGTCGACCATCCACGCAAACTCACCGCACCACGCGTTCGACCGGCTGTCGACGCTGGTGCTCAACAGCAACGTGCGCATGGAGCGCGACGATATCATCCGATACATCCGCTCGATCATCCCGATCGTGGTCCAGTTGAAGAAGAGCGATGCCGCCGGCGGCCGCGGCGTCAGCGAGATCTACTTTGCCGACGAGGTGGACGAAAATGGCAAGCGTATCCACGCACACAGAGATTGACCGTCCGAAGTGGACGGGCCTGCAGCGGGCATCGTTGTTCACCTTGCCCGTCGCACTACTCGGAGTCGCTGTCCTCTGGCTCGCATTCTTCACGCTAATCTACGACGCCTACTTCACCTCGTTCGGCTCTTCGTCCTACCTCGACTATGTCGGGCAGGCGCGCTTAATCGACGCCGTCCGCTATACCTGGTCGATCATCCATGTCCGCAACACGGTCGGACTTTCGCTTCTGGCCTTCGCCCTTGCCTTGCCATTCCTGTTTTTCTTGGCTTGCCTCTGGATGCTGAAATGCGGAAGGGCGCTGTCGCGCAAGATCCTCTATCTCCTGCATGTCCGGTCGATGTTCAGCCTGCTTGCGCACACGGCTCTCATCTTCGCCGCCGCTTATGCCGGCGTCATCGTCTACGGCGTGGCCTTTTATCTCGTTGCCACCAAGGCCGGCGAACATGCCGAAATCGCCAGCTATTATGGCAATCATCTGGCCGCCATGTATCAAGCGCCGTTCGGGGCGACGGATGCAGCCGGTGCCTATCAGAAGCCGTCTCGACAGACGGTGCTCGCAGCCCTCGCGGGCCTCGCTGCCGCGGGTGCCATCGTCGGATTTCCGATCGGCGCGGCAATCCAGAAACGTCAGCGGATGATCATGGGTAAAGCGCGGTTGGCCACCTTGAAAGACGCCGCTGATTTCCGGCTGCGCGACAAGCACGGCATCGTCCTTGGGCTGAAGCAAGGCCTGCTCTTGCGCAACGATGGCGACCAGCACGTCATGGTGATCGGTTCGCCGGGGCAGGGCAAATCGCGGGGCTTTGTGATCCCGACGATGATGAGCTTTCAGGGATCGCAGGTCGTTCTCGACATGAGCGGCGAGTTGTTCGAAGAGACCTCCGGTTACTTGAAACACAGGGGATACGAGGTCTTCCTGCTGGCGCCCGGCTCGAAATATACCGACGGCTACAATCCGCTCGACCTGATCAGTGAGGAACCGAACCAGCGGATCACTGATCTTCAGAAGCTTACGCAGATGCTGCTGCCGGAGCGGCTGCGATCGGATTCCTCCGATTTCTGGGAGGAAAGCGCCAGGATCCTGCTGACCGCGATGCTGGGTTTTGTGCTCGAATGCCCTGACACCCGCAAGTCGCTCAGCGAGCTCTACCGCATTCTCAATTCGATGTCGGACGAGCGCAAGGCGATCATCCAGTTATTGGAAAATTATGAGCCGGTTCTCTCAGACCAGACTCGCATGCAGCTGACCAAATTCGCCGGCCGGCATGAAAAGCTCGGGGAGGGGATTGCCGCAGAGATCGTCGCCAAGCTCAATTTTCTGCAGAACCCTCTGGTCGAGGCGCTGACCTCCATCACCACCATCCCGATCGACACAATCAGGAAGCGGAAATTGGTGATTTTCGTCCAGGCTGATTGGAACGCCATGCAGATCTATGAGCGGCTGATCTCGATGTTCATCCAGCAGATGGCTGATAAGCTTGTGCAGATGGGGCCATTGCGCAACGGTGAGCACGAAGTCCTGATGATGCTCGACGAGTTCGGCAATGGCGGCCGGATCGATACCGTTCTGACGCTCGCCCCGCTGATCCGCAAGAATGGCGTGCGTTTCGTCTTCATCCTTCAGGATGGCGCGCAGCTTGAAAGGCTGTACCAGCGCTCCGGCCAAAAGATCCTGATGGGCGCTTCGACGATCAAGCTCTTCATGAATTTTCAGAACCAGGAAGATGCGACGGCAGTCTCGATGGCTGCCGGCAAGACGACGGAGTGGGTCGAGCAATCGTCCTATTCGCATCGTCACGGCCGAAGGCAGCGGTCGATATCGAAGGTGCCTGTCTCTGTCGATCTCCTTCCCGTCAATACGCTGATAATGATGAAGCCGGAAGAGGCGATCCTGCAGGTCACGGGCATGCCGCTGATGCGCATTATGAAGCTTGATTCCGGCGGAGAGCGGATGTTCTCGAAAGTGCGAAAGTTCAAGCCGGTGAAAAGACCTTGCATGGAGCCGGTTGAATGGACAATCGCCGACAGCAGGTCAGCTGCGGCGGCCTCGCCCGCGACGGGCGCTGATATCCATTTTGAGCGCTTCGTCGTCAAGGATGGTATCCGCCACGTCTACATCTCCTCGCTCGACGAGCTGCGTCATCGCCTGGATCTCGACGAGACACGCGACGCCGGTGTGACAGAGGAGGAGGTGCGGGAGGAAAAGCAGAAGCAGCCGGGAGGCAAGCGAAAGGGTGATCCGGCGAGCGGGCAACGAAAGCGCGGCGTGCCGAACGCTACTAGTGCTGCTCGTGAGGGTGACTTCGATCTCGATATCGACGAGCAGAAGCTCAGCCGCAATGTCTATTCGGGCTCACCGGCACATCGGAGCGTTCGACCCAAACAGGCCAATGGTCCATCGGATCAAATCGACTCTCGGCCGGTGGCGTCTGTTCTTCAGCGGCAGGAGGTAAGAGACGCATATGGAGCGGATCTTAACGCGCTGAACGACGTGATCTTCCAGCAGGCCGAAGAGAACGCGCTTGAGCCAGTAGAGCTCAACGCGGATGTCGAGCTCTTAATTGAGAGCCTTTCTGATCGGCTCACCGAGGACAGTTCACGAGCCTACCTGCACCAGTTCGCCAACCTGGCCCGAGATCCGCTGGGCGAGGATCAATCTGAGACCGAGGCGCACGCTGATTAGCACAAGCGTCTGTCGATCACCGACCATTCATTACGGCGCGAGAGGAAGCGAGATCGCGCACCGTCTGCCAGGAGAGCAATACATGGGTGAGATCAGACATCTCTCAAGCACAGAATTTTCAAAGGGTCGCCATCTCGAACGAATTGTCGCTGCGGCCCGAGCTGACGCCGGCTTTTGGCTGATGGTGAAGGAGCGCGAGATGGAGAGGCAAGCGATTGGAGCCGAAGTTGACCGCGAGGGCGATGGTGAGGATGCGATCGACAAGTCGGCGCCGGCGAGGCTGACGCCGACGATCACAGAACTGGCTGACGACCTCGTGTCGCGCATGTTCGGAACTTGCCCACCCGAGGTACTGGTGATCATCCAACAGGCGCTCCTCGATGCCGCGAGAATCGAGCTGAGCGCTGTCCGGTGAAATCCGATCAAACGCTGTGGAAAATGGTGTTCATAACTTATCTTCAGGTCAGGATGTCGTCATCGGATGATGGCGATGTATTGTTTCCGGCCCGACGAACTTGATCGATCACCCAGTCCTGTAGCCGCCTGGCGGTGTTTGCAGCCTGCGCCTCCGCGAGGTCCTTGGGAAAAATGCCAAAGATCGGCCCGATATACTTCATGCGAGGCAGTGTCTTTTCCTTCGCTTGCCGATATTCCTCGGTCTCCATCCCAAAGGCTTCGATAATGAGGTTCACCGGCCGGGATCCTCGATATGACGCCTCCAATATGAAGTCCGGCCTGCACCGACCAATGGGAGTGTCCAATGCGAACAGCGGCTTGGTGATCTTGATGCGAAGATCCGGCGCGGCGTCGAAGAGAGCTTGCTGTAGCCAGAACAGCAGATGCGAAACGTCTCTTTCGAATCCCGATTCCACCGGGAAGAGCGCGCCGTTATAGACCGGCTGGGCGTAGGCCTGGACCGCTCGCACCGGTCCTTCGTCATCCTCCTGAAAATCGACGTTCAGCAAAGTCAGGAACGGACCCCTCAGCGCGGGATCGCCCCGCAATGGCTGGCGGACCTTGCCGAGCACCTCGATCCTTCGCGAGGACGATGCAGGCATGATCGCCTGCGCCGATACGCTTTTCGCAAACAGCAACATAAAGCCGGTTCGCCGAAGACTTTCCGGCCAGTCCGGGCGGGAGGTTACGAGCAAACGCTGCCACCGGCTGGCCGGGTCCCAATAATCCGCGGCCCATGTCGACATTAGTGCGTTCAGTGTCCAGGTCCGCAGCACCCTGAGCTCCCTGGCGGTGGAACGTATCCCCGAGAGCTGACCTCCCAGCGTAAGATCGGGCTCGTCCTGCACCGGGGGTATGACGTTTGTACCCGCCTTATCCATCATCCGCCACAGGATGCCGCCAAGTCTGGAAGGACGGTCGTTTCGCTCCCTCGATCGGGTTGGAGCATCGCCCGAGATATTAGCAAGACGGTTGGGAATGGCCGGAAGGGCGTCGACGTAGCTGCGCCCCGATTTTGGCAGCGGGCAGATCTGATAGCGACGATCGAACAGAGGGGGAGCAGCGTCCTTGTCTACATGGAACGGGCACGTCTGCGCATGGTTTGGCCGCTCTTCATGCCGGTCGGGGTCCGCCTCCTTCGAGGTCAGTCGTCGCAGCGTAAATGTACGCTCCTGCTGGATCGGTGCGAGCAATGGCTGCAAGCCGGCCGCGAGGCAATCGCATTCAATCCAGCCGTCCATCACTTTAGCGCGTTTGATAACCGAAAGCGCAATTGCCTCATCCTCGTTGGATGCAGCGTTGCCATACCATGCACGCAACGCGGTTGCCTCTCGGTCGGACAGGTCGGCGAGCGGATGGACCGGACTATTGCGAACGACGATCCGCATGCCAGACTCTTCAATAGCCGAGGAGCCAGAGCCGATATCCGAGATATCCCACTGCCATCGCCGCGGCGATTGCGACGAGCGTCTCTTTCCAAGCTTGCATGTTCCAACGGCAGCCTTTGTCGAGGCGCGAACTTTCGAGCACAGCCGAGAGGAAGGCATAGACCGGGATCATCATCGCGTAGCCCAGCGTGAGGCTGTCTCGGATTGCGATGCGGGCGAGGAGGAAAACACATCCGAGAACCAGGGTCGCCAAAGATAGCCGCCGCAAGTCAAATCGATAGCCACGCTTTTTCAGCGATGTCATCGAGAGCCTCCTCAAATTCAAATCTCAAGAAATGTAACTGTAGTATAAGTGAGAAGCGCGTTGGGGCAAGGGAGGAATTTATGGAGGGACTTGGCCTTGAGGTTTCGTGCCGGTCGAAGACGGCGCCCACTAGCGGCCTCGACGATCCGAGGAGGTTCGGCCATCCTCTTGCAGCGCGTGACCGTCGCAGTGTAAGAGGCATAACGAAGTCGTGAACGCTTGAATGCAAGAGATAGGCAACAGAAGGTTTACGCTTGGTCATCATAGTCTCTAGCTGGCGCAGGCATCGGATGAGCAGTAGAATTTCGAACAAATCCCGCGCTTCCGGCTGTGGCAGTATCCTCTGTCGCCGGTATGATACTTTTGTTCGTGCCGTATCGAGCACATCTTCCGCCAAGGAAGGCGTTCCATGCCTCGCTTGAAAGACGACTCATCCGGCACCACGGCGGACGTCTCGGTATTGAAGGCCCTATCCTTTCAGGAAAGGCTCGCTATTGGTCTGGCGCGATTGAAGGCCGAACGCCGATTGACGAATAAGGATTTGGCTGAGCAACTCGGTGTGTCGGAGGCCTATATGTCGCAAGTGACCCGCGCCATGCGAGACGTCAAGCTCTCGACCCTCGACAAAATGCAGCGGGAGTGGAATGTCGTGATCGAAGATTTGCTCAAGGTCACCGAAAAAGACCTTCCTTGGGTGATTGCGCTGAAAGCGCGCCGCGGGAAGAAAAACGTTCCCGAGACCACGTCCTGATTTTCCCGTCACATCGCACGATCGGCGTTGGCTAGTGATTGAGGTTAAACCAGAACCTTTCCTTCACGCCTTGGTCATTCGGAATATCGAAGAAATAGGGATCGGATCGCCGCGGTCGCGGGGTGGCAACTTCCTGGATGCAACCATCATGGCCATTACCGAAACCGCGCCCTATCGTCATACCCGACTGCCTCGTACTGGCATCGCGCTCGATCGGTGACCGGCAGACATTGACTGTTTTAATGCACTGGTCGGGCTCGCCCCGCCAGCCATTGTCGCCCTGCGAGCTATAACCCACCGTCGTTCCGGCCGGGCAATCCTCGTAGCTTTCTCGCCCTGGCTTGCCGGCATTGGCCTCATGGCAAATCGGCCAGGAAAATCCCGGTTCCTTCATCGCGGCAATGAGCTTTGTCATAGGTGGAACACAGTAGGGAACGCCGTGCCAGGACGGATCTTGCGATGCCGCACACAACAGAACCTGACATCCCCAGGAGGCGTCGTCGGCTTTTGCGCCGCTCGAAGGGACACCAAGGGCTGTACCTGTCAATGCGGCGACCATAATCAGGAACGGTTTCATAATTCGCCTCCGTTATCGATTATTGAATTTGCGCCCAGGTGCCGTCGATCCTCGCAAAGGAAAGCACGCCCGGTTGCGCCGAGCCGGCAAAGGAGCCTGATATTGTTGTGATGATGCCCGTGCAGGTGACGCCGGGGATCGCCGCGCGAGGCTTGCACTCCGAAATCCTGATCGACCGGCCCGACTTCGCGATCGCAGTGCTTGCCTCTTCGTTGTTGGGAGCGTCGGCGGGCAATGGTTGTTGCGCCGCGTCCTTCAGCCCGGCGATCTCTTGTTCTAGCGTTGCGATATGGCCACTTCGCACCAGCTCATTGATCGCGTATCCTCCCGCTGTTCCAGCAAGGAGGGCGATGGCGGCAGCAATTACCGCGGTATCGGGACGCTTAGTCATCGGGAACCTCAATACCCCTCGATGCCCAGCCGCTTGAGGACAGCAATCGGATCGGTCTCGCAATCTTGTTTCCAGTCCGCGTGTTTGGCGCAGGCGTAGGCATATTGGCTAAGGTCTGCCGATGACAGATCGGCAAGCCTGTTGCCGATCGCTTTCCATTGCTGCACGTCCGACGGATCGCAGCCGGCGCCGCCCGCGCCGCAAAAGTTCGGATCGCGCTGTTCGGTCGAATTAGGCGTGGCGCCATCTTGCGCGCCGCTTGTGATTGGAGCGAGGACGAACAGGACTGCTGCAACACCGAGGGAACAAAAGATACGATTCATTCAATCTCCTTGCACGTCTTTGAGTTCAGCGCGCCGTTTGGGTAACAGGCAACGGCAGAGGCAGGTCTGTGTCGGCTTCTGGTGACTGGCCGTCCTGCTTCTCTGCGGTCGCCTTCGATGCGGTATAAAGCCAAGGAGGAAGCAGGGCCGGTGACGACCAGACGCCATATCCTAGCCCCCTGGCTTTCCGCTCAATGTCGAAATAGGCAGGGACTTGTGGCTCGTTGCGGTAATTGAAGGCATAGCCGATACCCTCCGCAATTGCCGTCGCTGCGAGATTTGTCTCGCCGACAAAGCAGTGGGCGATCAGAACCTTATTGGTGTCGCGGTCAACCGGCGCGCAGTTGACGTTTTGGCCAAGTGTCCGGAGGATCATCCACGCGCGCGCGACCTGACCCGCGGGCCACTCCACGCCATCGCTGATCGCCGTCTGCTCAAGGCGAGGGGCTTCATACCCAGCCAGGCGGACGATCTGTCGGCTCTTGACGTATTCGAACGTGGTCGCATCGACGACCTGAACCTTGCCGTAGATCTGACGCGGCACATCGGATGGGCGGTTTTGCGCAAGCAACGCTGTCGGGGCCATTGCGAGCCATACCATCGAGGCAGCTGCAATTCTCATCACTGTCCTCCCGCCTGTTGTTGGAGAACGGAAACCGGATGCGGCATGTCCGAATAGGCCCAAAGACCGGCGCGCGCCGAACGCGCACCTTCCTCCGCGACCCTGTATCCTGGAACGATCGGTTGCCCCGCGCTGTCGACGGCAGCAAATCCCCAGCCTTGGGCAATCATATAGGTTGCCAAATCGTAGCGATGCTGGCCCGTCGTCGTCTGGCATGCGACGGCCGCATTGTTCTGGTCAAGATTTTTGATGGTCGCGCAGACGGGCCTCGTGTCTCGGATCAGCGCTTGCGCCATGATCAGATCGAACTCCCCGCAGTCCCTGATAACACCGACAGAGACGGTGACATTGGTCCCTCGCAGACAGGCCTGCAGGCCATAGAGCCGATAGCGTCGACCGTCGGAGATCCAGGTGTCGCCGGTTTCGAACTGCGCCTCCGTCGGAAACGGAGCGAATTCGGATTGGGCGCCAACGGCGTCAGCGGCCGGGGGAAGGTCGGTTTGCGATGCCTGAACAGGGACGACCGGGGCCGAGAGATACGGTTCGCGCAGGACATCGCCGTGGGCGAGCATCGGCATGATCGTCGTGGCGACATAGACGCCGGAAGCTGTGATCGTGGAAATGAACATGAGAAGCCCGATCCGCATCAATTGGTCGTCGGTTTGACCGGGGTGCGTTCCCCATTGGAATGCACGAACTGATCGCTTGCCCAGATGCCGGTTTGTTCACCGCGTGCGACTTCCTCGGCTTGCAGATATTCCGGGAAGACGGGTCGGCCGGCACGGTCACGGGCAGCGAACACGAAGCCTTTGCGGATGAGCGTCTCGGAGAGGGAATGAACTACGCCATTTTCGACGAAAAAACATTCGGCAAAACGCACGGTCGGTCTCCCGGGATTTTGCGCGAAAACGTGGCAAGGGAATGCATCGCCGGCACCTGCCTTTACCTCATCGAGCGTCGCGGTCATGCCCGCAAGCGAAATCATGGCACAGGTCGTCGGCATTCCGGCAAATTCCATTGGCTCGGTTGAAAGGCAGCCCTGGACGCCAGCCAGTTTGATGACGGCACCGTCGGCGCTGAGAAACGCGCTGCCGCTCAGCGCGGCCTTTGGGCTAACGCTTTGCAGATCAAGTCGGGACGCGATCGATGCCGTGTCCAGCGGTATTTGTGGTCCGGGGATCAGGTCCCGGCCCTGTGCGTAGGCGTTTTGATAATAGCTGACAAAGTCCGCAGCCGTGTCGGCCCGCGCGGCAAAGGGCAGGGCGATCAGGGCATTTAAAAGGCTGCAAAAGAGGAGGCGGTCGAACCGCCATGCGCCATTGTTCATGCTCGCATCCGTCGCAAGTTGACTATCTCGAGCATGCATGAAATTATACTGCAGTGCAAGTCTGGAAAATGCGCGAGGATTGCAGTATGTGTTGTTGAACACCGGAAACGTGCAGATGGAGAAGGGTAATGTCGGCGGAAAGAAAGGCGTTCAGGGTGGTTGTCTTCCCGTTCCGGATGGCATGGTTCCTGATATTGATCGCGAACTTTTTGGTCGCATCGGCCGGCTGCTTTCTCGTCGCGTTCTTCGTTGCATACGGTATTGCGCTGGTATTTTTGTATGCCTTTCTGCCGCCCGAATGGACGAAGGCGTTATGGCAATGGGCGGCCGATCTTTATACTCGGTCTTCCTTGTTCAAAGCTGCCACGATTGCTTTCTTCACGCTTCTTTTCTCGGCAATCCTGCGATTTTGGCCCGCGAGGGAACCGGTGGCGGATGCGGCTCGTGAGCGCGAGATCACCAGGTTGAATGATGACCTGGTCGCCGCGCGACGGCAGGACGCGCTACGGTCCAGACTTCGGGCCTGAAGGGCATGCGGCTAGGTTTGGGGATCTTGGAACGCACTTGCCGTCCTTCTGTCCAATGCTTGAGCTGCCCGCCGCGACAGTAACTTTTGAGCCAAAGGGGTGAGAGGATCCATGGCAGTCAAACCACTTTCGCTTGCTATCTCGACGTTCAAAGGAGGTGCGGGCAAATCGACCTTGAATGTCAATCTCGCAGCGGAGTTTGCGCAACAGGGACACAGAACGCTGCTCATCGATTGCGACGAGCAGGAGTCGTCGACGCGCTGGTTCAATGTCTCCATGAAGCGCGGCCTGCTTCCGACCGACGGCACGTTGCTGCATCTGCGAGTGGCTACCGGGGATCGGTTTCGGGACCGCATGGCCGACGCGCCCGAGGCGGATATTCGCATCTATGACGTTGGCGGCTACGTCCATCAACGCGCAATCGAGGTCTATTACGAGTGCGACGCCGTCCTCATCCCGATTATTCCGGAACCGACCGCCGCCACGTCAGCGATCAAGGTCGCGACCATTTTGAAGGAGATATCCAAAAAACGGCCCCAAGGACCGATCCCTTACGCGGCGATCTGGAATTACGTCGACATGATCGCTCTCAAACACAATCGGTCGCTTCCGGAAGTCCATGCGATCCTTACGAGCGGCAGGATTCCCCTGGTGGAGACGGTTATCCGCAAGAGCAACCATTTCAGCGATGTCGGAGCCGGCTTCGGTTCGCTCTATTCCAAACTTGCCAGCATCGAGAACAACCCGTCGCTGACTTCATCAGCCAAGCGCCGGGCCTCGGAGAGTGTGCTCGATGCGATCGATCTCGTGAAGAAGATCAACAACGAGTTTATCAGCCTTCTGCAGGCGGAGGCAGCTTGAACGCGATGGCAGGCGAAAGAACACCAGCCGGCAACATTCTAGCCCTTGCCCGCTCGAGAGGGGATCAGGCGAAGGACGTGGAAGAGACTGCCACCTCCTATATGCCGACCAATATCGACCTTGAAACGCTGATGCCCGATGAGGCTCTTGAAGAGCAGAGTGAGAGCGTCACGCCCGGCGTCAGGTCACCGGACGTCCGCACTCCGGACAACAATCGACGACGTGGGCGATTGGCCGCCAAGGGAACCACAGCGGCAGGGGACACCACGAAACGGAAGCGCATCTCGCTGTATCTCGATGACGACGTGCTGACGAAGATTTTCCGGGTTTCGTTGGAGCGCCACGAGCAGCTTTCATCGGCGACGCACCGGCTGATTGTCGAGGCTCTGAAGGCGAGGGGGCTGTAGTCGATGCGCGACCCGGCCATCATGTTCCGGCTGCCTGCTCAGGTCTTAAGCAATCTCGACGCCCTTGCCCACAGGCTCGATGTCTCCGTCAACATCGTCGCCAAGCTCATTGTCACCAGGGAGATCATGCACATTCCGGCGATGCTCGATGAGCACGACCGGCAGCTGGCGAACATGCACCAGTTTCTGCGCGAACTTGCTTTTCGGAACGAGGAGTTCCTCTCTGAGGAGAGTGTGCATGCCGAAAGTACCAAAGCGATCGCGCAACAGCTCGAAGAAGTCATGCGCGCTCTTGATGCCATCCGCGACGCTGCCTTTATCCGGCCTTCCACCTTTATCGCCGACCTGATCAGGAACCACGATGAACGACCTGTCCAGAAGTCGCTCCGCGTCTAGACCGGAAGGTCGTCGGCTGCCGAGCTACTTCGATCTTATCGAAGACGAGTTGCGGCGGCGCGGGGGCGGCGGCGGATCAGCGAAGCGGCCGACCTTTACGAAATCTGGCTTGCCCTCAATCAAACATCCGGGCGCTGCCTCGGCGTTAAGCCGCGCGGCCGGCAACAATGCGGTCGTCGTCAAGGTCTTGTCTTATGGTGCCGGCGCGAGTTCGGCCCGCAACGTCCTCGCCTATCAAAGCAAGGAAGAGAAAGCGCGCGACCAGGACGGTCGCGAGGTCACCGATCTCAGTGCCGCCGTCCGGTCCTGGGAGAGGGAGTTTAGCAACCGGAAAGGTAGCCAGGACGTTCTCCGTCTTACTTACGAGCTTGAAAAGGCCGACCGCAAAGACATCGCGCGCGCTGTCGGTTCGCTGGCGGACGATGGGTTTCGTCGGCCGGGCGACACCAATCGAACCTATGCCTTCAGCGTCAGCGAGGGTGTGAAGGGTGGAACCCGTCTCCATTTTGCATTGGTGGTTGCCCATGAGAAGAAGGACAGGTCGGATCGAAGCAGCGCCAACCGTATCCTCGCGGAAATCGATGATGTCCATGCGATCGACGAGCGGCTGGACAGGGCTTTGCGCGGCGCCGGGATCACTCCAGTTTCGCGCTACCCGGCCGAATTCTCCTCTGGACCAAAAGGCCTGACAGCCACCCTGCATGCCATGCAACGGGCCGGCGCGGAGGTAACGTTGTCGACGAAAACTCACCTTAGAGACCGGCCTGGAAAGAGCGGCCGTTACGAGCTTGGTGGGGAACGGCGCGAAATCACCACCAAGGACCATAAGGAACTGACGGCCGAGGGCAACGTCGTCGGCGCTCTGATGCAGACGCGCCAGCCGCGGGATTTTATGCACCTGTTGTTATCGGGACCGGCCAATGTCGATCGCGACCGGTTCATTCTCGCAGGACGCGATTTTCTGAGGGAACAGTTTGCAGGCCACCGCTATGCCTATGCCGTCCATAATCGCAACGACCATGGAAAGCATCCGCACCTGCATGTCCTCGTTGCGCTGCGCAACGCGAGCGGAAAGATGCTCAACCCAAATATCCGCGACTTCAGCGAATGGCGGATTCGTTTCGCTGACAAGGCACGTGAGCGCGGCATTCCGATTGATCGGCAGAAGCGCATCGAACGGGCGGGGCCACCGCCGGTCAAACGATGGGAATGGGAGATGTTTCGCCGGATGGGCGCAACGGCACCATCGAATGTCGTCGAAAAGGTAATGTCCAAGCTCCGCGACACTCCGACGGCACCAAAGCGTGAAGAGGCCAAGACTCGGCTCGAACAGAGCCGACATTCCGTCGGGCACATCATTCGGATGCTGGAAGGAATTGCGAAAGACCGCGGTGCACCGAGCACCGCGCGAGAACTCAGCCACGATCTGTCCATCGGGCTTCGGCGCGAATACGGGCGGCTTGAAACAGCGGTCCGCGAAGGCCGTGATCCCACACGAGAGAAAGGCGAAGACCACATGCTGCGATCCACACCCATCAGTGCCGCGCAGGCAAAAGCGGCCAAGGAAACGATGGCAAACACCGCACTTAGTGTTGCCGCCAAGATTGCCAATCCGTCTGATCGGCTGATCTTCGAGCAGGCAACCAAGATCATCGGCAAGGTCGTTGGGCTGCAGCTCGACTCACGCGTTGCGAAGAACCGGAATCGCGCCGACGCCGGCAAGCAAGCACGCACGTCCGACGGTCTGGAAACGAAATCGGCCGCCGGCCGCGATCATATCGCGGAGCAGGGGATCGTCAATAAGAGCTCGAGCAACCGCTCCGTGGACGCATCGCGCATTGCTCGGTCCAACGCCGAGCACGCCGGGTCGGAAACAGACCGACCGGTTCGCGAGCGTCAAAAATCCCAACCGCGCGATCGGGAGATACCGAAATCGATCAAGCTTCGCCCCCCTCAGGAGAAGGACAGGGACCGCACCCGCTAACCCTGCGAACAGTACTGTAAGCCCTGATTAAGCTCTCCGGCGATGGACCGGCCCAACGTCGCCTGGATCTTGGCGTGGAGTCGCTCGACATCCGTGGCTTCAGACGAAGACAAACTGGGGGCACGCTTTCCGGCCCCATTCTGAGCGGTTCCCTCGCTTCGGTCGTTGAAGTATTCGATCACCGAGACACCCGCGTCGTTTCCAGCGAGGCTACCGGCGGTCGAGCTGCCGATGAATACAGTTTCCTTCTTGCCGATCCCGTACCGCTCCATCACTCGAAAGATCGCTCCGGCGCCAGGCTCCTGTTGCCGATCCGCCGGGCGCTGAAGGTCGGTTCCGCGCGCACGTGGGACGTCACTCCATGCCACCCAGAAATCCGGCATGGCACATCTGACCCTCAGTAATGCGTCAAGCAGCTCGGCCAGGGTTGCGAATTCTGATTTCCCATAGGCACCCGCGTCCATCCCTCGTTCGTCTGAAATAAAGCCGAAACGAGCATCGAGGTGTCGCAGATGTCTTAACATTTCAACGAATTCTTCGTTGATATCTCCGAGCATGTAATCCCCGGAGGGAGTCTTTCTCAGGAGGGTGCCATCTCTCTCGAATATGACGAGGCCGGTCGAACCGATCCTCCTAAAGATGCTGTCTGCATATTTTGAATGATTGTTCATTGGCTGAATTCCAAACCTTGAAGCCAGCTTCGCCATCACACGACTTCGAAATGACGCCCAGCTTCCTCCTCTCGCTCGGTGCTAATCTGTTCTGAAATCAACATCCCAGACCCCCAAATTTTACTCCTGATAGGAGAATCGCTAGAAAGTTGCGTGTAGCTGCGATACCCGTTGATCGGGCACAAACGCACGATAGGATACGAAATTTATCGAAACGAAACGAAACCAGAGCCGGTAAGCTATTGCCAAAGAATGGAAAGTTATTTCTCCCGCCGCCGAAAGACGGAAGTGATTTCAAAGAACTCTTCAAACAATTGGCCGCAGCGGGAGCGGGCCGGCCGTTGGGAAGTGATGGCTTTCCCGCAGGTCCGTGGACGCCTGAACTTCTCGCTGAGGCGATTTCACAGATCGATTCCAACCTGATTGGGGTCGATCTGCGAACGGTCCAGCTTTGGTTTCAGGACAACGAGAAGGGTATCAGCACTGCCAACATTCGTTGGTTGGCAAGGATTTTTGGGTGCGATGATCCGGTAGCAACAAGCGAATGGCAGATGGAGCTTAGTGCGGCGCAATCTCGGTTGACTGCCAAGAGGCGAGATTTGAAGAAAGCGGACAGCACCGTAGTGCCGGAGGTTCCGGATCTGGCACCGACTGCCGTCGATGATGAGATGGAGTCTCCGGCAAAGCTGGAAAGAGACACTGAGGCCAATCAGCCGAGCCGACGTTTTAATTTGGCGGGAAGGTCGGAGGCGCTATTTAGCCGCGGATCTCCCTTGAATTTGCCCGCGTCGGTGTTTGCGGGTGCCACCGCCCTTGGGTTTCTGTCATATATCATGGGGATCCATGACGCGAGCTACAACCGGACAGATGGCCTCGTCAAACAGGTAGGTTTCCTCTGGGCGCCGAATTGGACATTCCTCTTCATGGTGTTCTTGCCGCTGTTTTTTGCGTTCGTGATAGAGTTGCTGTTGTTTTGGAAAAATGAAGGACGCTTAAAGCTTGTGCTGGGCAGCCGGACGGAAAGCGACGACGCTTGGGCGCGCAACGTAGAAGCTTCATCATATACAAATTGGGCGGTCTTTTTGATCTGTGTGTTGTTCGCCGGTCTTTTTCAATGGATCGGAGTGTGCTTGATCCCGCTGGTAAAAGGCGGTGGCAACTACGCGATGGATTGGGGCAAGTTAGCGCTTGTGCGGCCTGAAGTCATATCGGTGCCGATGGAAGTTATATTCACAGGGCTCGCTTACCTCTACATGTGCCTGTGCTTCTACCTCTTCTTCGCAGGCCTCATTTTGCTTCATACGTTGGTTCATGACCTTTGGAAAATTGGAGAAGCATCGAAGAATCGGGCGGGAGGAGATTATGAATACGAGCTAAATGGGATCGCCTTGCTGGTGATGCGCGGAATTTTTCGGTGTACTATTTTGGGGATCCTGATCGCCATATGCATGAAGGCCCAAAGCTCTTACCTGGCATCGAACGGGAAGAATATTGTCGCCTGGTTGCTCGGCGATATGTCTTCAGCCTTGTATGGGGGCAAAGATATGGGCAGCGGATCCAGCTATAGGATGCCTACCCATTACAGTAGCCTTCTTGTCGCTATTTCGACCGGTATTGTTTTTCTATACGGTTCCATCCGTTTAGGTGCTGGATACCGGTTTCATTTGCCCTTGTGGAAGATGTCAGCGGTCGTAGGGTTACTTTTCACTAGCTACCTGCTGATCGACGCATTTACAGGCTTTTCGATCCTTCTCGGCATTGGTGTGCTGTTCGCGATGTACGGCCTTATTGACCCGGGGTTTGGGCGATGGAGAGCGTGCGACTTAGGAAACAATCAAAGTGTATCATAGTTGGCTTGATCGTTGGGATGAGCGGCGAGCACGGCGCGGTGAGGAATCGAAGACTGCAACCGATTTCGTCCTTGACGCCGACCGCGCCTTTCCAGGCGCGGGGAACATAGGAAGTATCGACGAGTTTTGCGTCCTTGCGGACCAGGCCGTTGCTGATCCGTCCTTTTTCGATGAGCCGGGCGGGGACGATCAGCGCTTTCAAAGGCAAGATGAGTGGCTCAAATTTCCATCGGGCATGTCTACGGACGTTGAAGAGAACAACGTCGTATGGGCGAAAATCACAGAAAGCGGCTCCTTCAATAGGGCGATGGTGATTTTTCACCACTGGAATGCAAGCACCCGAAATCACCAGATTGCCAAATTTTTCTCGAGACGCGGCATCACGGTTGTTGAGATTGCCATGCCCTATCACTTCGAGCGCAGCCGTCCAGGCGCGGTGCACGCCGACTATATGCTGAGCGCTAATCTCGGTCGAACCATCCAGTCTGTAAGGCAGGCAGTATGGGACGGGCGAAAACTCATTCGTTGGTTGAAAAGCGAAGGCTATCGAGAGATTTCCGTCCTCGGTATGAGCTTAGGTTCCTGGGTCGCAGGGTTAATCGCTGCGCACGACTCGGCTGTGTCGAAAGCCTCGTTGTTTCTCACAGCGGGAAGTCTCGCGGATATGGTTTGGACGGGGCGCGCGACACGAGCGATACGTGAAAGCCTTGAGCCCGCTATTAAGCTGACCGATCTCAGAAGTGCGTGGGGTCCGCTTAACCTAGAGAATTACGCGCATAATTTGGCACGGGCCGATCTCGAACTTCACGTTGTGTTGGCTAAGAGGGACAAGGTTGTTCTGCCAGAGATATCGCAGCGGTTCATGCAGAGGCTGAAGGCCGCCGGAGCTAGGCCAAATATTTTGGAGTTAAACTGTGGTCACTATTCGCTCGGCATGCCACCTTACATTTTGTTGGCGGGTTTGAGCCTGAAACGGTTTCTATCGTTCCGCTAGGGCTCGTTGATCAAACCCAGAACATGACGGTTGCTGCGATGCAGATGGCGGAGAAGAGGGGTAGGCGCAACGGCGGTAGCGGGTAATGGTGGAGGGCGCCGCGGTGTTTTGCCGACAGCCGGATCGATGGGTCATGGCTATACAGTTGTTATGTTATAACATATCGCATAAGCATATTTATGGAACTTCGTAGCGCTCCGCAAAATGCTTGCAGCTCATCCGCTGGAATTTCTCGCATCGTTAATCGGCACCGAATATTGGGTGTTGAAACACTGTCGAGAGGACGTGGAAAGACATGCTCGATCCGATCGATCAGGTCGTGTTCACCGATTTCTGTCTCGGTGCGGACCAATCCCGGGCCGCGCTGAACGTGGTCATCTCGGTCTTGGCGCCTCATGACGGACGCTCGGCCAACTACTTTCATTGGGTCTGCAAGTCGTCACTACAGCCCATAGAAAAATCTATCTGAGGCGGGACACGCCACGCTGGCGTAGTATGGTTGTCAGCGAGATGTTCTCCCGTGGCGGCTGCGTTGGCAGCAAGGGTCGGCGCCCTGTCACGGCACGAAATTCGTTGCTAATAAAGGCGCCGTAGACCATCGCACGCTGTGGTGCCGCTGAAATCAATGCTGCCGTTGCAGCTGCGAAACGCGCCTTTCCGATGTGGAAGGCAAAAACTCCCGAAGAGCGCGCTTCCTGTCTAATCAAACTTGCCGATCTGATCGAAGCTGAAACCCAACGGCTGATGATGATAGATTCGCTCGATATCGGCCGTGGGTTTACCACCATATCCGGCCGCTCTCATCACTCGGATACAAGGCCCCGGCGGATTTCGCCGGCGCCATCGCTGTAATCCTCTCCAACGCTGCGCAAGATGAAAACTTCGCATTTCCGTCGGTTGCTTACATCACGCCATCTGGTGCCTTCAAAGCGGTCATGGCGTCAGAAACTAATATGCGCTGTCTAAGCTCCAGTGGACTAGCATGGTGCGCTTTCCGAACCACAGGTACGGTGTTTGCCGTCAGGTCCGTACTTCAGACGCCCAGGTAACGGTCCTGGAGCTCAGGATTTAGGTAGGATGGCGTACCGGTCCAGCTGGTTTGTCTGTTTTCAAGGATGCAGCGGCTGGACACCGGCAGGAGTTCGGCGAGCGTCTCGTCGACCACGAGAATAGCCAGTCCGCTCGGATCTTCAGCGCGCGGATTGCCCGCCAGATATCCTTGCGGATGATTGGCGCCAGCCCCTCATCGCTTCAACCAGAATGAGAAGGCGTGGGTTGGTCATGAGCGCCCCCGACAGCAAGCATCTGCTGCTCCCGCCGGATAGCGAGCGGGCCAACTGGGTGCGGCGTTGTTCCAGCCGCGGGAATACTCGAACACTCGCTCGAGCGTCCAGCGACCGGAGAGGGCGGCAATTACCAGAGTTTCGTAGACGGTCAGGCTGGGAAAGCAGCCTGCCGCGCCCTCGCAACAAGCGAACCTTGCGACAGCCTACCCTTCTCACCGGCCTCTAACAGAACCGGCCGCTCTTAAGGAGAAGCGGCCGGTTCCCGAGATACCTTAAATGGCCTTCTCAATGTCAGGCAAGCGCCACGACCTGTCGAAATATGGCTCTAGCGGACCGAACAAGCGGAAATACACAAACCAAGCCTTACCTGGCGTTGTCGGTATCCAGTTCTGCTCCAGGCCTTCCGGAGTCTGCGGTCCCATAACAATCTCAATCGAGCCGTCGTCCTGGACCTTAAGTTTTTGCCGTGAAGAACGATCCACGATCTGTTGCTTGTTCTGAATGAGACCGCGCGTCTCGGTGTCGTAGAGCGTGATCGACCAAAAGGTCTTGGCGGGGACATTGGCTGGAACGCGCAACCGGTAAGACTTTGCGCCGTCGAAAGCGTGTCCGTCGGGATCACTGTAGGCGGTGAGGTATGCCGAGCCAGTTCCGGGTGTCTTGGTGAGAACGGCGGCGGAAGTGCCTGTGACCTCGTAGAAGAACGCCATACGTTCATCAAGCAGAGTACCATCCGGCCCGTCCTGTTCGTTGACAAAGTCCTGAGGGATCAAATATTCCCAATGCGTATCGTCCCTATAGCGCATCCCTGGGATGCGCTTGCTGAAAGCACTGGCCTTCGCCATCGCTTCGCCGAGGTTCGCGGCGTTGTCAAGTAACTCTGTCTGCCGGTCGTTTGGCGAGAACGTTCCGCCATAGGTAACGCCGAGCGGCTTCAACATAGCGGCAAAGAAGCGGTCTCGATCCTCGATCTGCTCACCGTCCAGCGCCTGAATCAACGACTGCCAGTATGCGAGGCCTTTAGGATGAGCCATGCTAGTCAACTCGCCCTCCGTCTTGAATCTAAGAAGCGCGGTCACTCCACTCCCTGTGGCGCCAAGCGGATAGACCTGAGTCTTAGAGAAAACAGCCTCGACCTTCTTGAGGTCACCATCGAGTCCCCGGCAGAACATCAGGATTTTGGTGGCTCGGGAACGCAGCAGTTTTGCGCCAGCCGGGGAATTTTCCGGCGCTTCATGCGCCGGACCAACCACTACGAATTTTGCTCCCTTGCCGCCATCCGGGCCCGAAACGCCGACATCAATGAGTGGACGATCCCACCAGTCGATCAGTGAGCCCGCAGTGGCGCCTTCGGGATATTCGATGACAATCGGTCCTTCTGTAAGATCAAACCACGCGAATACATAGGGCGTCGTCACATTCGACCCGAGCATGACACTGACGTCCCGATACCCGGCAACAAGCACGAGATCGCCGCTCCTCGCTTCGGCGTTGTCGACAAGCATCCGGCGCGCACCTTCCATTCCGACGATCGGAACCGCCCAGAGATAGCCCTGCACTGCGCGTTGGAAATCCATCATATCGTAAAGCTTCTCGACCGTACCTGGCGTAGGAATTCCGAGGTTGAACTCCAGATCGGCACCCTGCGGGACGGCTTTAGCGGCAGCTGCCGCCACGCTAGGGCCGACCGATCCAAGAATTGCAGCAGACGAAGCCATCTTGAACGCATCCCTCCGAGTGATTTCCATGGAATGGTACTCCCTAGTGTTCGATTTTCTGCACCTTTACAACAGACATGCTGTCACCATGGTGTCAGCATAGGACATGCCATAAGCGATCGATTGGTTGCGCGGCTGCACGAGGCGAGGTCGGCACATCTCAGTGGAAAGCAAAAGGAACGTTATGCGCAGAGCAGACAGACTACTTCAGATCATACAGATCCTACGCCGCGAACGCAGACCGATCAGCGGCCGCACCATCGCTTGCGAACTTGAGGTGTCCTTGCGAACGATTTACCGCGATATCGCAGCGCTGGAAGCATCCGGCGTGCCGGTTTTGGGCGAGCCGAGCGTAGGGTACGTGTTGCAGGATGGCTACGATCTGCCACCATTGATGTTCTCGACGGACGAGTTGGAGATCGTCATGCTGGGATTACGCATGATCGGAGCGCGGGGAGACATAGAAATCAATACCACAGCGCGTGACGTTGTCGCCAAGATCGCTGCCATTTTGCCGGATGCAAAGCGTTCTGAATTTTGGAACGCACCCTTACTTGCGCCTGGGCCGGAGGTCTTACCGGAGGACGGCCCCGTGCTGCTCCAATTGCGAGGCGCGATGAAGGCTAATCGCAAGGTAGAAATACTGTACCAAGCCGCGGACCGTGAGCCTGGGCGGCGCGTTATTTGGCCAATCGTTATCGCATTCTTCGATCGCGTCCGGGTGCTGGCCGCGTGGTGCGAGCTTCGGGAGGCGTATCGGTATTTCCGGACCGATCGGATGCTAGAAGTCAATATGCTTCCTGCGAAGATCCCTCGCTCGCGAAAGCGGATCTACGCGGACTGGTGGCATCACGAAAAAATGGAACAAAGGTTGGGTATCGACGGCATGGGAGTTGTCGCTCGCGCCTAGCCCACGCCAAGGACATCGACGATTTCGACTTCACCGATACGCCTGTTAATGAATCCCAGGTGCGGGTGCTGGCTACCGGCACCTTCGTCGCCGATCAGCGTAACGTCGTCCTCGTCGGCGGCACGGGAACTGGAAAAAGCCATCTCGCCATCGCGATTGCCCGTGCACTGATCCGCAACGGAACACGCGGGCGCTTCTTCAACGTCGTCGATCTGGTCAATCGGTTGGAAACGGAAACGCGCAGCGGCAAGCAAGGGCGGACGGCCGACTATCTCGGGGACCCAAAATGACGACAGCTCTTCTGGACCGTCTGACCCATCATTGCGAGATTGTCGAGACCGGCAACGAGTCCTGGCGCTTCAAGAACCGCTTTGCGCTCACATATTCGGATAGACCGGCCCCTCGCCGCCCTGCGGCGGCACCCAGTTGATGTTCTGGTTGGGGTCCTTGATGTCGCAGGTCTTGCAGTGCACGCAGTTCTGGGCGTTGATGACGAAGAAGTCCTTGCCGTCCTTCTCCACCCATTCATAGACGCCGGCCGGACAGTAACGCGTCGACGGGCCAGCATAGATGTCATGCTCGGACGACTTCTGCAGGTTCATGTCCTTGACCTGCAGATGCACCGGCTGGTCCTCCTCGTGATTGGTGTTCGACAGGAACACCGAAGAGAGGCGATCGAAGGTCAAGACGCCATCGGGTTTCGGATAGGCGATCGGCTTGTGCTGCGTCGCCGGCTCCAGGCTCTCGGCATCGGTCTTGCCATGCTTCAGCGTGCCGAAGACGGAAAAGCCGAACAGAGTGTTGGTCCACATGTCGAAGCCGCCGAGCGCCACGCCGAGTGCCGTGCCGAACTTCGACCACAGCGGCTTGACGTTGCGCACCCGCTTGAGGTCGCGGCCGATATCGCCCTTGCGCCATTCATTCTCGATCTCGATCACGTCGTCATGGCTGCGGCCTGATACAATCGCCGCGGCGATCTTCTCGGCCGCCAGCATGCCCGACAGCACCGCATTGTGGCTGCCCTTGATGCGCGGCACGTTGACGAGACCGGCCGAACAGCCGATCAGCGCCCCGCCGGGGAAGGAAAGCTTCGGCACCGACTGGTAGCCGCCCTCGGTGATGGCACGCGCCCCATAGGACAGTCGCTTGCCGCCCTCGAAGGTGGTGCGGATCGCCGGATGGGTCTTGAAGCGCTGGAATTCCTCGAAGGGATAGAGATAGGGGTTCTTGTAATTGAGGTGGACGACGAAGCCGACGGCCACCAGATTGTCTTCCAGGTGATAGAGGAAGGAGCCGCCGCCGGTCTTCATGCCGAGCGGCCAGCCGAAGGAGTGCTGCACCAGGCCCGGCCTGTGGTTTTCCGGCTTGACCTGCCAGAGCTCCTTGATGCCGATGCCGAACTTTTGCGGTTCGCGGTCTTTCTGCAGATCGAACTTGGCGATCAGTTGCTTGGCGAGCGAGCCACGCACGCCCTCGCCGATCAGCACATATTTGCCGAGAAGTTCCATGCCGCGGGTATAGTTCGGGCCAGGCTCGCCGTTCTTCTCGATGCCCATATCACCCGTCGCGACCCCGATAACGGCGCCCTCGTCATTGTAGAGCACTTCGGTTGCGGCAAAACCCGGATAGATCTCGACGCCGAGTTCTTCGGCCTTGGTCGCCAGCCAGCGACAGACGAGCCCAAGCGAGACGATATAGTTGCCGTGATTGTTCATCAGGGGCGGCATCAGCACATTCGGCAGGCGAACAGAGCCGGCCGGACCAAGCAGCAGGAAGTGATCGGCGCTGACCTTGGTCTTGAACGGATGATCGACCTCGTCACGCCAGCCGGGCAACAGCCGGTCGATACCGATCGGGTCGACCACGGCGCCAGAGAGGATATGCGCGCCGACTTCCGCGCCCTTCTCCAGCACGACGACGGAGAGTTCCGGATTGACTTGTTTCAGACGGATCGCCGCCGCAAGACCAGCCGGACCGGCGCCGACGATCACAACGTCGAATTCCATGCTCTCGCGTTCTGGGAGAGATATCACTCTCATTCTTTATCACATTCTTTGCTGAACAATACCATTGGCCTAGGTCTGTTGGAATTCGATCAACGCACCCTGAAAGTCTTTCGGATGAGCGAAGAGAACGGGCCTATCGTGTGCACCAAATTTCGGCTTCCCGTCGCCGAGTATCCTCACGCCAATTTCACGAAGTTTCGCAGACGTTTCGTCGATTTCGGCTACTTCAAAGCATATGTGATGGATGCCCCCTGCGGGATTCTTTTCGAGAAAGCCCGCAATCGGGGATCCTTCGCCAAGTGGATGCATGAGTTCGATTTTGGTGTTAGGAATGCCGACAAAGACGACGGTGACACCGTGTTCGGGGAGGTCTTTCGGGGCCGAAGTTGTCGCTCCAAGTAGCTTATATTGAGCTGCAGCCGCCGCGAGATCAGGCACGACAATTGCGATATGGTTGAGCCAATTTATCATATTTCCCTCAATTGTTCCTTAGGCGGCCTTCCAGAAGGTCGAGAACGGCGCGCCCGGCCTCCATGACGTTTGTGCCGGGGCCGAAGACAGCAGCGACACCATGATCGAGCAGGAACTGGTAATCCTGACGCGGCACGACGCCGCCGCAGACGACGATGACATCGCCGCCGCCCTTGGATTTCAGCGTTTCGACTAGTTGCGGCAGCAGCGTTTTGTGGCCGGCGGCGAGCGACGACACGCCGACGACGTGGACGTTCGCGGCCAGCGCCATGTCGGCCGCTTCGTCCGGCGTCTGGAACAGCGGGCCGGCGAGCACATCGAAGCCGATATCGCCGAAGGCCGAAGCGATGATCTTGGCGCCACGGTCATGGCCATCCTGCCCGAGCTTGGTCACCATGATCTTCGGCTTGCGGCCGATAGTGCGCGAAAAGTCGGACAGCCGGGCAGATAATGTCACCAGTTCCGGCTCGTCCTTGTAGGCGTCGCCGTAGATGTCGCTGACGACTTCCGGCACGGCGGTGTGATCGCCGAACACAGCGCGCAACGCATCGGAGATCTCGCCGACGGTGGCGCGGGCGCGGGCAGCCCGGACTGCGGCTTCGAGAATATTGCCGTCGCCGGTGCGGGCGAACTGCGTCAGCGCCTCCAGCGCTGCAGTTACCTCGACGGTGTCGCGCCGTTTGCGGGTCTCCTCGATCCGCCTGATCTGGGCGGTGCGGACGGCGGCATTGTCGATGTCGAGAATGTCGAGATCATCCTCGGTTTCCAGCCGATATTTGTTGACCCCGACAATGACCTCTTCGCCTTTGTCGACGGCAGCCTGGCGGCGGGTGGCGGCCTCTTCGATCAGCCGTTTCGGCAGGCCATCGGCCACGGCCTTGGTCATGCCGCCCAGTGCCTCGACCTCCTCCATCAAGGCCCAGGCCTTGTCGGCAAGCTCGGCCGTCAGGCTTTCGACATAATAGGAGCCGGCCAAGGGATCGACGACTTTCGTTACGCCGGTCTCGTGCTGGAGGATGAGCTGCGTGTTGCGGGCGATGCGGGCGGAGAATTCCGTCGGCAGCGCGATTGCCTCGTCGAAGGAGTTGGTATGCAGCGACTGCGTGCCGCCGAGCACGGCCGACATCGCCTCGAAAGCGGTGCGGATGATGTTGTTATAGGGATCCTGTTCCTGCAACGAGACGCCGGAGGTCTGGCAATGGGTGCGCAGCATCAGCGAAGAGGCCTTCTTCGGCTCAAACTCCTCCATGATACGGGTCCAGAGCAGCCGGGCGGCGCGAAGCTTGGCAGCCTCCATGAAGAAATTCATGCCGATCGCGAAGAAGAAGGAGAGCCTGCCGGCGAAATCATCGACATTCAGGCCCTTGGCAATCGCCGCCCTGACATATTCGCGACCGTCGGCCAGCGTGAAGGCCAGTTCCTGCACCAGCGTCGCGCCGGCTTCCTGCATGTGGTAGCCGGAGATCGATATGGAGTTGAACTTCGGCATCTCGCGGGCGGTATAGTCGATGATGTCGGCAACGATCCGCATCGAGGGTTCGGGCGGATAGATATAGGTGTTGCGGACCATGAACTCCTTGAGGATGTCATTCTGAATGGTCCCCGAGAGCTCGGCCCGTGGAACGCCCTGCTCCTCGCCGGCCACGATGAAGGAGGCAAGGATCGGGATGACGGCACCGTTCATGGTCATCGACACCGAGATCTTTTCCAGCGGAATGCCGTCGAACAGGATCTTCATGTCCTCGACGCTGTCGATTGCCACACCTGCCTTGCCGACATCGCCGACGACGCGCGGATGGTCCGAATCATAGCCGCGATGGGTGGCAAGATCGAAGGCGACGGAGACGCCCTGCTGGCCGCTGGCGAGCGCCTTGCGGTAGAAGGCATTCGACGCTTCGGCGGTGGAGAAGCCGGCATATTGCCGGATGGTCCAGGGCCGTCCGGCATACATGGTGGCGCGCGGACCACGGGTGAACGGCGCAAGACCCGGCAGCGAGCCGAGGTGATCGACGGTTTCGAGATCGGCCTCGGTATAGAGTGGCTTGACGGCGATGCCCTCCGGCGTTTGCCAAGTGAGGCCGTCGGGCGAGGTCTTCAGTTCTTTCTCCGCTATCGTCTTCCAGTGGTGATAGAGATCCTCGTTTGCCATCTTAATGCGCCTCTAGCTTGACGATACCATCAATCATTGTTTTAGCGTCCTAGTGGTTGCCGCCGAGCAGAGATGCCGCTCATTGTTAGATAAATTCCATAATGAGTTCGTCGACGGCCATATTCTGACCGACGGAAGCGGCGACCCGTTTGACGATGCATTTACGCTCCGCTTTCAAAACGTTTTCCATCTTCATGGCTTCGATTGTAGCTAGTGGCTGTCCCGCCTCAATGATTTGTCCTTCAATAGCGGCGAGTGAGGTTATGACGCCGGGCATCGGGCAGAGCAGCATTCTCGAAGTGTCCGGTGGCAGCTTCGTTGGCATCAGCCGAGCAAGCCCGGCGACGCGCGGACTGCGGACATGGACAGTGACATCGATACCGCGCCAGCGCAGGCGGATGCCGGTGCCCCCAATATCGATCTTCACGCCCATGGCAGTTCCATCGACAACGAACGTGGAGTGGCTGCGGCCGGGCGTCCAGTCGCCGGCAACTGCAAAGACGGTGCCGTCCGACAGTTGGATACAGGCGCCATCGACGGAGGTGTTGAGTGTTACCGCATGTTCCTGACCGGAAAAGGTGACGACCCAATCCTTGCCGATCACCCGGCGGTGATTGCCGATGGTGCCGGAAATCTGCACGGCGCGGTCCTGCAGTGCCTTATGCACCAACGTGGCGACGGCTGCGAGTTTTCGTGCGGAGACGGTATCGGGCTCGACACCATGGAAGCCCTCGGGGAATTCTTCGCCAATGAAGGCCGTGGTGATGTTGCCGGAGCGGAAGCGGTCGTGCTGCATGACGGCCGACAGGAAGGGCAGGTTATGGCCAATGCCTTCGACCTCGAAATTGTCGAGAGCCGCCGACATGGCATCGATGGCAGTCAAACGATCAGGGGCCCATGTGCAGAGTTTCGCGACCATCGGGTCGTAATACATCGAGATTTCGCCGCCCTCGAAGACGCCGGTATCGTTGCGCACGATGATGCCATCGGACGTCTTGCCTTCGACCGGTGGCCGGTAGCGCGACAGGCGGCCGATCGAGGGCAAAAAATTGCGATACGGATCTTCGGCATAAAGCCGGCTTTCGATCGCCCAGCCGTTGAGCTTGACGTCATCCTGCCCGAAAGACAGCTTTTCGCCGGCTGCGACCCGGATCATCTGCTCGACCAGATCGATGCCGGTGATCAACTCGGTCACCGGGTGCTCGACCTGCAGGCGGGTGTTCATTTCGAGAAAATAGAAATTCCGGTCGCCATCGACGATAAACTCGACGGTGCCGGCCGAATGATAGCCAACGGCCTTCGACAAGGCGACAGCCTGCTCGCCCATAGCGCGGCGGGTTTTCTCGTCAAGGAACGGTGATGGAGCCTCCTCGATGACCTTCTGGTTTCGCCGCTGGATCGAGCATTCGCGTTCGCCGAGATAGAGCACCGTGCCATGCTTGTCGCCAAGCACCTGGATTTCGATATGGCGCGGTTGGGTGACGAATTTCTCGATGAAGATACGGTCGTCGCCGAACGAATTCTTCGCCTCGTTCTTCGAGGATTGGAAACCTTCGCGGGCTTCCGCGTCGTTCCAGGCGATGCGCATGCCCTTGCCGCCACCGCCGGCCGAGGCCTTGATCATCACCGGATAGCCGATGGACGCGGAAATTTTTACCGCCTCGTCGGCATCGGCAATCAGGCCCATATGGCCGGGCACGGTGGAAACACCGGCTTCGGCCGCCAGCTTCTTCGAAGTGATCTTGTCACCCATGGCCTGGATAGCGCCGACAGGCGGGCCGATGAAGGCAATGCCTGCCTTTTCCAGCGTCTCAGCAAACGCGGCGTTTTCCGACAGGAAGCCATAGCCTGGATGCACCGCATCGGCGCCACTCTTGCGTATGGCGTCAAGGATCTTGTCGATGACGATATAGGACTGGTTTGACGGTGCCGGGCCGATATGCACGGCCTCGTCAGCCATCTTCACATGCAGGGCATCGGCATCCGCATCGGAATAGACGGCCACGGTGGCGACGCCCATCTTGCGCGCCGTCTTGATCACCCGGCAGGCGATCTCGCCGCGATTAGCAATGAGGATTTTCTTGATCATTTTACTCTCGATCGGTTCAAACTTGCTCTGGCATCCGGAGAATGACGGGACGACGGATCACAATGGGATCGTATCGTGCTTGCGCCAAAGCTGTTCCTGCCGCTTGCCGCGCAGCGAGGCAAAGGCGCGAGCAATGCGCCGGCGGGAGGAGTGGGGCATGATAACTTCGTCGATAAAGCCGCGTTCGGCCGCCTTGAAGGGGTTGGCGAAGTTGACCTCGTACTCTGCAGTCCGGGTTGCGATCTTCTGCGCGTCGTCGAGTTGGGAGCGGTATAGGATTTCGGTGGCGCCCTTGGCGCCCATCACGGCGATTTCGGCGGTCGGCCAGGCATAGTTGACGTCGGCGCCGATATGCTTGGAGGCCATGACGTCATAGGCGCCGCCATAGGCTTTGCGGGTGATCAGCGTCACCATCGGCACGGTGGCCTGGCTGTAGGCAAACAATAGCTTGGCGCCATGCTTGATGACGCCGCCATATTCCTGCGCGACGCCTGGCAGGAAGCCGGGCACGTCGACCAGGGTCAGGAGCGGGATCGAGAAGGCATCGCAGAAGCGGACGAAGCGGGCCGCCTTGCGTGAACTATCGATATCGAGGCAGCCGGCCAGCACCATCGGCTGGTTGGCGACGACGCCGACGGTCTGGCCCTCAAGCCGGATGAAGCCGGTGATGATGTTGCGGGCAAAGGCTTCCTGAAGCTCGAAGAAATCGCCTTCGTCCGCGATCGCGTGGATGAGCTCCTTCATGTCGTAGGGTTTTGCCGAACTGTCCGGGATCAGCGTGTCCAGACGGTTCTCGATGCGGGCCGGATCGTCGTGGAAGGGACGCACCGGCGGTTTTTCGCGGTTGTTGAGTGGGAGGAAATCGAACAGCAGCCGCACCTGCTCCAGCGTCTCAATATCGTTTTCATAGGCTGCGTCGGCGACCGAGGATTTCTTCGTATGGGTGCCGGCGCCGCCCAGTTCTTCGGCCGTGACGATCTCGTTGGTGACGGTCTTCACCACGTCGGGTCCGGTGACGAACATGTAGGACGAATCGCGCACCATGAAGATGAAGTCGGTCATGGCGGGCGAATAGACCGCACCACCGGCGCAGGGACCCATGATGACGGAGATCTGCGGAATGACGCCCGACGCCTCGGCATTGCGCCGGAAGACTTCGGCATAACCGGCAAGCGAGGCGACGCCCTCCTGGATGCGGGCACCGCCGGAATCGTTGAGGCCGATGACGGGCACGCCGTTGCGCACCGCCATGTCCATGATCTTGCAGATCTTCTGCGCATGGGTTTCGGACAGCGAGCCGCCGAGCACGGTGAAGTCTTGGGAAAAGACGTAGACCTGGCGGCCATTGATAGTGCCCCAGCCGGTGACGACGCCATCGCCCGCCACTTTCTGCTCTGCCATGCCGAAATCGACGGCGCGATGGGTGACGTACATGTCGTATTCTTCGAAGGAGCCTTCGTCGAGTAGCACCTCGATGCGCTCGCGCGCCGTCAGCTTGCCCTTGGCATGCTGTGCATCAATGCGTTTTTGCCCGCCGCCGAGACGCGCCTGTTCCCGTCGCTGCTCAAGGTTCTCAATATTAGCCGCCATGATGACCTTCTATTTCAGTTTCCATGTCGGATAACGAAAATCTCGTATTGGCAAAAGGCGCCATCGTGTGCAAAAGTATTTTCTGCAAAAATGCAAATATCCATTTTGCGAAAAAGAACATGGTGGCTGGGAAGCTTTATATCGGACGAAAAGTTCGCGATCTGCGCGACGCCAACAGGTTCACTCAGGCGGTTTTCGCTGAGCGGCTTGGAATTTCGACCAGTTATTTGAACCAGATCGAGAATAATCAGCGGCCTGTCTCCGCGACTGTTCTCCTGGCGCTGGCCGACAAATTCAAGATGGATATCAGCGAGCTGTCAGCCGGCAGCGGAGATCGTCTCGTCTCTGCACTGGCGGAAACGCTGTCGGATCCCCTATTTGCAAACTACATTCCCAGCATTCAGGAATTGAAGCTGATCGCGCAGAATGCGCCCGGGTTTGCCCATGCTTTGCTCAACTGCCACGAGGCATACCGGCAGCGCAGCGAACAGCTTGCAAGCCATGATGATCGGTTGGACGATCAAATCCTAGTGGAAAACACGCCCTATGAGGAAGTGCGCGATTTTTTTCATTTTGTTGATAACTACATTCATGAAGTTGATCAACAAGCGGAATCCCTAGCACAGGAACTCGGTCTTGCCGAGCAAGATACTTTTACGACCCTCAGTCAATTTATTGACACACGGTATGGGATTCGGCTGCGCAAGGACACCGAGGTTCACGCGGCTATGCGCCGCTTCGATCCAATTTTACGAGAATTGACGCTGAACCAGTATCTCCCGGCGCCAACGAGAGACTTTCAGGTTGCATTGCAAATCGCGCAATTGCACGGAGCTGAGACAATCGACGCCGTCGCGTCAGCGGCGAATTTTAAGACCCAGGAAGCATACGAGATCTGTCGTATCGGATTGCACAACTACTTTGCCGGTGCGCTGCTTTTACCATATGGAGTATTTAAAGAAACCGCCGCTGAACTTCGGCATGATCTCGACCTCCTCTCTGCTCGGTTTGGCGCTTCGCTTGAGCAGGTGTGCCACCGTCTTTCGACGCTGCAGCGCCCCGGCGGCAAAGGCGTTCCTCTCTTCTTTGCACGGATCGATCGGTCCGGAAATATCACCAAGCGACACAGCGCGACGAAACTTCAGTTCGCGAGATATGGCGCAGCTTGCCCGCTGTGGATCGCGCATCAGGCGCCAGTGACACCGGGACAGATCATGCGCCAGCTTGCGGAAACGCCGGATGGTAGTCGCTATCTCTGTCTTGCTACGCAGACATCGAAAGCCGTGGCCGGATACAGCAACAACCGGCCGACCTACACGCTGGCTCTCGGATGCGAGATCTCCTACGCAGATGCTTTCGTCTACGCGGACGATCTCGATGTATCGAACCAACGCGGTTTCGATCCGATCGGAGTATCGTGTCGCCTTTGCGAACGACGCGACTGTGCTAGCAGGTCGATTCCCCCGCTCCGCCAAAAGATATTGGTCGATCACCATCTCAGGGGAATGCTCCCGTACAAACTCTGACGGCGGGGGCTATAAGCCAAATCAGGATGCCAAGCATAATGGAGCGTATTCAGAGGAACCTGGCCGGCCTCGAATTTATCCGGCGTCCGGTCCGCTTCCACAGTGCGTTGTCACAAAAAACTTCGTCAGCTTCGTGGGACGCGATCGCCGAAAGTAGCGTTGTAATGTGAAACCTGCCTCGCGGAGAGCCTTGAAGAAAGGTCGATATGTACATTGGAAGAAAAGTCGTAAAGTCCCTGACCGACGGGCTTCGCTAAGAGCACAGCCAGATTCCCGAAAGCTATGTGCCGTTTCCGCCCAGGGCTGGGCGCGACCATGAGCGCTTCCGTTCGACGCTCCTGCCACTTGAAAACGGGTAAAGCGCCGAAAGATGCCAGGATCCATGCTTTAGCATCGAGGGTCTGACGATCTCAGCCTCGGTGCGCGGGAACGGCATTGGCCAAGGCATAAATCGCCACTGGTTTGTCCCGATTGCGAACCGCCATTTCTCCGAGGCTGCGCAAGCCGACGATATGACCGCCCAGGCGCTCAAACGTTCTTCCACAAAGCAAACAGTTGGTGCCAAGTTTCTTGTTGAGCGCCTCCAGACGTTGAGACAGGTTTACGGTATCGCCGTATAAAGTGAACGAAAGCTTGTCTTCGCTCCCAACTGTACCGGCTGCAACAGGGCCCGAGGCAATCCCGATCCTCAGTTTGATTCGATGGCCATCAAACTTGGTATCCGCAAGCACCTGCAATATCTCCTGTGCGGCCCTGACCGCCCGCAGCTCGTGATCGTCACAAGCAAGTGGCAAATTGAATGCTGCAATGACGGCGTCGCCGAAATAATTAACGACCAGGCCTCCGTGACTGCTTACTACCGTTGAGACGGATGAAAAAAGCCCATTTAAGAGGCTGATTACTGCTGAGGGATCCAGATTTTCCGACAAGGCGGTAAAGCCTTCCACGTCGGCGAAAAGCAGTGTGGCGTCTCTTATCTGAGGCGCCAATTGACCATCGCTTGCGAGATCGCCAATAACCGACGACGGAACGTATTTACCAAAGAGGCGCTGGATTTGGCGCCGTCTCTCCTCTGCTTCAAGCCTTGCGGAGGCAACAGACCTGGCACGATGAACAGCGACTGCGGCAATTCCCGTCAACGTCGTCATTATCAGTCCTTCTTCGATGCGCGACTCTATTCCAATGAAATTGGGGTTGAGAACGACATTGTAGAAAACTTCCCGTGAAGGGGACGGGGCTAGATCCGAAAACGATAACATCTCCGGCATGCTGTGGACGATCCAAGCCGTGGAAAACGTCAATCCTAGAACGCAACTCGCCCCTGTCCAGACCACCAACCAAGGCGATAGCGTCAAGATGGAAGCAGCTATAACGACGTAAAAGTATTGTACCCGGCTGGTCAGGAACACAAGATTTTGCGGTATCGAGTCGCCGCTGCTCAAGGGAACAAACGTTAAAACAAGGGAGACGAGCACCGCATCAGTGCAAAAAAAAGCATAGCGCGCGTAGATTTCGAACCGCGTTCTTGTCGATATAAGTGCCACCAAACCAAGAGACGCCAAGAAAAGCGTGAAGGCGAATATCACGATGTTGACGGGGTAGTGATAGCCCCAAAGAAACACGAATGCTAACAGAGTTACGGCAACCGTGCGTCCCAACACAGCCAAAATGAATCCTGTCCGTTGCGCGGCCTCAAGAGAGCGGTTTTGAAATAGGAAATTCAACGAACTTAGCCGTTTCTGCGAAGTCATACTTAGTTGCTCAATCTTTTCGCGGTTGGAGTCGCATTGGGAAAGGAAGGCCCAGCTTCCTCCGGAAACTAGCCTCTCAGATATTGAAACCGCTGCAGCACGATTTTAATTCGTGCCTTTTCTGGCTGGAAAACCGCGATGATGCTCGCTGTCTTGGACACACCGGAGCCGGCTCTTCCGGTTCCGAGCGTAAGACGAGAATGAAAGGGTGAAGGCGGAAGACCTTACCGCATAGTATCTTGTGCTAAAGACCACATATCCCCGTTTACAATGTACCTACGCCCCCATTAGGCCGTGGCAAGATGGGTCTCGAAGAGAGACGTGAATTTATCGAACGGAATCATGTCTACTCTATCGTAGAGATCAACGTGGCCGGGACCCTTTACCGCTTTGGTTTAGACGCGCGGGAATACGTATCCTCACTAAACTCCTTGGAGTGAGCTTGGTCACCGCGCAGCACGCCAGCTTCCTTAAGTTGAGTACTTCCACGGCGACCGGTGTCCAAGGTGCCGCCTTGGTCGTGACGTCAGTTGTTTGCTGCCATTTTTTGCAAACTCCCCTCGTTTCGATCGAATTAAGGATTCTTAGCAGCTGCTCGATACTTGTATTAGTCGCCTCATGTCGCTTGTCGTTATGAGATGCGCTCATCAATGTTTGAGCGGAGACTGTCGTTCGTATCGGATCGATTCAGGATTTCAGGAACGAAGCTCAGGGTTACGGCTGCGAATAGTCAGTCTGCGAAGCCTGGTAAAACCTGCTGGTGATTTGGGAATAGGGAAAATATCGATGACATGTATTGAACTGAGTCTTTCCAATTCGATGTGAGGTTCGCATACATTGCGCCTCTAGCTCGCTAGCATCGCCTGATTCAAACGATCAATGCCCATTCGAAAAGCGGCGCGAGCCGTTGGCCGGCAAAAATCCTCAGGAAACGATCGCCTCCGCTAACACCGGTCCCCGATCACGTTGCAAGTGGAGAAACTTTGCCCGCTATCTTTTTAAGCCCGAACTGATGCCGCGCCGTTCGCTAGTCGTTGATACAAATTGCTCACGACACGCAGAGAGTCATTCGAATGCTCGTTTCACAGCACCGAGATATTCTTCGTCGGTCACAGGGGCCAGCCAATCAACGACCTTTCCATCAACATTCTCTTGGATTGCTATATGGGTCATGGCCGTAGAGGGCGCTGCGCCGTGCCAATGCTTTTCGCCTGGCTCGAACCAGATCACATCGCCTGGCCTAACCTCCTCGATCGGCCCGCCAGCTCGTTGCACCAGGCCCACCCCTCCCGTCACAATAAGGGTTTGTCCGAGCGGATGAGTGTGCCATGCTGTTCGCGCGCCAGGCTCGAAAGTGGCCGCGCCAGCCGTCGCACGCCGAGAGGCGTTAGCTGCGAAGAGTGGATCGAGGCGTACGTTTCCGGTGAACCATTCGACTGGCCCCTTGGCGGAGTTTTGCGAACCGTTCCTGTCAATTTTCATGTCTTGTCTCCGTTAGTTGGGCACCCATGCGTGGGTGCATGAAATAAGGGGTATTAGTTATTCTTTGGATTCAAATTACCGGAGCCGCAGGATGTTCTATAAAATATTTAGTCCGCATTGCAGGTTCATTGCCTCGTCGCAAATTGCGGTAGCAAGCTGCGATTGGAGGCGACCATAGCGACTCAAAGCAAGTTCGCGAGTTCCGGTAAAGCGACGAAGATATCCGCGACGAGGCCGTAGTCGGCGACCTGGAAGATCGGCGCTTCCTCATCCTTGTTGATTGCAACGATAACCTTCGAGTCCTTCATGCCAGCGAGATGCTGGATGGCACCGGAGATGCCACAGGCGATGTAGAGCTGCGGTGCCACCACCTTACCGGTCTGGCCGACCTGCCAATCATTCGGAGCATATCCGGCATCGACGGCAGCACGCGATGCACCGACGGCCGCGCCGAGCTTGTCGGCAACGGGCACAATGACCTCGTCGAACTTTTCCGCGGAACCGAGCGCGCGGCCGCCGGAAATGATGATCTTGGCCGAGGTCAGTTCCGGACGGTCGGATGAGGATACTCGGCTGGAGACGAATGAGGAAAGGCTTGAAGAAAAAGCTGCCGTTGAGATTTCCTCAACGGCAGCAAGCTGGCCTTGGGAGGCCGGGGGAAAGGATGTCGTGCGTACGGTGATGACCTTCTTGGCCTCGCCCGACTGCACCGTCTGGATGGCATTGCCGGCATAGATCGGCCGCTTGAAGGTGTCAGCAGAGATCACCTCGATGATCTCCGAGACCTGGGCAACGTCGAGCAGGGCTGCCACCCGCGGCAGCACGTTCTTGCCGACCGAGGTGGCGGCCGAGATGATCGTGTCGTAGCTTCCCGCCAGCGAGACGATCAGGTCGGCCAGCGGTTCGGCCAGATTGTTGGCGAGTTCGTCGCTTTCGGCGAGCAGCACCTTGGAGACACCGGCAAGCTTGGCGGCGGCATCGGCAGCTGGCTTGGCAGCCTTGCCGGCAACCAGCACATGCACGTCGCCGCCAATCTTGGATGCAGCCGTCAGCGTCTTGGCGGTCTGGTCGGACAGGCTTGCATTGTCGTGGTCAGCCAGAAGAAGAATGGTCATGATGATGGTTCCTGTTCCAAGCTGATTACAGCACGCCGGCTTCGTTTTTGAGCTTGTCGATGAGTTCGGCGACCGACTTGACCTTGACGCCGGCCTTGCGGCCCGACGGCTCCTCGGTCTTCAAGACCTTGAGGCGCGGTATGGTCGAGACGCCGAAATCATCAGGGCTCTTCTTGTCGAGCGGCTTCTTCTTCGCCTTCATGATGTTCGGCAGCGAGGCATAACGCGGTTCGTTCAAGCGCAGATCGGTCGTGACGACCGCCGGCAGCTTGATCTCGATCGTCTGCAGGCCGCCATCGACTTCGCGGGTCACCTGAGCCTTGCCATCACCGATCTCGATCTTCGAGGCGAAGGTCGCTTGGGCGGTTCCAAGCAATGCCGCCAGCATCTGGCCGGTCTGGTTGCTGTCGTCATCGATCGCCTGCTTGCCGACGATGATGAGGCCCGGCTGTTCGGCATCGGCCACAGCCTTGAGGATCTTGGCGACAGTGAGCGGCTCGATTTGATCATCGGTCTCGACCAGGATCGCCCGGTCGGCGCCCATGGCAAGTGCGGTCCGCAGCGTCTCCTCGGCCTTGGCAGGACCGATCGAGACGACCACCACTTCCTCGCACCTGCCGGCTTCCTTCAGCCGCAGCGCCTCTTCCACCGAGATCTCGTCGAACGGGTTCATCGACATCTTCACATTGGCAAGCTCGACACCCGTGCCATCCGGCTTCACCCGGATTTTCACGTTGTAGTCGACAACCCGCTTTACGGCGACTAGGATTTTCATTGGGTTCTCCTCATGCCAACCGCTTGGCTTGAATCAGAAATTAAAGAAATCGGATGAAAACGTGGTTTCGATAGACATCCCGCATTGGCGGCCATCTAAACCACCTTCCGTCTTATTCGTCGTCATGAAAGCAGCCGAATAATCTTAGTGGCATCCGTCACTTGCTCGAGAGACCGTACCATCCCGGCAGCGTCGGAGATCGCAGCTGAGGATTTTGGCTGAGCGGCCAGAGCTGCACAGGACGTGAATTTGCGAACCAGGTCAGTCCATTCCAGGGGAAAGTCATTACTTCCTGGTGTCCCCTTCCCTGTTCCGATTATGGTCAACCCTCGCCTTGTGTCGATTTCAACGCGCGCGTCGGGCATTTCAGCTGTCCAATCAAATTTGCTGTCGTCAACAGGAACCACCTTCTGGGCCATAGCGAGTACCGCCTGATCTTGAAGTCCTTGCTCGGTAAAATGCTCAACTCCGACGCGGCCGTAGGTCGCCGCGACCGCGACACAGAAAGGAAGACTGAACCGCGCGTCCATGGAGCCTGTCGGTCGCCGTCTTTCCTCGAGCGGATAGGACATACGCTGCTGGAAATCACCGACGAACGGCCGAATTTCCTGAATGTCATCTGCTTTGAGGTCGTGTTCGCGTACCAACTTCAGGATCGCATGGATGTAGGTGTTGGCAATTCCGCAGACGGGCCATGGCTTGTACTGCATCGAGGCCCCTTTAAAGCGAGTACCAAGTCCGTCAAGGATCTTGGTACGATCATATTCGCCGCCGAAATAGACTTTCATAATTCCTGCCTGGCCTTCGAAAACGCGCTGCGTGCCCGTGACGCCGTTCTTCGCAAGCATTCCGGACATCACGGCGCTTTTGGCGACGAAACCAGCATACAGCTCTCCCAGATCGCTTCCCGTTCCAAACCGCATCTCCAGTGTCCCACAGGAGCCCAGGCTTGCTATACCAAATGCGTTGGCCACTTGGTCCTCTCTGAGACGCAATACGTATGAAACACCTGCAGTAGCCGAGAATACACCCAGCACGGTTGTCACAAGCCAGTCCAGTCGCTGCTTCAGGCTTCGCCGCATCCTGAGAAAGATATCCTGCCCGATTGCAACAGCCGTGATGAGATCCTGGCCGGACAGTCCGCCTTGATACTCGGCTGCGGCAAACACCGCGGGGATAAGTGTGCTGCTTGCGTGATTACCATCAGGTGCCATATCATCAAAATCTAAGCAGTGTGCCATCGCGCCATTCGCAAAGGCGGCCATGATAGGCGGAGCACGGTCGCCGAAACCTAAGACACTACATTGCGGTTTGCCGCCGTGATCGCGAACAAATTCCATAACTCCGCGTACGGCGGGCACGGTACCACTCGCTGCCAAGCTTACTCCCAGCAGGTCAAGAATACTCTTTTTGGCCGCTTCCACCGCTTCAGCCGGCAAATCCTCGTAGCGGCAGTTCGAAACGAACTTGGCCAAGTCGCGGGAAAAATCGTCAGCAGGCATCGTCACCATTGTCTTCACTCTTTTGGGTCGGCGAGAAAAATGGATGCACTCGTCGCGATCTCGTCGCTTTCGCTTGCACGCTTTAACTGAATGATCTCGGAGCTGTGGATTAGCCTGTCTTCGTTCTTCGCTTATTGCCACCGACGGTATAAATCGCCGCAGCCGAGACGACCACGATACCTTCTATAAGACCCTGGTAGTTCGCACCCAGGTTAAGAATATTAAACCCGTTGGTTAGGGAATATAGTAGAAGCGCTCCACCTAGCGTTTTGACTACGCTCCCCGCGCCCCCGAACAGGGACGTGCCCCCGAGGATTGCTGCCGCAATGACCGTAAGTTCAGCTCCCTGCAGGCCCGTAGGATTCATCGAGCGGAGCCGTGCTGCAAATAATATTCCGGCAAACCCCGCTATGCCGCTGCAAAAGACAAACGCGGCAAGACGGTAAAGTGTGACATTGATGCCTGATAAACGTGCTGCCTCCGGGTTGCCGCCGACCGCATAGATCTTTCGACCGACCGTTGTAAAGCGCAGAACAAACCAGACCATCGCCGTGAACACTGCCAAATATATCACGGGCATTTTCACCGAGACGACAAAACCGGCAACCCACGTGAACGCCAGTATCGAGACGCCCGCAAGGACGAGGCCAGCAGAGCGCGGAGACATTCTTTTGATACGAATCGCGCTGTAGGCTCCAGAGATAAGAAAGAGCGCGGAGAGACCGATCAGTACATAGGCAATGTCGATCCGGTTTGATTCAAATGCTTTCAGTACTTCGACGATCTGGGGCGACTGGATCGTTAAGGACGCACCGTCGGTATAAATCAAAACCAGCCCGCGCACTGCCGTTAATGTTCCCAGCGTCACAATAAACGCGTTGATCCCCAGGAATTGCACGATGCTCCCATTGATCAGTCCAATTGTCACTGCTGTGGCCATGGAAAGGCCAATCGCCGGCACGAGCCCCATGGAGTTGCAGCTTCCAACGAAGATCGCCGCCGAAAGCGCTGCGACAGACGCGACAGAAAGATCGAAATTTCCGGTAATCAGGACAACTGTCATGGCAATAGCCATGAATGAAATCAGTGATGCCTGGTAAACGACATTCGTCACATTGAGAACGCTGACATAATTGGATTTTCCAAGGTAGGCTGTGGTGAATGAAAGGACGATCACGAGCAACAGCAAGGCGTAAAAGACGCCCATCTCACGAAGGCCGAAGGCTTGACTCCAGTCCGCCTTTTTGTCGATTGACGGATTTGAAGCGAGCGACGGCGCCGCAGCACGGCTCTTCGTCTGTTCATCGGTTTGCTTCAGTGTCAAAGCCATTGTGTTCTCACTATTCATATTCAAGTTTCGAGCTTGTTCAGGCGGCTGTCTGCGCAACAGTATGGCCGCTGGCCAACAGGATGAGTTCATGTTCTGAGGTGCTTGCGACCGATCTTTCGGCGATGCAACGTCCGTCCCGCATCACAAGTATGCGATCACACGCGGCAATCAATTCCTCAAATTCCGACGAAACGACGATAACGGCTTTGCCTTCAGATGCGAGCTTACGCACCAGCATAAGGATGTCCGCTTTTGCACCGACGTCGATCCCCGCGGTTGGTTCATCGAGAAGAAAAACGTCGACGTTGCTGTACAACCACTTGGCGATAGTCACTTTTTGCGCGTTTCCACCGCTGAGTTCCGTCACCGGCACGTCCGGCGACTGCGCCTTGATAGAAAGCCGCTGGATAGCGTCGAGGGCCCGTTCGCGCTCCTTGAGCTCGATGGGGATCACACCTCCCGCTGAAACCCCTTTCAGGGCGGGCAGCGTCGTATTTCGCCATATTTCAAACCCGGGGACCAAGCCTTGACGCATTCTGTCCTCTGGTACCAAGGCGATGCCGGCCTTTACGGCTGCAGAGGTGCTGCGGCGAAGCGTTTTTCCCCGCAAGACCACATCGCCGGTCGCATCGGCATCTGCTCCGAAGATTGCATGAAGCAGCTCACTGCGACCTGAACCAAGCAACCCGGCGATGCCCAGTACCTCACCGGCACGCAATTTTAGCGAAATAGGCTGAAGCTTGCCCGGGGACCCCAATTCCCGAAGCTCTAGCAGCTCTGGTAGGACCTTTAACTGCTCTAGGCTGCGCCCTTGCGATGTTGTTTCCATCGCAGCCAGCCTGCGCCCAACGATCGCCTCAGCAATCTTGGATTCATCGAGGTCTTTTGTTTCCGCTCGCAGCACGGCCTGGCCATCACGTAGCACCGTCACCTCGTCGGTCAACGCTATGATTTCATCGAGGAAATGCGATACAAAGAGAATGGCTTTGTTTTCGCCTTGAGTGAGGCGTCGAACAGCGCGATAGACAAGTTCCCGCTCCTCAATCGCCAAGGAAGCGGTAGGCTCATCCATGACGATCAGATCGGCTCCTGAGCCGAGCGCCTGGAAGATTGCTACCATCTGACGCGCACCGATCCGCAAGTCGCCCACAAGCGCGTCCGGATTCAAGGAATACCCGACGCGCTCACAAATAACATCGAAGCGCTCACGCATTTCGAGGCTCTGGCGCCAAAAGCCGGGCGCTGCGAGAAAGACATTTTCGAGGACGGAGAGCGTCGAGACCAACGGAATATGCTGATGAATCGTTGCCACCCCGCTGTCATTGGCGTCTCTCGGACTCGACCAAGAGACTGCTCCGCCCCTCCAGTAAATTTGCCCAGATGTTGCCGCATAGGCGCCGGAAATAATCTTGATCAACGTCGACTTGCCGGCGCCATTGGCCCCTAGAAGTCCGTGGACGCGGCCGCTTGTGATCTGAAGATCAACGCCCCTCAGCGCAATCAGCCCACCAAACTTCTTCGTCACGTTCTCCAAACGCATTAGCAGTGAGCGATCGGTCATCGGTTGGAATCTCCGACAGAACGGTGCATACTCAACTTCATCGCTTCGAATTGCGTGGGGTCACGCGCTTCCTGCTCCAACGCAATTTGCCGAGCTGTTCGGTTTCGAAAATGGTGGCGATGCTGCAACACTTTTTCCTCCACGCGGACCGCCGCCGGCGATCCTGCACAATACGCATCCTACTCCCAAGAATATAAATATCCCCGCATATGGGATTATGTCAATCCCGCTTTGCGCGCTCGACCAACTCGCCGGATCTTACTGGCCGTTTATAGAGCTACTTATGATTTCATCGCCTCATTGATGCGCCTATTTTTACCCATATGGAGGGCCGGCCCTCGACGCAATTGATAGTCTCCCAAAGCATTCGCTTGACAATGTCTCGTAATATAAGATTATTTACGAACGTCGATCAGAGCTCCACTCGCTACGAGTAGCGGTGTTTGATCACGTCAGTCGCTCCGCATATCTGTTGGCCGTCCCGCCAACCGTTGCGTTTTGCGGGAAGCCGTTCACGTATGCCTGGGCGATTGCGCAGGGAGGAATTGGAAAAGTAGAAGCCGGCCGCAGTCGCTATGACGCTGCCAAATGTTTATGGGAGGAGTGCAGAATGCGAAATAGAACTGGTTTCCTAACAGTACTGGGGCTTTCGACCGCGCTGACGAGCGTGGGGCCCGGCGCGTACGCGAAGGACGTCACTCTCGCTTTTGTCGTTACAAATTTTCAGAATGTTGCCGAAGTCAGCCAGGCGGATGGCTTTAAGGCAGAAGGTGAAAAGCTGGGTGCTAAAGTCGTCCTGATGGACTCAAAGGGCAGCGTTGAAAAGCAATCAAATGCGATCGACGACGCAATTGCTCAAAAGGTCGACGGTATCGCCGCGATCGTTCTCGACAGTGCAGTGGCAAAGACATGGGTGGACAAGGCAAACGCGGCTGGAATACCGTTCACAGCCGTGCTGGTCCAAGTTGGCGAACCGACTGCCAAGTGGACAGATGTATATCCTGGACTTGCCTCGCTCGTCGGGCGTGACGATTTCCAGACGGGCGAGGACCTCGCCGGCTTTGCTGCAAAACAGTTGCCTACGGATCGAACTGCCAAAATCGGCATCGTAGAAGGCATGGCTGGGTATTCAACTGTCGTCAACCTGACGAATGGTTTCAAGGCCGGGCTGGAAAAGGCTGGCGCAAAGTATGAAATCGTTTCGTCGCAGCCCACCGATTGGACACAAGCAAAGGGTCAAGAAGTCTGCCAGAATGCTCTTGTCGCTAACCCGGATATCGACGTGTTTTATGCACACGCGGAAACGATGGCTGTCGGCTGCGCCGATGCTATCAGCGACGCCGGTTCAAAAGCGAAAGTCGTGACAGCGGCTGGTGGCCTGGCCGCTGGTATGCCGTATGTCAAATCCGGACAGATCACCGCGTCGGTTTGTGAGCTCTGGCGAGAATATGGAGCTGCCGGAGCCGACACGCTTTACAAGGCTGCAACGGATGCGAAAACCCCGAAGGGCGCGCTGGTTAGCATTCCGCCGCCGATCTATACGGCTGAGAATGCCGATAGCTGCAAGCCACAATGGTGAGATTCCTATAGAAAAGGCGCGCGCCAGCGACGCAACGCTGGCGCGCGCCATTGACTTGCGCCAAGTTGCGCGAAGCCTTGGATTGTGGAGTAACGATGGCGTCCCTTTCCGGTAAAACCGCTTTGATCACCGGTGCACTCGGCACGATTGGCCGAGCCTTGGTCGCCCGCTTTCAACAGGAGGGAGCAAGCGTCATTGCACTTGATCTTCCCGGTTTGGATGGCGAGGCGGTCCTTTCTGATGCATCAGGCAATGTACGTTATTGTGGTTGCGATTTAGGTGACCTTGTCGAAACGGAGCAGACGGTCGGCAAGCTCGCACAGGACGTAGGTGGCATCGACATCCTGATAAATAACGCAGCCTTTATCACGAACCGACCGCACGAAGACTACACCATCGCCGAATATGAAAAGGAGATCCGCATCAACTCCTCGGCTGCTTTCGTTGTATCGCGAGTTTGCAGCGCTCATATGAAGGAAGTCAAATCTGGCAAAATCATTTGCCTGACGTCGCTAACACTGAACGGTCAGTGGGACGGATTCGTACCATACGTAGCGTCAAAGGGGGCCATGTATGGCTTGGTCAAGTCATTGGCACGCGAATTGGGAAGGCACGGCGTTAATGTAAACGGTATCTCACCGGGCGCGGTGCTATCCGATGCGGAATGGAAGCTGTTTGGTGACAGGCGTGAAGCCTACCATCAGTGGATACTTGACCATCAATGCCTCAAACGCCGGATCGAGGCTGTCGACGTCGCTAATCTTGCAGTTTTTTTGTCTTCGCCTCAGGCTGACCTCATATCCGGACAGAACATCAGTTGCGATGGCGGCTGGTAATATCTTCGGCGCAATTAGAATCGCAAAATCTTACCATTGAGCCACTGTCGAAGAGCTATACGCAGCGTTCCATCGCGCGTTGTTGCATCCGACTGAAGAGAGACCTACCAATTGGGCTCGGCCTCTTTCCCGCCTAGATTGTACCGGAAAACTGTAACACTGTCTTCTGCACCATGTAAGCGTCCAGTGACGTAGGGCCACCCTCCCGACCTATACCGCTGTCTTTCACCCCGCCGAAGGGCGTATCTGAGTCTGGGGTGTCGAAGTGGTTGATCGACAATGCACCAACCTCCAACTCGCGCTGAATTCGCTCCGCATCTGTCAGATTGTTGGTAAATGCATATCCAGCCAATCCTACATGAAGGCTGTTGGCGATCTTGAGGGCTGCATCCAGGTTAGGGACCGAAACACACGAGCCGATCGGGTTAAATGGCTCAACGGTCATCGAATCGGCGTCCAGAGGTACGTCGACCAAAAGAGTGGGCTCGAAATAGAAACCTCTGTTGCCAATGCGGTTTCCACCGGCCGCCACGCGAGCCCCCCTCGCGATAGCATTTTGAACCATTGTCTCCGCTGCACCAAGACGGCGGTCGTTGGCCAGCGGACCCATTTGAGCTTGCGGATCGAAACCGTCGCCGATGCGGAGGTCGTTGAGGGCGCCGGCAAATGAATCGACGAAAGGTTTGTAGACGCTTTCATCAACGATAAACCGCGAAGCCGATGCGCAGATTTGGCCCGAGGCGCGTGTCTTGGCTTCAGCAGCCAAAAGGCCGATTGCCTTGGCGTCCACATCGCGGCCGACGATAACGGGAGCATGACCCCCAAGTTCCATCAGAGCGGGCTTCATGGCGCGGGCTGCTAGCTCCGTCAGATGCTTGCCCACACCGGTAGAGCCCGTGAAGGTCACTAGCCTTGAGATCGGTGAACCGATCAATGTAGATGATATGACTGCCGGATCCCCGAGGACGAGATTGAGAACGCCTGGCGGTAGGCCCGCCTCTTCAAAACATTTGACCAATTCCACGGCTGTGCCGGGTGTTTCGTTCGCGGCTTTCACGATAATCGAGCATCCTGCAGCAAGGGCGGCCGACGTTTTGCGCGCAAACGCACTCATTGGTACGTTCCAGGGCGTGAATGCGACAACTGGTCCAATGGGCAGGCGCAAAATGCGCTTCTGCATTTGATCGGCGGCTGGCAAGACCCAGCCATAGCTGCGAAGCGCTTGCCCTGCCTCCCAGTCGTAGAAACGGCAGCTGCGTATGATTTCTCCTTCGGCCGCGGCAAGCGTTTTGCCGTGCTCCAGGGTAAGTACTTTCGCGATATCGCGCGCACGCTCCCGGATCAGCGCAACTGCTTTCATGATAATCCGTGAGCGTTCGAGAGGTTGGGTATCGCGCCAAATTCGAAATCCGGCTTCTGCCGCCTCCAGCGCGTTGTGCAAGTCGGCGGGCGTCGCGTTCGGCACGGGCCCCAGAGCGTTACCGGTACTTGGATTGCGGACATCGATCCAACGGTCGCGATCGTAAATCCACTTGCCGTCGATATAAAGGCCAATTCTAGGGTAAAGGGTTGACTCAAAACCCTCAGATGGGCGCGAGTTTATTTCTCTCATGTGCCGGGTCCTTTCGGTCTGATTTGCATAAATAATGCGATACGCATCGCAGTTTTGCCCATGCTCGTTGATCTAAACGTCAGCCAGAACTTAAGGCGGCTGCGGTAATCTCGCCTGAGGCGTTCAGCCGTGACTCGTTCGACGACAAACGGCATCAGCCTTGATCATGTGGGCGCCTTTTACGCCGATCATGATCGAGGGAGCGTTGGTGTTTCCGGACGTGAGGTGCGGCATGACCGAAGCGTCTACGACGCGTAATCGCTCCAAACCTCGGAAACGTAGACGCTCATCAACCACGGACATCGCGTCGCTGCCCATCTTGCAAGTGCCGACTTGATGATGCGCGGAATTGCCGGTCTTTTCCATGAACCGATAGATGTCCTCGTCTGTTTTGACGTTTGAGCCAGGAACATCCTCGCCAAGAACACGAGAACGGATGGGTTCCGTGTTCATAATTTCCCTGATTTTCCTGATGCCGCTAATCATCGCCTCAACGTCGTCGCCGTGGTTTAAGAAATTTGGCGTACAAACCGCCTTGTCGGATGCATGCGCAGATCGAAGCGTAACGGTGCCCGTGGTGCGCGGACGAAGTTGGTAAACCGATACGCCCAAACCAGGCTCTTTTTCCACCCGGGCCTCTCCGCTTGGTAGGAACTGAAATGTCATTGGGCGAAAACTGATTTGCAGGTCAGCGTAAGGCTCTTCCGGGCGGCTTTTGACGAATGCCGCCACTTGTGACGATCCGAGGGCCAGGTAGCCCTTGTGCGTCATCAGGTACTTGAAGCCCTCCCAATATTTCCAAAGGCCGACAAGGCTGGCGTTATAAGAGCTGTCGGCGGTAGAGCGCCATCCGGTGTGAATGTAGAAATGATCTTGAAGATTTCGTCCGACTCCCGGGCGCTCGAGGACGAGTGGAATTCTGTGCGGGATGATTTCGCTCGCGGGTCCGACACCAGATAGCATGAGAAGCTTCGGAGTGTTTATCGCCCCGCAAGACAGTATAATCTCTCTTGCGGCCTCGATCTTTCGAAGACTGCCATTTTCCAGAACCTCGACCCCTGTTGCGGTATGTCCCTCAAATAGCACCCGCTGGACCTCGACCGCGGTGCGGATAGTCAAGTTTGGTCGGCCGGTGACTGGTCTGGTGAAGGCCGAATAAGCTGAAAAGCGGCGGCCATTCTTGATAGTGTGCTGCATGAAACCAACGCCGTCGTGCTCGGCGCCGTTCATATCTTCTCTTTCGGGAATTTCCAGACGCGTTGCGGCCTCAATAAAATCAAAACTGGATTTCAACTTGACGACCGGGTCGCTGACCCAAAGGGGGCCGCCTTGCCCGCGCCACTTGTCGCTGCGACGCTCGAAATGCTCCATGTCTCGAAAGTACGGTAGCACGTCTTCATATCCCCATCCTGGGTTACCGAGGTCGCGCCAACTGTCGAAATCGTTACGGTGTCCCCGGATAAAAACCATGCCATTGATGGAGCTTGACCCGCCCAGTGCCTTTCCCCGTGGCCAATACATGCGCCGGCCCTCAAGCTTTGCCATGGGCTCCGTATGGTAGTTCCAGTTCAGCAGCTTATCAAAATAAAGTTTTGCCATGCCAGCCGGCGTATTGACCCAGAAGCGGTCCGCATGTGGACCTGCCTCGAGAAGAAGTACCTTGACCGACGAATCTTCGGACAACGCACGCGCGACGGGGTTTCCGCTCGATCCCGCGCCAACAATGATATAGTCGTAAACTTCCATGGTCCAACCTTTAGACGAGCGGCAGTTGCCAATCCCGCTCGACTGTGAGCCGCGTCGACATTACCGCTGGCCTTCGTGGCCTTCGTGGCCTTCCTGCTAACGAAGGCGAGCTGGCAGTACGGCTGGAGTGCAGCCGCCCGATGCGGCTCACCGCAAACTGTAGGCTCGTAGGGTTAAACGCCGCCAGCCTTTATCCCAACAGCTAAGTAGCGCGGTATGCAGAAGCTGTCAAACAATCCCACATTATGCAACCAATTTATTTTCGATGGAAAAATTGTGCAAAGGTCGTCTCCGGTAGCGGTCGCTGAGGCTGGACCCTCATACTTAATCGGAAGACTGCGTTGCCGACAGATAAAAAATCCCGCCAATTGACATGTTATTATCTGACTGATACTTTTACCAAGGCTGGTCGGCGGTCGAGGAGGAGGACCGTCAGGTGCCTCGCGTAGCGGAGCCATACAGACGTTTGCAGGCACATTAGCGAAACGGCGCCTCAGATCTAGGCATTTCGCACTAAAATCATGCGCAAAGCGATCATTGGGAGGAAGTGACAATGCGAATACGTGAGGCCAAACTACTGGCGTCCGACTTTATCTTTCTGGAAGCCCCGCGCTGGAAGGACGGCGCCGTTTGGGCGCCCGACGTCTTTGACAGCATCCTTTATCGGGTCGACATGCAGGGGAAAAAGGAGGTCGTTCTCCGCGATCTTCCGCCGCGCCCCAATAGTTTTAATTTTTTACCGGACGGGACGCCGATCATTGTATCATCGGTTGCTCGGCACATTAACAAAATTGTTGACGGGAAGCTTGAGCTTTATGTTGATCTGTCGAATTTCGCGACTGGCGATCTAAATGACTTCGGGATTGACGACAGTGGTCGGCTGTACGTCGGAAACTTCGGCTACGACATATTTGCTGGCGAACCAATCAAGCTGACTTCGATTCATACGGTAGAACCGGACGGACGTGTAAGCGTTGCGGCCACTGACATGGAATTTCCAAATGGGACGGTCCTCATCAATAGCGGCAGAACGTTGATTGTGTCGGAAACTTGGTGCGGGAGGATTTCGTCATTTGATCGTGACTTGGTAACTGGAGCCCTATCCAATCGCAGGCAGTTTGCGGATTTGTCTGGACGTCATCCTGACGGTATCTGCGCTGATGCGGAGGGAGCGATTTGGGTGTCTTCGTTCAACACCGGTGAAGTCTTGCGTGTTCTGGACGGCGGCGAAATCACCGATAGAATCGAATTCGAAGGGAGCGCCATCGCCTGCGAACTGGGCGGACCGGATGGCCACACGCTGTTTTGTACCACTTACAGCGGGACATACCCGGATCAAATGCAACACAAGCGCCTGGGACTAATTCATACCGTTGTGGTCGATGTCCCTGCTCCCTCGGAGTAGGGCTTGGCATCAGCCAAGCCTGTTGCATGTCGGCTTGATGACTTGGCGGTCCAGAGACAACGATTAACTCAGAGCGACCGTCTATAAGATCGAGGAGGATCTAGGGTGAGTAACGCACAGAACTATAAATTTGCTGGTAAAACAGCTTTTATAACGGGAGCCGGGAGCGGCATCGGTCGCGCAACCGCCTTCGCCTTTGCGGATGCTGGTGCAAATGTGGCTGTGGTCGACATCAACCCCACTGCAGCAGCGGAGACAGTGAAGCGGATAGAAGAGTCTGGTGGAAAAGCGACCGCTATCGCATGCGATGTAACGAACAGCGATCAGGTGAAGGCTGCCGTTGATCGTTGCGTACAAGCGTTTGGAGCACTGAATTTCGCCTTCAACAATGCCGGGATCGAACAGGGTGTCGTCCCGCTAACTGAAGTAAGTGAGGAACTCTTTGACAGGCTGTTTGCGATCAATGTCAAGGGTGTATATCTCTGCATGAAACACCAAATTCCGGTCATGGATAAATCGGGCGGTGGGGTGATCATCAACACCGCTTCAACGGCCGGTGTCCTTTCGATCCGCAACCAGGGCTCATACTGCGCGACAAAATATGCAGTGGTTGCTCTTACCAAATCGACCGCGCTTGAGGTCGCCGCCGCAAAGATTCGCATTAACGCACTGTGCCCGGGCATCACTGACACGCCGATGATTGAGCGAGTATCGGGCGGAACAGAGGAAGGTCGCACACGGCTCATCGGGCAGGAACCAGTAGGACGCTTTGCCCGTCCGGAAGAGATGGCACGGGCGACAATGTGGCTGTGCTCAGACGACGGCGCGTTCATTACCGGTGCGGCTTTGAACATCGATGGTGGCCAGAGCGCTGGTATCGGTTGAGGCGTTGGTGAGTGCAAACCACTTATAACGTTTGATACCGCTCGCAGAAGTGTCGCCGGTTGCCATGTCAAGTTCTCGAACTGAAATTAGGAACGCTTTATGATCATGACCGATTTGAAATCGGCTATCGTCCCGGTGTCCGGTGGCGCATCCGGAATCGGGTTGGCGATTTGCAGGCAGCTGCGATCAGAGGGCGCACGCCCCTTGCCGCTCGACTTTGACGCGGGTCAACTCGAAAAAGCCCTCACGACGCTCTATCCCGACGAGAATTGCGCAAAGTTCGGCTATCTCGTCGATGTCAGCGATTCCCTTGCGGTTGATGCGGCATTCGAGAAAATTCGCCGCGACCACGGCATAGTAACGCATGCCGTTGCCAACGCTGGAATTGTCTGGCGCGGGAACGTTCTCGATATGCCGGAGGACAAGTGGAAGCGTGTTTTGGATGTCAACGTGAACGGTGTCCTGCATATTTGCCGCGCCGCCGCTCGTCAAATGACGGATAATGGTGGCGGAGCGATCGTAACGATGGCCTCGATCGGCGGCATTCTTTCTAAACCAGAGCGCGCCGCCTACACGACATCCAAAGCAGCGATTGTTCAGATGACGCGCGCTTTCGCGCTCGACTTCGCCCAACTCAACATTCGTGTCAACTGTGTTGCGCCTGGTCTCGTCAAAACGTCGATCCAACAGGCTCAGGCCGCCTCGACCGAGCCGGGCTTTGTTGAGGCTTTGGCTGCGCGAGCCGCTATCAAGCGAGTTGGCGAGCCCGAAGAAATCGCCAATGTCGCGGTGTTCTTGCTATCAAATCTTGCAAGTTACATCACGGGCGAGACGGTCGTAGTGGATGGTGGATTGAGCATTCATTACTCGTAGAGCCTGGCAAGTTGGCAGGGCTCCTCCCAGACCTGTCAGTTTGTCAGGCCCTTTCGAGGCGCCCTGACCGGGCTAGAGCAAGCGGTATGGTCGGAACAGCATTTCTGACAACGGCTTGGCAATTTGCATCCGCCGAACAGGAGAGACCCATGATCCCAACCTCCGAGATTTCATTGCTTAGTCAGGTACTTGGCAGAAATATGCAGATCTCCTATGTGGTTGCCGATTTAGACGCAAGTCTCCGCTTTTGGACGGAACAGCTAGGTGCGGGGCCGTTCGTCGTAATCGAAAACGCGGCGGACGATAGGATAATCAACTATCGCGGCCACAAGACATCCGTAAAAATGTCGATTGCCTTTACATATGTTGGAGCCGTCCAGATCGAACTGATAGCGGCAACTTGCTTAGATGCGTCGCCGTGGACGGATTTTCTCCATAGTGGCCGCGAAGGTTTGCACCACCTGGGATTTTGGCCAGACGATTACGAGAAATCGTGCGTTTGCCTTGAGGAAATGGGGTTCAGCCAGGAATGTACCATTGAGACTACGGCAGGTTTGATTAGCTCCCAGTATTTCAGTGGACCGTCCCATTTCGGCGTCGCCATCGAACTCGCTCCAAACTCATATGCGCGTAATCGGTATTTCGAAGGGATCAAGCACCTCGCGACGGCTTGGGATGGTAGCCGCCCGGTGCGGCGATACAAAACACGCGAAGACTACTTGGCCTCGGATGACTGCAAGGTGCCTTAGGGGGTGCCGAAACAGGCCGCAGTTAGACGCCATAAAGTAAGGGTTCTTCATGACCGACGAGAACAAGAGTAGCGAAGCGGTGATCCGCGCCATTGCAATGCCTGCTGATACCAATCCAGCGGGTGACATCTTTGGCGGATGGTTGATGGCTCAGATGGATCTGGCAGCTGGCAATATGGCTGCTCGTGTGGCGCGCGGTCGCACTGCAACTGTCGCGGTGGAGGCGATGTCATTCATTAGGCCTGTGAGGGTCGGAGACGAGGTATCCTTGTACGCCCGCCTTCTTTCGACAGGTCGGACCTCGATGCGAATTTTTGTGGAGGCTTGGCGTCGTGATCGATACGCCGATGAACGCGAACAGGTCACGCACGCGACGTTCACGTTTGTCGCCCTTGATAGTGCAGGGCTACCGCGGCCATTGGGGCTCAATGGGGGCAGCGGCAATTCCGCCGGTACGTCTTGATATCACTCAGTTGGCACAAAGCCCGACGTCCATGTCTCGGCGCTAGGAATGTCGGGTGCTTGCTACTCGCTTCCTAACCGTCGACGCTGGCAAACACAGATTGGTCCGTGCAAGCCGTGAGTATCGACTTGCTCCCGAGCTATAGAGCGGGCCGGGAGATGCTCGAAGTTGACCAATGATCCGCAGGTTACTTGCGTTGCTCCTGCGAAAGTGTCACACTGTGGGATAAATTACACGACGGCTCACGCGGCGGGCGGCGAAGATTCGATGAGCAAAGATGATCGTCGTCGAATAGCGCCCACGAGAGGTCGACGTAACAGAGGGGGGTAGTCGCCATCGATATCTGGTGTTCGAGCTCCTCTGGGCTGCCGACTTCTAGATCTACAGAGTCGTCTGGCGCCGAAGAGCTGTTGGCGACAGACAAATGGGAGGACTGAACAGTGGAATTCTCGCGCGTCTTATCGAAGGACCTAGTAGCCGGTTTGGTGTTCGTCACGATCGGGCTAGGGTTCTTGTGGGGTGGCCTTGATTATCGAGTCGGGACAGTTAGCGAGATGGGGCCAGGCTTCTTTCCCGTGTCGCTTGCGATCTTACTGATCGCCCTTGGCGCAGTCGTCGCTCTAAAATCGCTCACTGGCGTTCGAGAGAGCTTAGAAAGTCTCAACCTTCGTGGCATCGTTTTCGTAATAGGTGCGACCGCACTTTTCGGCATTTTGATCCGACCGGCTGGAATGTTGATCGCGGTATTCGTTTTGACGGCGCTAGGTGCATTCGCAAGTATGCAATTTCGCGCCAGAAATGCGGTACTTCTGGCAGTCGGTCTTACAGTGTTTTGCCTGGTGATCTTCAACTGGGGGCTGGGAATGCCCTTTCCGGTCCTCGGCTATTGGCTGCAGTAGGAGGAAGAGACCTTGGAACTTTTAACCAACCTTTCCATCGGGTTCGAAGCGGTTCTTACGCCCGCGAACTTGCTCTACTGTTTTTTGGGTGTTTTTCTCGGCACTCTGATCGGCGTACTCCCAGGCTTGGGCCCGATGCCAACAATTGCAATGCTGTTGCCGGTCACCTTTGCACTCTCGCCTGTCACCGCGCTGATCATGCTTTCCGGAATATATTACGGCGCGCAGTATGGTGGCTCGACCACCGCGATATTGATCAACCTTCCCGGAGAGTCTTCGTCTGTTGTCACGGCGTTGGACGGATACCAAATGGCACGAAAGGGGCGAGCTGGAACCGCGCTCGCGACAGCAGCACTCGGATCCTTCTTTGCAGGCACTGTCGCGACTTTCATCCTCGTACTCGTTGCAACGCCTCTAGCGCATATGGCTTTGAAATTCGGCCCGACCGAATATTTTTCGATGATGGTTCTCGGCCTTATTGCATCTTGCGTTCTGGCTCGCGGGTCGCTGGTCAAGGCAATCGCGATGATCGTGGTTGGTTTGCTCCTTGGCCTGGTAGGGACCGACGTTTCGTCGGGCGCGCTTCGCTATACCTTGGGACTTCCCGATCTGGAAGATGGTATCGATCTTGTCATCGTTGCGATGGGGATGTTCGGCTTGAGTGAAATTATCCGGAACCTTGAGCACGAAGCGACACGCGAAACGTTGGTAACGAAGGTGGAGGGGTTAAGACTAGGCCGCAAAGACTTGAAGCGCATCATCATGCCCGTGATTCGGGGAACTGCCTTGGGTTCATTGTTGGGTGTGCTGCCGGGCGGCGGGGCTATGTTGTCGTCTTTCGCCTCCTATGCGCTTGAAAAGAAAATGTCAAAACATCCGGAAGAATTTGGCCATGGCGCAATTGAGGGCGTTGCAGGCCCTGAAAGTGCCAATAATGCCGGCGCGCAGACCTCGTTTATTCCTATGTTGACTTTGGGCATTCCGTCTAACCCTCTCATGGCACTCATGATGGGTGCGCTTATCATTCAAGGAATTCAGCCGGGTCCCGCTGTGATGGTTGAGCAACCCGAGTTGTTTTGGGGCGTCATCGTGTCGATGTGGATCGGTAATATGTTTCTCGTGGTGCTTAACCTTCCGCTCATTGGAATTTGGGTGCGGCTGCTTACCGTGCCCTACCACTTGCTCTTTCCGGCCGTCTTGGTGTTTTGCGGAATCGGCGTCTACAGTCTTGGAAATTCGAGCTTCGATATTGGCACATTGGCGCTCTTTGGGTTGGTCGGTTACCTGTTCGCAAAGCTTGATTGCGAACCCGCGCCGCTGATTTTAGGGTTCATGCTCGGACCCATGATGGAAGAGAATTTGCGCCGCGCAATGTTGCTGGCCCACGGTGATCCGATGGTATTTGTCGAACGACCGATTAGTGCGACCTTACTGGCCCTGGCACTTGGCTCGGTACTCTTGATCGCCGTCCCGGCAATGCGGAAAACCCGTGATGTGGCTTTCGAGGAGGAATAATCGCGAAGGCCACTCTGTGATGGGCCTGTCGGCTGGCAGGGGCTTGAGGTTTAAGAGAGACATATCTGGCTGAGAGCCTGAGCCGGTTGATCGCAGTCATTGACCGATCTCATAATACGGGATAAATTTGCAACATTGGCCGTCGTGTTCCAGGGAGGAGCCGAGCCAAATCGGAGGACGCACAAATGAGAATTCCACCAAGAACAAGAATCATTGCATCATCTCTGGCGATGTTGGGCCTAATAGCCGCCGCACAGGCCCCGGTTTCCGCTCAGGAGTTTCCTAATAGAGCAATCGAAATTATTGTGCCGTTGTCGGCCGGGGGGGTAAGCGACATAGCGGTGCGCAAGCTCGCACCCTCCATGAGCAAAACCTTGGGAGCGCCTGTTGTAATCGAAAATCAACCCGGTGCCGGCGCGACACTCGGTACGGGTGCTGCTGCAAAAGCCACACCAGACGGGTACACGGTGGCCCTTGCCGCAGCGTCGTCTTTCTCAATAAACCCGCATCTTCGCAAGAATCTACCTTATGATCCGGTCAAAAGCTTCGAGCCAGTGTGCCGTATCGGAGGCTCCCCCAGTGTCTTAGTAGCTCATCCTTCCCTGGGGGTGAAAAGTGTCCAGGAACTCATTGAGAAGGCAAAAGAGGGCAATTTGTCATTCGCATCGTCGGGGCCAGGCACGCCGAGCCATTTGGCTCAGGAGTTGTTGAAGGCCCGCACGAACGTTCAATTCCTGCATGTACCTTACCGCGGTACTTCGCAATCCGTAACAGATGCCATCGGCGGTCATGTTCAGTTGCTGTTTGAATCGCCAGGGGCCATTTCGGGCGCTGTTCGCACTAAAGAGCTCATTGGTCTAGGTATTTTGAGCCCGAAGCGCTTGCCCGCTTTGCCCGATGTTCCAACCTTTGAAGAGCTCGGTTTCGAGGGCATGGAGCTCATTGGTTGGATTGGACTGGTCGTTCCCGCCGGCACGCCCACAGAAGTCATCGATAAGCTCGAAAAAGCCTGCCACGATGCTGTTTCCTCGCCCGACTTTCAAAAGCTCGCCGACGAGCAAGGCCTTTTGGTGGCCTACGCGCCGCGCGAGGAATTCCGCAAGCATATCGCGAGCGAACTGAATAAGTGGGGCGAGTTGGTTCAACGTTCGGGATTAAAGCCTGAATGAACTAGCTGGTGATGTCCGCCGAGGATCGCCAATCCTCGGCGGACGCTTTTTTCTGCATTCTCGCCCTAAAAATAAGTCTGCTGTGGGCACTAATCTCAGTGCTGGTACAGGCAAAAGTTCTTCCGTGCACTTCGTGGAATCGGTAACGCGCCATCGCAAGCGACTTCAAAAAGCTCAACCCCGGCTGGCCCGGTGACAAGAAGGTCGCGACCGGCAAACGAAATGAACAGAATGTAGCCGAGACCGCGTGCTGCACGAAAGTCGGGATTCTCGATCTGTGCTTCATGAAGCAGCTCGGCAGCCCTCGCGCGGGCCTCTAAGCGCTTCTGGCGGCGCATTGTAGTTTTTCGTTCGAAGCAGCACGATAGGGCCGTCTCCATGCTCGAGGCCGCCCGCTCTGGATTGTTCGTTGAGCTCCTGGAAGGCTGCGGCGACACTATAAAGGCCGAGTTCCGACAGTCTGCACGCCATTCCCAATACTCTTCCCGCTTCCGGCAAGCCGAAGAACTTGTCTCAACTGTCTCACGATCAGCCTTCTCTTTGCGAATCAAAACCTCCTCGTTCATCACGGGTTCGATGCCAAGTTGCTGACCCAGGAGGTAATCTTCAGAGCCGAAAACCGGTCAGTCTCTGATCGGACTGCCGGCCGGCTTCGCCTCGGAATCCGCAGCCCCATAGCGGCTCAGCTCAGACTGGCGGATATGGACCTGCGCATTCTCAAGTCCGACTTGCGCTTTGGTGATTTGCATATATCTGAATTCATCCGCATCCAGTGTGAATGCTCGGATGTCGCATTTCGCAGCCATCTGGCCGTTGCCAACGGCAACGACCAGCCAAGTTTTTGATTGTTGAAGGTTGGATCTACTGTGGTTTGACGCCAGACATACGAACGAGCTCTCCCCATTTTTTCAGCTGGCTGATGATGTGATCACGGAACTCTGCAGCTGGCGCATAGGATATGACATAACCGTTAGCCTTAGCGAAAGTTAGAAATTCCGGTGCCGACACCGCGTGCTCGCATGCCTTGGATAACCGCGCAATGATCGTTTCAGGCGTGCCGGCCGGCACAACCAGTCCGTTCCAACCAAGCAAATCCAGGTCAGGAATGCCCAATTCTTTAAATGTGGGTACATCTGGCAACGCGGGGAGTCGATTGGGGCTTGTGACGCCTAATGCGATAAGTTGTCCGGTGCGGATGGCGCCGAGTAGGGGACCTGCCGTTTCGAACAGCGCTTGTGAGTGGCCTCCGATCGTATCAGTAACAGCCTGGGACGTGCCGCGATAAGGAACGTGTAGAAACTGTACTTTCACGCGGGCTTTCAGGAGCTCCTGTGCTAAGTGTGACGGTGTGCCATTGCCACCTGAGGCAAAAGAAACCGGATCTGTCTTAGCTTTGGCGAGTAGTTCAGGCAGTGAATTAGCATTCAGCGATGGGTTCACTACCAAGACGCTGGGTGCTCCTCCAATTCGACAGACTGGCTCGAAATTTGTCAAAGGATCGTATGGAAGATTCTTTTGCAGGTGCGGGTTGATGGAAAACGATCCTGCAGCGGCGAGCGCTAGCGTGGAGCCGTCTGCGGCTGCTCTCCTAGCCTCTGCCATTCCAACGGTTCCACCAGCGCCTGGTTTGTTCTCGATAACAACCGGCACGCCTAGCGAAGCACTCAATTCTGGCGCCAACACTCGAACTGCGATATCTCCGAGACCGCCGGGTGATTGAGGAACGATCACCTGCACGGACCGCGATGGATAATCCTCTGCCCAGACGGGAGCCCGCGCGACCATTGCGGAAAGCAATGCCATACTTACCACGACAAGTTTAGATCTCATTTCGATTCCTCCCTCACGCGAGCGGCCGATGCCCCACATATTCTTTTAGCCAGCGACCCTCGCATATGTTGGCAAGTTTGATGTGGGGAAATTCTTTGCGCAAACATGGCATGGGTGAGCGAGTACCCGCCTCGCTCGCCCACTCGTCAGTTGCATCGCATCAGACCGTTGTCGAGAATGATCTCGTCGCGCTCGACACAGCGAGCGCGAAATGAACCATCGGCCCAGGCCTCGATCCGAACTGTCTCGCCCGGATAAATGGGCGCCGAAAACCTCATCTCGATGGATTTGAGACGTGACGGATCATCCTTTGCAAGAAGGCGCATTAACACCTGGGTGGCTATACCAGCAACGCACATGCCATGAAGAATAGGTCGTTGGAAGCCGGACTTGCGCGCCATTTCAGGATCGGCATGCAGCGCAAAGAGATCGCCGTTGAGCCGGTATAGCAGTGCTTGGTCTGGACCTGTTGGAACATCAATGAACCACGCCGGCTCAATGCTCGGCAATTGATGGGGCGGTGGAAGTGGGTCGGTATCACCGCCGAAGCCCCCTTGTCCTCGCAAGACATGGATCTGCTTGAGGGTCGCGTAGAGCTCGCCCGTGGCTGTATCAATGATGTCGCGCTCGGACACGATCATACCATGCTTGCCCTCGCCCCGGTCTATAAGCTGGGTAATACGCGTCTTTCCGGTAACGTCGCCCTTTGTCGGCAGCGGCCGATGCCACACCACCGATTGAGTGCCATGAAGGATGCGGGTTGGGTCAATGGTAGTATCCGGACGCACAAGCCAAAACCCCGGGTAACCAAGTACGAGCGCCATTGACGGCAGTACGAGCTGCCCGGCGCCCCTATTCGGGTCTACGAATGCCAGGCGACGCTCGTCGAGGGGATCCAATCCCAAGCCGACGGAAAGCGCGTAGAACGCGCAATCCTTTGGAGTATAGGTCTGATGAATATCCTCGACAGTGTAGGCGAGAAGTTGCTTTGCATCGATGCTCATGATCAGCCCCCCGCCGGGGCCTCAAAGAGCGACACCACGCACGCCGCTTCTTCGAACCCGTAGAAGCCGCCTCCGTTTTCGCAAAGGCCGATACGGGCACCTTCCACTTGACGCTTACCTGCCTCGCCTCGAAGTTGGGTAACGATTTCGTTGACTTGGATCGCACCCGTGGCCCCGATGGGGTGACCTTTTGAAAGCAGTCCCCCCGACACATTTATAGGCAAACGCCCTCCAAGGCGAGTGGCGCCACTCTCAGCGAGTGGCCCACCTTCGCCGTAGGCGGCAAAGCCGCAATGTTCACTTTGCATAATTTCGGCGAACGCCGTCGCATCATGCAGTTCGGCAACAGAAACGTCCTCAGGTCCCAGCCCAGCAATTTGGTAAGCGCGATTTGCGGCGGTACGGGTCAAGTGTTTGTCTATCTCTTCTGGCTTTCGGTTGCTGCCACTGCTAACGGCGACAGCCCGAATTCCCACGGCGCGCCTGCGATCGAAACGGTCCAATACTCGATCCGACGCGATGACCAAAGCGGCTGCACCATCACTCATCGGTGCACACATTGCTCGCGTCATCGGATAGGAAATCAACTTATCCGCTAATACCTCTCCTCGGGTCATCGGCGTCCGATACTGCGCAAGCTCGTTCCATTGGGAATGCCAATGGTTCTTTGCCGCGACCTCGGCTATCTGATCTTCTGTGGTACCAAATCGGTGCATGTGATAGCGCGCCATCGCTGAATAGATATCCATAAAAACAGAACGCTGGCCGGCCTGCGCTAGAGCTTTTTCTGGTAGAGGCAGTTCCTCGCCCAGCGCCAGAAGCGCCTCCATCTGGCTATCAAAGAGTTCGATGTCCGAACTGCCTTTGAAGGCTTCGAACATCTGCTGTTCCTTGTCGCGGAAATTCATTTTCTCCGCGCCCACCACGAGAACGACATCGTGAATTCCAGCCCGAACGGCCGCCCATGCTTGAGCAAGGCCGGAGCTCGAGCTGGCACACGCATTGTCGGTGTTGAAGATCGGAATATTCTCGAAACCGTAGGAGCGCAGTACAGTCTGCCCGCGAATGTTGTGCTGGCCCTGCAAGACGCCGAGCCGCGTGTTGCAAAACCACGCACCCTCAATGGCTCCAAGTTCAACTCCAGCATCGGCAAGCGCCGTGTCGATAGCTCGCGCGGAAAGCTGCTTGACGCTTTGATCCCAGTGCTTGCCAAGCGGCGTCATACCAATACCGACAATATAAGCTTCTGTCATTTTCTCTATCCTGTTAGTAGCGCCCGCCGGTAACGTGAAGTACGTCGCCGCTGATGTAGCTCGCCCGTTCGGATGCCAGGAAAGCGACTGCGTCTGCAACGTCCTCGGCTTCGCCGACACGTGGGATGGGTGTGGTTTTCTCGGCGTTTTCTCGAATTTTGTCCCAGTGAGGTAGTGAGCGGATCATTTCCGTATTGATGATGCCCGGTGCTACAGCATTCACCGTAACGAAATTGCGACCCGCCTCTAGCGACATTGCCCTCGTGAAGCCGATGATGCCGGCTTTTGCGGCTGAGTAGTTCGCCTGGCCCGGATTTCCCAAATGGGCCCGCGACGATATATTGATGATACGCCCCCATTTTTGCTCGTTCATGTACGGCAGGACCGCTTTGGTGCAGTGAAATGACCCTTTCAAGATCACGTCGACAACGATGTCCCAGTCGGCATCCGTCATCTTCGTAATGCGCATGTCGCGCGTCAGTCCAGCATTGTTGACGAGAATGTGCACCGCCCCGAATGTAGAGACGGTCTGCTCCACCATCGCCACAACTTCCGCCTCGTCAACCACGTTGGCCCGAACCGCCAGAGCGTTGCCGCCCTCGCTTCGAAGCGCCTCGACCTGAGCTTCGGCGGCTTCAAAATTAATATCCGCAACAACAACGTTTGCGCCTTCAGCAATCAGCCGGGAAGCAATGGCCGCGCCAATTCCGCTGCCGGCCCCTGTGACGATTGCTGTCTTTCTGGCCAAACCAGTTTCCATTTCAATCTCCTCTAGTGTGCGTGCGGCGAACGCGGCCCACCGTTCGTTTCTGTGTTGGTTAGTACAATCAAGCCATCGACGGCGACGACACCTTCACCCTCAGGCTTTACGAAAAGAGGGTTGATTTCTGCGTCAGCGATGCTTGCGATCGACGCGAGATGGGACATCGACACAACTGCTTGAGCAAGCGCATCACAGTCCCCACGGGGCAGCCCCCTATAACCGCGGATAACAGCAAGGCCCTTGACCTCGTCGATCATCGATCGGGCCTCCTCGAGCGTTGTTGGGGCCATCCTGATCGCGGCGTCCTTATAAACCTCCGCAAGAATGCCGCCGATGCCTAAAACAACAATTGGCCCGACCTCCGGGTCGCGCCGGAAACCCAGAATGACTTCGGCCAAACCCCCACGTTCCATCTGTTGGACCAAGATCCCGTCGATCTTAGCCTTCGGGTGCTTTGAACCAACACCTTTCAGGATTGCCTTGGCGGCTTCTGGAAGTGCGGCCGCGTCTTTGATGCCGAGTACCACTCCACCCGCATCGGTCTTATGAGGGACGTCTGCGGACAGGATCTTGGCGACAACGGGAAATTTCAGCCCGACCGTGTCGTCTACCGAGTGAATTACCTGCGTGGGGGCGGTCGCGACGCCGATCTCCTTGAATACCTTTCCCGCGTCAAGCTCATTTGGACTGCGGCCTTCCAAGGCATCGATCGTACGTTGCACGGCCGCGACTATCTTTTGATCAGGGACCGGCCGAACGATGGGTGTAGACCATTTAGACCAGGCATTAACGGCGTCGGCGCAGGTTTCAGGCGTGCGAAATCCGGCAATACCGGCTTCGGCCAGCTGATCGAGCCCAACCCTTGCATGCGGTGCTATAAAGACTGCAAGTGGCTTACCGTTTTTGTCGGCTTCGACTAGTGGTCCGACGGTGATCTCCGGTTGAAACTGCGCCGAGCTCCCAGCAATCGCGACAAGCAAATCGCAATGATCCGAGCCCAGCAGCGCGCCTGCAACCGCGCTGTAAACTTCGGTCTTGGTTCCAGCCAGAGTCAGATCGGTCAGGCGACCTGTGGGGATGTTTATTCCTTTTAGAGCGAGCTTTTCCACTACCGTCTCGCTTGGGGGGACAACGTCGACGCCGAGTGTTCCTAGGCGATCGACGACAGTCGCGGCGCCTCCCCCCGTGGTGGTCATCACGGCCACTCGGTGTTGTTTGGAGGGGCGTTGGCCACGCAGCATGATTGGTAGCTCGAACAACGTTTCGAGGCAGTCGACACGGAGAATGCCGTTGTCGCGGAAGAATGCGTTTGCGACTTCGTCACCGCCTGCCATGGCGCCGGTATGCGAGGCAGCCAGGTCTCTTCCTACATCGGAACGCCCGAGTTTGTAGGCGATAATGGGCTTACCGGCCTCGACGGCGCGTCGGGCAGCCTGTGCCAAGCGCGGGGCCATGCGAAATGTTTCTAGAAATAGAAGAATTGCGCCTGTCTCAGGGTCATCGACAAGCCATTCTGAAATTTCCCCGACCGAGAGATCGCACTCATTGCCTATCGATACAATTCTCGAGAAACCGACGCCGCGGCCAAGGCCACGGGACATTAGCCCGCCGGTCATACTTCCCGATTGCGAAATTATTGCCAAGGGACCAGGGACGATATCGAGTTTCTCAACAGCGGCGTTGATAGACAAAGCAACGGACGGCTTACTACTGTAAATACCGCTACAGTTTGGTCCGAGTAACCGCACACCACCTCTTCGCGCTGTGGTCACAATTTGCTCTTGGAGCCGACGCCCTTCATCGCCGGTTTCGGCGAATCCGTCTGTAAAAATGGTCGCGACCGCAACCCCTTTTTCGGCACACTGTGCAATAGCGTCTGCGACCGCGTTGCGTGGCACCATTATGAACGCATGGTCAACTTTACCTGGCACGTCCAATACGGACGGGTATGCCTTGTCCCCACCGACTTCATCACGATTTGGGTTGATAGGGATGATCGTGCCCTGGTAGCCGTGCTTGCGCAATGTCCTTTGCGGACGCGACGTATGTTTGGATTGGTCCCCGGAGGCACCGATTAGCGCAATGGTGGTTGGTGCGAACAGTGCTTCGAACTGCCGCTTGTCGTGGGGGTTCACAGTGGCTCCTCCTCTATGTCCTCGTTGCCCGGCGAGCGTGAAAACAACACGCGCAAGCATCTCTCAAGTGGTAAAAATATGTCAAACTGTGGGATTCTATTAGATCCCGACTGTCGTCGCGCGGCCGACACAGGTCATGGAGACTTGAGGCGTCCCAAAGGCATAGATCAGCCAATGCGCCCGGTTAGGGGCGCATGGCGGCTCATCGCTTCGATCAGATACCGGCCATACAGATGTATTTCACTTCCATATAGTCTTCGATGCCATAGTGGGACCCTTCCCGTCCGACTCCCGATTCCTTGATACCGCCAAAGGGGACCGCCTCGTTGGCCATCAGCCCTATATTCACGCCGACCATTCCAGTTTCCAGTGCCTCCGCAACACGCCAGATCCGTCCAATGTCCCGGCTGTAAAAGTATGATGCAAGCCCAAGTTCCGTGTCGTTTGCGGCTTTGATCAACTCGTCTTCGTCGTGAAAGCGGAAGATGGATGCGAGGGGACCAAAAGTCTCTTCGCTTGCTACTTTCATAGAAGCATTGGCTTCGCCAATCACTGTCGGCTCGAAGAATGTTCCTCCAAGGGCGTGTCGCTTCCCCCCTGCAAGAAGTTGAGCACCCTTCGCTAGCGCGTCGGCGATATGGTCCTCTGTTTTGCGTACTCCGCCAATGTCATGGACCGGCCCGAACGTGACATCCGGCTCGACGCCGTTTCCAACCTTCAACTTTGCGACTTCGGCGAGAAACTTCGACACGAAGGCGTCGTAAACGCTATCGTGAATATAGAACCTGTTTGTGCCGACGCAGGCTTGGCCCGAGTTGCGGAATTTGGAACCCATCGCGCCTGTTACAGCTGCGTCGATGTCCGCATCTTCGAACACAATGAACGGAGCATTACCCCCAAGTTCGAGGGCGAGCTTCTTGATCGTTCCTGCGGACTGGGCCATCAAGGCACGGCCGACTTGCGTCGAGCCGGTGAAGGAGATCTTTCGCACAATCGGGTTGGATGTAAATTCCGCTCCTATGTCTCGTGATCCTCCTGTCACGACGCTGAATACACCCGGCGGAATTCCAGCGCGCGCTGCCAAATGGGCCAGGGCAAGGGCAGTAAATGGTGTCGTGCTTGCGGGCCTTACGACGATGGTGCAGCCCGCAGCAAGAGCCGCGCCGGCCTTGCGAGTGATAATCGTATTTGGAAAGTTCCATGGAGTGATCGCGACGCAAACACCGATAGGCTGTTTGATTACGACGACTCGCCGGTCCTGGGCCGGCGTTGGGATCGTTTCACCATAGGTTCGCCGCGCTTCTTCGGCAAACCATTCAATAAATGCGGCACCCCCAACGACTTCGCTTTTCGCCTCCGCAAGAGTTTTTCCCTGCTCGGAGGTCAAAATTAGGGCCAGATCATCGGCGTTGTCGATAATCAAGTCGAACCACTTGCGAAGCAAACGCCCGCGTTCCTTTGCAAGCGTCTTTCGCCAGGTGGACAGCGCTATGTCTGCACCTTCGATCGCCCTACGCGCCTCGGCGGCACCCATCATCGGTACGGTTCCGACAGGTTGTCCTGTCGCAGGATTAGTCACGGTAATGGTGTCACCGCTGTCTGCGTCGATCCATTCTCCATTCACAAACGCTTGGGAGCGGAGCAACTGTGGATCTTTGAGATTTAAGCCGTCCATAGTCAAAACCTCACTAGCTTTCGTTCTTTTCGAATGTCGGCATGACAAAGCCTTTGGCTGCTTCTGGGCCAGTAACCGGACCTGGGGTCCAAGTTTCGTTCCAATTCTTCGGGTATGGATACCAGGCAGAACGGTATTGTGGGGTTTCGATTTCAGTCGCAACACTGATTACCGTGGGCTGTCTACTCGCCAAGGCGGCCTCGAATGCCTGCTTGAAGTCCTCAGCTTTATCGACTCGCACGCCGACGCAGCCCATTCCTTCAGCCATTTTGACGAAATCCGGTCCCCACAGCTCTTCCTCATCCTTCTTTCGATAGTCGCAAAGGGATTCACGGCCGTAGATTTTCAACATCGCCTCGCGTTCAATCTGCAAGGATTTGTTGTCGAAGACGATGGCAATAACGGGCAATTTTTGCTCAACTGCCGTGAGCATGACAGTGGCGCGCATAATGAAAGCGCCATCGCCCAATAGTGCAATCGCTGGCTTGCCCCCACTTGCCATGCTGGCGCCGATGGCGGCTGACGCGCTCCACCCCATGCGGTGCATGAAACTGCTGTGGTAGATGTTGCGCGAAGAAGCCCGCAAGAACCCAGGACCAAAGCTGAGCATGTGGCCCGTATCGAAAGTGAGGATAGCGTCAGGGCACCTCTCTTCGACGACTTGGCTGACATCCTCGCACACCCGTGCATAATGGAGAGGAGAGATGTTCGACGTGCGAAGGGGCTTTACCGCTTCATTGAACGCGATACGTTCGCGACCGAGTTCGGCCGTCCAGGCGGCCTTCTCCGCGACCCCTGAGGCTTTCGCTTCCTTGGTCAACGCCTCCAGAGCTAGTCGTGCGTCCGAGTTAAGAGCGACCTCGGTCGGATAAGCGCGCCCTAGCTCATTTTCATCGATATCGATGTGGATCAGCTTTGCGTTTCCGGGAATGTCGAATAAGGTCCAGCCGCCCGAGTCAATGTCCGTAAAGTGTGTGCCGACCCCAATGATAAGGTCAGAACGCCTTGCAAGGTGATTCCCATGCAATGTCCCAGCTCGTCCGACTGTACCAGCCGATAATCTATGTGTCTCAGGGAAGGCAGCCTTCCCGGCCGAAGTCGCGACGACCGGGGTGCCAGTCGCCTCGGCGAAATCCAGGAGCGCCTGATGCGCGCCGCTGTTAGCGATACCGCTACCGAAAACGACGAGTGGTCGCTCGGCGGACTTCAGAAGCTCGACTGCAACGGTCACACCCTCTGGATCTGGGCCTGGGCGGCGTACACGCATGTAAGGGCGGGGGTCAGGAAGGCTATCTTCTGGAATCAATGCATGCTGGATATCGAAAGGAATGGCCATGACAACTGGACCCGGACGCCCCGTGAGTGCAGTTTTATAGGCGCGCAGGAACATATCGATGCAGGTGTCGGGTCGCGTCGCCATGACTGATCTTTTGCACATCGGCCTGATGGCGCCGGAAAAATCCTCAGGGCCTTGTCGATAAGCCTCCTCGATTCCGCCGCGGTCGAACCAATGTGTTGCACCTACACCGACCAGGACCAGCATAGCGATAGATTCGTAGTAGGCGGTGGCGACAGCCGGCATGATGTTGGCATTGCCGGGACCGACACTGGTGGTCACAATTGGCAGTGGGCCGCCGCGCTTGTAGCGCCAATAGCCGTCTGCCAACTCCACTGCCTGATCTTCCATGCGGGCGCCGATGCAGTTAATCTTGGTGTCATAGACCAGGGCATCGAGCAGCCCCCAGTTTCCATGGCCATTCAACCCGTAGACGAATTCCGTGCCCATTTGTTCGAGCAATTTCGCGATCGCCTGTGAGACGGTGATCATCTTCTTTTCCATGGATATGTCCTCCTCATGTGTTCGTTTTGTCCCGCGCGGCGCGGTAACTGGGTATTTAATCTTGGAATATGGTGGTGCAGGTCGGGAGTGCGTGTGCCGAAGGTAGCTTCTCTATCTGTTGAAGAAGATCGAACAGCTCGAACGCTTGCGCATTAGTGTGTGTCTGTTGCGTGCATTCGCGAAACTTGCCCCACAGCTCATCGTGCGTGAGTGGCTCGGCGGCATAGCCCGGGATCGTGGCGATCGGGCCACTCTCGATGATCTCTCCGCTCTTCAGCTTCATGACCACCGATTCCGTTGGTGAAAAAACCGGATCCCGCGGATCGAATGCTTCGACCGCTTTCAGCCTCACTTTCGGGTAGAAGGCTTGCATATCCGGTCGCTGCACAACCTCGTCGGCGATTTCCGGAACACCAAATTTGCCGAGGATGACGGCCGCAGCGATACCAAACTGCCCGCTGAACTGAGCTTGGTACTGATTCTTTGGTTGATTATGAACAAGTACGGTCACTTGACCGCGTCCCATTTCGACTTCGACCGATTCAACCTCATCGGGATCAATTTTTCGGTCTCCGAGCATCTTTAGAGTGCCTTCGAACGAGCGATGCATAAAAAAACAGCTTGGATGCATCTTGAACTGCAGCTTGTAGCGCGGCAGGTACCATTCTTTTCCCAGCTGCGAGGGAGAGTCCCGATCAGGCGTTCCGCCCGACGAAAAGGCGGTTAGAAAGCCTTGCTCATTTTCGAGCGCATCTGCTCCACCCGTCATGCCGGCTTCTGCAAGGCGCGCTGCGATGACGCCGCTCCTCGATGCCATGCCTGAATGATAGCCCTTGGTCATGGAGCCAAAGTTCGAAAATAGGCCGCCAGAGTGGCTGGCGGCTATAGCGACAGCCATCTGCGCCTTTTCGGCCGATAGTTTTCGCAAAACCGCACAGGCTGAAGCCGTGGCTAGGGGACCGAGCAGAGCGGTCGGATGCCAACCGGCTTGGTGATAGGATTTGTTGCGCCGCCAAACTTCGCACCACACTTCGTAGCCGGCAACGAACGCTGTGACCATCTCCTCGCCCGTGGATCCGAGGACTTCAGCCTCGGCAAGAATTGCCGGGATGATCACGCCTCCGGGATGGCCCGACATCGTCTGGCACCCATAGTCCAGTGCGTGCGCGATAGCTCCAGCCAAAAGTGCCGCGTCGGGGCCGGCCACCAGCCTTGTCGAAAGACAGGCGCGGGATTCTTGCCGGCCTGAGGGTTCTACCAACGTCTTGCGCAGGATGACAGATAGCCGCTGATCAACGCCGGCCATAACAACGCCGACCGTATCTGCAAACGCGTCCCTTACGACTTGTATCGTATCGGGGGGCAGGTGCTCAAACCTGATATTTGCGAGGAAGCGGCCCACGTCTGCAGTAAGTTCTACCATCTCGGATTCTCTCTTTCACACGACGATCCAAGCCCGGCCCCGTGTTGTCCTCAGTCAAATACAAGCCGGAAACGGCTTGCCCTATGCCAGCGCGAACGCGCCATTCTCCGTGGATTCTGGACTTCCGTTGGAAGGCTCGGCAAACTAACTCATCCATCGTTTCGACGGCGTAAGTTAATCCCATATATTGACATTAATTGGTATCGGGCGATGTTTGTCAAGCGCTTTCGCGGTAAAAGAAACCCAATCGTGTGCCAAGCGTGACAAAGTTGAGCGTCGCAAGGGTGCAACTGGTCGAAATTTGGGAGGGGTTTCATACCGACGCGCGCAAGTTGACTTCGAGCACCGTATGTGGCGAAGGGAGCTTTAAAAACTGACACGGATCTGCCCAGATTCAGGTGCTTGGACGCGTAGCCCTACCGGTTGCTAGGTCTCAACATTCCGAGCATGAACAAGTTTGACAATTCAGTGGCCTGAAAACTCCGGAGTCCGCTTTTCCATAAACGCGCGCATACCTTCGGATTGGTCCTGCGAATCAAAGAGAACCTGAAATGCCTTGCGCTCGAGAAGCAACGCGGTCTCCAGCGACGCATCGCCCCCGATTTGCATAACCTCCTTGATCGCCTTTATCGCAAGCGGCGGCATGGCGACAATTTTGTCGGCGAGGTCGAGCGCGCCCCGCAGCGCGCTACCGTCACTTGTAACGAGTGACAGAAAGCCCATGGAAAAGGCTTCGCGTGCACCAATATGCTCTCCTGTCAGAACCATGCGCATGGTGAGGTACTTACCAATAGTTCTCAGTAGACGCTGTGTGCCACCAGCTCCAGGCATGACACCCACACGAACTTCCGGCAAGGCAAACTTGGCCCCCTCTCCTGCCACGATCATATCGCACGCCAGTGCAAGCTCGCAGCCGCCTCCAAGCGCAAAACCTTCAACAGCAGCGATTAGCGGCTTTGAGCAACGGCGCATCACCGTGAAAACGCGATCAGTGACAAGAATTGTATGGTCCGTAGGTGTCATCGAGGCCATTTCGCCCAGATCTGTCCCTGCCACGAAACATTTATTTGCACCGGTCAGTACAATGACGCGCACCGCGGGATCGTGATCCAGGGTCTCCAATATTTCCGCGAGCCTAGTTTTGATTTCGAAATTCAATGCGTTTCGACGGTCTGGCCGATTAATTGTGACGAGAAACACACCGCTCGCCGTTTCTTTAATAAGCACAACGTCGTTTCCAATCTCAGTCATGGAGTTTTCCTTTGCGTTATGTGGCGCGCGCACCGTCATGGCAAATCGGATGAGCAATTATGCGAGCGGTCAGTCGTGTTACCGAGGGGCCACCCAACATGACCACGTAAACTAGTCCGACATTGTGAGATAATTGTCAATGTGGGCGAGCACGTCTCACTCCCCAAACGCTGGAGTCGGCAAATGAGTTTCCGCTCAAGTTAAAGAAAGTGACCTGTGTGGACAAAACGTGACACCGCAGAAATGCTATCAGCATTCCGTTCTGCAGGTATTGCGCAATCCCGTATGACAGGATATTTTGTCACAAAACCGCGCGCCGCAGCTGTGACTGTCCGTTTACGACTGCGGTTAAGCCTTTCACGCGCCCGGCGAAGAGGCGTGCCAGCAGCCCAATCTAGAGGAACGAAATGCCCCATCAACAACCCGAGACCAGCAGTGACCTCGAAATGGCAGTTGCGAAGTTCGTAGTCGACTTTAAATGGTCGGATATCGAGCCATCGTCCCAGTCCGCTGTAAAGGCACTCCTGAAGGACCAGCTCGCGCTACAGGTCGGGGCGGTAGACTTGCCGTGGTCTCGCGATGCCAGACGCTTTTTGAGCAAACCTCGCTCGGGAACCTCGACGGTTGTTTCTGAAGAACAGACAATCGATGCAGCAGATGCTGCCTATATCAATGCTACATATGGCCATGGCTTCGAATACGACGACGTAGCGAGCAATGGTCATCCAGGATGTTGCGTTATTCCCACCGCGATTGCGGTGGGTGAGGAGGTGGGAGCGACGCTCGGCGAGGTCGTCGAGGCCATCGTGACGGGCTATGAGGTGTACGCGCGGCTGGGCCGCCTCGCTGCTCCGGACCTCGTCAATGCGGGTTGGCACGCACATTCAGTGCTGGCGAATTTCGGAGCCGCGGCAGTTGCAGCAAAACTGCATCGACTCAAAGCGGAGGAGGTCCGGCACGCGATGGCCATTGCGCTCAGCCATGCGTCTGGAACCACCGAGTACACGAAAAGTGGTGGGTCTATCAAACGTGTGCATGCTGGCATCGCGGTACGCAACGGCATCGAAGCCGTCAATCTTGCGCGTGTGGGTATAACTGGACCACGACGGTATCTGACGGGACCGAAAGGTTTTTTTCTAAACTTCATTCGTCGGCCGGTAGTCGAATCCGCTGCGGTTGAAGCATTCCAGTCCGTGAGGAATCAACGACTAAAGGACATCTGGCTCAAGGCCTATTGCTGCTGTGGCGCTCACCATGCCTATATTGACGCGATGACCAGTCTTCGTCACCGCGCTAGTGAGATCGAATCTGTTGACGCTATTGTCCAGGCAATGACCCGCACCCTTGGTGACAATCCGCAAGCGCAAGAGAATGGTACGACCAACATTGAAGAACTGCAGTTCAGTCTTGCCCTGCAGATGGCACTTGCCGCGTTGGGAAAAGGCAACGGTTACGCAACGCACCGGGCCTTTCTTGATGGTGCATTCGAACTCCGCGGCGATACAGACGTCGTGGCTTTCGCGCGACGCGTTCGCGTCATTCACTCGCCAGAACTCGATGAGCGCTATCCTTTTAATTTCGTCGGAGAAGTCACTGTGACCTACAAGGATGGCTCCAAGCAGAGTATCTTCATGGAGGGCGCGAAGGGGATGCCAAATAATCCCTTTACCGAAAAAGAACATCGCGCGAAGCTAGACGAACTGACTCAAGACGTCATGGGCGCAGGGCGTGCGTCTGAGCTTTTTGATCTTATCGATCTCCTTGACCCAGAAACACCGATCTCGTCTTTAACGCGTTTGCTACGATTTACCCCGGAATTGTCCTAGCGTTTTGGAAGCTGGTCGGAGATTGTCGGTGGATGATATGGAATATCTTTTCCTGGCGCACGCCTAGTTGTGCGCGGCCTCAAGGTGCGGAAAGACAATGGAAAAGTACAGAGATTTGCCAGTTCGCGCGTCTGGGGTTCTGGACAGGCCCGTGGATTTTCTAATAATGTGACACTCTTTATACAAGCAGAAAGCTTTCGGCAGAAGCCGCGAGAACCGTTTCCCTAAGATCCGAGTGCAATGGCGAAAACTCCATCTAATCCCCTCGCGAACCGCCCTTCAGCAGTTCCATCGAAACAGAGCGCCAAGGCTGCCACCGACGACATGGGATCGAACAGTCTCGTGCGAATGCTCAGCCTTCTAGATCTTTTCACGGCTGCTGCACCAGCTTGGTCCAGCGATGCTCTAATCCTTGCGTTGGGAACATCGCGATCCACGGGCTATCGCTACATTAAGGCGTTGGCTGATATCGGAATGCTGGCGCCTGTAGCAAATGGTTACTACACGCTAGGACCTCGAATTATTGAGCTGGATCTTCAGATCCGACATTGTGATCCTCTCTATAAGGCCGCTGGTCCGGTGCTTAAGAAAATTGCGAGTGAATCAGCACTTTCGGCGATTTTGTGTGCCTTGTTCAGTGGCTCGGTGCTCTGCGTGAGGGAGGAACTTGCTCCAGATAGCCCTGCGCACCTGTTTTCAAGGGGCCAGCGGCGGCCGCTCTTTCGAGGCGCCGCGTCGAAAATCATTCTGGCGCATTTGGGTCCTCATCAACTGCGCAGCATCTACGCCAAGCACAAAGCAACAATCGCCACCTCGGGACTTGGAGCAGATTGGGACTCTTTTCGAGAGAACCTGGCGGAGATTAGACGAGCCGGCTTTGCCAAGTCGGTTGGCGAGTTTAATCCTGATGTGATTGGTATTGCAGCGCCAATTTTCAATAAAGCGGGGCAAATTTTGGGTAGTATCGGCGTTGCTGGAGCCGAATCGAAGTTTAACCGGGACGATGTCGAACGCGTTGTCGCGATCGTAAAGGACGCTGGTCGGCAAGTCACTGATCGCGTTGGTGTCATCGCGGTTGGAACCGACCGGCCGGCGCGTGCAGTAGGCTAGTATCCCAGCACTTTTATGTCGCACTAGCAAAATCGCCTAACCGGCGCTGCTCAGCGCAACGAAGCGGCTTTGGACATGTTCTCTAATGATCCATTCGCGGAGGAAAAGAACTTCGCCAGGTGCCGGCGCTTGGATCACGGATGAGTTCATAATGCACCTCGGGCAGTCCGGGACCCTGATGCAAGTTGCGCAGGTACGCGATAACTTGTGCACCGGCGACAGTGCGGCGGGCGTGAAGACGCTGCGCCTCTGCCCAAGTTGCGACCTTAAACCGCTCAAACCAGACGGTAGGATCTTGTATATCTCTTGATAGAGTCCATCGAAAGGCACCATCCCGGATCCGGTTTCGTCGCTTTTCTCGCATCGCGTCGACGAACTGAGAAGCATCCTCCTCCCTAATCCGGTATGTAACGGTCGTCATGATCGGCCCGCTCGTTAGTACCATATCGAGCTTCGGTTGTGGTGCTGACCACTCCGAATCTTGATCGAGTTTATCGCTGTCAGGTTCTCGAATTCGGAAAGCTAGGCCGAAACTGGAGCCAATTGCCATCACGACCGCCGAAGCCAGCAAGGCAACACTGGTTCCGGACTGCCCTGCGACAAGTCCCCAAATTACGCTGCCGAGGGCATTTCCGCCGAAAACGAACATCTGATATATAGCTATGCTACGGCTGAGTACCCACCGCGGTGAGGAAACCTGAGCCGTGGAGTATAGCGTTACCTGCACGAGGACCCAGGATAGGCCCCCAATCGCGGCGCCGGCCATCGACAAAGGAAGGAAGTGGCTCCAGGCCAAAGTTGCAGCCGAGACGGCAAAACCCAAGAAACCGATTGCTATGAATGGCTCAATCGATACCTTTTGCCTCAAGTCGTCGATCACGACTGCACCTGCTACCGCACCGGCCCCGAAGGCACCCAATAGAATGCCGAATGACTCAGGCCCTCCGTGCAACAAATCCTTTGCGACGAGCGGCAACAGGGCGAGGACTGCTATCGCGGCTACGTTGAAGACCGCCGAGCGCAGCATGATCACCACTAGCATCGGCGAAAGCGCGACATATCGTATCCCCGCCAACATGGCGCTGGCGAACGGCTCGGGCGGCAGCGTGCCTGATTTTCTATGGGCGGGCCATCGCCTGGCGACGTCTACCACGCTCAGATTGCTCAGGGCACTGATGACGAAAGCCACAAAGGCACCAGCTATCGTAACTAGAGCACCGCCTATGGCCGGCCCAAGACTACGCGCAATATTAAGGCTGCTCGAATTCAAGGCGATTGCCGGAACAGCGTCAGTCTTCGAGACGAACTCAAAGATCATCGCTTGCCACCCTGGGTAATACAGCGCCCTCCCGCTGCCGATAAGAAAAGTACAGGTTAAGAGGAGCAGCGGTGTGAGCATTTCCAGGTAAGCGCATGTCGCAAGAACAATACATACCGACATCAGGAAAGATTGCGACCAAAGAACCAGCTTGCGCTCGCCAATCATGTCAGAAATGGCTCCTCCCGGGAGCGATAGCAACATGACGGGAAGGGCAACGGATGCTTGAACCGAAGCGACAAGCTCGGGCGAGCCATCGAGGGTAGTCATAAGCCAGGAAGCCGCAACCAATTGGATTTGCCATCCGAAATTCGCTGACAACCCCGCGAGCCAATAGACAAGAAACGGGCGTCTCCTGAGTAGCGCGAATGGGGATTGGGCGCGCGGCATAAATTATCCAAGGATCCTACAAGGATGCGTTCGTATTGGACTTGCTAGTGCGCACGCGACGTCGCCGCGGCTTTTAGAATCTCGTTGGTCAGGTCCCATCGAAAAATCAATTAGACCTGCCCAGGCTTCGGATCCCTGGTTAGTAAAGTGACCTAGTGAAGCCACCGTCCACCTGCACATTCTCGCCTGTAATAAAACCAGCGAGATCGGACGCAAAAAACGCAACGGTGGCGGCTAGCTCCTCGGGTTTGCCGGCCCTTTTTAGAGGAATTCGGCTAACTCTTTCTTCGATATTATGGACAGTGTGGTAGGTAGATGTCACTACCACAGCCGGCGCAACCGAATTGACGGTTACGCCATGTTCGGCCATTTCCATGGACAGATGTTTCAGAGCGGCCAGCACTCCGGCACGATAGACAGTTGAAAGAGCGTGATTTGGTAGAGGTTGTTTGATAGATGCTGATGTGATGGCCACAATTCGCCCCCACCCCGGACCAATAAGCAATGGAGCGAGTTTACGCAGTATCAGCAGGGCACCTTTTAGCTGTCCCTGATAGGCATCCTCCCAACGCTGGTCGTCTTGCTCTGCCAGGAAATCAAACATCGGTCGCGGCGGAGGCGGCGTATTGAGCACCAGGATTTGCATCCCACCACCTTTTACGAGTTCATTCCTAAGCCGTTCGACGTCGTCGGAGTTTGTAATGTCGCCTTCAACCGTTTCTACTTTCGCGCCCGGGATCTGGAGCAGCTCTTCACGAGCCTTGTGCAGCTTTTCCGCATTACGTGCGAATATGACTAGCTCGACTCCTTCCGCGGCCAATCTCTCGCAAACCGCGTAGCCCAGCCCTGAACTCCCGCCTATCACGACCGCTCGCTTGCCTGCTATTCCCAGATCCATCTGACACTCCCAATCATAACCGACGCTTATTCTATTGGCGTCCATCTTCTCCGACACCGCGTCTGATGTTTTGCGGTGGTAGCCTTTGTATCCTGTCCATTCGCTTCAAGCTTTGCCTCGGTGGCCACGACATGTCAGGCTTCAAATGACTTTTCTTTGCGACAACATCAACCAGCACGCCGACGAATCCCATATGCAGTAAAGAGTTCCCACCATTCTGGATTTTTGTCAAATTGAAAAGTCTGATATTCGGCGGCGGTCGTAGGATGATCGGCGCCGTTGATTGCGTTTCGAAGCGTGTTTTGAGGGAGTTATGGGGCTCTGCGGAACTTTGCCACGATGCGTGGGGAGGTAGGACAGGGACTGGTTTCAATCCTTTACAATAAAAATGTTCGGAGTTTTGTAAACATGTCCTATCATCTGGGATAAGTTTGTATTAGATTAATGCGGACCCTGTTTAATTTTTCCTTAAATCCTGATGCAACATCAGGATGTAGCGAATTGGAGGAACGATGGATTTCGCCCTGACGGATGAGCAGCAGCTTTTTGCAGATAGTGTAAGACGGTTTGCGACCGACAAATTCAAAGAGGGCGCTCTTAAGCGCGCTCATTCAAACGAATATCCTTGGGAGGAGGCGAAAATGATCGCCAACCAGGGACTTCTCGGCATTACCATTAAGCCCGAAGACGGCGGAATGGGCGGAACGCTGATGGATGCTGTTATTGCTATTGAGCAGATGGCGCTCATATGCCCGAAAAGCGCCGACATCATTCAGGCCGGCAACTTCGGGGCAATCCGTACCTTCGCCGAATATGCGAATAATGATCAAAAGAAGAAATGGCTGGGGAAGCTGTTGTCGGGGGAAATGGTCATTTCACTCGGCATGAGTGAGCCCGAGGCCGGTTCGGCCGCCACTGACCTTCGGACATCAGTGAAAGAAGATGGCGACGATTATCTCATCAATGGTCAGAAGGTTTTTGGCACGCACAGCCGAGATGCGTCCTTGTTTCTCGTCTACTGCCGTTTTGCGCCCGGGCTTGATGGTATCGGCTCAATTATCGTAGAGCGCGACGCGCCCGGGTTCACTGTCGGTGAGCCGTCGCAGTTCATGAGCGGGGAAGAATGGTGCCCACTCTATTTCGAGAATGCTAGGGTGCCAAAGAAGAACCTTCTTCTTGGGCCCGGCGGCTTCAAACAGCAGATTGCGGCATTCAATGTAGAGCGGATTGGCAACACCGCGCGCTCGCTCGCGATTGGCCGCCATGCCTACAATCTTGCGCGGGATTATGCCATCGAACGAAAGCAATTTGGCCGCCCACTGTGCGAATTCCAGGGTATGCAATGGAAATTCGCCGATATGGCTATGAAGCTCGAGTCCGCACAGTTACTCTTATATAAGGCAGCGGTCGGGGCAGATACGGGATTACCGTCGGCATATGACACGACGCTTGCAAAATTGGCGTGCAATCAGGTCGGCTTCGAGGTCGCCTGTGAGGCAGTCCAGATCATGGGTGGGATGGGGTATAGCCGAGAGACTCTCGCCGAATACTGCATGCTGCGCACAAAGGGGTGGATGATCGCGGGCGGTTCGGTTGAGATGATGAAGAATCGAATGGCAGAGTTCATATTCGATCGGCGTTTCAGCCAACGACTTGCCAAGTAAGGAAGCTGAGGCGCGGCATAGCTACGGCGGGATAGGGGTGGCGTAAGCAGGCCACTTGCGTCTACCGCACTACGCTACGTCGGCGCTCTTGGCCACCTGTAAAATCGATCGCAGAGCTAGTCGCTTCTGCGATCGATATGCATGGTGCCGTATCTTATTTCCAGAACAGTCCCGAGTCGCGGCATCCCGATAGCAGCGCTTTGCCGCCGCGGCCCGATTTGACCCCGCCGGCGCGGGCCATAATTATTGAGCGCGAGTTGCTGTTGGGTTGCGCTCGCAGTCGTCCCAGGTGATGTAACCTTCGTGATGCTCCCTGATCATCGCCTCCCAGGTTCCAGCCGGCTTGCCATCGATAACTCCGCCGCGCGCGACCATCGAAGATGGCAGTTCGCTTCTCGCTCTTTTCCATGGACGTAGAACAAGCTCCGCAGGGCGATGATCGATCCGGACAGGCGTCCACTTCGCGGCATGATCGAGATCGACGAGACGAATGTTCCGTTCCGCCGTAAGGATGAGCCAGAAGGCGGTGGTCAGGGACGCAGTCCATCGGCAAGATTTTCATGATTGGTGCGGTTGAGGTTGAGGCTGGAAAATATCCAGCACGATGCCGTCTGCAGCGAATCGTCAACATCAATCGCGAGAGCCTACACGCCTTCATCCGGGACAACACCGTTGTCGGCAGCCTGCTCGTTACGGATGGAAACACTGCTTACAGGCGCTTGGAAGATCTGCGATCAGGAGGCGGCCAGACAACAAATAGCAAAGACAACAGGCTGGGATTAGAGCCCACAACCGTTTGACGTTATGAGGGTATTTCATCAATCGGCAGAGAATACGCAGAAGCGCTCGGACGAGAAGAAATCTAGTCCATCAGTCGGCTTCCGGCTGCGCGCCAAAAGCAAATAGTTGCTCTGTGGTGTCGATGTCCATCTTTGCGCTCACGCCGATCTCAACGTCGATTACGTCGAGAGCAGACTGCGAAATTATCGCACGAGCGCCGTTGTCACCACGAAGACCTTGGAGTGCCGCAAAGGCCGAGCGTGGGAAAATAACAGGATTGCCCGGGACCCCGTCGCATGCCGCTCGGACGATGGCCTTGGCACTGCTCGTCCGAAAAGCACCAATGAGCGTGACGAGGTCCTTTGTTTTGAGTAGCGGCATGTCTGCAAGCATGATCATGATGCCATCGGGATCGAAATCGGCGGCGCGCCTGACGCCGAGCACGATCGAACTTGCCATGCCATCAGCGTAGTGGAAATTTCTTACAACGCTCAATTCGAGCCCCGCAATTTCGGCCTCGATGTCAGTACCTCGATATCCGGTCACCATCACGACCGAGCCACTCTCGCAACCGGTCGCGGCCAAAGCAGCCAAGCGAACTAGGGTCACGCCACGAAATCGCGCCAGGAGCTTGTGTCCGGAGCGCTCCATTCTGCTCGATCTCCCTGCCGCTAGGACAACGACCGCAACCGAAATCAGCGCATTCTGGAGCGGTGCCATGGTGCCTCACGCGTAGATGGACAAACGGGTAGCTGCAACATCGGCCAAAATGGACAGGGCAAGTGAGTTGGCGTCACGAGTTGGTCCGAACATACCGATCGGCGCTTTTATCCGATGAATTTGCGCCTTCGGGAACCCGGAACTGTCGAGCCTATCGACCCTTTTGCGGTGGGTGCGGGTGCTTCCCAATGCACCGATGTAAAACGCGTTCGAGCGCAGTGCTGCGTGGAGAACCCTCTGCTCCGCATCGAGGTCGTGGTGGAGAAGAACTACGGCGGTGTACTGATCGATATCGGGCAGGCCACTTTCCCTTGTCGTGTATGCGACGACCTCATGCCCGGATGAATTGGCGATAGAAGCGACCCGCTCGGCCTCGACGCTCTGACCGGAGATCAAAACACGCGTGCGGGGCCGATAAATTGTTTCGAAGCCGTCATCGACACAGCCGGCCCTTTCCGGCGGTTCAATAATCTCAAGCTGTTCTCGTGATCTCGTGTAGCGCAGGCCCGCACTCCGGCGTTGGTCAAGCTCTGCAAGGACCTGGCTCAGCACCTTAGTGCCGTGCAGCACGTGAATCGACACCGTGATCCCGCCACCACACGGCAGGACAATATCGAAAAAGGGAGAGCCTTCTCCGTACTTAACCTCCCGGTCTTTGTTTTCACTGAGCGCGTCGAGCGCCTCGGCAGCAACCGCCGCTTCTATGCAGCCACCGGACACATAGCCACAGAAACGGCCATCAGCCGCAATGACGACGTGGGATCCGAGTGCGCGCGCGGCTCCTCCCCGGATTTCGACCAGGGTGGCAAGCGCCACCCTGCCCCGAGCAAGCTCCCTGATCGCAAAGCGAAATATCTCTTCCACATCATCAGTGAGCAACGATCGGACCGGCGTCGGCCTTACTACAGCTTCGCTGACCTCGTGCGGATGGATATCCGGGAGTGCGGTGATATCCTCATGCAACATCCGGCAACCCGCCTATGATTTTGTCGAGGGTCATAGGATAGTGACGCACTCTCACCCCGGTAGCGTTATATATCGCGTTCGCGACGGCGGCCGAAACACCACAAAGTCCGAGTTCGCCAACGCCCTTGGCCTTCATCGGCGACGACATCGGATCTGCCTCATCCATGAACACCACTTCCTGGTGGGGAATGTCGGCATGGACAGGAACTTCATAGCCCGCAAGATCGTGGTTGACGAAGAAACCCTGCTTGGTATCGACCGCTAGTTCCTCGGACAGGGCTCCCCCTACCCCCATCGTCATGGCACCGATGACCTGGCTGCGAGCAGTTATGGGGTTGAGGATTCGGCCGGCGGCGCAGACTGCCAGCATACGCCGAATGCGCGTTTCACCCGTGGCGACGTCGACGCCGACTTCCACGAAGTGGGCACCAAAGGTCGACTGTTGATGCGTGTCAGCCAGATCACCCCATTCCATATTGTCTTCGCCAATCAGCCCGTCGGGACCGGCTGCTTCGGCGAGTGCGACCGAACGGTCGCCCGATCGTACCTGTCCATTCTCGAACACCGCGTCATCCGTGTTGAAGCCGAGTTTCTGTGCTACCGCCTCACGGAGCTTCACGCACGCGGCATAGACGCCCGACGTGGAACAGTTCGCCCCGAACTGCCCGCCGGAACCCGCTGAAACCGGAAACCGCGAGTCGCCGAGCTGAACGGCCACCCGATCCACCGGGAGACCCAGCATCTCAGCCGCCGTCTGCGCGATGATGGTGTAACTGCCTGTACCTATATCCGTCATATCGGTTTCGACCGTTGCTATCCCGTCCGCGCCGAGCCGAACCCGGGCCGCAGACGGGAGTAGAAGATTGTTCCGGAAAGCCGCTGCGACACCCAAGCCGATGAGCCAATTTCCTTCCCGACGCGAACCTGGCTTCCCGCGTTGGCTCCAACCGAAGCGTTCCGCGCCGAGCTTGAGACATCCGACCAGGTTCCGCTGTGTGAATGGTCGTTCGGGCTTCTCAGGATCGACCTGAGTATCGTTGAGAATGCGGAATTCGACAGGATCGACGCCCACTTTTTCGGCGATCTCGTCGATTGCGATCTCGAGCGCCATCAATCCGGGTGCTTCGCCCGGCGCTCGCATCGCATTGCCTTCCGGCAGGTCAAGTGTGGCCAACCTCATCGCCGTCATGCGATTCTCGCCGGCGTAAAGCAGCCGGGTTTGATTGACTGCCGTTTCCAGCTGGCCTCCCTTCTGGTCGCCAGACCAGCTTTCATGGGCAATCGCGGTGATCTTTCCAGCCCGGGACGTGCCGATGCGGATACGCTGGATGGTCGCTGGCCGATGGGTCGTGTTGTTCGGCATGAAAGGACGCGGCAGCGCGACCTTGACCGGTCTGCCTGCGGCCTTTGCTCCGAAGGCGGCCAGCACGGCATCGGCTCGCAGAAACAGCTTGCCCCCGAACCCGCCGCCGATGAACGGCGACATCAGATGAATATTGTCCTTGTCTATGCCAAGAGTGGTCGCCAGATCGGATCGCCACCAATCAATCATCTGGCTGGAAGTCCACACGGTCACCTTCTCGCCGTCCCAAGCGGCGATCGAAGCGTGCGGCTCCATCATCGAGTGGGACTGGTCGGGGGTCGTGTAGGACTGGTCCAAGGTCACGGAGGCGTTCTTGAAGACCCCCTCGAAATCGCCGACGGCTGTGTCGGGCTGCTGCTTCTCGTCGGGCTTGACGGCGCTGTCCTTGGCCTTCGCCAGGTCGAAACTCCCCATCGCGGTTTCGTAATCGATCTTGATGAGCGAAGCGGCAAAGCGCGCTTGCTCAAAGGTTTCGGCGACCACCACCGCCACCGCCTGGTGATAGTGCTGGACTTCATCGCCTCCGAAGAGATTGGCCGTGTTGAACTTGCCCTTTTCGCGCTTTCCCACGTCCAAAGTGGTCACAACCGCCAGAACGCCGGGGGACCGCTTTGCGGCATCGGTGTTCATTGACCGGATACGGCCCTTAGCGATCGAGGAACCGACTGGATAACCGTAGGCATAGGGGACCTTCGGATCATGCCACTCATAGGCATACATCGCTCGGCCGGTCGTCTTCAGTTGCCCGTCAATGCGGGGGATGGGCTGTCCGACGACCTTCATTTGATCGATGGGATTGTTGACTGCTGGTGTGTCGAATTTCATGGTCGTTATCCCCTTGCCTCTGCGATCACCGAGCCGATCGTTCGTTCCACGAGCGTCACCTTGAAGCGATTTTGCTCCGTTGGGCGTGCGTCGGCGAGCAGTGCCGCGCTCGCGGCTTTTGCCCCGCTCTTCAGCTGCTGGTCCCCTGACTCTGTCCGCCATGGCTTGTGAGCGATGCCGCCGACAGCAACGCGGCCGGTTCCATCCGGTTCGATCACTGCGGCGACGGACACGAGCGCAAACGCATAAGAGGCGCGATCGCGCACCTTGCGATAGATATGCTTGCCGCCAATCGGCTTGGGAAGCGTTACTGCAGTTATGAACTCGCCGGGCTCAAGCACTGTCTCGATGTGGGGCGTATCGCCCGGAAGCCTGTGGAAGTCTGCGATTGGGATCGATCGGCTACCGCCGTCTCCTTTGACTGTTTCGACCGTCGCGTCGAGCGCCCGCATTGCGACCGCCATGTCGCTGGGATGGGTGGCAATACAAGATTGGCTGCTTCCAACGACTGCATGCTGGCGGGAGAACCCACCGATTGCAGAACATCCACTGCCCGGCTGCCTTTTGTTGCAGGGTTGATTGGTGTCGTAGAAATACGGACAGCGTGTGCGTTGTAGGAGATTGCCGGCCGTGGTTGCTTTGTTTCGCAGCTGGCCGGACGCGCCGGCGACCAGAGCGCGCGTAAGCAAACCGTAATCCCGGCGGACGGTTGGGTCACTTGCCAGATCGGTGTTGCGGACCAAAGCGCCGATGCGCAGGCCCCCTTCGGACGTCGGTTCAATTTTATCGAGGCCAATGCCGTTTACGTCAATGAGGTGCGGGGGCTGCTCGATTTCGAGCTTCATCAAGTCCAGAAGATTGGTCCCGCCAGCGATGAATTTCGCTTCCGGATTGGCTGCTGCCGCTTTCGCTGCGGCCTGTACCGTCGTGGCTCGCTCATAGGTGAAGGGTCTCATGCTTTGATCCCCCCAACTTCAAAGATTGCGTCGAGAATGTTGGAATATGCGCCGCATCGACAGATGTTTCCGCTCATTCGCTCCCTGACTTCCCCAGCGGTAAGTTCAACCTTTGCCGAGATGTCTTGAGTCACGTGGCTAGGGATATTCGATTTGATTTCTTCCAACACCGCCACGGAGGAACAGATCTGTCCGGGGGTGCAGTAACCACACTGGAAGCCGTCGTGTTTGACGAATGCGGCTTGCATCGGGTGAAGGTCGCCGGGTTGTCCGAGGCCTTCGATGGTTGTGACCTCGTCACCCTCGTGCATGACAGCCAACGTCAGGCAGGAATTGATCCGACGTCCGTCCACCATCACGGTGCATGCGCCGCACTGGCCGTGATCGCAGCCCTTCTTCGTGCCTGTCAGATGAAGGTGCTCGCGTAAGGCATCGAGCAAGGTCGTACGATTGTCGACCTCGAGATCGCGCACCTCGCCGTTCACCTTGAAGGAAACGCTTGTGTTGAAGTTCACTTCTTTCCCCGAGGATTGTGCCGCTGCCCCTTTTGCAGCAACTCCAGTAACGGCGAGTGCCGCCGCCGAAGAGACAAGCAAGTCTCGACGTGAAAGTTCCAAATGTGAGTGATCTCTCATCTCCAGCTCCATTCGTTGCTGATGGCCTGGCGCATTCCGAGAAACGCCGTCTCCCAACGTAGGGCAGCTGAAAAAGATGATTAGGTACGATATCTTGCTAACGGTTATCGAACACGCTCATCAATCGGACGCGATAACGAGCAACCGGCGACGGCATAGATTCGCTGACCACGTGCCCGGCATGCTCATCGGATGAGCGCCCCCGTCAGCGGTATAGACCAACCAATGGACGAAGCTCGCCTCACAACCTGCGGGGCCGAGCGCGACGCTCGCAATTTCGGAGGCTTTAGCCATCCTGCCTGCCGGCGCGATTCAGCGTTCATGGTGTTCCTGAGTTGGCTGATCGGCAACGCACGAGATCGATTAACGCCCGTTCTGAGTTCGTGTGGCGTGAGCGTGTGCCCGGGCCAGATGCCCGGACACACCATTTGAATTCAGCCGTCGAGCTTGATGTTCAGCGAACGGATCAGAGGCTGCCAGGTGGCTTTATCGCTTGCCCATCGCTGAGCCATGGTTTCTGGAGGCATGTCGAGACCAAGCTCGGCATAGCGGGTCTTCACCAACGGGTCCTGCAAAGCCTTGCCGAGTGCCTGAGACAGGGTTGCGACCACGTCGTCCGGCGTAGCCTTGGGCACAATCAGCGAGTGCCAAGCCCCAGCCTGAAGCCGGGCACGCCCTGCTCCGCCATCGTCGGAACGTCAGGAAGCACCGTCAGGCGCTTTTCCGAGAAGACCGCGATCGCTCGAATTTTGCCATCCTTGATTTGCGAATTGGCCGTCGTGTAGTCGATCACGATACTGTCAACAATACCGGCCAGGACGTCATTCAACGCGGGAGCCATGCCCTTGTATGCCACGTGCTTGAGATGCGCGTTTGCGTCGCGGGCGAGACGCTCCATCGCGAGGTGGAGTGGCGTGCCGATCCCGGGGCTTGCGTGAAGGATCGGTTCTGGCGCACCCCTAGCTTTATCCAGATATTCGGCGGCTGTTTTAATCGGCGAGTTGTTTGGAACGCAAAGCAAGAGATTGATGCCGGCGTACATTCCGACCGGGCGGAAATCTCGGTCAGGGTCGTATTGGATTTTAGGGTAGACGACCGGATTGATGATCAGTGTGCCATTGTCCGCGCTCCCCACCGTGTACGGAAGATCGGGGTCATCAAGCGATCAACCTGAGCGCAGTGGATGCACCACATGCGCATAAAGTCCTACCCTGGGTGCATCGGCTCTTCTCCAACTTCAAGAGATGGAGCTACGGAACCTACCATGGCGTCCGCGATAAGCACTTCGACATCTACGCCAACGAGTTCGTCTTACGTCGGAATCGCCGACGGCATTTCCAGACCAACGTCGATACCAGCCTTGGTCTCGGACAGCGAATCGGCCGATCAACCTGGCGCGATATCGTCGGCGACACGCGGGAATGGAAGACCGCACACGAGGACCAGATTCTCGACATGGTCCGGCCCGAGAGGCTCGACCGCGCCAAGGACTACGCCGTGGAACACGGTTGCGGTATTTAGACGCCCTCGACGAGGTCAGACGGCAGGAGAAGCGTTGGCGGTACGGACGAAGGAAACCGAAGCGCTCCGCGTTCCCGCCGAGGCGGATGGGCGAGGAGAGGAACACGAGGCGGTACGTCCACCCACCACGCCTAGCACCAACGGAGATCGCGAAAGGCTATCTCCGCCATATTCCCGTTGGCTCGAAGATCACGGGTGGTCGGACCGCCTCACCGCACACGGCCGACACTATGCTTTAGGCCTCAGAGGACAATACGCTTAACTTATGCGGGCCGACATCACGTTCCAAAACGCTCCAGCCAAAAGCGGTGTAAAAGGTTTCCAACTCTTGATGGCAGCATATGTACGAGACCCGATATCCGAGATCGGCAGCAGCTTTTGCCGCTGCATCGACGAGTGATTTTCCTCCCCCACGTTTGCGTTAATTCTCCTCCACCCAAACGGCCGCTATCCATGGCTTGTATTGTTGCCGCTCCTCCAAATCGCAATCGATGAGGAAGGCTGATCCGAGATAGCCGCTTTCGTCATGAGCAACGAGCGCCGTCGGAAGAGCGATCACCGACCATTTCGGTCAGATGATGTGTAATGTCGGAAAGATGAAGACCCGCGTCTTTCCACCACGCATTCCATATCCGAACAGCTATAATTGGACCGAAATTTTGATGGTGCCGATAGTCCGCAACCTGATGCATCTAACACTCCTCCTGCAGGGGTGTCTTCGTAGTGCATGTAAAATTTCAACCACTGCATGCGCTGAATCGGCAACGGCACGTTAAGCGCCACATCAAGCTGAACGGTAGTCCTCCCCGCGAATAAGGGGCTTCAAAAGTAGAATTTTCTCGGCAAGATGCTCGAGGAGATTTTGATGAAGAAGAGCCGATTTACCGAAGCCCAAATCATGGCTGTGTTGCGCCAGGCGGAAGGCGGTGTCCCCGTACCTGAGCTTTGCCGGGAGCATGGCATCAGCAGTGCCAGTTTTTACAAGTGGCGGGCAAAGTATGGGGGCATGGACGCCTCGATGATGAGCCAGATGAAGGCTCTTGAGGACGAGAACCGTCGATTGAAGCGGATGTATGCCGACTTGAGCATGCAAGCCGATCTGCTGAAGGAGGCTCTCGGAAAAAAATGACGCGGCCATCTCAGCGCCGAGAGCTGGCCGAGAAAGTAGTGGCGCAACGCGGTGTAAGTATCGCGCTGGCATGCAGGACATTTGGCGTCAGCGAGACGTGTTATCGGTATGGTCCCCAACGTAATTTCGACAACGATCAGCCGATCTGCTGCTTGGGCTTGTGAAGGTGAAGAAGACCTGGGGATTCGGTCTCTGCTTCCTGTATATGCGCAATGTCCAGGGCCATCGCTGGAACCACAAACGCGTCTACCGCATCTACCGGGAGCTTGAGCTGAACCTCAGGATCAAGCCCCGGCGGCGGCTGAAGCGCGAGAAGCCAGAGGAACTGGCGGTGCCCGAAGCGCCGAACATGATCTGGTCGATGGACTTCATGGCGGATCGCTTGGCGGAGGGTCGCCAGTTCAGGCTTCTGAACGTGTTGGACGACTTCAACCGAGAGGGACTGGGGATCGAGGTTGACTTCTCACTTCCTGCCGAGCGGGTCGTGCGCAGCCTCAACCAGATCATCGAATGGCGGGGCAAGCCGCTGGCAATCAGGGTTGATAATGGCCCTGAATATGTCAGTTCGAAACTGGTCGAATGGGCAGAGACCCAAGGCATCGCATTGAACTACATCCAGCCCGGCAAGCCTCAGCAGAACGCCTATGTCGAGCGCTATAACCGAACTGTTCGGCATGAATGGCTCGATCTGTATATTTTTGACAGCATAACGGAGGTGCGTAACCGGTGTTCCGCTCCCACGTTGTCCTCGCCGCCCTGATCTGTGATCGCCTATTCCATGGACGAGCAACGGGAGTTTCTCCATGGAGAGTACATTGGAGGTTCTCACGACCAGGAAGTCTGGGCGTGAGGTTCACCGGCACTGGCCGGACGAGGTGAAGGCGCAGATCGTTTCGGAGAGTCTTCGGCCCGGCGCGATAGTGAACGAGGTCGCAGAGCGGTATGGATTAAAGCCGAACCATCTCTCGACTTGGCGAACGATGGCGCGGCAGGGCAAGCTTGTACTGCCTGCACCCGAGGACGCCAGGATCGCCGCTGTCGCGCGTGCTTGCGCGGTTCCGGCATGATCTTTCCATCGAACCGCGTGCGGATCATGGTGGCAACCAAGCCCGTCGACTTCCGCAAAGGCCACGATGGATTGGCGGCGCTGGTAAAGAACGAGCTGCATAAGGACCCGTTCACGGGGACAGTCTTCATATTCCGGTCACGCAAGGCCGACCGGTTGAAGCTGATCTATTGGGATGGCAGCGGTCTGGTGATGGCCTACAAGCGGCTGGAGGAGCACACGTTCACTTGGCCAGATATCCGGGACGGTCTGATGACCCTGGGGCATGCCCAGTTCGAGGCGCTGTTTGCGGGGCTCGACTGGCGTCGGGTCCGTTCTGTTGAGGCAAGAGCCCCGACCGCAATCGAATAGGTGCGACACGATGACTCGGGCCACAAATCCGAGCGGCGAGACGAGGCACAATTTGATAAACTTCCGGCATGTTGGACGCCGCCGATTTGCCGGACGATATTGTTGCCTTGAAGGCGATGCTGATCGCGGCGCAAGCGCGTGAAGTCCGCAAGGATGATCGGATCGAACGGCTGGAGAAGCTGGTCGCCGCTTTCAAGCAGGCTGCCTTCGGCCGCAAGTCAGAGAAGGCCGATCCCGAGCAATTCGATCTCGCATTGGAGGACCTGGAGACAGCCATAGCGGCCATCCATGCCGAAGATGAAGCCGATAGCCCCTCGGGCAAACCGAGCCCCAAATCTCGCGCCGCCAATCGTGGCTCTCTTCCCGCACACCTTCCTCGTGTCGAAGAGGTTATCGAGCCGGAGAGCTTGATCTGCCCGTGTGGCGGCGGCCTGCATTGCATCGGGGAGGACGTGTCCGAGCGGCTGGATGTCGTCCCGGCTCAGTTCCGCGTCATCGTCACCCGTCGTCCCAAATACGCCTGCCGTGCCTGCACCGACGGCGTATCGCAGGCTGCAGCACCTGCACGACTGATCCATGCAGGATTGCCGACCGAGGCGACCATCGCGCATGTGCTGGTGTCCAAATATGCCGATCATTTACCTCTATACCGGCAGGCCCAGATCATGAGCCGTCAGGGGATTGATCTCGACCGCTCAACACTCGCCGACTGGGTTGGTCGGGCTGCTTTCGAACTGCGTCCGGTCTTCGACGCCTTGATTGCCGACCTGAAACGGTCAACGAAGCTGTTCATGGACGAGACCCGTGCACCGGTCCTCGATCCCGGCTCCCGCAGAACCAAGACCGGATACTTCTGGGCGCTGGCCCGTGATGACCGACCGTGGGACGGAGGTGCGCCGCCGGGGGTAGCCTTCACCTATGCACCCGGTCGCGGCGGGCTCCATGCCGAGCGGATATTGCAAGGATTCACGGGCATCCTTCAGGTGGATGGCTACGCCGGATATAATCGGCTGATCGCGCCGGATCGCGTAGGGCCGAACATCCAACTTGCCTATTGTTGGGCGCATGCTCGTCGCAAGCTGGTCGAGATCACCCGCACTGGGCCTGCGCCGATTGCCGAGGAAGGTGTTAAGCGCATTGGCGAACTCTATCTGATCGAGGCAGAGCTGCGTGGTCTTTCCGCAGAAGGTCGATTGGCCGGAAGGCAAGCACGGTCCGCGCCTTTGATCGCAGACATGTGGACCTGGCTCACGCTTCATCGTGCCCGTGTCGCGGGCAAGTCGCCTCTCGGCGAAGCGCTCGCCTACATGGCCAAATATTGGGATGGCCTTTGCTGCTTCCTGATCGACGGTCGCATCGAGATCGACAACAACAGCGTCGAGAGAACTATCCGGCCGATAGCCCTCAACCGCAAAAATGCTCTCTTCGCCGGACACGATGCCGGAGCAGAAAACTGGGCGACCCTCGCCTCGCTCATCGAAACCTGCAAGCTCAATGCCGTCGAGCCGCTGGCCTATCTGAGCGCCACGCTGACCGCCATCGTCAACGGCCACAAGCAGAGCAAGCTCGATGAGCTGCTGCCGTGGAAACTCCGAAACACTAGGGGTTTTGCTCGCTTCGCCCAATGATATCAGCCCGTTGGCAAGTACCGGTCGCTGGCACGATGTCGAGCTTGTCCCCGACCTTGAAGCCATCACGAGGCGTCCCGATCTCAAACTGGTATCTACACGGCAAGGACTCCCCGGTGGGGGTAGTCCTTGAAAAAGATAGGTCCGCCATCGTTATGACCGTCACGCCACGACGACTGACTTCCTCTTCCCAAACGGCCTCTATTGTCGCAACGGAACGCTCAAAATGATGAAGTCGCCATAGATAAAGGCCAAGAATGGCGACGCAGATCACCAATCCAATCAAAGGGAATATAACCTTCATCACCGCGAGTTCTCGCGTCACCTTTGGATCGTAAGTTTGTCTAAGCATCACAACCCAACCCTACATTGAGCGCAACTATGGAGGGTTGGTTCGATCTTTGCAATGGATGAACGTTCTGGGCTGTGTGATGCGGACATCGCTTACGGAGGTGCAGGAGATCGCCACGGAGTGGCTTTGGACGTATAACCACGAACGGCCCAACATGGGCATTGGCGGCATCACACCCGCTCAGAAACTGAAAATGGCCGCGTGAATTCTACCGCTGAACCCCGCTAAAACGGGGAGGACTACCGAACCACCTGTGAATGCAAATATTCTGCGGAACGCCAACAGAGACTCTTTGGAGAGAATCGGCTCGTTAGTGCTTCAAGAGTTCGGATCAAAGACAGCAAATTCATTTTCGCTGTCGATTTCTTCGACAGGCACACCGGCACAACTAATTGTGGCCACCTGTGCGAACGGGATAAGCCATTATAGTTGATGAGCAAGAAGGCCCACCAACAGCTTCTCGATTGGCGCGAGCGTGACGTCATCCGTACCGACGCTTGGCTCCCTCTCTACCGAGGCTTTGCGAGATCGTAGGCCCCTCGGTGCGGCGGTGGGACAACCGGAACTGGGACACCAGTTCGTGCAAAGCAGCCACTTCCTGAGCCAGGCCATGGGTGGCCGCCGTAGTCTCTTCAACCATTGCGGCGTTTTGCTGAGTATCTTGATCCATCTGGTTCACAGCGATGTTTATTTGCTGAAGGCCAGAGGACTGCTCCTGAGCAGTTTCTACGATCGCGGCAACATGAAAACTAATTTCCTGTACCTCAGACACGATATTCTCGAGTGCATGCCCCGTTTCGCGCACAAGGTGCACCCCCTGCCCGACTTGCTCATTTGATGTATTGATCAAGATCTTGATTTCTTTGGCTGCATTGGCCGATCTCTGTGCCAGCTCCCGCACCTCCTGTGCAACGACGGCAAACCCTTTACCCGCATCTCCGGCGCGCGCAGCTTCGACCCCAGCATTCAACGCCAAAAGGTTCGTTTGAAACGCAATCTCATCGATCACGCCAATGATATTTGAAATCTCTGAAGAGGATTTCTCAATTCGCTCCATCGCGGTGACAGCGTGGCGCACGATTTCTCCAGAATTCTCAGCGTTATTCTTCGTGCGTAAAACAAGGCGACCGGCGCCCTGTGCGCTTGCCGCTGATGTCTTTACGGTCGCCGTGACTTCTTCGAGCGCGGCTGCGGTTTGTTCAACAGCGGCGGCTTGCTGTTCCGTGCGCCTAGCAAGATTATCAGCTGCGGATCGAATATCCTTCGCCTCCCCATCAATGTTCATGGTGCTTTGCACGACCTGTGAGAGAGCTGCCTCCAGTTTTTCGGCGGTGATATTGAAGTTGTCACGGGCCGAGACTAGGCTCTCTACGAAGGAGTCGCTTATCCGATATGCTAGATTGCCTTCCGACAATTGCAAAAGTCCAACGGCGAGGTTCTCAACGGCGAATTGCAGTTCGGATGCTTCTTTCGCCTTTTGCTCCTCACGATCTACCCGCTGTTTATCGGCCAGCTTACGGCTGGCATCCGCTCCCTCCTGCAACGTTTGGCGTTCGATCGCATTGGAGCGAAAGACTTGGACGGCTTTCACCATATCTCCAATCTCGTCTCTTCTCGTATTCGCATCGAAATCTTCATTCAAAACTCCATTTGCCAAACTTCCCATTGTGGATGAAAGTCTCTGAATGGGCTTCACCACTATCCTGTTAATGAGCCATCCGAGAAGAAGAACAAGAACGAGGACTGCTAGGAAGGCTATGCCTATGGCAACAAGCTGCCGATGGAGTGGTGCATTGATCGTCGCTACCGGTACATCCACGACAGCAACCCAACTGGTGTTGAAATCTGGTATTTTAAATGGGAAGAACATGCGCCGTACTGCCGTCCCGTCTTTCCACATGTAATCCTCCACAAATTGTGGAGAGCCCGTGGCCAAAGCGGCGTCCAGTTGAGCGCGTCCCTGCGCCTCTTCGTACGGTTTCGCTAGGAGACCATTATCAGAATTAACCACCCAATTGCCTGTTTGCGACAGGAGGGAAATTCTGCCGGTTCCCATTGGGGCCATTTGTGCGATGTTGCTGGACAGTTGCGCCAAATTTAAATCGTAGCCCTGCAGTGCTACTTTGCGATCGTTAGCGACAATCACCCGCCCCGACGTGATGATGACCGGATGGCTTGCAATTGGAGAAATCCACGGCTCGGTCAGAATCCATTTCTGCGGCGTCTCAACTGGGATCCGATACCAGTCCGCGCTCTCTACGCGCTCGAATACAGTATAAGTTAAAGAGCCGCTTTCTTCACGGCTTATAGCGATAGAAACCAGGCCTTCTTTGTTAATGGGCGCATGCTCCGTAGTATTGCCCGGGCTTTGAGCAAACTTCGAGCCCGGCAAGGACAGGAACCAGGCATTGTATCGCTCGGGGAAGGTTTCCATCTGTGCTTGCATGGCGTTTCTTATTGAAACTGGATCAAGAATTCCTTGTTCGTATTGCATGCCGAGCAACGCAACCGTAGCGGCGGTAAGGCCTTTATATTCAGCGATAAGCGCTTTGACCTGATTGGACGCTTGCGCAGCCTCCTGCCTCATTATTTCGCCGGACATGCTTTCCAAGTTAGATTTGGAGCTGAGCCATACAAAACTGCCAGCCGGAACCAGGGTCACGGCAAGCAAAAGACTCATCGCAATTACGATCTTTGTTCTGATCGACTTGTAGCCCGGTACCTTCATCTCATCCCTCATAATCGGCCCGCCATTAGATTTTTCATAGAACATGTGCAGTAACAGCCTCATCCGCTAATAGCCGAGTGTGGCTTGCACTAGGCGTGATGAAAATGCTCGTTTGTCTCAACCGCGACTTGACTTAACATTATATCCCATAATAAGAGATTAACTGCAGGACCCGTACGGGCGACTTTTAGCGTTCATGCTTTCCAGACAAGCGAAGAGCGGCCGCGCGCCGAAGGAACCGTCGGAAGCTCAAAGTGAATTTGGGAGGATCCATCTCGGTAAAGGCTGTGTGACAAGTGCCATCAGTGCTCTTGGCATACATCCAATAAAGGGTGTTGATCTAATGAGAGTGTAACTGCGCAGTAACGCGTTATAAATAGGTGGGAAGAAGGGGAGGTTCTTATGGAATACCGATTACTTGGACAAACAGGTCTCAAGGTCTCGACCATTACAATGGGCACGATGACTATCGGCGGGAAGAACTGGGCCAAAATGACGGGCGATCTTGGTGTCAACGAGGCGCGCCGTCTGGTCGATATGTGCTTGGATGCGGGTGTGAACTTAATTGACACCGCCGATATCTACTCCGATGGGACGTGCGAAGAGATCCTGGGTGAAATTATTGGCGGCCCCCGCAAGAACGGCGTGTTGATTGCAACAAAGGCGCGCTTCCAAATGGGAGCAAGTCCGAACGACGCTGGGGCTTCTCGATATCACCTTATTAACGCGTGCGAAGCCAGTCTGAAGCGCCTGAAAACGGATGTTATCGATCTCTACCAGTTGCACGAACGGGACGGATTGACGCCTCTGGAAGAAACGATGGAGGCTCTGGATACACTCGTTCGCCAGGGCAAGGTGCGCTATATCGGCTGCTCCAACTTCTCCGGCTGGCATATCATGAAGGCTCTTGGTATCAGTGAGCGCGATAGGCGAGCCCGATTTGCCAGCCAGCAAATCCACTACACTCTTGAGTCCCGCGATGCGGAATATGAGCTTCTCCCGATTAGTATCGATCAAGGTCTAGGTGTCCTTGTGTGGGCGCCGATTGCCGGAGGCTTGCTTTCAGGTAAGCATCGGCGAGATCAGGAAACGCCGGCGGGCACGCGGCAATTTGCCGGCTGGACAGAACCGCCGATCCGCGACGAAAATCGCCTCTGGAATATCGTCGATGAACTGGTCAACATTGGTGAAAGTCGAGGCGTCTCGGCCGCTCAGGTGGCCCTCGCTTGGACGCTTGGACGACCTGGCGTCACCTCGGTGATCGCGGGCGGGCGAACTGAAGCCCAGTTTGCCGACAACCTCGCGGCGGCTGACTTTAAACTTTCCGTTGAAGAACGCGCCAGACTGGATCTCATCAGTCAGCAACCACTGATCTATCCTTACTGGCACCAGCTAAATGCGCGTGACCGTCTCAGCGAAGCAGACCTGTCTCTGATCCGTCCGCATCTTGGGGAATGACAGACGTGACGCTCCATTCAAATGGAGCGTCACCAACACTGATGTTGTGACCCACTGCGAGGAGCCCGTACGAGGAATATGATTAGTCCCATATTGTGGGATAACAAACAAAATAAGGAAGTGCAGTTTGACAGAGCTCATTGTGTATGGAGGAGAAACACAATGGATCCCAAAAAGCTTCTATATATGAAGTCCGTTGTTGAGCACGGCAGTTTCAGAAAAGCAGCCAAGGAGCTGCAATTATCCCAACCGGCACTCTGTTCTTCAATGGACAGGTTGGAAGCTTCGCTTGGTGTTAAGCTCCTCGAACGAGGTCCGATGGGTGTGATTCCGACGTCCGCCGGTGAGCTGCTTTATTCGCGAGCCTGGTTTATCCAAGACGAGATGGATGTGGCAGAAAAGCAGATCCTCGAAGATCGATGTGGGATCCCACGACGTCTCACTGTTGGTGCAATCGTCAGCCTTGTCGCCAACGTCGTTCCCCGCGCCGTCTGCAAGTGGCGCGCCCAGTATCCTTCAGTTCCACTCAGAATTTTCGAAAACGCGCATCCCGAGCTGTTGGTCGGACTGCAGCGTACGGAACTTGATTTTATCATCGCACAAACGGGCTGTTTCGAAAACGTCGAAGGCATCAAGCAACGCGTCTTGTTCAGGGATCGCCTCGTTGTCCTCTGCAGACCGAGCCATCCTGCCCTAAAAGGGCTTATTGCTTGGCCCGAGTTGATCAAGTATCCGTGGGTGACCCACCTCGTCGGTCGTAACAGCTCGCCGGTGGAACAGGTTACCTTTGATGAAGGTGTGAGCGTTCCAAATCAGCTTAGCGAATGCAATTCCGTGAGCTTTATGATAACGATGATTGAAAATTCCGACAATCTCGGCATGCTTCCTGAACATGCTGTCGCGACGGAACTCCTTGAAGGAAGGCTTGTCGCTCTTCCGATCACATCGCGAATTTTAAGTCGAGATATAGCCGTGTTCTTCCGTGAGAGGTCGTTACTCGATGCGCCTCGTCGCAGCTTCATTGATTGTGTCGCAGAAGCCGGTGCTCGACTTGATAGGGCAGCGAGAGCGGTGAGGCACTAGTGGGCGGCATGCTCGCCTTTTTAAGAGAAGATGATTGTTCGTTGATGCCGACTCGTGTCATGCTTCCTCGCATTGGCGACGATATCCAACCAGTGCCGAAGCTGGGCGTTCAGATCATCGAGATTGCGGAATGATCGGGCCAGGAAGAAGTCCGAATATAACGGAACAGCCGCTCGACCTTGCCTTTTGTCTTGGCCCGATAAGGCTTGCATGCTTTGGGATGGAATCCATGTGACGAGCCAGGTCAAGGAGGCACGGTTATAGACGATGCCCTCGGTCTGACCTTCGCCGATCACGGCGGTCTTCATCCAGTCGTAAAGCACCTCTCGCGGGGCACCACCAATGGCCTCGAAAGCTGCTATGCGGCAACGCAGGACGCTCGGCAGGTTCTGATGCATAACGAAGCGAGCCCAGATGAGGTGGCTGCACCATCGAGAATAGCCAGACAATCCTCGGCGTCATCGGTCTCGTCGGTGAAGACGACGTGCAACTGGGCGAAATCCACCTGGGCCTGCTCTCCAGGCGGCGTCTCCAAACGAACCTCGAAACCCGGGTTTGCCGGAGGACGCACGTCGCGAAGAAAATCCGTCAGTGCCGTGTAGCGCCCGTATAACCTCGCTCCCTGAGTTCTCGGAGCAATCGGCTGCCGGTCAGGCCGGGATAGGTCTTCACCCGATCCCGAAGGATAAGAAGCAAAACGGATCAAGGACCGTCGCCCGCGGCTTCCTGGGACCATAGGCTGGAACATCAAGGCCCCGTTCAATACATTTGCGCACCCTCTTGCGGCCGATGCCTGTTTCTCTGGAAATAGCTGACACTGTCAGGCCCTGCTGATGCAGATCCAGGATCATGATCGTCTCCCTCAGCTTGATCACCAACATCCCCTTCCGATCATCGGAAGGAGTATCGCCGATGACCAGCGGCCGCAGCACCTGGGGAAGATTCAAACGGCACTATTGGGGACTATTGCTCCGGTACTGACAGCGGGCTCTCATCTGGGGCGTGATCGGCTCCTTTTGCTTCTCGGCCATTCGGGCCCAGCTCACGTGTCGATGTAGACCGTTTTTGTATAAAGATAGGTATCAAGATGGGCGCGACCGCCTTTTGCGCCATAGCCGCTCAACTTGGTACCGCCAAAGCCGACGAGCGGGTCGATCAGTCCATAGCAGTTTACCCACATGACTCCAGTGTGAATCTGCCGCACGACATTCAGGGCTGTCGAGATATTGCGGCTCCAGACCGCTCCGCCCAGTCCGTATTCCGAAGCGTTTCCAAGAGCAATCGCCTCTGCTTCCGTATCGAATGGTATCACGGAGAGGACCGGCCCAAAGATTTCTTCTTGCGCAATCCTCATGTTATTTTCGACATTTGCAAAGATCGTTGGGCTTACAAAAAAACCGTCGCCCAGGGGACCCTTCAATCTCAGGCCGCCGTAGATCAATTCTGCGCCTTCATTCGAACCCAGCTTGATGTACGACATGACGCTATCAAGCTGCTTTTTCGAAATAAGCGGTCCAAGCTGGGCATCGGGGTCCAGTCCGTGTCCAATGCGGATCGTCTTTGTAAACTCCGCAAGGCGATCGCAAAACTCTCTCAAGATAGGGCGCTGCACAAAAACGCGGCTACCTGCGTAGCAAACCTGGCCGGTGTTTGCGAAAACCGCCATCGCAGCGCTAGGAACAGCCTTTTCGAGTTCCGCGTCGGCGAACACAATGTCAGGCGATTTTCCTCCTAACTCAAGTTGTAGTTTTTTGATGTTGATCGCAGACGCTTCGATAATTTTGCGCCCAGTTGCTGTTGAGCCAGTGAAAGCTATCCGATCGACCCCTGGATGGCTTGCAAGCGCTGCACCAGCAACACTGCCCTGACCGGTCACGACATTGATGACACCCGCCGGCATCCCTGCCTCATGCAGCAAAGCCACGGTCCGCAATACCGACAGCGACGCATCTTCTGCGGGCTTCAGGACTGCTGTGCATCCACTTGCCAATACAGCTCCGAGAATCCACCATTGGCTGCCCAGGGGTCCGTTCCAGGGAATAATGCCGCCGATGACCCCAACCGGAGCCTTCAAACTCATCGTGTGGACACTTCCTGGCAAACTGTTCAGGAGCGTTTCGCCGGAGACGGAGCCGCATTGCGATGCAAAGAACGCGATAACCTTGAGAACGAAGGTTTTGAATCCCATCGTTCGCGAAATCGGTGCGCCCATGTCCATGGTTTCGACTTGCGCAAGCTCTTCGAAATTCGTTTCGATGATATCGTGAACCCGATGGAGTAACCTTTGGCGTTCATAAGGCGTCCACAGCCGCCAGGGACCTTCAAAAGCCCCGCGTGCCGCTTTGACGGCAGCGTCGATGTCAGCGGCATCTCCTTCAGAAAGCCTTGCAAGAACATTGCCGGACGACGGATCGAAGGTATCGAACGTCTTTCCGGATATCGACGGTACATCTTTGCCGTCGATCAGGTGAAGGAACTGGTCCCGAGCTAGTAAGCTTTCTGTTGCTGCGGAAAGTGGGATGCGAGACGCTGTTGGGGTCATTGATGTCATTCCGAATTGATCGCCAGCACGTAGATAAGGCTTTAGGTTATTGTTCAGGGGATAAAGACGGCTTTTCCGCTGCTTTGCTCGTTGAACAGCCGGTAGGCCTCCTCGGCCTGATCAAGGCGCCAGTGTTTTGTGAAGAGCCGGTCGAGCTCGAGATTGTTCTCGATGACGAAATCGGCGCATGCGCGTTGGCCCTGAAGTGACATTGTCCAAGACGTCACGATATTGAGCTGCCGGCGCAGCACCTGAGACAGCGTCAGTCTGAATTCGGCGCCAAGACCGACCAAGCCGATGGTACCCCAGGCCCGTGCAACCCTTACTGAATCGAGCGCCGCAGAAGCTGCGCCAGACGTTTCTAGAACCTTGCTTGCCCCCTTGCCGCGGGTATACTCCCGTATTACCTCCGCCACGTCGTCGCGGGCGGGGTTGACCGTGAATTCCGCGCCGAAAGCCTTAGCGATGCCAAGCCGTTTGTCATCGACATCAATGGCGATGACCTTGGCGCCTTGCGCGGTTGCAATAAGCGTAGCAGACAGTCCAACAGGCCCCTGCCCAAATACCGCGACTGTATCACGGCCGGTCAAGCCCATTCGCTCGAACGCCCCCCAAGCGGTTCCAGTCCCACAGGAGATGGCGGCACCAGCAATGAAGCTTAGACGCTCGTCCAGAGGCACCAGCGTGTCTGCACGCACCTTCATGTAAGGCGCATGGGCGCCGTGGCCATCGATGCCATACACTGTGACGGGAACTTCTTCACACATCTGAGGCCAACCGGAATCGCACTGCGCGCAGCCGGCGCAGCCGGTGTAATGGTGAACCATAACACGCGCGCCGACCCGCGCATGGGGTGCAATGGTTCCCGGCCCGACTGCAACGACCACGCCGCAGGGTTCGTGACCTCTTATCAATTCTGAAGAGATCGCTGCTGGAGCGGAGCGGTACATATGCAGATCGCTCCCGCACATTCCCGACGCCTTGATCTCAAGGACTACTTCCCCAGGCCCTGGGGTCGGGTCAGGAAATGTTGCCAGGCGGATTCCACAATCACCGGTAAAGACAATGCCTTGCATTGGTTCTCCTCTCGGGCACGTGGCGCAAGCGAGTTTGCGCCGTCAATTTTGCTCGATGACAGAGGTAACGGCATCGCGCAAGCTTGCGTCCAAGGCGGCGATACCCCCAGCTTATCGCCCAACGCGCCTCGCCATTGCGCCCGACAGCGTTCGGTAGCTAACTAGTTTTCATCCGTGGTGTGCTGCAGCAAGTGGAAGTAGGTTCGATGGCGAACTGACAACCTGAGAAGCTGCGTGAACGATGAGGGTATGCAACCACATGCAAGCATTGTGACGGCCGAATTGGGATTGATCTCCCCGTGCCGGCCTGGATCCCGTGGCGATTGAGACTGGCCTCCATCTGATACTCATGCGGCTCGATAAGCCCGTTGCTCGCCAGTCGTATGATCCGCCACTTGCATTCCGTCGCGGCTGCTAAAGCAAGGGCATACACTTTTCTCTCGAAGATCAAGCAGCGCTCCCCCTGCGCACAGTTTTTAAACATAGCAGTGAAGCACACTTCGCTGACAGCCCGGCCCGAGAAGGCTCACTATCTACCCTCCCAAACGTCGTCTCGCGATCCGAATGTGTCTGGTGTTTGATACTTCGCGCAACAAAAGACAGGCGGACGATCGAGGATCATCCGCCGCCATGCTGGTCAGCGTAATCATGTCAGTTAATGCGCGCGCCTGTCTCTGCCTCGAAGAGATGAACTGATGGACGTACTGGATTGATCCGCAGTTTTGCTCCAGATTTCAGCGTCATTCTTTCACGGAAGACCGCCATAATCTTGTCGTTTCCGAGTTTTGCGAATACTTGCGATTCAGCACCGGTAGGCTCGATAACAGAAATCTGGACTTCTACACCTTTACCGTCAAGCGTAAAGTGTTCAGGCCTGATCCCGTAATAGAGATCTCGACCCAAGGCCTGCTCGGGAGCATGGTTAATGGGCAAGGTCACTCCTGACACTGTTCTGAACGATACTGCGTCATCTTTTTTCACCAAAGTTCCGCGAAGTAGATTCATTGAAGGAGAGCCAATGAAGCCGGCAACGAACAGGTTTGTCGGTCGATCATAAAGTTCAAGCGGAGTCCCTATTTGCTCGACCCTCCCATCCCGAAGAACCACGACGCGATCCGCCATCGTCATGGCTTCCACCTGGTCGTGTGTCACATAGACTGTCGTAGTCTTCAGCCTTTGATGCAGCTCTTTTATCTCCGCGCGCATCTGAACGCGCAGCTTGGCGTCGAGGTTTGAAAGCGGTTCATCAAACAGGAACACAGCCGGATCGCGGACGATCGCTCGTCCCATTGCCACCCGCTGTCGCTGTCCTCCCGACAGCTGTCGTGGAAATCGCTCAAGATACGGAACAAGATCCAGAATGTCTGCGGCGCGGCGTACCCTCGTTGCAACCTCGTCCGCGCGAGTCCTGCGCAATTTAAGCGCAAACCCCATGTTCTGAGCAACGGTCTTGTGGGGATAAAGCGCATAGCTTTGAAAAACCATGGCGATGTCGCGGTCGCGCGGCGGCAAATCGTTCACAACGCGATCGCCGATTTTTATCTGACCTGATGTTGTCGTCTCCAGACCCGCGATCATCCGCAGCAATGTCGACTTTCCACATCCAGAGGGACCCACGAGCGCCACAAACTCGCCGTTCTCAATGTTGATCGAAACACCGTGCATAATCTCCAGTGATCCGTAAGCCTTACGCAAATCGACAATTTCAACAGAAGCCATCCAGTGTTTCCTCATTTGATCTGTGCTTGCGCTTCCGCGCGCGGGGCATACCGATTCTTGCTCCGCCGATCACTCCGCGCCACGTTCACACTACGCCATCGATCACTTCAGGCGATGGAAGGCCGAATAGCGGTCACATGAACCGCGGAGATCGTGCAATCGGCATCGCTCCGGTTTTTCCAAGCGTGCTTCGTGCCGCGCTGAATCAGTGTGTCGCCGGGCTTCAACAACGTTTCGCCAGTCTCCAGCACTGCCCATATTTCACCGGAAATCACCGTGACGATGTCGACGGAATCAGTGGTGTGCATCCCGGGAGCATCGCCCGGTTGAAGCGCGTCACCTGCTCCCCAGTCCATCAATGATTTCGTATATTGTCCCTCGTAGTCCCACGAGCTATCAGGTGGGAAGGTTGTGATCACATAAGTGTAACCGGCTGCGGGCGATACGAACCCTGCGCCTTCGCGCAGCGTATTTTCTGCCAATGCCGGGGTTGGCAGGGTGCCGGCTTGCCAGACCTGGTTAACCGTATAGGCCTCACCAACAAATCTGGTAGGAACGTCGCCGTCGCTTACAATGGTGGAGCGTCCTTCGCTGTCCACCCCCGTGACAACCCTGCGGGCTGAGGCATTCCGGTGGTCGGTTTTCAACGCATTCGGCACTTTGCCAGTTCCCATTTCAGCCTCCATATTAAATCTCGAATCACGGGATTGCCATAGGTCGTGCATGGCGAAATCCAAAGCACCTATATCATGCGCGATTTGCTGTGGGCTGATGATTCGAATTTACTCAGGTGGGGTGACAACATGAGCTTCGCACTACCGTGGCAGAAGAAATCCCTTATATTGACATGTCTGTAGTATGCCATGATCTAACCCACCTTCGAGGTTGCATCCAAGGAGGAACGGATGAGTACGAACCACGATTTCATTGGGAAAGTTGCGTTTGTCACGGGGGCGGCTGGTGGTATCGGACGCGCGACGGCTATCGCATTTGCGCAGGCCGGCGCGTATGTCGCTTTGGTCGACATCGATCAAGCTGGCTGTGAAAAGTCCGCGAAAGCCGTTCAGGATGCGGGTGGAAGAGCGCTGCCCTTGCGCTGTGATCTCACAGTTGAAAGCGAGGTCGAGAATGCCCTAGCTCAGACGGTGAACACCTTTGGTGGTCTCGATTTCGCCTTCAACAACGCAGGGAAATATCAAAACGTTGCAGCGGCTGCCGATATCAGCGATCAGGAATGGCGTCGGATTATTGATATCAATGTCACAGGCACATTTCTTTGCATGCGTAGTCAGATTCCACTCATGCAAAAGCGAGGCGGAGGTGCGATTGTAAACACATCTTCAGGTGCAGGAATTATGGGCATCAAAGGTGCCGCGGCCTATTCTGCAGCGAAACATGCAGTGATTGGTTTGACCCGTTCTGCGGCGCTAGACTATGCCGAGACTGGCGTCCGAATCAACGCCGTTTGTCCCGGGATCGTACACACAAGCATGGCCGTTGAAGTCTCCGGTGGCACTGCAGAGGGCCTGGCGCGGATGGCAGCGGAGGAACCGATCGGCCGCTTGGGTCGGCCGGAAGAGATTGCGTCGGCTGTTCTCTGGCTGTGTTCAAGCACAGCCGGATTTACCATCGGTCACGCCCTGGTGGTGGATGGGGGGCACACGATCGGGGCGATCACCTCGCAAGGGGATAAGTTGGCGAGGGCAATATCAGCCGCGGTTATCAAGTAGATCATTGCGCAAACTTCATAAAGCGATGTGAAGTCTGCCAGGGCGTCTCCGTTAAAGCAACTTGTCCGGCGTGATTGGCAGACTGCGTACTCGTCTCCCTGTTGCATGGAAGACAGCATTTGAAATGGCGGGAGCAATGCCGGCCATTGCCAATTCGCCAATACCCTTAACACCCATAGGCACATAGGGGTCTTTTTCATCCACGAAAATCACGTCTATCAACGGGGGCGCATCGGCGTGAACCGGAACTGCATATTCCGCCAAATTCGCGTTTACCACCCGCCCAGACCTCGGATCGACGATCGCGTGCTCCATTAGTGCCATTCCAATACCGCCGATCATACCTCCAACACATTGGCTGCGGGCAATCTTCGGATTGACGATGCGTCCAGCTCCATAAGCCCCTACCATCCGGCGCACACGCGTTTCGCCGAGCTCCGGATCGACGGTAACCTCGGCGAACACTGCTGAGAACGCGTTCATGGAGAATTTTTGTTCTCCGCCTTCAGGAGAAAAATCTGCCAACTTCTCTATAGGCCCCTTCAAATGTCGCAAAGCCTCTTTGAGGTTGGACGCACCTGTCTGCAATAGCGCCTCTGCGCGCGCCATATCGCATGCCGCCTGAATGGCACTCCCGACGCTGCTCATCGTCATCGATCCGGCATGGATCGCCGCCCTCGGCAGGTTTGTATCACCAAGTTTGAAAGTAATCTGATCGAGAGAGAGTCCGAGTGTTTCTGCTGCAACTTGAGTCATTGACGTATATGTGCCCGGACCCATGTCACTGGCTGCGCTCACGACTTCCGCCGTGCCATTCGGAAAGATGCGTACCCTCGCTGAAGCCGTCGCGACGTAGACCGGATATACGCCGGTAGCCATACCCCAGCCGACCAACAATCGGCCGTCGCGCATTGACCGTGGTTCCGGATTACGCTTACTCCAACCAAAGCGCTCCGTCGCCAGCAGATAACATTCTCGCGTCGAGCGGCTCGAGAACGGCAGGTTCGTGGATTCGTCAATGGCCGGCTCGTTTCGCAAACGGAGTTCAACAGGATCGATCTTGAGGTTTGCAGCCAACTCGTCAAGGGCGGATTCCAGCGCAAACAATCCGCTCGCTTCACCCGGACCTCGCATATATGTGGGCGTGTGAATGTTCATCGGAGCAAGGTGATAGCGAGTATAGACGTTTGGACAAGAGTGCAGAAACCGTGTCGCGAATAAAAGGGATTCCATGTACTCCTCATAGGTCGAAGTTTCATGGCTTACCTCGTGGCTTATGGACTGCAGCCGCCCTTCAAGCGATGCGCCGATCGCCACTCGCTGCGTCGATCTTGGACGGTAGCCAGTTCCATAGTACATATCGCGCCGGGTCAGAACGAGCTTAACCGGCCGCCCAACAATTCTGGCCCCCAGCGCGGCAAGGGTTACATGCGCCCAGACCCTTGCCGCTGAGCCGAAAGCCCCACCCACAAAAGGTGATATGACGTGGATGTGTCGCGCGGGCATTCCGAAAATGGCTGCAATTTCGTCAGCTACGTTGTGAACCCACTGCGTTTTATCCCACAAGGTCAGCTGGTCGCCATCCCAGGACGCGATAGTCGCATGCGTTTCGATCGGATTATGATATTCTCTCGGAATTGAATAGTTGCCGTCAAAACTAACCTCTGCTGTGGCGAAAACCTCAGCCGGATTACCGCGTTGCGACTCTTCCCGTCTGAGCCCGGTGACAGCGGCTTTTTCATCAGTCGGATCAACGGGCATTACGCTGAGATAATCCGTGGTACCTGCATCGGGCGCGTAGCTAACACGCACGAGGCTTACCGCATGGGCCGCTTCCTCAAGGGTCTCAGCGATAATCAGCGCGACTGGCTGACCCTGATGACTGATGTGGTCGTCTTGAAGGACATGCAGGCGTTCGCCCACGACGGCGTCGGGTAGGCTCTTGTGCGGGTGATAGGGCAGCCTCGGGCAGTTCTGATGCGTCAGGACCGCGATCACTCCAGGCGCACGATCTGCCTCGTCTACGGCAATTGCCGTAATCCGACCGCTGGCTATTGTGCTTCGCACCACCACCGCATGGGCAAGGCCCGGACAATTGAATTCAGCGGAAAAAGCGGCACCCCCAGTAACCTTGAGACGACCGTCAACCCTGCTTACGGGCTTGCCGATGAAATTGATCATCGAAAACCTCCTGCCGTCTCAAGCGCACGTCGCACGGCTCTTTTCATCAGTTCAATCTTGTATTCGTTGTGACCCTGGCCGCGCGCGCCCTGCGTCGCCGCTTCTGCAGCAGCATCTAACGCGTTGATGTCAAGGTGCGCAGCTTTGAGTTTGGCTTCTACCTGGGGAAGGCGCCAAGGACGTGTAGCGACCCCGCCAACTGCAATGCGGGCATCACGTATCTGGCGTCCCTTTATGTCCAGCGCAACCGCTGCCGACACGACGGCGAACTCAAACGAAGCCCTGTCGCGGACCTTGATGTAGGAACATTGAACTCCTGCTGCGTACCGCGGGACGGTAATTGCAGTGATGATTTCGCCTGGCTTGAGGTCTGCCTCGATATGCGGCGTATCTCCGGGAAGCTGATACATCTCACCTAGGTTTACATGCCGCTGCCCTTTTGGCCCCAAAAGTGAGACGGATGCATCGAGTGCGACAAGGGCTACCGCTAGGTCCGAAGCATGGACTGCCATACAGCTTTCGCTGGCACCTAAAATGGCATGCCACCGATTTTCGCCTCCGATTGCAGCGCATCCGGAGCCGGGATTACGCTTGTTGCACGCTTCGTACCCCACGTCGCGAAAATAGGGACAACGGGTCCGCTGCAAGAGATTGCCTGCGATCGTTGCTTGATTGCGCACCTGTGGGCTCGCGGAGTTCAAGATCGCCTCGGCAATCAGGGAATAATGCAAAAGGACGTCGGGATGGGCAGCGACCTTTGCCATTGTCGCTGCAGCGCCCAATCGCAACTCATGCGCTTCCATGTGGATACCCTCATCAAGTAGTCCACACAGGCTGACTAGTCTTCGGGGTTGGAGAACATTCTCCTGTAGAAGCTGCACCATGTCGGTGCCCCCAGCGATAAACGCGCTGAGCACGTCTGTTCGGCCCGAATGCGCATTCAACGATATGGCTTCATTGAGGTCAGTCGGACGATGTAGATCAAAAGGCCCCATCGTCACCCGCTTCTTTCTTGCCGGCCGCATCCTGAATAGCGGCAACGATATTGTCATACGCACCGCATCGGCAGAGGTTTCCGCTCATCCACACGCGAATTTCTTCTGCGGAACCGGCGTGTCCTTCGGCGATGCAAGCGATACCGGACATGATCTGCCCAGAGGTGCAGTAACCACACTGAAATGCGTCTCGCTCGATGAACGCTGACTGAAGCGGATGAAGTCGATCTCCGTCAGCCAGTCCTTCGATGGTAATGATGTCGCGGCGTTCAACAAGGGCAGCAAGCAACAAGCATGATTTGAATCGATTTCCATCCATCAAGATCGTGCAGGCCCCACACTGACCAAGGCCGCAGCCCTTCTTGGATCCGGTCAAATTCAGCTTTTCACGCAGTACGTCCAACAAAGTGGCTCGCGGGTCGATTGAAAGTCGATGGTCGCCGCGATTAATACGAAGAACAACCTCCAACAACGAGACCAACGCTACCCCGCTGCGACCTTTAGATGGGGGCAGGCAAGAGGGTTGTACGGAGGGCCCCAACACCGCGTTCTGCCCCGCAGAACCTGTCTTGCTTTGATCGCACATCATTTCGCCTTTATGCCACCGAATAACCGCCATCAACCACCAGCTCTTGGCCTGTGATGCCGCTTGCCGCATCTGACGCAAGAAATGAAACCGCATCTGCGATCTCGCGTGGAGCGATCAGCCGGTGCTGGGGGATGTCCTCGAGCCATTGCTTTAACACGTCTGGGCGGGCTCGGCCGACCGCGCCAAGCAAGGTTGTGTCGCAATAGCCAGGCGCAACGGCATTCACGCGGATATCGTGATCGGCCCATTCAACCGCGATGTTGCGGCATAGCAGAGCGACAGCGGCCTTTGTAGCGTCATATCCAACGTGAAGTTCCGGCCGTACGCGAACACGGCTGCAGATAGAAGAAATTGCTATGATGGAGCCACCGCCGGACTTGGCCATTTGCCGTCCCGCTGCTCTCATGCAATAAAACGCGCCGTCGAGGTTTACTGCCATAACGCGCCGCCAGTTTTCATCAGTGTGATCGAGGGTTGGTTCTTCATAGGTAACCCCGGCAGCTGCAACAAGAATATCCAACTTACCGTGCCCGTTGACCACATGCGCCACAGCCTCATCCACGGACCCGCTTTTGGTGACGTCCATGCTCACCCAGTCCACGCTACTATTTCGGGACATTTGGCTGGCGATATCCCCCAGGGATTCGACATTATCACCCAGTACGACTTTGGCGCCAGCTTCGATTAACCCGTTAGCTATAGCCGCACCGATACCGCCTGCGCCCCCTGTGATCAGGGCGACTTTTCCCGCAAGATTCATTCTATTTGATAAAGACATCTCGCCTCCCGTTTCTCGACCTACGATGACCACGTGCTTTACTTTACGGCGCCAGCCGTCAGCCCCTTGACGATATATTTTTCGAGGAAAATGCCGACCAGAATAAGAGGCAAAATCGCTGCGAACGCCAAAGCTGCCATTGTCCACCAGGAGACGCCCTGAGAACTTGTTTGGCTTGCGACCATGACCGGCAGTGTGGTTGCGTTGGTGCTCGTCAGCAGTGCTGCGAAGAAATACTCGTTCCAGCACAGAACGATCGACAAAATGAAGGCGGCGACCATGCCAGGCAGCGCGAGGGGCACGACAATGCGGAAAAAGGCGCCCCAAACCGTACAGCCATCGACCAACGCCGCTTGTTCTAGTTCGTTCGGTATTGACCCGAACTGGTCTTGCATAATCCATATAACAATGGGAAGCACCGAAAGTGTATAAATGACAATCAGCCCAAATCGGGTATCAAGCATGTCAAGTCCCTGATAGAGCACGAGGACGGGCAAAGCCAGGACGACAGGCGGTAGGATCATCTGGGACAGAAAGAAAAACGATATGTCGCTGTTCCCCATCACCCCGAACTTGTAGCGAAAGCGAGAAAGGCCGTAGGCGGCGGGTGCACCAAGCACAATGGCCAAAGACGCCGCGCTGAGCGATATGATGACGCTATTTTCGAACCGAAGCAGAAACTCGTCTCGCACCGTGGACGTTACTCCGATTCTGTCCGGCGATAGGCCAATTGACCTCCAGCCGATCCAATCCGGAATAAAGTCAATCCACGGGACGAGATGGCCTTGCAGAATATCCGGAGCTCTCTTGAAAGCCGTTGTAAACGTCCAATAAATTGGAAAGAGGCAGACGAAAGCCCAAAGGCACAATGCGCTGTAGGTGAGTGTTTTGCTTATCAGATGGCTCGCACGACTATTCATTTGTTCCCTCGTTCCAGCGCGTAAAACGTTTCAGCACGGATAAAAATATGAGGAGAAAACCGATGATCAGCACGAGGTACACCATCGCTAGCATCGTGCCATAGCCAACGTTCGAACGATCCCGATACTCTCGGAAAATAAAGCTTGAGACGGTGTCGGTTGCACCACCTGGCCCACCATATGTCGTGTTAATGACCATATCGGCGAGCTTCAGCTGAAAGATGACCCGAACGATGATTGCTGTTATCGAAACAGGTAGCATCAGGGGAAACGTGATGTGCCAGAACGCTGCCCACGGCGTGGCGCCGTCGACCCTTGCGGCCTCCTGCACCTCCTTTGAAATCGCTTGCAGTCCCGCTAACAGCAGGATTACCGTGAACGGGATCCAAACCCAGGCGTCTAGCACCGCGATGCTGATCCTAGCAATCATTGGCGAGGTAAAGAAGCTTGGATTGTCCCATCCGATCGCTCGCGCGAGGTGCGTCAATGGGCCCGATCGGAAGTCCATGATTGACTTTCCAATCATCCAACTTACCGCAACTGGACTCAACATAAAGGGAAGTAGAAAGGCTACGCGAAAAAATTTTCGGGCTCGGATCTCGAGATTTAAAAGAAGCGCGAGTCCAAAGGCCAAGCAATATTGTACGAGAACGGCGGCAACGTAGAACACCATGTTGCAAAGAGCATTCCAAAAATACGCATCACCGAGCATCTCCTTGAAGTTCGCAAGACCGTTGAACCGCGGCCCGGCTGCTCCCGAGAGATTCCAGTCTGTAAACGCGACAAAGAGCCCGAACACGGTCGGGAAGACCACAACAGCAACGGTAAAAAGAACCGCTGGCAGTATAAACAACGCACGTTGACCCGCTTCCCCTCGAACCAAAACCTGCACGATTCCTAAGGCAATTGCCCATAAAACATATGCGTAGAGGGCCGGTCGCCATGTCTCAAAACCAATTGAGATCGTGCCGGTCTTGTAAAGAACCTGCACTGTGAGCACTGCCACCAACAGTCCTGACGCCGCAGCGACTATAAAATGCCCCAAAAGGCGGATGTCTTGCTTGCTTTCGGGGGTAAAGGAAGTCTTCTGACCAGTATTTTCTATGGCTATCACGCTCAAATCCGCCGTTGGGGCGTCGGCCACGGTGGCCGGCGCCGATCAAATTTATTGTACCCCTAGTGATGCCTTGTAGAGCGCTATTTGCTTATCCCGGCCCAATTGATCCGTGATCTTTTCCCAGGCGGAAGCAATCGCGTCTGCCCCCTCTTGCGGTTTGACTTGGCCGGAATAAATCTTCGACAGCTCGTCTTCCGCGATGCTGTAATATTGATAAATACCCGGAAGACGTGGCTCAATCGCTGCGTTCGGGTGATTATAAGAATCCGCCTGCGATCGAAGATATGAAGTAACGAAAGTCTCGTCGTAACCTGCCCCAACCCATTCCGAGACGTTGAATTGACTGTTACGATAAGGTTGCAGACCCGACGGATAGGCCGCGGTCCAGAGGGACAGATCCTTTCCACCAAGGTGGGCCACAGCCGACCAGGCCGCTCTATGCTTCAAAGAGTCACCGTCAACTCTCGCCATGACATACAATCCGTAGCCAATGAATGCCATATTCGGGGCACGGTTGGGGCCGGAGGAAAGCGTCTCCCAGAGACCTGTCGTTGAGTTGTAAACGTCAGATGAACCCGGTAAAATTGAAAATCCTGTCAAATCTCCAATCACTGAATTGTCGTTGGTTTTAACATTGGAGCCAATGTCACCCCACCAGGCGAGCATGGACCCCGTGCCGCCCAAAAACTGAGTGAAGCCGGTGCCGAGCGGATCCATACCAAGCTGATCGGCGGGCTCGAACGGCAGCGCATCCACGACGTCCTGTATTGCGCGAACCCATGCAGCGTTATTGATTCTAGGCTTCATCGTATCGACGTCGAATATCCACGCCTTGTCGCTTGGATGCTTGGCGTAGGCAGACGCGCGCGATGCAAGATAGTAGAAGCCGAAACCCCCCCATGGCTTGCAAGCATCCAGGTAGCCAAAGGCGTCCATCCCTCCAACCTGCTTGCCCTTAAGGAACTTAGTTGCAGCTTGGACTTGTTGCCAAGTCTGCGGAAGCCCCCAGTGGACTAGCCCTGCTTTTTCGCTGACCTCTTTGTCCCAGCTCTGGGCAAGGTCTGCATCGGAAAACACGTCGGTTCGATAGTTGAAGTTATGGCAATCGCCGTCAACGGAAACGCGATAAGTCTTGCCGTCCCAGGTTCCAACCGGGGCTTTCAAATAGTTGACATAATCATCCATGTCGACTTGCTTTTTGACCCAATCAGGAACCTCCGACATGAGACCCCTGCTACACGTGTCGCCCTCGAAGGCGGCGCCCATCTCAATGATGTCAAAGTCGATAGCATTCAAAGCGATTGACTGTTGCAAACGCGCGTTGAAGTCTGGGACACTAAGGTCGATCCAGGTAATTTTGGCGCCCGTGTAAGCCTCCCAAGGTTTTAGGAGCCCTCGCGACAGCACGTTGTGAACGTTGCTGGCATTTGTACCAAGAAACGTCAGCTCCACTCCTTTAAACTCACCCTGCTTAACGCTCTGTTTAGTTGCCCCCAGACACAACTCGCCAACCTTCTGCCATTCCGCATCGCCAGGCTGTCCGCTGCCAACGCCAGGGATTTTTAGGATCTCCGCGCGAAGATTGTTCTGCGCGAGCGCAGGTGTATACTTTGCTGTCGCCCCCAGCAAAGTCGCCGCTGCGGCACTCTTAAGCAGTGCGCGTCGGTTAATATGCAAAAAATGTTCGTGTAATGCGACTTTCATGACTTCTCCTCCCTTGAAGTTGTACGCGACGATTGCGATGACGGTCGTCATCGAGCTCATGAACGAATGACGGGCCCATCGTTTTCCCTCGGGTTTTCGCCCCTCCCCGGTTGCGAATTCCTCTCAAAGGGTCCGTCTTAGCGAGTCTTTCTTCACGTCGGACAAATCCAGGCGATCAGGGAGGTTCCCTGCGCGTCATTTACGCGTTCTGTCGATAGATCCGACGTGTCAGTTATATGTGCGTGCAAGCCTTCGAACCTGCAGTCGCCAGAAAAGGTACTTTGCTTGGCCGCCGCTGATGACGGTATCTTCACCCGCGTCGCCGTGTCAATGAAGATCCCAAAGTATGAGATTTGCTGATGCTATCACCTTCGGCCGATGACGCTTTAGTGCACAGATTCCTGGCCAACCCGCGCATTCTAACCACAAAAAGCCGCAATTCTCGCCAACCGGCCGCTTTATGCCAAAGTGACATCAGGGTCAACTCTGGCAACACGTAAATCCCGCATATTGCGAGTTATGACCAACAGGTCGCTCGGTTGCTCGCTCGACGACCGCATCTTAGCGCAGTTATGTTGCGGGCCGTCACCCGCGAAGCCGCTGAATGGGTTTATGCGCTCTGGACTATAAAAGGCGGCAGCATTTTAGCGTTGGCGCCGATTCACATGAAAAATTGAGGGAAAGACCAGTTTATCTTCATGAACGAGGCTACTTGGGAAATACCTCAGCAACGCCTTTTACGCCAATCGTATCAGCGCCGTTGTTTGCTCGCCGTCATGAAACGGCTTCATGAATTTTTGCTGTCGGCGTCATTAGGGGTTGGAACACAACCCTTGACAGGTTGAGCGCGGCAAGGGCTTCATCGGCGGCGCGCAAGCCACTTTCATAAGCACCGTGTGCGGTGGAGAAATCGTAGCTGTGTGTGGCCTCCCCCGCGAAAAAGATGCGTTGATCCCAAGATCTGGCCAAACTGCGACGCGCTGTTGCTTGGCCCGGAAGTGCACAGCTATAGGCGCCTCCGATCCGGTCGGTGGAGCACCAGCTGGATCCGACCAGCGGCGATAGTTTGGACCGGATATCCGATCCGAGCAGATGCGCAAGTTGATCGATCGCCAATCGATAGCCGGCCTCAAGACCATGCCGTGCAACGATAAGCGCGCTGTCCCCACCAAGATAACACTCGACGATTGGCCGCCCGAAAGGGCGAATATAGAAATCGCACGTCGCGCTATCATAGGGATTTCCGATCAAATGCGTTTCCGGCAAAAAGGCATCCGGATCATGGATATTGAGGAACAGCTTTTCATCGTTACCCAAAGGCAAACGCCCCGCAGCATGCCGCCAAGGGTCCAAAACCCCTGGCAACTTGATGGCGTCGCCCGCAAGGACATTTGTCGAGACCGTCATGATGGCGGCGCGCGCAGAGATGCTCCCTCTTGATGTTTCAATCTTCAGCCGGCGGCCGTTATCGATGAGGCTATGTATGGGCGTATCAAGCCAAACCGGAATTTGCGATGGTATACTCGCCGTAATCATCGTGCCGTATCCGTCTGGCACACGCCAATTTCGATAGGTGCATGCCGCGTCGTAAGCCAGGTAGTCGCTCGCCGACATCAAATCGGGAGCAACACCATTCGAAAACCCACAGATCGCCTGCACATAAGGATTCCATTTGTTCTCCGGTGTGAGTGCATCCCCGGCACAATCGCTGTCTTCGACAACAGCCGGTAGGCGCTTTTCCCAGTCCTGTAGCGCTTGCCTTGCCGCCCGCTGCTCTTCTGGTGGAAAACCGAGATCACCGAATTGCTTACCCCAAGCTGCTTCTCTGCGATCGACAGCAAAGCCGTTTTCTTCAGCTATGCGTGACCAGGGATTGCGGTCGGCCGAATGCAGCCAGCCACAACCAAGATCGAGACGGTATCCTCCAGCAACTGTCGTCCATGCCCTCCCCCCTGGACGCGGCAGCGCCTCAACGATAACGGCAGAACATCTACCTTTCGCCAGCTGTCGCGACGCTGCAATCCCCGCGGCACCGGCGCCGACAATGACGACATCAATTTCGCTACCCATGGGGCCTCCCAACCTTTCCTGCGTCTACATCCGAAGCGAATTCCTTTCGTCTTTGCTGAAGCGAATTTGCTTGCGAAATGCGCTGAATATCAGATGCACGCGGCTCCTGAGTACCTTCACCAGGTTACGAGGCGTAACGTCAGCTTCGACTGCTCCATTCTTCAATTAGCGGAGAAATCCGACGTTGATTAGCTATCCATGAATTATTGCAGTTATTAGTCGGGCTCATGAATGACTAAGGCACCTTGACCAAGAGTTTCCAGGCGGGACAGACATTCTGTCGTGCCAATCCCTCGCAGACATCAAAAATCAGCGCGCTTGTAAGAGAAGCAAAAAGTCGCGCCACCGCTAAATACATCCGGTTGGTTATGTGTGTTGCGACTTCTATCTCTCCGTAGACGAACGGTTGATCAATTGAATACCACCGCCTCGCCGAATGTGAACACGAACCAATGTTGGCGATCATCAGTCCTATTAGATGGGATTGTATGAAAGGTGATCCGCCGCCCGCATTTCTCTGCTTGCTTTCGCAAGGATCAATCACCAACAGACTGCAAAGCGGCTCAGGAAATGCAGAGACCGGTTGGCTTGGATGGCAACGCTGAAACTCGGTGAGGCAATGATCCATTGGAGCAAAACTGCTCATCCACCAGATAATCGGATATTTAAAAAATATTGACGATTATGAAATCTCGAATTATGGGTATTTATTAAAGTGCGGACGGCAAGGGAATTCGGAGAGCCGTTGGGCATTTGGGAGACGCATCATAAGGAGGATATGATGAACTTGAAGCGGCGTGACTTGCTGAAAATTGTAGCTGCGGGGGGAATTGCATCCGCCGGTACGCGTGTCTTCGCGCAATCGGAAGGCCCGCTGCGGATAGGAGTCCTCTGCGACTTTTCTTCCGTTGCGTCCACGTCCGGCGGAAAGGGCTCGGTAGCTGCGGTAGAACTTGCTGTCGAAGATTTTGGCGGCCAAGCCCTCGGTCGTCAAATCGAAATCGTTTCAGCCGACCATCAGGGTAAGGCGGAGATCGCAACAGGTATCGCGCGTGAATGGATGGACACGAAAGGCGTCGAGGCGTTTTTCGATCTTCAGATCTCATCATGCGCCCTGGCGGTGATGGCGCTCGCTGCAAATAAAAACAAAATTGCCGTTGTCTCGAACGCACACTCCTCTCAAATTACGGGAAAATCCTGTAATCCGACATCTTTCCATTGGACCTACGATACATATGGGCTGTCGACCGTTCAGCCCGAAGTATTCGTGAAAATGGGTAAGAAACGGTGGTTCCTCCTTAATCCCGACTACGCGTTCGGGATCTCACTGGAAAACGACTTCAAGAAATCGCTTGAAGGGCGAGGCGCGACCGTTACCGGCTCGCTTCGAGTCCCTCTTGGGTCACCGGATTTTAGTACAGCCGTTCTGGCCGCTGCAAATTCTGGTGCCGATGTCGTGCAAGTTGGCCTGTTCGGAACCGACTTGCTGAATTTCATCAAAACCGCACGCCAATTTGGCCTTGACTCGGTTGTCACTTTGGCCACGACGAGCATGAGCATTGTGGATGTGCAGGTACTCGGTCTAGAGAGCATGCATGGCCTGTACGCCAACGAGGTTTTCTACTGGGATCAGAACGACAAGACGCGGGATTGGTCGAAGCGCTACATGAAGAAGATGGGCAGTCCACCCAATGGTGAGCGGGCCTGTGGCTATAGCGCCGTCATGCATTATTTAAAGGCCGTTGCTCAGGCGGGTGTCGTTGACGCCACACAGGTTGCCAAAGCGATGAGGAGCATTCCCGTCAACGATATGATGAGTAATAATCTTACCGTGCGCGAAGACGGAATGTGCGTCCGTGACTTTCACCTTTTTAAGGTGAAGGCGCCGGAGGCGTCCAAATACGATTTCGATATGTACGATTATGTGTCGACCGTTGCCGGTCCAAGTACGGTTCGTTCTCCGAGCGAAAGCGAGTGCGCGTTGATAAAAAGCTAACGCTGCTCATCTGAACTCGGAGAAATTTGTCAATGGACCAAATCATTCTTCAGGCCCGAGGCATATGCCGAGATTTTGGAGGTTTCCGTGCGGTTGACGATGTCAACCTCGATGTCAAAGCCGGGCAGATCCACGCCATTATCGGCCCCAACGGGGCCGGTAAGACTACCATGTTTAACCTGCTGACCAAGTTTCTGCCCCCCAGTGCCGGGCAAATTATCTTGGACGGAGCTGATATCACTCATTCGGGTCCCGCGGACGTTGCCTCCCATGGCATGGTGAGATCGTTCCAGATTTCATCCACGTTCGGCAGGCTCACGGCCCTTCAAAATGTGCGCATTGCGTTGATGAGACCTGGAGGTGGAACCTTTCGTTTCTGGGCCACGCATCGAGATATGGATCGGTACAATGAACGTGCCCTCGGACTTTTATCGGCAGTTGGCCTCGAAACCTGGGCTCACACTCAGGCAGCGTCAATGCCCTATGGCCGCAAACGCGCCCTCGAACTTGCCACGACTCTCGCGCTGGAGCCGAAAGTACTGCTTTTGGACGAGCCTATGGCAGGGATGGGCCAGGAGGACATCGAAACCATCACCACGCTCATTAGATCGCTCTCAGGTGCGAGGACCATCATTATCGTTGAGCACAATCTCAAGGTCGTGTCGTCCCTTGCCGACACAATCAGCGTAATGGTGCGCGGGCGCGTCGTCGCCGAGGGAGACTACAAAACTGTTTCGAGCGATCCCAATGTCAAAGCAGCTTACCTTGGATCATCCCATGACTAAAACGGCTTCCGTGGTCTTTCAGAGCCAACCAAATGCCAAGGCGCTTCTCGAAGTCAAGAATCTAAATGCATGGTACGGCGAGAGCCATATCTTGCATGGAGTCGATCTCGTCCTCAACGAAGGCGAATTGGTCGTCCTGATCGGGAAGAACGGAGCGGGAAAGACAACGACTCTACGTAGCATCATGGGAATTGCTCCTCGGGCAACCGGCTCCATAACTTTGTTCTCCAACCAAGTCCTGGGCAAGACCCCCGACGCAATTGCCAGAATGGGACTGGCCTATTGCCCCGAGGAGCGGGCGATTTTCTCAAGCCTGACGGTGGAGGAAAATCTTTTACTGCCGCCGACAATCGCTCCCAATGGTATGACATTGGATGAAATTTTCCAGCTTTTCCCCAATCTTCGTGAAAGGCTTTCGACCCAGGGAACGAAGCTCTCGGGCGGTGAGCAACAGATGTTAGCGATAGCGCGGATTCTACGAACCGGATCGCGGCTGCTCCTGCTTGACGAGCCCACGGAAGGCCTCGCCCCGGTAATTGTAGACCAGATCGCCAACACAATCGCGCTGCTCAAGCGCAAAGGATTCACAATCCTGCTGGTTGAACAGAATCTGTCTTTTGCAACTAAAGTTATGGACCGAGTCTACCTCGTGGAACAAGGTCGCACGGTTCGGATGATGGACCGGGATGAGGTTGTATCCAAGCGAGGAGAATTGGAAGCATGGCTTTCTGTCTGACATCGCGACCTGACTATATACGGGCTAGCGATCGCATCTGAAATAACCAATCGTGCCAGGGAGGGCAACGCTTTTGGCTACCGTTTCTTGGGACTTGCTCTTTGGATATCTTTTCCTCGGCCTCATCAATGGCGCCTTCTACGCCTTGCTGGCCTTGGGGCTTGCCGTCATTTTTGGCATGCTTCATGTTGTGAATTTCATGCATGGCGTGCAGTACATGCTAGGCGCGTTGGGCACGGCACTGTTGTTGCAGACCTTCGGCCTAGGCTATTGGTGGGCCCTGGCAATCGTTCCCCTGTGCGTCGGCTTTACGGGGTTATTGACCGAGAAACTTTTCCTTGCCCGCATTGCCCACCTCAATGCCCTTTATGGCATGCTGCTTTGCTTTGGCCTTGCGCTCGTCATCCAAGGGCTTGTCCAAGCCATATATGGTCTCACACCCCTGCCGTATTCCCCGCCACGGGAATTGACCGGCGCCGTCAAACTGCCCTTCCTTTTGGTGCCCTATTACCGTCTATGGGTGCCTGTCTTTTCCATCGTCATCTGTGGCGTGACCTGGTTCTGTATTCAAAAGACCCGGCTCGGTGCTTATCTCCGTGCGTCCACGGAGAACCCGCAAATTGTCCAAACGTTTGGCGTGAATGTTCCGCTGCTCGTGACAGTGACTTACTCCGTCAGCGTTGGCCTAGCGGGCCTGGCTGGCGTGTTGGCGGCACCAATCTACCAGCCGCAGGCTTTCATGGGGCATGATTTGATGATCGTCGTTTTTGCGATCGTCGTAATCGGAGGCATGGGCTCGATCGGAGGGAGTATCGTCACCGGTTTCCTCGCGGGATTGATCGAGGGCCTCGTCGGGTATGTATATCCGCAAGCATCTTCCTTGGCGATATTCATTCTCATGGTTGTCATATTGATTGTTAGGCCGGCGGGCTTGTTTGGATGGACCGTCAATGCACCAAAGAACGCGGCCGAGAATGACGAGATCTTCGATGTTTCCGCAAAGGGCGTTAAGATCACCGCCATTCTGGTAGTTCTTGCTCTGATCGTCGCATTCTTTTTCGTGTACAAATACACGGTCATTCAGGCCGTATGCTTCGCAATCTATGCACTTTCCGTTGGATTTCTCATTTCCTACGTGGGATTGCTGTCGTTCGGACACGCTATGTTCTTCGGTGCTGGATCCTATGCTGTGGCGCAGCTTGGGGCGGTGTGGGGCGTCCCCAGCGAATTGTCGGTCCTGATCGGGGTTCTAGCCTCCGCAGCGCTCGCGTTTGTGGTCGGTCTGGTGGCTCTCCGGCGCCAGGGCATCTACTTCGCCATGATTACGCTGGGTATCGGGCAGATGATGTATTTTATCGCGCTTAAAGCCGAATTCACACATGGTGAGGATGGAATTCAGAATGTCCCTCAGACAGCGCTTTTTGGTCTATTGCCCCTGTCTGATCCGACCATCCTCTACATCGTTGTCTCCATTTTGTTTATCGGGATCATTTTAGGTCTGGGGCGGATCGTCAATTCACCGTTTGGCGAAGTCCTGAAAGCAGTTCGCGACAACGAAGCAAGAGCTATATCGCTTGGATATCGCGCTGATCGTTACAAGCTGATCGCCTTTGTGATTTCAGGGGCCCTGGCCGGATTGGCTGGAGGCCTGAAGTCAGTCGTTTCACAAAGCGCCAACCTGTCAGACATGCACTGGTCCATGTCCGGTCAGGCCTTGTTGATGGTGCTGATCGGTGGAATGGGAACACTTTATGGTCCCATCGTCGGCGCTGTCATCGTGTTCGGGTTGACCTATTACTTTGCGTCCCTCGGCGAGTGGGTCCTTGTCGCACAAGGCGTCGTTTTCGTTAGCTGTGTGCTGCTGTTTCGGCGTGGCGTGGTGGGGGAAGCGATCGCTCGCCTCCGTTCGTCGGCAAAGTCCCCAAAGGCTGGATCCCAGCCGGAAGTTTCATTCTCGTAGCGGCGCCCGTTCCGGCGTGTTCTCTGGTCTAACCAAAACAATTGCGCACTACTGGAGCATTGTTACGAATGGAAATGAGTACTTTTGATTACATCGTTGTTGGAGCTGGCTCGGCAGGCTGCGCTGTCGCAAACCGGCTAAGCGAGTCCGGCCGCAGTAGCGTACTCTTGCTCGAGGCTGGGGGACCCGATCGGAACCCCTGGATCCATATCCCGATGGGCTTCGGCAAAACAATAGTAAACAAGAAGTTGACTTGGAACTACTCGACGGCACCTTCGCCCGGTCTCGGCGGACGGACGATCTTCACGCCATCTGGCAAGGTCCTTGGCGGATCAAGTTCGATAAATGGACTCGTTTACACCAGGGGGCAGCGGGAGGATTTTGACAGTTGGCAGCAGGATGGCAATCTTGGCTGGAGCTACGATGAGGTTCTGCCCTTCTTCCGAAAGTCGGAGGACCAAGAGAATGGGCCAGACGATTTTCACGGCAGCGGTGGCCCGCTTTCCGTCTCAAATCTGATTGACCGGAATCCACTCAGTAGAGCTTTCACGCAAAGTACTTTGAATGCAGGCTTCCCATCGAACGATGATTTCAACGGCTCCTCACAGGAAGGCGTCGGGGATTTCCAGATGACAGCCCGCGCAGGCAAGCGCGCGAGCAGCGCCGGGGCATTCCTGGCAAGCGCGAAGCGCCGACGAAACTTCACGCTGAAGATCGATGTCGAGGTTGAGAAACTGCTGCTGGAGAATGGGAGAGTGATAGGCGTAAGCTACACGACCGACGGTCATGCACAGACAGTGGCGGCCCGCCAGGCTGTGATCCTGTCGGCGGGTGCCATTAATTCACCCGTGATCCTTCAACGATCCGGTATTGGGCGGGGACAGTGGTTGCAGGATGCAGGCGTGCAGGTTCAGCATGAGCTGAGGGGGGTTGGCGCCAATCTGCATGATCATGTCCAGGCACGCCTTGTGCTCAAGAGCCGCCGCTATCAAACCCTTAACGACAAGGTGAAGAGTCCACTCGCGAAAATGCGAATGGGGGTCGAATACTTACTCTTCCGGCGAGGTCCCCTGACATCATCCGGAGCGCAGGTTGGCGGGTTCCTTCGGACCCGACCTGATCTTGAAAGGCCCGATATCCTGGTGATGTTCATGCCGTTCAGTAGCACCGACTATCGCAAAGGGCTCGACGGATTTTCCGGATTTTCTATTTCCGCTTTCCAACTCCGTCCTCAAAGTCGGGGTTCGGTCCGGCTGCGCTCCGACAACAGAATGGGACCGCCTGTAATCCAACCGAATTATTTGGTTGCTGAGAGCGATCAGCAGGCCGTGTTGACGGGCTTACGCATTGCTCGCGCCATTGCCGCGACAGATCCGCTCCGACGTGAAATCGAGCGTGAGGAACGGCCGGGCATCGACATAACCAGCGACGACGAGCTGTTGAGTTACATTCGATCCAGCGCCAGCTCGGTCTATCACGCATGTGGGACCTGTAAGATGGGATCCGGCCTCGATGCAGTCGTCGACTCGAGGCTTCGACTGAGGGGGCTAGAAGGTCTGGTCGTTGCCGACGCCTCGATCATGCCGTCCATTGTTTCCGGGCCAACAAATGCAACCGCGATTATGATCGGTGAACGGGCGGCGTCCTTTCTTTTGGAAGACGCCTGACATTTGTTGGGCCTTAGCTGCAAAGAGGAGAACGAAGTGCAACAGTATAAGTTATATATCGGTGGTCAAAACGTTGATCCATCAAGTGGTGAATGGCTCGAGACGATCGACCCTTATAAGGGTACACCCTGGGCGCGGATTGCACGAGGAAACAAGGACGATGCGTCTCGGGCAGTCGCCGCCGCCAAGCTTGCCATGACCGGTACTTGGGCGGAGATGTCGGCGACGCAACGAGGTAAAATCCTTCGCAATATTGGCGATGCCGTCGTTGAAAATGCGGACCGTCTGGCGGAGATCGAAGTGCGTGACAACGGCAAGTTGCTAACCGAGATGCGGGGACAGCTGGCTATGATTTCCGAGTACTGGTACTATTACGCTGGTCTGGCGGACAAAATCGAGGGTACCGTGGTTCCCATCGAAAAGGCGGACAGCTTGGCCTTGACCCTTCGCGAACCGGTTGGGGTCGTCGCGGCGCTCACGGCCTGGAATTCTCCTCTCATGTTTTGTGCAATGAAGTGTGCCCCAGCGCTTGCGGCGGGCTGTGCCGTTGTTCTCAAACCGTCTGAATTTGCGTCAGTAAGCACGCTTGAATTCGCAGCGCTCACCAAAAAAGCAGGGCTCCCGGATGGTGTTCTTAACGTGGTAACGGGCCTTGGAACTGAAGCCGGTGCAGCACTCATCGAACATCCAGACGTCTCCAAAATCTCCTTTACTGGCTCCGACGTCACCGGCGCGCGGATCTACGAGATCGCCGCGCGCAGCATGAAACGCGTGACGATGGAGCTTGGCGGAAAGTCGCCCAACATTGTTTTCGATGACGCCGACCTGGACGCTGCAGCCATCGGTGTCATTTCAGGCATTTTCGGCGCTGCGGGACAAATGTGCACAGCCGGCTCCAGACTGCTGGTTCAAAATACGATAAAGGACGCTTTTACCAAAAAGCTAATCTCGCTTGCTCAGCAGATTCGCCTCGGCGATCCGATGGCGCCTGAGACCAATGTCGGACCCATCGCCACACCGCCTCAATATCAGAAAGTGCTCGATTACTTGGCGACCGCGAACAGCGATGGGGCCCGTTGTATCTTGGGCGGGGGACCGGCGACGGGGCCAGGATTAATCGGTGGTCAATTCATCCAGCCAACCATTTTCACAGACGTCACGAACGACATGCGGATTGCACAAGAGGAAGTTTTTGGACCCATTCTTTCGATTTTGGGGTTCGATACAGAGCAGCAAGCGATCGAAATAGGAAACGACGTGATTTATGGACTAGCCGCGGGTGTCTGGACTGCGAACATCGGCCGGGCGGTCCGGGTTTCTAAGGCGATCAAGGCCGGCACCGTATGGGTAAACACCTATCGTGCCTACAGTTATATGCTGCCTTCCGGTGGTATGAAACGATCCGGGCTTGGCCGGGAAAGCGGCATGGAGGCGATCAATCAATTTCTCGAAACGAAGGGCATCATTCTCTCTACCGCGGCGAGTGCGCCGGTGAATCCCTTCATTCAGCAGTAAAGGTCGACGTTGTTGACGTTATGGTCCGGTCGCGTCCTTCGATGGACTGCTGCTTGGCGATGTGCAACGAACTCAGTGTGTCTCATTTGACCTCCCACTGAGAATTTCCTCCAGAATGGATTTGAGTCCGGTCTGTTAAGAGACGGACGAATGAAGAAGCAGAGATTTACGGAAGAGCATAGTGTGCTCAAGGAGCAGGAGGCTGGCGGGAAAGCGACCGACCTCTGCCGCAAGCACGGGATTTCAGAAGCAAATAACTGGAAGGCCAAATACGGCGGCATGGAAGTCTCCGAGGCGAAGCGGCTGAGGACGCTTAAAGGACGAGACCGAGCAGATGCTGGATGCGGTCGCACTCCGCGAGCTTCTTGAAAAAAACGGTAGGGCCTGCGGCCAAGCGTGGAGCCGTCAAAGAACGCGCATCGTCGCAGCCGACCTAGGTGATATCGGCTTTACCTCCCGTATGTCCTTTCTCCTGGTGAGAGGTGTGCATTGGCGGCCCGCTCCGCGTTGACGGTTGCCAACCGAGTGTCGATAGTTCGGGCAACAGGGAAGCAACACCCTGACTTGCCGTACAAATCGACCGTAATCGCTCGGCCTCGGCGAGGTCGGAAAGTTCGCCACTCAGGCGGGCTTTTCAAATCGATTGCATTCGCTTCATATAGGTTCGCCGGCCGGTGTGCTTTCGGGAATGGGAAAGAAACATGATTTCAAAGGGCGCAGAGGAAACGGTGTCTGCTTCCGCACCACAGGTCTCTAGTCCAGCTGCTTTTGAACAGAGGGCCGCAGACTTCAACTCGGAGCTTCACGCTCGACCGTCGATCTATTTTACCGGTCCGGCAATCGTCGAGCACGTTGCTTTCATGCCATTGGATGGCGTGATCAAGGAGTTCCACGATAGTCTCGAAGCCGACGGTGGAATTTCAGTCAGAGTTGAACGGCACACTGAGTTCGTGACGGTGACGCGGGTCCGAAAATTAGACAGCGAGCCCGAGGGTTGGCCGGAAACCGACCTTTGTGAAGGTGATTTTGCGCGGCTAGCAGGGTTGAGCTCTCCTCTGCTCGTTTGCCACGTGAGTATCCTTGTCCTCGGGAGCCCTCCTGACCAGCTGGGAACGGTTCTCAGAACCCTCGACTTCGGCGATACCGCCGCGTCATCAATCGGCGGCGGGGCGGCACAGGTTTGCTCCGATTTTCGCGTTCGGGGGGACAATTCCAGCAGAATCATCCTGTTCAACAAGGACCTGAATGCACATCGCCTGGGGCGCATGGTACGGCGGATCTTTGAGATCGAAACCTATAGGTCAATGGCGCTGCTCGGATTGCCGCAAGCGCGTCGTCTTGCCCCGCTTCTGGGCGGATATGACGCGGAACTCGTTCGGCTGACCAATCGAAACTTGAGTACGCCTGCACATCAGCACAAACAATTGCTCGAGGAGATTACTGTTCTCTCCTCGCATATCATTTCAGCCACCGCGGAGACCAGAAGCAGGTTTGGAGCAACCGCTGCCTACGCCAAAATCGTTGAAGAGAGGATTGTTCTTTTACGAGAAACCCATGTCCCCGGCTTTCAACGTTTCGGTACCTTCGTAGAGAGACGGTTCAAGCCTGCGGTGCGTACCTGCGAAGCAACCGCGTTGAGGCTTGAGCACCTGTCAAGAGCTGCGATGCACTTGCTCGACCTGCTCCAAACGCGAATCCAGGTCGAGATTGAGTTCCAAAACGCCACACAGATTCAGGCGATGGCTGATCGCGCTGCGACGCAGGTTAAGATCCAGCGCGCGGTCGAAGGCTTTTCGATGATCGCAATTAGCTATTACTTGCTGAGCTTGCTGAAATTTATATATGAAACAGCAGACCACGCAGGCTTCCATTTCGATCCGATGATCATGCTTGTCGCTGTTCCGGTGGTTGTTGGATCTGTTGTGATTACCATTCTCCGCGTCAAGCATGCCCTAAAAGCAGAGAGCTAGAGGTAGCGCACCCAATAGGTCAGGATCGCGTGCAATGGCGACGAAGTAATATCTGCACCCAGCCCGTTCGGAATACGAGGTTTTGCGGGATTGCGTCTCACTGCTGAGGGCGCAAAGGCTAAGATGATCAAGACGTAAGCGCGATTTTCGCTGCACGTTGACGCCAACCCGTTGATTGGCATCGGATCAACGTTTGGAACCGTATTGTGTCAGGCGGCTTCGGTTCTGGCGAAGTTGAACGGCAGCAGGTCGACGATGTCGGCCCTTTCGTCCCGCTGCGGCAACTCAGTGAGCACGTAGCGCAGCCAGGCGAGTGGGTCGACGCCACAGGCGCGGCAAGTCAGCATCAAACTGTAGACCACTGCGCTGGCCTTGGCTCCGTCGGCGGTGTCGCTGAACAGCCACGATTTTCTTCCGGTGGCAAAAACTCTGATTTCGCGTTCCAGAATGTTGTTATCGATCGGGATCCTGCCGTCGCTGGTGTAGCGTGTCAGGTAATCCCATTGGTTCAGGGTGTAGGAGACGGCGTCGCCGAGCTTGGTATCCGGCACGACCTTCGGCGCGATGGCGTCGAGCCACGCCTTTAGGGCGTTCAGGACAGGCAAGCTGTGCTGTTGGCGGAAACGGCGAATGCAATCAGCCGTCGTCTCACCGGCATCTGGGGTTTTGTCTCTTGCCTGCTTTTCGATCCGGTAGAGCTGCTCGAAGAACCGGAGTGCCTGTTCCGGCGGTCCGCCTCCATTCTTCCGGGTTTTGAGAGCCTCCACGAAGCGCCGTCGTGAATGAGCCATGCATCCGACATGGGTTGCGCCATGCAATGTGCGCCACGCGGTGTAGCCATCGCTCACCAATATGCCGCGGTAATCACCAAGGAAGGTCTGCGGGTGGACCTGGCCGCGCCCCGGCTGATAGTCGAGCAGCACGATCGGCTGGTCACTGTCCTCGCTGCTGCGATAGGCCCACATATACGAGGTGCTGGTGGCCTCCTTGTCCTTTTCCTTCAGGACCTGGACTGTCGTCTCATCGCCATGAATGAGAGGCTGCGATCGCAGCCGCAGTTTCAGAGCGTCATAGATGCGATGCAGATGCTTCTCGCTTGAACCGATGACCCAGTGAGCGAGAGCGCCGCGGCTGATCGGCACGCCGGCCCGCTCAAATGTCTGCGCCACGCGGTAGAGCGGTGTGCCATCAACGTATTTGTGGACGAGCGCGAAGGCTAGCGTCGAAGCGGTAGCGATGCTGCCCGGCAGGGGCTGCGTCGGCATCGGTGCGATCACGACTGGTGTGTTGATCCCGGTGCGGTCGCAATGGCGGCAAGCGTACTTGAACCGGACGTTCTGCAGGACCTTTGCCTTGACCTCGATATGGAGCTGCTCGGTAACGGCCTCGCCCATGCGATGCATTTGACTATCGCAGCATGGACAAGCCTTCTGATCGTCAGGAAGGTCATATCCGACACGCTCACGCGGCAGGTCTTCCGGCAGAGGTCTGCGGCCGCGCTTTTTTCCCACGGCGCTCTCGACCGCCGGCAGGCCCGTGTCCGGGAGATCGACAACGTCATCACCGTCGCCGCTGTCATCTTCGTCGGCAGCCTCTTCGGCTTCGTTGAAGAGGCGATCAACGTGCTTTTCGCTGCGGGGTGCAAAGCGATGCAGCTTTGCAAGCGCCAGCTCCTCCTCAAGCTTGACGACCCGCTGCGAGAGCGCTTCCTTTTCGGCTTTGAGCGCAGCGATTTCGGCAGCATTGGCTGCCAATTGCGCCATCAGTTCTGCAATGCTCGGTTCGCCGGTGCGAGTCATCAGATTCTTGAATCTGAACCGCCCCTGCGCGTCAATCGCTATTCGCCATCCTCAGCCGGCGATCTGATACTGCCGCACCGGATGGCGGATCATCGCATCGATATCGATGCCGTCGAGAATCCAGTGGAGCTGTTCTGTCGTCAGCACAACGACCGGCACCTCGCGGCGGGGCCATCTGAACTTGTCCTCGGTCAACCGCTTCAGGATCAGCACAAAGCCGGATCGGTCGAAGAACAAAAGCTTCACCCGGTCACGACGGCGATTGCAAAAGGCAAAAACCGCAGGAGCAAAGGGATCCAGCGCCATCGTCTCCTGGACCAGGACAGCAAGGCTGTTGATGCCGGCCCGAAAGTCGATCGGCTCGCGATGCAGGTAAACCTTGAGATCAGCGCCAAGTCTGAACATGACCCAGCGCTCCGATGATTGTCGTCAATGCATCTACGTCACCGCATTCCAGCGTCAGCTTCACGCCGTTCGGCAGTGACGCGCTCACCTTCGCTGGAGAAGGCAGCGGCCGGTTCCTCTCTGCTTTTCGAGGCCGCTCTTCACCAAACTCAAACTCGTCGCTGGCCGCGCTGATTTGCACCGGAATAAAAGACGATGTCGAAGACGGCGGCGACGCAAGGGGCTGGGTATGTTTCCGTATCCACTTCCAAACGAGGTTCGCGTTGACCCCGTGTTCGCGCGCGAGTTTCGATACCGATGCGCCAGGTTCAAGGCAGGCAGCAATAAGGCGGTCTTTCGAACTTTGATCGAAACGGCGTCTCCCATTCCGACCGACCAGCCGCACGGCAAGTTTTTGACCTTCTTCCATCACTTG
>NZ_JACIAZ010000011.1:0-126154 GCF_014195045.1 Rhizobium sp. BK591
AAGGCCTTCGATAGCGCAATCGACGGAACGAACATCAAGGTGATCGAACGCCAGCCGGTGACATCGCAGGACCCCACTGTCGAGACCCAGCTAAACACTCTGAAAGCTTCCGGCGCCGATACATTGGTGATTATCGCCGCGCCGCGCCAGGGCGGCGAAGCCATCCGCTTCCAATCCGAAAGCGGTTGGAAGCCTTTGACCCTGGTCACGAACTTGTCGTCAGCGTATCCGGTTCTCCAGTCGGTCGGCCTGGAAAATGCCAAGGGTATCATCACCTCCGACTTCCTGAAGCCGATCACCAGCGATCAGAAGTCCGGTGACGAAGGCGTCGATCACTATCTCGACGCCATAAAAGCAGCCAAGGTGAACTTCGTCTTCGCCAATACGATTGGCCAGACCGGATACGCCATCGGCGATGCGCTCATCCAGTCCCTCGAAAAGCTCAAGGACCCCACCCGCGAAGAGCTGATGAAAGTCGTTCACAACATGAACGGATGGAAGAACCCATTGCTTCAAGAGGGTATCGCGATGACGACCAAGGAAGGATCCGACATTTACCCTGTCGAGGCGCTCCAGCTCTACCAGTTCGACGGCCAGGAATACGTGCCGCTCGGTGGAGTTTTGGATTTTGAAGGCAAAACACACGAATAGTTCTCCCTCCGTTCGGGTGCCGGTAACCCGGCACCCCTTCACTGAGGTGAGGCAGATTTCACTCAGCAGTGCACTTCGATCCGATTGGCTAGGCGTCAGTTTTTGTTTCGGTATGCATCCGGAAACACGATATCCTGATCGACGAGCACATTGAACTTGTACCCTGGCCGGATCTCCAGTGTCGGCTGCACGTCCATATTGCGCTGGATCGTCCGATCGGCAACGCGCCCGAAGGTTTCGGCGAAATTCCGCCGCGCTGCGTCTGAGGCAGTATCCTGCGTCGCCAGAGTCGAACTCTGCGGCACGGCCATATCGATGCCCGTTCCGATCAGGGCAATCAGCACAGCCGACCCGAACGTCCTGAGATAGTGATTGTTCACTTTATCGGTGAAACCGCCATAGCCCTGGGCGTCCGTACCCGCCATGCCGCCAATTTGCAGCGTCGAGCCGTTCGGGAAGATGATGTCGGTCCAGACGACAAGAACACGTCTCTGGCCGAACGAGATCTTGCTGTCATAACGGCCGAAGAGCTTTGTTCCCTGCGGAATGAGCAGGCGATGACCGGTTGCGCTGTCATAGACGTTCTGACTCACCTGCGCAGTGATGCGGCCGGGAAGATCCGAATTAATGCCTGATATGAGCGTCGCCGGAATGACGGAGCCGCGTTTCAGCTCAAAGGGTGATTGCTGTGGCACGACGCGATTGGGGAGGTATCCGAGATCCTTGAGATCGGCGTTGAAGAAATCCTCCTTCGAGCGCTGCCCATTCGGATCGACGTTCTGACCGACGAGACCGGCTCGCAGGGCAGCACTATAGAGGTCGGACGGCGTTCCTGCGGTCGGCGCCGTGGTTGCCGCGCTCGCGTCGTCCGCTCGCGAGCGCGCGTCGAGCTTGCCGCGATCGATGGCGAGCGGCGCGTCATAGGCGGTATCCCTCGCCTGCAGTCGGGCCATGCGCTGGCGATGCCGTTCACGCAAATATTGTTCCTGGTTCTCGCGTTCGAGACGTGCCCGCCATGCATCTTCCGGCTCCAGTTCCTGCCAGCGCCGATCGCCTTGTTCGGGCTGCGGCGTGAAGGGATTGGGCGCCTTATGCTCGTCCTGCTTTGTCGAGACAGGTGTTGGCTGGAACGTTGTCTGCTGCTGCGGCTCACCGATAATTCCGTCGGTCACGCCACGCTTGATCTGGTCGGCGAAGGTCGAGGCGGGATTGCCCGAATTCCCTTCCGGGCCTCGGTCCTTACCCGAATAGAGTCCGCGGGAAGCAAGGCCGTAGAAAATGACGGCGAGAAAGGCGACCAGCAGCACGATGACCACGACGATCGGCAGACGGTTGATCCGCTTGATGCCTTTATCGATTCCTTCGTTTGCGGTGCCGCCGAGCTTGAGAGATTGAGCCATTCTTCTCCTCCCTCAAGGGCGTCGCATCAGCGACAACGCGCTCGCCGCCGTCGCCCCGTTCGCCGTGACGGTATAGGCCCGACCAAGTTCGACACTATTTGTCGAAAGACGCACCAGAACTTGACCATCGAACGGTGTGATTACATAGGCGAGCGTGACGACTTTTGTCTCGCCATCCGTCTTCTGGTCGGTGATAACGGCATAGCCCCATCCCTTGAGCGCCGCCTCGAGCGCCTGCCCAAAGGATGAGCTATCCTGCTTAAGAGCGATTGTCGCTTTCCCTGGTCCGATTTGCTCGGCGAGGCGGCTGACCATATCACCTGCGAGGGCGCCTGCGGCCGGGGGTGAGATTTCCACCGGCGCTGTGCTGGCGGCGAGGCCGTCGGTGTCCGTCGACTGGCATCCGGAAAGAAGAGTGACCAGGATGCAGGCTGAGGCAAGACTGAAGACGAAGCGGAGCCCAGGAGTTCGCATCATCGCCCTCCTCTTCTGATCGTCACTTTTTCTTGCTTCCACCCCACGCCGGAGACGAGGACGGCGCGATCGATATTGTAATCGACCACCATCATATTGTTCTTCAGGCGATAGTTGACGATCCGGTTCTGTCCTCCAGAAACGACGAAGAGCACTGGCGCATCCTGCCCGGAAATCGAACGCGGAAACTGGATGTAGGTCTTGAGCCCATCGGAATAGATCCTCGTCGGCCGCCAGCCGGCTTTTCCCGAGACGGAATAGGCGAAACTCAGCTGTTCGGCTGGAACGCCGGCGCCGGGCATGGTGCTTGCGTCGAGCCGAGCGTTGACCTCGGCGAGTTTTGTCGAAACATCTTCGGGATATTCGAAGCCAACACGGGCCATATATTGCATCGCATGCGACTTGAGCTGGATGTGATACGTGCGCCTGGACGTCGTCACGACCATCGACGTCACCAAGCCGGGTTCCGAAGGCTTGATGATCAGGTGTATGGCCTGTCCGCCTGCCGCTCCCGATGTGGCGGGTTCGACTTTCCAGCGAACCGTGTCGCCGACCAATACGTCGCGGACGACCTCGCCGCCCTGCAGCTCGATATCGCAGACCTGAAGCGGCGAGCAGACGACGGAGGGCTGCACCTCCCCATAGAGGAAGATCACCTTCCCATCCGCTCCCTTGGTGACGAGGCCCCGCGATCCGCGCCACTGGGTGGAAAGTCCCAAACCTTTCGACTCATTGGCGGTGGCGCCGTCGGCGGCCAGCGCGCGGGAAGAGACGAGGATCGAAGATGGCCCGACGGCGAAAATGATGGCGCCGGCCGTCAGCGTGGCCCGTAGAGTTCTGCGTGGGATGTTCATGTGGGAGGCCATGCCTTTCAAAGCTGTGCGGTCCAGTCGAAATCGCGGAGATAAAGACCGATAGGGTTCAGGCGGATTACGCCTTCGTCCTGGGGCGGCGTGAGCGTCACGGTGGCGACGCCGCGAAAACGGCGCACTGCAGTTTCCTTGCCGCGCCGGTCTCGCTCGAACTCCGTCCAGTCGACCTGGTAGGACTGGGTGGAAAGGGCGACGATGTTGTTGACCTCGACCGCGACCGTCGCGGTCGTCGCCTTTTCGAACGGCGAGTTCGAGCGGAACCAGGCATTGATCTTTTCCGTCGCGGGATCGGACATCCGGAGAAGGGCGTAGGTCCGGTCGATATACTGTTTCTGCACGACCGCATCCGGCGTGACGGATCTGAAGTTTGAGACGAAGCTGCCAAGGGTCGCGCGCACGACCCGCGGATCTGCATAGTCTATCTGCTGCGGCAAACCGGCGTTGGAAGCAGTGCCGAGCCTGTCGATTTCGACGATATAGGGAACGAGCTTAACCTGCGTGCTCTGGTATAGCGCATAGGAAAAACCGATCACCGCCATGAGCATGCTGGTGACGCCAACGATACGCCACGCCGCGGCAGCCCTGACATAGGAGCCATAACGTTCGTTCCACTCGTTTCGTGCGGCGATATAGGGATTGTCGGGCGCATTACGTCCGGCCATAAGAACTCTGCCTCCGGCTACTTGTTTTCATTGATCGGTGGAGGCGGCGGCGGTGAGGGTGTGGCGCTTGTCCGCGTCTGATCGAGCTTCGCGTTGGCAAGACCAAGCAGCGAACCGGCATAGGCTCCCGGTGAACCGATCACCTTATCTTTTGCGGCCGAGCCAGCTGCCCAACCTGCACTGCCGATGCCGGATGCCATGCCTCTTAATGCAGCGCCTGCCATCGATGATCCCCCTACCCGCGCCGCGCTCGCGGTCTGAACGCCCTTAGATGCGGCGTTCGCGCCAAGGAATGCGCCGCCTGCGGCGAAGGTAGCGGCTTGGCTGCCGTGGCGGATCGCTTCCATGCCACCACTCACCGATGCACCCTGCACGACGCCCTGCAGGATTGGCGGCACATACATCGCGATCACGAAGACCACGACCGAGATGCCGGCGATCGCGAGTGTGGTGATGAACTGCTCGGAGGTGGCCGTCGGCGCTTCGGCGAGGCTCAGCAAAATGTCGGAGCCGATTTTGGCGATCATCACCAGCGCCATCAGCTTCATCCCGACGGAGAAGGCGTAGACCAGATATTTGATGGCAAAGTCCTTTGTGAAGGAAGAACCGCCGAGGCCGAGCATGATCATGCCGGCGAGCAGGCCGACATACATCTCCACCATGACGGCAACGAAGATCGCGGCGACGAGACTGAAGGAAATCACCACCACGACCATGGCGAAAACGGCGGCGATCGCGAGCGCATTATCCTCGAACAGGCCGAACTTCGCCTGTTCGGACATCTTGGTTGCGACACGGATACCGGCGTCGAAGATGTTGGCAGGGGACGCAGAGCCGCCGCCAGCGCCAATCTGAAACAGACTGTCGACCACCGCCTTGGCGAAGGAGGGACCCTGATCGAGGATGAAGGCGAAGAGACCAATGAACATGATTCGCCGGACGAGTTCGGCAAACCAGCTATCCAGCGAGGCGGCATTGATCGCCAGCCACACGGCAGCGATGCTGACCTCGATGCCGGCCAGGATCCAGAACAACGATCGCGCTGCATCCATCACCGTCGTTTCCCAGCCTTTCGCGGCGGTGACAACGGAGTTCTCCAGCGTCGTGAGTACTTCGCCCTGTTGCGCGAAGGCAGGAGTACTTGCCAACAAGACGACGCCGACCGCAATGAAGGCGAGCTGGATCTTCTGGAAGGAGCGAACAATTACCATCGTGGTTTCATTTCTTGCCCGCCACGGACATTCCGATCCGGATCACCACCGAAGAACTTTTCCCGATATCCCCGATGCTCGGTATCTGAAGCAGGCCGCGAGACGCCCACATCCGATCCGGACCGAGGTGCCGGATTGGGTTGAACCAAAATCCAAGTGACGATGCCGGCGCCGATAATTGTGGCCCCGGCGATGGCGATGGGCAGGCGCAGGCTCACCAGCGGGGCTCCATCGTTTGACCACCGCGGATGTCACGCTCCGTTGCGCTGAAGAACTGCTCGCGGCGGGCCTGCGCCAGATCCTTTTGCGCCTGTTCCGATTGGAACCACGCTCCCATCATGGTCATTTGCTGGGAGACGAGACCCCGCAACTTTTGCATCTGTGCGACCTGTTGGGCGGCGATCTCGTGCCCGACCTGCAGTGCTTTCATTTGTCCATCGGCTGATTCCGACATCGAGCGCAGCGAGGACATCGTGCGTTCCTCACTGGAAAACTGGTCGGCGGTCAGATTTGCGGCCTTCAATGTCCCGGCGATCGTGTCGCGGTTCGTGTCGGACCAACTCTGATATATCGTCGAAAAGCTCGCCCCATTTGGCAGACTGCTCTTCATCTCGGAGAAGCTTTGAAAGCGCTGCTTGAGGAGGTCGTCGATATTGCCCATGGAGAACGCAACCCCTTGACCCTGCGCGACGACGTTCTGCAGGTTCTTCAGGTCGCTCTCGACTTGACCCCAGACGTGGTCGGGTAGTTGCGCTGTGTTTTGCAGCAGGTTTTTGTAGATATTGAGCTGGGTTTGGATTTGCTCGGCAAGCTGGGAGATCTGGGTGATCTGATTGTTCACCTGCTCGGCTGATTTGCCGACGAGCGAAACCAGTTCGGCGTTATTGGCGAGCTGCGTCCATTCGGTCGCCTGCCCTGTAACGCCGCCGGCCTGAACGGGAATGGGGAATGCGGTCGAAAAGGCGGTCGCCGCGATGACTGCCGTGCGGACTGTTTCAAGAGGTCTGGAAGAATGAATCGGCATGGGCGATCCCCCTTTGCTGGAGCCAGTGGAGAGGCCACGTGGCCCCATACTCGAGGTGGAGCGAACGGATGCGCTTCAGGTCTTCCTTGCCTGATGCGCCGACGAATGAGAGAGCGACAGGACCGAGCGCCATATCGAACAAGCGGCGGCCCTCGGGTGAGGCGACGTAATATTCGCGCTTGGGAATGGCGGTCGCGACGATCTCGATCTGCCGCTCGTTGAAACCGATCCGCTCGTAGAACTCGCGCGTCCCGGACTCGCGGGCCGCGCCATTCGGCAGGCAGATTTTCGTCGGGCAGGATTCCTTCAGCACGTCGATGATGCCGGAGCGCTCAGCATCCGAGATCGACTGCGTGGCGAGCACCACTGCGCAATTTGCCTTGCGCAGCACCTTCAGCCATTCGCGGATCTTATCGCGAAAGACCCGATGACCAAGCATCAGCCAGGCCTCGTCGAGAATGATCAGGCTGGGGGCGCCGGTAAGACGCTTTTCGATGCGGCGGAAAAGATAGGTAAGGACGGGGACGAGATTGCGCTCACCCATGTTCATCAACTCTTCGATCTCGAAGCATTGGAAGGCACCGAGCGCCAGACCGTCCTCCTCGGCATCGAGCATCTGTCCCATCGGACCGTCGACGGTATAGTGGTGGAGCGCGTCCTTGATCTCGCGCATCTGCACACCGGATACGAAATCCGAGAGCGAGCGACCACGCGATTCCGCCATCAGAGCGATCTGGCGGGAGATGGCGTTGCGATAATCCGGCGTGATCGTCACGCCCTGCAGCGCAACCAGTGTCTCGATCCACTCGGCGGCCCAGGCGCGATCGCCATCGGCAGAAAGTTCGGCGAGCGGGCAGAATGCGAGACCGGCACTTTCCTCCTTCGTTGCTGGCCTATTGGCGTCGCCGCCGATCTCGTAATGGTGGCCACCAATGCTAAGCGTCAGCGGCAGTATCGAACCGCCCTTGTCGAAGGCGAACACTTGCGCGCCGGCGTAGCGGCGGAATTGCGCTGCGATCAGCGCCAGCAGCGTCGACTTACCCGACCCGGTGGGACCAAATATCAGTGTGTGGCCGACATCGTCGACATGCAGGTTCAGCCGGAACGGCGTCGAACCGCTGGCGACCTGCATCAGCGGCGGCGAGGCCGGCGGATAGTACGGGCACGGTGCGGTCGGGCTGCCCGACCAGACCGAATTGAGAGGAATCAAGTCTGCCAGATTGCGAGTGTTGATCAGCGGTTCGCGGATATTGGCATAGGAAACGCCGGGTAGGCTGCCGAGAAAAGCGTCGGTCGCATTCAGCGTCTCGATCCGTGCACCGAACCCTTCGGCCTGGATCAGGCGGCGGACGGCCTCGCACTTTTCTCGTAGGCGGTTTTGATCCTCGTCGAAGATGACGATGACCGGTGTATAATAACCGTAGGCGACGAGCTGCGATGAGGCCTCGGCAATTGCGTCCTCGGTTTCGGCGACCATCATCATGGCATCCTGGTCGAGCGATCGGGATTGCGTCTGGAAGAGCTGATCGAGGAAGGGTCTGACCTTCTGCTGCCACTTCTTGCGCGTGCGCTCCAGCCTCGCCCTTGCTTCCTCCGCATCGAGGAAGATGAAGCGTGACGACCATCGATAGGCAAGCGGCATCAGGTCGAGGCTGTTAAGGATTCCCGGCCAGCTTTCGGCTGGTAGCCCGTCGACCGCGACGACACCGAGAAATCGGTTCTCGACCAAAGGGGTCAAGCCGTGCCGTAGCTCGGCCGTCACCAGCCAGTCAAGATACATAGGGATCTCGGGCAGACGCACCGGATGGTTCTCGCCGGTGATGCAGAAGCGGATGAACTGGAAAAGCTCGTTATAGTGGGCGGCACGGAATCCGCCGTGCTCTGGCGTTTCTCGCGTCAGCATCCGGCGGATCGACACGACGTTCATGAGATACTGTTCGAGCTCGCGGATAGAAGCTAGAAACGTCTCCAACGCCCTGTCGGCATAGGTGGTCGAGCGGCTGGCTTTATCGGAGTACACATAGCGTGTTAGGCCGGAGCGCCGCGGCTCCGGCGGCCGCCAGGTCAGGATCAGCGCGTGCCGGCTCTCGAAATGGCCGCTCTCCTTCTGGAAATGCGCTCGCCGTTCAGCGTCGATCGCCCGCGTGATCGGATCAGGGAAGTGGCAATCATCATTGGCCGGATAATCGTCAGTCGGAACCCTGGCAGCTTCGACTTGTATCATCCAGCCTGAACCGAGGCGCGAGAGGATCGCGTTGATCTGCCGTGACACTTCGTTGCGCTCGGCGTCGGTCGAACTTTCGCTGTCCGGGCCGGCAAAATACCAGCCTGCCATTAGCGAACCATCCTTGAGCAGGATCACGCTGTTGTCGACCAGGCCGGCATAGGGCACGAGATCGGCAAAAGACGGTTCCGTGTGGCGGAGTGATTTGAGCGCTACCATCGCACGATCCTCAGAATCTGCGCCAGGGCGACGACGTGGCGCGATAGAACGCCTTGTAGGAGATGTGCCGGACATAGACCCGCCGCATGAGGGGATCGGCCTTCGCCATCATACGAAGGGTGGCCACGGCTATAAGCCAGATGGCGGTGCCGAACAGCGCGGCATACCAGGTCAGCACCACGAAGATCAGGATGATCGCGGCAAGGGCCGTGAGCAGCACCAGCTCGCGGTCAGCGCCGATCAGAAGGTTCGGACGGGACAATGCCCGGTGGACGCGCGCGCGGGATAGGTTGGAGCCGACTTCAGCCATGAATCCCCTCCCCTTGCGCGCAAAGCACTACCTCCGGCTTGGAGATGTCAGCATTGGATCGTGCCGCCTCACCAATCGATGCCCCTGTCGCACCATACAGGGCAACGATCTGCGTTGCGCCCAGAAGAACACCGCCTACGAGGGCGACATAGCAAAGCCTTCTCGCGAAATCGTTCAATTCGCCCCCGAAGATGAGCATGGCGCCGGCGATCGCCACGGCCGCCAAGGCGATGAAGCCGGCGACAGGGCCGGTGATCGACTGCTGGATCTGCTGCAGCGGCGTTTCCCACGGCAGTCCACCCCCGCCGGATGATGCAAGCGCCGGCTCCGCCAGGGCTAGAGAAATGGCAGCGAGCGCAGCGTTGGCGGAAATAATCTGTGTCCTACGCGACATGACTGTCCTCGTCGATTTGTGCGTAATGTTCGGTCCGATAATGTGAGTTGCTGAAGCCCTCGACGTGGATGATCTCGCGGACCCGCCTCCCCTTGCCCGCCCGCTCGATGGAGACGACGAGATCAACTGCCTCGCCAATCACATCCTGCATGGGCTGATGGCTCGCTTCCGCGGTCAGTTGCTCGAGCCGACGCAAGGCAGACATCGCAGTGTTGGAGTGAATGGTGGTGACTCCGCCCGGATGTCCGGTGTTCCATGCCTTCAGCAGCGTAAGGGCGGCGCCGTCGCGTACCTCGCCAACGATGATACGGTCGGGTCTGAGACGCATTGTGCTCTTCAGAAGACGTGCCATATCGACCGTGTCACTGGTATGCAGGCTCAGTGCGTTATCCGCCGCACACTGAATCTCGGCCGTGTCCTCAAGAACGACCATGCGATCGTCCGGCGCCGCCGCAACGATTTCGGCGATGACCGCATTCGCAAGCGTCGTTTTGCCTGACCCAGTTCCCCCGGAAATGACGATGTTCATCCGGGAGTCGATCGCGCTACGCAACACAGAAGCTTGTGCTTGGGTCATTACGTTCGACTTCACGTAATCGTCGAGTGGGATGAGCCGGGAGGCTCGCCTCCGGATCGTGAATGTGGGCGCCGACACCACTGGCGGCAGCAAGCCCTCGAACCGATGTCCTCCAATCGGCAGTTCGCCCGAAATGATCGGTTGCTCGTCGTCGGCTTCCGATTGCGATGCATGGGCGACGCTGCCGATGACGACTTCGGCGGCCGCCGGGCTCATCACGCCCGCTGCGGCAATTCCGTGGCCGAGCCGTTCGATGAACAATCTGCCGTCAGGATTGAGCATGATCTCGACGACCGTTGCATCGTCAAGTGCGACGCAGAGCTGGTCACCGAGCGCGTCCTGGAGTTTGCGGACGAGACGGGAACGAGAACGGAGCTCGGTCATGCCGCGCTCCTGATCCGGTTGCCGGCACCGTTCGTCGTGATCGGGTCATATCCCGGCGGGCAAACCCGATCGAAGCTCGTAGGATCGGCCGGCAGGACGCCCCCAACTGCGACGGTGTCACCGATCGAAACCGGAGATCCAAGTCGCCGCATTGGCCACCCAGCCCGTTTCAGGATCCGCTCAAAGCGAAGATCGGTTGCCGTGACGATCTCACGGAATCCGTTCACGATCGACCATTCGATGATGCCGGCGAACATCGTCAGTGTGGCGAGGTGCAGTTGTCCCCCTCCCCTTCCCGCCGGCAATGACGTGTCGACGCAAAAGCGGGAGCTCTCGATCATTGCTGCATGGGCACCGAGGCCGTTCGCTAGCAATTGGGGGAATGTCCGTTCCAGCATGGTCGGGCCGGAAGCGGGCAGAAGGCGCGCACATCCCACTACTTTCCGGTCAAACGCGATCGCCAGAATGTAGGTTGGGCGGAGATCGTCATATTGATCCCGTTCGCCGGCTGAGGTGAGGACAACATCCCATTCCAAGCGTTTGCCAAACACCGAGGCTCGAAGATGGTGCATCTGGTTCAAGTAGTTGCGGTGGCTTCCGTAATGGTCGGCCGAGACGCTTAGAATCCGCATTGTGATCTCCGCATGAACTGGTCAAGCGAAGGAAAATCACCTCGTTTTGCGGATGGCTATGTGCAGATTTGCATCCGCTGATTCTACCGAGTCGGGGTGGAGTCCAGCATCTATGGACGTTGCGAGCAGCGCAAACGGTGCGATTTCATGTGCAAATCTGCAGTCGGTCGCGACTGGCCAACTCTGGAAGAATCGGCCTAACTTGCGGAAAGTCATTAGGGAATCGTTGTCGTGGGAGATTCCGCGGAATGCGCGTTAACCTCTTGTTAACCAAAAACGTCTTGCAACCGTGACGGCATTCGGTAATCGTCACGGAAAAATGGCGTTACGTGCCAATTAACCGTGACAAGAGATTTCACCGTGAGCAAAGCAGCTGCAATGTCCAGAAATGATCGCCCGTCGGTAGACGTTACCATTGGCGAGCACGCGGAACTGCTAAGTTCTCAGCTTCAGGCTATGAGCGAGGCCCTTTTCCCGCCGACGTCGCACAAGAGTTTGCGAAAATTCACGTCGGGTGAAGCTGCCCGTCTGATGAAGATATCCGACTCGACGCTTCGAAAGATGACGTTGGCGGGAGAAGGTCCACAGCCTGAGCTTGCCAGCAACGGGCGACGTTTCTATACGCTTCGCCAGATCAACGAAATTCGACATATGCTCGCTGGCTCTACTCGCGGGCGCGAGAGCATTGACTTCGTGCCTCATAGGCGGGGCGCTGAGCACTTACAGGTCATCGCCGTAACCAATTTCAAGGGTGGCTCTGGCAAGACGACCACCTCCGCCCATCTTGCACAATATCTCGCGCTCCAGGGTTATCGAATCCTTGCTGTCGATCTTGATCCGCAGGCGAGCCTCTCAGCCCTCCTCGGGGTTCTTCCAGAGACTGATGTGGGTACGAACGAAACATTGTACGCGGCAATTCGCTACGATGAAGCAAGGCGGCCACTGAAAGAGGTTATCCGCCCGACGTACTTTGACGGTCTCGATCTTGTTCCTGGTAACCTTGAGCTTATGGAGTTCGAGCACACCACTCCAAAAGCCCTGACTGATCGCGGCAGCCGCGACGGACTTTTCTTCACACGTGTAGCGCAGGCCTTTGATGAGGTCGCTGACGATTATGATGTGGTCGTTATTGACTGCCCTCCCCAGCTGGGTTTCTTGACGCTGAGCGGCTTATGCGCGGCCACATCGATGGTCGTTACTGTGCATCCCCAGATGCTCGACATCGCCTCGATGAGTCAGTTCCTGCTCATGACGCGCGATCTCCTTGGTGTGGTTCGGGACGCCGGGGGCAACCTTCAGTATGATTTCATCCGTTATCTTTTGACGCGGTTTGAGCCCCAGGACGCGCCGCAGACGAAAGTTGCTGCGCTGTTGCGCAACATGTTTGACGACCATGTTCTCACCAATCCGATGGTGAAATCGGCAGCCGTATCGGATGCGGGTTTGACGAAGCAGACGCTTTACGAGATTGGGCGAGAGAACTTGACCCGTTCGACCTATGATCGGGCGATGGAGGCTCTTGACGCAGTTAACTCGGAAATCGAATCCCTGATCAAGTCAGCATGGGGCCGCGCGTGATGGGCCACCACACCATACTTTCAGCGACTCTGTTGGGAGCTCCCAACAGTCCAGTGCTTGCTCGATCTCATCTTGCAGCCAGATGTCCTCCTTTCGATCGGGATCGCCGGCACCCCGTGGATTTTTGGCGTGGCGCCTATAACGGCGCCGTGTTGGGAGCTCCCAACCAACCGCATTTGGTAGTTGAAGCGCAATACCACGGCCGCGGTCTATGGAGGCCTTTGTCATGAGCCGCAAAGACGCAATCGACTCATTGTTCCTCAAGAAGATGGCGGTCAGCGAAAAGCCCGTAACGGATAAACCGCCAACGCGCGTGCGCTCTGGAGCCATCTCCGCAATGGGTTCGTCGCTGCAGGAGATGGCGGAAGGGGCAAAGGCCGCCGCGAGGCTGCAGGATCAACTGGCTTCGGGCGAGGCCGTCGTATCTCTGGATCCGTCCACAATCGAAGGCTCGCCAATCACCGACCGGCTACCGACGGACATCGATCCGAAATTTGACCAGCTCGAGGCCAGTATTATGGAGGATGGTCAACAAGTTCCGATTCTTGTTCGTCCTCATCCTGAGGCGACGGGCCGATACCAAATTGTATATGGAAGGCGGCGATTGCGCGTTGCCGCAAAACTTGGGCGTAATGTCTCTGCTATCGTCCGGAATCTTACCGATCGAGAATTGGTGGTGGCGCAGGGGCGAGAAAATCTTGACAGAGCGGACCTCTCGTTCATCGAGAAAGCACTATTTGCTCTTCGACTCGAAGACGCGGGCTTTGATCGTGCAACGATCATCGCGGCGCTCTCCACCGACAAGGCTGACCTGAGCCGCTACATAGCCGTCGCCAGAAGCATACCAATGACGCTCGCCACCCAGATCGGCCCGGCGTCCAAGGCTGGTCGGTCGCGCTGGGTCGCACTTGCTGAGAGCCTCGGGAAGGTTTCTTCCATGGACGCAATCGACCAGATTATTGCGTCGGAACAGTTCAGGAATTCAGACAGCGACGCCCGCTTCTTACTTGTGTTCAAGGCAGCGTCGAAGCCCAGTAACAAAGTTTCTAAGAGAGTGCGGGCTTGGAGTACCCCAAAGGGAAGAAAGGCCGCAAAAATCCAAAAGGACGCGCGGCAAACAGCTTTGATTTTTGACGAGAAGCTGGTGCCCGCTTTCGGCGAGTACGTCGCCGACCAATTAGATCGTCTCTACACGCAATTCCTTGAAACAAACGGAGGAGAAAGATCTGACAGGCAGTAACGGCCCTATCGCTTCTGAGCGTGCTCGATCGAGCTGGGCCACAGGTAGCCGCAAAAGAAAAAGGCCCTCCAAAACGGCGTTCCGGAAGACCTTCTCTGTAGTATCGCAGCTAAGAGAATCGCATTTCCAGGAATCTCAGTCAAGAGTCCCGTGAGGGAAAAACGTCGTGTTGGCGAGCGGATTTCTTTTGCCTAACGAAAGGTAAAGGGAAATGCAAGCACACGTCTCAACGACGCCCTTTGGGCGGCGGCCGGTGTCGCTCGGCCAAATTTCAAGTCAGATGTCGGCAAAGGCTGTGGAGCCTAGCGCGAACGCGAACAAATGGCATGTATTCCAGAATATCCGGGAGGTGAGGGAACTCCTCGGCGCCACGGATCGCTCGCTTGCGATCCTCAATGCCTTGCTGACCTTCCATCCGGAAACCACCTTCACCGGCGATGCCGAACTCATTGTATGGCCCTCGAACGAGCAGCTTGCAGCGCGTGCCAATGGCATGCCGGCAACGACATTGCGCCGACACATCGCGGTGCTCGTGGATTGCGGCCTGGTCATCCGACGCGATAGCCCAAACGGCAAACGCTTCGCCCGCAAGGGCAGGGGAGGCGAGATCGAACAAGCTTATGGCTTCGATCTGTCGCCAATCGTGGCCAGGGCTGAAGAATTCAAGGGCATGGCTGAGACGATGCAGGCCGAAAAGAAGGCCTTTCGTGTTGCAAAGGAGCGGCTGACGCTGCTGCGTCGCGATATTGTAAAGCTGATCGACGCGGGGATAGAAGAACGGGTTCCCGGCAATTGGGGCAGGGTGCAACAGACGTATCAGTCGATCATGAACAGACTGCCGCGCTCTGCGCCTCGCCAGCTCGTTGACGATATCTGCATCGATCTCCACGCGCTCTACACGGAAATCCGTGACGTATTGGAATCCTTCGCAAAAACACAGATTCCGGTCTCCAATGAGTCCCATTCCGGTCGCCACATACAGAATTCAAAACCAGACTCTATTTCTGAATTTGAACATAGCATTGGAAAAAAAGAAGAAGCTGGCAGCACGGTGGAGGAAACCGATAACGTACGGAGCTTGCCGAAACGGGAATTGCCTTTGGGGATCGTTCTGGATGCCTGCCCGGGAGTAAGGGAACTTGCCCAGGGTGGCGAAATCCGCCATTGGCGCGATTTTCGGGCAGCGACGGAGCTTGCGCGGCCGATGCTGGGAATCAGCCCGAGCGCTTGGCGAGATGCCTGCGAGGTTCTGGGCGAGCAGCACGCCGCGATCACACTGGCCGCAATCTACCAGCGGGCTAACCAGATTGGTTCCGCCGGAGGATACTTGCGCAGCCTGACAGACCGAGCCCGGGAGGGTAAATTCTCGACCTGGCCGATGGTCATGGCGCTATTGCGGACCAAGCTTGAGGCGCAGAAGGTGAGGGGTAACGATCGGGGGGCCAGCCTGGATGATCCGGCGGGGAGCGGTTCGGGTCTGCGAGCGTCGGACGCCCTGCTGAGAAGCCTCAACAGGGCGAGACCGCTATGAGGACTGCTTCTGGCTCCGTTCCCGAATGATGGTGTCGCGGCCAGCCGAGCGCAGTCCAGTCTCCTGCGCTTCCGTCGCTTGTTCGTCCGTCGATAAACGCGTGTAGCCGATCAGACTGGCTTTTTTGGTCGCTCGGGTCATCGACCAGCCTAAGCAGGGCGGCGGTCGCGGAGAAGCGTCAGCAGGGCCGGATTGATGTAAAGGTTCTCGCGTCCCGCCTTCACTTCCTGAAGCAAGCCGTTATCGGTGAGTGCCTTCAGGTAGACGGATGCCGCCTGACGTTTTGCGATGCTGGCCTGCACAAGATCGCTAATGCGGCAGTACGGGTTGACGAAAATCACTTCAGCCAGCTCCCGTGTGTAGAGTTTCGGGAGATCGCGGCGAATTCGTTCAGCGGTTTGATCGAGCAGATCGCGAATGGCGCGAATACGTGCTGTTGACCAGTCCGCTGTCTCTCGTACAGCCTCGAGCATGTAGAGAATCCACTCCTCCCAGGAGCCTTGCGTGGTGACGGCAAGAAGCCGATCATAATAGGCGCGCTTGTTGCCGATGATATATCGGCTGAGGTAGAGGACGGGGATGTCCAGCAGGCCTTTATCGACCAGATAGAGGAGGTTGAGGACGCGACCTGTGCGGCCGTTGCCATCTATGAAGGGGTGGATAGCCTCAAACTGGTAGTGCATGACAGCCAGTCGGACCAAAGGGTCTATTTCTTCGGCCTCGTGAATGTAGCGTTCCCAGTTTGCAAGCTTGCTCCGGAGCAATTCCTGTCCTTCCGGCGGGGTGTAGATGACCGTGCCAGTAGCCTCGTTCATCAGTGCTGTGCCAGGCGTTGAGCGGATGTCGAGATCAACCCCCTTGATCCTGCGGCAGACAGCGACAGCCGTTGACGTTGATACCGGGCGCTCTCTGAGCGACTGAAACCCCTCGCTTAGAGCCGTGCGATAACGAAGCGCTTCCTTCGTTGCAGGATCGGCCTGACCTCCTGGCTCGTTGGCGAAGCGGAAAAGCCGGTCAGTCGTGGTGACAATATTCTCTATTTCCGAGCTTGCCTGCGCCTCAAGCAGTGGGATCGAGTTGATAAGAACAGACTGGTTGGGTATGAGCTGCCCTGAGACGCGGAGTTCAGCCAGCGAGGCCCTTGCTGCGATGCATGCCTTGAGCACGGCCTTTGTTTCGACGTCCTCTCGGGGCGGTAGAGACGGAAGATCGTTATAGGGGCGATCAGGGCGGAACGTCATGTCGGTCAATCCCCATTTTGCCGACATGTCGCATTGGATATGTCGATGGCATCGACACGTCAGTAATTTATGTCGATGAAACTCGATTCTATCGACATATTATTTGGGCTGCAAGTCGATTTTCCAAAATGGAGAAGGCATGAATAAACGGTAGTTTGCAAGCGCGTAGATGATCAAAACCTAGAGCCTAGAGTACTATCCGAAAATGCCGGTGCCGAGCTGCCGCTTCACTGAGAGCCGATTTTACGCGATTTTTGCCATGCTAGCCCGGTGACCTGGTTCGCAGGTTCGCCTGAGCCTCTCGTTAAATTGATATTAGCCTTTTGATTGAACTGTGTAGTGGAAACACTGGCTACGTTGCGGTGGTGTGAGCGAGGCACCATGGATGAGATTTTGCGGCGTGATTGCATAAGTCTTTTTGAGGCGTGTCTGGCTCAGATTGAGAGCGGCAAACCCGGACCAAGTATGCTCACATCTCGCGACTTCGCGGGTGCGCTGAGCAATCTGCTGGAAAGACTTCGGAAAGAGCCGGCGGAAGAAGACGCGACCGAGGGCGAAGGGCGCTTCGTCTTAGAACTGATCGTAAAGGCTAATCTGAATAGCGCGAAAGATGGCCTCAGTCATTTGAAAAACTGGCTCCGGGGTTCGGAGGAAATTGTGGTTTGCGATCCTTACCTTATGCACTTCTCCGCAACTGATCTCTATCCGGATGTCACCAGCTATGCGCAGGTCCTCCTATCGCTCTTTCCCGCGTCGGCGAAGCGGATCGACCTCTACAGCAACGGATACATGAGCCAGGTAAAGCCGGCGATCATGCGTCCTCTCAAAGATGGTCGCCAAGCTCGACATTTCAGCTCGCACGGCCTTCATGATCGTTTTGTTATCAAGAATCGAACGGAAGGGAAATTCATCGGCACGTCGTTCGGGGGCTTCGGGCGAAAATTCTTTGCGATCTCTGATTTGCCACGCCAAGATGTCTCTGCGTTGCTTTCCGAACTTCACGCACTGTGCCCAAAGCCTATCAAGCATGGACGGCGTTAGCAGCGGAAATCGGCGTCCTTCCGAAGGCAAGCTATCTGCGAGACCTTTCGCTTTGATGTCGTCCGCCAAAATCCAAGGAACAGAAATGAACGACGCCCGCGCTGAAGATGATCGAAGCCTTCGACCACATGCCGTACCCAACATGCAAACGCCGATCGGCCGGCTCATCGATCGCCTCGGGTATGGAGCGCTATCACTTGTCGCCTCTGGCGCTCTGACTCTATCGACCACATATTTCGCAATTGCACCGAAAGGCCAAGGGATCGAGACAAATGATGTGGGCGATGCTCTCTATTTCTCGATTGTCACCTTTACTTCACTTGGATACGGCGACCTCCAACCGCACGGCGTTGGTCGGGCCGTGGCCTCGGTCCTTGTCCTGGTTGGAATATCGGTAACTGCTCTCCTCATTGGAAGGGTGGCGTCGGAACGCCAATCCTCACTCTTGCTTCTTTTGCACAGCAGCGACGTGCAGCGACGCCTGTCGAGCTTTACGCAGCAGCTTCACGACGCAGCTGACGAAATCTCTCAGGCTGGTCCAATGCGCGCTCGTAAGCTGAAATCCACGGGCGAACTTTTACAGGCGGTTTCCAGCTATCTTTCCTTCAACGCATTCCAGGCGGGAATACTGAGCTTCGGAAATTTCACCGCGCTAACAATGCTCTACGATGCCCTGAATGAAACCTTTGAAGCGTGCATGGCCGCGTTCAAAGATGGCGAGAACGCTGAGACGATGAACCGCGCGCTTGCCTGTGGACGAACTATTGAACGGCTTATTAATCTCATGAGCCGTCTACATCACCAGAGCGAACGCGAGGCAAGTTCATGGAAAAAAATCCGGGGTACCAGACGTGGCAGATCGCAAGTCGCGGCAGGCGAAAAGGCCCAGAAGTTGAGATCGGAGATGTTTGGTGCTCTCCAATCTTCCATGGAATGGAGAGATAAAGCGTTTCATGCCCTACAGGTTGAGCGGGTTTTCAAGGCTATGCCGTCGGGAAATCAATGGCCGACCGGGATACACAAAGAGGTTGCTGCTGCTCTGAAAATTTCCCCGTCGACCGCGACAAAGTGCATCACTGAGCTCAAAAACAATGGTAGGCTTCCAAAGTACTAGCGCACGGGCTGGACATTTTCCAAGCCACTATAGCTTTCGGGGCCGATGCGTTCCAGGATAGGATGTCTCGACCTTTCATAGCAGGCGCGCGGCTCGTCCACTTCGCCGGGTAGCATTGTTATAATAGCTCGACGCCTGCTGCACCGATCGGTGGCGGGATTGATCCATTGCTTCGGCCAGTGGAATGCTGCGATTGGCGGCCTCTGTCAGATAGCCCGCTCTCAACCCGTGCGCGGAAAACTCTCCCGGCTCCAGCCCCGCCATCTCCGCCCGCTGCTTCAGGATCGCGTTGACCGACTGCGGATCCAGCGCCCGCCGTGAGACGGTGCCCCATCTTCCGATGCCCCGAAACACACTGCCCTTGTCGATCTTGGCGGCCGCCAGCCAGGCATTCAACGCCTCGACGGGCCGGCCTGTGAGATAAACGACGTCGTCCTGCTCGCCGGTCGTAGTTTTGGTGCGGCCGAGATGAATGGCCAAAGAGGGGAGGGGAGGGCCATCGGCCACCGCGATCGGCGGCTCGACTGTCAGCTGCTCGACGCGTAGCGCGGCGATCTCGCTGCGCCTCCGGCCGCCGGAGGCAAAGGCGACCATTAGGATCGCCCGGTCACGGAGATCGCGCAGGCTGTCGGTCGCGCAGGTCGCCAGCAGGTTTGCCAGCACGTCGCCGGTGACGGCCTTGGCGCTCTTGCGCCGACGGGTCCGTGGGACGGCACGCACGGCCAGACGAATGGCGGATTTGAGGGCAGCAGAGGTGAAGGCGCCATCGAGGCCGCGCCATCTGGTCAGCGTCGACCAGTTCGCCAGCCGCCGGCGCACGGTCGCCGGCGCATGCGGGCCAGTGGATTTCAAAAAACCTTGGCGACGGAGATTGTCGGCGACGTCATCAGGCATGCCGTGATCCGGATCGGCCGCACGTTTCTCCGGATCCCAGAGGTGGTGTGCGACGAATTTGAGCAGCAGCGCTTCGGGCGCCGGCCAGGGCAGGGACTGTCCGGTGGCAGCGAGACCCCAGGCTTCGAGATAGGCGAGATCGGAGGTGAGAGCCCTCAGGGAATTGTCGCCCATGCCGCGTTCGACGAGATGCTTGAGTGTCTCGACATCCTGGTCAGTCAGCAGCTCCGCGAGCTCGTCGCGGCGCTCCAATGGCAAGACGGCGGCAATGGTGTCGAGTTCTTCGGCGCGGCGCTCGACGGCGGACAAGGTGGCGGATTTCTTTGGGGCCGCCATTAGTCGACCTCGACATGCGGCCGCCAGCGGCGAATGATCTGAACGATCTCCGGCTTGTAGGCATCCGGATAGGAAAGCGTTTCCTCGCGGGCGATATAGGTGAAGACGGTGATCATGTCCTCGCAGATCTCTGGATCGAGGTCGGCCAGGTCTGTGAGGTCGAAACCGCCATGCACATCGGCGTTCCACCAGGCGAGCAGGAAGCTGGCGACCCGTCGGCTCTGACCGGTGTCGCCATGGGCGACGTTGAGCAGCTTTTCGAGGGCGAAGCGGACACGGTCTTCCATGAAACAGGCCTTTGCGGAGCGGGATTAGGCCCAGATTCGGTGGATTCGCGAGCCCTGTCAATCTACCATCGATAAGAGGTAGTTATCGATAGTAAACGCCCCAGCAAACCACCGTCCGAGCAACGGAAGCAAAAGGCGAATTCGCTTCATCAAGGCAAAAGAACGTCGTTAATTCATATGGTTAATGATGTGGAAAATGGGAATCTTCGACTCGCGAGTGGGGCGAGTGGTGCGTGGGGTAAAATCGGCAATCGAAACGGTAAGCTGAAAATCTGACCTGCAATTTTGATTTCGGGCTCGGACTCGTGCGGGGAAGGGGCCTCCTAAAGCCACGCGTCTTTGCGAGATTGAAGCGGAACCGGTCATGCCGGCGTTGCAATTTGCCGGTCATTTCCACGCTGCATGGCCGAGCTGCTTCTGAACTACAGCTTGTTGAACTTATCAGAAGGGGCACCCGCATCCACCGCCGGGATTTGCTCCCTGAAGACTGCCATTCCGATGAAATAATTCGGTCGGCTGCCCGACAGCCGACTGCCCTCACGACGACGTTCTTCTATTGGCATTCCTGTGATTTAAATGTTCTCCACTGTTCATGTCGCAGCCTATGATAGGTTGCAGCGTCATGAACCAGCTGAAATCTATTTTCCCCGCTGAAACGCTCGCGTTCGGTTTCGTGCAGCTCGGAAGAACGTTTCACGAGCTTTCAAAATACGCGAGCGAGGATGACAGCATCGACGCGGGCCGCGCCTTCCGCGTTGGTGATCGCCTTTCCTGGGGTAATCTTGTCAACGAATATCGTTTGGTCATCCTTGCCGAGGCCGGGTCTGGCAAGACCGCAGAGATACGAAGCATCGCGCAAACGCTTCGGAACGAAGGTAAGCGTGCATTCTTTTTGCGCCTAGAGAACATTCCCCGCGACTTTGAATTCGCATTCGAAGTGGGAACGCATGCGGCGTTCGCGGCATGGTTGGAGGGCAATGATGAAGGTTGGCTCTTACTTGATTCAGTAGACGAAGCGCGTCTTCGCAACCCTCGCGACTTCGAACTTGCGATTACCAAGCTTGGCGCACTTATTGGAACGGCGAAGGATCGCGTTCACATTATAATCACGGGGCGCACAACGGCTTGGCGACCCAAGACGGACCTCATGCACTGCATCGCTCATCTGCCATATGCGCCGCCGGTTACTGTACAGGAGACCCAGAAACAAGATGATGCCGAATTCGACGACCTTGAAGAAGCGATAAAGACCGAGACGCATGACAACGGCAATGACGGCGCTTCTGGCTTCAAGATCGTCACGCTTAGCGATCTCAGCGCAGAGCAGATCGCCCTCTTCATTGCGGCTCGTGGCGTGACCAATACCAAAGCTTTTCTCGATGCTGTGGAAAGAGCCGATGCATGGTCCTTTACCACCCGTCCACAAGATCTCGAAGACCTGACAGCATTTTGGCTTACCAACGAGCGTATTGGCAGCCGGCTGGAGATCATGCGCAACAGCATTGAACGCCGGCTTAGCGAACGTGACCAAGGGCGGGCCGAAGTGCGTCCCCTTGCAATGGAGCGAGCGCGGGAGGGCGCGATGCTGCTCGCCGCCGCCACCACGCTTTCGAAAGATCCGGCAATTCGAGTGCCGGATGGGGCGGATAATACGAAGGGAATTCCAGTCAAATCCGTACTTCCCGATTGGGACGAGGCGCAACAGGCGGCTCTCCTCGCGCGCCCCATCTTTGATGAGGCAATTTATGGTGCGGTAAGGTTTCACCACCGGTCGGTTCGCGAATACCTGGCGGCCGAATGGTTCGCAAAATTACTCGCCCGCGAAACCTCGCGGCGATCAATTGAGGCAATGTTCTTCCGTGAGCAATATGGGACTTTAATCGTAACCCCGACCCTGCGCCCGATTTTGCCGTGGCTTGCCCTGCTTGATGACAAAATCAGACATCGTATCAAGCAAATCGCGCCAGAAATTGCTCTGGAAGGTGGTGATCCGAGCCAACTTCCCATCGCAGACCGCCGACAAATCCTTCATGATGTATGCGCGCAAGTTGCCGCTGGGACGTCGAGCCGATCGATCCATGATTACGCGGCGGTTCAGCGCTTCGCAAATGCCGATCTCACGGATGACATTCGCGCGCTCATTAGATCGCACGCGAGCAATGATGATCTTTCGTCCTTCCTCTTGCGCATGGTTTGGCTGGGTCAATTGCAAGGCGCGCTTCCAGAGGTATTGGAGATCGCTCTTTCGAACGGGGCGGAGGAGTATAGCCGCCAGAATGCATTTCGAGCGCTCAAAGCTATCGGGTCTGAGGCGGATCAGAGACGAGTCCGCGACGAATTTATCTTAGAGGAAAATGAACTTAACAGGACTCTTTTGGCAGAGCTTGTCGAAGATCTCGACCCGAATCTTGAGAACCTCGAATGGTTCCTGCGCGCCATTGCCAGGAGCCAACCCAAGGAACCTTATAGCGTAGATGGCTTGAGCGAGCAGCTGAAAAACTTCGTCCAGCGTGCTCCTCTCGATGTAGTTCATGCACTGACCGTCGGCCTTATACCAATATTAAGCCAGCCGCCCGTGATCAAGCGCCCGCTCAATGACGTTTCGCAGCGCTTTGAGTGGCTGCTGCCCTCAGCCTCAAAAGCCGTCGAGCGCCTGATCTCGGCGCGTCATCCGAGCGCGTTTGAGCCTGCCTGCTTCGACATCATGCGCATGATCTCAGGTGCTCGCGCTTATCAGAGCGACGAAATTTCCGATGAGAAAACCAACTTTGCTGAGCTTGTTTTGTCTTGGGCGGAACTCAATCGGGCTTTCTTCTGGTTCGAGGTGCAGCAGACACGAGAAAGTACACTGCAGAAAGGCGAGCGCCTGACAGATTTTTGGCACGCCTCAATTTTCGGGACTTTTTGGGCTTTCGGCGAATCCGATTTCGACTATGTGAGCGGCGAGATCGCAAATCAGAACGAGCAGGACAACAAACTCGTCGCGCTCTCGTTGGCATTTGATCTGTACCGCCGTTTCGGCCGGCCCCGCGTCTGGCGAGAAAAGCTCAAAAAACTGGTGGCAGGTAACGATGAACTCGTGGTGAGGCTCAATACATTTTTGAAGCCGCCCGCCCAACCTGAAATTCGTCGTTGGAAGGCCCAGGAGCGGAAGTGGAAGAAGCAGCGGGAAGCCCATAAAGCCACGCGCGCCAAATACCACGAGGGGTGGAAGGCCTATCTCGAAAAGGAGTTGGAAAGTCTCCGGGCGTCCCAGAAAGCCAAGCCGGGAGAGATGCTTAACGCCATGCTCTATCTGTTTGATTGCACCCGTGACGACCGGAACATCGGCGGAAAATGGACGGAGTACAACTGGCGTAAGCTAATCGCGAAGTTTGGCGAGCCGATTGCTCGTTTTTACCGGGACTCCGCCGTCGAATTCTGGCGGCACCATGCGCCGACGCTACAATCCGAAGGCGCGCCCAACAATCAGACGTCTTATGCCACGATTTTCGGTCTCGTCGGCCTTGAGATAGAGTTCCACGAAACCGCCGGATGGCCTTCAGGGCTAAGCCCCTCCGAAGTCGAACGAGCCTGCCGTTATGCCTCGTTTGAGCTCAACGGATTCCCGACATGGTTTCCAAAATTGTTCGAAGCCTATCCCGCTACAGTGGTGGCGTTTTTGATGGGCGAAATCAGATATGAACTTTCCAGCGAGAAAGCCGATGTCGACGGAAACTACATACTCGGTGATGTCAGCTGGTCGGGACATTGGTGCTGGGAGCAACTCGCCCCTCAGCTCTACGGCCTTCTGCAAACGGTCGAGCCCGCCAATCTCAGCAATCTCGGTAAGCTTCTGAAAATCCTGCAGGACTCGTCCATCTCGGATGCCGATCTCGGTGGGCTCGCTGCAACAAAATGCGCCGCTCTCGGCGATTCCACGAATGCTGCATTTTGGTTTGCGGCGTGGACAGGTGTAGCGCCGCAAGACGCCATTCCTGCGGTCACCGTCCGGCTTGATGCGATCACTGATACCCGAAAGCGTATCGAATTCGCTATGAACTATGTCACGCACTTGTTTAGCGGGCGAAGGGGCGAGGACGGTGCGGCCCGAGGTGCCTTCCACACGCCTTCCTATTTGAAATCCCTCTATTTGCTCATCAGTCAACACGTGAAGCGCGAGGATGATATTGAGCGAGCCGGGAGCGGGGTGTACTCGCCCGGTCTCAGGGACAACGCGCAGGATGCGCGTAATTACCTCGTCGACGTCCTTTTGAAGACCTCAGGGAAGGAGACATTCCTGGCAATCCACGAGATTGCGGAAGCGTTCCCCGAACGTCCCTGGCTCGCTCGCTTCGCGAAGGAGAGGGCTGAAAAAGACGGCGATCTGGATGCGATCCCTCCTGCTGGGGTGCGAGAGCTTAACGACAAGCTGGAGAGAACCCCGACCAACCATCGGGAACTCGCTGACCTTGCTGTGCTTCGGCTCAACGATCTGAAAGACGATCTTGAAAACGGGGACAGCAGCATCGCTGCGATCTTGCGAACCGTTAAGCTCGAAACCGACATGCGAAAATATATCGGAAAGGAACTTCGCGACAAAGCGTTTGGCCGCTATGCGATCCCGCAGGAAGAAGAGCTTGCCGATGCCAAGAAGCCCGATCTCCGCTTTCATGGTATAGGATTTGATGGCCCAGTGCCGGGTGAACTCAAGCTTGCCGACAAATGGAGCGGACCCGATCTTTTTGAGCGGCTCGAAAATCAGCTCTGTGGCGCCTATCTGCGAGACAACAGATCAAACCGGGGCATTTTTGTCCTGGTCCAGAGGGGCGAGCAGGCCAAATGGGATCTTCCCGGCGGACTTGGCCGGGTAAACTTTGACGGCTTGGTCGCGGCTCTCCAACAGAAATGGGTTGACCTATCGCCGCGCTATCCGGGCATCGACGACATCACTGTGATCGGAATAGATCTAACCAAACGTGACAAGAAGGGTGCTCATTCCCACGCCTGAATAGCTCTCGTTTCACATAGACAGATTGACCACGCTGTCCGGCTTCACGCCGTAGATCATTTCAAAGTGCCGGTCAGCAAAGCCCTTTATGTCCTCATGGCTGCCGTTCTGGCTGAGCCATCGATAGTTATAGGTAAAGGGGCCAGGACGCCTGATCCATTGATCCGTCATGTCGTAGGTAAGATTGATCGTACGCATCCGAGTTGGGCCGCATTGTGCAGTGAGTGAGAGTGTGGATGCTCTGTCTATATAGACGGCAATATAGACGGTGCTTCACACATGGACTTGACGAATGATCTCACCGGGCATTTCAGCCGGATGGAGATTGTCGATAGCGGGCGTCGCCGGCGTTTCACGGATGAAGCGAAGCTGGCGATCGTGGCTGAGAGTTATAACGGCCCGCGACAGGTGACGGTCACGGCGCAGCGTCATGGGATCACGCGCTGGCAGTTGAATGCCTGGCGCAGGGCCGCGCGGGAAGGACGCCTTGTCCCCCGCTCGGCGAACGGATTTGTTCCAGCGATCGTTGTTGCCGAGCCTGATGTTGCGAGTACGCCACCTGCGGCGACTGTCGCTGTGCCGCCTTCTGTCACCGCGCCCGGTCGCATGGAGGTGGTGAGTGCGAACGGCCGGCGTGTGATCGTCGGTCGGGATGTCGACATGGACGTCCTGCTGCGGCTCATTGGTGGTCTGGAGACGTTGCGATGAACCCGTTTCCGATGGGAACGGGGGGCAAGGTGTGGCTGGCGACGGGACATACAGACATGCGGTGCGGCTTTCCTTCGCTGGCCCTTCGGGTGCAGGAGGTGTTGAAGCATGACCCTCTGGGCGGTCATCTGTTCTGCTTCAGGGGTCGACGAGGTGATCTGGTAAAATTAATTTGGCATGACGGCCAAGGCGCCTGCCTGTTCACGAAAAAATTGGAGCGCGGGCGGTTTATCTGGCCCAATGTTGAAGGCGGCGCCGTCGCGATCTCGGCCGCACAGCTTTCTTATTTGCTGTCGGGAATCGACTGGCGGGCGCCGCAGGAAACCTGGCGTCCGACACGGGTTTGAGCGCCTTCGTCATTGAATTTGTTCAGGAAATATGCTCTAAAATTTGCATGTCATTGCCACCGCTTTCCCTTCCGGACGATCTTGCCAGCGCCCACGCCGCGCTGCTGGCGGAACGCGAGGCGCGGTTGCAGGCGGAGGCCGAAGCGACCAAAGCCAAGGCAGAGCTTTCCAGCATCGAGGCGCTCAACGCCCATCTGCAATTGCTGATCGCCAAGTTGGAACGCGACAAACACGGTCCGAGCCGGGAGCGCACCCAGCGGCTGATCGACCAGATGGAATTGCAGCTCGAAGAGCTGGTCGCCGATGCGACCGAGGACGAGCTTGCGTCCGAAGCGGCCTCTGCCAAAAGCCAGACCGTTCGGGCCTTCACTCGCAAGCGGCCGGTGCGCAAACCCTGGCCGGACAATATCGAGCGGGAACGTGTCGTCATCGAAGCTCCTGGCGCCTGCACCCATTGCGGTAGCGAACGGCTGTCGAAGCTGGGCGAGGATACTACCGAGACGCTGGAGGAGATCCCACGCCGCTTCAAGGTGGTCGAGACCGTCCGGGATAAGTTTACTTGCCGGGAGTGCGGCTGCATCAGCCAGGCGCCGGCGCCGTTCCATGCCACACCGCGCGGCTTTCTCGGCCCCAACCTTCTCGCCACTATAGTCTTCGACAAATTCTCCGAGCATCAGCCGCTCAACCGCCAGAGCCGGCGTTTCCGCAGCGAGGGAATTGATCTGTCCACCCAGACGCTTGCCGACCAGGTTGGCTACGTCAGCGCCGCCGTCAAGCCACTCTTCGATCTCATCGAGACCCACGTGTTTGCGGCCGAGCGATTGCATGGCGACGACACCACTATCCCGATTCTCGCTAAAGGGCAGTGCATCACCGGCCGGATCTGGACCTACGTTTGCGACGATAGGCCCTTTGGGGGACAGTCGCCACCGGCCGCCGTCTTCTACGCCTCCAGCGACCGGCGTGGCGAACATCCACAAAAGCATCTGGCCGAGTTCAAAGGCATTCTGCAGGCTGACTGCTATAATGGCTTCAATCCGCTGTTCGATCGGACAAAGAAACAAATACCGGTGACGCCGGCTTTCTGTTTTGCCCACGCGCGCCGGAAGTTCTTCGAGCTGGCCGACGTCTCTCGCAGTGCTCGCCGCGGTAAAGGCGCACGGCCTGTCTCGGCGACGGCTTTGGAGGCGGTTAAACGCATCGATGCGTTGTTTGCCATCGAGCGCGATATCAACGGCAGAAGCGCCGAGGAACGGCTTGCCGTGCGCCAGGAAAAGAGCAAGCCGCTGCTCATCGAGTTGGAGGCCTGGTTGCGCCAGGAACAGGAGGGCCTCTCACGCTCCTCACCGGTCATCGAACCGATCAACTACATGCTGTCGCGCTGGGCCGACTTTGCCAGATACGCCGATGACGGCAGGATTTGCATGACGAATAACGCGGCGGAAAGAGCCCTGCGCGGCGTGGCTTGCGGCAGAAAAAATTGGAGCTTCGCCGGATCCGATCGCGGCGCCGACCGGGCGGCCATCATGCTGACCCTTATTACGACGGCCCGCCTCAACGACATCGACCCGAAAGCCTGGCTTGCAGATGTGCTGACGCGCATCGCTGATCTTCCAGTTTCGCGCCTGCATCAGCTCTTGCCCTGGGAGTGGAAGAAGATCAAGGCGGCGGCATTATCGGCTGCCGCATAAACAGCTTGCGAAACAGCTCCTCGGATCGGCGCAGACCCTCGTCCGTCAGCACCAACGACTTCGACTTGTTCACCGGATCTCCGATCAGGCCTTTCTGATGCAAGCGATCCGTGGTCGCCCAGTCAAACCCCTTCCAGGCGCAACGCTCGTTGTGAAGTGTCAGCCACAGCAGTGCTAGGACGGTATCGTCGATTTTGTCCTCATCGATCTCCATGAACCGACGTTACCACGCGAGCCCCATTGAGTCCTGCGGCCCACCTCGGATGCATACGATTGATCGCGTAAAAACTCTCGAACACCTGCTGAACAAGCGACTCATCGCGACCTGAGACAAGGCGTGGGAAAATGCCGTCGTCATCCTTCTTATCCACAAAGAGCGCACCGTGGCGGTCAAACAGTTCCGCCGACTGTTCCGACACCCGGTCGCCTGCCATCCAGGCGCCGGGCCAGCAGAAAAACTCGGGTGTTTTTCGCTTGTCCTGCATGAATGCGAGGAAATGGGAAAACAGCAACCGAACCGGCATATTGCGCGGCTCGAAATTAAAGCTGCGATGCTCCTCCATCAGGCCATGAAGCGGCGCGCCCTCCTTCACCCAATCCGAGCATGTCGCCGCAATAGCCAGAGGAGATGCGTTCAATGCATGAAGCGACAGCTCCTCCGTAACCGCTACGTATTCTTCGCGGGAGTAGTTCTGGATCGCCGTTGCTGTCGCGGGGCATTTCAATCGGACCAGGGTCGCCAGCATCAGGAAACGAGCGCCCGGATCAGTGTCCGTTATGAAGCTGCGGTAGTGCGGCCATATAGGGTAAGGGAATCCTGATCCGGGATTAATCGCCATATCGCAGACCAGCAGGAAGAGCCCCACTATCGGGTGGATGACAGATGCTGGCCGGTCGAGTTGCGTGGTCTGCAGAAACAGCTCGAAGGCAGCTTCATAAACGCCGTGAAGCATGCCCATCGCCTTGAAATCGTCCAGTTCGAGGTTGCCTCCCGAAGCGAACGAAAGGTACTGCATCTGCGCGAAGCAGGCCTGCCCTTCGAATATTTCTCTGGCGCCGATCCCCCAGAGCGCGACGGGCGATCCGAAATAAAAGCCGGTTTCCTTTTCATCGCTAAGGGCACGAAAAGGTTCTTCCCATTCTCTCGGATGCTGCAAAACCTTGAAATCAGGATCGGCGGTGGCGGCCAGCACAAGGACGTTGTTGCCATAGGCAATTTCATGCGCGTGCCCGATGGATTCGAACATGGGGTCGTGAATGACGGCCTTTGCAGAGTCCACGCTGTGCGTCAGCGCACGGAAAGCGCCGAAATCGAAGTGGTTGTTCACGATACGGTTCGTAAGGCCGCTGAGATTGTCGATTGTGCTTGGCCCCGGCAGAGAGAAAGACAATTCGCGAACCGATTTTTGAAAGCCATTCCTCTGAAGCAGCTCTTTGAGGTGCGTGTAGTTCGCATGGGCCTGGGTCGGATATGTAAGGCTAATCATCAACCCATAGGTGGAGCCTATATGCTGCCACCAGTGAATCGTCTCGTGCAGAAAGGTCGAAAAGGCCTGCGTTCGCTCAAAACCCGCCTCGCGGCTTTTTACGATACCGCCCGGCAATTCAGCAATCTTTCGATGAACCTCGGGCGATAGCCGCAGTACGAACCGAAACGCATCATAGAGCCCGTGCCCTCTAAGGGTCGCGGCATATTTCCCCTCGTGCGTGTACGAGCGCAGGCTGGGCAGCAAGTCAGGTTGTAGGCGCATGACTATTCAATTAGCACGCAATCTATAGCAATGAAATGAGCAAACCAGTGTGACCGCATCGAGCTCTATTGCGTCCACTCCGATATTGCGGCCTCTACCGAACTCGCCTAGCGGTTGCGGCCCATATAAGGCTCGCATCGTGTCTCCGCTGTGGACGGCCGCAAAATCTGTATGGATGGGTTTCTAACTTTGCTATGGATTCTCAGTATCGCAAGGGGACACAGATGGAACTGCTTGAGCACAAACACGATGAAGTGGCGACGATACTTAGATTCTCTTTCTCGGAACCCCCCTCGAAGTGGAGAGCACTCAATGTCGGAGAGCTTTTTACGAACCTCGAGAAATTTGCGATCGAATTGCAAATTATGCAGGCCATGGTCGATTTGGACGACGAGTTGGGTGCCATGAAACTGCCGACCGGAGACCTCGGCTTAACCCTAGTCGCTTTGTCCTCCGCTTCATTGCAGCGCGGTTTGAAAATGCCCACTTTCGAAAACGACGTGATCAGTTTTAAGTACAACAGCCCCGTGGAAGTCGTTGTCAGAGTCGCGTCCTCTATTTCCGAGAAAACGTTCAAAGCGGCACTAGGTGCGCTCGAATTCGTAATGTGTCGAGACGCGATTAATAGGAAGAAGCATGCGGAAGCATCTCAGGAAGAGCAAAAAGCGCTAGCGATGGCCATCAAGAACTACCAGGAGGGGTTAAAGGCACTCCAGAGGATCGAAAATCCGGAGTTTCATCGGAGGTTCGAACAGATGTTGACGGAGTCCCTCACTCCGCTGGTGGACACCAAAGGTCCAAGCTTGAAATCCATCGATGCGGTAAAGTTTCGCACTACCGATCATATCGAGCACGAGAAGTGACGCCCTTCTTCCTCAGCCTTCTGGCCGAGGGGGCGAGTCGACTCACTGATGGCCGGATAGCGACTGAGAGCGCCGGATCTTATTGGCGGTTCTAAGATCTTAAGGCCAACGAGATGAAGGGAGGAAAAGGTTTCGGCTACGGAGAATACTATAGGTTGCCTGCTGACCTGCCAATTTCACTAGTGTATGAAATGTCCCAGAAGCATTCGTCTCCGCTTCTCATCTAGTAGCGCATCGGCATACATCGTCCACAGGCGGTTCTGGCAACGCTCGATAAGATTGAAGTAGTCCGGATCGTTCATAAGCCTTCGCCAAACGGTGCCATCGTGTTGAGCCAGCGCAAAGTTGATTGCTGCAGAAGGGCACATTGGGACAACGGGTATTCTTGGGCCAGGGTTTTGCATTAGGCCCCTCCATTCGAGACCCGCGTTTTTCAGGTCCGGTCCCGGCGCAAACCCAGGTACAGCGGCAAAAGCGTCTTGCGCATGTCCCCCTCTTTGAAAATGAAATAGAGGATGGGATTCCTTCGGAGGATTGCCACTTTCGTTGGCCTGGGTATCAATTCTCCAGTGATCCTCCAATATCGCAAATCCGCCATCGATTGGCAATTTACCGCGAACGCAAACCTGCATTTCGGAAAACACGTCTTCGATCTTGCTGTCTTTTGAGATGGAGCTTCCGAAGCGAAACGAAACACTGGCGTCGATCAACTTGGTATTGGGAGGATGAATACCTTGCCGAGGAGGGACCATCGGCACGATACCCGTAAGCATTTTCCCGTTGCGAGATGCCGCTCGAAAAGAGCCGTCCAGAACAGCAATTGCGTCCGCGATCGTCTCTGTTTCAGGAACCCGACGAAGTGGGTTTTGAAGCTCGATGAAATCTTCAATAATCGAATCCAGCACGGTTATCGCAGCTCCGCCGCTAACCGATCGAGATCACGCCGGTTTAACCGTCGATCGTCCTTGTTTCGGAGCGCAACCCCAATGGACGCATACAGTGGATCAACCCATGGTGCCAAATCTGCCCGCGGCGTGATGCGCACACCGTATTTCGGATCGACTGGCATAAACTCAGGCGGATTTCGCTCGACGCTCAGTTGACACCACCGCCATGGACGATCACCAGGGCTCATAGGAGGCATCTTAAGAGCGGTCAGTTCAACACCCAGCTCCTTCGAAAGAATTGCGGCACGCTCTTCCGAAGGGGTGGATGCTAAAGGACTCGCTGCACTCTTTAGCGACATCCACGCGAGCTCAAGGCCGCGCGCCCACCAGCGCGGCGAGAATCGGTATCCTAAACCAGTATAAGTGAATTCGTCAGCAAACGAAGCAATAGCATCCCAGTTTTTCGCAGCACTCTCCGAATCAACACCTAGCCGCGTTGTCAGCAGGTGTTTATTTACAAGGAGGCCCGGCGGTCCAAGAAATGAGCGAATGAACGCTCCAGCAGCGACGTGTGTAGCGTGCGAATGTCCGTCCTCCAATCGAGCGAGCAAACCTGGGTGAAGCCATTCCTCAATGCGCTGATCGTCAACGTTGAAGAGCTGCTTGAAATCGAGTTTACCCTTTTCAAACGCGAGCAGGCCTTCATAGACAGTTCGCACACCGACAATCCTACGGGCGAATTCGTCTCGGCGCTCGCTGACCTCGGCCTTGTTGATCTTGTCGTCGAAAAGGTCGTCGCTAGCTGGATCTCCTGAAACATTCTTCTGTATCGGCTGAGCGTTGGCAAACCGAATAACCGGGTATTCTGGTATCCCGCCAGATTTTTGCAGAGCCCGGATGTCTTGTGCTAAGCCCAGGCCAGTGCCGTGCTCACCGGCCTCCCCAGAGAGCTCAACGTCCATTAGAACGCCCTTCGGATGCGCGCCGGTTAAGAGCAGTTCGCGGCCCATCGATGGCCGAGTGACGACGATTTCAAGTGGCTCAGATGCCTGCGCAAATGCATCGCGGTACGAGGCAGCACTCGCCTCCTCATCGTCGACAAAGAGCCACTTTCCTTCGACCTGGTCTCTATCAAGCATTGTCGCTCTCCTCGGGCAGAAGAAGCTCAAAGCATGTTGAATACCCTTTAGGTGGATCGACGACCGCCACGCTGCCACCGGCGTTGGCCGCGATTTGCTCTACTATCCAGAGACCTAAGCCAGTGCCTTGAGCGTGTTCATTGTCGGATGCGCTCGAAGTTGGCGCGCTCTGTCGTGTCACGAAAGCGTCAAATATCCGTTCCCGCATCTCTGTAGGAATGCCATCCCCGGTGTCACAGAACCGTAGGCGAACCTGCTTGTCCTCTGCGTCTCGATCCGCCGTAACGAGTATCTTCCGCTTGTTGCTGGTGCGCTTCATCGCCTTCAATGCGTTGGTATGAAAATTTAGAAGAACCGATGCGAGCTCGGCCTCATGCATTGGAACGGTATACAGGGGATCCAATGGTGGCGTTTCTATCTCGATCGTTGTGGACTGGGTTTCAGCGTGTGCCCGTATACCACGTGCGAAGTCCTCAACCGCTTTGCTAAGGCTTACAGGATGAATTTCGCGAAGAGCCCGGCTAGCGACAGTAGCGTTTAGGTAGCCTGTCAACGTGTCCAGACGAACCAAGGCTTCTCGTGCCCGGGATGCCAAGGCAAGGAACTTATCGTCCTCCCGCTTTGTTGCGATTGCCACGTCGAACACGCGCTCTAGGTCCAATCGGAAGGCCTCGAACGCCATTCCCGTCTCATGGCTAAACTCGGCAGTTGTCATACCTAGGGAAGAGAGAAGCCTCATCATTGCGATCTCATCGGCAACGCGGCGTTGCTCAGTCGCTATGATAATCTCTTGCTGCTCGAATATCTTTTCAGCAGCTGCGGCACTTTCGACGAGGAGCATTGCAGGTGCAGGATCAGGTGAAGAGTTTGCAATTACCTCGGCCGCCTCGCGCGCCGCGCGCATCGCCGCGCGCGCTTCGGAAAGTGCGGTCGTGACTTCTGGCCTTGGTGAAGGAGCGTTGGTCTTGGTTTTGCGGCCGCGGTCAGCATGAATTTCGGTGGCAGCAGTGATCAAGACCGATGAGGTGAGATCTCGGAGCTCACGAAACGCCGGAGTTTCGATCAATCCTTCCCTTGAGGTATGCTCTTCAAAGGAAACACCCTCCGGATCAGAAACTTCCACAACGCCGAAAAAATGTCGATTTGCAAGGTTTGCAAGGTAGTTTCGACGACTGTAGATTTCGTCGAGCCCAAGCCAATCGTCATCGCGCTCGCCATAGGGCGTCACCCTGAAGCCGTTTCTGTAAAGCCTGATACCGCCCTCACGAGAAAGGATATCTCTGACGCGCGTGAAGACCACACTCGGAAGGAGGCTTGGCTCAAGAATAACATGGTAGGCTTTCATCGCTACATCACGAAGAGACGAATAAGCTGGCGGATCGGAGTTGTCGCGAGCATCGTGATGGATGGGACGCCAGGAACGCAATTCGCCGAACGCGTTTTTTGTTATTCTCCATGAAGCCTTGCCTTCATGATCCACCCTCATCTCTATGATAACGGGCAGATGATCAAGGATCTCAGTCTGCATGTTGGCCACAACCGTTTCGTCTTGGAACAGGCCGCCTCCGTCACGAAACTCGACTGAAAATCCGGGATCGATCGCTGAGTCCATTACAGGTTTTACCGGGAAGGGTTGCTGCAAGGCGAGGACGCTGCGCCAGCAGCTTCGAATCTGGCCGGGTGTCCAGTCGTCGTGAAGCCCTTCGATCCTCAACGTTGTCCCTGGCGCAGTGGCCGGCAACTCCTTGAGAATGACGGATATGTCATCGAGGCGCTTGCCGGAAGTAAACTGGCTCCAGTCGGCGATGAGCTGCCACGACGACGGTTGACCCTCGACCTGTGTGGTTAGCACAAGGCGGTTCCCAAGGCGCTGCGCTGAAAACCTGCCAATTCCTTTTCGACCGGCCCTAGTGCGCTTGTATAATGGGGACTTGGGCTCGAGGACCTTTAGATCAGAAGCGAGCCGCAGAAAGCCATTCACAATATCATCTCGCGACATACCGATGCCATTGTCCTGAATCGATAGGACGGCGCCCGGCCCCCCTCGACCGTCGAACGAGACGATAACAGAGGTAGCATCGGCGTCGTAGGCGTTCTTCACCAACTCTACCAAGGCTGTTTCCTGCTTCGCGACAAGCTCGCGCCCAAGCCGGTTTATGATCGCGGCATCGGCATGAAAAGTGACGTTCTCAGTCATGGCCATACTCAAATTGGCGAGCTTCTCCGCGCCGCCTTGCGCCTCGGACGTATTCAAGCATTTCCTCGAGCTCACGCGCGGCGCGGCGCCATTCGGCACCAAGGATCGCTGGAAGTATCGCAGCGTCGGCAAGGCGCCGAGCCTCGTCCGGTTGGCCGCAGCGAAGTTTCTTGTCGATAGCGAAAATCGCCTCGGACGCCACACCGTCGGCATGTATGAGGATAGGCATCAGTCGCGCCTCCTGCAGTTCGAACTTCAGCAAGCCGCCGCCATATCCTCTCCCGATCCCTTCGGCGCACAACTGACCAAAAGTCGACAGGATGGAAACGACTGCCGATAGCCGGTCGCATTCCCTAGTTGCTTGTTTGAAGGTGACCTGATGCAGGGTGTTGGTGCAGAAAATACCGTCCTCAACCAAGGCTAAGCGAGGTCCCTTGTCATTCATATAGGTGAAAACGGCATCACAGCGCCCGGTTTTGCCGACCTTCCACCAAGGTGACCTCTTATTGAGCCACAACGTTTCTCGCCTTGTGCTTGCACTAATCAAAGCCAATCTTGAACGAACACCGCCACCGCGCTCACCTAACTCCTGGGGAGTAAGCATCCACGTTTTCTCCCCCTGGTCACCGAGGCCGCAGAGATCGGTCTTGTCGATAACAATCCCCCGGACGTGCTTGGCGCGTGTGATAACAGGAGTGAGGTCGTTTTGATCAATCCGATATCTTGCAATGTCTTGCTGATTTAGGAGAAAGACAGTGTTCCTGCCTGTCACCAGACCAATAGCAAGGTCGGCGATCTCCCCTAGAGGTCTAGAGGCCTTCTTCAGTGCTTCGAATGCCGGTGTCTTAGCGTAGGCTCGACTTAGTCCGCCACGCGCGACTCCGTCATAGCGCCAGACACCACGAGTGATCGCCGGGGCGGGTCCAGCCCGATAGCCATCGGCTAGAACCAGCACACCCCTTTCATCCGCCGATCCAATCCACGAAGGTTTTTTCGGAAGTTCCTGCAGTGAGAGCTCACGAAATTCGTCTTTCAGTTGGAGCAGAAGATCTTCGCCATACCGACTAAAGCTCGCGGCGGCGGGCACGAGAAACGCCATCCTGCCGCCCGGCCGCAGGAATTTACGTGCATGTAAGGCGAAATATACCCAGAGGCCTGCTGCTCCTTTAATTGGGTATCGCTTCTTGAGCTGTGCTCGATCCTCGGCACTGAGCTGGTGGTTTCGCGTAAACGGGGGATTGGCCAAGACCACATCGACTTGCGCAATCGTTTCGGGGTCGAGCGCGAAGAAGTCCGAATGAATCAAATCGACTTCAGGGCCAACCGTCGTACGGAGCCCGTCGATGACTGACTTGTCTAGGTCACATGCTATGGCCCGGATGCCGGGCGTAAGATGTAGTGTACGTGCATGTGTCAGCGCAGGGAGTAGGAGCCCTCCTTCTCCGACGCTCGGCTCGAGGATGTATTCATGTCCGGAACGAATAGCCCAGGAAACGATGGAATTCGCTTCGAAAGCGGGGGTGAAAAACTGACCTAGCAGCTTACGACCTGTCGGTTCCTGTATCCCCATTTTCACCCCATTCACTTCGCAGCCAGCCAGCGCACCCCGCTCGCTAGGCGATCGCATTGCCGAGTGCAACTGATGCGCTCCCTTTGTGATAGAGTAGATGCTCATTGCCGCCAACCCCTTGTTCGGACGTTGTCAAACCTGTGGGAAAAACTTGCAGGGCATCGACGGGTCGAGAAACGTGAGCGGATTGGTTGGTCCGAGGACATACTCCGGCCATTCCAGCGCGATCTTGTCGACCGCTGAACGAATTGCCGACACATCAGTATCAAAATTCGCAAAGTCTCGACGACCGAAATCAGGGCGGAGGCAGCGCAGAGCTGTTTCGACAAGCTCCTCCAGTAGAGGCAGTACGACCGCTTTACCAGAGATACTCGGTACCGTGAGACGGATCCTGCCACGGGTCGTGTCGAGGCATATGTGGCAGACACGCGTGTGCAGGCGGCGCGTCGACCGTAGAAATTCAGGGTAATCAAATATTCTATTATTTCGGGCCACAAGGCTGACATCATATAGAAAGCCGGGTCGTCCCATTATCGATTGCGGCTGTTTGGCACGCAGCCATGGCCTCCTTAACACGCCAACAGTCACGGCCATGGAAAGATCGTGGGGCGCGTGTCCGATTTGCGCGAACGTGTTCGGCTCAACTTCAGCCCAAGGAAAAGGATCAAGAGCAGCAAAGCGCTTCGCGACGGGATCCTTGCTGGGATCAAGGATGGGAATCGGATTGTTATAAGAGGTGCAAAAGTGCCAAAATCCGGCGTCCATGTCGTTCACCAACTGGCGAACACGGTGCAGATCCCCCTCATGCCCAATTCGGAAATGGGCGACCCTGTTCCTGATCTGATCGACTTCGCTCAATCTTGCCTTCCAAATATCTTTTGGAGGAAGGTACTGGTGAAACAGCCGCCAGTGTTTGCTGATCGTCCGCTGCAAATTTGAGAAGAGGACGTAGCTTAGCTTTAGTTTCTCCCTCGTCGGCATATGCGTTAACCGACTGTCGCTGGCCTTTGCCCTTGCTTCATTTCCCTGGATGTACGTTGGCCAAGTCACGCCATACCGAGCAGATAGCTCAACGTACACCATCTCCCTCATCCAGATTTCAATGTGCCAAAGCAGGCTGTAGAGCAGCAATCGATCAGGCGGCAAGCTATCGGTCAAATCCGCCGGCACAAGTGACGAGTTCGGTTTTGATGCAGGAGTTGGATCATCCATGTCTGGTAATCGGCTCGGTTGTAAATGGCTACATCTATCTCAATTTGAGGAAATGCGAAACGCTGCCGTGGATATCTACCGAGTACAATCCGTAGGACACTATGAAACGCTTGCATGTTCCACTTATGAAATAAAGGATTAGCAGACTGGCATAATTACTGGGAGATCTGATGCCCATTTTAGATTTTACAGAGCTTTCCGCTTCCAAATCCAGTTCGCCAGCTGGGGAGGATCTCGAAGCTCTTGTTCGAGAGCTTGGAAAGCTGCTCGGTCTTAACCCCGAGTGGTCCGGTCGCGGAGCAGACCAGGGGCGAGATTTATTTTTTACGGAAAGCCGGAAGGGTGCGATCGGTTCGCGGAGCTTGCGATGGCTTGTTAGCTGCAAGGACTTTGCAAGGTCAGGAAGATCAGTATCTGAGGCGGAGGTCGGCTCTGTATCAGACAAAATTGCCCAACACAAAGCAGATGCTTTTCTTCTTGTAACAACAACGACGGTAAGCACCGGCCTCAAATCTTTGCTTGATACATTAAATGAGCAAGGTGAGATGGAGACTAAGATCTGGGATCGACATGAACTGGAACATCTCCTGCTAAATGGTTCTAACGTCGGCCTCGTGAAGCGCTTTTTGCCCGCTAGCTATACCGCCTACCAACGCTTAAGCAGCTTGCCGCAGGCGTTGGAGTCGCTGAGAATTTTAGTTCCGCCGGCGATTTACAAGAAGATCCAAACCGTCATCGAGGCATACCATGTCGATGATCGCTGGATAAGCGGAGAGCGAATTTGGCCTGACGACCAAGCCAGCTCGAGGACGATAGATCGCGCACTCGCCCAACTACTCGAAAGAAACGATCCAGGCCAGGCGGCACAAGAGCTTGCGTATGGAGAAATTGAGTTCGATGCATTCGAAGAAGCGCTTAAGACGCTTGCGGCATTGAAGCCGGTCCAAACTGCGCAGCTATGCCGCGAATTAATTAAGGTCAGGAACGGTGAGGGCCCGTCATTGTTTGCGTTCAGGTTCTACGCGGAACGGTACGAGCCGACCAATGAGGAGCAGATACAGTTGGCGGTCGAGTTGGCGGCGGAAGACTTGGTTGAACTCTATGGAGAGGAGATTCGTGCCTTCATCGAAGAGGAGCTCACGACGTCGCCCGAAAAGTACCGCGCTTGGGGTGATCTCGATTCGTTGTCATCCCAGACAAGGTTGGAAGGCGTGCATCCCTACGATCTGTCTGTGCGACCTAGTGAAGACCGGACAAAAATCGATTTTCTGGCTTCACTGGAGACTTCGGTCGAGCTCTCCTATGACAAGGAAACTGCACCCACGTCCATGTCGTTTCGCGGAGAGGTGCAGGGATACATCGACCCGTACGGGATTTGTATCATCGATTTCACAGTGGACACGCAGTCGTTTTACGAGTGATGCTCGCCGATTTCCCGCGCGGCGCAACCGCCGGCAGGAATTCATGTTTGGGGCCATGCGTGTTAATGGCTGAACCGGAGTCAGAAATCGGAGTGCAGCATGGGATCGATGAGCGAGCTGATGATTGAGAGGTGGTCCGCGGAGCCAGTTCACGTCGAGGTCGGTTTTCTTTGTCCCGTGTGCGGTCATCCGTCCGCAGCTTTTCTTGAATTTCCCGGGGACGAGGATGACCATATCGAGGAGGTATCGTGCCTCAACCCCGAGACAGACCACGAATGGACAGTCCGGCTTCGGAAGAAGGGTGGATTTTATTCCGGTCAGCTCGAACAGCATCACGATGTCAAAGTTTCAGTGAGCATGCTTGACATTTCTGACGATGACTGGGATGAGCCGCTACCAGAACCGGGAGCGTATGGCATCTTCCTGGATGCGATGCAAGAGTGGCGAGCCAATGTAAGCGCGATAGGTGAAGCTAGCGGCGCCAGCAGCCGGAATCGCATGCTTTTCGGCACGCTCTACTCGATCGGGGAGGCCTACTTCTCCGACGCGATCATCGGGGCCGCGCTTGGCGACCCGGAAGTGCAGCGACGCATGTTGAAGCTCGATGGCCTGAAGGACAAGCAGATCAGCCTCGAGACCGTCCTCGACAAGCCGGACATCGTGCGAGAGATGGTCAAGACCACGCTACAAGGACTGTCGTTCCACAGCCTAACTCTCGTGAACTGGATCTGTGAAACAGCCTTTGGAAGGGCGATCCTCCCGCACGACAAGATCGACCGCTCCTTACTTATGAAGTCGGTCAATAAGCGTCACGATTGCGTCCACCGAAACGGCAATGACAAGGACGGGAACAAACATACCGACATTGATCAGGACTATCTTCGCAAGATGGGGACGCTGTTCGAAAGGATGGCGCAATCACTCGAGAGTTCAATGCGCGATGCCGAGGTGAAGCGGTTTTTTGAAGATTTGGAGGCTCAGCACGACAAGGGTTTATAACCGTGGCGCATAAGGAAACCCCGCGCCAGTGGTATATCTGGCTGTCGCTTGCCGGTTGAGAATGCAGTCGTTCTGGCTATTTCTGCTTCTCGGCAGATTTTTTGTCCGCACGCGACCGGTACCGGGACTTCCATTCAACGGATCAGAGCGGCGGTTCGCCGAGACAACACCGTTGATCCTCACCACCGCCCTAATGCAACCAATGAGTTAGCCGATCGATTAGCGGTGCCGCATCACCAAACCCTCCATACCAGATCGCGACGCGATGCGCACTGGAGACCTCGCACCGACCCTGCTCAGCGAGTACGGCGGGCATTTCGATCACGCTCGTACCTGCGCCAACAAAAGGGCTCGATGCAAAGAGCGCTTGCCTCAGTTCACGAGCCCAAGCGTCCTGCCGGACGTCCATTGGCTCAGTCTGCGGACCAGCCCAGTCGAGTACGAGCACTGGCGGACGCGCGCGGGAGAGAGCGAGTGCACAGCACAGTGCACGGTTCACATGGGTATCGCCAAAGCCATAACCGCCGATCATGATGGCGTCGGCAAGGGCGATGTCGCGGGTCAGCGCTGCCCGATAGGCCTGGAAGGGCTCGGTCAGGAGCTGATCGAGCTTGAATCCACCCGCAATTAATGTCGTCGGGAGGAAGTCCTTGCCGTCGCTGCCGTAGTCGGCAAAGCGATCGTTACTATCGAGAAAAGCGCCCTTCAGATCGTTGCGCCAGACGATGTGGTCGCCCAATGAGTTGGCGAGCGAAAAATGGACGCTACCATGAAGGTGAAAAATACCTTCCCAGTCCCGGCGATAGACGGCGGCCGGATCGAACCGTCCATCGATATCAAACCCCGTGAATGCGTCGGGCCAGCCGGATAGAGCTACCGTGTCGTAGTTGAGGTTGTAGATAGCAACATCGAAGCGACCTCGCAACGCTCGCAGCATCGCACGCCATTGTTCCAACGCTCGCAGATCTGTTGGCATCGCTATGCAACGCTTACGCATCTCGCACGCGAGCCTTGCCGCGAGATGGGCGATCATGGTCTTGACCTCGATATAGGGACCATAGCGATCGGAATTGATGAACGACAGGTTAGGCGGCGGCTGGGTCTGCTCAAACAGCGTCGCGAGCGCGCTGCCTTCGGGCGAGGGCCGGACCCAGTGCATGAGTGCGAGTAGATCGCCAAGCGCTCGCTCGAAATTGGGCGATTGCCGGGCGGATTGGAAGCCGGACGCGAGATGACGCTCGAGCGCACGCCAAACTCGATCATAAAAATTGGTAAATTGCCAAGTCTCGGCAAATTCGCGTGCCCAACTAGCCATCAACGTGTTGATCTCAGCGACGCTGGGCATTCCGCAAGCCACCGAACTGCCAGCGCCCAAAATCATCAGCAGCCGTTTCTTGCGTGCCACGCGCAACTCTCCTTGTGTTCACTATTGTCGCTCGTGAGGCTGTTTCAATGCAAGGTAACTTACAACGAAATTGAAATGCGGCGGCTTTCAAAGATTTGCGGATGGTTCGGCTTTAGCCTTCATTGCCAACGCTTTCCCACATCCAAGCCCAGGATCTCCGTCGGAGCAAAATCGGCGCGAGGGATAGCTCGTGGTAACGAGCGATGTCTTCGTGGAATCATGCGGCAGGCCATCCGTAATGCCAGATGCACTTGCCGAGCGAATTAGAATAGCTGCGGCTGGCTGACCAGCTCACCTTCGTTGGTGACGATGGTCGACCCATAGGGTTCGCGCGCCGTGACGATCAACGCATCATCCGGCAATGGCCGTGCAAGATCCTTGGCCTCATCCCAAGGCGCTCTCATCCAGGCATCGGTCTCTTCCTTTGTCAGCAAGAGCACCGGCATAGCCTTGCCATGAATGGGTTTGACGAGATTGTTCGGATCGGTGGTCAGAAACCCGTAGAGATCGTCGGTCGTGAACCCGTCCTTGACCTTGCGGACCGAGGTCCATTGCGGCACATGGATGCCGGCAAAGAACATCAGCGGCTTGCTGCCATCGCGCGCGAACCAGGCGTTCGGCACATTGCCGCCTGCCTCCTGGCTTGCCGGATCCGGTTCGGCAAAGCTGGTGACGGGAACGAGACAGCGGTTCTCGACACCGAACCAGCGCCGCCAGTGCGGAAGCTTGAGATTGCGGACATTGGTTGTGCCGCGGTCGGGCTCCATGCGGATCAGTTCTTCAAGATCGAAGGGTTTGCCCTTGGCCGCAAGCTTCTCCGCCCTGGCTTTGGCCGCTTTCTCCAGCGCAAACCGCGGGGAGGGAAGACCCCAGCGGGCATGGACGAGCTGCTTGCCTCCATCAGCGGTGTTGCGGACGATCGGCCCCATCTGATCCGGGTTCATCTGATAGGCGGGCATGAGGTTGATCAGGCTCTCGGCATCCTGAGCCCACTTGTTCACCCAGTCCTTGTCTTCCATGCGGTAAAGATTGCACATAGACGCTCCATCTCCCCTTGAAGCAAGCCAACATGGTAGCCGATGAAGCGCCGGAGTGCCAATCGGTGGCTGCCGGCGGATCGGCTTCGAAACTTTTTCCAAAGCTTCGTCCGTGCCCCGCCGAAGTCATGTCCATGATTCCCAATGCGAATCTTAAAGTCCACTAAAATAGAGGGATAATATTCCTATTTTGGGTTGCTTGACTTGCAAATCGAGATGGAACATTTAGTGAACATATACACTTGACCGACATCACGTCGACACCAACATGGCCTTGCAAGGACCCGTGAATGATGACTGCTGCCCGTAACAGGGTGATCTCCGATCTGAAAGACCGCATCGCGTTGCTGGAAGGCAGCGCAGGCAGGAAGAGCGGCTGCCTGGCCTTTGGCGTGCCCGAGATCGACGCCGCGTTGCCGGGTGGAGGACTTGCCTATGGCGCCGTGCACGAGTTCGCGAGCGGCGGAGCAGGGGTCGTCGATGGGGCAGCGGCTGCGCTCTTTGCCGCCGGCATTGCGGCACGGACCAGGGGCAGGATCGTCTGGTGCCTGACACGGCCGGACCTGTTCTTTCCGGCATTGGCGCAGGCTGGTCTGCATTCCGATCGGGTCATCTTCGTCGAGGCTGACCGCGAAGAGGACGTTCTCGCCTCGATGGAAGAGGCGCTAGCCTTTGGCCGCCTTGGCGCCGTTATCGGCGAGATCGTCCGGCTGCCGATGGTTTCCTCCCGCCGTCTGCAGCTGGCGGCGGAACAGACCGGAACCATGGGTCTGGTGGTCCGGCGCTGGCGCCGACAGGTCGAGGCCTCGGATTTCGGGCAGCCGACGGCGTCGACGACGCGGTGGCGGGTGAGCGTCCTGCCATCGGAGGACTTGCCGGTTCCAGGTGTCGGGCGGCCGCGATGGCTGCTGGAGCTGATGAGAGTGAAGGCGGGTGAGTGCGCTGAGTTTATCGTGGGAGCGTGCGATGCCACGGGTCGTATCCATCTATCTGCCGGACCTGCCGATCGAGCGGGTCAGGCGGATGGACCAAAAAGCAGAATTATCGCCTGACAGGCCGCTGGTCCTGATCGCCAGGAGCGGCTCCAAGCGCTGGATTGAAGCGGCCGATACAAAGGCCAGGGAAGCGGGCATTCGCGTGGGCATGCCGGCCGCCAAGGCGCAGGCCATAGTCCACGGTCTGCAGTTCGTCGATGCCGATCCCTCAGCCGATGCCGAGGCACTCGAACGGATCGCTCTCTGGGCTTTGACGCAATATTCCCCGATCGTCGCCGTCGACGGCACGGATGGCATCGTCATGGATACGGAAGGAGCCGATCATCTGCAGGGCGGCGAGCTTCCAATGCTCACCGGGATCGTCAACCGTTTCCGGGCGAGGGGGCTGACCGTCCATGCGGCGATCACCGACACCTGGGGTGCGGCCCATGCCTGTGCTCGCGCCACTCGTCGCGAGGTCGTCATCATTCCGCCGGGAGAGACCGCCCGTGCCGTCGAGCGGCTGCCGATCTCGCGGTTGCGGCTATCGGCGGAGATCGTCGCCAGTCTTCGTACACTCGGTTTCAAAACCATCGGCGAGTTGTCTGCAACGCCGCGGGCGCCATTGGCGTTGCGCTTCGGTCCCGAGATCGGCCGGCGTCTCGACCAGATGTTCGGTCAAAAATCCGAGCCGATCGATCCGATCCGGGCGCCGGACTGGATCGAGGTCGTCAGGGCATTCGCCGAACCGATTGGTGCTGCCGAGACGATCGACAAATATGTCGGCCGGCTCATCGTCCGGCTGGTCGCCGAACTCCAGCGCAAGGGGCTTGGTGTTCGTCGGACCGACCTGATCGTCGAAAAGGTCGACGGCAGCAGGCAGGCGATCCGCGCCGGCACCGCCAAGCCGGCCCGCGATGTCGCCTGGCTCACCAAACTGTTTCGCGATCGAACGGAAAAGATCGAGCCCGGCTTTGGCATCGAGAAGCTGACGCTCGTTGCCGTCATGACCGAACCGCTTGGTGAGGAGCAGCGATCGTCGCTGGTCGACGGGAAAGATCAGGACATCACGCCTTTGATCGATACCTTCGGCAATCGCGGACAGCGCGTTTATCGCATCGCGCCAGTCGCCTCCGATGTCCCCGAACGCAGCGTCCGGCGGATTGCCGCCGCGGCCCCGGACGTCACGGAAAGCTGGGTGCATCACTGGCCGCGTCCGGTGCGGCTCATGGCGCGGCCGGAACCCATCGACGTCATCGCACTTCTGCCGGATCATCCGCCCGTCTCCGTCACCTGGCGCGGCAAGCGCCGGCGGATCAAACGCGCCGATGGGCCGGAGCGCATCTTCGGGGAATGGTGGACCAAAAATTCCGAATTCGATGCGGTCCGGGATTATTTCGTGATCGAGGACGAGAGCGGCGAGCGCTTGTGGATCTATCGCAGTGGTGACGGCGTTTATGCCGCCACCGGCTCGCATCGCTGGTTCTGCCACGGGATCTTCGCATGAGCTACGCCGAGCTGCAGGTTACCACCCATTTTTCCTTCCTGCGCGGCGCGTCATCAGCCGATGAGCTGTTCGCGACGGCCAAGGAACTCGGCATCAGCGCGCTCGGGATCGTCGACCGCAATTCGCTGGCTGGTATCGTCCGGGCGCTCGAAGCCTCGCGCGCAACCGGGCTTCGCCTTGTCGTCGGCTGCCGTCTCGATCTTGCCGACGGCATGTCGATCCTCGTCTATCCTACGGATCGTGCCGCCTATTCCCGCCTGACCCGGCTGCTCACGCTCGGCAAGAGCCGTGGCGGCAAGGCGAACTGTATCCTGCATCTCGACGACGTCGCTCTTTATGCCGAGGGCCTGATCGGCATCCTGGTGCCGGATCTTGCCGACGAGACTTGTGCTCTTCAGCTCCGGAAAATGGCGGAGATTTTTTGCGATCGTGCCTATCTGTCGCTCTGCCTGCGCCGGCGGCCGAACGACCAGCTGCGGCTGCACGAGCTCTCCAATCTTGCCGCCCGCTTCAAGGTGAAGACGGTCCTCACCAATGACGTTCTCTTCCACGAGCCGTCGCGCCGGCAGCTGCAGGATATCGTCACCTGCATTCGCAACAACACCACGATCGACGATATCGGCTTCGAACGCGAGCGGCATGCCGACCGCTATCTCAAACCTCCGGAAGAAATGGCGCGTCTCTTTCCGCGTTATCCCGAAGCATTCGCCCGTACGCTGGAGATCGTCGAGCGCTGCAAGTTCTCGCTGGAGGAGCTGACCTACCAATATCCGGAGGAAGCGATCGTTCCCGGCAAGAACGCGCAGGAATCGCTCGAGCATTATGTGTGGGAATGCATTCCGAACCGCTATCCCGAGGGCTTGCCGCCATCGGTGCTGAAGGTGATCCGGCACGAGCTCGACCTCATCCGCACCATGAACTACGCCCCCTATTTCCTGACGGTGTTTTCGATCGTCCGCTATGCCCGCAGCCAGGGCATCTTATGCCAGGGACGGGGGTCCGCCGCCAATTCCGCCGTCTGCTATATTCTTGGCATTACCTCCATCGACCCCGAGACCAACAACCTGCTCTTCGAGCGTTTCGTCAGCCAGGAGCGCGACGAGCCGCCTGATATCGATGTCGACTTCGAGCACGAGCGGCGCGAGGAGGTGATCCAATGGATCTATAAGACCTACGGCCATGACAAGGCGGCCCTCTGCGCGACGGTGACGCGCTACCGTGCCAAGGGGGCGATCCGCGATGTCGGCAAGGCGCTCGGCCTGCCAGAGGACGTGATCAAGTCGCTGTCGTCGGGCATGTGGTCGTGGTCTGAGGAACTGGTAACCGATCGCGGCTTGCGCGAGCTCAACCTCAATCCTGGGGATCGCAGGCTTGCTCTGACCTTGAAGCTGGCGCAGCAGCTGATGGGCGCGCCGCGCCATCTCGGCCAGCATCCCGGCGGCTTCGTGCTCACCCACGACCGCCTCGACGATCTCGTGCCGATCGAGCCGGCATCCATGGCCGACCGGCAGGTGATCGAATGGGACAAGGACGATGTCGAGGCATTGAAGTTCATGAAGGTCGACGTCTTGGCGCTCGGCATGCTGACCTGCATGAGCAAAGCCTTCCGGCTGATCGAAGAGCATAAGGGCAGGCCGATCGATCTTGCCGGCATCGAGCAGGAGGATCCCGCGACCTATGCGATGATCCGCAAGGCCGATACGCTCGGCACCTTCCAGATCGAAAGCCGCGCCCAGATGTCCATGCTCCCGCGCATGAAGCCGCGCACCTTCTATGACCTCGTCATCCAGGTTGCGATCGTCCGCCCCGGCCCGATCCAGGGCGACATGGTCCATCCCTATCTGCGCCGGCGCGAGGGCAAGGAGGCTGTGGACTATCCGACCCCGGAGCTTGAGGCCGTGCTCGGCAAGACGCTCGGCGTGCCGCTCTTTCAGGAGAGCGCCATGAAGGTGGCGATGGTCTGCGCCGGCTTTACGGGCGGTGAGGCCGATCAGCTGCGCAAGTCGATGGCGACCTTCAAGTTCACCGGTGGTGTCTCGAAGTTCAAGGCCAAGCTCGTCTCCGGCATGGTCCGCAACGGCTATACGCCGGACTTCGCCGAAAAGACCTTCTCGCAGCTCGAAGGTTTTGGCTCCTATGGCTTTCCCGAAAGCCATGCCGCCAGCTTCGCCCTGATCGCCTATGCATCAGCTTACGTGAAATGCCACTATCCCGATGCCTTCTGTGCGGCACTCCTGAACTCCCAGCCGATGGGCTTTTACGCCCCAGCCCAGATCGTCGGCGATGCCCGCAAGCATGGCGTCGAGGTGCGGCCCGTCTGCATCAATCGCTCGCGCTGGGACTGTACGTTGGAGCCGGTCGAAGGCAGCGACCGGCATGCCGTTCGCCTTGGCATGCGCATGGTCTATGGTTTGGCTGAGATCGATGCCGCTCGCATCATTGCCGCGCGGGCCGACCAGCCATTCGATAGCGTCGATGATCTCTGGCGGCGATCCGGCGTGCCGGCCGCATCCCTGGTCGAGCTTGCCGAGGCGGATGCGTTTCTGCCCTCCCTCGATTTGCAGCGCCGCGATGCGCTCTGGGCGATCAAGGCGCTCCGTGACGAGCCCTTGCCGCTCTTCGCCGCGGCAGCCGAACGCGAGCAGAAGACGATCGCCGAGCAGCAGGAACCGCAAGTTCGCCTTCGCCAGATGACCGAAGGCCACAACGTCATCCAGGACTACAGTCATACCGGCCTGACCCTTCGCCAACATCCGCTCGCCTTCCTGCGCAAGGATCTCACCGCCCGCAACATCGTCACCTGCGAGGAGGCGATGTCATCTCGTGACGGCCGTTGGCTGATGACGGCAGGTCTCGTGCTCGTGCGCCAGAAGCCTGGCTCGGCCAAGGGCGTCATGTTCCTGACCGTCGAGGATGAGACCGGGCCGGCCAATGTCGTCGTCTGGCCCAGCCTGTTCGAGCGCCGCCGGCGCGTCGTGCTCGGATCCTCGATGATGGCGATCAATGGCCGCATCCAGCGGGAAGGGGACGTCGTGCATCTCGTTGCTCAGCAGCTCTTCGATCTCACATCCAATCTTTCCGGCCTTGCCGATCGCGATGAGGCCTTCAGGCTACCGACCGGTCGTGGCGATGAGTTTGCCCATGGGACGCCTGGCAGTCCAGACTCTCGGGAGAGGGCTGTGATGAAGGTGCGGGAGATTTATGAGCCGGATCGGCTTATTGATAGGTTGAAGGTGAGAAGTCGGAATTTTCAGTGATCACGAGATGGCCTTTGAGCTAAGTCGCGATCCTCGCGAAAGGACCGGCTAGGCCGGCCCGTTCAACTTCTTACCAGGTCTGACGGCCATACCAATCGTCCACGTCGGATTTGGCGCGGTCCCTTGCAAGGCCGTAGCGCTCCTGGATCTTACCTTCGAGCTGATCTCGCTTGCCGGCGATTTGATCAAGGTCGTCGTCGGTAAGCTTACCCCACTGCTCCTTGACCTTGCCCTTAACCTGCTTCCAGTTGCCTTCGACGCGATTCCAATCCATGGCAATTTCTCCTTTTTGGATTACCAAGGATCAATGCTCAAAGATGCGAATTGTTCAGTTCCAAGCGTCGGTCACCGCACCACGTCGTATCTTCCAGATGGATTTCGGATGTACCTGCGTCATCTATGGCTAACAGTCAGGCGACTTTCGCGGCGAGCATTTCGTTGATGCAATCTTCGTTGCGCGCTTCCAGTTGCTGCATGGGAAAGGCATTGATGAACATGCGGATCGTCTCGTCGAGATCGGCGCCGGATTGGGACCAGCCGGGACCGCAACTGACCTGCTCGCCGGCAAGATCCTCGACCTCGAACAGACCGCAGGTTTCGCCGGCCTCGTCATCGACGGCAAGCTGAAGCGTCCCGAAGCATCTGTGGTCGTCATTCCAGTAAACCGCGATCTCGAGAAACCGTATGCCGGGCCGATTGCCGATCTCCGTCAGCAGCAAGCCATGAACCTCGTCCGTCGCGAGCGGCTTCGGCTCATCCCAGCAAAGTTCTTCGTCCAAGGTCGGGTAGTCCATGACGTTTGCCAGCAGATCGCGCATTCGGTCGAGATGGCGAAGCATGTCTGGCGACTTGCCACGGAAGCCGGGCCGATCGTCTCCGAACGTATCGAAGGCATGCCGGCCCAAATAGCCGACGAAATCATAAAGCGCCTGCGCTTCGTCCTGGCTTATGGTGAGAACGCCGTCTCTCGGTCGTGGATCTCTCGAATATTCAAACATTGCTTCCTCCTTCGCTTTCGAAACTTGGAACCCAGCCGCGGGTAAAGCCGACGCTCATTCCAGCCTCGCAGAGGGCCAGTTGTTTGCGGACGAACTGCAGCTCGGCGAGCAGAGCGCCGATCGTGGCGCGGGCGTCGCCATCGAATAGGTCGAGCGCCGATGCGACCTGATCGAATTGCGGTTCATCTGTTTGAGTGGCTGCGGCTATCATGAGGCAATACGTCTCCTGCACCCCTGAAATCACGGGGGTTCGAACTGCTGAGTTGTCGATATGGAACTGCGCGACCGGCGATCGCTTCTGTCAGTATGTTCTTATTATGTTCTCATTTTGGATTGAGTCAAGAGCCCATCCATTCCGTTGGGAGCTGGAGAGGAACGCCTGCGATTCCGGCTTACCAGCCGCAGTGGCTGAGTTGCCAGAGTGAGGAAAGACTCGACTCGCCAAGCTTTCTCTGTTGCACTGTTTTCCATGACGAAGTCCCCGCGTAAGTCATCCAAACCCCTTCTCACCGCCTCGGAAATGCCGCTGCGAAGCCGGGCGCGCAAAGCTCGTGATCCAGACCAACCGCAATTGCCGCTCGATCCAATGCCGGAGCGGATCCAGCCGGCGCTAGCGCTTCTGAAGTCGGAAGTTCCGAAAGGGCCGCAGTGGCTCTATGAGATAAAGTGGGATGGTTATCGGCTCGCGGTCCATGTTGAACCCGGGCGCGTGCGCATACTCACGCGTGGAGGGCACGATTGGACCGATCGCTTTCCGACAATCGCCAAGGAGGCCGCCGACTTCGCCACGACGATGATTCTCGACGGAGAAGCAGTGGTCTTGGACGACGATGGCAAGTCGAGCTTCGGCGCTCTTCAGCGTGCCCTTGGGGGAAGGGGCGGGCATCGCCGGGCGGATGAGGCGATCTTCTATGCTTTCGATCTGCTTTATTTCGATGGACACGACCTTATGAAGCTGGATCTCGCCGAGCGCCGGCAGATCCTAGACGGGCTTCTCCCCGATCATGCCGGCGTCATAAAACTCTCCGAGGCGGTCGAAGCCGATGGTGAGGAACTTCTCGCTGCCGCATGTGCCTATGGTCTGGAGGGCATCATCGCCAAGAACCGTGAGCAGCCTTATCGCTCCGGTCGTACCGGTGACTGGATCAAGGTGAAATGCGTCCTGAGCGACAGCTTTTTCATCGTCGGCTATGAGCCTTTCGCTGTTGCGCACGGTGGCATCCGCAATTTGTTTCTCGCTGCCTATAGAGGTCATGATCTCATCTACGTCGGCAACGTCGGAACGGGCTTCAATGAGCGCGATGCCACGAGGCTGCGCAGAAATCTGGACAAACTCAAGGCATCACAGGCCCCGATCGCGCTGAAACAGCGCGGCGTCGTCTGGGCTCAGCCAACACTGATCGCCGAGATCGAGTATCGCGCCTGGACCGATGACGGCAAACTGCGTCACGCTTCGTACAAGGGCCTCCGGGAGCGGCAGGACAATGCCGAGGTCTATCGTCTACCGCGATGAGGCGCGCGATCAACATGAGGTTCGCCAGCGCTGCATGGCGGTCTGTCCACCATACCAATGCGAAGAACTCTTCTCTCGACATGGCGCACTCGGGGGCGTTTGCGGGAGGGAATCCTACGCTAGGGCGTTGGCAGATGATATTCGCTGGTGAGAGATTTACGTGTTTCGATCTAAACGGAAAAACATGGCCAGCAGATCAGGCGACGGCGGCGATGCCTTCGATCTCGATCAAAAAGTCTGCCCCATAGAGCTTTGAAACTTCAACCAAAGTGACAGCAGGCGCTGCTGGAGGCGTTACCGTGGTGAAGAACCGGTTGCGGCTCTCGCGATATGCGCCGAGATCACCTACGTCTCGGAGAAAGACTGTCATTTTCACAAGGTGGCTTGCATCGCAGCCGACAGCCTTGAGGGCCTCACTCAGGTTGTGAAAAACTTGATCGGCTTGGGCGGTGAAGTCGTCTTTGCCAACCAATGCGCCGTCTCGGTCGAGTGCAGTCTGACCTGCGATGAAGATTAGCCGGCTCGCCTTGACATCCACTACCTGCGAATAACCCGGTGGTGACCCCAGTTCCGGCGGGTTTAGACGTTGGATTGCACTTCCTTTATCAGTCATCAAACCCTCAAAATTTTTGGTCACTTGCGGGACGGGATAGAATCGTACGTTTATGCAAATGCTAGAAATCTCTATCAGTTTATCGCAAACGGTGGTTTGTGATACAGGTGGAAATACCATTCAGGCGAGGGAGTTTCTGTTTCAAAATCCATGTCGCAATCAACGTTCCGCATACGGCTATCGCTATCGTAGGATTGCGCCCCCTCTCGCAAACGACCCCCGCTCTGCCATTCGAAAATTCCTCGAGTATTTGCTAGGCTGCGGCGTTTGCCTTTTTGCAGATGGCAGCACATCGCTCGAGCAACTCGTCAAACGTTTCGGCGTCATCGAAAAGAAGACCGTCGTCCACCATCCTGGCGTAGTCCTCCCTGAGGGCTTTCTGTCCTTCACCGGCCGGCGTTAGCAGCAGCTTGCCGTTTACCGCTGTCTCGTAGTCAATCGGCGATCGGTCGGCGGCTTTCTCCGCGAAAAACATCGACTTATGCTTCGCGACCGCGTTTGCGAGTTCGCGGTCGGAGATTGCGCTGTCTGCCAGGCCAATGTCGTCGAGGCGTACAATGTCATGCCAATGACGCGAAAAGCGATCGCCCCGCAGCCGCTCTTGCAGGCAAAAGACATGGATCGCAGTTGCCTTTTCCCAGAAAGTCCGTTCGGCATGCATCACTTTCGGGCTAGCCGTCGGGAACTCGACCCCCTCAACGAGACCGGCCGCGTCAAAGGCGATATCTCGAAGGCTGGCTGGCTCTCCAGTTGAACGGGCTCCGAACTCCAACATGACGCTGGGCGCGACATAACCAGATCCTGAACTGATGGCCTGATAGTCGATGTAAAGCCTGTCGCCATCGATCCGAATCTCTGCGGGCAGCGATTGCTTCTCAAGTTCAACGCCGATGATCAGTGCAACCGTGTCGGTTACCCAGATCGGTAGTCGTCGTCGCACCTCGCTCGACCAGCGCTTTTCCTCGCTACGGGTTTTCGGGAGTGCTTCTTCGTTGTCCCCAACAAGATCAGGGGCAAGCGCGCGAATATCGTAGGTGAGGTGGGGCGCCTCGATCGGTCTGATGCAATGGCGAGAACCTCACGCCTGTCGTCGATCGATAATTCGAAGAACTGATCAGCCATGGACTGCTTTTCCGACACTTCGTGCGAGCCAAGTCGGAAACTGAGGTGCTGCAGCGACAAGCTCGTTGAACGCCTCGGGCGGCAGTTTCCGCTTGATGCTCGAAAGAGCCTCTTCTGCTTTCTCCGGCCCCAGCCAGGCAAGCGCGCGCACGGCGACGCCGGCCGGCCGGCCGGCGAGCGACAACTGCCAGCGAGGGACGTGCTTGAACTCAACCTTTTGGCTTCCGACACTCATTGTCCGGCTGCGGCCAGAGGTCAAATAGATGGAGCGAACCGGAACCTGCGTCGTGAGCCCAAGGGCGTTGGCCGCCGCCGCTCCATTCGAAACGATGACCTCGCCCCGCTGGTGTGCGACTGCCTCGACAGCCTGCTCGACAGTGGGCGGCCTGCTCCCGAACCGGCTTTTGATGGCCTTCATGTAGATACCACGCCCGGCCCTGACCAGTTCTCCCCGCTCATGCAGCCGCGACAGAGCCTGGTCTACCGCAGCCCGGTTTCCGAGATGCAGCAGGCTTTTTGCGGACAGAGCCGTACCCTCCGGCAATTGCTCGGCATAGCTAAGAATTTGAGATGTCAGTCGTTGCATTGGCTTTTCTCCTGTCAGAAATATATGCAAGTTTCTGACACTCTGCAAGTCAGCCAGTCAGTGCTGCCTAAGAGAACCTATGCAGCCGCTCACACCCGGTTCCCAGGCTGGACTGCGCGAGAGATCGGGAGCACGCCGGCGTGCTCACATCTGCAGGGAGCATCCGCTTCGAGGCGGAGGCGCTTCTCTTCCATCACATTGCCGCTCTTACGATAGGGCGAAGATCAGGCCAATGGGCAAGCGCGCCCGAGGGCGCTGTCGGCCGTCGAAAAAATAGGCTTTCACCGCTTCGCGCCGAACCTTCCGATTTTTTCCCCCGTCCGACCCATGACCGGATCTTCGCCCTACCGGGAGCGGGCTTCCGCCCCCTCCCTTCGTCCCGAGGACGTGTGAGCACGTCCTTCGGACCAAAGGAAGAAGGCTTCGCCACAGCGGGTTCTAAACAACCCGAAGCAACGCGAACTCAGGAGATCGAAGCCATGACGACGACTATCATCATTGAACTGAACAAGCTGGACGCCGACCCCAAGAACGTCCGCAAGACATACAGCTCTGCGAAACTGGCCGAGCTTGCCGCCAACATTGATGCAGAAGGGGTTCTGCAAAACCTCGTCGTGCGGGCCGGCGGCAAGCGCGGGCGTTATTTTGTGACGGCCGGCGAACGCCGCCGGCGGGCGCTGCTGATGCTGATGGAGCAGGGGAAGATCGCAAAGGACCACCCGGTCGAATGCAAGGTCCGCGATGGCTCGCAGGCGACCGAAATCAGCCTTTCGGAAAACATCTTTCGCGAGGACATGCACCCGGTCGACCAGTTCGAGGCGTTCTCGGTCATGGCGGCGGAGGGCAAGTCCATCGCCGATATTGCCGCCCATTTCAGCGTGAGCGAAATCATCGTGCGCCGCCGTCTGGCACTGGCCAAGGTATCCCCCAAGCTGCTTGAACTTCACCGTGAGGGAAAGATGACCTTTGAGCAGCTTTCCGCCTTCACAGTTTCCGACGACCATGAACGGCAGGAACAGGTCTGGGAAAACCTGCCTCAATGGGATCGGCAGGCGTACCGGATCAAGTCCAATCTGGTAACTGGCGAAGTTGCGAGCACCGACAGGCGCGTCCTGCTGATCGGCGGGCTGGATGCCTATGAACAGGCGGGCGGAGCGGTGCGCCGCGATCTCTTCGATGAGCAGGGCGGCGGTTACACCCTTGATGTTGCCTTGCTCGACAGGCTCGTCTCGGACCGTTTGGAAGAGGTTGCAGCGCCTTATCGCGAGCAGGGTTGGAAATGGGTGGAGACTGCCTTCGAACGTCCGGACTGGATTTTCGACAGACCACGCATCTACCCGGAAGACGTGGAGCTTTCTGCCGAGGATCAGGCCGAATATGACGCGCTTGTTGATGAACACGACGATCTCGTCGAACTGATCGACAACGATGCTGCAGACGAGAGCGCAGATCAGCGTATCGCTGACATCGACAAACGTCTGGACGAAATCTCCGCAAAGAAGGAGATTTATCGGTCCGACGACATGGCGCGCAGCGGCGTTGTGGTGTTCATCAACCGCTATGGCAAACCGGAAACCGCGCTTGGCATCGTCAGGGACGGCAATGAAGCTGGGGAAGCACAGGACGACGACAGCGATAACGCAACGGACGATGCCAATACTGGAGCCGTCGAAGCAGGCGAGAGCATTCCGACGTTCACGCCCTCCCAATCCTTGATCGAGGTTCTGACCGCGAAGAAGACCGCCGCCTTGCGTGTGGAACTGGCGAACAATCCCGATGTGGCCTTGGCCGCCGTGGTTCACGCCATGCTGCTGCGCATCAGCTACGGCGGCTACGCGTCCGAGCAGAGTGCACTGCAGGTGTCGCTCACTCATGAGCGCATGGGCAAATGGATCAAGCAGCCGGAAGATTGCGCGGCATGCGTGGCCTTCGAGAGCATGCAGGAGAACTACGGGCACAAAATTCCCGGCAATCCCGCCGATCTATTCGACTGGTGCCTTGGGCAGAGCCGCGAGGAGCTTCTGTCGCTGTTGGCTTACGCTGCCGCCCATGCCGTCAACGCGGTGCAGGTAAAATTCACCGACCGGCGGAACGGTATCGAGCAGGCAAACCAGCTTGGCCGTGCCCTCAAGGTCGATATGACGAACTGGTTCGAGACGACCGCCGACAGCTATTTCAACCACGTCAATCGTCGCGGGATCGAGCAGGCTGTTCTGGAAGCGAAGGGACCGGAAGCCGTCCTTGCGATCTCTTCGGCATCCAAGAAAGCCGAGGCTGTGCTTATCGCAGAACGGAAGATCAAGGGTTCGGGTTGGCTCCCGGCGCCGGTTCGGATTGCTGTCGATCCGAACGGCGAAGTCGAGGCCGATGCGCGATCCCTGCCCGTGGCGGCGGAATAGTCCCGCCCTTGCCAGCCAGCCGGTCGCGCTACGCTAGCGCGGCCGGTTCCTCCCTTGCAATCGATAAATCCGATATTCGATCAAACTCCTGACCCGGCGCTTGCCACTGAAATCTGCTGCAAGCTCATCCGCGCCTACCTCGCCGGTGATGAAGCTGGAGCGATGTACAGGATACTTTGAACGCCGCCCTCAAGGCTTTCGACCTGCCGCCAAGCTTCATCAAGCATATCGCAGAGCGCGAACGTTAGCGCAGAGAGCGCCCGCCGCGGCGTCAAGCCTCGGCGGGCGCTGACGGACGCCTTCCGTCGCAATTTCGAAGGGCAGGGGGCCGAGGGCTTCGCCCTTCTCTCCCCCAAACAGCCTTCCGCCCACCTTCCTCCGCAACGCCATTGCTCCGTGCAGGCGGTTCCCCGCGAAGTCCGTTTTCCCCTTCCAACCCACCACTCTCGCGGCCCCGGAAGGCAGGAGCGGCGCCCTGCCTTTGCAGGACCAGCAAGCCGCTTCACGGATCAACTTAAGCTTTCAAGGCCATCCCATGAACAATTGCCGCCTCAATACCATCGTCAAACTTTTCGAGACCTGCCGTTACAAGCACGACCTTTATTCGGTCTATTCCGACTGGTGTGAATGCGCGGCTATTTCGATGAGCAATGCCGTCGATCTCATGCATTTCGAGAGGCGCGAAGCGCGCTATCTCGAAATCCTCCGAAACTATGACCGCCAGACCATTGAGACCTTTGCGCACATCCTCGCGGAAGTCACGATGGCGATGGAGGGCGCGCCGCAGGATATCCTCGGGGAGACGTTCCATGCGCTCGAGCTACACAACAAGGCGCGCGGGCAGTTCTTCACACCCTACACCGTTTGCCGAATGATGGCACTCATGGTTGCTGGCGGCAAGGAGGAGGTCAGCAGGGCCATGGAAAGACGCGGCTTCCTGATCGCGCAGGAGCCCGCCGTTGGAAGCGGCGCTATGATCGTCGCGCTGGCAGAGGCCATACGGGACGCCGGCTTTAACTACCAGCGGCACCTTCATGTCACCGCCGTGGATATCGATCGCCGCGCGGTTCACATGGCGTATATCCAGTTTTCGCTTTTGCATATCCCTGCAACGGTTCTCGTCGGCGACAGCCTGGCAATGACGTTCCACGAGGAGTGGCATACATTGGCGCACGTCATGGGCGGCTGGAATGCGAAGCTCTGCGGAGTCGAGCGGGAAGGGAAGGGGGCTCCACCGATGTCAAACGCCGTAGCACCCAAATATGATCGTGCGCAATCCGCCGAGCCAAAAGCACCTTCCTTTGATGTCGAAAAGACCAGTCAGTTCAGGCTTTTCTAATCCGGACCATTGCGAGGCGGAGGCCATATCCGGCCCTCGCCATGTCAATGTCGATTCCGCCGCTTGCCTGGCCCGAGCCGCTATCGAAGCGACGCGGGACAGGGCGAGGGGTGCCCCTGGCGCCCCACCCCTCGGAACTCCCCGCCCGCCCATGAAAAACGGAGCGCAAGGAGCGGAGGCAGTCGGTCCCGCTTCCCCTTCGGGCCACGATGTTGAAGCTCCTGCGGCTGCCCTTGATCCGCTCCTTGCGCGTCGAGAATTCCCGAAATCCCGGCCAACGGCCGGCGCCATGCTGATTTCTCCGATGCTCTCCATTTTTCAGGATTACGCTTGCCCGCGAGCGATCATTTGACGATTGCTCGTCTATCGGGCTGCTGGCGCAGCCGATCAGAGGCCCGTTCCGGGCCGCTTCCATTCGTTCGCCCCATGACATCGCCGCCCAGGTCGGTCAAGCGGCCCGTGAAGCCGGTCCATCTTCCGCACCAGTCCGCGGAGCGGACCCGTGAAGATGCTCCGCCTTCCGCTCCACGCCGCTTGACAGTCCAGTTCGCCGCCGTGGGGCAGGCTTTCGCCCTCCCCTCTCTGTCCAGGGGAATGTCAGAGGCCATTCCCCGGAAAGACCGGGGAGGCTTCGCCCGAGGGGGCTTGCCCTTCGGGGTGGCAACGGAAAGCTTTGGAGAGAGATAATGAGCATCTATACCCAGACCGCACGTTTCGACACTGGCCGGGCACTGAGCGAAACCGAAATGCGCCGCATCGCGCCGTCAATCTTTGCCGTGACCGCCCATGAAAGCCGATCCGAACGGTTCCAGCCCATTCCCACGATCGAGGTTCTGCGTGCTCTCATACGGGAAGGTTTCATGCCGGTTGGAGCGAAGCAGTCGCGCAGCCGCATAGAGGGAAAGGCCGACTTCACCAAGCATCTGATCCGCCTGCGCCGCACCGATGACGGCAAGGTTTACAATGTTGGCGATACCGTTTGCGAAATCCTCCTCAAGAATGCCAATGACGGAACCAGCGCCTACGAATTGATGGCGGGGCTGTTCAGAGTCCGTTGCCTCAATTCCCTGGTGACGCAGACCGGCACCATCGATGCCATTAAGGTCCGCCATTCCGGCGACGTGCAGCATAAGGTGATCGAAGGCACATACCGCGTCCTTGGCGAAGCCGAGCGCACGCTTGCCGCTCCACAGGACTGGTCAATGTTGCGGTTGAACCGAGATGAGAGGGATATTCTGGCGGACGCCGCTCATGTCCTGCGATTTGGTGACAGCGAAGGCGAAACGACGACGCCGATCAAGGCCGAACAGTTACTCGTCCCCCGCCGTCATGACGACCGTGCCGACGATCTTTGGACAGTCTGGAACGTGGTGCAGAAAAACGCCATCAAGGGCGGATTGCGTGGTGTTGGCCGCGACGATCTCGGCCGGCCGCGCCGCGTGAAATCCCGCGCCGTGAACGGGATCGATCAGGATATCAAGCTCAACAAGGCACTTTGGCTGCTCGGCGAACGGATGGCCGCCCTGAAATCCTGACCAGGATCGCGAGAGCGCCGCCGCGCTGCGGCGCTTTCTATCCATCACCACTCTATCGGAGAGCATCAATGAACACCGCGCACCCTGTCGCCATCGCCAATCTGCGGGAAATCACCGGCCATGTTCGTCCCATGGCATTGGCCAACGCAATTCACGCTCGTGTCCCCTCATCGTGGGGCGGCGCATTTTTCATCACCCTGAACAATATTCGCGACTGCATTGAAGCCGGTGACCGATGGTTCGAGGAGGAGATCCCGGAAGGGTTTCGGGTTTGGACCGATAGCGGCTTTTCCTGCATCGTCCGGGATCGCCTTGCATTCTGTTCAGCCACTCGCACGGACGCTAAGCTCATCACACTCTCCAAGGATGAAAACGACGCTTTGGCGGCCGTAACATCGAAGGAAAGCAACGATGGTTGAAAATCTGGTTATCTGCCGGTCGATGTCGAAGGCACCTGCGGTCAAGATCGAGGCGTAGCGGGGATTTATTAGGGGTACTTAATCACAGCGGTCGGTGCCCCGTCCGATATTGATGTGGCCAGGTGGTTAGTCGTCGGTTTGCCTATCCCGAACCGCATCGAGCGGCGCGGGCCAGGACGAGGGGTGCCCCTAGCGCCCCACCCCTCGATACTCCCCGCCCGCCCATGAAAAGCGGAGCGCAGGGAGCGGGGGCAGTCGATCCCGCTTCCGCTGCGGGGAACTCCGCTGAAGCTCCTGCGGCTGCCCTTGTTCCGCTCCCTGCGCGTCGAGAATTCCCGAAATCCCGGCCTGCAGCCGGCGCTGATGCTGATTTCTCCGATGCTCTTCATTGTTTCCCGATCGCGCCGGCGCGATCATCGGAGCAAGTCTGCGCATAGCGCTGTCCGAACCGCTTTCCAGCCGCAGTGCCGTCGGACGGCGCGACCGCGGCCGGAGTGAGCCGCAGGCGAGCGGAGCAGGCGAAGGAAACCCGCGCTCACATTTAGCGCCGAAGGGTTTTCCGGAGCCTGTGGAACGCGATCTTACGGAACTTGCGCAATGCCTCGAAGACCGCTCGCGCTGACCGGTCCATCTCGCTCGTTTCGAGCGATCGCACTTTCTCTTTTTGGCACCACGCTGTCCCTTCGATCCCCGCCACCGATCCCGGTGTTGAATTCACTGGGTTGCTGACGCACCCGACCATGAGGCCCGTTCCGGTCTGCTCTGTTTGTTTTGCCCCTGACATCGCCGGCCGCCCGGATCAAGGGGCAGGCGCGGCAAGCCGCTTGTCGCGTCGGAAAAAAACGGCTTTCCGCCTGCGGCCGAAGCTTCCGCTTTTTCCCGCCACGACCCCTTGACCCGAGCAACCGTCGGCGCGGGGCGGGCTTTCGCCCTCCCCTCTGTCCCGGGGAATGTCAGAGGCCATTCACCCGGAAAGACGGGAAGGCTTCGCCCGAGGGGCTTGCCCTTCGGGATGGCAACCGCAACCAATGGAGACTGACAATGACTGACTACGCAAACTTCGTGCGCTTCGGCGAAAACGGCACTCTCACCGGCAATATCGCTTCGATTTCCTACGACCTGGACATCACCGGGGAGGCGTTTAGCAGCACAAATCCCAAGGCTCCCGTTTTCCGCCTCTTTGCGAAGTCCCCGAGGGGACGACGCGTGGAAATCGGCGGCATCTGGCAGAAGAAGAACCAGAATGACGGCGACTATTACAGCCTCTCCATCAACACCGGTCACGGCAGGCTCAATGCCAATCTTGGTCGCTATCCCGGCCAGGACGACGATGACCTGATGGCCGTCATTCCGTGGGATTGAGTCAGTCGTCCGACCATCGGACTCGCCCGGAGAATCAATCTCTTCGGGCGAGCGACAGAGATGTCATCCAGTCATCACACGGCAGAGCTTGATCCTACCCGCGATCGATGCTCCGGAGCCAGCGCCGGGGCATCGAGCCCCAGCGCTGACTCTGCTGCGCAAGCCCGAACCGTTGTTCTTGACAACAACAGCAGGTGATGTTATCGAAAACAACATGGAAGCCGTGCTGATCGAAAAATCCAGAACCACCCTCAGCGACACGGCATTTTTCGAGACGGTCCTGTGGCATGTGCCGACCCCCGTTCCCGGCAGCAGCCATCACTTCAAATATCGTCTGGCGCTGATCGTGAACGGCGAGTGCGTCATGCGATATGACAATGAGCGGGGCAAAGGCGATCATCGTCATATAGGCGATCTTGAGGAACCGATAGAATTCACAACGCTGGAAGCGTTGTTCGACGCCTTTCAGGCGGACATGGAAAGGATACTCGCATGAGGACATTGGTCATCAGATTAAGCTCGATTGCCGACGCCAAGGCCCGCTTTGTCAACGCGGGACAGAAAGTGCTGGAAGGGATCGTGGTACCTGCCACGCCGTCGGTGAACTTTCTGAGTTATGACGACATGCACCGGGTCCTTGCGCCGTCACGGCTGGCCATCGTGAAGGCGATGGCAGGACAGGGGCCGTTGGCGATACGGGAGGTCGCCCGCCGCGTCGGCCGTGATGTGCAGGCCGTCCACAAGGACGTGACGACACTGGTCAACGCGGGTGTCCTGGACCGGACGGACGCCGGCGTCGAATTCCCTTATGACCAGCTGCATTTCGAGTTCGATGTGAAGGCGGCCGCCTGATTTCGCCGCTGCTCTGCGCTCCGGTTCAATCATGGTCGCGAAGGGCGACGCTTCCTGACGTGGCCGATCAGGCGATCACTGTTTGGCTGGAGCGAAGTTTCAAGCCGTATCCGCGCGAGCGCTTCCGCCTGAGAAGCGTGAGGAAGAGGTCGACGGCTTCCTGTTCATGCTGGAAATAATGCACCAGCTTCTGACCACTGGCACCGATGCGGCCCCATCGACGGACAAGGCACGCTTGTCCGAAGAGCGTCGGCTCGATCGACATGGCATAGTAGCGGGCCATGTTTTTCGTTGCGTCTATTCTCTCGATATAGAGCTGGTAGGGCTGCATAATCATGACGGCAGGATCGCCGAGAGTAGATTCCGCGTCCAACGACACTTTTGAATCGGTCGGCGTGGACCGATTCATATCCGTGATGATTCGCGAAGGATGATGCTGGGATTGCCAGGAGCTTTGGACACGTGATCATGCCCGCTCAGGTCCCGCGTGGTTTGCGGGCCAAATCCTTAGCTGACCGACTCGGGACCGCACGTCGCAGATCAGCCTTTGCGAGAGGACAGAAGGCCGGCGAGCGTTGCGACGACGATGATGGCGCCCGCTTGAATCAGGATCCATAGATCCGGTCCGTACACAACGCACCACAATGCTGTGATGCAAAATACGAGCGCGCTGAAGATCAAGCATTTGGTCTTGAACGAAAGACGCTTTCCCCTCTGTGACCGCAAAACGTAAAGTGCCACCACGATTGCAATCAATCCTGCCAGTGTGAACAGCAATTCCATGCGTGTCGCTTCCTCTGCTATTTCTGCGTGGACCTTCCAGTCTTGTGAAACCTGTTCTGCCTGACACAGGCTTTCATGTCCTCGCGCCGAAACCAGATCGCACGCCCGCATCTCAGCGGCGGATTGCCCGATGTGAAGACGATCTGTTCGTCGGACCGCATGCGCAGTATCTCGTGCGGCATGATCAGCGGCCGGCGGCTGAGCTGTTTCGAGCGCGACTGCGACGACCCCTTCATGCCCGTCGCGCGGTTCGTCTGATCGACCTCGACTGTCGTATCGCCGCAGCGCTTCGAGATGTAGTCCGCCGTGTCGGGATCGTTGATCGCGGCAAACGAAATCCAGCTCGTGCTCTCGAACCATTTGCTTGCGGCGTCCCGGCCTCCATAGGCTTCGCGCATCTGACCAAGCGACTGGAAAATCATCGCCAATGTGATGCCGTACTTCCGGCCCGCGTCGCGCGCGGTTTCCAATATCCGCATGTAACCGAGCCGGGCCACTTCATCGAGCAAGAACAGTGTGCGCCCCTTCACTGCGCCATTGCGGTTATAGATCGCATTCAGGAGTGCACCGATCACGACGCGGGCGAGGCCGGAATGGGTTTCCAGCGCCTTCAAGTCGATATTGATGAAGACATCGGTTTGACCGTCGGCCAACTCATCGGCCCGGAACGTTGAGCCGGAGACGAGGGCCGCATAGTTCGGGTAGGAAAGCCAGTGGGTTTCCTTGATGGCGTTGGCGTACACCCCTGAGAAGGTTTCAGGCGTCATGTTCACGAAGGCGGCGACATTCTCCCGCACGAAATCGGATTCCGAATTGTCGTAGATTTCCTGAAGCCGCGCCCGCAGTTTCGGTTCCGGCTCGGACAGATTGGCGCGCACCAGCCGTAATGTTCTCCTGTCTCGCTCGGTATGACCGGAGAGACATACATCGGCGATCATGGCGGTCAGCAGTTGCAGACCCGAGGCTCGAAAGAAGTCGTCACGCACGCCGGCTGCGCGACCGCTATCGCTCATGATCCACGACGCAACCGCGGAAATATCCTCTTCGGCAGTGCCGCCATACCAACCGATCCAGTCCAGCACGTTGAAGCCGATACCCGGTGTGGTGGGATCGAGCACGATGACTTTGCGTCCGGCTTTCCGCCGATGATCGACGACCATCGGCGCGACCTCGCTTGACGGATCCAGCACGACGAGGCCGCCGCCCCATTTGAGCGCGGTCGGAATCGTCACCGACGTCGTCTTGAAACCGCCGGAGCCGGCAAAGACGATGCCATGCGACGAGCCGAAGGAGCCATCGAAGCAGAGCAGCGGCGACTTGCCGCCGGCGCCCCATGTCATGGGATCGCCAGCGCGGAATGACATTGTCGCGACACTGTCGCGGTCGACCCGATAGCGCTCCCCAATGACGATGCCACCGCTCTCCGGAAACAGGGTCGCTGCCTCATTCATCTTCATCCAGTCCGCTTCGCCATGAACGGCGCGCTTGCCGCGGATGCGCCGGGGCATGGGTTTGGCGAAGGCAGCATTGCCACGCAGCGAAACGCGAAGCGCGAAACCGCCGGCCAGCAAAACCGTGGAGGCGCCCATCATTGTCGCCAGGTCGAGATAGGCGAGCACGGATTGTCCGGCCGGCACGCTGCTGGCAATGTCGGCAAGCCGGATTGCTTCGCGCGTTACGGCGATCGCGGTCGCAGCCGCACTGCCCGCAACCACGCCCCATCCAGCAGCCTTGATATTGATTGCGCCGTTGGCCGCAAACAGGAAGGTCACGCCGATCACGGCAGCGATGACGCAGGGCAATGCCAAGCCGATTCGTCCGAAGATCAGCTGTGCCTGGGCAGTCTTGCCGAAAGCCGCAAGCCATTGCTCGATGCCCGAAAGAAAGATCATCGCTGCCAGCATGATTGCGGCGGGCAGGGCTGCGAGGAGCATTCTATTCACCGTCATTGCCGAAAGCCTCAGCACCCAAAGCGGCAAGACGCGCACGCTCCTGTTCGTCGTTCTTTATGCGGCGACCCCCGTCGATCAGCAGGCCGAGCAGCAGCGCACGCTTCTCGTAGCGCAGACCTGCCTTCACGATCAGGCCACCGAGCTCGATTTTGTCGCGCGTGTCCTTCTTGCGGGCATCCGTTGATAAGATCCGGCCCATCCGCTCAAGCTTCGCCACCGCTGCCCGCATGCGCGCCAGACGTGACCGGCGAGAGCGTTTCGCTGGAGGCCGAGCCGTCGCCGGCAGTCTTTCTTGGTGGGGCCTCTTGCTTGGCTCCAAGAAACCGGTTGGCAACGTCCTCGAACGCCGCCTGAAGCTCGGCTTCGTCCACCTCGATTTCGCCTAGACCGGCTTTCAACGCGATCCGTCCAATCCGCTCGGCTTCGCGCGTTTCGGCTGCCTTAAGCTGGTCCTGCAGCTTTGCGATTTCTTCCCTGATCTTCGATGACGGCTTCTTCATTCCGGACGCGTCTCCTCTCGGTCATTGACGTGGCATTCGCGACGCCAACACTCCCTCGGATGCGTTCTTCGGCAAATGTGCAGATTTGCACGTCGGCAAGGCCGACACTTTGGGGGATCATCCCGCCGATCCGAAGGAGCGGGTCCAAGGGCGCAATTATACGTCGCTGACGCGACGCCTTGCGTTCAGGCCTCAAATGACCTTGCCAGCTCCCGACGAACGAGGTTCCAACCGGGAGTTACCGTCGCCGTGGCCATCGCCCACTTCTCAGCCAGCATCGTCAGCCGCGGCGACGGCCGCAGCGCGGTGCTGTCGGCGGCCTATCGGCATTGCGCGAAAATGGAATACGAGCGCGAGGCCCGCACCATCGACTATACGCGGAAAGACGGCCTGCTGCACGAGGAGTTCCTGCTCCCGGCCGATGCGCCAACATGGGCTCGAATCCTCATCGCGGATCGTTCCGTGGCCGGTGCTTCCGAGGCTTTCTGGAACAAGGTCGAAGCCTTCGAGAAGCGCTCCGATGCTCAGTTCGCCCGCGACTTGACAATCGCGCTGCCGCTGGAACTTTCGGCCGAGCAGAACATCGCACTCGTGCGCGACTTTGTGGAGACGCATATCATCGCCAAGGGCATGGTCGCGGACTGGGTCTATCACGACAATCCCGGTAATCCACACATCCACCTGATGACGACTTTGCGCCCGCTGACCGGGGATGGGTTCGGGGCGAAAAAGGTCGCTGTCATCGGCGAGGAAGGCCAGCCGCTGCGCACGAAGGCAGGGAAGATCGTTTATCACCTTTGGGCCGGTTCGGCAGACGACTTCAATGTGTTGCGTGACGGATGGTTCGAGCGGCTGAACCATCATCTCGCCCTAGCAGGCATTGATCTCAAGGTCGACGGGCGTTCCTATGAGAAGCAGGGCATCGAACTTACGCCCACGATTCATCTCGGTGTCGGCGCCAAGGCGATCGAGCGTAAGGCGGAGAGCCGAGGCGCCCGGCCGGAGCTTGAGCGAATTGAATTCAATGAGCAGCGTCGCAGCGAGAACCTCCGTCGTATCCTGCGTCGTCCGGAAATCGTGCTCGACCTGATCACGCGTGAGAAGAGCGTTTTCGATGAACGCGACATTGCCAAGGTGCTCTCTCGCTATGTCGATGATCTGGCCGTCTTCCAGCAATTGCTGGTGCGCATCGTCCAAAGCTCCGAAGCCCTGCGTCTCCAGCGCGACACGATCGATTTTGCCACCGGCGATAAGGTGCCGGCGCGCTACACGACACGCGAGATGATCCGCCTCGAGGCGACGATGGCGCGGCAGGCGATGTGGTTGTCGGGAAAGGAGACGCACGCTGTTTCGGGAGCAGTGCTGGAAGCAATATTGCGGCGACATGAACGCCTCTCGGAAGAGCAGAAAGCAGCGATCGCGCGGATCGCCGGTCCGATCCGGATTGCCGCCGTGGTTGGACGCGCCGGCGCCGGCAAGACCACGATGATGAAGGCCGCTCGCGAAGCGTGGGAACTGGCCGGTTATCGCGTTGTCGGTGGGGCGCTTGCCGGAAAGGCGGCCGAGGGCCTTGAGAAGGATGCCGGCATCCGGAGCCGCACGCTCGCCTCCTGGGAACTGCGTTGGGGTCGAGGCCGCGACTTGCTCGACGAGAGAACGATCTTCGTCATGGATGAGGCCGGCATGGTTGCCTCGAGGCAAATGGCCGGCTTCGTCGATGCCGTCGTCAGGGCAGGGGCCAAGATCGTTCTGGTCGGTGATCCCGAACAGCTCCAGCCGATTGAGGCAGGCGCTGCTTTCCGCGCTATTGTTGACCGCATCGGTTACGCCGAACTCGAAACGATCTTTCGTCAGCGCGAAGACTGGATGCGGCATGCCTCGCTCGCACTGGCGCGCGGCAAAGTCGATCAGGCGCTCTCCCTCTATCGGGGTCACGGCAACGTGCTGGGATCAACGTTGAAGGCGGAAGCTGTCGATAATCTGATCGCTGACTGGAACCGGGATTACGATCAAAGCAAGACTATGCTGATGCTCGCGCATCTGCGCCGCGACGTGCGGATGTTGAACGAAATGGCGCGGGCAAAACTCGTCGAGCGGGGAATCGTGGATGAGGGCCACGCCTTCAAGACCGCTGACGGTGTACGCCGCTTCGACACGGGCGACCAGATCGTCTTCCTGAAGAACGAGAGCTCTCTTGGCGTCAAGAACGGCATGATCGGCCATGTGATCGAGGCAGCACAAAACCGCATCGTGGCTGTCGTGGGCGAGGGAGTTCAGCGACGGCAGGTGACGGTCGAGCAGCGGTTCTACAACAATCTCGATCACGGCTACGCGACAACCATCCATAAGTCTCAAGGAGCGACCGTCGATCATGTCAAAGTGCTGGCATCCTTGTCGCTCGACCGCCATCTGACCTACGTGGCGATGACTCGCCATCGCGAAGATCTCAAGCTCTACTACGGTCGCCGATCCTTCGGCTTCAATGGTGGCCTTACGAAGGTTCTTTCCCGGAGGAATGCCAAGGAGACCACCCTCGATTACGAGCGCGGAACGCTCTATCGCCAGGCACTGCAGTTCGCCGAGAACCGTGGGCTGCATATCGTCAAGGTGGCACGCACACTGCTGCGTGACCGGCTGGACTGGATGTTGCACCAGAAGACGAAAGTCTCAGACCTAACGGGACGCCTTGGCGCGTTCACAGAGCGCCTCGCCGTCCGCCAATCCCCGAAAACACCAACATCCGCGGAGACAATGCCCATGGTGGCCGGCATAACCCGGTTCGAGAACACCGTTGCAGACGCGGTCGCGCAGAAACTCGATGCCGATCCTGGATTGAAGAGGCAATGGAAGGAAGTCTCGACGCGCTTCCGCTACGTGTTTGCAGACCCCGAAAGCGCGTTCCGGGCAATGAATTTCGACGCTGTTCTCGCTGACAAGGACAGCGCTGGCAAAGCTCTGCAGAAGTTCGAGGCCGAGCCGGCGTCGATCGGACCGCTTAAGGGCAAGACCGGTATTCTGGCAAGCAAAGCGGAACGGGAAGCCCGTCGCGTGGCCGAGGCCAATGTACCGGCTCTGAAGCGCGATCTCGAAACCTATCTCCGGATGCGTGAAGACGCGACACGGCGCATGGCGATAGACGAACAGGCGTTACGTCAGCGTGTTTCGGTCGACATTCCGGCCTTGTCGCCGGCTGCACGTCTTGTTCTTGAGCGCGTGCGCGATGCGATCGACCGGAATGATCTGCCGGGCGCTCTTGGACATGCGCTCAGCAATCGCGAAACAAAGCAGGAGATCGACAGCTTCAACAAGGCCGTTTCCGAGCGGTTCGGCGAGCGGATGCTTCTGGCCAATTCGGCACGCGAGCCCTTCGGAAAACTCTTTGACAAGCTCTCCGAGGGGATGCGGCCGGAGGAGAAGGAACGGCTGAAGGAAGCCTGGTCGGTTATGCGCACGGCCCAGCAGCTTGCCGCTCATGAACGCACGACGGAGGCCCTACGGCAGATCGAGGAGCTGCATCAGGCGCAGCGCCAGACACCGGTGCTGAAGCAATGAGGTGTCGGCGGATTGGTCTGATCCTGCTCGGTGCCGGCAGCGTTATCGTGGGCGGGGCGGCAGTCGCTCAAATCGGCGGCTATCGGCTCAACCTGACGCCGAGCGAGTCGCTCGGACTCTGGCGCATAAACGCACTCCACCGTCCGGTCGCGGTCGGTGATCTGGTGTTCATATGTCCGCCGCCGACGGCGCTCTTCGAGAGTGCAAGACGGCGCGGCTACCTTCGCGCAGGCTTATGCAGCGGCGGCTTTGCTCCCTTGATCAAGACGATTGTCGCATTGCCAGGTCAGCATGTGGAGGTTGGCCGCGACCTCGCCATCGATGGCCATCCTCTCGCATCATCCAGCATCCGCACGACGGACGCCGAGGGTCGGCCGTTAGATCACTATCGCGGCGGTGTCGTGCCGTCCGGATATCTGTTTCTCCATTCAGCCTTTGCGAGCTCCTATGATTCCCGATATTTTGGACCGGTTCCGGACACTGGTCTTCTCGGCCTGGCGCGACCGGTATTCACCTTTGATCCGTAGTCGCAGTTTCCACCTTTGGCGATCCGGTTCGCTGGTCGTGGCCTCCGTTGCTTGCGGCTGGCTTGGCTGGAGCGGAAACGTTCTGGCGCTGCCGATTGCTACTCTGTTTCCGGCGCTGTGGGCGATGGCGGCGTCGCGCTGGACGGCAGCCTTTCTATCAGCAGGCTATTTCCTGGCCGCATCGCGTGGCTTGCCGCAAGGTGTCGCCAACTTCTATGCCGCCGATCTCGGGCCAGGCCTCTTGCTCTGGGTAGCCGCCTCGTTCTCGTTCGTCGCCGTCCATGCGGTGCTCTGGACCAAATATCGAGGAAGATGGCGGGCCGGCCGCTATCTTCTGGCGATGATGCTGATGGCGGTACCGCCATTCGGGATTATTGGATGGGCGCACCCGCTCACCGCCGCCGGCGTATTGTTTCCGGCATGGGGCTGGTGGGGCCTCGGTGCGACAGCTGCCGGCCTGCTCGCCATGACGACGAGATATTGGCCGGCCGCCACCATCGGCCTTGGAGGCTTCTGGCTCTGGTCCGCCGCAACGTGGACGGAGCCGGCTCTACCGGAAGGATGGGGAGGTGTCGATCTTGAAATGGGCCAGATGTTCGGGCGCGATGCGTCGCTCGAGCATCACCGTGGCATGATCGCCATAGCTAGGATATCCGCGAGCGAAGGCGGGCGTGTTGTTGTGTTTCCCGAAAGTGCGTTGGGTTTCTGGACGCCGACAATCGAACGTATCTGGCGCGACGGGCTGCGTGGTTCCGGCCTGGCCGTCATCGCGGGAGCGGCTCTAGTCGATCGCCAAGGCTATGACAACCTCATGGTGGCGATCTCAGCCGGCGAAGCGAGAGTCCTCTATCGTGAGCGTATGCCGGTCCCGGTCTCTATGTGGCAGCCTTGGTCACGATGGACTGGGCAGAGCGGTGGCGCACATGCACATTTTTTCACCAACCCCGTCGTCGAAATCGATGGCAAGAAGATCGCGCCGCTGATCTGCTACGAGCAACTCATCCTCTGGCCGATCCTGCAGTCTCTGCTGCATGCCCCGGACGCCATCGTCGCCACGGGTAACGGATGGTGGACCAAGGGAACCTCGATCGTTGCGATCCAGAAAGCGAGCGTCACCGCCTGGGGCAGACTGTTCGGGCTGCCTGTCGTTATGGCCTTCAACACATAAGGAGTGACCGAGATGGTCGATGCTGCCCTCATTCAGCAATGCGCCGATCCGGGGCTGAAGCCCGCGATCGTCATGCAGTTCATCGAGCGCGCAGGATCCCTTGATCCGCTTACGGTCACCGTGCGCTCGGGAAACCGCATCGTTTTGGTGCCCAGGCCAACGACGGCGGACGAAGCGCTTGCACTGATCCGCGAGAACCTCGGCCGAAACACCATTCGCGTCGGTATCACGCAATATCCCGCCGGCCTTGGCATCGTCGACGCCGGACAGCTGAAGCCTGACCTGGTTGATGCGTGCCAGAATATCCGCGTGGGCACGGCGCTGTTTGCCAAAGTCTACCGGATCGTCGCGAAATGGTATGGGAATCCCACGGGAAGAGAGGCGCTGCCGCAGATTCTCGAGGATGCGATCATCGCGTGGCAGACTGGATATTTCGAGGGAACGGCTGTGTTTCGCGCGCCGGATCCGGGTAGCCTGAAATTGACCGCTCCGATGCCAGCAAAGAACGAAATCCGGCGCGGCGATAATGACCCAATACCAGGCGATTTCGAGCTCTCGCGTGAGAGCACCGCGTCCGATCCGAACAAGGCAGACATTCGGATTGATCTCTCGGGAATCGGTAGTCGCGAGAAATAGGTTTCACCCGCCTCGGATTTGAAAGATTCATGATTTCTCGAATGAGCGGCGGCGACACATTGATCGGCATCGGCAATTGCCCACCGACCGTCCCAGAAGAATTGGCATTTGCGATTAGATGAGGTTTTTCCGGATTGCGAGTGCGGTCAGGTGCGTGGTCGTGTGGACATTGAAGCGCTTTTTGGTTTCTGCGAGCTTCACGCGGACACTGTTATACTTGACACCCTCCAAAGCCGCGACTTCCTCCATCGTTTTACCGACGGCGATCCATCGGAGATAGGTTGCTTCCTTCGAATCAAGATAGCCATGATCCTTTACGCTCGGCGCTTCCCGGAGGAAGGCAATACGGGCATGCAGCTGAGCTGCGGCAGCCGCAGCCGCAACGGCATCGACGTTGCGATCCACATTTAATGTCGCTTTTTCCGACGCCAGAGTGAACAACGACATTGACCCGCTGGCCGTCTTGATGGGAATGGTGACACCAGAGCGTATATTGAAGTCGGCGGCGTGCCCGAAGAAAGCGCGCTCCGCCTTTGAAAGCCGCGGCCGCTCCTGCTCGGCACTCCAGGTGAAAATTTGCTTGATGGATTTCGCTCTTTTTACAACCGGATCCAGTGTCGAATATTTTCGCTTAATGTAGATCGATTGCCATTCGGGATGATAGTTCGATACAGCGAGAATATGGCCCGGCTGGAGGTGGACATATGCATAGGCACCGAAACCCGATTGCTCGGCAAGCTCGGCCAGGGCATCTTTGAGAATCGTTTCATCTCGCTCGATCGCCGTGAGATCCGTGAGCCTGTCCAGCCAGTGCTGCATTCCATTACTCCATGAGCGCGTTGGACACACCATCACGTGCCGTGGAGTGTTCTGGCACGTAGATGGCTTTGCCGAAACGACAGCGCCTACGTCGATTTTCGGCAGGCGACCTGCGATTGGGATGTGATTGAACTGCGAAGCCGAGCGCTTCGGTGGGTTAGGTGCTCCATGGATGGATTGGTGCTGCCTTCAAGTTGCCTGTGAATGAAGGCAATATGGAATATCGGCATAGACGTATTCTCGGGGGATCGCCGGCTCGATCAGGCCGGACAAGAACCGTTCGATCTTCTTCGGGCTGTTGCTCGCCAGGAGGGTGTAGAAATTCCCGCTGTTCCAGGTGACGTGGCATTGGTGAAAGCAGCGCTTCACAGCGTCCGACATCTGCGCAAGCGTAACCTCGCTCTGGTTCATGACGGTCAGCACGTTCGTCTTCTTTGCCATGATTTCGGTTGGGTCGAAGAAGCGGGCTTTGAAGCCGTGGTCTTTCTGCAATTCGCGGCGCTGATAGTCGTCGATATCGGTGGTTTTGAATTTCTCGACGAAGAGGAAGAGGCCATCATCCTTCAGATGCTGCGAGACAAATTCGATCTGGTCGGGCCGATTTGGCGAATACATCTGGAAGGTCGTGTCTTCGAGAATGATGTCGAAACCGGAAGAGAACCCGGCCAGATCCTGTCGCGAACGGAGAAGATCTCCTGTGAGGTGATGGAATGGGCCGTGAAAAAACGTGGCGTGCGGAGGATCGCCGTAGGCCATGAAGCTTCGCAGGTTTTCGACATTTGGGCTGCATGACAGGCTCTCGACATGGCCTCCCGCCAGCTCCGAAACCGTCCGCGCCATCGTACCTTCGGCCGTGCCCAAGGAATATAGACTGATTGGTTCGGGCATGTCCTGAGCATATCGGAGGATCGCGCACCCAAGACGGCATTCCTCCTCAAGCCGATAGGGAATGCTGGCAAGATAATGCTGGTCGAAAGGCCCACGGCGCTGTTCATGCAGGCGGATGAAGCGGTCGAGAAGTGTGTTGTCGCCAAGCAGCCTCCGGTCCACCTGCGGCTGTTTGGCAGGACTTCCCGACCGGCCGGCAGCCGTAGCGGCGAAGAAACTGGCAAGTTCGTTCAAACGCGGGGCGCGTTCGCATTCTTCGAAGAAAGAGGAGATGTCCCGCATGTCGTGCTCCATCGGTTCGACACGCATCGATGCTCTTGCTGCGAAAGCTCTAGCTGCTGCTCCACCGAGCAGAACGAGCACCATGCCGCGGCACAGTTGCAGGAAGCTTCCTCTTCAACCGTCACAATCCCGTTATTCTTTCAAAAAACAGTCATAAAATTTTGCGTTGCAGAAGAAAAATGAAAATCCCGCCATGGTTTCGCCTGCTGGTCAGCCGATGCTGAGCCCTGGCGCTCAGTGAGCGAAGCCGAAATTAGTACCCGTCGAAGCGAACGAAGACGAAAACGGGTGGTCAGACATTTCTCTTCCTGAAACGAGCACTGCTCGTATCGCCGGAGCGAGTCCAGAACCACTTAGACAAAGCTAACCGCCGGATACCATTTGTTCCATAACCCGTCTTATGCGTGAATAGCAACTGTAAATTGTTGCTTGGCATGCCATGCAACTGAATTCCGCTCGCTGTACCGGTTCGTCCGTCAGGCATTTGCCGGTTCTCCCGTGGGATGTACGGGTGTTATCACGCTCCGGATCTTGAGGCATATCAGACCGATGCTTGGAGAGCGAGGAGCAACTCGTCGATCGTTTTTTTCATGCCGCTAGTGAGTTGCCGCCCCTTTTGCCAGAACACCACATAATGATAGACTGCGCCAGGTTCGAAGGGTCGAAACTCCAAGCCAAACTGCCGATATTCCCGGGCGATCAGACTGTTGACGATCGAAATTCCGACGCCGGCCGCGACGAACCCGACATCATGGCCGTTTGCGTCATACTCCACGGCCAGATCCGGCTCCACGCCGCTATATCGCAAGGCATTGATATTCATCTGGTGGGAGGCAAACTGGGGCTCTATGTCCACCAATGCCTCGCCAGCGATATCCTTTGGCGTGATTATTTCGTTAGCAGCCAGCCGGTGTCCCGACTGAAACAGGCAAACGTTCCTGGCGGTAGCTGCAGGTACCCATTCGAAAGCGTGCTCATCGAGCGGCAGGCGCGAAACGCCAAGATCTGCGCGACCATTCAAGACGTGCTCTGCAATCTGCTGATAGCTCCCCGACTTAATCTGAAACGATAGAGGATTACTCTGGCGGACAGCCCGGATAGCCCGCGGAATAGCGTTCAGGCAGAAAACTCCGGGGACTGCCAGGCTCAGGGAGCCCTCCTCCTCGTTGCGCAAGGCGGCGATCGACTTCTCGATCCGGTCGACACTCTGCAGGGCGCTGTCGACACGCCTCAATAGACCCCAGGCACGATCCGTCGCTACCAGTCTATTATTCTCCCGCGCAAACAAGCCAAGGCCGACCTCCCCTTCGAGCTGCCTGATCTGCTGGCTGACGGCCGGCTGTGTGATTTTCAGGTTCTTCGCGGCGAGCCGTTCCGAGCCGGTGCGCAAGACCTCGCGAAAAATCTGTAGCTGTCGAAGCGTCACACCGGATGTGGATTTTGCGAGCATCTTTTCGTCCCTTCGTTTGGCGCCAAAACACCGACTTTCTCAACGACCAAGTTCCAGCGGCAGCACGCGGTATAAGCTGCGCTTATCGGAATTAAGAGCACCTTATAGATTGACGACACGCGTTTAAAGTATAAATGTCAAACAAGCTCAATTAATACTTATGATTATAAGTATTTAAAATACTATCTCAGGTAGTATCGAGCGCAGCGTGATTAAATTGCTATATAAGACGACCTTATTTCGGCGCCGTCCCGATGTAAGGAGGAGAGGACCTGCGTGCTCAATTTTGCACTTCAATTCTTCAATGGCCTCCAGATCACCGTTGTACTTGCGCTCGCGAGCGGCGTTCTCGGATCTCTTCTTGGTCTACTTGTCGCTATCGTCAAACTGTCGAGGCTGCGCGTCGCAGCCCTCTTCGGCCAGACCTATACGACAATCGTCCGCGGCCTGCCCGAACTGCTCGTCATCCTCGTGATCTATTTTGGCGGGACGGCAGCCATCACCGCGCTGACGGGCCGCTACGTCGAAATCAATGCATTTGCCGCCGGCGTCGCGGCATTGATGATCGTCTTTGGCGCTTATTGCGCGGAGATTTTTCGCGGCGCGATCATCAGTATCCCGCGAGGACAGGCGGAAGCCGCGCGCAGTCTCGGGCTCAAACCATGGCAGATCTGGAACTTCGTGATCCTGCCGCAGATGATGCGCGTCGCCCTGCCCGCTTATGGCAATCTCTGGATTTCACTTGTGAAGGATACCTCCCTCGTCTCGGTCATCGGACTGACGGACATCATGCGCGTGGCCTTTATCGGCGCGGGATCGATGAGGGCTCCCCTTCCCTTCTACCTTATGGCCTCCGCGCTTTATCTCGCCCTAACCAGCCTTTCGCTCGCGTCGTTTCGCGTGCTGGAGCGACGCATCCAGATTCCTGGGCACTGAGGGAGGTTGAGCATGGACCTCGGTCTGATCGTCGAAAGTATTTCCGTGCTGGTGCACGGTGTTTTCCTCACCCTTTCACTCACGCTTCTGTCGCTCGTGATCAGCTTCTTTCTGTCGGTGCCGCTCAGCCTTCTTCGCGCATCGCCCAACAGAACGCTCTCTGCATCGGTACTGGCATATACGTACGTGTTCCGTGGCACACCATTGCTGGTGCAGCTCTTTCTCGTCTACTACGGCCTCAGCCAGCTATCGATCGTCCGAGTGAGCCTCCTGTGGCCTGTGCTGCGCGAGCCCTTCTGGTGCGCCCTTATCGCATTCTCGCTGAACAGCACTGCCTATACGACCGAAGTGATTAAGGCCGGCATATTGGCTGTGCCGCGCGGCGTTGTCGAAGCCGCAAAGGCCCTCGGCCTGTCCCGGTTCATGCAGATACGGCTGATCATATTCCCATTGGCATTCAGGATGGTACTTCCCTCCTATGCGAACGAGGTCATCGGCTTGGTCAAGGCCAGCTCCTTGGCAAGCACCGTCACGCTGCTGGAGATCACGGGACTGGCGCGCCGGATGGTTTCAGAGACATTCGCTCCCTACGAGGTCTTCCTGGCGGCAGGCCTCCTCTATCTGCTCGTCAACTTCGCGGTTTCGATAGTCTTCCGATTCCTGGAGACGCGCCTGGCTCGCTCATCCAACAGCGCTTCAAAGAACGCGGCCGTTTATCCGCTCGCCTGGTGGCTCTCTCGCCTGCGGAAGGCGATGGGAAGACGAACTCGCACCAGCCCCTCCACTCACTCACTATAATAAGGGAAACAGCCAATGTATAAATCCGTTCTCCTCGCATCCTTCATCGCTATCGTTCTCAGCCAGTCCGGCACCCAGGCCATGGAACGCAAGGTGCTGACGATAGCGACCGAGGGTGCCTCTCCGCCCTGGGATATGATCGATACGGAAGGAAAGCTCGTCGGCTATGACATCGACGTCGGCAACGAACTGTGCCGACGCATCGCGGTCGAATGCAAGTTTGTCGCTCAGGATTGGGATGGGATGATCCCGGCGCTGACGGTCGGTAAGTTCGATGCGATCATGTCCGGCATGGCAATCACCGAAAAGCGCAAGAGATCGATTGCCTTCACGCGCCCCTATGCCGGCGGCTTCAACCAGCTGGTGATGCGTAAGGATCTTAAACTCCCGGCAACCGACACCAAGGCCAAGATCAATTTGACAAACATCGGAGGTGCGGAGCAGTCGGTCCTTGAGCAGTTGCAATTGGCGCTTTCCGGCAAGACACTCGGCGTGTTGAGATCTTCGAACTCGGAAGCGGTCCTCGGCGAGCTCTTCGGCAAAGTGGCGACGATCCGTAGCTACGACACCCAGGACAATCTCCATCTGGATCTTGCAGCTGGTCGTATCGATGGCGGCCTTGCCGACTATTTCACATGGAAGACCTTTCTCGACAGCAAGGACGGCGAGTCTGCAGCCTTCTACGGTCCTGAATTGTCCGGCGGCCTGTGGGGTCCCGGTGTCGGAGTCGGCATTCGCAAGTACGATACTGATCTGCTCGCGAGCTTCGACAAGGCCATCAACGACTGCATCAGCGACGGGACACTGAAGAGCCTCAGCCTGAAGTGGTTCGGGATCGATATTTCTCCGTCCGCTGCGCCATGAGGCGGGCCGGTAGCTAAATGACCGAGAACACCGCCCCAGGCGCCCGATATTCAACCGGCGACTGAATAGAAATCGAACTTTGCAGGTAGACGATGCCCTCCACCTTTACCGTGGCCTTGACCGGTCAATCGCTCATTCATCACGACATCAGGACGTGCACCGATCCCGGCTTTCTCCAAATCGTCGAAACCCTGAAAACCGCTGATGTTGCCTTCACCAACTTCGAAGGAACCATCCTGGGACGGCATGGCGGATCGCCTATGAAGGGGTCATATTTCGGCTACTCCGACCCTTATGTTCTCGACGCTCTGAAACAAGCGGGGTTCAACGCCCTAGCGCTTGCAAACAACCATGCCTTCGACCTCGGTCCACAGGGCATTCTGTCGACGCTTGAGGAGGTTCGCGGCCGAGGCTTCCTTCACGCTGGTATCGGCCTTGATCGCGATCACGCCGTATCACCGGGCATGGCTGCGTTCGGGGATCGGGTCATCGCGCTAGTGGCGATGGATGGCGGACCGGGGCCGCGAACCATGTATGCTGAAAACGCAGGCTACCGTCGTCCATCCAGACCGGGTGTGAACCGATTGGAGGTGACCAGGATTTTCGAGGCGGATCAGGCCGCATTCGATATGCTGGAAACGATTCAGACGACGTTTCAAAGTTCGAAGCTCGAACGCGCAAACTATGCGCAGCCCGACGACTCCCCGACCCTCGACGACGAGAAGGAAATCGACTTCTACGGCACGATCTTCAGGCGCGCCAACACAAACCGCCGTGTCGTTGCGATTGATCCCGACAGCGCTTCAAGTCAGTTGGCAGCAATCGCAAGGGCCAGCTCCGATGGACAGTTCGTCATCGCATATCTGCATCACCATCACTGGGAGCCGAATTGGCGCGACGTTCCCGAATGGGTCAGGGCATTCGCCCATGCCTGTATTGATGCCGGTGCCCGTGCCTTTGTCAGCCACGGGACCCCAGTCCTGCAACCGATCGAGATCTACAAACGCGCCCCGATCTTCTTCGGCCTTGGGAATTTCATCTTTCATACCGAAAAGGGGGAAACCGAATGGAGCTTGCCCGACGTCTGGAAGAGTGTCGTCGCCACATGCGAATACGATCCGGCGGGGTCCTTGCAGATTGATCTTTTACCTGTGGTACTTGGTGGTGAGGATAGGATCAAAGACCTGGATTTTCATGAGCGGTACGTTCCCGTGGCTGCTTACGGAAAAACCGGCGAGCAGATCATCGACGACCTAGCCGAACGTTCGTCCGTATTTGGCACGCGGATTGAGCGCAATGGCGTGATTGGCAGAATTCAAATTTCTTGAGGCTAAAACCAATCCAATCTTCAGCGGAATGGCAACCCAGTCCCTTACCTTTAAGATACTTCACAGAGATCGAGGCGTTACAAGCTGTAAACTTTTGAATGTATCTCAATTGAGATAAATAAATGGATGGATGCGGAGATCATGAGCACTGGCAATGCCCGCACACATCCATGCTGCACACTCGAGTCGATGAAAAACTAAAAGCCGACGCCACCGAAACTCTAGCCAATTTCGGCTTGTCCGTTTCGGATGCCGTTCGAATCTTCCTGACCCGTGTCGCCAAGGAGGGCGGCTTGCCGGTTGGCTTGACTGCCGATCCGGAAGCCCATGACGAATGCTTCCGCGCCAAGGTGCATGAGGCTCTAATCGATACTCGGCCAAGCGTAACCGCATCGGCAGGTTATGGACGAGGCACAAACATTAATCGACAGGAAGCTCGTGCCAGAGCTTAAATTGCGCACGGAAGCGACTTCTCTGAAGGATCGGTTCAACCGCCCTCGCCGTTGTTTTCATCTCCTGCGATCGCCCTGATTACGGCCAGTGTCCGCGTCCTGAGCTTTGGCGGCAGGCGAAGCATTTCCTCGACAAAGCGGCGCCCTTCTGCGGTGGCGAGATATGCAATGCGCTCATCTGCGTCGGGAGCGATAGTCACCCCCTCCCCTGATCCCGGTCGCGGCAGCCCGTCGAAAAAACAGCCAACCGGAACGTTAAGTTCGCTTGCAATCTCATAGAGCATCGATGCGCTGATGCGGTTCTTGCCACTCTCGTATTTCTGAACCTGCTGATAGCTCAAGCCAACCTTCTCACCGAGTTCGGTTTGCGACAGGTTGGAATGAATCCGTCTGATGCGAAGCTGCTGCCCTACATGGATATCGACCGGATGCGATGCTTGGCTGCTCTGCTCTTCGGCCCGAAAGACCCTAGTCCGAGCGCTGTTAGCAAACCGCTTTTCTACCCGATCATGCATCGCGTTTGCCCTTATCTGAGAGAGGCCGCTCGCAACATCACTAGGGAGCAGCAGGAGTGCCAAATGCTCCGAACTTGGAGCTGAAAAGACAATATGTCGGATATATTCCATGGATTAAGGCTATGCAAGATGTTGCCCATTGCGCATGGAAACTCGTGCGCGCATCGCGTGGAATCTGCGACATTACAGGTCAGCGCAAAAGCTCACGCAAGAAAACCTTGCGGTGGACGCGCGTGTGGATCGGACCGTGATCAGTGACCTGGAGAGAGGACAATACAATATCTCTATTGATTTGCTGGATCGGCTTGCGAACGCGCTATCAATCGATGTCTCGCAACTCTTTTCGGAGCCGTCGGCAGGAGATAAGCCGCAGCCGATGAAGGCCGGGAGGAAGCCGAAGGCTTGATCTCACGAATTGAGATTATTTTGCAAACGCCCACTCGGGATCGTTCGCGCTTACGGTGCCTTCATTATAACGAGCCTTGAGATAGGCCCATAAGGGATCGCCAACGAAACTTTCGAGCGTCCCGCAAGCCTCGTCAAGCGAAAGGCTACCATATTTCCTCAGTGCCGCCTGGATATTGCCTGGCCCCAGCAAATTGAGTTCGCGGAAGGGCTCGACATTATCCAACAGTACGCGATGTCCCCAGATGCTGGGCTTTCGGTCGGCAGCAATCACGGTGCATAGTTCGTGATCACCGTTCATAGCGAGTGCACGGCACACGGCAAAGCGCATAAGGGGGTAGTAGACGGTGTGTCGGCTGCCGCCGAGTACACGCACGCCCGGCAATATCGCTGTGACGATGAACATTAAAAGAAGATTCGGGATGATCTTGCGCTCCTGCAGCGCCTCGATGATTGCATCCGCTGCGAATTCAAGCGAAAAAGCCTCCGCTCCTCTTGCTTCAAGCCGGGAACCTGCCACCCGCAGCGGAAAGAGATGGCCGCGATCGCTGCCCCAGAACAAGTCGGTGGTATTCTTTAACCAGTCTTGCCAGGGGCCCTCAGCAAGGACCTCCACGGAGGCAAGCAGAACTTGCACGAAGCGGCGATCTCCAAACAGGTTTCGGGCCAGCCAGGAGGTGCCATCCTGAAGATGTTCGACCACAAGATCGGCCACATCGTCATCATCGATCTGCAGGAAGTCGATATCTGCATCAAAGTATTGCTTCCAAAGGAAGGCATTGGCCTGCTTGATCGCGAGCGCGGCGGACGAGAACTCATGTTGCGGGAGTATCGACCGCAGCCGCTCGACAAGCTCTCCATCGCCATCGGTGCGATCAAAGTTTTTAAGGATGAAGCGATAGGGGCCGTTTTGCGCGAGAATGCTGTAGGGAATCATCTGACTCCGACTCAATCCGAAGAGGTTGATCGCCTCGCCGCCGAGTTTCAGCCAACCGGGTCCTTTTCGACCGCGTTCAACGAATTTGACTGTCGATACGGCATAGGAGACGTAAGCCGAACGACGATGCGCCTTTAGACCCATCAGGCTGAAGAGATGCGTGTAATAGGCGTCCGGCTCGATCAGCAAATGCAGGTGCGGGCCGGATTGCATGACAGGGGCATTGCCGATTTCCACGGCGATGGAACGGGCCCGGCGATCCGAAAATCCCCAATTCCCGGCCGCCCTGAGGATACATCGCTGGAGAAGCTCCACGGCGTGGCACCGGACATCGGAACTGCTTGCATGCGGTTCGGCGTCGAACACAGTTCGAGCATAGTCCGCCAGACTTTGTTGTCGGAACTCGGCGATCCACGGAAACAGGGCACCGATTAATTCCAATACGGCGTGCTTGTTAAGCTGTGGGGCGATATCATTTATTGGTCCAGGCATGACGGCAGTCCCCGACGTGATGAGGTTCTTGATTTCGCGAAGGTCAGTGCATAGCCGGCGGCAACACAGGCGATCATTCCGCTTCCAAAAGCAAGGAACGCTGCCGACGGACCGAGCGCGTCCCCGGCACCGGCGAGACCTGCATAGAGAATGAGGCTGAAGCCCATGCAGGCAGCATGCATCCAACCCTTTGCTCGTCCCAGCTTCGCGCCTGATACGAGCCTCTGTATCTCGACATCAATCAGCACCCGCGACAAGTTATAGCCAGCGCCGAGAATCGCCATCAATGCGTAGGCAACGCCGAGATTCCGCGCTGGATAGAAGACTGCCATGGCGGAGCCACACAAAAGGACGATGATCGGGATAAAGCGGCCATCGGCTTTGCTGAATCGCCTGAGCGTCAAGATAAGCATGCTGATGATCGCACCGGCGGCCCAGCAGAATTCCAGCGTGCCGAACTCCAGCGAAGTCCCTTGCAGCTCCTGGAGCACGAACTTCGATATGAGCGCGCTGATCAGCATGCCCATGGCGTAGATCAATACATAGCTGACAATCAGAAGCGGCGGCAGGCGGCTTGTGCCCTCGCCTTCGCACGCCTTCAATGACGCTTGCACAGGACGGCGATAGTCAACCGGAAGCGTTCGGATGTGGTCCGCGCTACGGGGCATGCTTAGCATCGAAATCGCAAACGTGACAGCGGCTAAGAGGAAGCACGACGCCCAAGGCGCGGCACTGAGAAGCCAACCGGCCGCGATCGCTGCCAGCATGTTGCCCGCCTGCATGGCGACGTACGCCAGTGAATTGAGGGCTACTAGGCGCTCTAGCCGCGTAATAGAAGGCACGATTGCCGAAGAGGCCGCTAGATACAGCCGGTCGGCCATTGCATAGAAAATCACCGAACCGCACAGCGCGTAGTAGGAGCTGTACAGGATGAGCGCTGCAGATGTCGTCAGCACGACCACGATCCTGCTCACATCGGCTACCGTACAGAGCATCCGGCGATCGAAGCAGTCGACGAGATATCCAGCCGGCGCGCTCGCCAAAAACTCGGAGATGCTGCCCAGGGCTAGGAATAGGGCAATGAAGCCGGCATTGTTGTCTGACGCCGCAAGTATCCAGATTGTCCCGACATAGTAGGCATTGCGCCCAGTTGCCGCAAAGAAGATGCTTAGGAGAAAGAAGCACCGCAATGATCGCAATCTGCTTTGATCCGGTGCAATATCGGCATCTTTGTTCATATACCCACCAAATTAGAGACGCAGCGCTGCGTGGCGGGTGAGGCTAACGAATGATGGGAGATCCCGCTTTCAAAATCCGGTTGTAATCTGCTCGGGCGGTCGGGGGGCTTATGCCTTCCAATCTGCTCTATATCGCTTTGGCGTGCTACCGATCACGCGACGGAAAGCAGCCGCAAAATGGCTGGGGCTTGAGAACCCGCATGCATAGGCGATCTCGGTTATCTGCCGGTCCGAATAGCGGAGCATTTCGCTCGCGCGCTCGACTCGTCTTCGGATGATGAACGCGTGCGGCGGCAAGCCGGTCGAATGCCGAAACGCTTTCGACATGTAATGCTCGCTCAAGCCCGCCTCGTGAGCAAGTTCGGTCAGGCTCAAAGATCCGTCCAATGAAGCGTCAATTTTGTCGATCAGGCGCTTCAGGACCGCTGGCGAAAGGCCGCCTTTGAGGTACTGACGCCTATGGCCCGAAAGACGAAACAGTCGCCCAAAAATCGTACTCGCATGGTTCTCGACCATCATATTAGCCAAGGGATCCCCCTGGCCTATCTCCGAGCAGATGCTGCGGGCGGCGTATTGAATCAACGGATCTTCAAAACCGATCGTTGGCGCCAGCCGGTCAAGATCAGTTCCGGGTACATTCTCGAAACGATCCTGGATAAATTTCTTGCCAATGGTGATGAACACGTAGGCCGCTGTCGGATCGCCATCGTCCCAGCCGCTCCAGCTATGGTCTGCCGGAACAAATGACAGCGATCCGGCCGGTCTTTGCTTAAATGCGACCCTGCGGCCATCCAGATAATCTTCACCCTCTTTCGCAACGCCCAGGATGTTCAAGAGGATCGCATGATTGTCGGCGGAAATGTTCGTTTCCTGTCGCCCAATGCCGGTCCTGCGGACGACGTCGGCCCGCACTGATCGCCAGCATCCATGGTCATGTGAAAATGCGGAATGCTCTGCGCGCCTGACTGCACCAGGGTCGAACTCCACAGAACCAATCATCCACAATTCCCTTCTATCGACTAGCTGGCGAACGCCGGGTCAAATCGGCGCTATCGGCCGCTACAGCAAGATTGAAGGGAGTTGCCCCTGCGGGCCTAGTGACGTCGAAAACATAGGCGCCGGCACTTGGCAAATTGTTCGGCATATCCTGAGATCCTCGACCGAACAGGGCTGCATATCTGTCGTGGCCCAACCCATCTGGACCATTGATAGCGGTAATATCAATGATGCGCAGACCATACCGTTCCGCTGCGGCCTTCACGCCAGGACTGTCGACATTTAGGCGGCCAATGCGCCCGCGCTCTCCACCCAGTATGCTTGAAATGGCAAGTGCCTTGTCGTTCTTCGATACGAAAATGGTGATGGGTATTTTCATGTGCCCGACGGCCTTGATCTGCGAGCGGAACAGGTCGTCATCGATATCCGGCGCGGCGAGCACCACCATCAACCTGTTGAGAACGTCTTCGCGTCCCTCAAGTTTGAGCTGTCTCAGCGTTTCCATTATGAGAAACGCTCCGACACTATGACCGAACAAGACAATCCTTTTCGCAGAGGAGGCGCCAGCTATCGAAGTGACAAGCCAGGACAGATCGTCTCGCGAAGAAAGGGCCGCATCCCTATCTGCCAGATATCCTGCCATGCGTCCCTCGGATGGCCAGGAGAAAAGTATAGGATGTCCGCCGAAAGGAGCATCGGCTGCGATCTGAGCCAACCGATAAAGACTTTCCTGGTAGGTGTAGTTATAGCCATGAACAAAAATGCCTACCGTTCCATCGTCCGACGGAATTGCCGCCTCCTGGACAAAACTTCGCTTCTCCAGTGTCTTGCGAACAGTTATCGCCATCGACCTGTTTGGATCTGCGGCTGCGACGGGATATTCGATCTGCGAGCGCTTATGATTGGGAGGGATCGACAATTGAAACAGCTCAAATGTCAATTTTTCACCGCGTTCACTGGAATAGCCGCTGCCCTCTCTCGTTCGGTTCGTGGCAGCGAGAAGTGTGATCTGATGTAAACCAGCCTCCTTTTTAATCGGCTGCAATACGGAATCGGTCGGTCGAGTGGCACATGCACTCAGACCCAGACAAATCAGTAACGGAAGAATGAACGGGCGGATTGCGCTCACCCCATGAATTTTGAGCAGGAGGATTGCTTCCGCGCCTGAGCGTGAACGTCGATAAACTGCTTGGATATCCCTCGCCTTGTTATCCTGTAGACTGCAGCAGGTGGCAGATTTCTCAATGTGCCGCCAATACGCCTAGCCTTCAGGCCCAGCCGATCAACTATAGGGCGTGGTATCGGACATCTTCGGCTATACGTGAATTGATAGAACGCGCCACCAGGTTGCAGATAAGAGAACGCGCCGGCGAGAATTTTGATGACTTTGCGAGGTGGCATTGACAGAAGCGGCAGACCGCATATCACTGCACCAACCGATCCATTGGGGAAAAGATTTTCGTTGGCAATTTTCGCGGCGTCCAATTGGAGAATACGCGCTTCAGGAAACTCGATTTCGAGGCGTTGAGCAAATTCCTCCCCACGTTCGACAAGCGTCAGATCACTTGACCGCACGCCACGCTCGAGAAGAGCTCGCGTGAAGACTCCAGTCCCTGGCCCCAGCTCCAGCACGGATCCAGCGGATGGCGAAATCTCCGACGTCATCAATCGCGCGAGCGCGTTGCTTGAGGGCGCAATCGCCGCAACCCGATGCGGATCGGCGATCAATGCTCGGATAAAGAGAAGGTGATCCAAGATCGGGTGATGAATGAAGTTCATCACGCCCATGCCTTCCAGCGCCAGCCCAAGACCACCAGTCCTTCGATGACGCTGAGCCCGATCACGGTCTTGAGCGCCAAAACCGACGTATTCGTATCTCCATTCATGAGCGCGGAGATATATCCCACCGCGATAAAAAGCCCGTCCCACAGCAGAACTCCTAGCGTTGTCGCACTGACAAACTGCAAAAATTTCGTCCGCAACAATCCTGCAATGCCTGGCGCCATGATCCGCACGGTGGGGACCAACTGCGCGATCAGCGCGATTGACTGTTCATTAGAGCGAAATCGATCTTCCCATCGGCGATATTTTTCCGATGAAATCCCAATCATGCGCGCTGTCTCTTCGATAAAGCGGCCCGAGCGATGCTCGCCCACCGCCCTTCCAATCAAGTATAAAGGCAGGCAACCCAGCACGCTGCCAATCAGGCTGAAGGCCAGAGCTGTGGGCAGCGAGAAACTCCCTTCGGCCGCCGCCACCCCAATCACCACGAGCAATATGTGGGATGGAATTACCAATATGAGCCGCTCCAGGAATGTCGCGATCATCAGGGTTACGACTCCGAAAGCGGTTATAGTCGGAATAAGCGCGGCGAGTGGATCTGAGGTAAGCGTGTCAGGCATGATACCTTCCTTAGTTGGCCGCCGCGCTCCCATCGCGATGCAAGAGCGTCTCGCAGCTCAATCCCAGAAATGAGCAGGACGCGCAGGCGGCATCATGCCGCCTGCGGGGGGTACACGTCCCGCGGTCTTGTTCCGGGGGGAGGAACGCGACCGAAGAGGTTGCTATAAGCATCGGCAGGCATTGCTCTGTTGGCGCGGTTGCGTTCGACCAATGACTTGCCGATGCCGAGAACAGATCATCGATGACCCTGTCCCCTGGTCGAATGCACCGATTTAAATGCGATCGCCCGACCATCATTGGATGCTTGCGGCGCTGCTTCGTCCTCGGGATTTTCATGGACCAGACCTGTCCAACCCAGGAGCCGCTTGAGCACTTTTTCCAGATCGTCGACGAAGGTGAAGATGACCGGGATGACGATGAGGCTGAGCAGGGTCGACATCACCACACCGCCGATCACTACGATGGCCATCGGTTGGCGAAAACTTGAATCCCCACCGGTCAGGCTGAGCGCAGCCGGTAGCATGCCCGAGGCCATGGCAATGGTAGTCATGACGATCGGCCGCGCGCGCTTATGGCAGGCGTCGACGAGGGCATCGAACCGCGACATGCCTTGCTGACGCGACATTATCGCGTATTCGATCAGCAGAATGGAGTTCTTCGTCACCACGCCCATCAGCATCAACAGGCCGATGACGGCCGGCATCGAGAAGCTGGTTCCCGTCACCACAAGCGGCACCAGTGCGCCGCCAAGCGAGAGGGGCAGGGCCATCAGCAGCGTGAGCGGCTGCAGGAAATCGTGGAACAGGAGGACGAGCACTGCGTAGATGCAGAACACGCCGATGGCCATCGCGAGCGCGAAGCTCTGGAACAGCTCGGAGCTGCGCTGAAGTTCGCCCTGTTCCACCAGCGTAACGCCCGGCGGCAGATGCTGGAGCGCCGGCAGCGCCTTCGCCTCGCGGTTGACATCGCCCAGGATGCGGCCGTTGAGCTCGACGGAAACGGTGACATTGCGCATGCGGTCGATGCGGTCGATCTCCGAGGGGCTGCCGCCGATGCGGATATCAGCAATCGAGCCGAGATCGACATTGCCGTTGGTGCCGGCGACGCGCATGTTCTTGATGTCGTCGAGATTGGTGCGCGCCTCCGGCGAGAAGCGGACGACGATCGGGATCTGCCGCTGCGGCAGGTTGAGCTTCGGCAGATCGGAGGAATATTCCCCATTCGTCGCCACGCGCACGGCGCTGGCGATCGCATTCGACGTTACCCCGAGTGCCGCGGCGCGCGCAAAATCGGGCGTGATCTGGATTTCCGGCGCCTGCCTTGCCGCAGTCGATGTCACCGCTCCGATACCCTGCAACGTGCGCAGTTGCTCCTCCAGCGCCGTGCCTGCGCTGTCGAGCGCATTGGCATCATCGCTGGCAAGGGTGATATCGAGCTTGGTGCCGTTGCCGCCGCTGCCGACCTCGATTCGCACTCCGGGAAGGACAGCGAGCGCCCGTCGGATATCGTTTTCGATTGCCGGCTGCTTGCGGTCGCGATCGGCGATCGGAGTCAGCACTGCGACGATCGTGGCCGAACCAATATCGCTGGTAGTCGTGACGTTTGGCCCACCGCCGTTCGAAGATGCCGTACCGACGGAAGAGAAGACACGCGTGACATCGCGCAGCTTGCCGACGATATCGGCGGCTCTTTTGGTCATCGCATCCGTCTGCTCGATGGTGGCGCCCGGCTGCATCGTAAGCGTGATCTGGGTTCGCGCGTCGTCGGAAGCGGGTATGAAGCCCGACTTCAGCAAGGGGATGGTGGCGAGCGAAAGCGCAACGACGACGGCAGTCACGGCCACCGTGGTCTTTCTGTGATCGAGGGCCGCTTTCGCGACAGCCATATAGGCGCGCATGATGCGGCCATCCTTCTGCTCCGTTGAGTGCGCCTTCATGAAATAGGCCGCCATCATCGGCGTCAGCAGGCGAGCAACGACAAGTGACGCGAGAACGGCAACGGCCGCTGTGATGCCGAACTGGCGAAACACAAGGCCTGGTATGCCGCTCATGAATGCGGTCGGCAGGAAGACCGCGACCAGCGTGAAGGTGGTCGCGATGACGGCGAGGCCGATTTCATTGGCCGCTTCGAGAGCGGCATCCATCGGCCGCTTGCCCATCTGCAGATGGCGGGCGATGTTTTCGATCTCGACAATTGCGTCGTCAACGAGGATTCCGACCACCAGCGACAGTGCCAGCAGCGTGACGATGTTCAGGCTGAAGCCGGCCAGGTACATGATCAGAAAGGTCGGGATGACCGACAAGGGCAGCGCCACGGCCGAAAGGATTGTTGCGCGCCAGTCCCGAAGGAAGAGCCAGACGACAACTATCGCCAGGATAGCGCCCTCATACAGCATATCCATCGAACCATGGTAGTTATCCATGATCCGGCCGATGGTGCTGTAAGCCTCGTCGATTCGGACATTGGGATGGGCGGCAGCGAAGCGCTTGATCGCCGCGCTAACGTCGGCAGCGACACCGCTATCCGAAAAACCGTTCGAACGCTTGATTTCAACGGCGATCACCGGCTTGCCGTCGAGATATGCGATCGAGGAGCGCTCCGCGAAACTGTCCGTGACGGAGGCGACATCGTCGAGGCGGGCCTGCTGGCCGTTGGCCAGGGGTATCCGCAGCGCTTTCAAGGTTTCGACCGAAGGCAGCGCGCCCAGTGTGCGCAATGTCTGGCGGTTGCCGCCAATCTCTCCAAGACCGCCCGACGTGTCGGCTTGGACGGCCTTCAATTGTGCCGATACTGTCGCTGCCGTAACGCCGAACGACGCCATCGTCGACGGATCGAGATCGACATGTACTTCGCGGTCGATTCCGCCGATACGATTGACCTGACCGACACCTTGTACCGACAGCAGCGCCTTGGTCAGATCATTGTCGACAAACCAGGAAAGTTCGGTCTCGTTGAGATCGGTGGAGCGGATGGCATAGGTAACGAGCGCGGAGCTCTGCACCGTAACCTTTGTGACACTCGGCGTCTCCATTTGCGAGGGAAGATCGGCCTTGACGCTGTCAACGGCGTTGCGGACCTCGTTGAGGGCTGCCTCGCTGTCTTTCTCCAGCTTGAACGAAACCTTGATCGAGACGGTGCCGTCGGTGATCGTCGTGGTGATGTGGTCGAGATAGGACAGGGCAGCAAGACTGTCCTCGATGGTACGGGCAACCTCCGTCTCGAGCTGTGTTGGCGCAGCCCCATCGAGCTTGGCCGTGACTGTGATGGTCGGAAGATCCATATCAGGGAAATTCTGGATCGCCAGATGCCTGAAGGCCAGCAGCCCGCCGACGGCAAGCATGACAAATAGCAGGATCGCCGGGACAGGGTTTCGGATCGAGAAGGCGGAGAAATTCATCAGTTCTTCTCCGCAATCTTCACGAGATCATTATCCGACAGAAAGGCACCGCCCGAGGTGACGACCTTCGACGAAGCATCTATGCCCGACACGATTTCGACCTTGCCATTGTTGCGACGGCCGGTTTCCACACGGATCCTCCGCACGCGACTGTCCAGGCCTGCTACGAAGACGTAGCTAATGCCGTCCCGAAACACGATCGCCGTCTCGGGAACGGTCAGGGCCGGAGTGGTCTGCAATTCGATGCTGCCAGTGACATAAAGGCCGGTGCGCGGACGGATATCGGCCGGAAGTGCGACATAGACGATCGCCCGACTGGTGTCGGTGCTGACCGAAGGACCGACGAGCCGCACCTTGCCTTCGATTGGATGCCCGTCCGGCCCGTTGATCTTGACACTCAAGCCTTCCGAAATGCGTGGCAAATATCGCGCCGATACTTCGGCCTGCCATTCGACCCGTTGCTGGCGCACCATGCGGAACAGCTCGGTGCCGGTGGAAACGACCGCGCCAAGGTTGGCGGAGCGCGAGGTTATCAGCCCATCGTCGGCGGCGACGATAGTCGCTTGCCCGAGCTTGATCTTCTCGCTGTCGAGGGTCGCCTCCTCGGATGCCAGGCTTGCCGTCGCCGTCTGCTCGTCGGCGAAATATTCAGTGATTTTCTCGGCGGACAGGGCGCCTGACGACTGAAGCTGGCGTGCCCGATCCGCATTCGCCTTGGCCTTGGCCAAGTTGGCCTGTGCGGTGACGACGGCCGCCTCCTGCTTGCGGATGTCGGCGAGCACGCTGTCCTGCGACAATTGCACCAGCGTCTGCCCTTTTTTCACCACGGAGCCGACATCGACCAGCACATCCGTGATGCGAAGCCCACTCGTCTCAGAGGCGACGATGGCCTCCTGCCACGGCTTCAGCCAGCCGCTCGCTGGAACGGTCTCTGGCCACTCCCGCTGCAGCGGCGCCGTCAGGGATACGGTGAGCGCGGGCGCCTGTTCGGCCGCGGCATTGCAGCTGTGAAGCAGAACCATCATGGTAATGCGCACAGTGGCGAATCTTATGGACGACTTTCTCAACAACGTATTCCTTGCGGGCTTCACCGGCACGGCGCGCGGGCTTCTCCGCCCTGCGATCAATGCCGCTATCCCTATGAATACCCTGCCGAACGTTAAGTACGGTCAAGGTAGTGTTAAGTTAGGTAAAGATGAGTGGAGCACCCGCGCTCGTGGTGTATCAAAAGCCGTGGTGAACGACTGGCAGGTCACCAGACGGTAGTAACGTCAGCGCTCCAACTTTCCGGGCTCAAGGAGACACTCCATGAAAATGGCAATCATTGGCGCAACGCGTGGCATTGGCTTGGCTATGGTGCAAGCGGCCCTGAAAGACGGCCAGGAGGTCACCGCGCTCGCCCGTGTGCCAAGCCGAATGCCAATTCACCACACACGATTACGCATCATAGCCGGAGATGCTCAGGACTTTGATGCGATCGTGAAGGTGGTGGAGGGGCAAGATGTCGTTTGTGATTGCTTGGGGACAGCAAATGTAACCCGACCCATCACCATGTTCTCCCGCTGCGCAGAAAATCTTTCGAAAGCGCTCAAGCCGGAACAGTTACTCATCGCCGTTACGGGCATGGGGGCTGGCGACAGCAAAGGGCATGGAAGCTGGTTATACGACCATTTCTTTATGCCAATTGTACTGCGTCGTATCTACGCCGACAAAGATCGCCAGGAGCGCATCATCATGAGCAACATCGCCCGCTGGATCATCATCCGCCCTGGTTTCTTGAGTAATGGTCCTCGAATGGACCGCTATCGCGCTCTGACCGATCTGCGTGGCATCCACGGTGGCAGGATTTCACGTGCTGACGTTGCCGGGTTCATGCTCTCGCAGGCAAAGTCACCTCAGTTCATCGGTCAAACGCCTCTGCTGATCTATTGAGATCTTTGGCCGACACGGCGGAATTTGTCGGAGGGCGACCTGTTTGCGACCGGATGCAGGTGCCGACTGTATGGGTCAATCGCCGATATGGGGTATGGAGACATGGCGAAGAAAGACGCATGCTTTGGAGAGGAAAGCGGAAGAATGCGTTGCTGGCACTCTGGCGTGAATCTGCCTTTCACCGCCGGTCATTTCGTAAGCGGTGCCTATTTATAGCTTTCTATGCGTATCTTGTCCTTCTTAATGCCCGCCCCGCTTAACGTTTCGACGACAGACGCAATAAGCCTTTTCGATCCGCATACGTAGAAGATCGCCTCATCGCTGCGGCTTCTCGCTACTGTCTTGACGGCAGCCGCGAATGCTTCCGGACGAACTGCGTTATAGTCAGATACAAGCGGCTCCAGCTCCTTGCCATAAAGGAAATCGCCCCGCTGTACCTGGACCACAGCCATCTGATGATCGCCTCTCTTGTGTGCCTCGAGGATCATCGAGCGAAATGGCGTCATCCCCACCCCACCCGCTATGAAAACCAGGCTGCCGGTTCCGCGATCGGGTAGTTTGACGTGCGCGCCCGTGCCAAACAAGCTTATCGTGTCATGCGGCCGAAGCGCGTTCATCTTTTCCTTGAATTTGCTATTCGATCCGACATGCATGCTGAACATGAGCTCAGGATCCCCGGGCACTGACGCGAAGGACATCTCGCGCACAGAACCCAGGAAGTCGAACCGACTGCCAACTCTCAAGTGAGTATATTGCCCTGCTTTATAGGTGACGCCGGTCGCATCGAAGAAAAACGAGTAGACGTCGTCGTATTCGTGAACTTTTTTCGTGAAGGTGATTCTCATCTGGGTTTCTTTTTTACCTGCGCCGTATTCACTAAAAGCGCCGTTGCACTAGCTTGCCCGACCATCGAGGCCAACCATTGCTGCACTGTCGCGCCACAACCTTTCTTGAGCATCCCGGCTTCGCGCCAATTCGGATGGAATTGGAAAGGTCGGTTCTCCCTTGACCAGGGAAATGTAAATCCGGCCCCGCGGTGGGACGACTTCGCCGAGAGAGACTTCGGCCAATGCTTCGCCTGAACGTTCCGGTGTACCGATGACGTATTCGGGACGGAAGAAGCCGACTAGACGGAAGACGGTATGCATGAGGAGCATTACGAACGCGCGCATAAGACGGGGACTGTCTCGACCCAACGATGTGCCACCGGTGAGGCCGGGACTGAAGGCGACCACGTTGATCTGGCGGGCCTTGACTTCGTCCAAGGCGGCGAAGGACTGCGCGGTCAGCAGGTTGCACAGCTTGGATGCTGCATAGGCTCGTATTCCCGAACCAAAGCCATTCTTGTCCGGATACGCTAGCCTATGTGGCTCAAGTGTCTTTGGTGCGATCGGAGTGACAGCGGGATCATGCGTTTCGCTTGTGGTGATGACCAGTCTGCCATGCTCGGCCATGCACGGCAGTAGCAGTCTGGCCAGCAGATAATGGGCCAGGTGATTGACCGCGAATGTCAGTTCGTAGCCGTCTGCACTCCGCCCCTCGTTGGTCGGGCTTTGCATGCCGGCGTTAAGTACCAGGATGTCGATGCGGGTACCGGCAAGGCGCCACATCACCGCTTCTGCAAATTCGCGAACGCTGGCAAGCGAGGCGAGATCGAGCGGAATGACCTCGACGCCGGCCGGTACCCTTCGTCCGCTTCCCCGCGCGCCAATTATGACGCGCATATCGGGCCGAGAGGCGATGTCCTCTAGCGCATGAGCGCCGAGGCCGGCTGTGACCCCGGTCATAACAACAACACGTTCTGATTTGGCTTGGTTCATGGCTGATTATCCTGTTCGAGCATCAGATTCCGCTTATGACGACGCGCTGGAACGCGGCGTTAGATGTCAGGGGGGCGTTTGGCGCGGTGCGCGACGGCTTATCCCGTCCCGGAGCATGGCTGGAATCTCGGGGACGACGAATCTGGAGTGGTCGGAAGTTTGATGTGGCCGGTAAGGTAAAGACCGGTACGTGGAGGGACATCGGGAGGCAGCGTGACATAGACGATCGCTTGCGTGTCCGCGTTGACCGAAGGTCCGACAAGCCTCACCTTGCCCTGAATAGCATGATCGTCAGGCCCATCGATATCGACGCTCAATCCTTCCGAGATTCGCGAAAGGTAACGTACCGGAACCTCCGCTTGCCATTCGACACGTTGCTGACGGACCAGACGGAACAGCTCTGCACCGGCCGAAATAGTCGCCCCGAGTTGGGCGGAGCGCGCAGTTATAATTCCATCATCAATGGAATTGATGGTGGTCTGGGCGAGCTTGACCCTTTCGCCGGCAAGCGCCGCTTCCTCCGACCCGAGGTTTGCCATCGCGATCTGTTCGTCTTCAAGATACTCGCCGACCTTTCCATCGGGGAGCCCACCAGTCGCGCGAAACTGCCGTGCTCTTTCCGCATCGGCTTTTGCTTTCGCCAGATTTGCCTTGGCAGTCACGACAGCCGCCTCATGCTTGCGAATGTCGGTCAGCACGCTATCCTGGGAAAGCCGAACAAGCGCCTGTCCCTTCGTGACCACGGATCCGAGATCGACCAGGACCTCGGTGATGTGGCCGCTCGTCTCCGAGGCGACGATCGCTTCCTGCCATGGCTTCAGCCACCCACTTGCCTGGACGGTTTCCGAGCAATCGCGCTGCATTGGAGCCGTTAGCGAAATGGACAGGGCAGGTGCAGGGCCTTCCTCCATCATGGAGCTAAGGAAGACGGAAAGAAGAGCTGCCGCAACCAGCACGAGCGCGACCGTAATAAGCGGCTTTTTCAAAGATACATTCCTTGCGTTTCCGACAGTGCATGACATATCGCCCACGCGGGCATGCCACCTTGGGTACTAGTAGCCGTTCGAATGTTAAGTACGGTCAAGCAAGTGTTAAGTTAGGTAAATGTCGGTTTCGCTTCCGGATTTCTATTGTATGGAGCAAGCGTACAGAAGATGGACGAAGTGAATGACCAAAGTTCTCCTCATTGACGATGATGTCGAATTGACAACTCTGCTCCAGGAATATCTGACTGAGGAAGGGTATGACGTCGCAACTGACACGGACGGCCGTGCCGCAATCGCAGCGGCAGCCGGCAATACGGTCGACATCATCGTGCTCGACATCATGATGCCCCGGATGAACGGGATCGAGGCTCTGCAGCGTATCCGTAAGCTAAGCCAAATCCCTGTTCTGATGCTAACGGCAAGAGGCGATGATATCGACCGCATATCGGGACTGAACCTTGGCGCGGACGACTATGTACCGAAGCCCTGCTCGCCGGGCGAACTTGCAGCGAGGTTGCGGGCGATCTTGCGCCGGGTGCACCAACCGGCCTCGGGCGCGTCGACTGATGTCCTAGAGGTAGGACGACTAGTAATTTTTCCAGGCAAACGAACCGTCGAGTGGCGCGGCGAAGCCTTGGAGCTCACCGGCACCGAATTCACTCTGCTCGAAGTTCTCGCCCGGAACGCAGGTCAACTCGTATCGAAGCAGGACATATCCAAGCAGGCATTCGGAAAGCCACTTACGCCGTTCGACCGCCGCATAGACGTTCATATCAGCAGCGTTCGACAGAAACTAGGGCTGAGGGCCGACGGCCAGCCTTGGATAAGGTCTGTCCGCGGCCAAGGCTATCAACTTTTGGTGGAATGACCATGCCTCAACTTTTCTGGAAGTTCTTCAGGGTCATCTGGCTCACACTGGCTGTGTCCGTCGCAATCATAATTCTGATCGTCAAGTTTCTTCAGGCTGCTCCCTTCGAGCGGGAGATGGCAGCGGAGCGACGGGCGCTTGTCTCGAACTTGGCCGCGAATGTGCTTGTAACGGACGGCGAAGATGCCGCCATGCATTTCGCACGAGCAAGCGAAGAGACACTGCCATTGGGCCTGACCATTTCAAAGGTCACCGACGCCACAGCATGTGCGCAGAAGGACACCGCAGATACGCGATTCGTTCAAAAGGACGGGGCTTGCTATCGAGTTTCGGTGCCGAACCTCACTAGCTTCAGCGTCAAGGATCTCGCTCCGTTGATACCTTGGTTTACGATCCTCGTTTCGAGTACGCTGTCTGCGGGTGCACTGGCCCGCTATCTTGTTCGTCCAGTCGTGCATCTGCGTGATGGCTTGAGCGCGCTTGCTCATGGCCGATTCGACGTTCGTATCGGCAACAAGATGGGCGGTCGCAAGGATGAGGTTACGGCACTTGCGCATGATTTCGACTCCACGGCAGCCAGACTGGAGGAGCTTCAACAGGCGCAGCAGAGACTTTTCCACGATGTATCCCATGAACTGCGCTCTCCTTTGTCACGCCTGCAGGCGGTCGTGGGCGTTCTGCGGCAGAGCCCGACGAAACTTAGTGCTATGCTCGACCGCATCGATCGCGAAGTCGAACGACTCGATGAACTGGTTGGTGAAGTCCTGACTCTTGCCAGATTGACGGCTCGATCCACGAGCCCGCTGAAGACGCAGACCCTGGATATCATTGAGCTCCTGAACGAGATCCTCGGTGACGCGGCGTTTGAGGCGGAGGCGAAAGACATCTCGATCACATCGGATGTCGACGGTGTCTTCCGAGCCGAAGTCGAGGGTGAACTAATCTACAGAGCGCTCGAAAACGTCCTACGCAACGCCGTCAAGTACACTGCTGAACATTCGCACATATCCGTTTTATGCGAACCCATGACCGATCTCCTCAAGATCTGCGTCACAGATCAGGGACCTGGCGTAAAGCGAGATGAACTCGAACGCATCTTCCAGCCATTCTCCCGTGGCAGCGACGCGATGCCGAAAGGGGGATACGGCCTGGGCCTCGCAATCACAAGGCAAGCGATCGAGCGGCATGGAGGTCGCGTGTACGCATCGTTACCGGCCAACGGTGGCTTGGCTATTACACTCGAGATTCCCCGGAGGGCGACGAAACATGCTCTCTCGATCCGACGGGACTGAGAGCGATAGATCGATCAACAAACATGCGCGAGACTGCCACTATGGTCGGGCAGGGACGCGCATTGATCTGGTCTGATTCCCGAAGTCCACCTGCATATTTTACCTAACTTTACACTGCCTTTACAGCAGTTAACGTTCGCACTGCTAGATCTGGGTCTTCGCAACCACTCAGAGATCTCGCAGATGGGCATTAGCTTCCAGCTTTCTGAAACACACCCGCAGGCAATACTCTGCCTGTTATTGCTATCGACGCTTTCGTCCTGCGCAAACGTGCCGCTGCAGCAAAAGGGAACACTTGGCTCCTACACGGGTATGACCTCCTCCGGAGGCACACTGACAAAAGCAAAGCTGCGCGTGGATTCGCAACCAGTTCTCGCTGCGAAGACGGTGCGCATCTTGCGGACCTCCACGCAGATCGGCAGCGCCAGCACAATCCAACCCAAAGATCTGGCGCTCGTCTCCAATGCCATCGACCGGGCGCTTTGCACCGATCTCGCCGACCGCTTCAGGATCGTCACTTCGGACCAACCAGCCGATCTCACCGTCCATGCCACCGTGACCGACATCGTTGCTACGAATAAGACGGTCGCTGCCACCTCTACCGTTACAACACTCGGCGCGACGGTTGCTGCAGTCCCGGTCCCAGTCCCGCGGATACCGGTCGGTCTTGGCGGCTTGTCCGTTGAGGCGGAGGCGATTGCTCAGGACGGATCCCAGAAGGCAGCCATGCTGTGGTCGCGAGGCGCTAACATGCTGACGACGCCGCGATACTCCAGAGTGGGAGATGCGTACTCTTTGTCGTCTGCTTTCTCCAACGACTTCAGCCGCATGCTGGTCAAGGGGAAGGATCCTTTCAAGGGGTTGCCGGCGATACCCTCGATGCAAAGGATGCGGGTTTCGCTTGGCGGTGCTCCCAAATATGACGCCTGCAAGGCGTTCGGATCTGCCCCCGGCATCACGGGAGCCGTCGCCGGCCAGCTTGGCCTGCCGCCGAACTGGAGCGACAAGGGCGCCACAGTCCGCCAATAGCAACAGAAAATCCATGTGCCGCAGCGGCGTTCGCTAGGCGGTTCGAGCAAATCAAGGAAGAAAGGACATCCACATGAAGATAGATCTAAAGATCATAACGGCAGCGGTTGCAATTCTCGCCGCAGACCACGTGCTTGCTGCACAGGGGCAGGCCTATCTGCAACCACAGAAGGCCGCCGCAGTTCTCGCCGATGGCGCCCCTTGGTCGGCCGATGCGCCGAATGGCAGATCGTTCAAACTCACCCTCAACAAGGACGGCACCGGAAGCATAAAGGGACCCATGTTCTTTTCGCTATCCGTCAGCTGGAAGGTCAAAGGCGATACGATGTGCCTGAATAACACGATGATGTCGAAGTGCCTGCGCTTCCGCGAGATTCCCGGCGGGCTTCAAGGCTGGAACGGCGATACGCCCGACTTGAAACTCACTCGCCCGGCAAATTGAACCTCCGGTGCCGGAGTTTGGCTTGCCGGTGGGAGCGCATCATGCCCGAACCCGTCGGAACAAGTCTGAGTTCAAGCAACAGATCGTCCGGCTGACGCGCCGTCAGCTATCCGAAAAGGCGTCGCTGCGTGCATGGTGGCGACGTTGAATAGTCAGATGACCAGCATTTTTGTGAAATCCAATCCATGAGCAAGCGGAACCGCTACGTGACATCCCCACCGGCCGAAAATTTCGACGGAGTGCTTTTCGCCAATCCTGGCCATCCGGGAACCGATCGCTCCATGCGAGATGTTTTCCGTTGGCAGCGGGAGCGCAGAGTGCCGTGGCCGAAGCGCATCGAAGTCGAGGGGACCGTACCAGAACGTCGCGTTTGCGGTCTGCGCGCCACCATGGTTGGGCATGCGACGGTTCTGATTCAGTCGGCTGGCCTAAATGTCTTGACGGATCCCGTCTGGTCCGAGCGCGCGGGGCCGTGTGGCTATATCGGCAGACGCCGAACCACTGCGCCCGGCATCGCGTTTGCGAACCTGCCGCCAATCGACGTGATCTTGCTCTCACACAACCACTACGACCACCTCGATCTGCCGAGTTTGAAAAGGCTGCATGAGCGCTATGCGCCCATTATCATCACACCCTTGGGCAATGAGACTATTGTCCGGCGTGCGGTTCCCGATGCCAAGGTCGTGACGGGCAACTGGGGTAGCAGCTTTGACCTGGCAAACGGCGTCACCGTAGATATCGTGCCGGCCAATCATTGGTCGGCACGTGGGTTGCGAGACCGTCGTATGGCGCTGTGGAGTGGCTTTATGCTGAGAACCAGGGCCGGCCTCATCTACTTCGCTGGCGATACCGCATATGGAACCGGTGCGATTTTCAGGGACATGCGCGCGGCTTACGGTCGACCAGATCTGGCACTGATTCCGATCGGCGCCTATGCGCCTCGCTGGTTCATGGCGCCCCAACATGTCGACCCGGCCGAGGCCGTGTTGATCATGCGCTCGTTGGAAGCCCGCAAGGCAGCGGGAATCCACTGGGGTACCTTTCGGCTGACGGATGAGCCCTGGGACGAACCGCCACGATTGCTCGCTCGAGCTTTGACGTCGCACGGCATGAGCCCGGCTTGTTTCGAGGCTTTGTGGCCAGGACAAGCCGTCAATGTTGCAACCGAATAAGGATCAAGAGTTTTCGCAGCAAGCAGCCTGCATGGCGTCCACCGCGTAGTTCGAGAGTTGTTGCCGCTTCCGTGTTCTTGCACCCGAGCGGGCCCAGTTCATCAACACGACCCGCACTAGTTCATCGTGCATATAGGAAGGAAACGAACATGTCAGACGTTCAAAATACCGTTCATTGGACATCCAGCAAGTTCAGCGACACCTTGATAATGGATGCACTGCTGAAACATGTCCTCGGCCTCATGCAATATGGCATGTGTGACCTGGGTGAGGTTTTTGAAGTCATCGGGCAATTGAAACCAAACGACGAAGAATGCTGGATTAACGCGTGGAGCGCGGTAGCGCAACGTCTACAAACCCGGGCTGAAGAGGCCGATCGGGCAGGCAAGCGCCTTACGGCCTCCTCCACATACCTTCGCGCTGCGACCTACTGGCGCGCCTCCCTGATGTATTTCAGCTATCCTGGAGATTCGCGTCTTACCGAACATGCGCACGCCAGTTCCAAGTGCTATGCGCGATACCTTGAGCTATCTGGTTATCCTGGAAAGTATGTTGAAATCCCGTACGAAGGCACGTTCCTTCCGGGACATTTCTTCAGATCTCCCGCTGCTGCAGAAAGCGCTCCGCTGCTCATCATCACGCCGGGTCGCGATACCTGGGCCGACGATACGTGCTGGGTTTACGATGCTGCGTTGCGCCGTGGCATCCACTGCCTGGTCTATGACGGTCCCGGCCAAGGTCTGTCACTGAGACTCAATAATTTGCATTTTCGACCCGACTGGGAGAACGTCGTCAGGCCCGTCGTCGATTTTGCGTTCGAAATTCCTGGGATCGATCCGTCCAGGGTCGGTCTTATGGGCTTGAGTTTCGGCGCCTTTCTTTCCGTGCGGGCTGCAGCATTCGAAAAGCGCCTGAAGGTATGCATTGCCGACCCCGGATCTTTGAGCTGGGGAGAAGCGATTCTCAACCACTTCTCGCCCCCCATCCGTCAACTGCTGATCGGAGATGGACTGGACGCGCTTCCTGAGGCCTTTAAGCGCACGGCCCAGTACACATCGCTCAAATGGCTCGTCAGAGATTATGCCTGGAAACACGGTGTACGTGAGCGGGAGGTGTTCAAAGCCCTTCTGGCCTATGACAACGCCCCCGTCGTCGACCGAATTGAATGCGAAACGCTCGTCATGGACGGTACCGAAGAGATAGCGAAGGGAGAGGCCCAGAGGCTATTTGATGCTTTGAAATGCCCCAAGCACTACCTGTTATTTGACGAGGTCTCGACCGCACAGGCTCACTGCCAGATCGGCGCTTATTCCACCGCTTCAGCATGTTTGCTGGATTGGATTGAGGAGCGGCTCTGAGATGACAAACGAAAAATCAAGTTCCCAACGGCCCTCACTCGAAGAAATCCGCCGTTACATACAAAGCTGGGGTGAAGAGCCCTTGGTAACTCACCAAATCGCGACGAATGTCTATTGGGTTGCCGGTGCAGGCGGAAATTCCGGAATAGTCGTTGGCCGTCGTGGCGTTGTTGTGATCGACGCAAAGGTCAGCTCCGGCGCGGGGAAAAGACTTCTGGACGAAGTCGCTCGGATCACATCCAATCCCGTTACGCACGTCATCCTTACGCACGGCGACGGCGATCATGTAATGGGGCTTGCGAGTTTTCCTGCGGGCGTGACCATCATCTCTCACGAGAACTGCAAGACCGACATGGAGGCTGCAAACGCTGTGGGACTCATGGGCCGGCTTCCTAGCAGGGCTTTGCCGAACTGCACCTTCACGACAAGATTCGCCTTAACGATTGAAGATGTCTGGTTCGAATTTTTTCACTTCGGTCCCTCGCACACCAGCGGCGACACCGTTGTCCACCTCCCGGACGAGATGGTGATTTTCGCCGGTGACATCCTGGCGTGGGGCGGCAGTCCAACTCCCACGATACATGACGAGAAACACGGCTCGGCGAGTGGCTGGCTCGCCACTGTGCGGGAGATGCTCAAGCTTCCAGCCGACATCTTCGTAACTGGACATGGCGACCTGCAAACGAAGGTGGAGGTCCAGCAGAAGCTGGATGAGTTCCAGCAACAATACGATGAGATCCAAGTCATGGTCGCCCGCGGCAGATCCCTGGAGGAGGTGGAGGAGGCAATGGCGGTAGATTCACCAGCGTCACTCGCTGGAGGCCTTCGTTTGCCAAGTTTTGCATCTGTAGCCTACCACCAGCTCAAGAAGACGAAAGTAGGAGATTGATGATGCATATGGAAGCGCTGGACCATACGACCGCGATATTCGTTGTTCAGCGTTTTCGTCGAGCTCGACGGTGGTCAACTTTCGGGTTGTGTCTAGCTAATCCATCGGATCCGCGAAGCGTCCAGCAATGCGCCATGTGTTCCCACGCATCGATTGCTCAGTCAGTCGCTGACCGAGCTGACGTGTCCGTCACAATGCCTTCAGCTCGATGCGAATAGGAACTTTTCGAATCCGCCACTCCCCGACTATGTCAGTCGGGTCTCACACGCCACTCCCAGTCGAGGCATCCGTCCCGGCACGTGTCGTACCGAGAGCTTGCCATCCCTCATTCGGCTGTGCTTTGATTCAAGCAGAGATAGGGTGATGAACGGTACAGAAGCTATTGAGGGGGAAGAGTCGAGCTTGGACCGACTCTTTTGATAATGATCGTCGTACGGTTTCGGAACCCTTCCCCATCGTCTCACAAGGCTAGAACGACTTTTCCTGGAACTCGCGCCCCTGTTTCAGCTGCAGTGATCGCGGACAACGCATCAGTAAATGGAACGACGAGGCCGACAGTCGGTCGCAACACACCTTCACTTGCAAGGTCAGCGATTGCCGACAGATGTTTAATCCCCATGGTCGCGAAAGCGAGCTTATATCGTCTGGCTAGCATTCCACGCACCATCCTGCCGGGCGTCGGATTGATATCGACAAAAATTCCTTTTCTGTTGAGCATCGAAAGCCCAGCCCCCACAGACAGGGTTCCAAGCGTGTCGAAGACGGCGTCGAATTTTCCATTCTGAGCCTGGAGCTGCTTATCCCCATAGGTGAAAACCGGATCGACTCCGGCTGCTTTGGCACTTTGCAAGGACGCGGTGCCACATGAGCCGCTCACTTTAATCCCTCGGGCAAGCGCCAACTGCACTGCGGATGCACCCACAGCACCAGTACAGCCATGGATGAAAAGATGCGATCCCTTTGACATTTTGGCCTTGTCGAATACGGCTGCCCATGCGGTCATCACTGGAATGGGGAGGCAGGCAGCCTCCTCAAACGAAAGGCGCGCCGGCTTTTTTGCCACCAAATGTGAATCCAGGATGATTTCTTCCGCAAAGGCACCGGATTCGTTGAAGTCCACGCTCCCAAAAACTTCGTCACCGACAAAGAGACCCTTCACATCCCTGCCGACGGCAGCGATCACTCCAGCGAAATCGGTTCCCATACCCTTTGGGAACTTCCGGCTCCTGAATAATTTCATGACGCCTTTTCGAAGCTTCCAATCAAAAGGATTTATCGCCGCTGCACTAACGGTGACACGTATCTGTTTTGCACCAAGCTGAGGCAAGTTGGCTTTGCCGATATACATGCGTTCCGGGCCGCCGTAGCGGTCATATTGCACTCTCTTCATATTAGACTCGTTCTTCCGTCAAATATTGCCCTAACCTTCGTTGCGCTGCTTTCACCGGCAATGGTGCCCTCCAGGGAGGGACATACGCACGGCTCCATTGCCTAGAAGCTCCGGAGCTGATTTACCCGCATGTGCGGTTTCATCGAGTTGAATGTGGCGCGAACACATGTATACTCCTATCAGAATACTCTCGCGAGAGCAATAGGGACACCATGTCATCGATCAGGCTATTCATTTTATCTTCCTTCGCCGATATCGGCCCCATGCACGGACACCGTCTAAGGCAGGAGGCCGATCGCAAGCGTGTGCCGTTTTGGACCGACATTCCCGTCGGAGCCGTTTATGGTGCAATGAATCGGCTCGCGACCGAAGGTCTGTTGCGCGAAGCGGGCCGCGAACAGGAAGGCAACCGCCCTACCCGTCAGATTTATGAAATCACCGACGAAGGAAGGCGTGTGTTGGCGGATCTGAGGCGTAATGGCCTGACGGAAATCTGGTTTAAGTATGATCCGTTCGACCTCGCGCTTACGCGCACCGATCCAGCCAAACTGGACGAACTTCCCGCCCTCCTGGCCGACCGGTTTGCAAGGATGACAGCGCTGCTGGAAGAGCGGCGGCGCATGATCGAGCAAGCCATGCCCTTTATCGGAGTGGCGGAGGAATGGGCGGTCCGTCATACAGAGCGCCGGATGGAGGCGGAGGTCCAATATCTTGCGGACCTCATCGCAGCTCTCCCGGATCTCATGGCCGACGAGCGCAATCCCCGGCCGCGCAAGGAAAAGCCATAGGTTCTGTCAGGTGACAGCCGCCTTGAGGCCAACTCCAATTAGGTTTTCTTCCCGTGGTTATCGGGCATTCACTGTTGGACGCGCCATCTGGCTTGCGGCTACGTCTTGAGCGGGTCGGGCCGCAAAGCACGAGTGATTTCGCCTACGATGGTCCGCTCATCGAGTCATCAGGAAAGCTCAGCAAGGTCCTGTTCCGTCAGCACGATGTCGCCCGCAGCCATATTTTCTTCCAGATGAGCAATGGAGCCGGTGCCGGGAATTGCGATCATCACTGGCGAAAGAGCCAGTAACCAAGCCAGCGCGATCTGGTTGCTGGTTGCCCCATGTCGGCCTGCAATCCGCGCGAGACGCCCGTCGTCGATATTCGCCATCCCTCCGCCGAGCGGGAAGAAGGGGCTGAAGGCGATATTCTCCGTTTCACAAATTCCCAACAGCGCAGCATCTCCGCGCTTGGCAACATGAAAATTGTTCTGCACGGCAACCACAGGCGCTATCGCACGGGCTTCGGCTAGATGATCGGCATCGATATTGCTGAGACCGAGGTGACGAATTAACCCCTCCTCGCGCAGCGCTGCAAGAGCTTCGAAACGTTCAGCGAGCGACTCGCCATGGGGCGGCGCCATCTCCCCGATGCGCAGATAGACCAGATCAAGCCGGTCCAAGCCGAGATCTTGAAGATTTTCCTCTACCAACCGGCGCATGTCGGCACCTGTCGCGGTCCGATGGCTATCGTCCGAGCTGAAAACGTGACCCACTTTGGTTGCGATCACGAGGTCCCGGCCGTAGGGAAAAAGCGCCTCTTGAATTAGCCTGTTCGCACGAACAGTTTTATCGCTGCTATGATAGAAGGCGGCCGTATCAATCAGGTTCGCACCGAGCTCGACGGCGCGGCGAAGCACGGCGCGGCCGGCGCCCGGATCCCGCGCTGGGCCGCGAAACCCCTTCGATACAAGGCGCATGGCGCCAAACCCCATCCGGTTAACTGGCATGTCTCCGCCAAGAGAGAATTTCACAGCTTTGTCTGACACTGGTTGCTCCATGAATTGCGAAACTATTTGTGCGGAAGAAATGGGGGGTTCTTCGCCATATACTCCTACATGAGTATTCTTATGATAGCAATACGCAAGGCAGTGCGGTCAGTTGCTGACGAGTGTACCTGTTCTTACGAACTGGCCGACATCGTTCGAAGCCTTTGCAGCGACCTTGTTCAAAATCAGCGGTAGGATGCCGCCGGCCCGTAGGATCTCGACCTCGACCGATCCCTTCTTCATGCCGGCAATGGCCGGCGCGTCTCGCTGACGGGAATCCGATCCTGCGGGCGCCGGGAACCTGCAAGACTCGGCTCTATACTCGCTAGATCGATTTGCAGCGTGGAGGTATAGCGCGGCTGTGAGGAAGGATCGAACCAAATGCCGACACGCTTGGCAGAGCGTTCGACAAAATTGACGTGATCTTCGCTGCGCCCGGTCGTCCGCAGATATTGGATCGTCTGGCCATCAATCGGGAAGTAGGCGCTGTTGCCGCCGAATTCCGGCGTCATGTTGGCAACAACGGCGCGATCGCCTGCCGTCAATATCGAAACGCCCGGCCCAAAAAATTCGACGAACTTGTCCTGAAGGTCGATCTGGCGGAGCAGATGCGTGACCATCAGAGCAAGATCGGTCGCAAGAACACCATACCGCATGCAGCCGGTCACCAAAGAAGCGCAGAAGCGCAATTGAGCCAACACGGCCAGTTGCGCTATTGGGTTCGCACGAAGGAAATGTTGCGTTCGATGTGGATTCAGGCACAAACACCAACTCGATTTCGTGAGTTTGCCGATTGCCGATATTGCAGATCGACAGGAAGCTCCCCCTCGCCGCGAAATGCCAGGTGAAGTTACCCAGGGGAGCTTGTAGCCGCCGCGCCACCTTGAGTGTCGCGGCGGCCAAAATGTTCGACGCGACTTATTGCCGGCCCGTCTTGATGACTTTGTCGAAATACGGCGCTGGCGCCACTTTCACGCGGATTTCGCGCAACTCATGGCGGTCCACCGTGCGCCGGCGTGTATTCGGCTCGCCCCAGAGGAGCGTGAGTTCCGTGCCGGGGGTGGCGTCTTCAAGATTGACAAGCGCAAGCGAAATGAAGCGCTTTGCATTCGCCGAATAGGCCGACCATTGCGAGACGCCCGCGAGCTTGCCGTTGCTTAGAACAGCGTCGGATTCGAATGTGGCATACATGGGTGTGGGAAGAGCCATGAAGCGGCCAGGCTTTTCGTGGTCGAAGAGCGAAGCCTTGATCGTCGCGGCAACGTCATCGTCGTTCCAGACGAGCGTCACCTTCGTGCGCCTCTGGTTGGCTGCCCGATCCTTGAGCGCATCCCGGCCCACGAAGTCGCGGTTCCAATCGATGAGGCCGCCATAACCCACTTCGATGGGGTCGACATAATAGTCCTCGATGCGGTCGGAGACGTGACTGCCACCGAGCGACGCGATCGATTCCAGATAGTAGTTGTTGAGCCATTCGCGATAAGGCTTCATTTCGGCGCTGTGATAGATCGCCGGCAGCGGCATGGGCATCCAGCCGGATTCCTGGGCCGTCGTGGAGTAGGCAAGCGCGCCGATCTTGCGCATTCCATATTTCTCGCCTGTTCTTTCCAGCGCTTCCCGCACAGCCTGCTGGTCGTCCCATTTGCCATAGAGTTCGAAGCCCGGCGCGCCCGCCATACCATGCCGCAACGCCCGCACGTTTTTGCCGGCGATCCGGAACTCGCCGATGAAGAAGAACTTGATGTCCGGCAGCGTGTTGCCCGTCACGTCCTGCATAAGAGCCAATGCCTGTGGCCCCTGGATCTGGAGCCGGAACACATCGCGCGGCGCTTGGCGGACCGACCAGTTGTCATTCTTCTCGGCAGTCACGTTCAAAGATGTGCTTTGGGCATTGTAGAGCAGCCAATCGCTCGCAAACGGCGCGCCGACGACGCGGAAGAACTCCTCCTCCTCGCGGAACAGGATCGCGTCGGCGATGTAATTGCCGTCATGACCGGTAAGGACGATCTGCTTGGCGCGGCGCACCTGAAATGGATCGAACTTGTTGAGCGCGAACTGCGACAGGAAGGGGATCACTTCCGGCCCGCGCAAATGCAGTTCGGTCATGTGATAGGATTGCTCCAGAAGCGCGACGCTATCCTTCCAGGACTGCACCTCGTCGCGCCAGTTGGTGAATTCCGGAGGTATGCCCGGAAAGACATAGGGGCCGATATTCGACCCGCGCAGCAGCTTCACCGCTCCGCCCGCTTCGTTGATCAATGTTTCGAGGCTCCTCGGGGCTCCTCCACCTGCAGCCATGATACTGCTCCCTTAGCTTGCGACATCCTCCAGTGTGGCCTCAGTCCGTTGGTTGCTTAACGGTTGAGATCAAGAACACATACTAGTTGGTATCGAAAAACCTATTGGTATGTCAAGCAAGACGAAAATGCACTGAATTAAATGCGCCGTCGCGATTCATCCTCGGGGAGCCGTTTGGAACTCGGAGGATTGCTTGCTGGTCGCCTGCGCCCAAATCGCCTTCTGACAGACGATGCGAGGGCCAATCAGTCCGCCTGCGCTAGTGAACCGAAACCATGGCGGACAGCCTTTTCAGTACGGAGAATTCGAGCCGGACGTTCGTCCGGCTCTTTGCAGGTCTAAACGGTCAGAACGCCGTTCTTCTTTGCCGTCCACGTGGCGATGTAGTCCATCAGGCCCGGTGAGAGGCAGTCGTAGGGTGCAAGGCCCAGCTCGGTTAGACGTTCACGAATTGCGTCCATCTTCGAAGGGGCATACCCTGCCTCGATGATTGAGGATACGAACGCGGCAAAGCCGGGTTCCGCCCATCCTTCTTCTTCGAAACGCTCGGGGTGGACGAAGGACAAACCCTTGAACGGATGATCCCGCTCCACCGGCCCGTACATATGAACACCGCACTCCTTGCAGGCATGTCGCTGGATCAGGGCATTTGCATCGACGACCACGAGCTTATCGCCGTTCTCAACGACTTCCACGGCTTCCGTGGGCGCTACCGCAACGATGGAGAAATTTGCGCCCACCGGCTTCCAGCATTTGGTGCAGCCGCAGGCATGATTATGGGCGATATCGCCTTTGATCTTCACCTTGACCGGGTTCGTGGTGCACTCGCAAACGAGAGTGCCTCCGGCGAACGGGGCACCTCCCGTCCTCAATCCCCCATCGACATGGGGGTGTATGCCGACATTTGCCATTGCATCTTCCTCCTATTTGGCCGGACACCACGCCCGGCCTTCAGAACGGCAGGTAGCCGATTAACGATCCAGTCGCTCCGCATGCCACCTCAAATGGGCGGCCGAAGGGGCATTCCTCGAGCCGCTCGACAGTGATCCGCCAGGTGTGGGCCAATTGGAACTCCGTTACAGTTCGACGGCGTAATAGGTGAATCCGCCTTCGTCCTTCCCGACGCCAGAAATGGCGTCATTGATCTTCTCCAGCGGCCACACCATCGGCGACATGACCGACATGTCGATGATCCCTGCTTCGACCATCGCCGCGATCTCCATGCCTTCCGCGGCCGTGAACCATACCGAGCCGATCAATTCCATCTGCTCGTCCATCCACCATTTGACGTCGACAGGCAAAGCGCCCGATGTGCCACCGATGTTGATGATGCGGCCGCCCCGTTTGACGCCGCCCATGGCGTCCAGCATGGAGTCGAGCGGCGCCTTGGCGCCGAGCGTATCGAGCATCAAGTCCACTCCGCTCCCGTTCGTCTGCTCCTTGACGAATGCTCCCGATGATCCCTTCACGTTCGAGAAGGTGACGATGCGATCCGGCGCGATCGCTTTCAGCCGTTCAAGCAGCGCCTCGCCCCTGGCCACGGCATAAATCCTGGCAACACCCATCGCCAACGCGAACAGTGTGGCACCCAAACCCAGTGTTCCGGTTGCGCCGTTAATGATTAGCGTCTTGCCCATCAGCGGTCCGCACTTCTTGAGGGCGGCGTAGGACGTACCGAGATAGCCCATGCGGGAACCTTGGACGAAGGTCATGTTGTCGGGGATTTTGACGACCTGCGCCTGCGGGGCCAGCATGAATTCGCCGAAGCCCCCGTAAGGATAGCGGGCGAACATGTCCATGCTTTTGGGGTTGTAGCCGAAGTACCCGCCAAGCGTCCAATATTCGCAGGCCTGCGGTTTGCCGGAAGAACAATGGTGGCATGCTCCGCAGAAACGCCCGGGATTCACATAGACCCTGTCGCCCGGCTTGATGCTGACAACTTGGGGACCGACCTCGTGAACCACACCACTCGGATCAAGACCGTGAATCGCAGGCCGTGGCGGCAGCGGCATTTGCGGATACCAGGTCTCCCAGTTAGCCAGAACATTCGCCAGGTTCGGAACCATTCCGCAGGCTTTTACGCGGACGATTACATCGCTCCCGGTGGCCTTTGGACGTTCGACCTCGTCAATGCTCATCGGCTGACCCACGGCGTGGAGCCGCGCGGCACGCATCATTTCCATCGGTATTCCTCCCAAACTCGAAGATTGCCCCGTATTGACATACTATATGGACTGTGAATACCGTTTAGTATCTTAAAAGGCAAGCGAGGAATGCAACTATCCTCGCCGACCCGGCAGAGGCCGGTGTGAAGGAGGAGAAATGAATTTCGTTTTGGTCGACTGGCTCCGCATTCTCTGCGGCGTCTGGTTTATCCCCCACCTGATCGGCAAGGGCCTCCATTATGAGAAGGCAGAGGGAACGTTCGACGCGGCTGGCTTCAAGCCAGCGAAGCTGTTCGTCGGTCTTGCGATGGTTGCAGAGGCGTGTGCCGCCGTGGGTTTGATTTTTTCTGTCTATCCCAGGATTGCGGCCGTCGTCGGTGCCCTGGTGCTGTTCGGTTCGGGCTACGCGGTTACAAAAATCAACGGCCTGAATTGGCGTTGGCAGAAGATGGGGCCGGAATATCCGATCTTTTGGGGGCTCATTTGTCTCTCGACGGCTCTTGTGTAACCGGTGCATTTTGAGGTACGCCTCGGTGTCTGGATACGCACGAACGGGAATTGCGAATGGCACGGCTGACACGTGAGCAAAGTCAGGCTCGAACGAAAGAGAAGCTTCTAGCGTCCGCTTATGAGGTCATGGCACGGTACGGCTACGCTGGGGCTTCGATTGAGCGGATCGCCGAGGAGGCCGGCTATTCGAAGGGCGCGTTCTACTCGAACTTTGCCAATAAGGAAGACATCTTCCTCCAGCTTCTTGCCGGCAATGCCGGTGGCGACGTGGTTCAGTTGACGGAACTTCTCGGGAACTGTGATGATCCCATGGAGCTCATTGACGTTCTCGCGACCTGGGCGAACAACCGCGGCGATGACCGGCGGTGGGGAATGCTGGCGATCGAGCTGCTGCGCATGGCACAGCATGATCACACACTCGGAGATCGCCACATCAAGCTGTTCCGGGATCAGTGGGAGGGCGTCGGCAAGATCCTTATCGAGAAGTTGGATCTCGTCATGCAGCCCCCCGCGAGCCCGTTCTATATTGGCGGTATCGTTCTCGAACTTACCTATGGCGGTATTTCGAGCTTCCTCAGGGAGGGAGCCCCTGGCGACATGGTCCGGGTCGTTTTGCACGACATGTATCGGTCGTCGCGAGCAACCAAATCCGGCGTCCCGGTAAAGGCCTGACCGGGACCATCTGCCACACGGCATGACAAACGCACGGCTTTACCGTCAGCCGTCCCGCGCGCCGTTAACGTCTCAACAATCTATCGATCACCGAAGTCGCCATGCAGCGGGGAAAGCACCCGCTTTTGCGTCCATAGCGCGCTTGACATCCAAAAATTCGGAGACTAGCTTTCATTCGGAAACCATTTAGTATGTGAAAACTACTCGGTATCCAAACTGAAAGTGGCGACCGCTGTTGAGGAGCATGCGGTTATTGGGGGGACTATGAGCAAAAGTAGAATGACAGCGATCTGTCGGAGCATGCAACCCGGACGTTAGGGCGCTGGCTGCTTTGGTGCCGGCTGTCACGCGCTGGCGTGCCGGACGCCGCAGGATACATTTTCGCAATTCGGAAAACGTCGCATGCTTGGATTTGGCAACTCTCCGCAGGAGGCGTTGGCCGCGTCCCTGCTCGTCATGATGCTCGTCGGCATTTTCGCGTCGGGCCTGATGCGCTGGCGCGGCCTGATGCGCCCTACCGACCTCCTGATGCCTGCTGCATTGCTGGCAGCCTATTGGCTCGTCTACAACAAGGTGCCGGCGTTTCCGCCTGTCGGGGCGGTCAACAAGCTGTTCTACGTGATTGTTATCGGGACGGCAGTGGGGTTTGCGGTCGAGATCGCCGCCCAACGCGCGGTTCGCGTTGTTGCCTTTCTTCAGCCTGTGGCAGCCGCATTTTATATCGGTCTGCCTCGTTTGGGAGTGGCGACGTGGGAAGTGGTGGCTGCTGCGACGGTGGGCGTTGCTATAATGTGGCTCATCCTGCGCGGGATGTCGGCTCGCGCGGAGGATGACGTAAAGCGGGGCGGCGTCGTTGCCGTGCTTGCGCTCGGCTTCGCGCCGATAGCCCTTCTCGGCGCATCGTCCTCCTCGTTTCAGCTCTGTCTGATGTTCGCAGCCGGTTGCCTGGGAATTCTCCTGGTACACATCGTCAACCCCGTTTTCCGCTTTGGCGGCGCCTCATCGATCGGCGTGTTGGGTGGACTGATTTCCGTCGCTTTCACCGTGGTGTTGATCACGCGCAAAGCCGATCCCGTCGCCATTGCGATCCTCGGCCTCTGCGTCGTGCTGCCAGTGTTCTCGGAGGGTATCTGCCGGATGCTTGGCGTATCCCGGCAGTTTCCGCGCCTTTTCGTCCATGTAGCCCTGGCTGTGCTTCCGGCCGCGTTGGCGGTCGCTGTCGCGTTCCTGGACTATGGATCGAGTTTTCCAGCTTAACCTGAGGAGGAGAATGAAAATGAAATATAGACTTGCAGCTTTGTTGCTTTCTATGACGTCGCTCGCCGAGGCAGTGTCGCCCGCTTGGGCCACCAAGTTCGACATCGACCCCGTCCATTCAGGAATCGCGTTTTACATCGACCACCTGGGCTTCTCGAAAGTGATTGGGGTCGCGCAGGAATTCTCAGGCGCTTTCGACTTCGACGCCACGAAGCCCGAGGGAAGCAGCCTTGATGTCAAGGTCAAGGTCGGTTCGATCTCGACGAACAACAAGCAACGCGACGGCGACATCCAGGGTGCTGATTGGTTCAATGCGACGGAATTTCCGGAAATCACCTTCGTCGGCAAGGAGTTCAAGAAGACCTCCGATACCACGGGCCAAATTACTGGCGACCTAACGATTGCGGGCGTCACGAAATCCACTGCGCTGGATGTCAAGTTCAATAAGGAAGGTCAGAACCCCTGGGACAAGAGCCACGTTGTCGGCTTCAGCGCGACAACTAAGGTCAAGCGGAGCGATTTCGGCATGAAGGCAGCACTTGGGATGATCGGTGACGACGTCGATCTCGTGATCCAGGTGGAAGGTCGCGAGCACCAAGGCTGATTGAACGCAATCCCGACCGCAGGGTCATTTCGCGAGAAAGGTACCGTCGCTGTCGCGCGACGGTACCTTTTCTGTATAGGCGCATCAGAAAACGCTTTGCCCAGAACAAATAGCCGCTTCACCGGCCGCTTCGCAGCTTCCATAGTCGCCCGACCCGGGGATGGCGGCCGGGTGAAATTTCCAACTATTTCGGATACTTTTTAGTATGCAAATTCTAATCAGTATGTTAACGAAGATCCATGCGGCTGGAGGACGGAGATAAAACCGTAAGCGCGCATCGGGAGGATCTGTCAATGCTTTCGCCTGCAATCTCGCTCGTTTGCGGTACACCCGCGCGGCCAAGCTCGCCCATTTGCGGACCGCGAACCTTCAGCCGACGCACTCCTTATTCTTCCGCGACCTGACACTCGCAATCAAGGCCGCACCGCGGCAATTCTGGCAATCATCGAAAGGAAATCTAATGGACGTACGCGCCGCCGTCGCCATTGCCGCCGGTAAACCGCTGGAAGTCATGACCGTTCAGCTCGAAGGCCCGAGGGCCGGCGAAGTGCTGGTCGAGGTCAAGGCAACCGGCATCTGCCACACCGACGATTTCACGCTCTCAGGCGCCGATCCGGAAGGCCTGTTTCCGGCAATCCTCGGCCATGAAGGCGCCGGCATCGTCGTCGATGTCGGTCCGGGCGTGACTTCGGTCAGGAAGGGCGATCATGTCATTCCGCTCTACACCCCCGAATGCCGCGAATGCCCCTCCTGCCTTTCGCGCAAGACCAATCTGTGCACCGCGATTCGCTCGACCCAGGGCCAGGGCCTGATGCCGGACGGCACCTCGCGCTTTTCGATCGGCAAGGACAAGATCCATCACTATATGGGCTGCTCGACCTTCGCCAATTACACCGTGCTGCCGGAGATCGCCGTCGCCAAGGTCAATCCCGACGCCCCCTTCGACAAGATCTGCTACATCGGCTGCGGTGTCACCACCGGCATCGGCGCCGTCATCAATACCGCCAAGGTGGAGATGGGCGCAACCGCTGTTGTCTTCGGCCTCGGCGGCATCGGTTTGAACGTCATCCAGGGCTTGAAGCTTGCCGGCGCCGACATGATCATCGGCGTCGATCTCAACAATGACAAGAAGGCCTGGGGCGAACGCTTCGGCATGACGCATTTCGTCAATCCGAAGGAGGTGGGCGACGACATCGTGCCCTACCTCGTCAACATGACGAAGCGCGGCGCCGACCAGATCGGCGGGGCCGACTACACCTTCGACTGCACCGGCAACACCAAGGTGATGCGCCAGGCGCTGGAGGCCAGCCATCGCGGCTGGGGCAAGTCGGTGGTCATCGGCGTTGCCGGCGCCGGCCAGGAGATTTCGACGCGTCCGTTCCAGCTCGTCACCGGCCGTAGCTGGATGGGCACGGCCTTCGGCGGCGCCCGCGGCCGCACCGATGTTCCGAAGATCGTCGACTGGTACATGGAAGGCAAGATCCAGATCGATCCGATGATCACCCACACCATGCCGCTCGAAGACATCAACAAGGGTTTTGAGCTCATGCATTCGGGAAAGAGTGTCAGGGGTGTTGTCATCTATTGACGATCAGCAACTTTCTAAGAGGGGAATTACATGATCATTGGATCACCACGAGAACGGCTTGAGGGGGAAGCACGCGTCGCGATGACGCCGGACAGCGCCACCCAGCTTCAGAAACTCGGATATCAATGTGCCATCGAAACCGGCGCCGGCAAACTTGCCGGCTTCTCCGACGACGCCTATCGCGCAGCCGGCGTCAGGATCGTCGACAGCGTTGAAGCACTTTTTGCAAGCGTAGACGTCATCGCCAAGGTGCGCCCGCCGGAGCCGAGCGACATAGCAAAGCTTTCGAGCAACAAGACGCTGATCTCCTTCTTCTATCCCGCGCAGAACAAGGAGCTTCTTGAGCAAGCGAAGGCAACGCGTGCAAACGTGATTGCCATGGACATGGTGCCGCGCATTTCGCGCGCCCAGAAGATGGACGCGCTGTCCTCCATGGCCAACATCGCAGGCTATCGCGCCGTGATCGAGGCCGGCAATAATTTCGGCCGCTTCTTCACCGGCCAGGTTACTGCGGCCGGCAAGATCCCGCCGGCCAAGGTTCTGGTCATAGGCGCAGGCGTCGCCGGTCTTGCCGCCGTCGGCACCAGCGTTTCGCTCGGGGCCATCACCTATGCATTCGACGTTCGTCCGGAAGTGGCCGAGCAGATCGAATCGATGGGTGCAGAATTCGTCTTCCTCGATTTCAAGGAGCAGCAGCAGGACGGCGCGACAACGGGTGGCTATGCATCCCCGTCGAGCCCGGAATTTCGCGAAGCGCAGCTAAAGAAGTTTCGCGAGATCGCGCCGGACATCGACATTGTCGTCACCACTGCGCTAATCCCAGGCCGCGATGCGCCGAAGCTCTGGCTTGCAGACATGGTCGCTGCGATGAAGCCGGGCTCCGTGGTGGTCGACCTTGCGGCCGAACGCGGTGGGAATTGCGACCTGACTGTTCCGGATCAGAAGATCGTTTCCGAGAACGGCGTCACCGTCATCGGCTACACCGATTTCCCGAGCCGCATGGCCGCGCAGGCATCGACCCTCTATTCGACGAACATCCGCCACATGATGACGGACCTGACCCCGAAGAAGGATGGCGTTCTCGTCCATAACATGGAAGACGATGTTATTCGCGGAGCCACTGTAGCCTTTGAAGGCGAGATCACCTATCCGCCGCCACCGCCAAAGATCCAGGCGATTGCAGCCCAGAAACGACAAGAAAAGGCCAAGGAGCTGACGCCGGAAGAACGGCGTGCCGCCGAGGCTGCCGCCTTCAAGTCGGCAACGCGCCAGCAGGTCGGCCTGCTCGTCGTCGGCGGCTTGCTCATGGCACTTATCGGAGCCTATGCGCCGTCGGCCTTCATGGGCCATTTCATCGTCTTCGCGCTTGCCTGCTTCGTCGGCTTCCAGGTGATCTGGGGCGTCAGCCATTCGTTGCATACGCCGCTAATGGCGGTGACCAACGCGATTTCCGGGATCATCATCATCGGTGCGCTGCTGCAGATCACAGCGGGTGGCTGGCTGGTGACAGCCCTTGCCGCCATTTCGGTGGCGATCGCCACCATCAACATCGTCGGCGGCTTCATGGTCACCCGGCGCATGTTGAACATGTTCCAAAAGTCGTGACGCCGGCCCGGGGATCAGAATCATGTCTATCGGTATCCAGACCGCGGCCTACATCGCCGCATCCGTTCTCTTCATCCTTTCGCTCGGCGGCCTTTCCGGTCAGGAAAGTGCCAAGCGCGCCGTATGGTACGGCATCGTCGGCATGGCGATAGCCATACTCGCGACCATCCTCGGGCCAGGCGTCGGGCTTTCCGTTGTCCTGCTCATCATGCTCGTCGTTGGTGCTGTCGTTGGCACGTTGCTGGCGCAGCGCGTCGAAATGACCGGCATGCCGCAGCTCGTAGCAGCGCTACACTCCTTCGTGGGCCTTGCTGCCGTGCTGATCGGCCTCAACTCCGACATGACGGCGCATGAGTTCGCCACCAATGCGGAAAAGATCATCCATGAAGCGGAAATCTTCCTCGGCGTGTTCATCGGTGCGGTGACCTTCACCGGCTCGATCATCGCCTATGGCAAGCTTTCCGGCCACATCCGCGGCAAGGCACTCATCCTGTCCGGCCGGCACATGTTCAACATCCTGATGGTGCTCGTGTCGCTTGCGCTGATGATCATGTACATGAATGGCGCGGGTTCATGGTCGCTCTACCTGATGACGCTGATCGCCTTTGTCATCGGCGCTCATCTCGTCATGGCGATCGGCGGCGCCGATATGCCGGTCGTCGTCTCGATGCTCAACTCCTATTCCGGCTGGGCGGCGGCGGCGACAGGCTTCCTCCTCGGCAACGACCTCTTGATCGTAACCGGAGCACTCGTCGGCTCGTCGGGCGCGATTCTCTCCTACATCATGTGCAAGGCAATGAACCGCCAGTTCCTGTCGGTCATTCTCGGCGGCTTCGGCAATGCCTCGGGCCCGGCGATGGAAGTCGTGGGCGAGCAGGTTGCCATCGATGCCGAAGGCGTTGCCGCAGCGCTCAACGACGCCGACTCGGTCATCATCGTTCCAGGTTACGGCATGGCGGTCGCGCAGGCTCAAAGTGCGGTTTCGGAACTCACCCGCAAGCTGCGCGCAGCCGGCAAGAACGTGCGCTTTGCGATCCATCCGGTTGCAGGCCGCCTACCTGGCCACATGAACGTCCTGCTCGCGGAAGCCAAGGTGCCCTACGACATTGTGTTGGAGATGGACGAGATCAACGACGACTTCCACGAGACCGATGTCGTCATCGTCATCGGCTCGAACGACATCGTCAATCCGGCCGCAAAGGAAGATCCGAATTCACCGATCGCGGGCATGCCCGTGCTCGAGGTCTGGAAGGCCAAGCAGGTTTTCGTCTCCAAGCGCGGCCAGGGTACCGGCTATTCCGGGATCGAGAACCCGCTGTTCTACAAGGAAAACACCCGCATGTACTACGGCGACGCCAAAGAGTCGGTCAGCGGCCTGCTTCCGAGGCTGGCCTAAGTTCGATGATGAGTGCCGCCACCAACTGAAGAAATACTGTCAAAGAAACGCATTCCTCGGCAGCCATAAGACCTTCACCGGCAGGCTGCCGTTGCGCGTTCTGGATAGTTCATTCAGAGGTCGCCCGACTACATTCAGCGCGCGATAGGTTGTGGAGACGGACCCGTCCACATGCGGCTAAGGCCGCTCGAACGGTTTGTGTCAGATAGCGAGATCGCCTGCAAACTAGAAGGTGACCTGTGTTATCGAATAAATGAGCGGAATGACGCAACGCCCATGGCTAGGAGTGCCATGGGCGCGGACGAAGTCTTAATTGATGCGTTCTTCAGCCCGAAATTCAGCCATGAAATATCTGACTGCCGGAAGTCGCTCGACTATCGCTTGGAGCATCCGCTTCGAGTGCGACTAAACGGTGATTTTGGCTCGCCGCTCAGCGTATGATCCTCGAGATCCGCCCGTGATGCGAGACGATCTGCTGCTATTCTTCGGGGGCAATGCGAACGACGATTCCACTGAGAGTCTCGTCAAAGGGGATCTGACAGGAAAGCCGCGAGTTCTCTTGGCGGTAGTCGGAGCCTTCCAGCAACTCGCTCTCGTCGATCGAGGGCGCCGCCAGGCTTGCGGTCTCTGGCAATTCCTCGACGTAAAGGTGGCAGGTGGCACAGGAAAGGCACCCGCCACACATTGCAAGCAGCTCATCAAAGCCCGCGTTTCGGATATTCTCCATCAGCGAAGCGCCCACTCTTCCCTCGAAACTATGCAGCTCTCCGTCCCGCGTACGCACCGATATCATAGACATTTTTTCCTCCACTTCATTCCGGCCCTCGAATGCCTCACGGCACTTCGGGGCCAAGTTCCTTGAGTTGTTTCGATGTGTCCGACAGGGCGTCGCGGTCGATCCTCGCCGAGCTGTCGACAAGCTTTCGTCCTTGCACGTAATCGCGGGGTGCGTTGATGCAATCGAGGGCCAGAACCGCCCCGTCCTTCAGGTAGATGACGCTGAAGCTTCGGCTGTTGGGACTACCGCGTGTCACCACGCTGTCAAAGCCGTAGTTGAGACCAACTGTCTGGATCCTCAAATCGTATTGGTTGGACCAGAACCAGGGCGTCGCATCGTAGGGCTTGAGTTCGCCGCAGATCGCCTTGGCGGCGGTGGTGGCCTGATCCGTAGCGTTCTGTACGGATTCAATGCGAATGCCACGGCCATGTCTCAGCCTTGCGCAGTCTCCGATGCAGTAGATGTCCGGCAGGGATGTCTGGCAAAACTCATCGATATCCACACCGTTTGAGCCTTCCGCGCCCGCCTCGATCAGCGGGCCGGCTGAAGGGGTAATACCTATGCCGACCACGACGATATCGGCGGGGATCGTCTCGCCGGTCGCAAGTACTACGCTCTTGACGCGGCCGTTGGAACCCTCCAGAGAGCCGACGCCGGAGTTGAGGCGAATGTCAACGCCATGTGCACGATGTTCGGCTTCGTAGAACCTCGATACCGGCTCCCCGGCTACGCGCGCGAGTACGCGGTCGAGCGCCTCGACCAAAGTGACCTCTTTGCCGATCTCTCGGAACACCGCTGCCGCTTCGAGACCGACATAGCCGCCGCCGACGATCACGATCCTTTCGGCGCCGGGAAGGACTTCGACGAGCGCGTCGCAATCCGCCTTGTTGCGGATATAGCAGATTCCGGCCAGCTCGCTGCCGGGGCAGGAAAGCTTCCTCGGTTCGCCACCAGCCGCCCAAACAAGCTTGCCGTAGGAGAAGCGTTCGCCAAAGTCCGTGACGACGACATGGGCTGCCGCATCGACGATGGTCACACGCCTGCCCAGCATCAGTTCCACTTGTCGCGAAGTCCAGAAATCCGGCGGCCTGAGATGCATCCTTTCGAAGGATTTCTTGCCTGCGAGATATTCCTTCGACAGCGAAGGGCGGTCGTAGGGGACTTCCGGCTCGGCGCTGATCAGCGCAATGCATCCCGTGAACCCGGACTGCCTGAGCGCTGCCGCTGTCTGCGCGCCGCCGTGCCCGCCGCCGACGATGATGCAGTCGAAGAAGCGATTGTTGTCCTCCCGCGTCATTGTCATGACTCTCTTTCAGCGCCGATGAGGACGAAGCACATGGTCGCGGGCTTATCGCCCTTGTTGCGCCAGGCATGGCGCGTGCCGCATTGGACGACGACGTCGCCCTGCTTCAGCAGCGTTTCGGCGCCGTCGTCGAGTTCGAGCCAGACCTCGCCATCGAGGACAATGTCGTAATCCACTGTGTTGGTGGTGTGCATACCGGGGGCGTCGGGCTCGAATGCCTGGATCAGGCCGGGGATATGCACCGCCTGTTCTTCGAAGGCGGCAGCCGGATCGACGGTCGCGAATACCGAGTCCGGCGGGAAGACGACGATCATCAGCTTCGTCTGGCCCGGTTCGGGGGTGATCAGGATTTGCGGCGGCGCCTGCTCCGCATGACCCTGCGGAAGGCTGGGTTTCGCTGACGTTGCGTAAAGGACGGAGGTAAGATGGCCCGGCACGGAATCGTACACGTGGGCATTGGGTGCGGGGCCGTCGCTGATGAAGACGGACTTGCCGTTGCTAATTCCTGTGACGACGCGCCGGGGTATGCGCAGTTGCGTTGCCTTATTCATAGATCAGGCCCTTCGCCTCAAGCTGCGGACGCATGTTGTTAATGTCGAGGCTCAGCTGGCCCGACTCGTAGAGGCCACGCTTCTCCTCCTCCATCTTCTGACGCTTTCGGGCCTTCTCCAGAACCGACGCCGCCTCGTCGCGCTTGACCACACAGACGCCGTCGTCATCGGCGACGATGACATCGCCCGGCTCGATATAGGCTCCGGCGCAGACCACGGGGACCTGGACGTTCGCCAGCGTCTCCTTGACGGTGCCCTGCGCCGATATCGCCTTGGACCAGACGGGGAAGTTCATGGACCTGAGGTCGGCGACATCGCGTACGCCGGCATCGATCACCAGACCCAGAATTCCGCGAGCCTTGCACGATGTCGCGAGAAGATCGCCGAAATATCCGTCCGTGCATGGCGAGGTCGGTGTGACGACCAGGATGTCGCCGGGCTGCGCGACCTCAAGGGCGACATGGATCATCCAGTTGTCACCCGGTGGCACCTCGCATGTGAGCGCCGTCCCGCCGATGCGCGCGCCCTCGATCACGGGGCGCAGATGCGGGGCCAGCAGTCCCTTGCGGCCCTGCGCTTCATGGACTGTGGCGACACCCAGCTTGCCTAGGGCTTCGCATATCTCGCGATCCGTCCGCGGTGTCTTGGTCATTACCTTCATTGGAAGCCTCCCGAGATGCATTCAAACGTATTTCAACCAGCCGACCGCGCCCAGGAGGAAGCTGCGCTCGAACACGCCTGCGGCGCTGGATCTGGCGGCCTCATCAAGCAGGTTGGCGCGGATCATCAAGTCGACCGTGGCATTCATCGCAGCTTGCGGAATGGAGAGATCGCCGGGCCACATGCCCATGTCGCGCATGTAGTGAAGGCCGCGCGAGGCGAGTTCGCTATCGTCTTTCGTGGTAATTCGCTGGAAAATCGGAAGCGTGATGTCGTCGCGGCTCGGGTCGTTTGTTATCGCATAGGCTTCGAACAGCGCCTTGAGGAAACGGGCGACCACATCGCGGTTGCCGTCCAACCAGCTTTTGCGGCCGATGACTGCGGCGAAGACGATCTCGGGAATGACATCGTTGATTTCGCCGATCAGATTGTAGCCTTCGCGTTCGGCCAGGAAATTCCATGGCGCGGGCTGCGGGGCGCAGTCAATTTCCCCCGCCTGCAGGGCTTCCCAGCGCTTGGTGTGGATGCCGGCAAGTTCGAATTCGTAGTCGCCGGGATACCGCAGGCCTTCCTTAGACAACAGCATTTGGGTGTAGATCGCCGTGCCCTCGGTAAGCGACGAGGTACCGACCTTTTTGCCCTTGAGGTCCCTGATCGTCTTGATCGAAGGCTGAGCGACGAGCGACATCGGCAGGCGATTGGAATTCGAGGCAATAACCCTGAGCTCGCCGCCTTTGACGAAGTTCGAGACGGCACCTTCAGGTGGCGTTATCGCGAGATCGGCCTCGCCTTCGAGAACGGCGGTGGTCGCCTTGTCGACGGTGCCCATCTTCTTGTATTCGATCACCAGCCCGTGCTTGGCGAAAATTCCATGCTCTTCGGCCACGAAGACCGGGAGCCAGTTGAATCCTTGCGCCCCGCCAGCGAGGCTCAGATGTCGGCTGGAAACCATGTGATTTCTCCCTATTCAGTTGCGACGCTTCAAAGGCCGCGTTCGCGCAATCTCTTGTCCAAGAGTGGGTAGACCCGGCGTGCGTTTCCTTCGAAGACTGCGTGTCTCTGTTCGTCGTCGAGGGCGAGATGGTCGATGTATCTCTTGGTGTCGTCGAACGGGTGCCCGGTCTCCGGATCGGTCGCCTTCACAGCGCCGAGCAGCTCGGAGCCGAACAGGATGTTCTTGGTGTCGACGACGCGGAAGAGCGTATCGATCCCCGCCTGGTGATAGACGCAGGTGTCGAAGAAGACATTGTTCATAAGGTGCGTGTCGAGGCCGGGCTTTTCGAGCATCATCGACAGGCCGCGATAGCGGCCCCAGTGATACGGCGCAGCCCCGCCTCCGTGCGGTATGATGAGCTTGAGTTCCGGATGGCGCTCGAACAGGTCTCCCTGAATCAACTGCATGAACACCGCCGTATCCGCGTTGATGTAGTGCGCGCCCGTCATGTGAAGGCAGCGCTCGCAGGAGCTCGAAACGTGGATCATCGCGGGGACCCTGAGGGCAACCATGGCCTCCCACATAGGGTCCCACCATGGATCGTAGATCGGCGGCGCACTCCAACGCCCGCCTGACGGGTCGGGGTTGAGATTGCATCCGACGAAACCGTTTTCGACGCAGCGCTCCAACTCCTCGATGACCTCAGACAGGTCGCCATCGACCGTCTGGGGAAGCTGGCAGACGGCCGCGAAATTATCCGGGAACATGTCGACGATCCGGCCAATATTGTCGTTCGATAGGCGCGACCACTCCTTGGCGACCGACAGCCCCGGTACATGGTGTCCCATACCGGAGGCACGGGGGCTGAGCAGCGTCACATGCGAGCCGCGCTCGCGCTGAATTTTAAGTTGGTTCGCCTCAATGATGTCGTACAACTGCTTATCGGGGATTCCCGGATAGACAGGGAGCACGGAAGACTTTCCTTCCGCATAGGCGACTTGCGCCGCGCGGAAGGCGTGGTGCTCCGGCGGTTCGGTCGTAAAGTGGCCGTGGCAGTCGATGATCAGCGACATCACGCATTCCACTTCGCGGGGAGGTCGGATATGCCACGGAACCGCCAGCCCTTGCCCTTGACCTCCCGCGACGGATCGAGGCGAAGATCGGGCAACTGCCGGAACACTTCGGCAAGCGCAATCTCGCCCATCGCACGGGACAGGAAGTGGCCGGAACAGAAGTGCGGACGGAACCCGAATGACAGGTGCTGCTTCTTCTTGCGGAACATGTCGAAGCGGTCGGCGTCTTCGAAACGGATCTCGTCGCGGTTGGCCGACCCCATGACGATGGCGACGGATGACCCCTCAGGGATGACCGTGCCGGCAATCCCGAAATCTTGCTTGGCAATGCGCGGTGTTACGCCGATCGGGGCGATCCAGCGCAGACCCTCGTCGAAGGCGCGCATCGCGTTTTCCTGCGGCTGCTCCGCCATGAGTTTCGCCTGGTCGGGATTTGAAAGAAGACCCGTGCAGGCGTTCGCCGCTGCATGGCCTGGCTCCTGGAGGCCACCGAGGATGATGACGCGCATGGTCGGAGAAATCTCCTCCCAGCTTCGAACCTCGCCCTTTGGCATTCCGCCGTACATGACATGGCTGAGCAGCGAGTGGTTGGGCTTCGACAGGCACGCCTGGTAAAGATCGCCCATCTGCTTGTCAATGTCGGCAAGCGCATCGTCCAGTCGCTTCCATACGGCCGGATCATTGCTGACGTTCTGCAGACCCAGCGCCATCGCGTGGAACCACTCGACGAGAGTTTCGTTTGGCGTCTCCGTCAGGCCGATGACATCGCCAATGCACCGCACCGAGATTGGCTCGAAGAGTTCCGTCGTCAGGTTTGCTTCACCATTCTTCTTGATGGCGTCGATGTAACGCTGCACGACCGGGCGCGTCAGGCCTTCGACGAACGAACGCACGCGTTCCTGCGTGAGATTCTCGTCGATACCCTGGCGGAGGCACTGATGATCTTCCCCAGACATGGTCAGGACGTTCGGCATGCCCATGACGCGGGCCTCGGGGCGGTCTGCCGAACCCGACGGTCCGAACGCTTTGTCGTTGCCGCCGATCGTGCGGCAGTCGTCGAACCGCGTAATGAAATATTCTTTCGTCCCTTCGAAGAAGGCCACAGGCTCCTCCGCGCGTAGCCTCGCGTAGACGGGATAGGGGTCCCTATAGAGATTTTCGCCCGTCAGCTCGGTGTTCGTTCCCGTCATCGATTTCCTCCCTCACCCTGCATCGCAGGGTTTTCGCCAATCCCGCCGTCATGTTCTCCAACCCGACGGCATGCATTCTCAGGACGTTCCTCTAGAGCAATCGCCATGCGATTGATGCTTGACATACCGAAACGTCTTCGGATACTGATAGGTATCCAAAGCGGGATTGGCTGTCAACAAGAGAAATGGACAGGCCGTGGAGAGACCGCCTCGGGAGGAGGAAATCATTGAACGACAGCAGCATCGCCGAGATGCGTCTTGTGCTTGAGGCGCGTGATGTCTCCGTGCAATTTGGCGGCGTCAAAGCCCTGACCAATGTGTCGGTTTCCGTGAGGGCCGGAGAAATCTGCGGCTTGATCGGACCAAACGGAGCAGGCAAATCGACCTTTCTCAATGCGGCGACCCGGCTCGTGAATTACACAAGCGGATCGATCATGCTTGGCGGTCAGCCGCTCGAAGGCGTCGGTTCGCGCGAAATGATCGGAATGGGCATCGCGAGGACCTTCCAGAACCTTGGCATCTATGCGTCCATGACTGTTCTGGAGAACGTCATGCTCGGTGCGCATCATCGGTTTGGCGGCAAGTTCGCCCAAGCGATTTTCGCTCCATCCCGGGCAAGGGCTGTGGAACGGTCCGCGCGCGAAAAGGCAATGGCAGTGCTTGAAGAGGTCGGCATGGCCGAGCTCGCCCCGCGCACCGCCGGATCGCTTCCCTATCCCCTGCAGAAGCGTATGGAGATTGCTCGCGCGCTTGCCGCCGAGCCAAAAATTCTTCTGCTCGACGAACCTGCCGGCGGGCTGACGCACGGCGAAGTCCACGAATTCGGGGCGCTCGTCGATGGCATCAGACGCAATCGGGACCTCTCCATTCTTCTCATCGAGCATCACATGGGGTTGGTCATGAGCCTTTGTGACCGGATCGTTGTGCTGCACCTGGGCCGTAACCTGGCCGAAGGCACCCCTTCCGAAATCAAATCCAACGACGCGGTGATTGCCGCCTATCTCGGGAAGGCAGCATGACGCTGGATCTCAGAAACCTCTCCGTATTCTATGGCAAGACGCAGGCGCTGTTCGACTGTTCGTTCTCAGTGGGCGAAGGCGAGTTTGTCGCCCTGCTCGGCTCCAACGGGGCCGGGAAGACAACGCTCCTGCGCGCCGTGTCGGGACTGCTCCCATTCAAGGGCTCGGTTGCCTTTGCTGGAAAAGCGCTCGACAAGATCGTGGCGCAGAAGCGCCTCGCGCTCGGCATCGCGCACATACCCCAAGGACGAGGGACTTTCTCCGAGTTTACGGTCGATGAAAACCTGTCGCTCGGAGCGACGATCGTGTCCAACCGATCCCAAGTGAGGGAGGACAAGGAACGCTGGTACGAGACATTCCCGCGTCTGCGCGAACGGCGCAACCAGCTTGCGGGAAACCTTAGTGGCGGAGAACAGCAGATGCTGGCTGTGGCACGCGCGCTCATGTCCCGACCGAAGCTTCTGATGTGCGACGAGCCATCGCTCGGGCTCGCCCCTTCGATCACCCAGGAAATCCTGGCGATTTTCAAGACGCTCAACAAGGATCACGGCATGACGCTGCTCGTGGTCGAGCAGAATGTCGACATCACCCTTCAATATGCCGACCGGGCCTTCGTCATCGAGGCCGGCCAGATCGTCGCGAGCGGTGCGGCAAAGGAGCTGATCGGCAACGAAGACATCAAGAAATCTTACCTGGGAGTTGCCTGATGAGCCTCTTCTTCCAGCTCGTCGTCAGCGGCCTGACCACGGGCGCAATTTACGCGGCGCTGGCCCTGGCGCTCGTCCTCATCTTCAGGGCAACCAACGTCGTCAACTTCGGCCAGGGCGAGATGGCGACCTTTTCCGCCTATGTCGCCTGGCAGTTGATGCACTGGGGTGCGCCGCTCTGGCTCGCCGTCCTCGCGAGCCTCATTGTGGCGTTTGCTATTGGGATTGTAACTTTCCGCTTGATTATCCGGCCGATGATGAGCGCTCCGGTGGAGGCAATCGTCGTTATCACCCTTGGTATCCTCGTTCTCTTCCAAGCCGCGTGCATGTGGATGTGGGGCGCCGAACAGCTCTCGTTCCCAAGCCTTTTCCCTGACGGCGGCTTCAATATCGGTGGGGTTCGCGTGCTCTCTTCCGCCATCGGCACGCTGACGATCCTTCTTGTTATTGCTTTGGCAATGGGCATCATCTTCCGGTTCACCAGGCTTGGCCTGTCGATGCGCGCGGCCGCTTTCGACCATGCTCGAAGCGTGCTTGTCGGCGTCAACGTCGAACGCATGCTGATGTTGGGATGGGGCTTTGCCGCTGTCATCGGGGCGCTTGCCGCCATCCTGATTGCCCCCCGCCTGTTTCTCAGCCCGACAATGATGACGCCAATCCTATTTTACGGGCTCGCTGCAGCGACGCTCGGCGGCTGGGACAGTCCGCTTGGCGCGATCGTCGGCGGCCTCGCCGTCGGCGTCGCCGAGAGCTTGGGTGCCAGCTACCTCTCATTTATCGGCGCCGACATGCGCATCGCAGTGCCGATCGCCCTCACCCTGGTCATCCTGCTTGTGAAGCCCGTTGGCCTGTTCGGTTCCTATAAGGTGACAAAGCTATGAATGATGGAGTCCGCGCGGCCACTCTCAAGTTCGGTCTCTTTGCGATCGTCGCGATCCTGATCCCAGTCTTTGCGCCGGGATATGCGTTGCAACAGGTGGCGATTGCCATCGCCTACGCCATCGCCATTCTCGGTTTGAACCTGCTGATGGGGTTCGCCGGGCAGATTTGCCTTGCACAGGGAACGCTGTTCGGTGTCGGCGCTTACGCTACCGCGATCCTCAACGCCACCTACGGCGTCTCGCCGCTCGTGACGCTGCCTGCCTCAGCCGCGGTGGCAGCCGCGATTGGGCTGGTCATCGGCCTTCCGGCACTCAGGCTTCAGGGCTTGCAACTGGCCATCGTTACATTCGGCATTGCGGCCGCGTTCCCGCAACTGCTGCTCAAGATGAGAAGCCTGACCGGCGGCGTATCGGGGCTTTCGATCGATGCCCCCGAAGCTCCGAGTTTCTTCTCGGATCGCCCCGAACTGTGGCTCTATATCATATCGCTTACGTGCGCGGGTGTCGGTGCCCTGCTCGTCTCGCTGATGCTCTTCGGCGACAACGGGCGCGCCCTTAGAGCACAGCGGGATAATCCACAGATTGCTCAGGCGCTCGGCATCAACCTGACACGCACCCGTCTTTGGGCATTTGCCGCAAGTTCGGCGCTCGCGGGACTCGGCGGTGGCGTGTTCGGTATCATCAGCGGTTTCATCAGCCCGGAGTCGTTCCTGGCAATCCTGTCCATCAACATCGTGATCGGCAGCATTGTCGGCGGCGTCACCAGTATCGTCGGAGCGTTTCTCGGCGGTCTCTTCATGGTCTTCGTCCCGACCTGGGCATCTGACATCAACCTGAGCCTCGGCAACCTGATCTACGGCCTCGCGCTGATCCTGATCATGATGGTCGCGCGCAATGGGGTCACTGGCTTCATCGAAAAATGGCTCTCGATGACTTTTCGGAGGATGGCGAGTAGCCGACGCCAAATTGAAACAAGGGAGGAACTGATATGAGATTTATCTCTGTACTGAAAGGATGCGCGATGCCGCTGGCCGTCGCGGCACTGCTCGGGGCAAGCAATGCCAATGCAGCGGAACCGTCGCCGGGCGTCACCGACGACACCATTAAAATTGGTGTCACAGGACCGCTGACTGGACCGGTCGCGGTCGTCGGCGGCGTCGCCGAAGGCATTCGGGCGCGGGTCGAACAGGCCAACGCCGAAGGCGGCGTCAAGATGGGCGACGGCAAAACCCGCAAAATCGATCTCGTCATCGAAGACGATGGCCTTGATCCCCAGCGCACCTTGGCGAATGTCCGCAAGATGGTCGAAAAAGATCAGGTATTTGCTCTCGTCGGCACAGCCGCGACGCCAAACAACCTGGCAATCGGCCGCTATATCACGCAGAAGAAAGTGCCGAACGTTTTCATGTATTCGGGTGTCGTCTCCCTGAACGCTCCCGAATGGGAGGTTGGCTTCGTACCGTCGTTTTCAACCGAAGCCGACTCATTTGCTGCGTACCTTCAGATCAACAAGCCCGACGCAAAGGTGGCCTTCCTGTATCTGAACACGGAGACCGGCCAAACTTTCATGAAGGCCTTCGATAGCGCAATCGACGGAACGAACATCAAGGTGATCGAACGCCAGCCGGTGACATCGCAGGACCCCACTGTCGAGACCCAGCT
>NZ_JACIAZ010000012.1:0-94145 GCF_014195045.1 Rhizobium sp. BK591
TCGACTGGTACATGCAGGGCAAGATCCAGATCGATCCGATGATCACCCACACCATGCCGCTCGAAGACATCAACAAGGGCTTCGAGCTGATGCATACGGGCAAGTCCATCCGCGGCGTGGTCGTGTACTGAGCCATGAAAACCATCTCAACCGAAAATTCTCATGGCGGCACCCAGGGCGTTTACATCAATCGCTCGGATGTCTGCGACTGCGACATGACCTTTGCGGTATTCCTACCGCCGCAGGCCAAAGTACGGAAGTTGCCGGTTCTATGGTACCTATCCGGTCTGACCTGCACCCATGCGAACGTCATGGAAAAGGGAGAGTATCGGCGTCTTGCCGCAGAACTCGGTATTATCATCGTCTGCCCCGACACCAGTCCGCGGGGCGATACCGTCCCGGACGAGCCGGATAATTGGCAGTTCGGCAAGGGTGCCGGCTTCTACGTCGACGCCACCGAGCCGCCGTTCGCACAGAATTATCGGATGTACAGCTACATCGTCGATGAATTGCCGAAGCTTATCGCGGCCGAGTTTCCGGTCGACATGACGCGGCAGGGAATCTTCGGCCACTCGATGGGGGGACATGGCGCGATCACGATCGCGCTCAAGCACCCCGAACGCTTCGGCAGCTGCTCGGCCTTCGCGCCGATCAGCCATCCCTCGGTCTCCGGCTGGTCAAAGCCGGCATTCCAGAAATACCTCGGATCGGATGAAAGGAACTGGCGGGCCTATGATGCCTGCTCGCTGATCGAAGACGGGCACCGGTTCCCGGAATTCCTCGTCGACCAAGGCACGGCGGATAGCTTCCTGCAGGACGGATTGCGCCCCGAAGAGCTCCGGCAGGCCTGCGAGACGGCCGGCATCAGCCTGCGGCTTCGCATGCAGGACGGGTACGGCCACTCCTACTTCTTCATTTCGACATTCATGGAAGACCATCTGCGCTGGCACGCGCGGAGATTGGGAGACTGATTGCAGAGCTTGGCCGGGCATATCGCAAACGGCCCAGAAGGGGAGGAGAAACCCATGACCAGCATAGCCATACATCCGGCAGTGGATTCAGGCTTTCGGGCGACTGACGCTGCTTTCGCAGGCGGGACGCTCGTCTGCAAATGCGCAAGCAATCCGGTCAAGGTGAAGATCAAGGGCGATATCGCCCATAATCACGCCTGTGGCTGCACCAAGTGCTGGAAGCCCGAGGGCGCCGTCTTCTCGGTCGTGGCGGTCGCTCCGACCGAAAGCGTCGAAGTGCTGGAGAACGGCGATAAGCTCGCCGTCGTCGATTCCGCCGCCTTGATCCAGCGCCACGCCTGCAAGGAATGCGGCGTGCATATGTATGGGCCGGTTGTGCGCGAACATCCGTTCCAGGGATTGTCCTTCGTCCATCCGGAACGCTTCCAGGAAAGCGGCTGGGCGAAGCCGGGCTTTGCGGCCTTCGTGTCGTCGATCATCGAGAGCGGCTTCGACCCCGCGAAGATGGACGCCGTCAGGGCGCAGTTGAGGGCGTCCGGCCTCGAGCCTTACGATTGCCTAAACCCTGGCCTTATGGACTACATGGCCACGTGGACCGCCAAGAAGAGCGGCGTTCTGGCTTCTTAATCGACCCCGGGGAGCGCCGGGCCGGCGCTCCCCGACAAAACCGCCGCCACCGGAAACGAGATATTCCGCAATGGCCGCTCGCCGGGTCGCCGGCGTCCAGGCTTCGAGGCCTGATGACCGACGTCGTATCGACGTCAACTCCAGAGACATTCTCACCGACCTGCCACATGATCCGCTGGCAAGAACGCCGCGACGGTCGCCGCCGCGGAATGTCGATCATTGTCAGCACGTTAAGCGGTGCCTGACAGGCATCGCGACCATAGCGCTCGGCATCATTGTGTATTCTATAAATACTAATTGTGTACGCAAAGTACACAATTATTGACTCCTTCCGACAAGCGTGCCATTTTCACGGCGTAGAGCAACGACTGGCCGGAGAGCGACGATGGCGAAGACACCCAAGAGCAATCTCTACGAAGACCTGAAACGGCAGATCCTGACGATGGAACTGGACCCGGACGCCGATCTGGACGAAGCCAGTTTGAGTGAAAGATACGGGCTCTCGCGGACGCCGGTTCGCGACATATTTCGGCGCCTTGCCGGCGAGGGTTATATCGACATCCGCGAGAACAGGGGTGCGCGGGTCATCCCGATGAACCATTCCACCCTGCGGAATTTCTTTCTCGTCGCACCGATGATCTACGCGGCGATCGGCCGTCTCGCCGTGCAGAATTTCAAACCCGCCCAGCTTTCAGACCTGAAGCAGACCCAGGAGCGGTTCCGCGCCGCCAGCGAGAACATGGACCCTTTGGCGATGGTCCTCGAGAACAATCGTTTTCACGAAATTTTCGGCGAGATGTCGGGCAACGTCTATCTGCAGCCGAGCCTCGGCCGGCTGCTGATCGACCACGCGCGCATCGGCCACACCTTCTTCCGACCGAGGAACGAGGACATGAAGCGGCGGCTTCAAGTGGCCGTCGACCATCATGACAGCTTCATCGATGCGCTCGGCGCCCACGATGAGAATGCCGTCGTCGACCTCGTCTTCGAACACTGGGAATTGTCCCGCGAGAACATGGAGATGTTCATCGCCCCGCAAGGCCTCAAGGCGGACGCCTTCCTCGGCGGTCCCGCCACGCAAATATTGGAGAAGTCATCGTGAAGTTTGAGGGGATCTATACGCCGGCGGTGACGCCGCTCGATCAAAATGGCCAGATCGACAAAGCCGGATTTGCCGCCGTGCTCGAGTCGCTGATCGAGGCCGGCGTCCACGGCATCATCGTCGGCGGCTCGACGGGCGAGTATTACGCCCAGAGCAGCCAGGAGCGCTTCGACCTCGCAGCCTATGCGAGGGACGTCATCGGCACGCGGCTGCCCCTTATTATCGGGACCGGCGCCACGCGCACCGAAGATTCGGTCGAATACGCAAAGGCGGCGAAGGACATCGGCGCGGATGCAATCCTGGTGTCGTCACCGCCCTACGCGCTGCCGACCGAACGCGAGAATGCGGTCCACGCTCTGACCGTCGACCGCGCGGCCAACCTGCCGATCATGCTCTACAACTATCCCGCCCGCATGGGTGTCGTGATGGGCGAAGAATATTTCTCCCGCGTCGGCAAGTCGAAGAACGTGATCGCCATCAAGGAAAGCTCCGGCGACATGGGCAACCTTCACCTGCTCGCCCGTAAGTTTCCGCATATTGCACTGTCCTGCGGCTGGGACGATCAGGCGCTCGAATTCTTCGCCTGGGGCGCGAAGAGCTGGGTCTGCGCCGGCTCCAATTTCCTGCCGCGCGAACATGTGGCCCTCTATGAGGCCTGCGTCGTCGAAAAGAACTTCGACAAAGGCCGGGCGATCATGACCGCGATGCTGCCGCTGATGGATTTCCTCGAATGCGGCAAATTCGTCCAGTCGATCAAGCACGGATGCGAATTGATCGGGCTGAACGTCGGCTCGGTCCGCGCGCCGCTGCGCCCGCTCAACTCCGAGGAAAAACGAACACTTCAGACCGTCGTCGCCACGTTGAAGCGCACGGTCAGCCAGATCACGTCGGGAGCAAACCATGCATGAACCCTTGACCGCAGCCGAATACAAGGCGATCGCCGCCGGTCTTCAACTTCCGACGAATGCCTTCGTCGACGGGGCATTCCGTCCGGCGAACTCCGGCAAGACGTTCACCTCCACGAACCCTGCGACGGGTGAGGCTCTCGCCGAAATCGCAGCCTGCGACGCCACCGACGTCGACGCCGCCGTCGCCAAGGCGAAGCAAGCTTTCGACGACGGCCGCTGGCGGCTGCGTTCGCCGGCCGAACGCAAAGCAGTGCTCCTCAAGCTCGCCAAACTTTTGGAGGACCATCGTCACGAACTCGCCGTCATGGAGAGCCTCGACAGCGGCAAGCCGGTCGGCGAATGCCAGACGGTCGATGTTGCCGATACCATTCATACGCTGCGCTGGCACGCCGAGCTGATCGACAAGCTCTATGACAACACCGCTCCGGTCGGCGCCAACGCGCTGACGATGATCGTGCGCGAGCCTATCGGTGTTGTCGGATGCGTGCTGCCGTGGAATTTCCCGCTGCTGATGCTGGCCTGGAAGATCGGCCCGGCGCTTGCCGCCGGCTGCTCGGTGATCGTCAAGCCGGCACAGGAAACGACGCTCACCACGCTGCGCGTCGCCGAGCTTGCTCATGAAGCAGGTATCCCGGCTGGCGTCTTCAACGTCGTGACCGGCGGCGGCAAGGAGGTCGGCGAACCGATCGGCCTGCATATGGATGTCGATATGGTCGCTTTCACCGGATCGACGCCCACCGGCCGCCGCTTCCTGCGCTACGCCGCCGACTCGAACCTCAAGAAGGTGGTGCTCGAATGCGGCGGCAAGAACCCCGCGGTGGTTCTCGACGATGCCGAAGACCTGGACCTCGTTGCCGAGCAGGTCGTTAACGGCGCCTTCTGGAACATGGGCGAGAACTGCTCGGCCACCTCGCGTCTGATCGTTCATGCCAAGATCAAGGACGAACTGCTGAAACGCATCGGCGCCTACATGCGCGAATGGAAGACCGGCGATCCGCTCGACCCGGCAAACCGCATCGGCGCGCTCGTCAGCAAGGCGCATTTCGAAAAGGTGAAGTCTTTCCTCGACGACGCCAAGACGGAGAAGCTCTCGATCGCCCATGGCGGTGAAACCTATAACGGCATCTTCATCGAACCGACGGTGGTCGAGGGCGTGACGCCGGCCAGCCGCCTCTTCCAGGAAGAAATTTTCGGCCCGGTGCTTTCGGTGACGACCTTCAATTCGCTGGCCGAGGCGATCGCCCTTGCCAACGACACGAACTACGGCCTGACGGCGTCCGTCTATACCGGTAGCCTGCGGAACGCCATCAGGCTCTCGCGGGAGATCCGCGCCGGCGTCGTCACCGTCAACTGCTTCGGAGAAGGCGACGCCAGCACGCCGTTCGGCGGCTACAAGGAGTCCGGCTTCGGCGGCCGCGACAAGTCGGTCTTCGCTCACGACAATTACTGCGAACTCAAGACCATCTGGATCGACGTATCCGAACGGTCGGTCGACGAGACGATCCGATGACCCGCCATGTGATCAAGCGCCTGCCGATCGATACCGGCGTTTCGGGATGGGAGGCGATCAGCGAACGCGCCTTTCCCGCAATGGCGCTTGAACACGACATTACCGCGGACTGGCTGATTGTCGGCGCCGGATTTGCCGGCCTGTCGGCGGCCCGCCGCCTCTCGCAGTTGCGCCCTCAGGACAAGATCGTCGTCCTGGAGGCGCGTGAAGTCGCCAAGGGTCCGGCCGGGAGAAATTCCGGCTTCATGATCGACGTGCCGCACAATCTCTCTTCCGGCGAGTATTCGGTGGCCGACGAAGAGGCGACCAAGGACGAGATTCGACAGAACCGTCTGGCGATTTCCTTCGCAGCCGATGTCGCGGCCGAATACGGCCTGTCCAAGGAAACCTTCGATCCGGCGGGCAAGGTGAATGCCGCGGCCTCCGACCGGGGGCTCGGGCTCAACGACAACTACAGGAAGTCGCTCGAAAAGATCGGTGAGCAGCATCGCGTTCTCGATGCCGATCAGATGCGGGAGATGACGGGCTCGCGCTATTATCGCGGTGGGCTCTATACGCCGGGCGCGGTGATGATCCAGCCCGCCGACTATATCCGCGGCCTGGCGCGCGGACTTAGCGCAAAGATCGCCATTCACGAGCACTCGCCGGTGCTGGAGCTTTCCCGCGAGGGAAAGTCCTGGAAGGCGAAGACGGCTCGCGGATCGGTCTCCGCGCCGAAGGTCATTCTGGGCGTGAACGGCCATATTCAAAGCTTCGGCCATTTCCGCGGGCGGCTGATGCACATATTCACCTACGCGTCGATGACATCGGCCTTTTCCCAGAACGAATTCGGCGGCGATATCACCGGCGCGGACCGTTGGGCGCTGCTGCCGGCCGATCCGATGGGCGCGACGGTGCGCAAGATCACCACAGATGGCCGTTCGAGGATCGTCATCAGGACGCGGTTCACTTACGACCCGAGCCTCCAGGTGTCGGAGAAGCGGGTCGCCGGCGTGGCGGCCGAGCAGCGCCGCTCGTTCGACGCTCGCTTCCCCGGAATGCAAAGCCTGCCGATGGAGTTTAGCTGGGCGGGTGCGCTCTGCCTGAGCCGAAACCATGTGCCGGCATTCGGCGAGGTCGAGGAAGGGCTTTTTTCCGCCTGCTGCGAGAATGGTCTCGGCACCGTCAAGAGCACGCTTGCGGGAATGATGGCGGCCGATCTGGCGACAGGCGCCGCAAGCCCCGAACTCGACAAATACAAGAACCAGCCGGAACCGGTGAGATTGCCGCCCGAGCCCATCGCGTGGCTCGGCGTCAACTCGGTCATCCGCCTGCAGGAATTGCGTGCTGGCCGCGAGGGATGATCCCTCGGCCCGCGCAATCTGAAGCTGCCCGCTCGCAGACTTCAATGAGAATGGGAACGTAAAACAGGAGTAAGAACAATGAAAAATTTGTGGAAGGCGCTCTGCGCCGCTGCAATGATCGGGGTCAGCATCCTTCCTGCTCGCGCGGAAGAAAAGACGATCACCATGGGCACGATGTCGTGGGAAGATCTGACGCCCATCACCGGTATCACCAAGAAGGTTCTCGAAGACGCGGGCTACACCGTCAAGGTGACCGAGTTCTCCGAATGGGGCATCGCCTATGCCGCTCTTGCCAAGGGTGACATCCAGGTTCTCACCTCGCAGACGGACTATGTCGCGCAGGACTACTGGGACAAGAACAAGAACCGCCTCGAAAAGATCTCGCCGGTTTCGCACGGCCTCTATCAGGGTGTTGCGGTTCCCAAATATGTCCCGATCGACTCGCTGGAACAGCTCAATGAAAACGCCGACAAGTTCGGCGGCAAGATCATCGGTATCGAACCGGGCGCCGGCCTGATGCGCGATACCTCGAATGTGGTCAAGGACTACGGCCTCAAGCTCCAGCTCGTCGAGGGCAGCACCGCCGCGATGACGGCGGCGCTGAAGTCCGCCTATGATCGCAAGGAGTGGATCGCGGTGACGATCTGGGAGCCGTCCTGGATGGTCCAGAAGTACGAGGTCAAGTACCTCAAGGATCCGAAGGGCATCTTCCCGCCGCCGCAGAGCTACTACTGGATCGGCCATAAGGGCTTCTCCGCAGAGAACCCGCATGCGCGGGAAGTGATGGCCAGCGTCTATGTGCCGCTCGCCGACATCACCGCCATCAACGGCGCGGTCAATGAAGGCAAGACCATGGACCAGGCCGTGCAGGATTGGATCGGCGCCCATGCCGACCTGATCAAGCGCTGGGAAAACATCAAGAAGAACTAACCGCGTCGTGGCCGTCCGATCCGTCGGGCGGCCATCCTACAGCGCCGCGCGTTCTTTTGGACGCGCAAAGGACGCTGGGAGATTCAACGAGAGAAGCCAGCGCCGATTGGCTCAAGGGGATCGCTATGAAAACCGTAACTGCCGATATCAATGATGTCCTGATCGACTGCCAGTCCCTCTGGAAAGTCTTCGGTGACAAGTCCGCTGCGGCAATGAAGTCGATCAAGGAGCGCGGCCTCGGCAAAAAAGAGGTCTTGAAGGAATACAACTGCGTCGTCGGCGTGTCCGAGGCGAGCCTCCAGGTGCGGCGCGGCGAAATCTTCTGCATCATGGGCTTGTCGGGAAGCGGAAAATCCACGCTCATCCGCCTGCTCAACAAATTGATCACGCCGAGCGCCGGCAAGGTCCTCGTCAAGGGGCGCGACCTCGCCGCCCTGTCTCCGGTCGATCTCCGGCAGATGCGCGCCAGGAACATCGGCATGGTGTTTCAGAGCGTCGCTCTGTTGCCGCACCGCACAGTCTTGGAAAATGCGGCCTTCGGCCTCGAAGTGCAGGGAATAACCAAGCCGGAGCGAAACAAGACCGCCGTTGCCGCGCTCGAGAAGGTCGGCCTCGCCGACTGGGTGAACCGGTATCCGGGCGAGCTCTCGGGCGGCATGCAGCAACGCGTCGGTCTCGCCCGCGCTCTCGCTTCCGACCCCGAGATCATTCTGATGGACGAGCCGTTCAGCGCGCTCGATCCGCTCATCCGGCGCCAGCTTCAGGACGAATTCCGGCAGCTGACGAAAGCCTTGGGCAAGTCCGCGGTCTTCATCACCCATGATCTCGACGAGGCGATCCGGATCGGCGACCGCATTGCGATCATGAAGGACGGCGTCATCATCCAGACCGGCACGGCCGAGGAAATCATCCTCAACCCGGCGGATGCCTATGTCGCCGAATTCGTCGCCGGCATATCCCGTCTCCATCTGATCAAGGCGCATTCCGTCATGCGCAGTGTCGCCGAATTCCAGCAAAGCGCGCCGAATTCCGACATCGCGTCGCTGGCGCGCACGACGCCGGACGCCGACATCGACGAACTCATCACATTGACGATGCAGTCGGAGCGCGACGCCATCGCCGTCGTGGACAATGGTCAGATTGTCGGCGTGGTCACGCCGCGCAGCCTGCTGATGGGCGTCAAGGGACCATCCGCCCACGATCTGCCGGCGGCGTCCACCAACTGGAGCTGATTGACATGGATAGTTCAGGCTTCATCGATCTTTTTGACGAATGGACCGATTCCGCGCTCGAATGGGTGAGCGACAATGGCGAGTTCCTTTTCGATTCCATCAGGCAGGTTCTCGAAGGGCTCTATGCCGGGATCCTCTGGCTCCTGGAACTTCCGCCATTCTATCTGATCGCGCTGATCGTGGCGCTCGTCGGCTGGCGGCTGGTCAATGTCTGGTTCGCCCTGCTGAGCGGCGTCGCGCTGGCGCTTTGTTTTTCCATGGGACTCTGGCCGGAGACGATGAGTACGCTGGCGCTGGTCTTGACCGCAACCACGCTCGCCCTGGTGATCGGCATCCCGATCGGCATTATGGCCGGCTTCTTTCCCGCCCTCGATCGTTTCATGGAGCCCGGCCTGGACCTGATCCAGACGCTTCCGCCATACATCTACCTGCTGCCGGCGATCGCTCTGCTCGGCTATGGACCGGCGACGGCATTGATCGCGACCGTGATCGTCGCCGTGCCGCCGGCAATCCGCCTGACGTCTCTCGGTATCCGGATGACGCCCAAGGAGTTCATCGAACTCGGAGAGGCGCTTGGGATGACGCCGGCGAAGATGTTCTTCAAGATCCGCCTTCCCTTCGCGCTGCCGAGCATCATGGCGGGCATCAACCAGAGCCTGATGATGGCCTTCGGCATGGTCGTCATCGCAGGCATCGTCGGTTCCGGCGGGCTTGGCGAGACGATCTACGGCGCGATCAGAACGCTCGACATCGCGACTTCGATCAATGGAGCGATCGCCATCGTGGTTCTGACCATGGTGCTTGATCGCATAACCCAGAGTGCTGCTCGTCTGGGAACGGGGAGGAAGTCATGAATCCGTCCATCCTGCAGTTTTCGCCCGGCGCTTTCCTGGCGCCATCCGTCGATTGGCTCAACACCAACTTTCATCCGCTGTTTGCGGCGATCAGCTATCTGGTCGAAGCGGTGCTTTCCGGATTCGAAGCGGCACTGCTCTTCGTGCCGCCCTATGGGCTCATCGCGATCGTCGTCGTTCTGGCATTCGTCGCCGTCGGTCTGCGCGCCGCGATCCTGGCCGGTCTTTGCCTGGGCTTCTGTCTCCTCATGGGGCTGTGGACGGCATCGATGCAGACCCTGTCTCTGGTCACCGTCGCGGTCCTGATCTCCGTGCTCATCGCCTTCCCGATCGGCGTCCTGTGCTCGCGCTACAAGACATTGGAGGCGATGGTTCGCCCGGTTCTCGATGTGATGCAGACCGTGCCGCCGTGGGTCTATCTCATTCCTGCGGTGATGATCTTCAGCCTTGGACGCGTGCCGGCAATCATCGCCACCATCGTCTATGGCATTCCGCCGATGCTCCGACTGACCACGCTGGCATTCAACCAGGTGCCGAAGGAATTCATCGAACTCGGCAGCGCTATCGGCGCGCCGCCTCGCTCGGTGCTTTGGAAGATCGAGATCCCCTTGGCCAAGCAGACGCTCCTGGTCGGGCTCAACCAGTGCATCCTTCTGTCGCTGGCCATGGTCGTGCTGGCCGGGCTCGTCGGTGCCGGCGGTCTCGGTGCTGAGGTGACGCGCGGCTTGACGCGCATGGAGATGGGGCTTGGTCTCAGGGCAGGCCTGGCGATCGTCGCCGTCGCCCTTCTGCTCGACCGGCTGTCCCGCGGCCTGCTCGACCGCGACAGGCTGCCGAAGGCGAAATGAGCAAGGACATAGAGAGATGAGAAACAGCTTCTTCTGCATCGATGCGCATACTTGCGGCAATCCCGTCCGCTTGGTCGCCGGAGGCGGTCCACTGCTTGCCCATGCACCGATCAGCGAGCGCCGGGAGATTTTCGTCCGCGACCATGACTGGGTGCGCAAGGCGCTGATGTTCGAGCCGAGGGGGCACGACATCATGTCAGGGGCGATCATCTATCCTGCCTATCGGCAGGACTGCGATTTCGCCGTGCTGTTCATCGAAGTGAGCGGCTGCCTGCCGATGTGCGGCGCCGGCACCATCGGCACCGTGACCGCCGCGATCGAGGAGGGGCTGGTCAAGCCGCGCGAACCCGGCCGGGTCGCCATCGAGACGCCTGCGGGGAGGGTTGACGTGACCTATGAGGAGAAGGACGGATATGTCGATTCCGTTCGTCTCCACAATGTGGCGAGCTATCTCCATGAGGCTGATGTCGAGGTGGATGTGCCGGGAATGGGCCGTCTGCGCGTCGATATATCCTATGGCGGCAACTATTATGCGGTCGTCGAACCACAGGATAACTGGAGCGGCCTCGACGGCATGACCGCATCCGACATTGTCGGCTGCAGCCAGAGACTGAGGTCGGCGCTTGCCGGTATCTGCGATCCTGTCCATCCCGACGACCCGAGGATTCGCGGTGTGCATCACGCCATCTGGTGCGACCGCCCGGTGAATGACGTCTCGGATGGACGCTGCGCCGTCTTCTATGGCGAAAAGGCCATCGATCGATCGCCGGGCGGCACCGGCACCTCCGCCCGCATGGCCCAGCTCTATGGGAAGGGGCGGCTTACCATCGGGTCGAGATACCGGCATGAAAGCCTGATCGGAACCATCTTCGAGGGCCGGGTCGAAGCCGAGGCGAGCATTGGACCCTATAGCGGCATTCTTCCCAGCATCGGAGGCTGGGCGCGCGTCATCGGGCACAACACCATTTTCGTTGACGATCGTGATCCGCTGGCGCATGGCTTTCAGATCCGATGAGCGCGTTTTCGGCAGGGAGATGACTATGCGACCCGATCAGCAACGCCAAGCAGACGACGCCGCAAGATCGGCTGGCCGGCTCAAGGTCGGGTTCGTTCTGGCGCGCTCGTTCACGCTGTCGGCCTTCGCACTCTTCGTGGATACGCTGCGGCTGGCGAGCGACGAGCAGGATCGCTCCGGAAGGCTTCTTGCCGACTGGCAGGTGATCGGCAGCACGAGGCACCTGATCACCGCGAGCTGCGGCGTCCAGGTTGCGCCGACCTCCGATTTCGTCGATCCGGCGAAGTTCGACTACATCGTGGTCGTCGGCGGCCTTCTGACGGTGGAGAACCCCGTCGACCAGCAGACCATCGCCTTTCTCAAGCAGGCGGATGCCAAGAAGGTGCCGTTGATCGGCGTGTGCACGGGTTCATTCATCCTTGCTGAGGCCGGCCTGATGAAGCGGCACGAAACCTGCGTGAGCTGGCTGCATTACAAGGAATTTCGCGAGCGCTTTCCCGAGCTCAGCGTTCGTTCCGACCGGCTCTTCAATCTCGATCGCCAGCGCGGCTCTTGCGCAGGCGGCAGCAGTTCCGCCGACATGGCGGCATTGCTGGTCAGGAAACGCATCAGCCGCGACGCCGAGCGAAACGCGCTTGAAGTGCTTCAGATCGAAAAGGCCCGGACGTCGGCGGATATTCAGCCGCGGCGACCGCTCTACGACGAGTATGAAGACGCCCGCGTCAAGGCGGCGATGATTGCGATGGAACAGTTCGTCGACGGCAGCATGTCGATTCAGAAGCTTGCCGCCATGGTTGGCCTGTCAAGGCGGCAACTGGAGAGGATCTTCATCGACAAGACCGGAATGTCTCCCGCCAAGGCCTATAATCGTGTTCGCATGGAGCGGGCGAAATCGATCCTTGCCCAGTCGAAGGCGCCGCTGATCGAGATCGCGCTCGATGTCGGCTTTGAAAACGCCTCGCAGTTCACGAGAACCTTCAAGCGCACATTCGGGCAGACGCCGTCGCAGCATCGCGCAGCCGCTTTGAGAGCGCACTGAGTTTACTCAGATCTCTTCCCACGGAAACGTGTCCAGCCGCTCGGCGCCCCTGGCCGTAATCAGAGCCTGGGTTTCCAGTTTGATGCTCTCGGATCCGGCTTCGGCGATCAGGCTTTCGACGTTGAGCACCATGCCCTCCTCGATGGCGCCGCTGAAATCAGGGTCGAAATCCGGATGCAGAAGGATCCCCGGCCACTCGTCCGCCATTCCGGTTCCGTGCAGCGCAAGCGTGTATCGATAAGGCTGGTATTTCTCCGGAATCCGCCACGACTGCGCGTTGAATTCTGCGAACGTCATGCCGGGCTTCAGGATTGCGAGATTGTGCTCGATCTGATCCCTGGCCGCCGCGTAAAGTTCCTTCTGCTTGGTGGTCATGGCGACATGCCCTGCGGTCCACGACCGCGAGAGGTCGGCGCAATAGCCGTAGGGTCCGATCATATCGGTGTCGAAGGATATCATTTCGCCGCGCTTGATGACGTAGTCCGAACACTCCTGATACCAGGGGTTCGTTCTCGGGCCAGCGGTCAAGAGCTTGGTCTCCAGCCACTCGCCGCCGCTGCGGGCGTTTTCGAAGTGAAGCTCGGCCCAGATTTCTCTTTCGGTGCGGCCGGGCTCTGACATCTCGTACATCCGCGCCATGCCGGCTTCGCAGACACGGATCGTCCATCGCATCAGCTCGATTTCGTCGGCGCTCTTGATCGATCGCGCCCGCTCCGCCAGTTCCTGGCCGTCGACAAGCGTGAAGCCGCGTTCGCGCAGTTCGAAGGCGCCGGCGGGTTCGAGCCTGTCCACCGCAACGCGCCTGTTGCTGCCATGGCTGCTCACGAGGTCCGCGACCTCGTCCGCCCAGGCTTTCAGGCGGGATTCCATCAGGTTGCCCGCCGTGAAGAATATCCATGACTTCGCCGGCCGGATCTCGTCGATGCCGGCAAGCCCGTCATTGACGTGCTCGGCGCCTTCGAATTCGAACAGTATCGCCGGTCCATCGGCGAGGATCAGAGCGTAGCGCGCGGCGTTGTGCATCGTCCAAATGCTCATATTCGATGAATCGAAGGCATATCGGATGTTGACGGGGTCATAGAGCAGCAGGGCGCCGCAGTCCCATTCGCGCATCGTCGTGCGCAGGCGCTCCAGACGATAGTGGCGAGCCCGATCGAGCGTCGTGGCCGGCACAGGACTGATAAGAGGCCGATCCGCTCCCTCAGGATTGAGATATGCCTGCTTCCGCTCATCCTTGAAGACCGTCGAGCCGGTCGGCTCAGCGGAATCGCTTTCGTCTCGCAGCATCGAAGTCAGTCCTTGTCGTCGGTGAATGGCGCGACGTTGCCGGGCGCTCAGCGCTCGATGACGAGATCGCTGAGCGGCTTCGAGCAGCAGGGCAGGAAGAAGCCGGCGTCGATTTCCCTTTGGCGAATTCCGCCATTGTGGTTCATGTCGACCGTCCCGGAGGCGAGCTTCGATTTGCAGGTGCCGCAGACGCCGTTCGCACAGGATGACGGTATCCTGACGCCCGCCTTCTTCGCGCATGAGAGCACACTCTGCTCGCCTGTTACCGCGATGCTGCGGGCCTGTTTCGAGAAGGTGACCTGGAAAACCTTGGCAGCCGCCTCCTGAACCGCGGGAATTTCGGGTTCGTCGATGACAGCGGCGTCGAAGCTTTCCTCCAGGTAGTTCGAGCCGGCGACGCCGAGTTCGGCGGCAATGCCGCGCGCAGCCGCCATGAACGGGGCGGGACCGCAGCACATCACGGTTCGCTCAGTGATATCGGGAACGGCAAGCCAGATATATTCTTTCGAAATGCGACCGGTCAGGCCGGGCCAGGACGGCTCGCCGGCAACGGTCTCCGGGAGAAAGTGGAGGCGAAGACCTTTCAGCCTGCGGGCGATGCAGGCGAGCTCGTCGCGAAAGATCAGATCCTGGGGCGTCCGGCCGGCATGCATGAAGACGACGTCGGCCGGTTCGCAACTGTCGGCGATCTCACGCAGAATGGACATGACGGGCGTAATGCCGGAGCCGCCGGACAAAAGCAGAAGCTTACGTCCCGCCGTCTGGGGCCTGACGAAGTGACCGAGCGGACCGCTCGCCTTGACGGCTGCCCCGGGAGCCAGCGTGTCATGAAGCCAGTTGGAGATCTTGCCGCCGGGAACGCGCTTCACCGTCACGGAGAAGGCATTCGTCCGATGCGGCGAAGACGAGATGCTGTAGCACCTGTTTTCCGCCTCTCCATTGTGCTCGAGATCGAACAGAAAATACTGTCCCGCCTTGAAGGCGAACCGCTTGCCCTCGCGCGATGCGAAGGTGAATGTCTTGACGTCGTGGGTCTCCTGCTGAACGTCGAGGCAAACGAGCGTGTCGTCTTCTTCCGGGTTCCAGACGTCGTCAAGAGCGGCCCTGGCTGCGGGCGCCTGCGGGCTCCTAGTATCCATGGGCGCGCATCCGGTCGATGTACCAGGTGGCGAACTTGTCGAGGTTCGTCTCGGAGAAGCGGGAGTAGGGGCCTGGCTGATAGGCCGGGTCGAGAGCGCCTGCATGGGAGCGCGCCACCAGATCGGCGTCCTGGTCGGTCGTTGCCACCCAGACATCCGTCAGCTTGTCGAGATCGTAATCCACGCCTTCGACGGCGTCCTTGTGGACCAGCCACTTGGTTCTGACCAGCGTCTTGCCCGCGGAGAGCGGGATGACGGTTGCCACCACCGCATGGTCGCCCATGAAGTGGTTCCAGCTGTTGTGGCCCCAAAGATGCATGTCGCCGAGATCCTTGCGGGTCATGTGCCCGAGCAGCTTGGAGGATGCGGCGGTGGCATCGTGGGTCTGGGATTCACCAGCGCCTGCGATGATCAGCCGCTGGGTGCGGAAATTTGTGGCGCAGTCGGCGAGTTGCTCGACGGCAGCCGAGGGAAGGCCGTCAGCCTCCCACGCCTTCGTCCGCTCTTCATACAGCCTGAAATGCTCCTCGGCCTGTTCGCGATCCTCCGGGCTCAGCGTCTCGGGGTCGAAGCCGAAGTCGAGATCGACGAAGGAGACGCAAAGCTCTGGATGGTTCGCGGAGCAATGGTAGCACTCGCGATTGTTCTCCATCGTGAGCTTCCAGTTGCCGTCCTCGATGACGTCGGTCTGGTGAGCGATCTTGGCATTGCGGATGTCGTAGGGAGCGAGGCGCTCGACCATGGCCTGTTCGAGGAGAGCGATGTCCTCGGGCGGATTGTCGGAGAGGCAGACGTAGATCAGCCCGCCGATCGACTTGAAGGTGACGGGCTTGAGGCTCCGACACTCCTTGTCGAAGTCCTTGCCCATGTGCGGGGCGTAGCCGAGCTCGCCCGTCAATTCATATGTCCAGGTGTGATAGGGACAGACGAGTTTTGAGACGATCGTCTTGCCCGGATCGAGAAGGCGGGAGCCGCGATGGCGGCAGACATTGTGCAGGACGCGAATTTCTCCGTCGTCGTCGCGCAGGAGGATCAGGCTCGTCTTGCCGATGTCGATCACCGTGGCGTCGCCGGGTTCGGGAACGTCACAGTCGAGGCCGACACAGATCCAGTGATTGTGGAAGAAGACGTCGATGTCTGCTTCGAACACATCTTCTCTGACATAAAGCCCGGCCGGCAGCGAGTGACCGTTGGCACGAGCGTCGAGAAGGGCTGAAATGGAAGAAGGAAGTCTGTTTAGCATGAGAACCTCTTATGCGAGAGTTTCCCTAGATTGCCCTTGCACTACCGGCATTTCAACGGCATAAAAAATCACGTTCGCATAAGTTTTTATCATGCGATGAGAGGTTTGCGATGCATTTCCGAAGACGGCTCCCGTCGCTGACGGCGCTGGTGACCCTGGAGGCGGTGTTGAGACGGAAAAGCTTCACCACGGCTGCGACCGAACTCGGTGTCACCCAGGCAGCGGTCAGCCGGCAGATTGCCTTGCTGGAGGAGGAACTCGGCCAGCCCCTATTCGTGCGCAAGCATCGAGCGATCGAGCCGACAACGGCATGCATCAACCTTGGCGCCACGCTGGCCAAGAGCCTTGCCGATATCGCCGAGAGCGTGGAAGCGATCCAGTCGCGCAGCCAGGACGTCGTGACGATAGGCGCGACCGTGGCCTTCTCTTCTTTCTGGCTACTGCCGCGGCTGGCCGAATTCCGCCGGGCAAACCCTGGCATTCTGGTGCGGGTGATTTCCCAGGACAGCCCGATTGCCCTCGACGATGGAGAAGTCGACGTGGCAATTCGATACGGTGTGCCTCCCTTCAGCGATGGAACCGTCATCGCCTCGCGTGGCGACGTCATTTGCCCCGTCTGCTCTCCCGATTACCTCAGGCGCCGCGAAGGTGGTCCGCTGGGCTCCGGTGATGAATTCATCGAAACCGATGTTCTCGATCGTTCCTGGTATAGCTGGGCGCAGTGGTTTTCGCTGACCGGTGCCAATCTCGAGATAAAGCCGTCGCTGCGGTTCAATCACTATACCGAGACCATCGCAGCTGCGCGCGCGGGCCAGGGGATGGCATTGGGATGGCGGATGCTGGTTGGCACCTTTCTGGAGGATGGAACCTTGGTGCAGGCCGATGGCGGCGAACTTGCCGCCGAGGATCGTTACAACGTCATCGTGCCGGTCAAAGCCAAGCGCAGCAATGCGCGCGACCTTGCCGCCGCCTGGCTGACAGCATCACTGCACGGTTGATCGAAAACTATCGTCACAAACCCAGTCCCACAGTTGCCGTTCGGTGGACGCCTTTCGGGACGAAGGCGAAGCGATCCGCCAGGCCGAGGAAATCGGCGGCCAGGTGAATGACCGAAAGCCACATTTCCGTCCCCTGCAAGCCCGTTTCGCCGCCATCGGCAAACGGGAATCCCTCACCATCCCGCCATCGACCCAGAGCCTTCGATATGAGATTGCGGGCGATCGCTTCGCCATCGGCCCGCCTGTAGTCGGTCTGCCGGGCAATCAGCAGCAGGGGGTGAATCGTATCGAGCAGGTTGCAGGCATTGTATTTCGCGCCGACGAAGCCCTTATGGTTGCGATAATTGAGGTGAACCGTTTCGAGCGAGGCGTGCGGGTGCGGAAGCGCTGCGCCAAACTGGGCGTAGGTGCCGCGTGTCAGCCGATAAAAACCGTTCACCGGTTGGAGCCATCCTTCCGGCGCAGTCGGCTCGCCCCATAGGCCGGAGACGCTGTTGGCATTGCGGCTCAGCCACTCGAAAAGTTCCTGCCGTGAATGCCGGATGCCGAAATACTTCGCATTGAAGTACATGGCGGTTCCGATCGCATCGACCACGCTGCCGGCATGCCACGCCCGGGTCGACCAGGGCAGGGCGCGCAGCCATTCATCGAGTTCGTCAGCGCCAAGCTCGACCGCGTGGACCGGTTGTCGCGGGCTGGAGCCAAGCAGTTCAAGCGCATAGCCAACCGCAAGGACGTTATAGAGCGCCTTTGGATCATCCCTGAGCGCCTTGCCATGCATGCGCGAATGCTCTTCCGGGAAAAGCCCGGTCTCCCGTTCCTGCAGGCCTTGCAGAAGCTGGACGGTCTCGGATGGATCGAGGTCGGGTGGCAGGTGACCGAAGCCGGCGGCGATCTCGATTACATCGCATAAATGCCGGATCGCCGGTCTGCGGACGCCGTCCGCTTCCAGCGATTCATAGGTTCCCTGCGTTTTCCAGCGTGCAAGGATATCGGGCCATTGGTCTTTCGCTTTTTGGCCGAGCCTGACCAACTGATCTTCGATGTCTCCCGTGCCGGATTTCCTGGGCGCCGAGCCTCGGCTCCGCAGCACCCGGGCCGGCACGCCGCCGGCAACCGACATGGCGGGAATGTCGCCCGTGACGACCGCTCCGGCGGCGATCACCGCACCATTTCCAATCGTGGCGCCATCGAGGATCACGCAATTGGCGCCGATCCAGACGTCGTCACCGATCACTATGCCGATGCTGACGACACCCTGGCGGTGGATGGGAATGGCCGGATCGTCGAAGCCATGATTGAAGCCGACGATCGAGGCATGCGAGGCAATCCGCACGCCATTGCCGCAGGTCACCGTGCCGGACACACAGGCATAGGGATTGATGGTGCAATCGTCGCCGAGGATCACATGGCCGCGGACGAGTGCGTGCCCGGCGATCCAGGAGCGCTCGCCCATCATCAGGCTTTCGGTGAAGATCGCGGCATGCTCGGCGATATAGGACGTCTCAGCCAGCTTCGCATCGCATGATCGCCGGAGTTCCGCCTTGCGGGCCAGGTGGGCCGGATGACGGAGGTCCGACGCAATGTGTTCCCAGGTCAGGTATTGAAGCCTGCGCGCTTCCCGCTCTTCGCTCGCCGATATGTGATGGCTGTTGGCGTGATCCATCCTGCTCCTCATTCTCAGGTTCAGCCGCTGAATATTCGTCTGCCTTCAGCGATCCATTGCCTCGCTGCATCAGACTGCCTGATCCGTTTAAAAGCAAGACATCCGACACGCGCCGATCATCGGCAACGTGCGGAGCAACCGGAAACCGTGAGATCGAGTTATGCCGCGCTCAGAAGTTCAGCGCTAACCGGCATTCCCATATGAAAGCCCTGGACACGGTCGATGCGAAGATCCTTGAGAAGGGAAAATTGTGCTGCAGTTTCGACGCCTTCCACCAGGATCGTATTCCCACGATTGCGGATGAGAGCAATCATGTCCTGAAGCATCATCAAACCGCGTGGGTTCGAGCTGTCGTGCAGGAAGGTTCTATCGACCTTGACCGTCTGAAACTCGATTGCCCTCAACCAGGAGAGACCCGCGAAGCCGCAGCCGAAGTCATCAAGCCAGATTTCGACGCCGAGTGCCCGCAGATCGGCAATGCATTTCAGCACCTCCGACTGCATATCCATGTCCAGGCCCTCAGTGACTTCCAAGGCCAGTCGCGACCCACAGACCCCGCACCGAGCAAGGATATCAGCGACACTGGCAGCAAAGCCGGGGGAACGCAGTTGTATTGGCGATACGTTGACGCTGACGGTAGCCATCCGATCGGTCATCAGTATATCACGGCATGCCGTCTCGATCGCCCACCTGCCCAGTTCGAGGATAGCGCCACTTCGTTCTGCAACGGGAATGAACGTCTTCGGCGAAACCGCGGTGCCGTCCGGCATCCTGAGGCGCATCAAAGCCTCGACAGCTCTTGGTTTCTCGTTCGTCACGTCGAAGATCGGTTGGTACACCAGCGAGACCAGTTTGCGATCAATGGCGGCCGCCAGCAGCGGGACGAGTTTACCAGCATAGTCGTCGGGGCGAGGCAACAACGGATCAAAACTACGAATGCAGTTTCGGCCACTTGCTTTGGCATTGTAGAGAGCGAGGTCGGCTTCACGGACTATTCGTTCAACTTTCTCTCCAAGTTTCTCGCGGGTGAAGGCGACGCCGATGCTGACGGTTACGATCGACATATCATCTGGTCGCTCGTCGTGAGCAATCGCCAGAGACTCGACTTCCATTCTGATCTTCTCGGCGAGAACCATCGCGACCTTGGGGAGGGCAGCCGGCACGACCACGATAAATTCCTCGCCACCATACCTGCCGATCATGCCATCTGACGACTCTACAAGTGCCTTCAGCGCATTGGCGATGACAGTCAGGCATCGGTCTCCTTCCTGATGTCCGTAGCGGTCATTGAAGCGTTTGAAAAAGTCGACGTCGATGAGGAACACGGAGAAGTCGCGGCGTTCGTCTTTCCAAGCGGCCCAGCATTCGTCGAGTCGCCGATCCAGCGCGCGTCTGTTGCTTATGCCTGTCAGGTAGTCAGTATGTGAAAGCTCGAGCAGGGACCTTCCGCGCTCGGACGCTTCCCAGTGCTGGTGGCGCGCCTCCGCCGCGTTCAGCAACACGTTTCGACGCTCCACGTTCAAGCGCCAATTGACGAAAGACGTGAAGACAAAGCACGAAATGTAGAACAACCCGAAGGCAAGCTTGTAGGTTTGGCTTGAAGGAAAAAATTCCTCGATCGTAACGAAAAATGCGCATAGAACGAGGCTCGAGGTGATCACCGAAAGCCGAAACGGGAAACTGAAAAAAAGGTTGGCGCCCATCATGAAGATGGCGCCGAATATCATGTAGTATGACATGGCGGTGACGTCGCGGGTGGCAATCGCCGGGTACAGCCAGCCCACATAGCCCACAAGCAGCGCAGCGGCACATGTGATGTCAAGCCAGACGGTTTTCGCATTTGCCAGTCGCAAGATTTCGAAAGCCAGCAGAGCGACCGTTGCAACGACGAATCGCGCGGCGATCGTCACAGGGGCAACATCGGGGATCAGCCATCGGTCTGGAAGTGCGAAGGCCACATAAACGGCGACCGCCATCCAAAGACCATGCCGTGAGCTCTGCCTTCGGACAGCATCATTTTCAGATTTCAGAGACTTGAGGGCCTCGGCAAATGAAAAGCTGGCGGTTGGTTCGTCGCGCTGGACGTTAGCGCAAGCCGCGATCATGCAACAACACCGGTCTGACAACGATCTAAAGTAAGTTGAAAAGTAAGCCATACTTCGGCGCCCTCCAAAATCACGTTCGGCAACCTGCAACCGGTTTGTCTTATTGCTTAGCTTTGTTAGAGGGGTGGCATCTGACCCGCAATAGTAGAAATACCCTTATCCCGTGTAGATTCTAGTCGCATCCTATTTCGAGGTTGATTATGCTTAATGCTATGTCAAAGAGGTCTCGAAATGGTACAAAGCCTGGTCTTGGACGGTGAAAGTCTTGTCGCGCCAGGTGAAATTCGTCGGGCGGCAAGGAGGCTTGCTGCCCCAGATCCCGGCCACCTTATCGTTGCGAGTGCCGAGCTTGCCCTCAGCCTTGACGTGTCGATCCGTCAGTTCAAATCCGGCGTCGAGCCTCATGCGATCATCGAGCGTCTGACCGCCGCCTTGCATCAGATACGGCGGCGCTTTCATCCGGAGGTATGGGACGTCATCGTTCCGATCGCGCAATCTCATCCAGTTGCTCACTATCTTCATCAAGATCCATTGACCCGCTGGTCGTTCGAAAAGCCGCGCGGCTATTCTGGCGACGCACGCCTTCTCGACTTCATCTACGGCAGACCTGAGATTGAGGACGCTGTCTTATCGGCCAGCAACTTGGGCCGTTCGATCTACGCCTACACTCGAAATGCTTCGTCATCCCTAGCGGTAAGGGAGCGTCGAGACATTCTGGCTCGCCGCGTTGACGAAATCGCTTCGGCGCGGCCTGGTTCCACCGAAGTCCTCGCCATCGCGGCGGGGCATCTTCGTGAGGGGCCTTTGTCGCACGCTCTCGGTGCCGGCGCGATCAAACGCTGGGTGGCTTTGGATCAAGACCCGATGAGCGTTGGAACCGTAGCCCGCGATTTCGCCGGCACATCCGTCGAGGCGATGAGCGGTTCGGTCAAATCCCTGATCGGTGGAAGACATGCGCTGGGAATGTTCGATTTCGTCTATGCCGCAGGTCTCTACGACTATTTGCCGGACCCGGTCGCCGTAAAGTTGACCAAGAAGTGCATCAGCATGCTCAAGCCTGGCGGCACATTCCTGTTCGCCAATTTCTCTCCGGAGACGGAGGTCGATGGCTATATGGAGACATTTATGAACTGGGCGCTGCTGTTGCGGTCAGAACGAGAGATGGGCTTGATCGCCGGTGAAAGCGTGACGGGGACGGATATGAAGGTGTCTGTTTGGTCCGGCTCAAACCGCAGCATTGTCTACTGTGAAATTCAAAGACCGCATTAGGCCCCACGTTGGCTCGACGGCTTGCCGAACTTCAGCGCCTGCTCGGCCGCCAAGGTCGCGCTGCGCTGGACAACGGGGCGCAACATGCTGCGCCCCTTGCTCATCGACGGTTGCCGAGGACTGTTACCGAGCGCTGTCGATGATTGCGCCGCCGTCGGGGGTAAGGCTGTAGCCCGTGATGAACTGCGAATCCTTGCTGGCCAGGAACAGCACCACCGGCGCAATGTCGTCTTCCGGCGAGCCGAAACGCGCGAGCGCGCTCATCGGCGGAGGAACCTCCTTTTCCGCAGCCCCCCAGGTGTCGGCGATCGGCAGGACGTTGTTGACGGTGATCTTGTCCGCACCCCATTCGCGCGCCGCCGTGCGGGTCAGGGCGCGCACCGCCTCCTTGGCCATGTTGTACGGACCATAACCAGCCAACCCGCTGGTGCCGGCCATCGAGCCGAAATTGATGATCCGGCCTTCTCCGCTTTCCCTCAGATGAGGATAGCAAGCCTGCATGAAGCGCAGATAGGCGATCGGCCCAGTGTCGAAGTTGCGTTGCAGTTGTTCGACTGAGAGGTCGATGACCGACGACAAGACCGCGGAGCCATCGAAAGCATTGTTCACGAGAATGTCGATGCGGCCGTAGGCAGCGACAACCTTGTCCACCGCGGCCGTGATCTGATCGGCCTCTCCGACGTCGCAGACGGTGCCGAGTGCTGCGCCGCCCGCTTCGACGATTTCAGCGACAACGCGTTCGACGCTTTCGGATGTCCGCGAAAGAATTGCGACCTTCGCGCCTTCGGCCGCAAACAACTTTGCCGTGGCACGGCCAATGCCGCGGCTTGCGCCTGTGACGATGGCAATTTTTCCATTGAGTCGACCCATTTCTATCTCCTTGATTTGGGTTGGGATTATCGGACCTCAGTGCGCAGTGGCCTGGACGTAAGGGGAGGGGACGTCGCGGGCGTCGTTCTGCGTCATGAATGAGGTGACCAGCAGCGCCAGGCCGACCGCCGCTGGCAGAGCGCCGGCGGGTTTTCGAACGCCGACATGGGCGAGGCCCGACAGCAGCAGGTGAAAGAAGATGCCGGCATAGGCGAGATCGCTGAGCGGCACGCTGACGCGGGAAAGGATCGCGGCCGGGCCGAGAACCTTGATGATGATCATGAACGGAATGAGATAGGAAGCTTGGAATCCGAGTTCCGCCAGAACCTGGCGAACCCAGTCTCGCTTGGTGACATAGATGGCGGCTGAGGCGAGGTAGAGCACGGATAGAAGCGCCGTGCTGACCCAGTACACGTAAAATTCAGGCATGAGTTCATCCCTGTCGCTGCCCACGCAGCAACATTCCTCTCGTCGAGTCTGTCGGTTTGTTTTTGGGAGGCGCCTTTCTGCGCTCCCTTGTGCACGCAGAGAAATGTCGTCTAAGATTCATATTTGCAAGTAGGATGAATTACTTGCTGTTAGTATGGAAAAGCAGACCATGGTTGAAGAAGAAGGCAATATGCATGAGGAGATGCGTCGCGCATTCGCGTTGCTTTCGGGAAAATGGAAGCTGGAAATCATGTGGCTGCTCAATCAGCGGGTCTATCGGTTTGGCGAATTGAGGAAGGCTATTCCCGGCATCACCCAGCACATGCTGACGGCGCAACTTCGTGAGCTCGAAGCAGACGGCCTCGTGTCCCGCACCATCTTTGCGGAGGTTCCTCCGCGCGTCGAATATGAGATCACACAAAAGGCGCGGGGCCTCGGCCCCACCATGGAAGCTTTGACGGCATGGTGGAACGAGTACGGCAAGAGCGTGCCGGTGAAGCCGAGCGCACGCGGCCGGAAAGCCAGGGCATGATGCTAAAAAGTGCGCGCGGTCTTGAACTGCGCCGGGCCGGTCGCCGGCAATAGGTTCACGAAAGACTCGAACCGAACTTGTCCCAGCCTTCCTTGATCGTCTCCATCGCGACATTGGTCGATGTGTTGGCAACGTGGGGCAGCGTCGAGATGCGCTCGCCGAGGACGCGGCGGTAGCGGCCGATATCGCGTGTGCGGATCTTGAGCAGATAGTCGAACCTGCCGGCGATCATGTGGCACTCTTCGACTTCCCTGATCTTCTTGATGGCGTCGTTGAAGCTTTTCAGCGCATCTTCGCGGGTATCGGAAAGCTTCACCTCGACGAAAGCGATATGGTCGAGCTGCATTTTCGATGGATTGAGGACGGCCTTGAAGCCCTCGATATAGCCGTCGCTGATGAGCCGCTTGAAGCGGATCTGGCACGGCGTCTTCGAGAGGCCGACACGCGCCGCGAGATCGGTGATCGACAGTCTGCCGTCCTCGGCAAGAGCCGCGAGGATTTTTCTGTCGAACTGGTCCAATTCACTAAAGATGTCAGGTTCAGTAGCCATTTTAACTCTCAAGAATGCTTTAATAAGTTCATACAGGCTGAAAGCTGCGAAAATCAAGTGAGATCGCGATCGGCGATCTGTGATACCTTATGCATCGGCAATGGGATGGAAGGCGCAGGCGCTCGACGCATCGTCGGGATCGCATCGGCGCCGCAGGAAAAATGGGGTCACGCATGCGTAGGGAAGAACCGGATGACGATCAGAAGCTGGACCTGCTCGCTCACTACCGGCCGGTGGCGATAAGAGCGGTTGCAGCGGCGCTCACCCTCAAGCGCAACAGGCCGGATGCGCGTCCGCTTCGCGAGACGGAATATTCCGGCCCTGTTGTCTCGGACGACGCTGACTGGGACGATGAACCCGGCGTCTCATTCATCCGTTAAAACCAGATATCGACCGATAGGGACCTTCATGTTGAACGCAGCGATCGACACTCCTCCATCCAAAGACCCCGCCGACGGAGCGCCGTTCTCGGCCTTTGCGCCACCGATCCGGCCGCAATCCGACCTTCGCCAGGCGATCACGGCAGCCTATCGCCGGCCGGAAACCGAATGCCTGCCGCCGCTGGTCGCCGCCGCGCGCGTCTCCGAGGCGAAACGCTATGACATCCGCAGCACGGGCCGCAGCCTGATCGAGGCCTTGCGCGCCAAGCACAAGGGCACCGGTGTCGAAGGGCTGGTGCAGGAATATTCGCTCTCCAGCCAGGAAGGCGTGGCGCTCATGTGTCTTGCCGAAGCGCTGTTGCGCATTCCCGATACCGACACGCGGGACGCGCTGATCCGCGACAAGATTGCCGAAGGCAACTGGACCTCCCATATCGGCGGCGGAAAATCCCTGTTCGTCAACGCCGCCACCTGGGGTCTCGTCGTCACCGGCAAACTGACATCGACGGTCAACGACCGGAGCCTGTCGGCAGCCCTGACGCGGCTGATCGCGCGCGCCGGCGAGCCGGTTATCCGTCGCGGCGTCGATATGGCGATGCGCATGATGGGCGAGCAGTTCGTCACCGGCGAGACGATCGCAGAGGCGCTGAAACGCGCTCGGCCGCTCGAAGCGCGCGGCTTCCGCTATTCCTACGACATGCTGGGCGAAGCCGCGACGACTGCCGCGGACGCCGAGCGTTATTTCAAGGATTATGAAAAGGCGATCCACGCCATCGGCAAGGCGTCGGACGGGCGCGGCATCTATGACGGCCCAGGCATCTCGATCAAGCTTTCGGCCCTGCATCCGCGCTACGTGAGGTCGCAGGCCGACCGGGTGATGGGAGAGCTGCTGCCGAAAGTCAAGGCGCTGGCCGTTCTCGCCAAGACTTATGATATCGGCCTCAATATCGATGCGGAGGAGGCTGATCGGCTGGAGCTTTCGCTAGACCTCCTCGAAGAGCTTTGCTTTGCCCCGGAGCTTGCCGGATGGAACGGGCTGGGCTTCGTCGTGCAGGCCTATGGCAAGCGCTGCCCCTTCGTCCTCGACTACATCATCGATCTGGCACGCCGGTCCGGGCGCCGGATCATGGTCCGTCTCGTCAAGGGCGCCTATTGGGATGCGGAGATCAAGCGCGCCCAGCTGGACGGTCTCGACGACTATCCGGTCTATACCCGCAAGATTTACACCGACGTCGCCTATGTCGCCTGCGCGCGCAAGCTGCTGAACGCGCCCGATGCGGTGTTCCCGCAATTCGCCACGCATAATGCGCAGACGCTTGCCACGATCTATCACCTGGCCGGTCCCGACTTCGCGGTCGGCAAATATGAGTTCCAATGCCTGCATGGCATGGGCGAACCGCTCTATGACGAGGTCGTCGGCAAGGAAAAACTCGACCGGCCCTGCCGCATCTATGCGCCTGTCGGAACGCATGAGACGCTGCTCGCCTATCTGGTGCGGCGCCTTCTCGAAAACGGCGCCAATTCCTCCTTCGTGCACCGCATCTCCGATCCGAATGTCTCGGTCGAGGCCCTGGTCGCCGATCCTGCCGAGATCGTCGCAGCCATGCCCGTCGTTGGCCTTCCGCACATCCAGATCGCCTCGCCAAAGGCTCTTTACGGCAGTGCCCGCGCCAATTCCGACGGCCTGGATCTCTCGAATGAGGCCACCCTCCTGGACCTGTCGCAGGCGCTCGCCTCTACCGCGGCTGCCCCATGGCGTGCGCTTCCCCTCCTTGCCGACGGCTCGACGGATGGGGTGACGCGCGAGGTTCTCAATCCTGCCGATCACCGGGACGTCGTCGGCACGGTCACGGAAGTGAAGGTCGAGGAGGCAGCCCGTATCGTTGCGATGGCCGCGGAACATGCGCCGCAATGGGCGGCCGTGCCGCCGGCCGAGCGTGCGGCCTGCCTGGATCGGGCGGCCGACATCATGCAGGCCCGCATCAAGACGCTGATGGGCATCGTCATGCGCGAAGCCGGCAAATCCGCGGCCAATGCCGTCGGCGAGGTGCGCGAGGCGATCGACTTCCTGCGCTACTATGCCGATCAGGCACGCAAGACCCTCGGGCCGTCGCATGCGCCGCTCGGCCCGATCGTCTGTATCAGCCCGTGGAATTTTCCGCTGGCGATTTTCACCGGACAGGTCGCCGCAGCCTTGGTGGCCGGCAATCCCGTGCTTGCCAAACCTGCCGGCGTCACGCCGATCATCGCCTCGGAGAGTGTGAAGATCCTCCACGAGGCGGGTGTGCCGGTGGGTGTCCTGCAGTTCGTGCCCGGCAGCGGCCGCCTCGGCGCCGGCATGGTCGGGGCTCCGGAAACGGCAGGCGTCATGTTTACCGGGTCGACCGAAGTGGCTCGCATGATCCAGGCGCAGCTGGCAGAACGGCTGTCGGCGACCGGCAAGCCGATTCCGCTGATCGCCGAGACGGGCGGTCAGAACGGTATGATCGTCGACTCCTCGGCATTGGCCGAGCAAGTGGTGGCCGACGTCATTGCCTCGGCTTTCGACAGCGCCGGCCAGCGCTGCTCTGCGCTTCGCGTTCTCTGCCTTCAGGACGATGTGGCCGACAGGACCCTCAATATGCTGAAGGGCGCCTTCCGGGAACTGACGATCGGCCGCACCGATCGGCTGAGCATCGATGTCGGCCCTGTCATCAATGACGGCGCAAAGGCGGAGATCGACCAGCATATCGAGAAGATGCGCGGCGCCGGCCGCAAGGTGGATCAGCTGCCGCTGCCCGAAAGTGCCGCGGCGGGGACGTTCGTTCCGCCGACGATCATCGAAATCAAGTCCTTGTCGGACCTGACGAGAGAGATCTTCGGACCGGTTCTGCATGTCGTCCGCTTCAAGCGAAACGGGCTCGACCGCTTGATCGACGACATCAACGCATCGGGTTACGGCCTCACATTCGGACTTCACACTCGGCTTGATGAAACGATCGCGCATGTGACCAGTCGCATCAAGGCCGGAAACCTCTACGTCAACCGCAACATCATCGGCGCGGTCGTCGGCGTGCAGCCTTTCGGTGGTCGCGGCTTGTCAGGCACAGGGCCGAAGGCCGGTGGTCCGCTCTATATCGGCCGGCTGGTGCAGCGTGCGCCCGTGCCGCCGCAGCAGGACTCCGTTCACACGGATCTCGCCCTTCGCGACTATATTGTCTGGCTCGACAAGAAGGGCTTGCCGGGTGAGGGGGAAGCGGCGCGTGGATATGCGAGCCGTTCGGCACTCGGGCTCGAACGCGAGCTCACCGGTCCGGTCGGCGAGCGCAATCTCTACGCGCTCCATCCCCGCGGCCGTATTCTTATCGTGCCGCAGACGGAAGGCGGGCTTCATCGACAGATCGCCGCAGCCCTTTCAACCGGCAACCGCATCGTCGTGGATGCGGGTTCCCTATCCAAATCGGTCCTGGCGGACCTTCCGGCGGCTGTCGCCGGCCGGATTTCCTGGACATCGGATTGGGAAAAGGACGGGCCGTTCTCGGGCGCGCTCGTGGAAGGCGATCGCGAAAGGGTTCTGGCCGTCAATCAGAAGATCGCTCACCTGCCCGGTCCGCTTCTGCTGGTCCAGGCGGCGACAACCGAGGAACTGGCAAGCGACCCCGAGGCCTATTGCCTGAATTGGCTGCTGGAGGAGGTGTCGACGTCGATCAACACGGCGGCTGCCGGCGGCAATGCAAGTCTGATGGCCATTGGCTGAGCAGCAAAACGAGGGCGCAAAAAATGCGCCCTCGGCCGCGTCTTGCAGGTCTCGATTAACTCGAGACGGAAAAGAGGTCCTCTTCCCGGGATTCAATCTCGATGCCTCGGCTTATCAGAGCGACGGGCGGCGATCCCGTCGCGACACGGTATTGGTGGCGTGAGGACAGACGATTGGAAAGGTAGTTTCAGGCAGGATTCGCACTGGTGACCCAACGATGCGGTTTACTGCTAAGAGATTGGTGTTCATCTGCCTCGTCTGGAGCGACCGTCGCCGGGCTCGAGGTCGTACTTACAGGCCGTTATCGGTGACCGCTGCTCAAGCGCAGCGAGGAGTTGCTTGCAGGTCCGCGGGGAGCACGATCTCCTTTCCCATACCGGCGGGCCTTACTGCGATTCACGTCATGCCGGTGGAGGGAGATTCAGTCGAAGAAGCCCGCATCCTCTTCCCTGAGATATCTCCTGGCCGCTTCGGCGTCGATATCCAGCCCCAGCCCCGGCGCTTCCAGTAGGTCCACCATGCTGTCCTTCACGATCTGCGGCGGCAAGCCGACGACCAGATCCTCCCACCAGGGGTCGCTGGCGCTCGGATATTCGAACGCGATGTAATTTGCGGGCAGGGTGGCGCAGACATTGATCAACGCGCCGAGGCCTAGCAGGCCGTTGGCGACCCCGTGCGGTGCCATCAGGATCGAGTGCATGTAGGCGTGTTCGGCGACCCATTTGAGTTCGGCAATACCGCCAATATCGGCTGGATCTGGGCCGATGACGCGCACCGCCTGCGTCTCGATCAGTTCCTTGAAATTGTGCCGCAGGTAGATCTGCTCACCAGTGTGGATTGGCGTGGAGGTGGAGGTTGTCAGTTCCCGATAGGCCTGCGGATTGACCCACGGTACATAGTCGCCAGTCAGCATGTCCTCGAGCCACATCAAATTGTACTTCTCGACCGCGCGAGCGAATTTGATCGCATCGGGCAGCATCCAGCCCGGGCCGCAGTCGAGCGCCAGGCTGACCTTGTCGCCCAGCACTTCCTTCATCGCGATCACGCAGTCGAGCATGTGGTTGAAACCGCGCTCGCTGATCATGCCCTGATCCATGGCGCCGTGATAGCCGGCCTTCTGCTGCGTCACGCCGTAGTGGAAACCCTCAATGGTGTCCTTCATGTTGGAGTGAAACGAGATTCCTTGCTTGATCATGAAGAAGTTCTGCGGCTGCTCCATCATCCATTTGACGTCAGCGGCGTAATCTTCCGGCCGGTCGCCCGTGCGTTTCCGGCGGATCGAGCCGTTGTAGACGCGCACCTTGTCGCGCACCTTGCCGCCGAGCAGTTTATAGGCGGGCACGCCCGCGGCCTTGCCGGCAATGTCCCACAGCGCATGCTCGATAGCGCTCACCGCCGCACCGTACGGCTTGAATGAGCCGCGTTGGCGGATCTTCAGCATCACTCTCTCGACGTCGGTCGGGTCCTCGCCGATCAGCGCCTCACGGAAGTGCAGCACCCAGGGCTTGAGGTAGGACTTGGTGAACTCGACTTCGCCCAAGCCATAGAGACCCTCGTCCGTGACGATGCGAACGATCGGGTGTTTGCCGATAACGGCGCATCGCAGATCGGTGATCTTCATCTTGGTTCCTTTTCGCCTCAGCTCCAGGTGCGATCCCAGGAATATTCATCGTCCCAGTGATCCGTGGGCTGCCAGATGCCGGTGACACCCGGCTGTAGATGCTGCGAGATCACCTCGTCGACGACGTCGTCAATTCCCAGGCCCGGCTTGTCCGGAACAGTGATAAAGCCGTCCTTCACGAGCGGCTTGGGAAGGCCGGTGACGATATCGTCCCACCAGTCGACATCGACAGAGTGGTATTCGAGCGCCATGAAATTTTCGGTCGCGGTCGCCACATGTGCGGCAGCCATTGCGGCGATCGGACTTTCCGCCATGTGGATAGCCATGGCGACACCATGGTCCTGCGCCATATCGCCGATCTTCTTGGTCTCGAGGATGCCCCCGCTGGTGAGCAGGTCCGGATGGATAACGGAGAGGCCGCTGCTTTTGAGCAGGGGCTCGAAGCCCTCCTTGAGGTATATGTCCTCGCCGGTGCAGATCGGCACCGTGGTTGCGTCCTGCAACTGTCGGTACTGCTCGGTGTACTGCCACGGGATCACATCCTCGAGCCAGGCTGGCACGTATTTTTCGATACGCCTGGCGAGGCGAATGCCGTTCTGCACTGAGATGTGGCCGATGTGGTCGATGGCAAGCGGAATATCCATGCCGATGACCTCACGAACCTCGGCAATGTATTGCTCAAGGAAGTCGAGGCCCTTGTCGGAAAAGTGGAGGCCGGTAAACGGGTGCGGGACGTTATGCACATCGTATGCCGCGTTGCGGATGCGGCGCTCTTCAATGGTCTTCAGCGGGCCGCGGCCGGGGTGGTCACGGTATCCTTCAAGCGAGCCGGCAGGAGACACGACCGCACCGGGCACATCCGCAATCTGCATCAGCCCCAGATCCATCTTGAGGAAGGTGAACCCCAGCTCCATGCGTTGCTTGAGGCGCCTGCCGGTCTCTGTGCCGCTCGGCACGGTGGCGTCGGTGTCGCAATAGACGCGCACTTTCTCCCGAAACCGGCCGCCGAGCATCTGGTAGATGGGGACGCCATAGGCCTTGCCGGCAAGATCCCACAAGGCGATTTCAACCGCCGATACACCGCCGCCTTGCCGCCCGTGCCCGCCGAACTGCTTGATCCGGCGAAACAGGCGGTCGATGTTGCAAGGATTCTCGCCAAGCAACCGGCTCTTCAGCATCAGCGCGTAGGTGGCGCTGGCACCGTCGCGCACCTCGCCAAGCCCGACGATGCCCTGGTTGGTGTAGATCTTGAGCAGCACTGAGGTGAACGGCGCGCCGACAATTTCGGCTACCCGCATATCGGTAATGCGAAGGTCGGACGGCTTGGAATGCGTATTCACCCGATTGAGCGCTTCGTCGGCTTCATCTGCCTCTGGCATGATTTATCCTCGTTCTGTCGGCGGGTTCGCCGCGCACGGCTGCGCGGCATAGAGCGTTGTTAATCCAGCTCTATCTCGTGGCTTTGAAGGTAATCGCGGTTCATTTCGACGCCGAGACCAGGTCTCGGTGTAAGCTTGAGGCTGCCGTTCGAAACATCGAGTGGCCTGTCGATGAGGTGATCGTATTTGCCCAGGTTCCACTCCGAGGTTTCGAGTTTGTAGAAGTTGGGAACGGTCATCATCACCTGTGCTCCTGCAACCACGTTGATCGGTCCTGCGGCGTCGTGCGGCGAGACCGGGATGTAGTAGGCTTCGCACAGGGCAGAAATCTTCTTGAGTTCGGTAATGCCGCCGGTCCAGGTGACGTCAGGCATGATGTAGTCGGCGAGCTTGTTTTCGAGCACCGGCACGAAATCCCACTTCGTGTGGCCGCGCTCGCCCCACGAGATCGCGGCACTGACCTTCTCCCGGACCTGCTTGAGGGCGTTGAGGCTCTCGGGCGGGCAGGGCTCCTCGAACCAGTCGATCTGACCGGCTTCCTCGAGGCTCCGACAGAGGCGAATGGCGGTGGGAACGTCGAAGCGGCCATGCGCATCGATGAGAATGTCGACATCAGAGCCCGCCGTTTCGCGGATGAGTGACGTGAGTTCGGCGGCCTCGCGCTCGTCCTTGCGGGTCATGCTGCCATCAAGGTAGCCGTCCCGCTGTTCGCGGGACTGGCCATCGGCGGTGCGGCCCTGGTGGGGAAAAGGATCGAACTTGAGCGCCGTGTGGCCGGACTCGACGATGTCTCTAATTTCGCGGACCGCAGCCTCCTTGCTGGTAAATTTGGCCTGGTTGGGATGGGTGTAGAGCGCGATTTCATCGCGTACCGGTCCGCCCAACAGCTCGTAAATCGGCTTACCAAGAACTTTGCCTCGGATGTCCCAAAGGGCGATGTCGATGGCGCTTACGCATTCGACTGCGGCGCCGCGACTGCCCATATAGGTGAAGCTGCGGAATATCTTGTGCCAAAGATATTCGATACGCGCCGGGTCCTCGCCTGTTACCGCGGCACCGATCTGCCGCAGCATCGTGCAGAGGGCGCGGTTGGCGAGCCTTGTCGTGGTGGTGATCTCTCCCCAGCCGCTCACCCCCTCGTCGGTTGTCACTTCGACGAACAGAAACTCTCCCCAATAAGAAGCATCGGATCTGATTAACCACGGCCGAACGCTGGTGATTTTCATCTCAATTGCCTTTGTCTGAATTGGCCGGGAGAACGATATTCCCGGGCCTTGCAGTCTATCCTGCCCGAGCCGCGTTCCGCGCCCGCATGTGTTCGAGGATGTGCCGGCCGGAGCCTTCGACATGGCGTGCAATGAGTTCGCCTGCCTCGTTGGCGTTTCCCGCTTTTACATGCGCAATGAGTTCGCGATGCTCGCTCAGGATCGCGGCACGCCGGGCGAGCGTGAAGTTGAAACGCCGGCTCACGGCTCGAAGCACTTCGCGATGCTTCCACCAAAGCTCGGCGGCGTGGCGGTTGTAGTGCCTTTGGTACATTATGGTGTGAAAGGCGGTGTCCAGCTCGCTGTGCCTCAACGTGTCGGCGAAGTCGTTCTCTTCAATCAGGCCTTGGATGCGTTCGAGTTCGGCAATGTCCTCGACGGTGGCCATATTCACGAACCATCGCGTCAGGGCCGGCTCGATCAAGACTCCGATCTCGTAGATGTCCCGAACAAAATCCTGATCGATGGGCCGGACGCGCGCTCCGCGGTTGGGAACGAAGGTGACGAAGCCCTCTCCGCGCAACAGTTGCAGAGCCTCGCGCACGGGGTTGGTCGAAGTGCCGTGGCGCCGAGCGAGATCGGTGACCACAAGCCGTTCGTTGGCAGCGAGCCGCCCCTCGATGATGTCTTCCCTGATCAGTTGATAAAGCGAGGCACCCTCGCTGGAGGCCCCGATAGCGTCAATCCCTTCGGGCGGCTGCGCTTTAAAATCGCTTGTTTCGGCCAAGGCTGTCCCCAATAAATACACATATTGCTCGGATATCACGCGATCTTTCCATAAACAATGTACGATTTCGCTAGTTGACAGGCAATCTATGATCTGAAAACGTATGATAAGCTCGAAAGGATACATTTGGCCGTAAATGTCCCGCGGCCGCGAGCAAAGACCGCTCGCCTCGACGCAGAGCGGCATGGGAGAGAACCTGGAGGATACCTATGACGAGGATTTCACTCGGCGGTGCCGTCCTGCGCGGCACTGTCTCTACTGCTTTGATGGTATCGTTGATGTCCGCGTCTGCGCTGGGTGCGCCGGTCGACTTGAGCAAGTGGTCGCCGGAATATGTGCGCTCCATTGCCGGCACGCAGGATTTTGACACGGCGGGCGATTGCGCCAAGGTCACCCCGCTCGACTACAAGGGGCGACTGACTTTCTGGTATCAGGGCGTGTTCGAGGGCGACCCCGACCTCCTGCGCCAGTATTACAAGGAGTTCTTCGAGACCTTCCGCAAAACCTATCCAAATATCCAGCTTGAGGAACAAGCCCTCACCTATAACGACCTTCTGGACAAGTTCCGGACCGCGCTCCTTGGCAATGCAGCGCCCATGGCGGTCCGCCTGCAAATCCTGGGCGGCACCGAGTTCGCCTCAAAAGGCTATCTGCAGCCGCTCAAACCCGAGGATGTCGGGTATTCGACCGAGGACTTCTGGCCGGGCGCAATGAAGGCCGTGACCTGGGAGGACGTGACCTACGGCATTCCCACCAACAACGAGACGATGGCGTTCATCTGGAACGCCGATATCTTCAAGCGGGCAGGCCTCGATCCGGACAAGGCTCCGGCAACGTGGGACGATGTCGTCAAGTATTCCAAACAGATCCACGACAAGCTCGGCATTGCCGGTTACGGCCTCGTGGCTCGCAAGAATGCCGGCAATACGCCGTATCGCTTCATGCCGCAGCTGTGGGCCTATGGCGGCGGCGTCTTCGACGAAGCCACCGCGAGCCCGACCTATAAGCAGGTCGAGCTCAATAGCCCGCAGAGCAAGGCGGCGCTGCAAGCCTCCTACGATATGTATGTTCGCGACAAGTCGGTTCCGGTTTCGGCACTCACCAACCAGCAGGCAGATAACCAGCCCCTCTTCCTCGCTGGCCAGCTCGGCATGATGATCTCGCACCCGTCCGACTACAACGTCATGCTCGACCTGCAGAAAAAAGCGACGGCTACCGACAAGGACAAGGCGCAGACCGTCATCGACAACATGCGCTACGGCCTGATCCCGACCGGCCCCGATGGCAAGCGTGCCGTCGTGTTTGGCGGCTCGAACATTCACATCCTGAAGCCCGAATATGTCGAGGGCGGCAAGGTGGACGAGCCGGCTGCAAAGGCGATCATCTGCATGTGGACGAGCCCCGAATGGTCGCTGAAGATGGCCTATGCCGGCTCGAACCCGGGAAACCTCAACGGCTTCAAGACCAAATGGATGAAGGAACGTCTTGATAACATCAAGTTCCTCGATGTCACGACCTCGATGCTGCCATACGGCATCCCGTTCCCGGCGCTGCCACAGTCCCCCGAGATCATGAATATCATTGTCCCGGACATGCTGCAGAATGCCCTGACCGGAGCCATGACCGTCGACCAGGCAGCGGACGACGCGGCCAAGAAGGTAAAAGAGCTGATGGACGGCGGACTCTAGTCCAGGCCTGACCACGACCTGACCGGCTGCGCCGAGAGTGCAGCCGGTTGTTCCCAAGAATAAGGGCACGCCACAGTGACGATCTTGATCGGCAAGGCAGAGGCTCGCCGAAGACTTCAACCCGATAGGTCCGGCATCCTGCGAAAGATTTGGGAGCATCGCGCTGACTACGCGTACGTGCTTCCTGCAATCGCCGTGATGCTCATCGTCATAGCCTATCCGATCTACTACACGATCGAGCTGTCGTTCTTCAATACACCGCCCGGCCTGCAGCTCCGCGACAAGATTTTTATCGGCTTCGACAATTACACCGCCATCCTCACAAGTCCGGTGTTCTGGAAGGTCACCTCCAACACTCTAATCTGGACACTGGGATCCACCTTCATCGCATTTGTCCTGGGGTTTGCCTGCGCCCTGGCGCTCCATCGGGATTTTGTCGGCCGCGGCATCCTGCGCGCCATCCTGATCATTCCCTGGGTCATCAGCGCGGTCGCCGCGTCCTATATCTGGAAGTGGATCTACCATTCGGACTTTGGGATCATCGGCGCGGTGCTGGTCGGCCTCGGATGGGCCGATCGGCCGCCGAATTTCATCGACAGCGTCAGCACGGTGCTGCCCTCGCTGATCGTCGTCAATATCTGGCGGGAGTTCCCGTTTGCCATGATCATGATGATGGCTGGCCTGCAGACGGTTCCCGACCAGTTGCTGCGCGCCGCAAAGGTCGACGGAGCCAATGCATGGCAGCGATTCTGGCACGTCACTTTTCCGCACTTGAGAAACGTCTCGACGGTGACGATCCTTCTGCTGGCCGTGGCCAACTTCAATTCTTTCATCATCCCCTGGATCATGACCGGCGGCGGGCCGTCGAACGCATCGCATATCTGGATCACCCACATCTATGAGCTCGCCTTCGGACGTCAGCGCTGGGGGGTGGCATCAGCCTATTCGGTGCTGCTGTTCCTGATCCTGATGTCGCTCGGCTATTTCTATGTCCGGGCGCTGAGCGGCAATGAGCAGAAGGACGCGAGCCAATGAGCACAATTGCACAGACTGCTCGTCAAGGCCAGGCGCGTCGCCATAGGCGCTTCGATGGGTGGCGGTGGGGCGGACGCATCTTCCTGGTGTTCATGCTGCTTTACACCGCATTGCCAATGATCTGGATGCTAATCACCTCGATCAAGTCCGGCTTCGCGGCCATGCAATTCCCGCCACAGTGGTGGCCGGACCAGCCCACGCTGGCAAGCTACCAGAAGCTGCTCGATCCGCAAAACAGCGTCGGCCAGGACTTCCTGCGTTTCTTCTGGAACAGCCTTTTCGTCTCCATGGCTACGACCATCCTTTCGGTGATCGTGGCGGTTCCTGCGGCCTATGCGTTTTCGCGCTTCACCTTCCCGGGCCGGAACTTTCTGTTCTTCGCCGTCCTGCTTCGCAACATGTTCCCCGCGGTGATCTTTCTCGTACCGCTCTTCATCCTGATGCGGGCGATCGGGCTGGTGAACACGCATGGGTCGCTCGTTCTCACCTACCTCACATTCGGCTTGCCGCTGGCAATCTGGCTCCTCAAGGGCTTCTACGACAACATCCCGGTGCAGCTCGAGCAGGCGGCGCGCATCGATGGAGCGACGCGGTTCCAGGCCTTTCTCCTGATCGTGATGCCGCTCTCGGCGCCGGGAATCATCGCCACGGCGATCTACTCCTTCATCGGCGCTTGGAACGAGTACATCTACGCCTACACCTTCCTCTCCAAGAACGAGCAGTTGACCCTGCCGGTCGGCATCCAGCGCTTCTTCTCTGAAAATACGACGGACTTTCCGGGCCTGATGGCCGCCAGCTTCATGATGAGCGTGCCCGTCGTGGTGCTGTTCCTCGTCCTGCAACGATACTTCGTACGCGCCCTCACGGAAGGCGCAGTCAAGCACTAGGGAGTTGCCGGTGGCCCACGTGGTCCTCAAAGATCTTGTCAAGACCTATGGCAGCTTCAAAGCTGTCAACGACGTTTCGCTGACGGTCAACGACGGCGAATTCGTTGCGCTCGTCGGCCCTTCAGGCTGCGGCAAAACAACCACGCTCAATCTTGTAGCGGGGCTGATCCCCATCACATCGGGCGACATCGTCATCGGCGACCGGGTGGTCAATGACCTGGACCCCAAGGACCGGGACATCGCAATGGTGTTCCAGAACTACGCGCTTTATCCGCAAAAATCGGTCTATAAAAATCTGGCGTTCCCGCTGCAGATGCGCAAACTGCCAAGGGACGAGATCGACAGGAAGGTCAAGGAAGCAGCGCGAGTGCTCGACATGACGCAGCTGCTCGAGCGAAAGCCGCGCGAACTTTCGGGCGGACAACAACAGCGCGTGGCCCTGGGCCGCGCTCTCGTTCGCGATCCGGCGGTATTCCTGATGGATGAACCACTCTCCAACCTCGATGCAAAGCTGCGCGTGCAGATGCGGTCGGAGATCAAGCGCTTCCATCAGGACCTCAAGGCAACGATCATTTATGTGACGCACGACCAACTCGAAGCCGTGACCATGGCGGACAGGATGGCGGTGATGAACGGCGGCTACCTGCAGCAATACGATTCACCGGCGCAGGTCTTTGCCCATCCGGTGAACATGTTCGTCGCCAGCTTCGTCGGCAGCCCGGCGATGAGCCTTGTTCCGCTGGAGGCATCCACGGTGGGCGGCAATACTGTGTTGACCAGCGCGGAGGGCTGGAGCCTCGAGCTCTCGCCACACAATGCCCAGAAGGTCGCGAGGGCGACCACCAAGAAAGTCGTGCTCGGCGCACGTCACTCGACGATCAAACTGCACAAGAGTGCAGTGCCTGGAAGCATTCCCGCCAAGGCCTACACGGTGGAGCCAACGGGAGACGTCACCTTCGTACAGGCGTTCCTGTCCGGCGCAATCGTCAACGTCAGCGTGCCGCCGACCATTGCCGTCGCGCCGGACGAAATGATTTGGCTCGAGTTCGACCAGGAGCGAATGCATCTCTTCGACGGCGAAACAGAAATGGCCCTCAAGGCCCACTGAGACAGAGTCGATACGTCCGGAATGAGGGTGTGGATGACCACGAAGCTTAAAATCACCGCTATCAAGCCCTATCCAGTATGGGTGGGAACACGCAACCAGATGCTCGTCAAGGTCGAAACCGACGAGGGCGTCTTCGGATGGGGCGAGAGCGGCTTGAGCGGTCGCGAGAAGGCCGTGGTTGGCGCGATCGAGCACTATCGGGAGTTTCTCATCGGCCGCGACCCGATGCAGATTGGTCGGATCTGGCAAGAAGCCTATCGCAGCCAATATTTCGAAGGCGGGCGCGTTCTGCAGGCGGCGATTTCCGCCATCGACATTGCCCTTCACGACATCAAGGGCAAGGCGCTGGGGGTGCCGGCCTACGGACTGCTGGGCGGCAAGCAGCGCGACCGAATTCCTACCTTCGCCTCGACCGGTGACGAGGCTGAGGGCGATGTTGCGATCGAACGGGCCCGCGAACTACGCGCACAGGGGTGGCAGGCGATCCGCTTCTTTCCCATCGGGCAAAACAGCAAGGACATCTTCGAGCCGCGCGAATCGATCGGCGTTACCGCAACGATGCTGAACAAGGCGCGCGAGGCGCTGGGCGACGACGTCGTCCTCGGCATCGACTATCACCATCGGTTGTCGGTGGCAGAGGCGGCCAGCTTCTGCAACAAACTCGGCCGTGGCGTGCTTGATTTCCTCGAGGAGCCGATACGGGACGAGACACCGGAGGCCTACGAATCCCTGCGCACGATGACCGACATCCCGTTCGCCATCGGCGAGGAATTTGCCAGCAAGTGGCAGTTCCTGCCCTACATCGAGCGCGGCATCCATCAGTTCAACCGGCTCGATGTTTGCAATGTTGGCGGGCTCACCGAAGCGATGAAGGTGGCTGGCTGGAGCGAGGCGCATTATGTGGACCTGATGCCGCACAATCCTCTTGGCCCAGTCTGCACGGCCGCGACCATCCATTTCGCCGCCGCGGTGGCGAATTTCGCTTGGCTTGAGACCAGGGTGCCCGAAACAAAGCTGGGCTTCGACAATTCCGACTTCTTCCCCGTGCAGCCACGGCTCGACGGCCCTGACTATCCGGTCAGCGATCTGCCGGGGCTCGGCGTCGAGGTCAACGAAGAGGCGGTCAAGGCGGAGAGCTTTCGTTTCTGGGAAGCGCCTCACCTGAAGCGCCGCGACGGTTCGGTTACGAACTGGTAGTTTCATCCAGCGGAGACTGAAATGACGCATACTCCCGACATTACCCGACCGCCCAAAGAGCTGATCGACGCACTGAAGGAAATCGGCGCCGCGACCGTTGCCGGCACGCTCGGCCACATGGGTTTCCGCAATCCGCACATGGTGGGTCCCGTGGCGCAGAACCACGGGAAGTCGATCGTCGGGCCGGCGCTGACGCTCCAGTTCATGCCGCAGCGGCCGGACCTCTTCACCGAGGGAGAATATGCCGATCCGGAGACGCAGTTGCACCGGCACGTGCTCTATCACGCGCAGGAGGGCGATGTGGTCGTGGTCGACGCGCGCGGCGACATGAGTTCGGGGGTCTTTGGCGATATGATGTCGACGTATTTCAAAGGCAGGGGCGGCGCTGGCATCGTAATCGACGGGTGCATGCGCGATCGGCCCAATGTCGAGAAGCTAGATCTCCCCCTATGGCTGCGTGGCTGGACTCCCAACTACCATGTGCAGACCAGCATCTATCCCAATGCCGTCAACGTTCCGATTGCCTGCGGCGGTGTCACGGTAATCCCCGGCGACATCATCGTCGCCGACGATGACGGGGTGGTGGTGCTTCCCGTCGCAATGGCCTCGAAGGTAATCGAAGAGTCGCAAAAGCATCACGATTGGGAGGAGTTCTCACGCGTGAAGCTTATGGAGGGAGGGTCGTTGCAGCGCTACTATCCTCTGCATGACGATGCCCGCGGAGAATACGAAGAGTGGCGCAAAACAAATCGCTTGGAGAACCGGAGTTAGCCTAACCTCTTCAAGGGTGGCGTGAGCGACGGCGGCTTCCGGCGGCAATGCAAGCCCGATGGCCATCGGCTGAGCGGCAAGACGGGAGCGCGGAAAATGCGCCCTCGTCGGCATATCGCAGGCTTCGATCAAACTCGACACCATTGACCATTTTTTTAACAGTTGTGACTACTGTGATGGCCTGGCGCGATCAACGACTGCTGCAGGCCAAGGGGAGGGGTCGCGCCGGAGAATGAGCCAATTTCCTGGGGCGGGGGCTAGTTTATGGCGCTGATTGATCGACTGTTGCAGCGTATGCGGATCGTGACCAAAGTCCTCTTCTTCGTGGTGCCTCTGGTCATCCTCATCGCCGGCATCGGTCTTTTCGGTTATTTCACCGCCGGTACGCTCAATGGCCAGATGACCCTGACCCGGCAGACGATCGAAACCCTTTCCAGTTTTCAACAGCTGCGATCCTCTCTGGCGGCCTTTACCGATCTCCCGATATCGGCCACGCGCGAACGATTGATCGCCAGCATCTCCGAGCAGCAGAAGGGAGCGGCGACGCTTGATGCCATGTTGATCGATCCGGCGCAGAAGCAGCAGATTGCTGCCGTGCGCGAACTCGGGGCTAAGATGCAGGGCGGCGCCGATGCGCTTTGGGCTGTGTCACAGGAGCGTGTAAATACCGAACAGGCGATCGACGACGCGGTGGCCGGGCTGTTCAAGGAAAGCCAGACGGCGCGCAAACAGCTCGACGTTCTCCAGGATCAGGCGAATGGCAAGGAGACCTTCGTCCGGGCGCTTCTTCTCGATGCTTCAGTCTACAAGAATCTCGCGCAACGCATTGCAAAGTTGCGTAAGGCCACCGCGCAGGCCACCGCCCCCGCGGATATCACCGGCGCTCTCGGCAGCCTCCTGCCGCCGCTCGTCAAGGAGGCCGGCGGCAGCGCCGCGCTCGCCTCCGACAAGGCCAAAAGCCAGCTTGCCGCGCTGAAGCCGGTATTGGACAAGCTCGCCGCGATAGCCAAGGACAGAGCCAGCCTTACGCTCGACAGCTACGCTCCTGTCGACCAGGAGCTGCAGGGCTTCGAGGAGAAGTTTGGAAAGCTTGCCTCTGGGAATGCGGATACTGCGATCGAGCGTTTTGTCGGCATGGATGCGAGCATCGCCACCCTTCGCTCGATGGTGGCGATCGTCAATACCGCATTCAAATCGATTGACGATCTGCGCCTGCACTTAAGCGAACTGAACAGGCGAGTCGATGCCGAGGCGCGGGATGCCGTTCTCGCCGATCTCAAGGCGCTGCGTGAAAGCGCTGCTCAACTCGTACCCTTGAGCGGGAAAAACGCCGCCTTGCAGGATCTTGCCAAGAAGATCGAGCCGTCCCTTGCCTCGATCGAAATGGATAGTTCGCTTCTGATATCGATCGCCGACCGGTGGCGCGCGGACAAGGAGGCGGCGACCGCACTGGTGGCCGATGCGAGCCACACGCTCGAGCAGTTCGTCAGCACGGCACAGGAGAGCGGCAAGCAAATCAGCCAGCGTTCGGCGACAATGTCACTTGCGGCAATGATTGCGGGCACGGTGCTTGCGATCATCGGCGGCCTCATGCTGATCGAAACGCTGCGCGGGCCGCTGAAGCGGATCACCCAGACGATGATGAGACTTGCCGACGGCGATCTGAACATTTCCATCGGTGACGGCAAGCGCGGCGACGAGATCGGCGACATGATCCGGTCCGTGACTGTCTTCCGCGACCAGGCGCTGGAGAAGACCAGGCTGGAAGAGCTTGCCGAAGCAAACAGGGCGCGGGACGAATTGGAGCAGGCCCGTCGCGCCGCCGAACAGGCGCGCATCGAGGCGGAACAGAGCGAGGCTTTGAACGCTCTGTCCGATATGCTCGGCAAGCTCGCCAATGGCAATCTCGCCGCAGAGATGAGCGAGGATCTGGCCGCCGATTATGTCGCCATGGCCCGCACCTACAATCACGCCATCGACGCGTTGCGCCTGACGGTCGCCGAGGTTCGCAACTCGACCTACGAGATCGCCGAGGGCAGCACCAATCTTTCCGGCGCCGCCGACGATCTGGCCCGCCGCACGGAACAGCAGGCGGCCTCCCTCGAGGAGAGTTCGCGGGTGCTCGGCGAACTCACAGCCAGCGTGCGGACGACAGCCGAAAACGCGCGCCAGACGTCGCTTTCGGTCGCCGAGGCGCACCGCCAGGCGGAGCATTCCGCGGCCGTCGTCGCCAAGGCCGTCGATGCCATGGGCGCTATCAACCGGTCCTCCGAAAAAGTCAGCAGCATCATCGGCGTGATCGACGAGATCGCCTTCCAGACCAATCTCCTCGCCCTCAATGCCGGCGTCGAGGCGGCACGCGCAGGAGAGGCCGGCAGAGGCTTTGCCGTGGTTGCTCAGGAAGTGCGCGAGCTTGCTCAGCGTTGCGCCAAGGCTGCCCGCGAGATCAAGGATCTCATCTCCACCAGCGCATCGCAGGTCGGCGCGGGCGTCACGCTCGTCGAGGAGACCGGCCAGGCGCTGTCGGCCATCATGGAACACTTCACCTCGATCAACGGGCTGGTGCAGGTCATCTCGGCTTCCACGACCACGCAATACAAGGGCATCGACGAGGTCAACAATGCCGTTCGCGACGTCGAGCATATCACCCAGCACAATGCTGCGATGGTGGAGGAAAACACCGCGGAGATTCACCGGCTTCGGCAACAGGTCGAAGTCTTGAACGAAAGAATTTCCCACTTTCAGACCGCCGATGGCCGCAGGACATCGCCCGCCGCCCGCCGGCCGATGTCGCTGGTCTCGTGAGGGATGACTTCGGGAATCTCGCCGGAGGTGATTGCCCAAGCGTAACGCGTGCCTGCCATTGCCGCTTTCAGGCCAATGGTTATGGTTCCTGTATATGCTGCGATCCGGACAGGGATCATTTCTGCCACCGTCGAGGTCCGAGCCGGGGTGGCCGAGCCGTTTAGAAATCGGCCACTTTGCCCCAGGCGGATCCCCCGAAGCGCTCGGGATGGTAGGGCCTGGGATCGACGATCGGCTCGTCGCCTGTGACGATATCGGCAATCAGATGGCCGGCGCCCGGCCCGATGCCGAAGCCGTGGCCGCTGAAGCCCGCAGCAAGGATGAAGCCGGGCAAGCTGGCGATCTCGCCGATCCCCGGCACGCCGTCCGGCGTGCTGTCGATATAGCCCGCCCAGGCCGCTGCGATCTTGGTCTCCTTCAAAGCAGGCAGAAGCTCGAGCGCCCGTGCATGCGTCAGCGCAACGGTCGCCTCGTCGACCAGCGGATCGAGGATGCGCATGCGCTCCATCGGCGTCGGTCTGTCGAGCCGCCAGCGTGCCAGAGATTCGTGACCCGAGCGAAAACCCTCCAACCCGCCTGGTTTGAGACTGCGCCAGCGCCGGGCGAACATCGGCAGGAACTGCCGCGCGAAGCGGAACTGCTGTGGCGTCGGATCGACGCGGGCGCGGCCGCTGATCGCCAGCGTATGGCCGCCATCGCGGCGTCGCGTCACCGACACCGCTGATGTATGCAGGGCATCCGGCAGGCCGCTAGCGCCCGGGGATACGGAGAGGATCGAGGAGCGTATCGAGGCTTGCGGAAATCGAATGCCGAGTTGGCGGCAGAAGGAGGAGGCCCAAGCGCCGCCGGCCAGGATCGCGATTTTCGTCCGGATCGTGCCATGCTCCGTGACGACGCCGGAAAGCCTGCCGCCTTCGACGTCGAGGCCGCGGGCCGCACAGGACTGATGCACCGTGCCGCCGAGTTTCAGGATCGCACGCGCGACGGCCGGCGCAGCGCTCGCCGGATCGGCCGTGCCGTCGGTCGGCGAAAACACTCCGCCTTTCCATGAGACGCCGGTGGCACGCCCGCGTTCGCTCGCCTCGGCACTGCTCAGCATGTGCGTTGTGACGCCGACCGAGCGGGCGAAATCGCGCCAGCGTGCCCAGCCGGACAGTTCCTCGTCGTTATTGCTCAGATAGAAGAGGCCGCAGCGACGGAAGCCCGTCTCCTCCCCGGTCTCAGTGGCGAAGCGCTCCCACAGGTCGAGGCTCTTGGTCGACATCGGCAATTCTCGGGCGTCGCGGTTCTGCTGGCGGCACCAGCCCCAGTTGCGGCTCGATTGTTCGGCGCCGATAAGGCCCTTCTCGACGAGGGCGACCTTCAATCCCCGCCGGGCGAGATAATAGGCCGCGAAAACGCCGACGATGCCGCCGCCGATCACCACCGCATCGGCAGCAGCGGGCAGTTCCGGCGTGGTGTCGACGCGATTGAGCGGTGCGGGCATGGGATGGTCTCCACTTCAGGCATTAAAGCGCCGCGCTTCTTTTCAGACGCGCAAAGGACGCTCTATCACCTGGATCTGCGCATAATCCTTTCCGAAATTCGGAATCGATTTTCGGGGTTATGCGCTAGTCTAGCGGATCCGCCGCCACGCCTTTGCCGGAGATCAGCCGGCGACAGCAGAAGATTCCGTCTTGTGGGGAGACCCGCAGCCGTTTGTGCTTCGGCCTGTCCCGCAACATGGTCGACAGCTCTTCCCTATGTGTTAAGGTCGGTGTTGAAAGTCGCGGCATAATCTGCTGCGTCGTTGGCGATCTCAAGCAGCGAAGGCGTGCGATGAAACTCGACCGGATCGACGTAAAAATTCTCTACGAGCTGCAGAAAAATGGCCGCGTCACCAATGTGGAACTCGCCGAACTGGTCAATCTGTCGCCGAGCCCCTGCCTGATGCGGGTGAAGAAGCTGCAGTCGGAAGGCTATATCGAAGGCTATTCGGCCCAGATCAACGTCAGCAAACTGGGGCAGACGCTGACCGTGTTCACCGAGATCACCCTGAAGAACCACCGGCAGATCGACTTTGCCCGCTTCCTGGCGGCGATCGAGAAGGTCGATCAGGTGATCGAATGCCATCTGGTTTCAGGCGGCTACGACTATCTCTTGAAATTCGTCACCGCCGGGATCGACGAATACCAGACGATCATGGAGCGCCTCACCGACATGGACGTCGGCATCGACAAATATTTCAGCTTCGTCGTGCTGAAGTCACCGATTATCAAGGCCCACATGCCGCTCACCACCTTGTTTCCGCTTTAGCCGGCGAGAAGGACCGCGGCGGAGCTACGCTCCTGAATGACGACTGCATGTTCTGTGGTTCGCAAACTCCCCTTGGCCGAGTGTCCCAACGCAATCTTTCAGGGTTCCGGACCGACCTCACACAACTGCATCATCTATCCGATCCATCGGTCCTGCGCAGCTGCCGAGTCTCTCTGTCGCAGGTTGTTCTCCCCATAATGGAAAGCTTCATACTGGTTGGAAGGACTTGCGACAGAATTTCGGGCTTGGTTTCCAAAGCCATATTCGCTGCCACTTGCAGATCTCGTGCCTTGGAGCCCAGGCGGTTCAACACGACCTGACCGGGTGGGCGCTGGATCTGGCCGGCACGTCCTCTCGAAGCAGAATCGGCGCTCAGTGCCGGCAATAGGCACGCACCAGTTCCGGATCCTGCTGAAGCCCATCGAGCCAGGCCGGATCGAGCGTCGGCACCGATGAGAAGAGCAGTTGCGAATAGGGATGTTGCGGCGCGTTCACTGTCGAGGACGTGATTTGCTCGACCTTCCGGCCTCCATACATCACGACGATCTCGTCGCAGATCGCCTCCACCACCGAGAGATCGTGGCTGATGAAGATGTAGGAAAGGCCGAGTTCGCGCTGCAACTCCTTGAGCAGGTCGATGACCGCGGCGGCGACCACCGTGTCGAGCGCCGAGGTGATCTCGTCGCAGAGGATCAGCTTCGGATCGGCGGCGAGCGCCCGGGCGAAGTTGACGCGCTGCTTCTGCCCGCCCGAAAGTTCTCCCGGCCGGCGATGGCGCAGATTGCGGGGCAGGCGCACCATGTCGAGCAATTGATCGATGCGGGCATGTCGCGCTTGTCGATCCATGCGGTGGTAAAAGACCAGCGGCCGGGCAAGGATGTCCTCCACCGATTTTGCCGGGTTAAGGGCGGTGTCGGCATATTGGAAGACGATCTGCATCTCGCGCAACTGATCGCGCGAGCGCTCGCGGGCGTTGCGGCGCAACTCCGTGCCGTCGAAGACGATCTTGCCGACCGCGGCCGGCAGGATGCCGGCGATGGTGCGGGCGAGCGTCGACTTGCCGCAACCGGATTCTCCGATGATGCCGAGATTGCGGCCTTTCTCCACCTTCAAGCTCACATGCTCGACCGCACGAACGAGCGGGAGGCCATCGGCCTGGCGCTGCCCGTAGCCCGCGACGAGATCTTCGATCTTCAGAAGCGGCGCCGTCTCGCGCTCGATGGGGGCTGCTGCGGCGCGCAGTTTCGGTTCGAAGGCTGCGAGCAGCTCTCTGGTATAGGGGTGCTTCGCATGGTTGAGGATCTCTTCGGTGGTGCCTGTTTCCTGGGTCTCCCCGCCCTTCAAGACCACGATGCGGTCGGCGATCTGGGCGACGACGGCAAGGTCGTGCGAGACGTAGACGCCCGATATGCCGCCCTTTTTCATCACCGATTTGAACGCGCGCAGCACTTCGATCTGGGTGGTCACGTCGAGCGCCGTCGTCGGCTCGTCGAAGATGACGAGGGTCGGATCGCCGATCAGCGCCATGGCGGCGGCCAGACGCTGCAACTGGCCGCCGGAAACCTGGTGCGGATAACGGCTGCCGATCGTCTCGGGTTCCGGCAGCGACAGCGCCCGGAAGAGCTCGACGGCCCGGGCACGCGCCTCGTCCGGCGACATAAGCTGATGAATACGCGTGACTTCGATCACCTGATCCATGATCGTCGTGGCCGGGTTGAAGGCGGCGGCGGCCGATTGCGGGACGTAGGCGACTTCGGTGCCGCGCACCTTGGCGCGCTGCTTTTCGCTGAGCCTGACCATATCCTTGCCGCCGACCGAAACGCTGCCGCCGGAGATGCGACAGCCCGCGCGGGTATGGCCCATCAGGGTCAGCGCGATGGTTGTCTTGCCCGAGCCGCTCTCGCCGATCAGCGCGACGATCTCACCCTCGGCAACGTCGAGGCTGACACCCTTGATGATCTCGACGCGCCGGCCGGAATCGGTGGTGGCCTCGACTTTCAGGTCACGGATTTCGATGAAATTGCTCATGACGCACTCCGGTCGCGGATCTTCTGCGGCAGGTTGTCGATCAGCAGGTTGATGCTGATCGTCAGGCTGGCGATGGCAAGCGAGGGAAACATCACCGCCGGCGCACCGAAGGGCAGGCCGCCGATGTTTTCGCGCACGAGAGCGCCCCAATCGGCATAGGGCGGCTGGACGCCGAGGCCGAGGAAGGAAAGCCCGGAGAGCAGCAGAACGATGAAGACGAAGCGGATGCCGAGATCGGCAAGCACCGGCCCGACAATGTTGGGCAGGATTTCGGAGCGAATGAGATAGAGGGTGCTTTCGCCGCGGATGCGCGCGACGGTGATGAAATCCATCGCATTGATGTTGACGGCGAGCGCCCGCGCGAAGCGGTAGGCGCCGGGGATGTAGATCACCGACAGCGTCAGGATCAGAACCGGGACCGAAGAGCCGACGGCAGCAACGACCACCAGGCCGAACAGCTTGCTCGGAATGGAATTGAGGGCGTCGAGGAAGCGGCTGAGGATCGTGTCGAGCCAGCCGCCGGCGACCGCTGCGATCATGCCGAGCACCACGCCGCTGAAACAGGCGATCGTGACCGCCGCCAGCGAGATGCCGACCGTATAACGCGCGCCCATCAGGATCCGCGAGAGCATGTCGCGGCCGAGATAATCGGAGCCGAGCCAGAGTTCCCGGCTCATCGGGCCGAAATAGTCGAGATCGACGATCTCGCCGACGGGGTAGGGGATGATCCAAGGCGCGAAGATCGCGACGAGCGCCCAGGAAAGGATCACGGTCAGGCCGATCGCGCCGACGATGTTGAAGCGATAGCCAAGCCGGGTTCCGGACAGCCGGTCGGACGTGGTCTCGGAGCTGGTCATTGTCATCGGAGCCTCGGGTTGGAAAGGATGGCGATGATATCGGCGATGGTGATCAAGAGCAGATAGCCAAGGCAGAAGATCATCGCGCAGCTTTGGATCAGCGGCAGGTCGCGGGTGGCTACGCCATCCAGCATCAGCTTGGCGATGCCGGGATAATTGAAAATGGTCTCGACGATGATGACGCCTCCAAGCAGATAGGACAGCGAAAGGGCGACGGCATTGACGATCGGGCCGAGCGCATTCGGCAATGCATGGCGAAAGACGATGCGCGGCCGCGAAGCGCCCTTGAGCAGGGCCATCTCTACATAGGGCGTGGCGAGCGTCTCGATCACAGCCGCGCGGGTCATGCGGATCATCTGGGCTGAGACGACGAAGGTCAGCGTGATCACCGGCATGGCATAGACGCGCAAGATGTCGCTCAGGCTATGGACCTCATTGGCCAGGGAGAGCGCCGGCAGCCATTTCAGATAGACGGCGAAGATCAGCGCGGCGGAGGTCGCGACCATGAACTCCGGCACGGAGATGACGCCGATCGTGATCACCGTGACGACCCGGTCGTAAACCGTACCGCGCAGCATGGCGGAGGTAATCCCGAGCGTGAGCGCGATCGGCACGGAGAAGAGCGCGGTGACGCCGGCAAGTTTCAGCGTGTTGACGAAGCGGCCGGCAATGAGCGCAGTAACCGGCATTTCGTTGGCGTAGGACGTGCCGAGATCGCCTTGCAGCAACCCGACGACCCAGCGCAGGAAGCGGAAGAGGGCCGGCTCGTCGAGATGCATGGCCTTGCGCAGGCCTTCGACGGCTTCCGGCGTGGCGGCCTGACCGAGCAGGATGGTCGCAGTATCTCCGGGCAACAGCGTTGTCGCGAAGAAGACGGCGAAGGAGACGATCACCAGGGTGATCAGGGCGATGAGCAATCGGCTCAGCACCAGGGACAAGACCTGGTTGTTCACGGACGCCTCCTTGTTGCGTTTCGAGTTCAGTTCCGGAAGAACCGGGGCTTGGGCTGCAGCCCCGGTTCCTTCATTTTATCAGGCTTCGAGCCAGACGTATTCCGCGAAGGCGTATCCCATCTGGCCGCCGAGCGGGTTGGGCTCCAGACCCTTGAGCTTGGCGGCGGTGGCATCGACGTTCGAGAGATAGGCCGGGATGATCGTGCCGGCTTCGTTGGCAATCATCACCTGCATCTCGTCGTAGATCGCCCGGCGCTTCTCCTGGTCGAGCGAGCCTCGCGCTTCGATCAGCATCTTGTCGAACTTCTCCGACTTGTACTGGCTCTCGTTCCAGGGGGCCTGAGAGGAGTAGAGCAGCGAGAACAGGATGTCCGGCGTCGGACGAGGATTGATATTGCCGAAGTGGATCGGCGCCTTGAGCCAGTAATTGTCCCAGTAGCCGTCGGAGGGAACGCGCTGGACATCGAGCTTCAGTCCGATCTCGGCGCCTGAAGCCTGAATGATCATCGCCATGTCGATCGAGGAGTTGGCCGCCTCGGAAGCGATCACCGGAATGGACTGACCAAGGACGCCGGCCTTGTCGAAATGGAACTTCGCCTTGTCGGGATCGAAGGCCCGCGGCTTCAGGTCGGCATTGCGGTAGAAGTTGGCGGGGGAGACCGGCTGGTCGTTGCCGACTTCACCGAGGCCGCGCAGCACCGACTTGACGATCTGCTCGCGGTTGACGAGGTACTTCATGCCCTCGACGAAGTCGCGCTTGCTGCCGGGATCCATGTCCAGCCGCATATTGAGGTTGGTATAGTTGCCCGAGGTGGTTTTCGACAGGAAGAAGCCCTCTCCCTGGGCCTCGACGAGCCGCATAGAGCGCGGATTGATCGACGCTGCAAGGTGGATGTCGCCCGACAGCAGCGCGTTGACGCGGGCATTGTCGTCGCTGATCGCGAAATATTCGAAGGAATCGACGTTCGGGCCGGATTTCCAGTAGTTCTTGTTCTTGATCCCGACCGAGCGAACGCCCGGCTCGAACACTTCCTTGACAAAAGCGCCGGTGCCGTTGGCCTTGGTGAAATCGGTCGTGCCGTCGGAAACGATCATGAAGTGATGCATCGACAGGATGGTCGGCAGGTCGGCATTCGGATCTGCAAGAGTGATCTCGACGGTCTGTTTGTCCACGACCTTGAAGCCGGTCATCTGGGCGGCGATCTTGGCGACCTTCGAGCCGACGGATGGGTCGAGATGACGCTTCAGCGAGAAGACCACGTCGTCGGCGGTCAGCGGCTTGCCGTCGTGGAAGGTTACGCCCTTCTTCAGCTTGACCGTCCAGGTCTTCGCATCCTTGGATTCGATCGCTTCAGCAAGCTCCATCTGCGGCGTGCCTGATTTGTCGAGGAAAGTCAGGCGGTTATAGAAGGAGCAGCACCGGACATAATCGGTGGAGAGCGACGCCTTGGCGGGGTCGAGTGTATCGGCCGTGGAGGACGACCAGCCGGCCGCCTTGAGCGAGCCGCCGGAAACGGGCGTGGCGGCGAGCGCCTTGCCGGCGCGGCCAAGCACGAGCCCGCCGGCTGACATGGCCACGCCGCCCGCGAGCATCATATGCAGCAGCTCGCGGCGGGTCGCGCCACGACGGATGGCGGTCTCGATCATGGCGTCGTCGGATCTGGTCCAATTGGTGATCTTGTCGTTCATCTCATTCCCCTTTTCTTGTGTGGCGGGCTGCCCGTTGCGGGCAGGCCCGATCTGCTTTCAAAGTTAGGCGCGCGCGGCGGCCACGGCATCGGCAAGGCCTGCCATGGACGTGAAATGGTAATCGGGTTTGGTGAACTCGGCCGGCTCGATCGTGCCGCCATAACCCTTCTCGGCATGGCGCCGCTCGATCCAGCAATTGGTCAGCCCGAGTTTCCGGGAAATCCCGATATCGTGGTACTGGCTCTGGGCGACATGCAGGATGTCGTCCTTCGAATGTCCTTCCGAGGCGACGTAGGCGAATACCTTCTCGAAGAATTCGGGATCGGGTTTCTCGGTCCCCGTATCATCCGCGGTGAAGGCGGCATAAAAAGGATTGCCGAGTTCCTTCTCGAAGAAATCGAATGCCCAGCGCCGGGCGTTGGTCATCGCCACGAGGCGATAATCCTTCGAAAGTTTTGCCAGCGCAGCGGCGCTGTCTGCGAAACCTTTCCAGCCCTTGGCCGAGTCCCGCAGCCGTTCGCCGTATTTCTTGTCGGCGGGCAGGCCGAGCTTCGGCGCGATCGCGAGGTAGACGCGCACGAGGTCGTCGGGAAAGAGGTCGGCATTCTCGGAGTAGCGGGCCGCGCGGTAGAGGCTGAGCGCCTGCTCGCCGTCGACTGCGCCTCCCACCTCAGCCGCAATCTCGGCGAAGCAGGTCTTGAGACCGCCTTCGAAGTCGATGAGCGTGCCGACGACGTCGAAGGTCATATATTTGAATTCCGGAAGGCTCTTGCTCACGTGAATTCCCCAGTGTTCGGCTCCGGTGGGAGCGCGGCTTGTCGAAGAAGAATATTCTGTTCCCGTCGGCGGGATCGTTGTCCCGCTCTTGTGTCGAAGGCCCGTATTGCCGGGATCCGGGCCTTTCGTTGATTTCAGTGTGTCACCTGCACCGCGCCGGATTCTCCGAAAAGGCGTCATGAGGCGGCAGAAAATACCGAATCTGACCGTTTCGCGATATTCTCAGGCCTGCAGCGCCCGGCGCACATCCGGGTCCTCCAGCGTCTCGTCCAGCGTGATGCGGGTGCGCTCGACGATCGCGTCTATCTCCGTTTCGGTGCAGCAGAGCGGCGGCGCATAACCCAGCACGCCATTGCCGAAGGCGCGAATGACGAGGCCGTTCTCCCAGGCGCGGTCGAAGATGCGGCGGGCGGGTTCGGCGGATGCCGGCAACGGCGTCTTGTTCACCTTGTCGACCACCAGTTCGACGGCGGCCAGCATGCCGCGGCCGCGGACGTCGCCGACGAGCGGATGATCCCTCAGCGACTCCAGTCCCTGCATCAGCCGTGCGCCGGCCCTGACGCCGTTTTCGAGAAGGCCGTTTTCGTAAAGCTTCAGGACTTCGAGCCCGACTGCGGCGCTGACGGGATGGGCCGAATAAGTGTAGCCGTGGCCGACGGCGGCAGCGCCCGCACCCTCGGCAATCGTTTCATAGACGTGATCGGACATGAAGACGGCGCCCATGGGGACGTAGCCGGAGGTGAGGCCCTTGGCGGTCGTCATGAAATCGGGAACAATCCCATCCTCGCTGCAGGCAAAAAGCGGGCCGGTGCGGCCAAAGCCGGTGATCACCTCGTCCGCCACGAACAGGATGTCGTGCTGGCGGCAGAATTCGCGCATGGCCTTCATCCAGCCTTTCGGCGGCACCAGCACGCCGCCCGAGCCCTGGATCGGCTCGACATAGAAGGCGGCGACGCGGTCCGGCCCGATTGCCTCGACCTTGCTTCTCAGCGCGGCAAGCGAGGCGTCGATGATTGCCTGCGGACTGTCGCCCGCCGGGTTGCGATAGGCGTAGTGAGACGGAATTTTATGCTGCCAGTCGAAGGGAAGACCGAAGCCGGCATGGAAGGCGGGCAGCGCGGTCAAACCCGCGCCGACCGTCGAGGAGCCGTGATAGCCCTGTTCGACCGAGATGAACTGATCGCGCTGAGGCTGTCCTCGGGCATTCCAATAGTAGCGGATGAAGCGGACCGTGCTGTCCACCGCGTCGGAGCCGCCGAGCGTGAAATAGACATGGTTGAGATCGCCCGGCGCGCGGTCGGCGAGTTCACCGGCAAGCCGGATCGCGGGCTCGGAGCCGAGGCCGAAATAGGCCGTCGCATAGGGAAGCTCGCGCATCTGCCGGGCCGCCGCCTCGACGATGCTTTCGTGGCCGTAACCGGCATTGACGCACCAGAGGCCGGCGAAGCCGTCGATCAGCTGCTTGCCCGATGCGTCGGTGACCGTGGCGCCCTTGGCCGAAGCCAGCACGCGCACGCCAAGCTTTTCATGGCCGCGATAGGAAGCGACCGGATGAATGAGGTGGGCGCGATCGAGTTCGATGAGGGAATTGCTGTACATGAAGATCTCCGGATCAGCCGAGTGCCTGGCTGGCGAGGGCAAAGGTGGTGGCGGTTGGATCGGCGGCGTCTTTGGCCAACGGCTGTCTCATCGTGATGCCGCCGCCGACATGGACCAGCCCCTGTTCGGCAAGCCATGGGGAGAGCCCGGTCTCGTCAGTGGTGTCGACCCTGAGGAACCGTCCGGGCCGCCTGGCGATGAAATGTTCGATGAGTATCTTGGCTTTGCTAAGGTCGGCGGCCACCACGGGTCCGATCACTTCGCCGCGGCCGAAAGGACGCAGGCAGGCGAAGCCGGAAATGCGGCCGCCGCTGCGAATGACGGCGAATTCGCCGATCCCGGCGAAATAAGAGAGCAGTCGTTCTCGATCGGCGCCAAAGGCCAGGCGATCGAGTGTCGCGATGGCAGGGAGATCGGCGGCGGTGGCGGCTTCCGTTTCCGCCGGGGCAGCGATTTCTCCGGCAAGGCCTTGGTGCTGCAGCACGGTTCCCGTCTCGCGGAAGCCAAGCTTCTGGTAAAGCGGCAGGCCTGCCGTCGTCGCCACCAGCCTCAGCGGTCGGTCACCGGCGGTCAACAGTGCGGCGTCCATCAGTCTGCGGCCAAGGCCGCGGCCGCGCATCGTCTCGTCGACGATGACCATGTTAATAGTTGCACAATCGCCCTTGTATGGCGTGACGAGCACGGTGCCGACGACCTTGCCGTTCTCGATCGCGACCATCCCCTCGCTCAGGGCGAGCGCCAGCTGCCAGTCTTCCGTCCGGTGCGGCCAGCCCGCCTGTCTTGAGAGCGCGACGGCGGCTTCCAGATGGTCGGGGCCGAATGGGACGATTTCGATCTGACTTGCTTGCATGGGGGCGTCCTTCATGTCGTGCCCGCCAGTCTGCCGGAGCGCCGGCGGGCAGATCGTCTGAAGGCCATGGTTCAAGCAGTATCTTATGGCTTTGCTGCCATGGACCACCGCATCTTATGCTAGAGCCGATCGATATTCGTCGACCCCAGATCCCGTCAGTGCATCATCGCCAGCGCTGCCGTAAAGAAATCTTCGCCTCCGAAGTTTCCTGATTTCAACGCCAGAAGCATATCGCCCTGGGCATTGCCGACCGTGCGCAACACCGGCACGCCGGGCGCAATCTCCGGGCCGATCAGAAATGCCGGAATGGCGAGCCTATCGACCGCCGCCCCTGAGGTTTCACCGCCTGCGATCACAAGGCGCCGCACGCCTCTCTGCACCAGTTCGGCTGTGATGATCGAGGTCGCGGTCTCGATCGCGTGGCCGGAGGCTTCTCGTCCATAGAGCGATTGCAGCCGGGACACGGTCTCCGGCGCGGCACTTGCGGCGATCACCACAGGACCGGCGGAGATTCTGTCTCCGGCCCAGGAAATCGCCGTGGCGATCTCATCCGGGCCGGCAAGCAGCCGCTCCGGATCGAGCCGCAGCACGGGCATCGACCGTTCGGCGACGTCGAGTTGGCGCAGCGTCGCCTTGGAACAACTGCCGGCAACGATCGCCGACAGCCCGCCGACGGGGCGAATGGCGTCCGCCGTCGTTGCGCCGCCGGAGGAAATCCGACCGGAGCGGACGAGGGCGCGGGCAAGGCCGAGGCCGAGGCCGGACGCACCTGTCGATACCGGTGTTTCCAATGCGATCTCGCCGAGCGTTTCAAGATCCCGTACGAAAATCGCATCGGCGATGGCGATGGTGACGCCTGCCGTGCGCAGGGCATCGAGCCTCGCCTTGACGGCATCAGGCCCGGCCGCGATGGCGGTGAGATCGACCAGTCCGACGGCGTTGCGCGATTGCCGGGCGAGCACCCGCACGAGATTGGCGTCATGCATCGGATTGAGGGGATGGTCCTTGAGCGGGCTTTCGTTCAGCGGCTGGCTGCCGACGAAGAGATGGCCAAGATAGACGGTGCGTCCCGTTTCCGGAAAGGCAGGTGTCACCAGCACGGAGCCGCCGCCGGCCGCCTCGCTCAACGCCTCGGTGACCGGACCGATATTGCCGGCGTCGGTGGAATCGAAGGTCGAACAGATCTTGTAAAGCACATGGCCGGCGCCCCGCTGGCGCAGCCATCGCTCGGCGCTGGTCGCGGCCGTCACGGCATCCGGGGCCGGGACGGAGCGGATTTTCAGGGAAACGACCACGGCGTCGACATCCGGCAACGCGAGTGTCGGATCGGGGATGCCGACCGTTTGCACCGTGCGCAGGCCGTTCTTCGTCAGCGTGTTGGCGAGGTCGGAGGCGCCGGTATAGTCGTCGGCGATTGATCCGAGCAAAATAGCCATCGTCTAGCTCCGTGCAAAAGGTTTGAACCAGCCAAGACCGTCCAGCGTGTGGCCGCGTGGGATGTATTCGCAACCGATGAAACCGCCATATCCCAGGCGGTCGATTTCGCCGAACAGATAGGGATAATTCAGTTCCTCCCCGTCCGGTTCGTTGCGGGACGGCACGCTGGCGATCTGGATATGACCGGTGATCGACAGCAGGCGTCGCAACGCCATGACGACGTCGCCATGGATGATCTGCCGGTGATAGATGTCGAACTGGAGATTCAGGTTTGGCAGGCCGGATTCGGCAATCAGCCGCTCGGCCGCGCCGAAGTCGTTGAGGAAGTATCCCGGCATGTTTCGCCCGTTGATCGGCTCGAGCAGCAGATCGATGCCCTTTTCCGCAAGCCGCTCGGCAGCATAGGTGACGGAGCGCCGGTAAGAGGAAGAGGCGTCTTGGTCATGAGGGTCGGCGATGCCGGCCATCAAGTGCAATCGCTTGACACCCGTCGCCGCCGCATAGTCCAGTGCCCGCTCGACATCGGCTTTCAGCGCATCGAAGCGTCCGGGAAGAGCCGCGATGCCACGCTCGCCGGCTGCCCAGTCGCCCGGCGGCAGGTTGAACAGGGCCTGCTGCAGATTGTTGCGGGCAAGCCGCTCGGCGATTGCCTCCGGCGGGGCTTCGTAGGGGAAGAGATATTCGACGGCGGTAAAGCCGGCATCGGCTGCGGCGTCGAAACGGTCGAGGAATGCCCATTCGTTGAACATCATCGTCAGGTTGGCGGCGAAAACCGGCATGTCTCGTGTTCCCTCTACAGGCTCTGCGGCTCTTTGGCGGAGCCGGGCAATTCTGCGCCGGAAAGCTGGGCATAGAGCCGCGCCAGCGAGGAATCGTCGTCGCGGCCCATGCCCGCTCCAGCGGCGGCCAGATACATCTGCAAGGCCGCTGCCGCGAGCGGTACCGGGTAGCGCTCGGAGCGGGCCATGTCCTGGACGATACCGAGATCCTTGACGAAAATCTCGATGCTGCTCAGCGGAGTATAGTCTCCGGCCAGCACATGCGGCACGCGGTTTTCGAACATCCATGAATTGCCGGCCGAAGCCGTGATCACCTCATAGACTTTGTCGAGGTCGAGGCCCTGCTTGGCGGCGAAGGTAATGGCCTCGCAGGCGGCGGCGATGTGCACGCCGGCGAGAAGCTGGTTGATCATCTTGAAGGCAGCACCTTTTCCGGCCGCATCGCCTAGCTCGTAGACCTTGCCGGCCATGGCCTCGAGTCCGGGGCGCGCCGTGTCGAAGGCCTGTCTGGAGCCGGAAGCCATGATCGTCAGTGCGCCCTGCGCCGCCTTGGCGGCGCCGCCCGAAATCGGCGCGTCGAGATAATGCAGGCCGAGAGCCTCCACCCTTTGCGCCAGGTTGCGTGCAATGGCGGGATCCATGGTGGCCGACGAGATGAAGACCGCACCGGCCTTCATCGCATGCGCGACACCTTCTGGCCCGAACAGTACGGCCTCGGTCTGCGCGCCGTTGACGACCACGGAGACGACAATGTCGGCGCCCTTTGCCGAATCGGCAGGGGTCGCCGCGCCGCGCCCGCCCTCGGCGATGAAGCGGTCCACCGCCGCCGGCGTGATGTCATATCCGACGACGTCGAGACCTGCGCGCTTCATCGACCGGGCCATTCCGAGCCCCATGGAACCAAGACCGATGACGGCTGCGACAACGGCGGAGCCCGGGTTTTCAGCAAGCGGTGACATGAGGAGGTTCTCCATCTCCTGAGGAAGGTCTGTGCCCTCCGGGTAGCGTCCCGGAGGGGCTCTAGAGCGCCGTGCGTCTACAAGACGCGCTAAGGACGCTCTAACATTTTGAATTTGCGCATCATCCTTTCCGAAAATCGATTCCGATTTTCGGGGTTATGCGCGAGTTCAGCGATTGACGGTTTTCGCCGGAACCGTCAACACGGCCAGCGAGCCAATGACCAGCGCGGCCGCCAACAGATACATGCCGGCGCTGTTGGTGCCGGTGAAGTCTTTGAGATAGCCGACCAGAAACGGCCCGAGAAACCCGGCGAGGTTGCCGACCGAATTGATCCAGGCGATGCCGGCCGCAGCGCCGGTGCCGGCAAGAAAAGCTGTCGGAAGCGACCAGAAGAGCGGCGCGCAGCTGATCGCGCCCGCTGCCGCCAGCGAGAGGCAGACAATCGACACCGTCGTGCTCGTCGCCATGGTCGCCGCGACAAAACCACCGGCGGCAATCAGAGCCGGGACGACGAGGTGCCAGCGGCGTTCACGCAGCCTGTCGGCGGAACGTCCGAGTGCCAGCATCGCGACGAATGTGCAGATATAGGGGATCGCCGAAATCAGGCCAATATTCAGGTTTCCGCTGACGCCCGAGGCCTTGACGATGGTCGGCATCCAGAAATTCAGCCCATATTGCCCGAGCACGAAGCAGAAATAGATCAGGCACATCAGCCAGACGCGACGGTCGGTCAGCGTTGCACCGATGCTGTGCGGGCTTGCCGTCTTGCCCCGGTTCTCCGCCTCGATATTGGCCGTCAGCACGCGCTTTTCCTCATCGTTCAGCCATTTCGCGCCCTGGATCGTATCATCAAGATAGAAGAACGTCGCGACACCGAAAAGAATGGCCGGAATGGCTTCGATCAGGAACATCCACTGCCAGCCGGAAAGACCATGCGTGCCGTGAAAGCTGTCCATCAGGAGACCCGAAAGCGGATTGCCGAAAATGGCGGATATCGGGATCGCCGACATGAAGGTGGTGATAATCCTGGCGCGGCGGTGGGCCGGATACCACGCGGTCAGATAAAGAATGATGCCGGGGAAAAATCCGGCTTCGGCCACGCCCAGCAGGAAACGAAGGACATAGATCACACCCGCGCGCCGACCTTGTTCATGATGATGTTGCTCGGCACTTCAAACAGAAAATAGCCGATGAAGAAAATGCCTGCACCGATGCCGTAGGCGGCTTCCGAAAGGCCGAGTTCACTCGACATTTGCAGCTTGGCGAAGCCGACATTGACGCGGTCGAGATAGGCGACCACGTAGCACAGCATCAAAAAGGGTACGATGCGCCAGAAGACCTTGCCATAGGCACGGTCTTCCGCGGCTTCAGCGGTATATTCGCCAGCGATTGGCGCCTGCGTCTGCAGCGTCATGATTTTCTCCTCCGATTGTTGCCGCGGTCCCTGTCGATCCTCCCGCGGCACGCCGAGCCATTTTTGGCAGCGCTGCCATTTTCATTAATCCATTTTGGCAGCGCTGCCAACAGCAAATTGGTAGCGCTGCCAAAAAAACCTTGCTTCTTGGCGGGAGCAGTGAAAAATGGGGACAACGCGGTGGTCGCGCCGGACGGTCAGGCCCGGGCAACCATCCTAAAAGCCGGGTTCAAACGTAACGATGGAATTCAAACATCAGGCGACGGTCACGCTTGCCGAAGTCGCGGAGGCGGCCGGTGTCGGCGAGAGCACGGTGTCGCGCGTGCTGCGCAACCATGGTTCGTTTTCCGGCAAGACGCGGGAGCGGGTGATGGCCGCCGTCGAGCGGCTGGGTTATGTGCCGAACCGGATCGCCGGAACGCTCGCCTCCACCGGGTCGCGTCTTGTCGCCTTCGTCATTCCGTCGCTCTCCAACATCGTCTTTCCCGATGTGCTGCGCGGCGCCAGCGCCGTTCTGGAGGAGAACCGGTACCAGGCGGTTTTCTCCGTGACCGATTATGATCCGGGCAAGGAGGAGGCGCTCGCCGCCGCGATGCTTGCCTGGCGGCCGGCGGCGGTCATGCTGGCGGGATACGAGCACACTGAGGGCACGGTGAAGATGCTGCGCGCCAGCGGCTGCCGGATCGTGGAACTGCTCGATCTGGATGGCGATGCTCTCGATATCGCCGTCGGCTTCTCGAACCGCGCGGCCGGGCGGGAGAGTGCGGCCTTCCTGCTGAAGCGGGGTTACCGCCGGATCGGCTATGTCGGTCACGACCTCAACCGCGATACCCGTGCCGGCAAGCGGTTTTCCAGCTTTTGCGAGACGCTCGATGCGCATGACGCACCGCTCGTCGCCCGTGAAATTCTTGCCGGCGCCTCGTCCGTGGAAAACGGCAGGCTGGGATTGGAGCGGCTGCTTGCCCGGACGACCGATCTCGATGCGGTTTATTTCTCCAACGACGACATGGCGCTGGGTGGTTATTTTCACTGTCTGGCTCAAGGGATCGCGATCCCCTCGACGCTCGCCATTTTCGGCTATAACGGCCTCGATATCGGCCGGGTAACACCGCAACCACTGTCGACCATCCGAACGCCGCGCGTGGCGACGGGACAGATAGCCGCCCAGATGGTCGTCGCCAACGCGCCGCCGCAGGCCGTCGATCTCGGCTTTGAACTGATCGAAGGGGCAACTGCGTAATATTGGAGGAACTGTCATGTCCGACGCGCGCCTGCGTGAGGAAATCTGCCGATACGGCCGCTCGCTGTTCGAGCGCGGGCTGACGCCCGGTTCGTCGGGCAACATATCGTTGCGGCTGGAGGACGGCGGCTGGCTGGTCACGCCGACCAATGCCTCGCTCGGCTTTCTCGACCCGGCACGGATCTCCAGGCTCGATGCCGAAGGCCGGCTCCTGTCCGGCGACAAGCCGACCAAGGAAATCCCGCTGCACACGGCCCTCTACGACACGCGCGGCAGCGCCCGCGCCATCGTCCATCTTCACTCCACCCATGCGGTGGCGCTGACCATGCTGCCGGAGATCGATCCGCGCGCCGCCCTGCCGCCGATGACGCCATATTATCTGATGCGCGCCGGCGAAACCGCGCTGGTGCCCTATTATCGTCCGGGCGATCCTGATGTGGCCGATGCCATCCGCGGGCTGGCGGGCAAGTATTCGTCGGTGCTTCTGGCCAATCACGGACCTGTTGTCGCCGGCGACAGCCTGGAAGCGGCGGTCTTCGCCACTGAGGAACTGGAGGAAACCGCAAAGCTCTATCTGCTGTTGCGCAACCTCAATCCCCGTTTCCTCAGCCCGGCTCAGGTGGCCGATCTCGTCAAAACCTTCGGCCTCGACCTTCCGTCGCATCACGATCATGATCACGACGGTGATTGAAAGCGTCACTTCGCCGGCCGTTGCCTGCGGGCGAATGCGCGCAACCTTCTGCCAAACCCCGCTTTCGATACGATAGATTCTGCTTCCGATGCTGCCAATTCAGGCGAGCTGCGGGGGAAGCGGTGCTTATGATTGTGACACGTCCCCAGTTCCGATCATTCAAGGATACGCAGATGACGACGTTTCGTCCGAAATACATCACCTTCGACTGCTACGGCACGCTGACCAACTTTCAGATGGCGGAAGCGGCCCGTGATCTCTACGGCGAAGAGCTCGACGAGCGGCGCATGGCGGAGTTCATCAAGAATTTCGCCGCCTATCGGCTCGACGAGATCCTGGGCGACTGGAAACCCTATGCCGAGGTGGTGCACAATTCACTCGAGCGGACATGCAAGCGCAATGGCGTGACCTTTCGCGATGAAGCGGCAAAGATGATCTATGAGCGGGTTCCGACCTGGGGGCCGCATCCGGACGTGCCGGCCGGGCTCGCCAAGGTCGCCAAGGAAATCCCTTTGGTGATCCTCTCCAACGCGATGAATTCGCAGATCATGTCGAACGTTGAAAAACTCGGCGCGCCCTTCCATGCGGTCTATACCGCCGAGCAGGCGCAGTCCTATAAGCCGCGCTTCAAGGGCTTTGAATATATGCTTGATATGCTCGGCTGCGGGCCGGAAGACGTGCTGCACTGCTCGTCCTCCTTCCGCTACGACCTGATGTCGGCCCACGATCTCGGCATCAAGAACAAGGTCTGGGTCAATCGCGGCCACGAGCCGGCCAATCCCTATTACGGCTATGTCGAAATTCCTGACATCTCGGGCCTGCCTGGCGTCGTCGGGCTCTGACGGAGGCACGCGGATGCAGTTCGAATCCTACTGGCACGACACGGCACCAGCCTTTGCCGGCGGCGCACAAGGCCCCGTCGAAGGACATTACGATGTCGCCGTCATCGGCGCCGGCTTTACCGGGCTTGCCGCGGCGCGCCAGCTTGCAAGGGCCGGCGTCAAGGTCGTGGTGCTGGAGGCCGAACGGGTCGGCTGGGGGGCATCGGGACGCAATGGTGGACACCTCAACAATGGGCTCGCCCACAGTTTCCTCTCCGCCAAGTCAGCACTCGGCGCGGAGCGAGCTGTCGCGCTTTACAGGGCACTCGACGATTCCATTGACACGATCGAGGCTGTTATCGCCGAGGAGGGGATCGACTGCAATTTCCGCCGCGCCGGCAAGCTGAAGCTTGCTTCCAAGCCGCAGCATTTCGATGCCATTGCCCGCAATTTCGAGGCTGTCCACAAAGAGGTCGATCAGGATACCGCACTTCTGACCGCCAATGAGCTGAAAAGCGAGGTCGGCTCGCCCTTCCATGGCGCCATGCTCTCGAAGAAGAGCGCGATGATGCATATGGGCCGCTATGTCGCCGGGCTCGCCACCGCCGCTGCCCGCCACGGCGCCACCATTTTCGAAAAGGCGGCGGTGACGGCACATCGGCAGGGCAACGGCCGCCACAGCCTTACGACTGCACGCGGCACCGTCACCGCCGACCACGTGCTGGTCGCGACAGGCGCCTATACGCCGTCGCTCTTCAGTTATTTCCGCCGCCGGATCGTTTCCGTCGGCAGCTTCCTGATCGCCACCCGTCCGCTGACCGACGCCGAAATTGCCGCGACGATGCCGGGCAACCGCACCTGCGTGACGTCGATGAACATCGGCAATTATTTCCGGTTGTCGCCGGACAATCGGCTGATCTTCGGCGGTCGCGCCCGCTTTTCCGCCACGTCGGATCAGCGATCGGACGCAAGGAGCGGCGATATTCTGCGCGCCAGCCTGGCTGAGATCTTTCCGCAGCTTGCCGGCGTCGAGATCGACTATTGCTGGGGCGGGCTCGTCGACATGACCAAGGACCGCTATCCGCGCGCCGGCTATGTCGACGGTGTCTGGTATGCCATGGGCTATTCCGGCCACGGCGCCCAACTCTCCACCCATCTCGGCATGATCATGGCCGACGCCATCCTCGGCAAGGCCGACCGTAACCCAATCAAGGGTCTCGACTGGCCTGCCGTTCCCGGTCACTTCGGCAAACCGTGGTTCCTGCCGCTGGTCGGGCTTTACTACAAGACGCTCGACCGCTTCCAGTAACGGGCCGGATCAGTCCGATTGCAGCCGCTGTTCCAACCGAAGCGGCGCGATGGGGCAGGATTGAGATAAGCACCTGCGCGGCGGTCAATTATCTGGCTTCGCTGACTGGATAGATCCTGAGAATCCCAAGGCGGTTATCAGTGGTGATCGCTGCAATACCGGCTTCATATGCGGCGCGGACGATTGCCTCATGCAATTTCTCGGGTTCGCTCTCTCCGGTAAGGACCTCCAAACAGATTCTCACCGCCGTGAGGAATTCCTCACCATCGTCGGTGGGCCATTCCTTCAGCAACAGTTGGGCAGCCTCGCGAGCGGTACGGATCACCCGGCGATCTTTCCCTTCGGCAAAAACAAGAATTATTGTTGGGAAGCTTCTCAACATATCGAATCTCATTGCGCCTGAACTCCGCGGGGCGGCCAGTGCCAATGCCGGGCCATGGTTTCGGACCGAGATCGACCACACATTCTCGTCAACCATCAGCTAGCCAGATTGGCTTTCAGCTCACGGGCTGCCGCCTCAAGGAGTCGCTTGAATTCTTCGGAGGTCACGCCATCGGCGCGCATCACCATGGCGATCAGTGGATCGCAAAGAGCTTCGGATATCGTCAGCTCATCGTTCTTTCCTGCGGTTGCGCCAACGGAGCAGCAATATCCCGACAAAGATAGTGTGTTCATGGACATACCTTGCATTCGGGGTGTTCGCAGCGAGAACGTAGCTCGGCCTGATTGCTTTTGAGGTCCAATATCCATCGGCGTCCCCGTGCGGCCGAGTGTCTCGAAAGGCATTTTTGGGCAACCCGCGACACGGCAAGGCCGGCGATAAATGCGTTCTCGGCAGCGGCCGGTGGAGCGAGAAAGCCGTCGTCGGTTGCGACCTGGGCGGCGCAATGGCAGACGGGACAGGCGTCCTCATGCACTGCGACCGAGGGACCTGCGATGCCATAGGCTTCGGAGCGGCCGACATGCAGATGGGGCGGCAGGCCGGCTTTCGATGCGTGGCAGGCCGTCAGGAACTCTTGGGCCGGATGAGAATCGTCGCCGGCAAGAACAACGAACGGATTGTGGGCGTAATCTGCGATCAATCGGAGCGCTGCGGCCCCTGCCGCAAATTCCGGCAAAGCGAAGACCTTGGCCGAGAAACACGCGGCCAGACAGGTCGCCAGCTTGTCCGTCTTCAACCGGCCGAGATCAGCTTCGCTCGCCCATGGGACATGGTTCAAGTTGTTCTCGTCGATACGATCCGCATCCACGAGAAAGAAATGGCGCGCGCCGTGGGCCGCAAGCTGGATGGCAATCTGCGAGCCCAAGCCGCCGCATCCGATAATCACGAAGTCGATTTCGCGAAAACCTGAGAAGTCGCGTTGACGATGGCGAAGAGGCGTGAGGAAGGCGTCGTCGTGATCCATTGCGGTGGAGACATATTCGTCCTCATCCGGCATATTGGAACCGTCCAAAGAGACGCCGAACGCAGGTCTTGTAACATTGGGGCTCCGTTCCTCGACAGGATCAGCACTATTGCCGATGAACAGAGCCCCTCTGCCGCCCCACCCCAGCCTATGGGTGAAGAAGTTCGGGAAATCGACGGGCGCGCTAGCGGCCGCCGGTAGTCGTTGAGACCGATAGTTGACCATCAGATCGCCTCCATCTCTCTGGGCGCGATCCCGCGGATCGTCGCGGCGTAGTGTCCGTAATCCTCGCCCATCGCGTGGTCGGGGGTCTTCGCAATCACGTGGAATTTGCCGTCATACCAGAGGCTGACATTGTCGCCGCTGTCATCGATCTCGCGCCGGCCCATCCGAGGATCGATCGGCTCCTTGCCGCGCAGCAGCATCTGTCCAATATCCCAGGCTTGGCGATCGAGAATGCGCTGGCGCTCGGCAAGATGCGCCTGGCGGTGCGCAATGGGCTCTTCGGCAAGCAACTGGCTCACGAGGAACAAGATCCGACTGCTCCAGAAAGGAATGGCGGCGATGTCTGGGAGGTCGAGGAGGACATCGCCGCGGAGACGTTCGATACCTTTCCGAGCGATATCGACGAGCGGGACTTGCCGTGCGGCATAGGCAATTATGAATGCCGTCTTCCCGGCGCAGCGCTCAGGATCCGTCTCGGTGGATAGGCATGCCATGCGCAAGGCGCATTCCCAGGGAATGGTGTAGGCCGTATGCAGGATGCTTTCGAACGTCTGTAGGTCCTTCTTGTATGGGGAAACATATTGGAACTCGCTAGGCAGGGATGCCCCCCCCGAGGTCGTATAAAACCCGAGCAGGATATTCCCCGCCTCATGAAGCAGTTGGGCCGCTGTCGCGGCATGATCGCCGGCGCGCAATCTCTCCCTGGAAAGGACGATGAGCGCGCTGCCCGGCAATTCGTTCGAACTCGAAAAGGAGCAGTGCGGTTCGCGCCGCACGCCAACGTAAAGCGTGTGCAGCCCGGCGATCAGACGTTGATGGCCGTACTCGTCCAAGTCCGCGATCAATGCGAAGGCCTTCTCCAGATGGTCGGCGATGCGATCCAATTCCGCATCGTCCGTGATCGCATAGCCGGGCCGGGGATAGTCCGGCATGCATTGGCGGAGGAGGGCTTGCATGATACGGCTTCGCGCTGGACTTTCGATGTGCACGAGGCCGATGCCGCAGGCGAGCCGGCACGCTGGCTGACGTTCGAGTTCAACATCCGATGCGATCAGATCCGGCTGCAGATAGCGGCCGACGACCTGCACATCGGGGCGGGCCGCCTGCCATTCCAGACTGCGCGCGAGCGCACCCATCCAGGCTGCAAGTACGGATGAACGGTAAGGGTCGGCGCCGACCGGTCCGGCAACTGCTGGCGGAAGCTCCGGCAGGCGAGTGTATCCGCCATCTGCAAGGTCGGGGAAATAACCTGACAATGCCTCTACTCCAGCCGAACAACCGGCGAGCTTCGAAGCCGCCGCAAGCGTGCGGCCATATTGGAGGCGTCGCTTCAAAAGGTTGCGTGTTGCCACACGCTGCAGGGAGACGGTACTTGCCATCAGGGGATTGCGCTTGAGCAGGCGGCGCGCCTCATCTGCCAACTCTTGTATGCGGGACGCGGACATCGGCAGCCTCCGTGAGTTTGTCTTCGGGCGGATCAAGGTTGCATCTCGGGCAAAAATGCCGGAGTTCGGGACGACTTCGTGCGACATCGGAACGTTGTGCGTCGTCGGTTGAGAGGCACTATTCCCCAAGGGCGTCATTCGCCCGCCAGTTCGGCGTTAAAAATCCGTAAAAACGACGTCAACAAAGAAAAAGCCTCCTCGATCGAGGAGGCTTAGAATTTTGGATAACGCATCCGTAGCGGTCAGATCGCCAGAGCCGCCTGTACCGCCGCCCGCGCATTCGGCAGGCCCGACCCGAAGAAATAGGCCGCGTCGAGAGCGTCCTCGCTTTCTGCATTCATGCAATCCGCCGTCAGTTTCCTCGTTCCGGGTGCGACAATGGCGTCCAGGCGCGACGCGGCTTTCAGAATGGACTTGACCTGAGGCCCCGAGAGGCGGTCACCTGGACTATGGCGGCTCTTGTAGGCCCGCTGAATCAGGGCGCATAGGCCCCCCACCTGCGCCGACGCGCCGGAGGTGCCCCCGAAGGTGGTGTAGTATCCGCCACCGATGCCCGGATTGGTTCCGAACGGCACGATCGCCGACCATGGATCGGAGCCGTGATCATAGCCGAAAATCCCCGACAGGTCCGTCGTCAGCAGCGAGAAGTGCGAATAGTAGTATTCCCGCGTTCGAAAGGCACTGTAGTCGTGCTGCGCGGCAAATGGCGAAAGCCGGTCGAGGCGTAACTGATGCCGGTTGAAGACCTCACCGTCGTCGGAGGGGGAGACAACCGTCAGTCCTTCGCCGTAATTGCTGTAGCCCGAACGGAAACCTTCGACGGTAACGGCCCCGACGGCGATGATGCCGTTGTCATCGGCGGCAAGACTTGCCGGATAGATCAGCTGGCTCTCGCCACTGTTTCCCGCGGCGCAGACGATCGGAATGTGCTTGCTGACGGCGAGGATGAGTTGTTTGAGGATATGCCACGGGCGATCGGGATTGGAGCCTATCTGCGCAGCCTTCGGCTCCAGTTCAGGCCCACCCTGGTCGGCGAAGGCAATGCGCGCGAAGAGATTGGCGGCATCCTGGTTTTTCCATATTTCCAGGTCGGCCTTCAGCTCGTTCTTTGGATCGACCACGCTGCGTTTCGGGTCAGGCAGACCGCGTGGCATGACGATCACGTCCACCTTCTGATGATAGGCATAGAGAAAGGCTGCGATGAACTGCCTGACATCGTCTTCGAAGGACGTCCTGATCGAGATGAGCCTTGAAAAGGGATCAACGCCGAAATAGGGGATGACGTTGCGATTGCCGCTCGTATGCAGCTCGTCACCATCACCGTAGAAGGCTCCTTCCGGCGGAAGGCTTGGCGTGCCTTCTTCTGCAACAACGGCGGGTTCGCCGACGATCAGCCCTGCGCAGCACGTACCATGCGATGCAAACAGCGATTCCGGATTGTAGAGCCGCCGGAGAACACCCTCCGACGCGGCATATTCCGCAACCAGGTCACTGAGATAGTCCCGGTCGTCATTCGAAAGGCCGATATTGCCGAGCGGAGTGATGTTGAGCCCCGCGAAGAAGGCATGCCGTTCCTCACGGTCAAAGGACGTGGTCGTATCGAGAATTTCGAGCACGCGCGCGCCGTAACGATGGGTCGTCAAATCGATTGACGCCTCCCGGTCAAGCCGGGTTGCCAGATTGGGATGATCCGGAGATACGCCGACATCGATCAGCGCGACCCGTGCGGGTCGCAGCGGGCCGACGGAAGCGATCGCATCCCAGACCGTGCCAGTGATGAGGGGATCGGGCAGCGCGCGTGCGGCGCTCGCATCGGGCGCTGGAGGCACCGGCGGAGCCGATCCGTATTCCGCGTCGACTACGCCAAGAGCAGTCAGGTGCCAGAGATAGTAGTAGTTGATCGGCGCGGGCTCAGGCATTTGTGTTTGATCCGTCATGGTTGTAATCCTGTTGAGCAGCAGCTGGAGAATTCAGACCCATTCGTCGTGTACGGCCTGGAACAGTGGACCGAACGCGTCGTGGAGGTAGGGGGCGAAGCGTCGGGCGAGATCTCGTCCTGCCTGTGTGTCGCTCGGGTAGTGCAGGCCGGCCCATTCGCGATTTTCGGCAACGTTCTGGGCGATGCGGGCAAGCTCGTCGGTGGCCGGATGTTCCGGCAGGATCGTCGAGAACGCGAAGGCGATCGAAAAGCACTGGAACGAATGGTTGCTGGGATAGGACTCGTGGACCGGCACGGCCAGCAACGGCCGCAGCATGGGCTCAAACTGGTTTGGCCGCAGCCGGTTGAACTGGCTCTTGTAGATCAGTCCGACATATTCGCAGGCCGTCAGGATCGCCTGGAAAAGGCCCTCCGTCTGCTCGAAGCCGCCGAGATCCTCGATATGCAATGCGCGGGTGAATTCTCCCACGGAGATCGTCGACTCGATTTGGATGTCGGGCAGGCGCCGCACGCGTTCGCGGTCGCGGCGTTGCATGGAGAGGAGCACCGTCGTTTCGAGGCGGGTATAATCCGGGCCGGGCGGCGGAAGTATATCCAGCATTTCCCAGGTGAAGCGCCGCGCCGCGCTATAGGCGTTGCGTGACGGCTGCTGGTGTAGCCTGCGCAGCTCGAAGGAGGGGATAAGCTGCGACACGCCGAGGCTGGCGCCATCCATCGTCGACTTGTTTTTATTCTTATTTTTGTTCTTGTTTTTGTTCTTGTTTTTGTTCAGCGACGCCTTGTTGAGCACCGACTTGTTCGCCACGCTCTTGTTGAGGACCGAGGCTGCGGCCATCGTCGCCATCATAGGCGCGGCCAGAGACGATGCATCTTCATCCGTGCCGGAAAGCGCAGGTTCGGAGGCTGCATCAGGTGCAGCTTCCGACGCACCGGTGAGAGGATCAGCACCTGCATTGTCCCTGGGTTCGCATGGAAGGACCGTATCCGGTTCAATCCTGAATTTATAATTGTTTAGAAATGAGACGATTCTTGATTGCGATTCGTGGGCGGTGTCCGCTTCCATTGCAGCCTCCTTGCGCGATGATGTGAAGAATTGTCCGGGGTTCAGCGCAGCTTGGCGCCGGCCTTGAGAAGGCCGTCGATCAAGATCTGGCCGCCGCCTGTGTCGAGCAGCGGATAGCCGCTGCCGCGGAAGGCGTTGATAGAGAAGCCGCCCTCGACCGCCTCAAGACGCTGCAGGTAATGCCGCGCGCCGACGAGATCGTTGGAATGGGCATGACTGGAGGCAAGATAGCGCAGCAGACTGTTGAAGTTCGGTCGTGTCCGCAGGGCTTCTTCGCCCGCAGCTATGGCCGCGCCATGATCGCCTGCAAGCGCTGCCGCAATGCATTTGGTCGTATCGAAGTAATATTTATGCGGGCTGTAGACGCCGAGCTCTTGTACCCAACGCGCCATGGCCACTGCCTTGTCGGGCTGGCCTGCATAGCAGTGCAGCATCGCGTAGAGGTCCCAACTGAGCGGCAGGGCCGGATTCAGGCGGATCGATTTTTCGAACAGGTTGGCCGCATAGTCGTATTCGCCGAACAGGAACGAATGAACGTGGCCGACGAGCGCAAGCGACACGGAATTCTGCGGATCGAGTTCCAGCGCCTTGCGTGCATAGGCCTGGGCTTCCTCGATCAGATGAGCATCCAATGCGTTGAAACGTTGGCCGACCTGGAAAGTCCGAATGAAGGACAGCCAGGCAAAAGTCGATGATCGCGGCTGATACTGGATCTGTTCTTCCAGGCGCCGTTCCGCATTATCCAGGTCGCCGCGCGAAAGCCGAAAGATGGCATTGACGGCGTCGATCAGGAGACCGTCTTGCGACAATCGGCTGTCGGTTGCCTGCATCTCCTGGAAATAGGCCAACTGATCGACGGCCTGGCTGATCAGCGCAGCGGCGATGCCGAATTCGCCCCGCTCGAACTGCGTGCGGTTGATTGCCTGACTGCCCAGCCAATGAATACGGTTGTTGATCAGGTGCTTCATCACCAGTTCGATCAGCACCATGTCACCATCAAACGTCAGGCGAAGCTGTAGGCATATGGGAAGGCTGATCTGCTGTTCGCTCTCTTCAATATTCGGCAAGGTGAAGGAGAGGTCGGTGACGCCAAATCCCAGCCCATCGATGATGGCTTTTGCAATGAGGTTCTGGAACCGTGTCGCAGCAATTTGTCCGCCCTCTCCGGCACCCACCACGATGGGGGACAGAAGCGCCATCATCCATTGCCACTCACCGCCAACCCGCCGCCCATTTGGGCCGCTGCTGGCGATATCCACGGGTTTGCCTGTTCTCGACGTATCCGGGGCGCCTGTTAACGGCAGCAGCGCGGAATGTTTGGCGACATCGCGGCTCGGCTGCTGTCGCGGCTCAAATACATCGTGGACTTGTCCTTCATCGAGACGGCGATACCAGTTTTGCCGTTCCAGCGCCAACCAGTCCTCGAATTCGGGATCGCGGATGTCGATACCTTCGAGCAATTCGTCGGTGACTTGATCCGGAGACCGCTCCGTCTGAACCACCAAGTCGGTATCGAGCACGAGTCGGTCCGTATCCAGCCAAACCGTATTCTTATCCGCAATCAAGAGATCACGTGCCGACCCCAGACTCTTGTGAATGTCCAAAAGCGCCTGGCGTAGACTGGCTGCTGCCTGGTCATCGGAGCGATCGCTCCATAACTTATCCCTAAGCCAGATTCTCGAGCGCGAGCCCCGGGCGGACAATGCAAGCATCGCCAGAAGAGCCTGTGCCTTTTTGGATTTCGGAGTAACCGAGCGCCCCCCGGCGTCCACAAGGGCAAAAGGCCCGAGCAGGAACATCCGAAACGGATCGTGCTCCTTGTTCATGCGATCCACCGGCCCCGCCCCCGTTGCCTCCGAAACGCTCGTTCGGCGGCCGGAAAACCTAGCATCCGGGGACCAGTCTGCCACAACTACGGCGTCTGGCAAGCAACCGGAAAGGGAAACCGGGATTGCGAAATGTAAATCTATGCTGTGACGATGATCGAATTGAAGCATAACCGGCTGAAATCCCTCTGCGTAACTTCGCAAATCGGCCGTAGCACCCTGCCGTCAAAGCAGCGTCAAAGAAATGTTGTCTAGGCACCGTAATTTGCAGCCATCCGCCAAAGGTTGCGGAGTGCTCAAAACGACTTGTCGTCGTTGCTCCAGCAGGAGGATCGACCGTCGCTCCGATCATCCAGCGCCGGGATCATGTCCCGGCGCCCTTTGCGTTCTGTCGGTCAGGCGAGGCCGCCGATGTGGAAGCTCTTCATTTCCAGATATTCATCGATGCCGCATTGGGCGCCTTCACGACCGAGGCCGGACTGCTTGACGCCGCCGAAGGGGGCAACCTCGGTGGAAATCGCCCCGGTGTTCAGGCCGAGCATCCCGAATTCCAGCGCTTCGGCGACACGCCAGGAGCGTTTCAGGCTCTCGGTGTAGAAATAGGCCGCAAGGCCGAAGGGCGTGGCGTTGGCGATGCCGATCGCCTCTTCCTCAGTGTCGAAACGGAAAAGCGGGGCAACGGGTCCGAAGGTCTCTTCGCTGGCAAGCTGCATGTCGGTGGTCGCACCGCCGAGCACCATCGGCACGGCATATTGATCGCCTTCAGGCACGAAACCTGCGGTGGCGAGGATCCTCGCTCCCTTGTCCACCGCATCGTCGACATGACGCTTGATCTTCTCGATCGCCGCCTTGTTGATCATCGGGCCGATATCCGTGCCGGCCTCCGTGCCGGCCCCGACCTTCATGGCCGATACGCGTGCGGAAAGCTTGGCGGCAAAGGTCTCGTAGACACCGGACTGGACGAGAAGGCGGTTGGCGCAGACGCAAGTCTGCCCGCCATTGCGGAATTTCGATGCGATCGCGCCTTCCACGGCAAGATCGAGATCGGCGTCGTCGAAGACGATGAAGGGCGCATTGCCACCGAGTTCGAGGCTGAGCCGCTTGACGCTGTCGGCTGCGCCGCGCATCAGCAGCGAGCCGACGCGGGTCGAGCCGGTGAAAGAGATCTTGCGGACGGTCTCGTTCGCCATCAACTCGTCGCCGATCCGGGTGGGCAGGCCGGTGACGATATTGATCACGCCCTTCGGGATGCCGGCGCGCTCGGCCAGGACGCCGAGCGCCAGGGCCGAATAAGGGGTCAGGTCCGATGGCTTGATGACGACGGTGCAGCCTGCGGCGAGTGCAGGCCCGACCTTGCGAGTGATCATCGCATTCGGAAAATTCCACGGCGTGATGATCGCCGACACGCCCACCGGCTCCTTCAGAACGACGATCCGCCGGTCCGCCGTCGGCGAGGGAATGGTCGTTCCGCCGATGCGGCGCGCCTCCTCGGAAAACCATTTGATGAACGAGGCGCCGTAGCGGATTTCGCCGCGCGCCTCCGTCAGCGGCTTGCCCTGCTCACGGGTGAGGATCAGCGCCAGATCCTCGATATTGTCGAGCATCAGATCGTGCCAGGCTTCCAGCAATGCTGCGCGCTCGGCATTGGTCTTTGCCCGCCATGGACCGAAGGCCCTTTCCGCCGCGGCGATTGCCGCCCTCGTATCGGCTCCGTCCATGTCGGGCACCGTGCCCAGCACATGCTGCGTCGCCGGGTCGATCACTTCGATCGTATTCCCGGCTGCGGCCCCACGCCATTCTCCGTCGATCAGCCCTTGCTGGCGAAGCAGGCTGCTATCCCTCAATCCGTTCATTCTGTTCTCCATTGATCAGTCAAGTGCCGAAAGCACCGATGCGGTGATCGCGTCGGTCTTGTCCTTGCCGGGAATGGCGCCGATGCCGCGTGCGGTCGTCGCCTCGATTGATGCCATCACCTTTGCGGCGGCAGCCGTTTCTCCCAAATGCTCCAGCATCATCGCGCCCGACCAGATGGCGGCGATCGGATTGGCGATGCCGAGATGGGCGATATCGGGGGCGGAGCCGTGGACCGGTTCGAACATCGATGGCGCCGAGCGATCGGGATTGATATTGGCGGAGGCTGCAAAGCCGAGCCCGCCCTGGATGGCGGCGCCGAGATCGGTCAGGATATCGCCGAACAGGTTGGAGGCGACCACGACGTCGAGACTCTCGGGCGACATGACCATGCGGGCGGCCATGGCGTCGATATGGTAGCTGGTCACGTCGACGTCGGGATATTCGGCAGAAAGCTGCTGGGTGATCTCGTCCCAGAAGACCATCGAATATTTCTGGGCGTTGGACTTGGTCACCGAGGCAAGCTTGCCGCTGCGCGCACGCGCTTGCTCAAAGCCGAAACGCAGGATGCGCTCGACCCCCTTGCGGGTGAAGATCGAGGTCTCCACAGCCACCTCGCTGTCGGTGCCCTGGTGGACGCGGCCGCCGGCGCCGGAATATTCGCCCTCGGTGTTTTCACGAATGCAGAGGATGTCGAAACCGTCGGACCGCAACGGTCCCTGCACGCCGGGCAGCAGCCGGTGCGGGCGGATATTGGCATATTGCACGAAAGCCTTGCGGATCGGCAGCAGAAGCCCGTGCAGCGAGACGGAATCCGGCACCTTGTGGGGCCAGCCGACGGCGCCGAGCAGGATGGCATCGAAGGACCGGAGCGTTTCGATGCCGTCGGCGGGCATCATGCTGCCGTTCTCCAGATAGAAGTCGCAGGACCAGGAATAGCTGGTTGCATCCAGAGAAAATTCGTTCAGGCGAGCTGCCTTTTCGAGCACGGCCCAGGCTGCTGCCGTCACGTCGCGGCCGATGCCGTCTCCGGGCAGAAGGGCGATCTTGTAGGTCTTCATCGCAGGTCCTTACAGGCTGATGAGCACACTCTTGCTCTTGCGGTTGGCGAGATAGGCTTCGCGGCCGAGATCCTTGCCGATACCGGACTGCTTGTAGCCGCCGGTCGGCAGGATATGGTCGCGCGAGCGGCCGTAGCGGTTGACCCAGACGGTGCCGGCCTGCAGGCGGCGCGTTACGCGGATGGCGCGCGACAGATCCCGGGTGAAGAGGCCGGCGGCGAGCCCGTAAGCCGGATGGTCGGCGAGGCTCAGCGCCTCCTCCTCGTCCTCGAAAGTCTGCATGGTCAGCACCGGTCCGAAGATTTCCTCGAGAACCGCCGGCGACGTTGCCGTCACGCCAGACATCAGCGTCGGCGCGTAGAAATAGCCTTCGCGGTCGAGGCGGCGGCCACCGGTGAGGCACTCGGCCCCGCCGTCGATCGCGGCGCGGATGATACCGTCCATGCGGGCGATCTGGCGTTCGGAGATGACGGGCGAATAATCGGTCGCTTCATCCCAGGTGGGGCCGGGGCGGATGGCCGCCAGCCTCTCGACAAGTGCGGCCGCGAGCGCGTCCGCCACCTTCGCCTCGACGATCAGGCGGGAACCGCAGACGCAGGCCTGACCGGCGTTGGAAAGAATGCTGCCGGCGATTGCGCCCGCAGCGAGCTCGAGATCGGCATCGGCAAAGACCAACTGCGGACTTTTGCCGCCAAGTTCGAGCGTCATCGGCTTGACGCCGGTGCGAGCGATATTGGTCATGATCGCCGAGCCGGCCGCAGTCGAGCCGGTAAAGCTGACCTTGGCGATGCCGGGATGTCCGGTGATCGCATTTCCGGTGGTCGGGCCGTTACCGAGCACGATGTTGACGAGACCGGCCGGCAGACCGGCCCGCACCGAAAGTTCGGCGAGATAGAGTGTCGAGAACGGCGTCATCTCCGATGGTTTCAACACCACCGCATTGCCCGCCGCCAGCGCCGGGCCGAGCTTCCAGCCCGCCATGGACAGGGGAAAATTCCAGGGCGTGATGGCGCCGACGACACCGTAGGGTTCGGTCATGATCATGCCGAAATTGGTATCGTCGGTCGGAACGAGGTCGCCGCCTTCCTTGTCGGCGAATTCGGCAAAGAAACGGATCTGCTCGGCAGTGACGGCGATGTCGCCGGCGACGAGATGGCCGATGGGCCGTGTCGACGAGAGCGCTTCAAGCCTGGCGAGGGTCTCTGCCTCCGCCTCGATCAGATCCGCCCAGCGCTGCAACGCCACGGTGCGCTCGCGCGGCCGCACGCCGCCCCAATTGCTCGTCCTCAACGCCTTCTTGGCGGTTTCGACAGCGTGGTCGACAACTGCTGCGTCAGCCAGCGGGCAGCCCGCATAGGCCTTGCCGTCGGAGGGACGATGCATGTCGATCACGGCTTCGGCCGGAATCAGCCGGCCGCCGATGAAATGCCCGACGGGCAGGGAAATCGTGTTCGGATCGAAGCTTAGTGTCATTGCATGTCCTCGGGGTGGGCTGAGGCAAGCCTAACCGGGGAAAGCGAGCAGCATTCATCGACCGGCGATGCCGCAGCGGCGAAAAATTGCGTTTTCGCCGCTGCGGCCAGTCAAATCTACGGCGTTGGCATTACGACACGGTCACGTAGATTTTGCGCACCGTCTCGATCGTCTTCCAGACGCCGACGAAGCCGGGCTTCATGACGAAGCTGTCGCCGGCTCTGTAGACCACCGGTTCGCCACCTTCCGGGGTGATCTCGATCAGGCCGGAAAGGATATGGCAGAACTCGAACGTCTCTCCCTTGATCGAGCGCGTCTCGCCGGGGGTGGCTTCCCACACGCCGCTATGAACCGTCTCGCCGCGAGCGACGTCCTGCGCCCAGGTCTTGAAGGCCGGGTTACCGGAGATCAGCCGTTCGGGCAGCGGGCCGGACTCGCGCGGCGTGGAGGTCGGGTTGGTGTCGATCGTCTTGAGAAGGGACATGATTTTGCTTTCCTGGGTTAAGAATTCAGTAGCCGCGGCTGCGATCGATCAGTCCGATCGGGTCGAGGCCCGCCTGATAGCGTTTGATGTTGCCGATCACGGCTGCAGCGGCGGTTTCAGCTTGGGTGACGCTCGCAATGTGCGGAGTCAGCAGGATCTTCGGGTGGCTCCAGAAGGCGTGGTCCGCGGGAAGCGGCTCCGGCTCGGTGACGTCGATAACGGCGCCGGAAAGATGCCCGGCATCGAGTGCGGCGACGAGTGCCCGATGGTCGAGCTGTGCGCCGCGACCGGCATGGACGAGCGCCGCACCAGCCGGCATCCTGGCGAAGAGGCCGGCATTCAGGAAGCCGCGCGTCTCGTCCGTCAGCGGTAGCAGGCAGACAAGAATATCGGTGGTATCAAGCAGAGTATCGAGGCCGTCCCGACCGCTCAGGCATCGGATGCCGTCGATCTCGCGCGGGCTGCGGCTCCAGCCCGAAAGTGGAAAGCCGAAGGGTAGCAAGCGTTCGAGCACGGCGGTTCCGAGCATGCCAAGCCCGAGCACGCCTATGCGGCGGTTCGAGGCCTGCACCGGCGCGACCGCCTGCCAGGTCCGGCGCCGCTGCTGGTCGAGATAGGTCGGCAGGTCGCGATGGAGCGCAAGTACGGAAAGCGTCACATATTCCTGCATCATCCTGATTATGCCGTCCTCGACCATGCGCACCACCTTCACCGACGTAGGCACGGCATCGATGCGGAACTGGTCGATCCCGGCACCAATCGAAAAGAGGATTTCGAGATTGCGGTAGCGCGCGAGATCATCCGGCAGGGTCCAGGTGATGAGATAGCGCACGGCCTCGGCTTCGACCGACTTGGGATCCATGGAGAAGGCGATGTCCGGCAGTTCGCGCGCGAAGGCTTCGGCGAAGATGGCGCCGCGCTTCGCGTCCGAATTGAAGAGAAAGGTCATTGCGTCGGCTCCTTGATCTCGTGCTTCAGGCGCAGCGGCGGCCGAGCGCCTCGACCATCGCCTGGCAGGCGAGCAGTTCACCGGCACGGATGAATTCATCCGGCTTGTGGGCGCGACCGATGTCGCCCGGTCCGCAGATGATCGCATCGATGCCGGCGCGCTGGAAAAGCCCGGCCTCCGTGCCGTAGCTGACGGCGGCGAGCGGCTCGATGCCGGTCAGTTCGCCAAGCAGCGCCGCAAGCGGCGCGTCGGCGGCAAGCGACAACGCCGGATAGGCGCTGAGTTCGCGCCATTCTACTTGGAAACCACGCTGCGACAGCGTCTCGGCCGATGCTCGCAACGGCGCTAGCAGCGTTGCCGGATCGACGCCGGAAATGGCCCGCGCTTCGAACTCGGCCTCGCAAATGTCGGGAATGATATTGACCGCCTGGCCGCCCTTCAGCGTGCCGACCTGAAGGGAGGAGTAGGGCGGTTCGAAAACATCTTCGAACGGCCCGGAGGTCAGCCGGTCGGCTTCGGCGCTGGCGCAAACCAAAACGCTGGTGATGGCATGGATCGCATTCAGCCCCTGATCCGGGCGCGAGGAGTGGCCTGCCCGGCCTCTGACCGTCAGCCGGGCGGCGGCCTTGCCCTTATGGGCGCGGATTGCCCGCATGCCGCTCGGCTCGCCGATGATCGCTCCAAGCGGAGTTGCGCAGAGCTCCGGCAGGCGGGCGATCATATGCGGCGCGCCGCGGCAGCCGGCCTCCTCGTCATAGGAAAAGGCAAGGTGGACGGGCCGGCGAAGCGGCATGGCCGCAATCGCCGGGACAGCGGCGAGCACGGCGGCCAGGAAGCCCTTCATGTCGGTGGCGCCGCGACCGTAGAAGCGGTCCCCTTCGGCCCGCAGGCGGAACGGATCGCTGGTCCAGCCGCCTTCGGCGGCGGGGACCACGTCCATATGGCCCGAGAGGATATAACCCGGCGTTTCCTTCGGGCCGATCGTGGCGAAGAGGTTCGACCGGTCGCCCTCCGGGCCGGGAAGCTCCGTGACAACAACGCCGTGGCTTTGCAGGTAGTGCCGGATCCATGCGACGATCTCGGCGTTCGGCGTGCCGACGACCGAGGGAAAGCCGACGAGCCTTTCGAGAATTTCAATTGCCTGCATGGGATTCTTCACAACGCGGCGGGATTCTTGGGGTGCTTGTAACTGGGCTGACGGGAGGCGACATTCCGGGTCCTCACGGTGAACGGCGATTGCGGCCGATCCGGGCCTGGTCAATGACTCTAAAGGCAGGCGCAGGCGTTATTTGCCGAATGCGCATCGGGATTTGGTCGATTGTTGTGTTTGCGCGCGCTTCCCCAGTGAATTGTATCGAACGATCTGTTCTAGTCTGGTCACAGAAGTTTCCGAGCGCAGGCTGGGCGAGACAATGCGGCAGGAGGGCCGGGTGAGTGAACTGACATCCGAATCCAGGATCGTCGACAGTTTCGAGATGCGTCTTGCCGGGATCGACAGCGTCGATCTCGACAAACTGCATGCGCTTTCGATGACCGTCGCGTGGCCGCATCGCGCCGAAGACTGGCAATTCATGCGTGAGTTCGGCGAGGGCGTCGTGGCGATCGATGAAATCGGCCGCATTCTCGGCTCCGCGATGTGGTTTCCCTATGATGCGCAATTTGCCACGGTCGGTATGGTCATCACCTCGCCGCGCCTGCAAACCAACGGTGCCGGGCAATGGCTGATGGGCCACGTGCTGGATCAGGTCGCCGGGCGCCACCTAGGGCTGAACGCGACGCGTGCCGCGCGACGTCTCTATCGTTCCCTGAATTTCATTCGGGAGGCATCTGTCTTTCAATGCCAGGGCGAAGCGATATCGCCGCCGGATGTGGAGCTGCCGCCCGGCGCCGTGATACGGGCGGTCGAGGCTGGAGATCTGGACGCGATTGCGCAATTGGATTGCGTGGCCTTCGGCACGGAACGCAAGCTGCTCCTGGCCCGGCTCATGGCTAATTCCAAGGGTATCGTGTTGAGCCGCGCCGGCAGGATCGAGGCCTTCTCGCTTTGCCGGCGGTTCGGGCGCGGCCATGTCATCGGTCCGGTCGTGGCGGGCAACGATGCGGACGCGATCGCCGTAATCCGTCCGCACGCAGGCGAGCATAGGGGGGCGTTCCTGCGCCTCGACACACGCGAAAAGGGCGGAACGTTTTCCGATTTCCTCTCCCGCTGTGGTCTTTCGGTCTACGACATCGTCACGACCATGTCGTTCGGTGGCCCATGGCTCCCGCATCCGGAGCGTCAGGCAGCGCATGCGCCGAAAACCTATGCGCTCGTCAGCCAGGCGCTCGGGTGATTTATAGCCTTTCCGGATTAGCTTGCAGCATTCTGCCGGAGCAGGTTCTCGTCAGGGCTAAGGGGGCTGCGGCGCGCGCCGGCCGGTCGACCATCCGACTCCGTTTGAGCCAACAGAATGCTGCAAGCTAATCCGGAAAGGCTCTAAGCGCCGGGACAGACGGGCATGTCGGTCAGAGCCTGCCGGCGTTCGAATTCCGGCCGGAACGAACGATATTGCCAGAGACCCGCCGGGCCTTGCCTCCGGTAGACGGTTTCGAGCCAGAATATCGTGTCGTCGATCGGCAAGACGGGATGCCACGCATACCATTCCGACCAAATTTTTCCTGCCGGATCGCTGTCCATGGATCGCCGCTCGCCTCCTCACCGACGCAATTCGAACATCCTCACGGCACGGGAGCCGCTGGTCTCGATTTCCTGGAGTCGAGATCGACACCGATCGTGAGAGGTCTGATTTCTGCTTCCTGCGATCCCAGCGTGCCTCGGAAAATGTTCTATGATGGAGAATAACAGTGAGGAAATATTCTTCAATAGAGATCATTTTCCCGTATTGCGCGAAGTCTTCCTTATCGCCCGTCGGGAGATGTTTCAGGTTGCAGGATGTGGCTGCGTTGACGAATGATTTTCGTCGATGGATGCAAGCTCGATTGGGCGTCGACACCGGCGATGAGTCGCCGTGTTCCGTGACCCCTGATCTGTTTGGGTGATGGTTGGATGCTCAGCCGATCGAACGCAGCCCGAGATAGGCCGCCAGACTGACGGCGGAAAGGGCGATCGTCAGCTTGGGTCTCGCGTCGTCAAACATTGCGGCCAGTAAAAGGCCGAGCATCAGAATGACGGATTTTGCCCAAAGATCCTGGTCGGAGACGGTGAAAGCGATCGCTGCCAGAAAGACGGCACTTGCGACGACTGTCACAGGGGCGGACTTCTCGGCGAGATCGCCGCCGGCGAAATACGGCAGCAGAAAACGCCGCATGCTCAAGCCTGAAGCGACGCTCAGAAGAAGACAGGTCAAGACAAGATGCAACATGAGGTCGTCGCCGATCGATCTGCAGATAGGTTTGCGGATGCAAACCGTGTGCCAAGCTCAAACCCTCAAAACGTCGTCCGACAGAGGCAATGTCGTAGGTTGCATGGCTATTTCCGCGGCGACCCGACCCTTTTTTCGGCAATCGCCTGCCTGCCGGCTTGCGTTTTTTTGTCCGGTGCCGAAACCGGCTTGAGCAATGTCGATGATTTTTATATAGAGAATTATCTCTAGCCTTAATTCCGAAAACGAGATCTTTTCATTGGACCTTTCGTCGATCGACATATTCCTCGCCGTCGCCAGCGACCGCAGCGTTACCAAGGCCGCCAAGGCTGTGGGGCGGGTGCCGTCGAACGTGACGACGCGCATCCAGCAATTGGAGGAGGACCTCGGCGTTTCCCTCTTCAGCCGCGATGGCAAGAAGATGACCCTGACGCGGGAGGGCGAGACGTTTCTTTTCTATGCCAACCGGCTCAAGGCGCTGGCGCTGGAAGCGCGCCAGGCTGTGCGGCCTCTCGCCCCATCGGGGACGTTGCGGGTCGGCACCATGGAGAGCACGGCGGCAAGCAGGCTGCCGGCGGCACTGACGCAATTCAACCAGATGTGGCCCGATGTATCGCTGCATCTGACGATGGGGGCGTCCCGCGATCTGACCCGCGATGTTCTCTCCGATGTGCTCGATTGCGCGCTGATTGCCCGCCTGCCGAAGGCGATGCGTGAGGAAGACTCGGGCTTCGATGCCGAACTCAAGGCCCTGGAGATGGAGCCGGTCTTTGTCGAGGACCTGTTGATCGTACTGCCGTCCGGCCATCCCGCCATCAAATCCGCCGCCGACCTGCGTGTCGGGGCGCTCGCCGCTTTGGAGCCCGGCTGCACCTATCGCCGGATCGCCGAAAACTGGGTGCGCAAATCGAGCGCCCTGCCGACCAGCGAGCTCGGCTCCTACCACGCGATTCTGGCAAGCGTTGCGACCGGCAATACGGCCGGCGTCATGCCGAGATCCGTTCTCGATCTGATGCACTGGCCGACGTCTGCCCAGACTTACCAGCTGGGACCCGTCGAGACGCTGCTCGTCTACCGCAGGAATGACCGCCCGAGCGCGTTCAATGCGTTCCACGAAGTGCTCAGCGCGACAAAGGGCAGAGATATCAGACTGGCAGCAAACTAACTCGCACCTGCTCTTCCTTCATCCGCCAGATAATCCTCGTTCGAAATTGGTCTTGTCATGCAGTTTCCCGTTTCCCCGAAGGTGGGACCGAGCCGCTTCCGCCGCTTCCGTCTGTTCTCACCGATCCTGGCCGGTGCGACCTTGCGGGAGCGATTGATCGCATGCCTCGGCGCTTTGCTGGCCATTGGTCTGACCGGCGTCATCAGCGGCTATCTGTTCGGGCAGGGGCCGCATCTGCCACTGATCGTCGCGCCGATGGGGGCGTCCGCGGTGCTTCTTTTCGCGGTGCCGGCAAGCCCGCTGGCGCAGCCATGGTCGATCATCGGCGGCAATACGATTTCAGCGCTGATGGGGATTGTGGCCGCCTATTTCATTCGTGATCCGATCATCGCGACCGGTGTCGGCGTTTCGCTTGCGATCGGCGCAATGTCCTTCACGCGCTGCCTTCACCCTCCGGGAGGAGCCGCGGCCCTGACCGCCGTGCTCGGTGGTCCTGTCGTTGCCGGCTGGGGCTTCCTCTTTCCCTTCGTGCCCGTCGCTTTGAACTCCTGCATTCTCGTCGGCCTTGGCCTGCTGTTCCACAAGCTTTCCAAGCGGAATTATCCGCACGTCGTTCTCAAGGCGGAGAACACCCATCAGACGATCGACCTGCCGTCGGCCGCGCGGGTAGGGTTCCGCGAGGAGGACGTCGATGCGGCTCTCGAAGTGCTCGACGAAACCTTCGATATCGACCGGGCAGACCTCAACCGACTGCTGCAGCAGGTCGAGCTGCAGGCGGCCATCCGCTCGAACGGCAAGATCAGCTGTGCCGATATCATGTCGCGTGACGTGATCGCCATCGGGGAAACGTCGGAACCGGATGCCGCGCGTCACCTTCTCTTGAAGCATAATATCCGCACCCTGCCGGTGAAGGACCCGGAGGGCCGTCTCATCGGCACCGTCGGCCTGCGGGAATTGTCCGGAAGTACCGAGACGATCGCACACGCGATCTCGAGGCCGGCGGTGGCGAGACCTTCGGATGCCGCTCTTTCACTGTTGCCTGTGCTGACCGACGGGCGCACACATGCCGTCATCGTCGTTGATGACGATTACCGAATCCTCGGCCTGATATCGCAGACGGATCTCCTGAGCGCCGTGGCGCGATTGCTGCCGAACGACAGCGCGCCGGTTCCGGTTGTGGCCTGAGAAAGCCGTCGGCGTCATGCGCCGGCATTACGCGCCTGGCAAATCCGCTTTATGCCGCGCCACCCGATTGCGGCCCGCCTGTTTGGCGAGATAAAGCGCCGCATCGGCCTGGCGCTGGAGTTCCTCTACCGAAATTGCCTGACTGTTCGGCGCGTGAGTGGCCACTCCGATGCTGAGGGTGACGTAGGGAGCGACGCGGGATGCGGGGTTCGGAAGGGAGGCGGCTTCAACCCGCTTGCGAATATTGTCGGCGACGGCAACCGCCTCCTCACCATCCAGTCCAGGAAGCAGGACAAGAAATTCTTCGCCGCCATAACGGGCCACGTGATCGCGACCGTGCCTCACGCTGCTCTGAATAATGCCGGCGACCTTCACCAGACAGCGATCACCCTCGGCGTGCCCAAGGCTGTCATTCAGGTTCTTGAACTGATCGATGTCGCACATCAGCAAGGAAGCGCCTTCGGGACAGGGCTCGTCGATGCCCCAGAGGCGATTGAGCATCTCCATCATCCAGCGCCGGTTGGCGATGCCGGTCAGGGGATCGGTTCTCGCAAGCAACTCGAGGCGCGCATTTGCGTCGGCCAGTTCCGCCACGCGGCTTCGGTCCCGAAGTTCGAGAAGGAAGGCCTTCTGGGCCAGGATCGTCATCGTGCGTCGCGCCACGACGGTTGCAACGACACCACTTGCAAAAAACAGCGTCGCAGCCACGGCGCTTCCCAAGTCAAGCCCCGGATTATGAAGCTGGAAAAACAGATAGAGACCGAGCGCCGATGCTGCGATCATCACCGTCCAGGCCATCGGGACGGCGAAGATGATCATCGCGGTAATCGCCACGACCAGCATGATGTTCAAATGCCGCTCATAAAACGCGCCACCGGCGCTGACGCCCACCAGGGCGACCGAGAGCAGGATGAAGAACATGCCGGCGATCAGAGAGAGCCCCTGCAGCCAGGATGCGCGCGGTTTTCGCCAGACGAAGGCGGTGGCCAGGGCTGAGGGCGGAAGGATGCAGGCGGGCAAGAGCATCGACAGCACGATCGGCAGTGGAAGCAGGATGGCGTTGAGGCCCAAGGTCACGCCGTCCAGCAAAGCGACCCAGATCATCCAGGCGCGAATGATCTTGGCCGCCTGCGACCACGAACGTTTCCGAAAAAGTCCGTGAAGCTCGCCTTCCAGGCGGATGTCGCGTGTGCGGCCCGCCAGAAGGCGCTCGACCTCCGCCATGACAGCTGGACTTCGCACCTGAAGCGGCGTCCGCGTGGATGCGCTCGCCGGGTTCATCGAAACTGCGTTCTCCTGAACGTCCATCTGAGCGGATTTAGTGGAGCATCTCCCGCAGGCAAGAACTATGAAGCTTCAGACCGTGCTTCCTTGCGCCCCAAAGTTGTCGAAATGATCGGTTTGCATCGATGTGGCACACATCGCTCTTGGTCATCTCCAAGGCCGGTACCGGGTTGTAGGCGGCTTTAGAAAATCTTGCTGCTCTTCAGGACATGCTCCACGCCGCTTTGAACGTGCTGCCTGAGAACAGCCTTTGCACCTTCGCCATCCCTGCCCAGCGCGAGCTCGAACAGCAGCTTGTGATCGTCGACGACCGCCTTGCCGCGGAAGCTCTCGGCCAGCAGGTGATAGCGAAGGAAGCGGTCGAAGACCGAGGAAAGGCTCGCCATCAACGTCGCCGAATTGCAGGCAGAAACGATCGCCTGGTGAAATTCCCAGTCGTAGCGCACCCAATCGATCGTGCGCGAGGCATCACCAGAGAGCAGCCGGCGCTCCGCAGCCGCGAGCTTGTGATGCGCGGCGACGATCCGGCCTTCCCATTCCAGATCGCCGGCCGCAAATGCAAGGTCCATCGCATGGGTCTCCAGCACGATGCGCAGATCGGCGAGTTCCATCAATTCCTGGCGTGAGGCGGGACTGACCTCGAAGCCCCGTTGCCCTTCGGCGATTACCAGATTTTCTGTCGTGAGGCGGCTCAGGATCTCGCGCAGCGACGACACGCTGATCGAATAACGCTCCTTGGCCTGCTCGAGCTTTATCTTGGTGCCGGGCGGCAATATGCCGACGATGATATCCTGCCTCACCTGGCGAAAGACCACGTCACTGATGGTTTCGCCTGTTTCGCCCGATCGCTCGAGCACGGCTTCTCCTGATTTCACTTCCGTTCTCCGCGATTCATGGTTCGAGCCGTCACTACCGCAATGCGTTGCGGGCGAGTGCATGTTCCACGCCGTCCTCGATGTGGACGGTCAGGACCTGCTTCGCCATCTGCTGGTCCCGCCTCAAGGCAGCATCCAGAAGCTGCTGGTGTTCCTTAGCCGCGATTTCGCCGCGATAGGACAATGCGACCATCTGATAGCGCAGATATTTGTCGAACACGACGGAATGCATTTCCATCAGAAGCTTCGACCCGCAGGCGGAGATCAGCGCCTGATGGAATTCCCAATCATATCGCTTCCAGTCTTCCGCCTGGCCGGTATCGCCGGTGGCCATCACCCGCTCCATGCGCGACAGCTTGTAGTGAGCAGAAACCAAGCGGGCTTCCCATTCCACGTCGCCGTATTCGAAGGACTGTTCGAGCGCGTGGGTTTCCAGCAGCAGACGAAGCGCCGCAATCTCCCTGAGATCGGTGGCCGACACGGGCGAAACCTCGAAGCCGCGCTGCCCTTCGGCAACCACCAGGCCTTCGGACGAGAGCCGGTTCAGAATTTCCCGCAGGGTGCTGACGCTGGTTTCGTATGTTTCTTTGAGGCTTTCCAGTTTCAGCTTCTGCGCCGGCGCCAGGCGGCCGAATATGATATCCGCACGAATGCGCCGGTAGCTGCTTTCCGCGACGGTTTCATTGGTTGTATTCAGCAACTTCGATTCTTCTCTGACATTTTTTCGATCCTCCTATATAATTGGCTATCCTCGTCACATTCAATCGCGCGTGAATGCCTGCGGAAACTAATTTTTCTCATAGGATCGCGGTAACGCGAATTATTTACATTTTCGGCAATCCTTCCGGCCGCATCAGCTTCTTCAGGGCGGCAATACGGAAGATGGCGTTCGGTGCGCCGTAGCCGCGATAGTTCCGCCGCTCGACGATCTCGAAGAAGAAGCCCTCGCCATAGGTGCCGCTGTAGAGCTGGAAATATTCGCCGTGTTCGTCGCGGTCGTAGAGAATGTTTTCCGCCTTCAGCCGCTCGGTTAGCTCGGGGTCCAGGCCGAAGCGGGCTTCGACATCACCATAATAGTTCGGCGAGATGTGCAGCGGCCGGAAGCCGTTTTTGCGAAGTGCTTCGGCGGTGGCGAAGATATCATCGGTATCGAAAGCGAGATGCTGGATGCCCGATCCGAATGTTTCCGCGATGAAATGCCCGGCGAGTGTCCGGCGGTTTTCCGCGCCGTTCAGGGTGATGCGCAGCGAACCCGATGCGTTCTCGACCACCTGGCTGCGGACCACGCCGGCCGGATCGATAATATCGACCATCGGCGTTTTATGGGTCTCGAAGATCGAACTATAGAAAAGCAGCCAGGTCAGCATTTCGTCATAGGCCACGGTCTGGGCGACGTGGTCGATCCTGAGCAGATGCGCAGGCACAATTTCAGCTTCGTCTTCGACGGGCATGAAGTCGATTTCGGAGAAGCGGCCGAGATCGCTTTGGTCATCAAGCAGATAGATCAATCCACCGCCGACACCGCGTATCGCCGGGATTTCGACTTCACCGGCGGCGACCGGCTGGCTGAATGGCTCGGCGTCAAGCGCCACGGCCCGCGCGAAAGCCTGTTTCGCATCGTCCACGATCAGCGCCATCGCATAGGCCGAGGTGCCGTGGACGGCAAACGACGCGTTGGTGAAACCCTTTTCCTCGGTATTGACGATGAGGCGGATGTCGCCCTGCTGGAAAATGCTGACTTTCTTCGAACGATGCGCCGCCGTCTTGCGGAAGCCGAGCGTGCGCAGGATCCCGATGAGGTCGGCAGCATCTTCCTCGTCGGTGGAGAATTCCACGAAACCGACGCCCCTGACCGTCGCCCGGTCCGGCATGGAGGCAACACTGAGAGTTTCCGTGCCGGGAGCTCGGCGTACCTGGTCGCCGAGATAAATCAGCGAGCGATGGCCGTCTGCCGCGATCGAGCGCGCCTGCCCGCCGCGGAACTGGTCGTTGAAGATTTCCAGCGAGAAATAGCCGTCATAACCGGTCGCGGCGACGGCGGCGGTAAAGGCCGTGACCGGCAGGTCGCCTTCGCCCGGCATATTGCGGAAATGCCGGCTCCAGTAGAGCAGGTCCATGTCGATCAACGGCGCATCGGCGAGTTGCACGATGAAGATCTTGTCCTTCGGGATGGAGCGGATCGAATTGATGTCGATCTTCCGTGACAGCGTGTGAAAGCTGTCGAGGATCAGGCCGACATTCGGATGGTCGGCCCGCCGGACGATCTCCCACGCGTCGCGATGGTCGTTGACATGGCGGCCCCAGGCGAGCGCTTCGTAACCGATCCTCAGGCCGCGCTTCGCCGCCCGCTCTCCGAGGTCGTAAAAATCCGCCGCAGCGCGATCGACGCCGCCGAGGGAGACCGGCGAGACGTTGGAGCAGACCAGCACAAGATCGGTGCCGAGTTCCTGCATCACATCGAACTTGCGCTCCGCCCTGTCGAAGGTTCTCTGCCGGTGGGAGGCCGGCATGCCCTCGAAATCGCGGAAAGGTTGGAACAGGGTGATTTCCAGCCCGTGATCGCGCACCATCTTTCCCACATCGGCAGGACTGCCATCGAAGGCTAGGAAGTCGTTCTCGAAGATTTCGACACCGCCGAAACCGGCCTTGGCGATTGCCTCCAATTTTTCGGGCAGCTCGCCGCTGATTGAAACCGTCGCTATCGAAGTCTTCATCCCAGTCTTCCTCCTTTTTGGAAAGCCGTTTCCACACCTGCTGGTGCAGATTGATTTCATAATTTAAGCCTGGATTTCCATGTCGAAATCGATTTTATCATATATTATCGAAAAACTCTGTTGATTTAAAGATGCTCCCATGGCAGTTTTGCATTGTCGTCAGCAAACGGAGTGCTGACAGGGTCCCCATGGGATCATGAGAGGAGGAGCACGAAATGTTCGAATTGAAAGTGAAGCGCCGTCACGCGTTGTTTGGAGCGGCAGCGCTTGTGGCCGCGTTTTCCATGGCGCAGCCCGCTGCCGCCGTCACGCCCGCCGAGATCAAGGCAAAGGGCAAGCTGGTCGTCGGTATCCAGGGCGACAACCCGCCGTGGGGCTTCGTCACCAGCGCCGGCAAGCAGGATGGCCTCGACGCCGACATCGCGACGCTGTTCGCCAAGGAGCTCGGCGTTGAAGTTGAATTCGTCCCGCTCGAAGTCAATAACCGCATTCCGGCGCTGACCACGGGCCGCGTCGACGTGCTCTTCGCGACCATGGCCATGCTGCCCGATCGCGCCAAGGCCGTGCAGTTCAGCAAGCCTTACGCTGCCAATGCGATCGTGTTGATCGGTCCGAAGGACAAGTCGATCAAGACCAATGAAGATATGGCTAATCTGACGATCGGCGTCGCCAAGGGCGCAGCCCAGGACACCCAGGTCACCAAGAACGCGCCGGCGACGGCAACCATCCGCCGTTACGACGGTGATGCGCCGAGCATCCAGGCTCTCGCATCCGGCCAGGTCGAGGCTCTGGGAGGCAATATTTTCTATATGGACCGCGTGGAGAAAGCCGTTCCCGGCAAGTTCGAGAACAAGCTCGAATTCCAGAAGCTCTACAACGGCGCCTGCACCCGTCTCGGCGAGAAAGAGCTCAACGCCGAGCTGAACACCTTCATCGACAAGATCAAGGCCAATGGCGAACTCAAGAAGGTCTACGACAAGTGGATGAAGGTCCCGGTTCCCGAATTCCCGGCGAGCCTGGAAGGCATTCCGTTTACCGTGAACTGATCCGCGGTTCTCGGCCGCACTGACCACTTGCAAGGCGGCATCCGCACGACGCGATGCCTGCGCCGGTGCTGTGCAATGCACGGTACCGGTGCACCTGGAGCTTGAAAATGAGCAACACGATCTTTGTCCTGAACGGGCCGAATCTCAACCTTCTCGGCGAGCGCGAACCTTCGGTCTACGGCACGACCACACTTGCCGACATCCGGGACCGGTGCCATGCCAAGGCCGGCGCGCTCGGTTTTGTCGTGGATTTTCGACAGACCAATTTCGAGGGCGAACTGGTCGAGTCCGTGCATCAGGCGCGCAAGGAAGCCTGTGGCATCATCATCAACCCCGCCGGATACACCTTCACGTCGGTCGCCCTGCTGGATGCGCTAAAGACATTCGATGGGCCGAAGATCGAGCTCCATATCTCGAACGTGCATGCCCGCGAAAGCATCTATCACAATTCGCTGATCTCCCGCACCGCGACCGGCATCATGATCGGCTTCGGCGCCCGAGGCTACGAGTTGGCCATCGAGGCGATGGCCGGAATGGCGAAGGCATCCTGATCTCCAGGGAAGAACCATGAACTACACATTGGATTTCACCCCCGTTATCGATGGCCTGCCCGATCTCCTGGCCGCCTGTCTCGGCACCTTCCTGCTTGCCATCTCAGGCATGATCCTGGCGATCATCATCGGCATCGGCGGCGTGGTGCTCCGCCAGTCCCGTTTCAAGCCGGTCCGCTGGCTGGTGATCGCTTTCATCGAGATCATCCGCAACACGCCGTTCCTGGTGCAGATCTTCTTCATCTATTTCGCCCTGCCGCTGGCAGGCGTGCGGCTGGATCCGACGCCGACGGCAATCATCGCGCTCGGCATCAATGGCGGTGCCTACGCGATCGAGATCATTCGCGGCGGCGTGCAATCGATCTCCAAGGGGCAGGTGGAGGCAGGGCTGGCGCTCGGCCTGCACAAGGCCCAGGTCTTCCGCCTGATCGTCCTGAAGCCGGCGCTTCGGGCAATCTTCCCGTCGCTGACCAGCCAGTTCGTGCTGCTGACGCTGTCCACCAGCATCGCGTCGGCGATCTCGGCCTATGAGCTGACCTCCGTCTCCCAGCGGATCGAGTCCGACAGTTTCCGCAGCTTCGAGGTCTATTTCACCGTGACGGCGTTCTACCTCGTCATTTCCTGGCTGATGATGCGTCTCTTCGCGTTCTTCTCGGCCCGCTACTTCAGCTATCCGGTCAAGTGAGGGCGCTTCATGGGTCGCGATGAATTTTTCTTCCTGCTCCTCGGCCTGAAATGGACGGTCGCCCTGTCGGCCGTCGGGTTCGTCTGTGGCGGCATCGCCGGGCTCGGCATAGCGCTGGCGAGGACGTCGGGCATCCGGTCGATCGAGCGGATCACCGCCGGCTACATCGCCGTCTTCCAGGGCACGCCCCTGCTGATGCAGCTCTTCGTCGTTTACTATGGCCTGGCTCTCATCGGCATCAGGCTCGACGCCTGGGCCGCTGTTTCCGTCGGGTTGACGCTGCATGCAAGCGCCTATCTCGGCGAGATCTGGCGCGGCTCGATCGAGGCGGTTCCGCGCGGCCAGACGGAGGCGGCCAAGGCGCTTGCCCTCAGCTATGTCTGGCGGATGAAGAATGTCATCCTGCCGCAAGCGCTGCGCATCTCGCTTCCGGCAACGATCGGCTTCCTCGTCCAGCTCATCAAGGGCACATCGCTTGCGTCGATCGTCGGTTTCACGGAGCTGACCCGCGCCGGCAACATCGTTTCCAACCAGATCTTCCAGCCGCTGACGGTCTTTGCCGTGGTCGGCGCCCTGTACTTCCTGATGTGCTGCCCCCTGACGATCTACGGCGCACGTCTCGAGCGCAGGTTTGCGGCATCGGCGCGGTAGGCAACGGTCATGACGCGCAGGCCTCCCACAATTTCTGAAGACGGAGTTTATCGATGAGCGACCGCTCGACTACGGCAAATGCCGCTGAGATGATGATTACGATGGCGGGCGTCGAGAAGTGGTATGGAGCCTTCCAGGCGCTTCACAACATCGACATCTCGGTGCGTAAAGGCGAGAAGATCGTCCTGTGCGGACCATCCGGCAGCGGCAAGTCGACGCTGATCCGCTGCATCAATCACCTGGAGACATACGAGAAGGGTGAAATCCGCGTCGGCGGCATCCTTCTCGGGCATCAGTCGAAGACGATCGATGCGGTGCGCCGTGAGGTGGGCATGGTCTTCCAGCAGTTCAATCTCTTTCCGCACCTGACAGTGCTGCAGAACTGCATGCTGGCGCCGATGAAGGCGCTCAGGCTCGGCAAGGCGGAAGCCGAGGCGAGGGCCCGGCAGTTGCTTGAGCGTGTCAAGATTTCCGAGCAGGCGGAGAAATATCCCGCCCAGCTTTCCGGCGGCCAACAGCAGCGTGTCGCAATCGCCCGGGCGCTTTGCATGCGACCCAAGGTGATGCTCTTCGACGAGCCGACATCGGCGCTCGATCCGGAAATGGTCAAGGAAGTGCTGGACACGATGATCGACCTCGCCAGGGAAGGCATGACGATGATCTGCGTCACCCATGAAATGGGTTTTGCCCGGCAGGTCGCCGACCGCGTCATCTTCATGGCGAGCGGGGCGATCGTCGAGGAGGCGTCGCCGGTCGAGTTCTTTTCCAACCCGAAACACGAGCGCACGCGGAAGTTCCTGGGCGAAATCCTCGGCAGGCACTGACGTGTCGCGGATCTCAGCGCAATGCCTGCCGGCGCCGCGTCATGTCGCGCCGCCCTCACGAAAACAGCCTTTGCCCAGCCGGTTGGCCGGCCGGGCGTTCGAAGCCGCCCAAGGTGCTCCCATGCCGCAGCCAAAGCGAAATCCAGAAGGTTCAAGCCGATGATCAGCGGCACCACGAAGCTCATCGCGCATCTCGGCTATCCCACGCATTCGTTCAAGGCCCCGCTGATCTACAATCCCTATTTTGAAAAGAACGACATCGATGCGGTCGTGGTCCCGATGGGATGCCGGCCGGAAGACTATCCGGCGTTCCTGAAACTGGTCTTCCGGCTTTCCAACATCCACGGCGCGCTCGTGACCATGCCGCACAAGATTTCCACCATGGCCTTGCTCGGCGAAGTCTCGAAGAGCGCCCAGGTGGCCGGCGCCTGCAACGCGGTGCGGCTCGGCCCAAACGGCACGCTGATCGGCGATATGTTCGACGGCGAAGGCTTCGTGCGCGGCGTGCTGCGCCGCGGCCGCCAGGTTCGCGGCAGCCGGGCGATGATGATCGGCGCGGGCGGCGTCGGCTCGGCGATCGCCGCCTCGCTCGCGCAGGCAGAGATTACCGAACTCGCGCTCTATGACGCCCATGTGCCGATGATGAACGGCCTGGCCGACCGGCTCCGTCTCCACTATCCCACTCTCAAGGTAACGACCGGTTCGGCCGATCCCGCCGGCTACGATATCGTCGTCAATGCGACGCCGCTCGGGATGAACGACAACGACCCCCTGCCGCTTGACGTGTCGCGCATCTCGCCCTCCGCATTCGTGGGGGAGGTGGTGCTGAAGCAGGAGATAACGCCCTTCCTGGCCGCGGTGCGGGCGCGCGGTTGTGAATTCCAGGTGGGGGTCGACATGCTGTTCGAGCAGATCCCCGCCTATCTCGAGTTTTTCGGCTTTCCGACGACCACCGCAGAAGAACTTCGGGCGATCGCCAAGGTGTGAGGCGGTCTGCCCTTGAGCAAGGAGCGAATTTCGTGTCCCAGAAAATTGTGCTGATGGGAGCAGGGCTGATCGGGCGGGAGCATGCCGCGCTGCTGCGCGCCAATCCCCGCGTCGAACTGGTCGGCGTCGCCGACGTTTCCGAGGCGGCGAAAGCCGTTTCCGACGAGTTCGGCGCGCGGTATTTCACCGACATTGGCGAAATGCTCGATCGCATGAGACCGGACGGCGCCATCATCGCCCTGCCGAACGCCCTGCACGTGGAAGCGGCGCTCGCCTGCGTCGAGCGCAATATTCCCTGCCTTGTGGAAAAACCGATCGCCGACTCGCTCGATGCTGCGATGCGGCTCGTCGCGGCGGCCGAGAAGGCTGATGTGCCGGTGTTGATCGGCCACCAGCGACGCCACAGTCCCGATATCGCCAAGGCTCGTCAGATCGTGGCCGACGGCATCCTCGGCCGGTTGGTCGCGGTCAACGCCATGTGGATGACGGACAAGCCGGCTGCCTATTTCGACGCGGCATGGCGCCGTGAGCCAGGCGGCGGGCCGCTGCTCATCAACCTCATCCACGACATCGATTGCCTGCGCTTCATCTGCGGCGATATCGACGAGGTCATGGCGTTCACCTCCAACGCCGTTCGATCGTTCGAGGTCGAGGATACGGCGAGCGTCAGCGTTCGCTTCGCAGGCGGCGCCCTCGGGACGCTTCTGATGAGCGACACGGCGGTGTCGCCGTTCAATTGGGATACAGCGGCCGGACAGGCGCTCTATTTCCCGCACCAGCCTGAAAATTCCTACCATCTCGCCGGCACGAAGGCCGCATTGTCGATCCCGTGCATGGATGTCTGGCGACACGAGACCGAAGCCGGCCACTGGCAGCATCCCCTGGTGCGCCAGCACATCACGCTCGACGGCAGCCGCGCTTACGAAAACCAGCTCAACCATTTCGTCGATGTCATCGAAGGCAAGGCCGAACCGCTCATTTCCGCCCGGGATGGCGCGATGACACTTGCCACCGTGCTGGCGATCGCCCGGGCCGGACGGGAGAACCGCACCGTCGCCGTGTCGGAAATGCTGGCCTGAACCTGCTTCGAACGCCCGACGACGACATGGTTCCAATCATGACAAGGACTCGAGCATGAGCACCATCTACCTTCTCAACGGACCGAACCTGAACCTCCTCGGCAAGCGCCAGCCGCATATCTACGGACATGAGACGCTTGCCGACGTGGAGAGGGACTGCCGCCGGGTGGCGGACGAACTCGGGCACCAGATCCGCTTTCACCAGAGCAATCGCGAATACGAGATTATCGACTGGATCCATGAGGCGCGCGAGGATGGCGCCGGCATCGTCATCAACCCCGCGGCCTTCACCCACACCTCGGTCGCAATCCTCGATGCGCTCAACGCGTTCGAGCAGCCGGTGATCGAGGTGCACATTTCGAACGTCCATAAACGCGAGAGCTTCCGGCACCATTCCTACGTGTCGCTGCGCGCCGACGGCGTTATCGCCGGTCTCGGCACGGAGGGGTACCAGCTGGCGATCCGGCGTATCGCCACGTTGATCAAAATGTCAGGCCCAAGTGCAGTTTAGCGCCTCCAAGTCGCCTGTTTTCTGTTGCGGCATAGGTTGTCGCCGACGGTGTTCGAATGCAGCCTGCGACCAGCCGGCGCTCCCCTGTGGTCGGAGGCGGATCATGCGGAGGTGAGCGCGACGTTGTGTTTGGCTTGCCGCGCCTCCACGCTGTTCAGAGCGCCTTTTGCAATTCCGGCAGGACGTCGAAGAGATCGGCGACCAGTCCGTAGTCGGCGACCTGGAAGATCGGCGCCTCCTCGTCCTTGTTGATGGCGACGATCACCTTACTATCCTTCATCCCGGCCAGATGCTGGATGGCGCCTGAAATGCCGCAGGCGATATAGAGCTGCGGCGCCACCACCTTGCCGGTCTGGCCGACCTGCCAGTCGTTCGGCGCATAACCGGCATCGACGGCCGCGCGGCTTGCCCCGACGGCAGCCCCGAGCTTGTCGGCAAGCGGCAGGATGACCTCCCGGAATTTTTCCGCCGAACCCAGCGCCCGGCCGCCGGAGATGATGATCTTCGCCGAGGTCAGTTCCGGACGGTCGGAGGCCGACAGCGCATCGGCGACGAAGCGCGACAGAGCGGGATCGGAAACCGCTGCAACCGTCTCGATCGGCGCGGAGCCGCCTTCGGCTGCGGAGGCGAAGGAGGCGGTGCGCACGGTGATGACCTTCTTGGCATCGGTTGCCTGCACCGTCTGGATGGCATTGCCGGCATAGATCGGCCGTTTGAAGGTATCGGCAGAGATCACCTC
>NZ_JACIAZ010000013.1:0-84335 GCF_014195045.1 Rhizobium sp. BK591
GGCCGCAGGTTCAAATCCTGCCCCCGCAACCAAATCCCACACAGACCGCCATACACACTGATACAAAAAGCCCGCCTCGTGCGGGCTTTTGGCGTTTCCAGATGGAATTAAGCCAAGGCTTCAGCACTCGCCCCAGAGCCCATGGCAGCGTGGAAACGGAAAAATGTGTCGTGCCGGAACTGTCGGACCGCCTTTCCGCACCATGGCAAAAAGTCCTCAATGCAGACGCGGTCGGCGTCGTTCGCTGAGCTGCCGTCCCCGGTTCCAGCGGGCGATGGTTTCCGGCACGATGTCCGTCTTGCGGGCCGCCGGCTCGGCACATTCGCGAATGCGTTCAAGCGCCGCACTTGCCTTGGCGGCATAATCCAGTGCGGCCGGATCGTCCGAATGCACTCCCTGGATCGCAGCGAAGACGGCTTCTGCTTCAGCCAGCCGTCTGCTGGCAGTAAGGGCGATGCCACGCTTGTAATGCGCCTGGATGAGATGCGGCCCGATCTCGCCGACCTGGCGGAAAGTCTCTGCGGCCTGGTCATATTGATGCAGGGCAAGCTGCGTGTCGCCAAGCCGCATCTGGATCGGTGTCGGATCGGGCGCTCGCTCGGTGAGCGCGTTGTAGGCAGTCAGTGCCTCCGTCAGCTTGCCGCGGTCGAACAGCAGATTGGCAAGGCCGAATTCCGCGCCGGTATGGCCGGGAGCCGATTGCAGGACCTGGTTGAAGGCAATCTCCGCCTTACCGCGGGCGCCGTTGCGGTACATATCGAGCGCCTGTTCATAGACGAAGCGAATGCTGCGCGGGTTGAGCACGCCATGCAGGTTCTGGCCGTTGCGGGTGCGGAACAGGGTGCAACTGATCCGCCGTTCCTCTACCCCGAACATATATTTGTAAGGTTCGTTTCCGCGCAGGAAGTCATAGGTCTTGAAACCGTCCTCGATCGCCCGCCGGATGCAGTAGCCATGCAGGATGAGGCCGGGAGACGGCGTCTTCCAGTTCTCGTCGCGGCCGGTGATATAGAAGAGGATGGCCTTCTTCTGCCGGTCGACGATATTCGCCAGCGCGCCGAGCGGCTGGTCGCCGTACCACAAGACCGGCACGTCGAGATTGCCGCTGTTGAAGCAGTCCATCAGCATCTCGCGCGTGGTGACGATTAGCCGCTCGGTCCGCTCCGCACCCTTGCGGGCGCTCCATTTGATCCGCCAGAGATTGAAGAGGATGTTGAGGTCGCGATCGATGGTCTCGGGGGTTGCCATGGTGATCCGGTAGATATCGTCGCCTTCGACCTTGCGCAGGAACCGCCGGAGCTTCTGGCGTGTCTGGCTGCTCATGCGCTGTTCGAGATAATCGTCGAAGCTTGCCGGCAGCGGGACGATCGGGCAGATCGTGTTGTCGATGTTCTCGCTGTTCATCGGCGAGCTGTCGCGAAACATCACCTCCGGCCCTTGCAGCGCCTCGATCATCTTCTCACGCCGGCCCGCTGGGCCGCTGAAATATTCGATCTTCAGATCGGTCCAGTTCTGATGTTTGATAAACGAAGCAAAACCGGCAATGGCATGATGCTCGTAATCCGGCCTGACGATGAAGCCGGTGTAATCGGCCGCAAAATTCCCGGCCATTATGATTTCGTCGTAGAAGAGCCCGGTCTTCTCGTTCAGATGGGTGATGAGGCGCAGCGGAAAGAAGGCGACATAAGGTGCTGCGGGATCGCGCTCGCGAAGGGCAAGGATGAACCAGCGGCGCCGGCGAGAGAGATAATTCTTCAGCCAGATCCAGGAGAGGAAATGCTGCGCGTCGGGATCTTCCATGAAGACCCGATCCCAGTTGTCGCGTAGCGCCTCGAACCCGGCAATAGTGTCGATAACATCTATGCGCATGTCCGCCCCCCAATACCCCATACGTCACTCGGGAGGTTTCATTCTAATGGGAAACACCGATCTTCAAATAAACCGTCCGGATGATTTGCAGGGCTTAAATATGATTAGTCCTGAGCCGGCGCTTAACCCAAAATCGAAGTCGGTTTTCAGTAAAGATCACATATCAATTCAAAGACATAGAGCGCGATGCCCCTGTCGAATGCGACGCTTCAATCTATCTCGCCCGAAAGTGTGCAACGGTTTTGGAAAGAGATACTCGTAAGAGTTACTCAGAGCTCGCCGGCGATCCTCGGGCTCGCATGGATGAAGGCCCAGAGCGTCCGGCTGATGGCGACGATTTCGGCGATCGACTTTTCCAGAAGGTCGAGCTCGCGCGCGTCCATCTGCTCGATCTTGCCATAGCGGATCTCCTTGTCGTCCTCGACCAGCCGCATCAGCTGCGTGCTGGAGATCTCTCCCTTTTCGTCGAAGGAATAGATGCAGTGATTGTATTTGTTGCGTGTCTTGGATTCCTTCTTCAGCCGCGACATGGCTGAAAGGATCGCCTTCCGGTCGGAAGCTGAGGTCGAAGCGAGCTTGGCAAGCCGTTCGATGAGATCGATCCGGGCGCGCGTCGTATTGAGCGTCAGGAACACCACGATCGCCGCATCCTTTTCGACCCGGAGAAGATGGGCGATGATGTAGATCAGCAGGCTTTCGGTATTCGTCCAGACATAGTTCAGGCGGCCGACCCGCAACAGGACATCGGACATCGCCGCCATGCTCTACCCTTTCTCCCCCTGAGGGGACGACCCATCCCCAAGGGGATGATACGTGCCGACATTATATCAGAACAATGGACGAGGCCGTCATATTGCCGGACCGCTCCCTGCCTGATTGCGAGTGATCAGCGTTCCTTGAAAGCCCGTGACATGCTGTCGGTGATTGGTTTGCTCAGATATTCGAAAAAGGTGCGTTCCGACGTCTGGATCAGCACTTCTGCTGGCATGCCGGGAACGGGATGGAAATTGTGCACTCGGGAAATCTCGGAATCGGGTATTTCGACGCGGACGATATAGACGTCCTTGACCGAGACCCCGGAACTTTCCTCGATCGAGTCGGCCGAAACGTAGAAGACCCTGCCTTGCAGCACCGGCGTCGTGCGCCGGTTGAGCGCCGTCAGGCGGATCGAGGCTGTTTCTCCCTCGTGCAACTGATCGATGGAGGTACGCAGCACCTGCGCCTCCAGGATCAGCGGCACATGCGCCGGCAGGATTTCCATGATCGGCTTGCCGGTCGTGATGACGCCGCCGGCGGTATGAAAATAGGAGCGCACCACTGTGCCCGTCACCGGTGAGCGGATGGTGGTGCGTTCGAGCACGCCGGCAGCCTCGCGCATCTGTTCGCGCACGCTGTCCAGATCGGATTCGGCGGTTTCGAGCGCATCGAGTGCCGCCTGTTTGTTGGAGTTGACGGCGATGATGGCTTCCTGGCGGAATTTGGCGATCTCCGCCTCGCTCTCGTTGAGCTCGCCGTTCAGGCGAGAAATATCGCCCATCGCATCGGCGATCGCCCGTTCGATTGCCAGGAGATCCGTCTTGCGCATATAGCCGACCTTGACCAGGCGCGCCTTGGAATCGCGTTCCTCGGTCAGCAGCGCCAATTGTCTCTCGAAGGATTCGCGTTGGCCTTTATAGCCGCCGAACCGGTATTCCAGCGACTTGATGTTTTTCTCGATCAGATTGAGCTGCTCTTCGAGCTTGATCTGCTTGCTGTGGAAGACGACGTTCTGGCTCTGGATGATCGCGTTGATGTCTGGATCACTTGCTTCCTTCATGACGATATCGGGAACCTGGAATTCCCGCAGGCCCTGCGCTTCGGCACGGAGCCTTGCTACGACGGCTTCCAGGCGCAGGCGCCGAAGCTGCAGCATCCGTTCGTTCGAGCGGGATGCTGTCGGGTCGAGGGTCAGCAGGACGTCGCCTTCCTTCACCGTGTCGCCCTCGCTGACGCGCATCTCCTTGATGATGCCGCCTTCCAGATGCTGGACGATCTTGTTGTTGCCGGTCGCAACGAAGCTCGCCTGGGCAATGACGGCCGAGGCGAGCGGTGCCGTCGCAGCCCAGAAGCCGAACCCGCCGAACGAGGTGAAGAGAACCGTCAGGCCGACGATGCTGTGCACGCGGATCGAGCGCGGCACGTCGCTATACCATTCGAGCTGCGCCGGGCCTGATGTCTCCCGATTTTTGCGTCCCATGTCGTTCACCCTTCGATACGCGGTGCTTGTTGACCGTTATTGCCGTTGTTCTTGGAAAGCGCCTGCAGCACCTCGATCCTTTCCCCGAACATGGCGACAGTGCCCTCCTTGAGCACGAGGATCTTGTCGACGCATTGGAGAAGGGCGGGGCGCTGGGTGATGGTGACCGTGGTGATGCCCTGCTTCTTGGCGTGGATCAGCGCCTTGGCAAGCGCTGCCTCGCCCTGGGTATCGAGGTTCGAATTCGGCTCGTCGAGAACGACGAATTTGGGATTGCCGAAGAAGGCGCGGGCAAGCGCGATGCGCTGCTTCTGGCCGCCCGAAAGCGGAGCGCCGTCTGCCGCCACGATGGTTTCATAGCCCTGCGGGAAGCTTGCGATGAGCTCGTGCACGTCGGCGAGCACTGCTGCCTCGTAGATCTGATGATCGTCGACGTCGTCGCGCATGCGGCAGATATTGGCTTTGATCGTACCGGGAAAGAGCTGCACGTCCTGCGGCAGGTAGCCGATGCTTTCGCCGAACTGACGCTGATCCCAGTTGCGCAGATCCATCAGATCGAGGCGCACATTTCCCGATGTCGGAACGATCGAGCCGACGAGCATCTTGCCGAGCGTCGTCTTGCCCGATCCGGAATTGCCGATGATCGCAAGCGATTCCCCCTTCCTGAGCGAGAAGGAGATGCCGTTGAGAATGACCTTCTTCTGTGGCGGCGGCACGAAGAGAATGCGCTCGACATCGAGCCGGCCTTCCGGATTGGGAAGGCGCAGGCGCGGGAAGTTCAAGGGAGAGTTCAACAGCAGTCCCTTGATCCTGCCATAGGCGGCTGCCGACCGGTTGAATTGGTGCCAGCCTTCGATGGCGCCTTCGATCGGCGCCAGCGCGCGTCCCGAAATGATCGAGGCCGCAATCACCATGCCGCCCGTCAATTCTCCGGCGAGCGACAGATGCGCGCCCCAGCCGAGCAGGGTAACCTGGGTAATCATGCGGCAGGCCTTCGATATGCCCGAGAAGATAATGTTGCGGTCCTGAGCCTCGACTTGCGATTTCAGCGAGCCCGCCGTTTCCCGGCCCCACATCTTCACCGCCTCGGGGATCATCGCCATGGCGTTGATGATTTGCGAATTGCGCGACATGGAATCGAGATGGAAATTCGCCCGGCTGAGATAGCCGTTGGATTCGGCGAATTGCCGGGCGGTGAATTTCTGATTGAGATAGGCGATGAAAAAAAGCACCGCACAGCAGACCATGATGATGATGCCGAGATGCGGATGCACGAAATAGACGACGACCACGAAGAACGGCATCAGCGGCGCATCGAGAAATGCGATCAGCGTGCCTGACGTCACGAAGCCGCGCAGCAGCTGCAGGTCCTGCAGCGTCTGATAATCCTTGCCGCTGCCATGCAGCGACGCCCTCGCCGCAGCGCTGAGGATCGGCGCGCCGAGCTGTACTTCGAGCTCCACCGCGGTGCGCATCAGGATGAAGCGCCGCACCGAATCCATGAAGGCCTGCAGCAGCACGGCGCCGAGCACGGCGATCGAAAGCATGACGAGCGTGTCGATGGAGCGGCTGGTCAGCACCCGGTCGGATATCTGGAAGAGATAGAGCGGGATCGCCAACAGAAGCACGTTGATGGCGATCGTGAACATCATGACCACAGCCATGTTGCGTCGGACCGCCGCCATGCCGCGCGAGAGGCTGGCGGCGAAATTCACAGGCTCACTGCGCTTGTGAAAACCGCCGCCACTTCCCCCGCCCCCGCCCGCGCCGCCACCGGGATCGGAATCCTTGCCGGTTCCGCCGCCGCCGGTGCGCAGCCGTCTGTCATTCTCGCTGATCGGACCGCCCTCGCCTTCGATCGTCTTGCCGAAGGGCATCGTCGGGTTCGATTTGAGCTCGGTCGTCTCTTTCGGCAGTTCAGGCGCCGCCCGCGCTTCGATCTGCGGTTGGGCGGGTGCTTCCGCCGGTTTTGCTGTGGCCGGGGCCTGCACCACCGCGGCGAAAGGCGCCGTTTCCGCGGCCGAAGGTTTCGGCGAGGCTTCCGGCATCACCACCTTTTGCGCAAGGGGTGGCGGCGCTGTGTCTTCGCGCGCCATAGCGGCAGCCTCGCCTACTGCAACTTCGGCCGTCTTCTTGCCGCCTTCGGTCGATGAAGCAGCGGCGCCGCTGAGCCTGCGAAGGTTCTCGACCGCCTCGTCGATCGCAGAGATGCACAGATTGGCCGGCGCCGTTTCCGAAGGGGCAGCGGAGGGAATATTGCCCGACCTCAGATCGAGAGCGCTGCCTGCTGCAAAAACTTGTTTCGAAATCTGGTTCATCGTGGTTCCTTCGCAATACTTAAGGTCACGCGACCATGGCTTGCATTACGTCGGCGGGGTGCGCCGACGACCATGAAAGATCATGCCCGGCATTGATGACGCCATCGGCGGAACAGCCGGCCGTGGGATCGTCGTCATCGAGAAAGGCGATGACTTCGTTGGCGAGCCTGTCGTCGGCTGACTGCGGCTGCGTCGCATCATGCTCCACCAGCCCGCCTTGAATGAGGATGGCGTCTGAATAGAGCTGGCCTGCCAGATAGGTGGTCTGGCCGAAACTGTCGTAGTCGACGATCTCGGCGATGTTGATGACCGCATTGCTGCCGGTGTCGATCGTCACCGTCGCATCGGGATTGTTGCCGAGGAGCGTCGCCGCCGCCTGGGTCACATCGTCGGAATCGCCGAGGATGCTCACCTGCTTTATGATCGTCATGTCGTAGAGATTGCCGGTGATGTAGAGCACGTTGAGGCCGGCATATCCCTGAAAATTCACATCGAACGACAGCCCCTCCGGCATATTGGGATCGCGATCTTCGATCGCCTTCTGCGCTTCGATCATATAGTCCGGCATGGCCTCGAACGGGGTGCCTGTCCCGACATTGTGGATCGAGGCGAAATTCCAGATCAGGTTGTTGCCGGTCTGGATGTCGGCGCCCGGATCGACGCCGTCTTCCGCCCGCACCCAGTCATTGTCGTAGAGCAGCGAGATCTGCGTGATGCTGTTGATGTCGAGCACATTGCCGCCGATGATCACCAGGTCATACTGCATGCCCATCCCGAAAAAGGAGGATAAGTTGATGGAGGTATTGCCACCCGTCAGAACCGTGGCTTCGGATCCCGAGGTGGTGACCGTCATCGTGTCGTTGTCGCTGATGAAGTGATACTGCTCGATCCACTGTACGAAGGAGACGTCGCCATCGATGACGTTGACGCGCCAGCTGTTCGGGAATGTCGGGTCGGCAGCATCGGTGTCGGCGTGGCTCGATGCTGCGAAGGTGCAGTTTTCGAAGACGGCGATATTCTTGGCGATCGTTCCCGCCTCCTCGGCCGAATGGCCGGATGAGCGCAGCGTCGAGGCGATCTCGTCATTATCGCTGTAGACGAAGGCCTGGGAGACCGCGTCGATCTGGTGGTAATTGCCCATGACAGCGGTGACCGAGGTGATGACGCCGGTATTGATCACCGAGGCGATGTTGACCACGAAATTTGCGCCGGCGGTCACATCAAGGCTGTTGCCGCTGGGATCTGTCTGCTCGACGGATGAATTGCTGTCGTCAGCTTCTTCCTGGAGCTTGGCGAGACCGCGGTCGGGCAGGAAGTCGTCGAGGACGGGGATGTCGGCTTGACGTTTGCCATTGACATAGATGATGGGGTCGTCGCCCACCAGATCGGTGGTGACGAAATGATGCGTCGGGTCGGTGCTGAGCGAGGTTGTTCCGCTGTCCTCGGTATTCTGGGCATTCTGGATATAGGTTTCGATATCCTCGGCAATCTTCAGCGCGCCATCATAGGTATCAATCCGGTGCAGGCTCGAAAAAGGCGTGAAGATCTCGGCCTTGGCGCTGAAATCCGCGAGCCGTTCGATGACGAAACTCGTGTCGCGAGGCGCATGGATGCCATTCGTCATGTCGAGATAGTCGTCGTCGTAGAGAACGTTGACCTGAAGGACATGGCTGATAGCCGAGCCAGGCCCGGCAAAGACGGTCAGTTCCGGCTCATCCGACAGCACGATATCCGTAGGATCGCCGAAATGCGGTAGCGGGATGTCCTTTGCGGCGATCGCCGCCAGCTTCTCAAGGCTTTCTTCGAGGACGCGGCCTACATGGCGCGTCGGACCATATTCGATCTCGTAACTGCCGCTTTGGTAAATGACGCCCGGATCGTAGTCCTTGAGCTGGAAATCGGAAGAAAAGGCGGCGGTAAAGGCATCCTGATCCGGCAGAGCCGGTCCATCCGCGCCGGGTCCTGCCCCTTCGGCATAATTGGTGCGCAACCTCATCTCGTCGATCGTCATCTCGAAGACACCGATGAAATGCGCAATGATTTCCGAAATCTTCTCGATATGCATGGTTCGGCCCTCCCATTCGAAATGACGATCGGCCTTATCAGGCGCCCCTCGTTGGGAGCCGTGGTGTGGTCGTCAAACCGTTTTCAAGCAGTCAAACTGCACCGGCCGGAGCCGGTGCAGTTCGTCTTGGTCGTTGGAGGTCAGTGTCAGGTGCCGGTATCCTCGCCGACGTCGGAGACATGAGAATTGCCGCCGATGACGCTGGAGTCGACTGTATTGCTGAGCAGGTTCGCACCCTGAACGAGCTCGAGGTGGAAGCCGGAATTGGCAAGGATTGCCGAAGCATCGGCCGTGCTCGAGCCGCTGGCATCGTCGCCCGCCTTGAGGTCCCAGCCCTTGCCGTCCATCTCAATGCCTTCGGCACTGTCGGCGTGACCGGCGTCCGCCTTCAGGTGGTTGTCGGCGCCGCCATTGTCCATCTTGATGTTCCAGGCCTGGTCCTGGTCGGCCAGATGGTTTGCCTGGACGGCACTGAAGCCGCTGTCATTGCCCTCGCCGGACAGCGAATTGTTCAGGATGCTGTCGACGTCGAGCGTGAAGGAGAAGTCGTCCCCGAGATTGAAGGTGAGGTCGTGGCCGGCAACGCCGAGGTTGTCGAAGTCCTTGACGTCCTCGATCACGGCGAAGTCGGTGTCCGTCTTGTTGAAGCTGTCGGAGGTGTTGTTGCTGTCGGAGACCGTCTTGGTATCCGTATCCGTGATGGTCTTGATATCGGTGTCGGTCACGGTCTTCGTGTCGGTATCCGTGATCGTCTTGGTGTCGGTGTCGTTGTCGCTGTACGACTTGCTGTCATAGCTCCAGTCGTAATCGGTTTTGGTGTCGGTGTCGGTGATCGTCGTGGTCTTGACGCTCGTATCGTCGTCGGACTTGTAGCTCCAGTCATAGTCGTTGTCGCGGTTGTCGCCATTGCTGGCGGAGATTTCGGCCTTAACGTCGACGTCGACGCTGTTGTCCGTATTGTCGCGATTGTCGCCATTGGCGACGCCGACATAACCGGTCGAGCCGTCGTCGACTTCAGTTGAATTGACAGCACTGTTTGCAAAGCCGTCGGCCAGAGCCCCGACCTTCGTGATTTCGGTTTCGTCGCCCGAAGATTTCGGGGGCTTATAGTCGTCAGACATTGCAGTTACTCCAGAAAAAAAACCGGAGCAGCTTTTCGAAATCCCTCTCATCTCAAATGGGATTTTGCTCGCGCTCGCTCCGATGCGGTGAACATCGGCAGATGTATTCGATACTAGTCATCTGCGGGTTTGTCGCGACTTGTTGATCAAATCGATAGTATTGGGAACGTACGTACTCAGTACAATGCCGCACATATCCGACTCCATATCCTGAAGAGGATAAGGAGTATTCAGGTTTTCTTTTAGTTGAGTTGCCATAAATGGAAGTCATGCATCAAAAAGGCATGCAGATACATAGCTCTTCCATGTCACCACTTGGACGACGACCACAGATTGGTGGAAAAAATGCGGATCCGATAGATATCAATTCGGGCTAAGGCGGATCTGCCACGTCCGGATAACCCCGTCGCGGGAGCATTAAGACCTTGTCGGAATCGATGTTGCTGAGCAGCTGGAATGCGGGACGCCCGGCATTCGCGGCTGGGTTGAGAGCCGACTTTCGACACGTCTCTGCCTCATCCCGGTGCATCCCCGCATGACGAAAATATGACAATTTGTACTGAAATATTACATTCAGTCGATCATCTATAGTCACGACAAATATAACCTTGAAGTATCTATCGCAGTGAAAATACAACCAAAGCATTGTAACGTATCGTTTTTCGTCCGCGAAAACTAATCACTTTGGGCCATTTCCTTCCTTCTCAATCCGTATTAACATAATTAAGAAATGTCTAAAAAATAAAGCGGTGACATCAGGGGCCGGCATTTCATACTATTTAATACCCGCCATCGCTCCACGTTTGAGTAAAGTGTAACGCTAGGGGAGGCGTATATGTTCATGACAGGCTCAGGAATGGAGAATGCGGACCAGGGAAGGAAGTTGGGTTCGTCCGGAAATACTATACTAGTGGTGGCCAAGGCGGATCTGTTTTCAGAGTGCATGGTAGAGGCACTCGCAAAAAAATTTCCGAACTGTGAAGTGACAAGTATAGCGAGTACAAATCCGATGCTGGAAAAAGACACCAGCGATATAAAGCTCGTTTTATTTTACCATATACCCGCCCCGGAGCTTCATGAAGCGCTGCAGGCTGCCCGCGAAAACCACCCCGAAACCTCAATCGGGCTCGTCGTTGAAGCGATCGACATGCTCGAACCCTATGTCAGCCGACTGGTCGAGGCACGGATCATCGATGGTGTCCTGCCGCTCAATCTCCGGCTCGATGTCTTCATGGCCGCGGTGGATCTGCTGATGAAGGGCGGCGAACATTTTCCGTCAGCGCTTCTCAATCGTCTGACCAACAAGAATGCCCAGCTGGAACCTTCGCTCTATCAGACAAAATCGGTCGATGTGGCGCGCAGCAATGCGCTCAAGCTGAGACGCGACAGCATCTCCGCTTTGACAACCCGGGAGGTTCAGATCCTGGACCTCATTTGCAAGGGGACGCAGAACAAGATCATCGCCGACAAGCTGCATCTTTCCGAAAACACCGTGAAGGTTCACGTCCGCAACATCTACAAGAAGATGAACGTCCGAAACCGCACCGAAGCGGCATCGCGCTTCTTCAATGAGCATCCCGTCGGCGAAGACGACATGTCCGGCCGGTGGCGCAATTGATCTAATGGTTTTATTTCAGATCGAAGGACGCGCAAAGCAGCGCGACTTCTGTCCGAAGCCGCTCGGAGAGCAGATATAAGGCGCTGAGCCGTGATAGGCGACGGTGCGAACCGTTGCCGCAGCCCGGCGCTCGGTCCGGCTTGCCGGATAAGCATAGGCCTTCGAGACACGCGGTGCCTCGACCACGACGACATTCTTTTTCGCGACGACGGCGATATCGTCATCGACGGCCGTACAGGCCGTCGGCCCGGTCGCTAGAAGCGCCATTCCCCAGACAAACATTGTCGAGCGAAGACGCCAGCCTTTCAGCTGCGCTACATCTTGCTTTTTCAACATGGCCAAAACCCCTCGCATATCGCGCTCCCCGATGCAAGACCGGCCGTGCGGTCAAGCGCGGCCAAGCTGCACGCCGTCCGTTCTATATTAGTTTCATTGCGTGAAGCTTAAGCAATGGATGATGGGCGTTGCGGCGGAAAAGTGTCCGGAGTGATTAATCAATTGTTACTTTGAAGAATATTTGCGTAATTATTTTGGATATCTAGAATTTTTAAAGTTGACCTTGTCGGCAATAGACTTATCATTGAAATACTAATTCAGTTATCCAAAGAATAACTCAGAAAGTTATTCAGACTTGATAGTCATAATAATGAATATCAAGGCGGATAAGGGAGATATGAAGGGCATACCCAAATCAAAAGACTAAAAACATGGGAAGGAGTTTGTAATGCGTAGTTTCGTTCCCAACGACGGCTATTCTCAAGTGTCAGGCATGCCGGTGCCCCAAGGCGCGCGCACCGTCCTTGTGAATGGTGGGGCCGGCTTCCTCGGCTCTCATCTCTGCGAAAGGCTTCTGCAGCGCGGCCACAAGGTCATATGCCTTGATAATTTTTCGACCGGCCGCCGTGTGAATGTCGATCACCTTCTATCGAATAGCCGCTTCCACATCGTCGAGCACGATGTTCGCCAGCCCTTCGATATCGACGCGTCACTCATCTTCAATTTCGCCTCTCCCGCCTCTCCGCCGGATTATCAGCGGGATCCTGTGGGAACGCTGCTCACCAACGTGCTCGGTGCGGTCAACACCCTGGACTGTGCGCGAAAGACCGGTGCGATCGTCGTTCAGTCGTCGACGTCGGAGGTCTATGGCGACCCGACCCACAGCCCGCAGCACGAATCCTATTGCGGCAACGTCAACCCGATCGGGCCGCGCGGCTGCTACGACGAAGGCAAGCGCAGTGCCGAAACCCTGTTCTTCGACTATCACAGGACTTACGGCGTCGACATCAAGGTTGGCCGCATCTTCAACACCTACGGACCACGCATGCGCCTGGACGACGGGCGGGTTGTTTCCAATTTCATCGTGCAGGCCCTGCGCAATGCCGACCTGACGATCTATGGCGATGGCGAGCAGACCCGTTCTTTCTGCTATGTCGATGATCTTATCGAGGGTTTCCTGCGTTTTTCGGCTGCCGGCAGCGCCTGCAACGGTCCGATCAACCTCGGCAACCCGACCGAAATCACCGTTCGCCGCCTGGCGGAAATCATTCGGGACCTGACGAATTCCCGTTCGCGGATCGTCCACCTGCCTGCGGTCGCCGACGACCCTCGTCAGCGGCGGCCGGATATTTCCCGGGCCATGGCAGAGCTGGACTGGCAGCCCCGCATCGGGCTCGAAACCGGTCTGGCTCGCAGCGTCGACTATTTCGACGGACTGCTGGCGGGCACAGAGAAGGCGGAGATCGTATGAGATGCCCCGCTACATTCTGGTTACCGGCGGCGCCGGTTTCATAGGCAGTCATATCTGCAAAGCGCTGTCGCGCGCCGGCATGACGCCGGTTACCTACGACAATCTCTCTACGGGACATGCCGACAGTGTCCGCTGGGGGCCCCTCATTCGGGGCGAGCTTGCCGACGCCGCCATGCTGCGCCGGACTCTCGCAGAGTTTTCGCCCGATTGCGTTATCCATTGCGGCGCCAATGCCTATGTCGGCGAATCCGTCGACATGCCGAGGAAATATTACCGCAACAACGTCGTCGGCAGTCTGACGCTGCTCGAGGCCTGCCTCGACCAGGATATCGACCGGATCGTCTTTTCGAGCAGCTGCGCCACCTATGGCGTTCCCGACTCCTTGCCGATACGAGAGGAAAGCCCGCGGTTGCCGGTCAATCCCTATGGGCGCACCAAGCTGATATTCGAGATGGCCCTTGAGGATTTTGCCGCTGCCTATGGCATCCGCTTTGCCGCGCTGCGCTATTTCAATGCGGCCGGAGCCGATCCGGACGGTGAGCTTGCCGAGCGCCACGACCCCGAAACCCATCTCATTCCTCGCGCCCTTCTCGCCGCCGCCGGCAGGCTGGAGCGGCTCGATATTTTCGGCACCGATTATGCGACCGAGGACGGAACCTGTGTTCGCGACTATATTCATGTCAGCGATCTGGCGCAGGCGCATCTCGCCGCCGTCAACCACCTGATGGCGGATGGCGGCTCGCTCAGCGTCAATCTCGGCTCCGGCCGGGGCACCTCGGTGCGCGAGATTCTCGAAGCGATCCATCGCGCGAGCGGCCGCGAAGTTCCGGTCCGTTATCGCTCCCGCCGCGTCGGCGATCCGCCGATCCTCTTTGCCAACACGGCAAGGGCAAAGGCGGAACTCGGCTTCGTGCCGGTTTTCTCGGATATCGATACGATCATCCGCACCGCCGGTCCCACCTTCGGACTGGAGATGACCGCATGAGCGACGCTTCGCAAGTTGGCCACGGCGTCGGCATGGCGAAAGCCGCCACCGCGGCCGATGCATTCGATCCTGTTTTCACCGGCTGGAACCGCGTCGCCTATGGCTTCGGCATCCTCTGCTGGCTGGCGTCGCTCGGCTATTTCTGGATCTGGTGGTGCCAGTCCGCCCATATTATTTCCTGGGCGGCTTTCGTGCTCATCACCCTCGTGCTTGCCTGGATTACGCTGGTGCCGGCCTATTTCATCCTGATCTTCCTCGATGCGAGGACGATCAGCCCACGCGCACGGCTGCCGGAAGGGCGGGTGGCAATGGTCGTCACCAAGGCGCCGTCCGAGCCCTTTGCCGTCGTCCGCGCCACGCTGCAGGCGATGCTCGACCAGGTTGGCGTCGATTTCGATGTCTGGCTGGCCGACGAGGACCCTTCGGAGGAAACCAGGCGCTGGTGTGCGGCGCACGGCGTGCTGATCTCCACCCGAAAGGGCGTGGCGGAGTATCATCGCACCATCTGGCCGCGTCGCACACGTTGCAAGGAAGGCAACCTTGCCTATTTCTACGACCACTTCGGCTATGCGCGCTACGATTTCGTCGCCCAGTTCGATGCCGACCATGTACCGACGCCGACCTATCTCCGTGAAATCCTGCGCCCCTTCACCGATCCTGAGGTCGGTTATGTCTCGGCTCCCAGCATCTGCGATGCCAACGCCGGGGCAAGCTGGGCGGCGCGCGGCAGGCTCTATGCGGAGGCAAGCCTGCATGGTTCGCTGCAGACCGGTTACAACAATGGCTGGGCGCCTCTTTGCATCGGCTCCCACTATGCGGTTCGCACATCAGCCCTTCGTCAGATCGGCGGCCTCGGTCCCGAACTTGCCGAAGACCATTCGACGACGCTGATGATGAATGCCGGCGGTTGGCGCGGCGTGCATGCCGTCGATGCGATCGCCCATGGCGACGGCCCGGCAAACTTCGCCGATCTCGTCGTCCAGGAATTCCAGTGGTCGCGCAGCCTCGTCACCATTCTGCTGCAACATTCCCGCCACCATGTCATGCACCTGCCCTGGCGGCTGCGGTTCCAGTTCGTGTTCTCGCAGCTGTGGTATCCGCTCTTTTCCGCCTTCATGGCCGTAATGTTCCTGCTGCCGGTTGCAGCGCTTCTGACGGGCCATGTCTTCGTCAATGTGACCTATCCGGAATTCCTGCTGCATTTCGTGCCGATCTCGATCGTGCTGACGCTGTTTGCCTTCTTCTGGCGGGCCACGGCGACCTTCCGGCCCTACGATGCGAAACTGTTCGGCTGGGAAGGGCTTGCCTTCATATTCCTGCGCTGGCCATGGTCGCTGGCCGGCAGCCTGGCGGCCGTTCGCGATCATATCTGCGGCTCCTTCGTCGATTTTCGCATCACGCCGAAGGGAAGGCAGCAGCAGCAGTCGCTGCCGCTGCGCGTCATCGCACCCTATATCGCGTTCGCCGGGATGTGCGCTGTCGCGATGGTGCTCGCCAGTGAGGCCGCTGCCGCTCAGGGCTTCTATATTTTCGCGGCGATGAATCTTTCGATCTATCTGTCACTGACGGCGCTGATCGTCGTTCGCCACGCAATCGAGAACGGTCTGCCATTACGGCCGCAATCACGCCGGCTGTGGCTTGCGACGGCCATGGGGTTTGCGATCTGCATCACCGGCGGCATGCAAGCGGGTACCCATGGTCTGCACAGCCTCGAGGCCCTTTCCCACGGCCAGACGCTCGTCAGTTTTACCCAATCGCAATTTGCCGTGGCCGGGGCCGGCCTCGGCGGCGGCAAGACCAGGATAGTGAAATTCCACTTGAGATGGAATGGTTTCGGCAGAACCGACCGAGACGAACATGGTGTGTAAGCCGGCGGAACCGGCAAGTGTCGAGTATGGAGGATGTAATGAGTATCGGATCGAGACTATGGGGAGCAGCGCTTGCTCTCAGCCTGTGTCTGCCGGTGGCGGCGCACGGCGCCGAGATCGCCAAAACGAAGGCGCCGACGCCGCTGAGCGCCTATGAGCTCTATCGGATCTACGGCGACAAGACCTGGACCTGGAATACCGGAGGCGGCCGTTTCTTCGACGATGGTCGGCGGTTCGTCGCCTGGAGCAACGACAAGGGGAAACCGTCTTTCGCCGAAGGCAAATGGGTGGTCGACGATCTCGGCCAGCTCTGCATGCGCGCTACCTGGACGAATGCCGAGGGCGCGGCCCGCGCCAGCACCTGTTTCGGGCATCGCAAGGTCGGCAACACGATCTATCAGCGGCGCCAGCCGAGCGGCGAGTGGTACGTCTTCCGCCAAGCATCGGTGCGCCAGGACGATGAGTTCGGGAAGCTTGTTGCCGCCGATACCGTAAGCGCGAAGGCAAGCGAACTGAAGCAGATCCTGCTGAGCCAGGAAGTAGCCCGAAAAGGAGGGTGAGCCATGAAGAAGCTAATGAAAAACCACCTCTCGACCGCCGCGATGGCGCTGCTGTTATTGTGTGTCGCGGATCTGCCGAGCCGAAGCGAGGTGCAATATGCCGGCATTGTCCCGAACCCGGCGGCGGCCGTGCGGACGATCATCGACAAACGCCCCGTCCTTCATGCCGACGGCATCAAGTTCGGGGCCTATGATCCGCACGGCGATTTCGGCGCGCAGGCGAATGTCGCGACCGAAGCCTTGTTCCTGCCCTGGGAGGACGTCGACCTCGAAACCTTGCGCGTCGCCGACGCCTATGCGCTGGCCAGAGGCCGCAACCTGCTGATAACAGTGGAGCCCTGGTCCTGGGACGTCGATTGGCGGCTGACCTCCGCTCAGCTTCGCGCAAAGGTTTTGCGCGGCGACTACGATGTCAACATGCGTGCGATCACGCAGATGATATCCCAGCTGAAAAGCCCGGTGATTGTCCGCTGGGGGCAGGAGATGGAAGACACGTCGGGGCGGTTCTCATGGTCCGGCTGGAGCCCGCAGGACTATATCACGGCCTACAAGCGGATGATGGATATCGTCCGCGAGGAGGCGCCCGGCACACAGATCATGTGGTCGCCGAAGGGACTGCCCGGCCTCGAGGCCTATTATCCCGGCGACGATTATGTCGACCTCGTCGGACTGTCGGTCTTCGGCCTGCAGCGCTATGACGAGCTTGCCCACAATGAGCACCGCACGTTCTCGGAAGCGTTGAAGCAGGGCTATGATCTCGTCGCCGGCTACGGCAAGCCCATCTGGGTGGCGGAACTCGGTTATCAAGGTGGCGACGCCTATATGAAGCCGTGGATCGAAACTGCCACGTTGAAGCAGAGCGCCTTCCCGAATCTGCAGGAGGTGGTCTATTTCAACGATCGGGATGTGCACGCCTGGCCCTTCGATCTCGGCCGGCCGGATTGGCGCGTGGTTGAAAGCCTGGGCAACTGAGATCCAGGATAACAGAAAGGCCCGCCGGGGTTTTGCGGGCCTCTCCTCTCATATCCAGCAACAGATCAGCCTTTGATCGTTGCCTTACCCTCTTCGATGAGCCGGGTTGCCGCGTCGGCGGGCGAGACCCGTTCGAAGGCGAGTTCGTCACAGATCGGGCGAAGCACCCGCTGGTCGAATTGGGTTGCGCCCATCGGCACCGGCGGCGGATATTCGCCGACCTGATCCTTGAGCAGGTTTACGTACTTGACCGTTTCCTGCTCCGTCGGGTTGAGTTGCGGCAGGATGGCTTCGCGCACTGTCGTTGACATGGGCACACCGCGTTCCACGCCGAGAATCTTGCCGGCTTCGGGATCGTTGACGAAGAAGCTGATGAACTTCGCGGCGGCTTCGCCCTGTTTGCTCGTTGCACCCACACTCCAGATCAGTGCCGGACGGTAATAATGGCCGGATGGACCGCCCTTCTTTTCGCGCGGCAGCATGGTGATGCCGAGCTTGTTCTTGATGATCAACTGATAGCCGATCATCTGGTTGGAATAAGCCATGCCGATCACCGATTTGCCGAGACCGAGGCAATTGGTATCGATGGTATTCTGATCGAGCGTCTGCACGTCGGCAGCAACAGTGCCGCCCGCCTTGCGCAGTGTCTCCCAGTAGTCGAACCATTCCCTGGCATCGTCGGCCGTGAAGCCGAGCCCAGCGCTTTCCCTGCCAAAGAGGCTTTTGCCGCGCTGGCGCAGCCAGGCATCGAACACATAGGCATAGCGCGCCGCATAGGGGCCGCCGCCCTTGCCCGAGGACTTGGCGAGTTCTACGGCGAGCTTGGCATACTCATCCCAGGTGAGGTCGGCCGTCGGCAGCGGGATGCCTGCCTTCTCGAATTCGACCGTGTCGAAGAACATCGAGAAGGAGTTGAGACCGAGGCCGACACCATAGAGCTTGCCGTCGATGGTGGTCAGCTTCAGCATGTCGGCGCCGAAGCTGTCGACCTTCAGCGTCGAAGGGACGAATTCATCGAGCGGCAGGCAGGCGCCGCGCTTGGAATAGTCGGAAATCGTTCCCGGCTCGAGCTGAAATATGTCGGCGATCGAGCGGCCGGCCATCTGCGTTGCGAGCTTCGTCCAATAACCGTCGCCCGAAAGCGATTCACCAACAATGGTGACGCCGGGCGTCTTGGATTGATAGAGCTTGGCGACATCGAGTGTGCGCTTGGCACGGTCGTTGGAACCCCACCACATAGCCCTGAGCTGCGCATCTTCGGCAAAGGCCGGAATGGCGCTTCCGGCGCCGAAGGCGAGGCCGGCGGCCGCACCGGCTGAACCCATCAGGAATGAACGGCGATTGACCTGCATGATATCCTCCTTGTCCCAATATGCCCCGCTGCCATCCTCCAATGGCCTGTCGGGGCATTTCGGCAAACAGGGTACGCAAAAAAATATTTATTGCAAGAAGTAATCATTTTCTTGCAAATTTGCATAACTTGCATAATGTTTGCCTATGAACGACCAAAAGATCAGACGGCCGCGTCAGGCCGATATAGCCACATTGGCCGGCGTCTCCGTCTCCACGGTGTCGCGCGTGCTTGCCAACGAACCTGGTATCAGCGAAACCGTTCGCCGCCAGATCCTGAAGGTGGCGGCCGAGCACGGCTACCCGGTCAAGCCGGCTTCCGAAGCCGTTGCCGGGGGGCTGGCGCTGATTGCCAGCGACGGCGTCACGGGCGGTCTCAGCGTTTTCTATGAAGCGATCGTCGACGGCTTGCGTGCCGGAGCCGTCGACGCAGGCATGCCGTTCGAGGTCCGGCTGGTCCGGGAGGATCGCACCACGCCGGATGCCGTGCGCGACCATATGCAGGCGGCAGGCGCCGAAGGTCTCTTCCTCGTCGGCATCGATCCGAACGAGATGTTGCGCGGCTGGCTGCAAGCCGGCATGACGCCGACCGTTCTTGTCAACGGCACCGATCCCAGGATGCAGTTCGATGGCGTTTCGCCGGCTAATTTCTTTGGAGCCTATGAGGCGACCAGCCGGTTGACCAAGGCCGGCCATCGCCGCATCCTGCATCTGAGCGGCTCCCACCGCCATACGATCCGGGAGCGCGTGCGCGGTTTCGAGGCGGCGATCGCCGCCGTCCCCGGTGCCGAGGGCCGTTTTGTGTCCATGACGCTGCAGGGCAGCGCCAGCCGCGAGGCCCATGAACACACGGCTGCGATCCTTGCCGAAAATGCCGGTTTCACCGCCGCCTTCTGCATGAATGATTTCATCGCCGTCGGCGTGCTCGAGGCGGTCACCGAAGCCGGTCTGCGTGTGCCGGAAGATTTCGCGATCGTCGGCTTCGATGATCTGCCCTGCGCGCTGATGACCAATCCGCAGCTTTCCACCATGCGCGTCGACCGCGCCGCTCTCGGGCGCGAGGCCGTTTCGCTGATGCTGTCCCGTTTCCGCGACAGGACGGCACCGGCGCGCCACATCTGCCAGGCAGTCGTTCCCGTTCCGGGAGGGACCGTTGTGAACGTCGAACCCCGTGAGTGACGCCGATGACCTATGATCCCGCCAGCGCCAACCCGCTCGCAGGCAATCCGCTCGAAACCCGTGCCGATATGAGCCGCGCCCTCCTTGATCTGTTCGATCCGCTGCTTCCCTGCTTTTCGAAGGACAATGCCCGCGTCAGGTTGAGCGGCACCGCCGCCCATTTCGACCGGGCGGCGGCCGACCTCGAAGGCTTCGCCCGGCCGCTCTGGGGATTGGCGCCGCTTGGTGCCGGCAACGGCGACTTTGCCCATTGGCATCGTTTCGCCGAAGGCCTCGCAAACGGCACCGATCCCGCCCATCCCGAATATTGGGGAACGGTCAATGGCCGCGATCAGCGGATGGTCGAGCTTGCCGCTCTCGGTTTTGCCCTGGCCCTGGTGCCGGAAAAGATCTGGGAACCGCTCGATGCGCGTGCCCGCGGCAATGTGATCGCCTATCTCAAGCATGTCAGGCAGTTCGACTATGCCGACAACAACTGGAAATTCTTCCGGATTTTCGTCGACATCGCGCTCGATCGTCTCGGCGCCGATTTCGACCGCAGCCTGACGCGGCAATATCTGCAGGAACTCGAAGGCTTCTATATCGGCGACGGCTGGTATCGCGACGGCAACGTGCGCCGCATCGACCATTACATTCCCTTTGCCATGCATTTCTATGGCCTGATCTATTCGAAGCTCGTCGACGACGATTATGCAAAGCGCTATCGCGAGCGCGCGATCCTTTTTGCCCGGGATTTCCGGCATTGGTTTGCCGCGGACGGGGCGACGATCCCCTTCGGCCGCAGTCTGACCTATCGCTTCGCCTGCGCCGGCTTCTGGTCGGCGCTTGCCTTTGCCGATGTTGAAGCTCTGCCCTGGGGTGAGGTCAAGCATCTCTGCCTGCAGCATCTGCGCTGGTGGAAGGACAAGCCGATTGCCGATCGCGACGGCGTGCTGTCGATCGGTTTCGGCTATCCAAACCTGCTGATGTCCGAAAGCTACAATTCCACCGGTTCGCCCTATTGGGCCTTCAAGGCCTTCCTGCCGCTGGCGATCGCGGAGGATCATCCATTCTGGACCGCGACGGAAAAAGCGCCGGAGCAGGCGCCTGAGGTCGTTCCCCAGCACCATCCCGGCATGGTGATCATGCGGGCGGGCGGCGATGTCGTGGCGCTATCCTCCGGCCAGGAAAATCTGCAGATGCGGTTCGGCACGGAAAAATACGCCAAGTTCGCCTATTCCGCCCGCTACGGCTTCAGCGTCGAGGCCGATGAGCGCGCCTTTGCGCTCGCCGCCTTTGATTCGATGCTGGCCTTCAGCGATGACGGCCTGCACTACCGGGTGCGCGAAACGAACGAGGAGGCCAGGCTCGCAGGCGACGTGCTTTTTGCGAAATGGTCGCCTTTCCCGGATGTCGGCGTCGAAACCTGGCTCGTGCCCGCAGTACCTTGGCATATCCGCCTCCACCGGGTGAGGACAAGCCGGCCGCTGCGGATTGCCGAAGGCGGATTTGCCATCGGTCGCCGGGATTTCGAGCTGGATAGGCTGTCCGCCTCGAATGGGGTTGCCTATGCAATCGGCGAGGCCGATTTCACCGGCATTCTCGATCTCGGCTCTTCGGTGAAACGGTCCGGGCTCGTCCAGAAGGCAATGCCCAACACCAATGTGATCGTTGCGAAAACCCTCGTGCCGCAGCTGCGCGGCCAGATTCCGGCCGGCGAAACCATCCTGGTGACGGCGGTGCTGGGGCTTGACAATCCCGCTGCCGTTTCGTCTGCCTGGACAAGACCGCCGAAAGCGCCTGACATTACGGCGCTGGAGGCCGTGGTGAGGGAAAGGGGCGTGACGGTGAGCGCCATCGAAGCGCCGGGGCAGATGCCATGAGCCATCCGGCGATTGTCCTTGCCATGCAGCCGTCGCGCACCGAGCATGTCTTGCCGGATGAGGTTCTGCGCCGGCTGGACGGCATCGGCCGCCTGCTGGACGCTAAACCGCTGCAGCGTTTCGACGACGAGCGTGCGAGGCGTCTGCTGGCCCAGGCCGAAATCCTGATCACCGGCTGGGGCGGACCCTATGCCGGGACCGAAATGCTTACCGCGGCGCCGCACCTCAAGCTCATCGTTCATGCTGCGGGCACGGTCAAGGGCGTCATCGACGACGCCATCTTCGCGGCCGGTATCCCGGTCAGCCATGCGGCCGAGGCCAACGCCGTGCCGGTTGCCGAATTCACGCTTGCCGCGATCATCTTCGCCGGCAAGCGGGTCTTCCGTTTCCGCGATCTCTATGTCGCCGATCGCAACCGCGACCGGACCCATTCGATGCAGCGTCAGGCGATCGGAAATTACCGCCGCACCGTCGGCATCGTCGGCGCTTCGCGCATCGGTCGGCGCGTCATCGAGCTGTTGAAACCCTTCGACTACAGGCTGCTGCTCTCCGATCCCACGCTCGATGCCGCCGAGGCGGCCTGCCTCGGAGCGGAAAAGGTCGAGCTCGACGAATTGATGCGGCAAGCCGATATCGTTTCCCTGCATGCGCCGTCGCTGCCCTCGACGCAGCATATGATCGATGCGCGAAGGCTGTCGCTGATGAAGGACGGGGCGACACTCATCAACACGGCGCGCGGCATTCTTATCGATGAGGCCGCACTGCTCTCAGTGCTGAAGAGCGGCCGCATCGACGCGGTCATCGACGTCACCGATCCGGAGATCCCTGAGCCCGATTCTGCTTTCTACGATCTGCCGAATGTCTTTCTGACGCCGCATATTGCCGGCGCCGTCGGCCTGGAACGGGCGCGCCTCGGCGAGATGGCGGCTGACGAGGTCGAGCGCTTCGTGGCCGGTCGGCCGCTGCTCTACCAAATCCGCCGGGAGAATCTCGAAAACATCGCCTGACGCGTGCCTCGCCGAGCGAGCTTACACAGCAGGCGTCAGCGTGACGACCTCAGCGAATTCGGCGAACCGTCATTGGCAAGCTCAGGCATCAGCTCGGCGATGTCGACCACCTTGCCGGTGCGCGAGCTCGTCAGCGCGGCAATACCGCAAAGCACGGACATGGCGCCCGCCCGCGTGCCGGCGCGCTGCGCGAGCCTGTCTTCCATATCCGGCTTGAAGATCATGTTGCGCATCCGGTCGTCGCCGCCGTAATGGCCGCCGGTGAAATGCGGAACGACGATGCGCTCCACCGCCTCCTTGCCGTTCGGGAAATTCCGGATCAGCAGAATCGTGTCCTGCTTCGGCTCTTCCCAGGGCTGGGCCTCGTATTGGCGAAGCTCGATCCGCCCCTTGGTGCCGTTGAAGGCGAGGTGATGGCCTTCGATCGGCTGGAAAGTGTTCAGCGAATAGGAGACGTGGACGTTGTTGCGGTAACGGAGCGACACCACCATCGTATCGGGAATGTCGATGTCCTCGCGGAAGACGCAGCCGTCGCGGAAGTAGCCGTCGATCTTCGAGGGATCCTCGTAGAGCTGGTCGAGGAAGGGATCGGCTTCAAGATCGAGATAGTAGTCGCATTCCTGCGTGTGCGGACAGAGCTTGCAGCGGGGCCCGCGGAACGGGCCCTTGCGGCCGTAATTCTGCAGGTCGGCAAACGAGGTGACGGACTCCGGATCGCTGTCGAGATACCAGTTCAGCAGATCGAAATGATGCGTTGCCTTGTGGACGAATAGGCTGCCGGAATTTTCCGTATAGGCGTGCCAGCGACGGAAGTAGTCGGCGCCGTGCTTGGTGTTGAGATACCAGTGGAAGTCGACTGAGGTCACCCGGCCGATCTCGCCGGCGTTCAGCAGTTCCTTGATCTTGCCGGCCGTCGGCGCATAGCGATAATTGAAGGAGACGTCGACCCGGCGGCCGGTGCGCTTTTCTGCGTCGAGAATCCGGCGAATTTTCTCGATCGAGGTGGTCATCGGCTTTTCGGTGATGACATCGATGCCGGACTCCAGCGCCCGCACAATGATATCGTCATGCGTATGGTCGGGCGTGCAGACGATGACCAGATCCGGCTTCTGCTCGACGAGCATGGAATCGATATTGTCATAGAGCGGCGCGTTGCTGCCGATCATGTTGCGGGCGCGCTCGCCGCGCAGCGAATTCTTCTCGACGATGGCTGTGAGGTCGACATGTTCGCGCCAGCCGGCCAGCAGATCCTTGCCCCACATGGTGGTGCCGCGGTTCCCGGTGCCGATCAGGGCAAAACGGCGTTTCTCCATCGAATGATCCTCCTGCATGCGTGATGAAACAATTATTGAAAATCAGATCTGGCAGCAGCTCCGGAAGCGTTCGACGCAGGTGGCGATCACCTCGTCGGCCGGGCGTTTCCACCAGGTCTCGGCCGAGAAGATCTCCACCTCCTGCGCGCCGAAGAAGCCGGCGGCCTCGATCATTCGTCTTATGCCTTTGAGGTCGATCACGCCATCGCCCATCATGCCGCGGTCGAGCAGCATATCCCGGGTCGGCACCAGCCAGTCGCAGATGTGATGGGCAAAGATGCGTTTCATGCGGCCCGCTCGAGCAATCTGGTTGGCAAGATCGGGGTCCCACCAGACATGGTAGACATCGATCGCCACCCCGACATCCTCGCCAAGCGGCTCGCACATGTCGAGCGCCTGACCGAGCGTGTTCACGCAGGCGCGGTCGGCGGCATACATCGGATGCAGCGGTTCGATCGCGAGCTTCATGCCGGCCGCCTGCGCATGCGGCAGCACGGCGGCAATGCCGTCGAACACCATCTGACGGGCCGCAACGATATCCTTCGAACTGCCCGGCAGGCCGCCGACGACGAGCACGAGGCAGTCGGCTGAAAATGCGGCCGCCTCGTCGATGGCGCGCCTGTTGTCGTCGAGATTTTTCTGCCAGTCGGCATTATTTGCCGCCGGGAAGAAACCGCCGCGGCAAAGCCCGGTCAGCTTGATGCCGTTCGATTTGACGATGCGCACCGCCTCGTCAAGACCGACCTTGGCGACCTGATCGCGCCAGGGCGCGATCGAGGTGATGCCGTGTTTCAGGCAGATGTCGACGGCTTCGGCAAAGCCACATTGCTCGCGGATCGTCGCCAGATTGATCGAAAGTCCTTCGACCTGCATGTCATTCTCCTCCCAGCCGGTGTCCCGCTTCAGTTGACGCCGTGGACGGCGAGCACCTGGCGCATGCGGCTTGCGGCGAGTTCGGGGTCGGCCAGCACCCGCGCTTTGTCGGCCAGACGGAAAAGCTCCGCCAGGTGCGCCAGCGAGCGAGTGCTCTGCTGTCCGCCGACCATGACGAAATGATCCTGCAGACCGTTGAGATAGGCGAGGAAGACGACGCCGGTCTTGTAGAAGCGCGTCGGCGCCTTGAAGATGTGGCGCGACAGCGGTACGGTCGGCTCCAGCAGATCGAAGAATTCATGGTTGCTCTTGCGACCGAGCGCTTCGAGGGCCGCCGAAGCTGCCGGCGCGATCGCATCGAAAATACCGAGCAGCGCGTCGGAATGACCCGCTTCGTCGCCGGCGATCAGTTCGGCATAGTTGAAATCGTCGCCGGTATACATGCGCACGCCCTTCGGCAGTTGGCGGCGCATCGCCACTTCCTTCTCCTTGGAGAGCAGCGAGATCTTGATGCCGTCGACCTTGTCGGCATGGGCCCTAATCACCTCGAGGCAGGTCTCGATGGCTTTCAGATGGTCGCCATTGCCCCAATACCCCTCGAGCGCCGGATCGAACATTTCGCCGAGCCAATGGATGATGACAGGGTCTTTCACCTGGCGGAGGATGCGGTCGTAGACGCTGACATAGTCGTCCGGCCCCTTGGCGGCGGCGGCAAGTGCCCGGCTCGCCATCAGGATGATGCGGCCGCCGGCCGCCTCCACCGTTTCGATCTGCTCCTCATAGGCCCTGAGAATAGTGTCGACGGTGACGTCGGGGCCAGGCGTCAGATGATCGGTGCCGGCCCCGCAGGCAATCATCGCATCCTTGCGCCCGGCCGCTTCATCAAGCGCCCGGCGGATCAGCTCGCGCGCTTCCGGCCAGCCGAGGCCCATGCCGCGCTGCGCCGTATCCATCGCCTCGGCAACGCCGAGGCCGAGATCCCAGAGCCGGTGGCGGAAGGCAAGCGTCCGCTCCCAGTCGATCGCCGGCGTCAGCCACGGATCGTTGTCGGCAAGCGGATCCGCAACGACATGAGCGGCGGCAAAGGCGATGCGTGGAAAGGACTTGGCGTCGCGCTTGGCGACCGCGATCGGCGTGCCGGTCAGCGTATAGGGGACGATCTTGCCGTCGAGGGGGAGATTGATCGTCGTCACGGTTCAGAGCTCCAGTGCGGGAACGTCGAGCCAGCGGCGTTCGGCCCAGGATTTCAGGCCGAGCTCGGCGAGCTGCACGCCCTTGGCGCCGGCTTCCAGGCCATAGGGCCACGGCGCATCTTCGACGACATGGCGGATGAACATTTCCCACTGCGCCTTGAAGCCGTTGTCGAAGGCCTGGGTGTCCGGAACCTCGTCCCAGGTCTTGTAGAAGTCGATCGTCTGCGGTTGATCCGGGTTCCAGACCGGCTTCGGCGTGTTGACGCGGTGTTGGCTCCAGCATTTCGTCAGGCCGGCGACGGCCGAACCATGGGTGCCGTCGACCTGGAAGGTGACGAGATCGTCACGACGGACGCGCACCGCCCAGGAGGAATTGATCTGCGCGATCGCGCCGCCCTCGAGCTCGAAGGTCGCATAGGCCGCATCATCCGTATCGCAATCATAGGGCTTGCCCTGTTCGTCGATGCGGCGCGGAATATGCGTCGCGCCAAGACAGGAGACGGCCTTCACTTCGCCGAACAGATTGTCGAGCACGTAACGCCAGTGGCAGAGCATGTCGAGAATGATGCCGCCGCCGTCGCCCTTGCGGTAGTTCCAGGACGGACGCTGGGCGGGCACGCCCCAATCGCCTTCGAAGACCCAGTAGCCGAATTCGCCGCGCACCGAGAGGATCTTGCCGAAGAAGCCGGAATCCCTGAGCAGCGCCAGCTTGCGCAGGCCGGGCAGGAAAAGCTTGTCCTGCACGACGCCGTGCTTGAGGCCCGAGCGGCGCGCCTTGCGGGCAAGGTCGACCGCCACTTGCAGGTCGTCGGAGATCGGCTTTTCGCAATACACGTGCTTGCCGGCATCGAGCGCCTTGGACAGCAGCTCGGCGCGCATCAACGTCGTGCCGGCGTCGAAGAAGATCGTGTCGTCGGGATTGGCGAGCGCGGCGTCGAGATCGGTCGACCAGCGCTTGATGCCGTGCTTCTTCGCCAGCTCTTCCATCTTGGCGCCGTTGCGGCCGACGATGATCGGGTCGATCTCGAGTTTCTCGCCCGATTTCAATGTGATGCCGCCCTGGTCGCGGAAGGCGAGAATCGAGCGCACCAGGTGCTGATTGTAACCCATGCGGCCGGTGACGCCGTGCAAGATGATCCCCAAGCGTGCCATTTTATCCTCCCAGCAATCTTTTGCGGCGGGAGCGGGCATCGTCGCCCGGCCCTCCCGAGCCGGTAACTAAACAGTTACTTGATGGCAGAAGAGCGGCGCGGCTGTCAAGCGTCAAATCCGATTTTTGAAATTCAGCGCTTGATCGAGGCGAGCGTGACGTGGACGATATGCCTTTCCCAGGCATTGAGATGAGTCGGCTCGATCAGGTCGCGGCCGAAGATCGTCGAAAGCGTGTACTGGTTCGACAGGTAGAAATAACCGAGTGAGGCGATTGTCAGGTAGACATGCAGGGGATCGGCGGTTTCGATGAAGACACCCTGTTTCTTTCCCTGCTCGAGCACTTGAGAAAGCTCGCCGATCAGATGCGAATGCAGTTCCTTGAGCCGGACGGACTGGCGCAGCCAGCGGGCGCGATGCAGATTTTCTGTGCCGAGCAGGCTGAGGAATTCCGGGTGCTGGAGAAAATAACGCCAGGTGAACAACGCCAGTTCGCCGATGCCCTCCTCCGGGCTGCGGTCGCCGATATGAAGCGCGCGCTCGGCGGTACGGATGCCGACATAAGCTTCTTCGAGCACGCGGAGATAGAGCTGCTCCTTGTCGCCGAAATAATGATAGAGCATGCGCTTGTTGGTGCCGGCGCGTTCGGCGATGGCGTCGACGCGGGCTCCGCCCATGCCGTTTTCGGCGAATTCCCGGGTTGCCGCCTCAAGGATCGCGGCGCGCGTCCGTTCCGGATCGCGTTGCGTCGTCCGTTCCTGAGCCGGGCGTCGAGGCCTTTTCTTCTCCCCATTCTCCCCGCTGTCGTTCATCGCTCCACCTCCGTCTCGCATGTTGCGCTCATAAGCCTTCGGTGCGAAATTGTAAAAACCGAATTTGAAGGGCTCAAACAGCCGGAGCACGATGTCGCCCGAAACCGCTCGCACTTTTCGGCACCACGCTCTAGCCGACACCGCTTGACACACTTGCCGCTTTGCTCGTAGCTTGTAACCAATTAGTTATTTATGCAAGGGTAACTAGTTTCGGAAGCGTGTGGAGGCGCTTCCCTTTGGAGGAGGAAAAAATGACCCTACGTGTAAGCAGACGTAATTTCGTTGCGGGAGGGGCCACGCTCCTTTCGCTCTCGGCGCTTGGAACCAGCGCTTTGGCACAGGAAAAGCGCTTGCGTCTCCTGTGGTGGGGCTCGCAGCCGCGCGCAGATCGTACCAACAAGGTATCGCAGCTCTATCAGTCTAAGAATTCGGGCACGTCGATCACCGGCGAATTCCTCGGCTGGGGCGATTACTGGCCGCGCCTTGCGACCCAGGTCGCCGGTCGCAACGCGCCCGACGTGATCCAGATGGATTACCGCTATATCGTTCAGTATGCCCGGCGCGGCGCGCTTGCCCCGCTCGAATCCTATATGCCGGCCAAGCTCAACCTCGACGATTTCGACAAGGCGCAGATCGAAGGCGGCAGCGTCGACGGCCATCTCTATGGCGTCAGCCTCGGCGCGAATTCGGCCGCCACGGTCCTGAACACCACCGCCTTCAAGGAAGCCGGCGTCGATCTGCCGACGCAGGCGACCACTTGGGAAGAGTTCGCCCGCATGGGTGCGGAGATCACCAAGGCCGGTAAACGCAAGGGCATGTTTGGCATGGCCGACGGCAGCGGCGGTGAACCGCTGTTCGAAAACTGGCTGCGCCAGCGCGGCAAGGCGCTTTATACCGCCGACGGCAAGATCGCCTTCGGCGTGGACGACGCCTCGGAATGGTACGACATGTGGGCCAAGTTCCGTGAGGCCGGCGCCTGCGTTCCCGCCGATGTCCAGGCTCTCGACAAGAACGATATCGACACCAACACGGTCTCGCTCGGCAAGTCGGCTGCCGGTTTTGCCCATTCCAACCAGTTCGTCGCCTATCAGGCAATGAACAAGGACAAGCTGGCGCTGACCAACTATATGCGGATCAAGGCGGATTCGAAGGGTGGCCATTATCGCAAGCCTTCGATGTTCTTCTCGGTCTCGGCCCAGTCGCAAGCGGTCGACCTGGCCGTGGACTACGTCAATTTCTTCGTCAAGAACCCCGAGGCAGCGGTCCTCCTGGATGTCGAACGCGGCATTCCGGAATCGAGCGCCATGCGCGAGGTCGTCGCGGCGAAGCTCGATGAGAACGGCAAGGTTCCGCTGGAATATGTCAGCGGCCTTGGCGATCTCGCCGGCAAATTGCCGCCGCCGCCGCCCGCCGGCGCCGGTGAAGGCGAACTGATGCTGCGTAACATCGCGGAGCAGGTGGCCTTCGGACAGCTATCTCCTGCCGATGGCGGCAAACAGCTTGTCACCGAAATCACGCAGATTCTCGCACGAGGCTGATCCCGTATGAGCAATGCGATGCGCACGCCCGCAGGGGCCATAAATGTGGAAAGATATCAGGGGGCCGTGGCCGAAGGACGTTTCAGGCGTCTCTGGAACGCCAATGCTCCCGGCTATCTCTTCCTTCTTCCATGGCTCATCGGCTTTTTCGGGCTGACGCTCGGGCCGGCCCTTATTTCGCTCTACCTCTCCTTCACCGACTTCGACATGCTGCAGTCGCCGAGGTGGGTGGGAATAGCGAATTACGTGCGCATCGCCACGGCGGATCCGAAATTTTCGGCCGCCATGCACGTCACCTTGACCTATGTCGTCTTCTCCGTCCCGTTCAAACTGACCTTCGCCTTGCTGGTCGCCATGGCGCTGAACCGCGGCCTGCGCGGGTTGCCGATCTATCGGGCCATCTTCTATCTCCCCTCATTGCTGGGCGGCAGCGTGGCGATCGCCGTGCTCTGGCGTCAGCTTTTCGCCAGCGATGGCCTCGTCAATGCCGCGCTCTCGCATTTCGGCATCGAAGGTCCGAGCTGGATCTCGCATCCGAACTATTCGATCTACACGCTGGTGGCGCTGTCGGTCTGGCAGTTCGGCTCGCCGATGATTATTTTCCTGGCCGGCCTGCGCCAGATCCCGCAGGACATGTATGAGGCGGCCAGCCTCGACGGCGCCTCGAAATTCCGGCAATTCTACAAGATCACCCTGCCGCTTCTGACGCCGGTGATCTTCTTCAATGCCGTCGTCCAGACGATCGAAGCCTTCAAGGCCTTCACGCCGGCCTTCATCATATCAGGCGGCACGGGCGGCCCGATCAACTCGACGCTGTTCTACACGCTCTACCTCTATCAGGAAGCCTTCGGCAATTTCCGCATGGGCTATGCCTCGGCGCTTGCCTGGATCCTGGTGGTGATCATCGCGATCTTCACCGCTTTCTCCTTCCTGACCTCGCGTTATTGGGTGCACTACGATGACTGAGATGACCGCTTCCGTCACTGCGGCCAGGCCGCCATCGGATATCAACAAACGCAGCCTGCCGGGGTCGCTCATCATCCACGCCCTGCTGATCGCCGCGTCGCTTCTCATGCTCTATCCGCTGTTGTGGATGGTTTCGGCATCGGTCAGACCGGAAAACGAGATCTTCTCCTCGACCTCGCTTATCCCGTCGTCGATCGATCTCTCCTCCTATGCGCGCGGCTGGGTCGGCCTCGATGTCAGCTTTGGCCGGTTCTTCTGGAATTCGCTCGTCATCTCGCTGCTGGTGGTGACCGGCAATGTTATCGCCTGTTCGCTGACGGCCTTCGCCTTTGCGCGGCTGCGTTTTGCCGGCCGGAACTTCTGGTTCGCGATCATGCTCGGCACGCTGATGATCCCCTATCACGTGACGCTGATCCCACAATATGTGCTCTTCCTCAACCTCGGCTGGGTTAACACCATCCTGCCGCTCGTCGTGCCGAAGTTCCTGGCAAGCGATGCCTTCTTCATCTTCCTGATGGTGCAGTTCTTCCGCGGCATCCCGCGCGAACTCGATGAGGCGGCGATGATGGATGGCTGCAGCGCCTGGCGCATCTACTGGAAGATCATGCTGCCGCTGTCGCTGCCGGTGCTGGCGACGGCCGCCATCTTCTCCTTCATCTGGACCTGGGACGATTTCTTCGGTCCGCTGATCTACCTGAACGACATGAACACCTATACGATCCAGCTCGGCCTGCGCACCTTCGTGGATTCCACCAGCGCATCGGATTGGGGTGGCCTGTTCGCCATGTCGACTCTGACGCTGGTGCCGGTCTTCTTCTTCTTCCTGTTCTTCCAGCGCCTTCTGATCGAGGGCATCGCCACGACGGGCATGAAGCGCTGATGGCGGCAACGGGAAAGAACGAGATGAGCATCAGGACGGTCGCGATTGTCGGCTGCGGTATCGGCCGCTCCCATATCGTCGAGGGTTATTTGCCGCATGCCGACAAGTTCAAGGTCGCGGCAATCTGCGACCTGAATGAACAGCGTCTGGCGGCCGTCGGCGACGAGTTCGGCATCGAACGGCGTACCACCTCCTTCGCCGAGCTGCTCGCCGACGACACGATCGACATCATCGATATCTGCACCCCGCCGGGCATCCATCTGGAGCAGGTGGTCGCCGCGCTCGCCGCCGGTAAACATGTCGTTTGCGAAAAGCCGCTGACCGGTTCGCTTGCCGGCGTCGATACCATCATGGAAGCGGAAAGGAACGCCAAAGGCGTGCTGATGCCGATCTTCCAATACCGCTATGGCGACGGTATCCAGAAGGCCAAGCGGATCATCGACGCCGGTATTGCCGGCAAAGCCTATACGGCCTCGGTCGAAACCTTCTGGCTGCGCAAGCCGGAATATTACGCCGTGCCCTGGCGCGGCAAATGGGCGACGGAACTCGGCGGTGTGCTCGTCACCCATGCCCTGCATCTGCACGACATGCTGATGCATCTCATGGGTCCGGCGGCAAGGGTCTTCGGCCGCGTCGCCACCCGCGTCAACGATATCGAGGTCGAGGATTGCGCCTCCGCCAGCCTGCTGATGGAAAACGGCGCCTTCGTCTCGCTGTCCTGCACGCTTGGTTCGCAGGAGCAGATGAGCCGGCTTAGGCTGCATTTCGAGAATGTCACTTTCGAAAGCACCCATGAGCCCTACACACCAGGCAAGGATCCCTGGAAGATCATCGCCGCGAATGACGACGTGCAGGAAAAGATCGACCGGGTGGTCGGCGACTGGCAGCCGGTCGCGCCGCGCTTCACCACCCAGATGGGCCAGTTCCATGCCTTCCTCAGCGGTCAAGGACCGCTGCCGGTGACAACGACGGACGCGCGCCGCGCGCTGGAACTCGTCACCGCCATCTACCAGTCTTCCGACAGCGGCGCTGAAGTGCCGCTGCCGGTCGGTCCCGACAGTCCGAAATACGCCGATTGGCGCGCAAGAACGAAGTAATCGGCAAAAGAGAGGTTTTGAGAAGATGGCAACCAGTGTCGTTCTTCAGAAGGTCGAGAAGCGTTATGGCTCGCTGGACGTGATCCATGGCATCGACCTGACGATCGATCCCGGCGAATTCGTCGTTTTTGTCGGCCCCTCGGGCTGCGGAAAATCGACCCTTCTGCGCATGATCGCCGGTCTCGAGGAGATCTCGGGCGGCGCGTTGCTGCTCGACAGCGAGCGCATGAACGAAGTGGCGCCGGCCAAGCGCGGCATCGCCATGGTCTTCCAGTCCTACGCGCTCTATCCTCATATGTCGGTCTATAAGAACCTCGCCTTCGGCCTGGAGACGGCGGGTTACAAGAAGGCCGATATTCAGCCGAAAGTGAAGCGGGCCGCCGAGATCCTGCAGATCGAGAAGCTCCTGGAGCGCAAGCCGAAGGCGCTCTCCGGCGGCCAGCGCCAGCGTGTCGCGATCGGCCGCGCCATCGTGCGCGAGCCGCGTATTTTCCTGTTCGACGAGCCGTTGTCGAACCTCGATGCCGAACTGCGCGTGCAGATGCGCGTCGAAATCTCCCGCCTGCACCGCAGCCTCGGCAACACGATGATCTATGTCACCCATGACCAGGTCGAAGCCATGACGATGGCGGACAAGATCGTGGTGTTGAATTCCGGCCGCATCGAGCAGGTCGGCGCGCCGCTCGATCTTTACAACAACCCGGCCAACCGCTTCGTCGCCGGTTTCATCGGCAGCCCGAAGATGAATTTCCTGAAGGCCCGCATCGAGCAGGTCGGTGAGACCGAAACCAGCATCCATGTCTGCGGCAATTCCGTCCATCTGCCGCGCCGGTTGAAAGGCGCGGTCGGACAGGATGTCACCTTCGGCATCCGCCCCGAGCATCTTTCGCTGACCGAAGGCGCTATCACGCTCTCGACCGTCAATGTCGATCTCGTCGAAAACCTGGGCGGCGCCACCATGCTCTACACCACGACGCCGGATAGCCAGCTCCTGACCGTCGCGCTTGACGGCCAGCAGAAGGTGGAACGTGGCACCAATGTGAAGACCTTCTTCGATCCGGCCCGCTGCCACGTCTTCGACGCCGCCGGCAAGACGATCTAAGCGCTGCTTGACATAGGATCCTCCTCTGCCCCATCATTTCCGAAGGGGCTGAAGGGGAATAAGCATGACGCCTGAAGATAGGATTCATGCGCTTGGCATCTGGCAGGGCCCGATCGATATTTCGCCGATAGCAGGCGGCATCACCAACAGGAACTACCTGGTCAGCGATGCCGTCGCGCGTTGCGTCGTCAGGCTCGGCACCGATATCCCGATCCATCACATCAGCCGGCAGAACGAACTTGCCGCAAGCCGTGCGGCGCATGCCGCCGGCATATCGCCTGCCGTCATCCATCATTCGCCGGGCGTTCTGGTGCTCGAATATATCGAGGCGAGAGCGCTTTCGCCTGATGATATCAGGAGGCCGGAAACGCTCGCCCGGGTCGTGCCGCTGGTGCGCGCCTGCCACCGCGACATCGCCCGGCATTTCCGCGGCCAGGCGATGATCTTCTGGGTCTTTCACGTCATCCGCGATTACGCCGCCAATCTGAAGGCCGCGGGCAGCGCCTATCTGCCTCTGCTGCCGGCGCTGGTCGGCCGAGCCGAGGCGCTGGAAGAAGCGGCAGGGCCTTTCGAAATCGCCTTCGGCCACAACGACCTGCTGGCCGCCAATTTTCTCGACGACGGCAAGCGGCTCTGGCTGATCGACTGGGATTATGCCGGCTTCAACACGCCGCTTTTCGATCTCGGCGGATTGGCCTCCAACAATGAGCTCCCGCAAACGGCAGAACACACGATGCTGGAGACCTATTTCGACCGGCCGCTGACCGATGATCTCAGCAGGCGCTATGGCGCGATGAAATGCGCTTCGCTGCTGCGCGAGACGCTCTGGAGTATGATTTCGGAAATCCATTCCAGCATCGATTTCGACTATGCCGCCTATACGGCCGAAAATCTCGCGCGTTTCGAACGCGCCTATCAAGCCTTTGAACAGGATCAATAAATGACGAGGGAATTACCGAAGACGGCGAAAGCCGTGGTCATCGGCGGCGGCATCATAGGCTGTTCGACAGCCTATCATCTCGGCAAGCTCGGCTGGACCGATACCGTCCTGCTGGAGCGCAAGAAGCTCACCTCCGGCACCACCTTCCATGCCGCCGGCCTCGTCGGCCAGCTGCGCACCAGCGCCAACATCACCCAGCTTCTCGGTTATTCCGTCGATCTCTACAAGCGGCTGGAGGAGGAGACCGGCCTCGGCACCGGCTGGAAGATGAATGGCGGCCTGCGCCTTGCCTGCAACGAGGAGCGCTGGACCGAGGTCCGGCGCCAGGCGACCACCGCCCAGTCCTTCGGCCTCGAAATGCAATTGCTGACGCCGCAGGAAGCATTCGATCTCTGGCCGCTGATGACAACGGACGATCTCGTCGGCGCCGCCTTCCTTCCCACGGACGGCCAGGCCAATCCCTCCGACATCACCCAGGCGCTGGCGAAAGGCGCCCGCATGTCAGGCGTTTCGATCTTCGAGGACACCGAAGTCATCGACCTGGAAATCGACAAGGGAAGGATCCGCGCCGTCGTCACCGCTGAGGGACGCATCGAATGCGAGCGCGTCGTCGTCTGCGCCGGCCAGTGGACGCGCGCCTTTGCCGCCCGCTTCGGCGTCAACGTGCCGCTGGTCTCCGTCGAGCATCAATACATCATCACCGAATCCTTCGGCGTGCCCTCCAACCTGCCGACCCTGCGCGATCCCGATCGCCTGACCTACTACAAGGAAGAAGTCGGCGGCATCGTCATGGGCGGCTATGAGCCGAATCCCATTCCCTGGGCGCAAAACGGCATCCCCGACGGCTTCCACTACACGCTGCTGGACAGCAATTTCGATCATTTCGAGCAAATCATGGAACAGGCGCTCGGCCGCGTTCCGGCACTGGAAAATGTCGGCGTCAAGCAGCTGCTGAACGGCCCGGAAAGCTTCACGCCGGATGGCAACTTCATTCTCGGCGAGGCGCCGGAGCTGAAGAATTTCTTCGTCGGCGCCGGCTTCAACGCCTTCGGCATCGCCTCGGCCGGCGGCGCCGGCATGGCGCTTGCCGAATGGGTGACGAAGGGCGAACCGCCCTATGATTTGTGGCCGGTCGATATCCGCCGCTTCGGCCGTCCGCATTTCGATACCGACTGGGTGCGCACCCGCACGCTCGAAGCCTATGGCAAACATTACACCATGGCCTGGCCGTTCGAGGAGCATTCGAGCGGCCGCCCCTGCCGCAAATCGCCGCTTTACGACCGGCTGAAGGCGCAGGGCGCCTGTTTCGGCGAAAAGCTCGGCTGGGAGCGGCCGAACTGGTTTGCCGATCTCTTCGCCAACGAGGAGCCGAAGGATGTCTACAGTTATGCCAGGCAGAACTGGTTCGACGCCGTCGGCCGCGAGCACAAGGCGGTGCGTGAAGCGGCCGTCATCTTCGACCAGACCTCCTTTGCCAAATTCGTGCTGAAGGGCAGGGATGCCGAGGCAGCGCTCTCCTGGATCGCTTCCAACGATGTCGAAAGGCCTGTGGGATCGCTCATCTACACGCAGATGCTCAACGACAAGGGCGGCATTGAATGCGACGTGACGGTCGCCCGCATCGCCGAGAACGAATATTACATCGTCACCGGCACCGGTTTTGCCACCCATGATTTCGACTGGATCGCCCGCAATATACCGGCAAAGATGCATGCCGAGCTGGTCGACGTCACGTCAGCCTATTCGGTGTTGTCGCTGATGGGACCGAATTCGCGCGCCGTGCTGGAAAACGTGACGGGCAGCGACGTCTCGAATGCGGCCTTCCCCTTCGGCCGGGTCAGGACCATCGGCATATCAGGCTGCCCGGTGCGGGCGCTGCGCATCACCTATGTCGGCGAGCTTGGTTACGAGCTGCATATTCCCGTTGAATATGCGACGACGGTCTATGACGTGCTGATGGCATCAGGCGGCGAATTCGGCCTGGTCAATGCCGGCTACCGCGCCATCGAGAGCTGCCGCCTGGAAAAGGGCTATCGCGCCTGGGGATCGGATATCGGTCCCGACCATACGCCTGTTGAAGCCGGTCTCGGTTGGGCGGTGAAGATGCGCAAGGCCATTCCCTTCCGCGGCCGCGAAGCGATCGAACGGCAGCTTGCAGGCGGGGTGAACAAGCGCCTTGCCTGCTTTGTTCCCGAAAATGCCGATACCGTGTTGCTCGGCCGTGAAACGATCTATCGCGACGGCAAGCGCGTCGGCTGGCTTTCGAGCGGCGGCTTCGGCTACACGCTGGGCAAGCCGATCGGCTATGGCTATGTCCGCAGCCCCGAGGGGGTGACCGAGGATTTCGTCCTCTCCGGCACCTATGAGCTCGATGTCGCGCGGGAGCGTATCCCCTGCAAGGTGTCACTGTCGCCGCTCTACGATCCCGATATGGCGCGTATCAAGGCGTAGCGGGGGAGTCTAGAACAGCGGCAACCTATCGTCCTGGATCAGAATCTCCAGCTTGTCGGAGACATCCTGCGTCCACGCCCGGTGTCCTGTCAAAGCCGCCGGGAAAAGTCCAGGAAGGGTGAAGAGTGCCGCCGAAATCGCCAGACCGGTGCGCGGGACATCGGCGATGAGGGCGGCGATCTCAGCCGCACGGGGGTCGCGCAACTCGTAGCGATCGCCGTTGCCGTGTTCGCCGATGGCATAGCGCATCCAAGCCGCAACAGCGATCGCGTAGGTCTCTGCCCTGTCGCCAAGGGCCAGTGCCTCGCAGGCCGGTTCCAGCAGCCGCTGCGGCAGTTTCTGCGTGCCGTCCATGGCGATCTGATAGGTGCGATGGGCGATCGCCTTGTTTGCAAAGCGTGCTATCAATTCGCTGGCATAGTGATCGAGATCGATGCCGGGAACCGCATCGAGCGTTCTCGCGGCCGCATGCATGTGCCGGTAGGCAAGTGCGGCAAGGCCGGCATCGTCCATCACGTCGCGGATGAATTCATAGCCGCCGATATAACCGAGATAGGCGAGCAGCGAATGCGCGCCGTTCAGCATCCGCAGCTTCATCTTCTCGTAGGCGGAGACATCTTCGACCATCAGCGCACCGTGCACCTTTTCCCAGGCCGGCCGGCCATTGGCGAAATGGTCTTCGATGACCCATTGCGTAAAGGGTTCGGTCTCGATCGCCGCCATATCCGTGCGGCCCGTCAGCCGCTCTGCATCGGCATAGGTCGCGTCCGTGCTGGCCGGCGTGATACGGTCGACCATCGTGGAGGGGAAGGGTACATTCGCTTCGATCCAGCGATGCAGGTCGGGATCGATGCGGGAGGTGAATTCCAGCACGAGGCGTTTCAGCACGGCGCCGTTGCTCGGCAGGTTGTCGCAGCTCAGCGGCGTAAAGGGCGCTATGCCCTTCTTCCGCCGGCGTGCCAGGCCTTCGACGAGATAACCGATGACGCCCCGCGGCGCATGCCGGTTGGCAAGGTCGGCGACAATATCGGGATGCTTCAGGTCGAGGCCACCCGTCGCAGGATCGAAGCCATAGGCCTTTTCCGTCACCGTCATGCTGACGATGCGGATATCAGGGTCCTCGAGCCGCGCCAGCAGGCCGGCCGGATCGCGCGGCGCCACATGCGCCTTCAGGATCGACCCGATCACCTGCGCCGTCGTACCTGACGTATCGCGGATCAGCATCGTATAGAGGCCATTCTGGGCAGTCAGATTATCCGCGACGTCAGGCGTGCGCAGGCTTGCCACATCGATGCCCCAGTCACCGCCCGCGGCCGAGAGCGCATCTTCCGTGAAGGGCGCGAAATGCGCGCGGAAGAATGCGCCCGGCCCAAGATGCAGGATGCCGCTCTTCAGCCGGCTGCGGTCATAGGCGGGAAGCTTCGCCGTCGGGGCGAGGCCGGAAAGGGTCTGCAGTCGTTCGCTCACAGCTTGTAGGCCTTCTTCGCATTGCCATAGGAGAGTTCGCCCGCCACGATCTCGGCGTCGCGTTTGGAAATCCGGTGCTCGGCGGCGAGCTGGGCGAGGAAGCGGCAGACTTCGCGGCGCCAGACATCATGCCGCGCTGGGATCGACAGCAGCGCGCGCGTATCATCGTTGAAACCCGCCATATTGGCAAAGCCTGCCGTCTCGACGACCTGGTCGAGATAGCGCCTTATGCCGTTCGGGCTGTCGTGGAACCACCAGGGCGGGCCGATCATCAGGCAGGGCCAATGGCCGACCATCGGCGCCATCTCGCGCGCATAGGTCGTCTCGTCGAGCGTGAAGAGCAGCACTCTGAGCCCCGGTGCATGGCCGTATTTGGAAAGCAGCGCATTCAGGCCGCCGACCCAGTCCGTGCGTGTCGGAATATCAGCGCCCATATTGGGGCCGCGCGTCGCAAAAAGCCCGCTGTCGGTATTGCGTCGGGAGCCGGCATGGATCTGCATCACCATGCCGTCTTCGGCCGAAAGCCCGGCCATCTCCGTCATCATCAGGCCGCGGAAGAGTTCGGCGTCTGCAGGCGAAAGCGGTCCCTTCAAGGCCTTGTCGAGCAGCGCCTGTTTTTCCGCAAGCGGCAGATCCGCGGTAAAGGCGGTGGGCACGCCATGGTCGGTCGCGGTGGCGCCGAACTGGCGGAAATAGGCGCGCCGGCGGCGATGCGCCTCGACCAGGCCGTCCCAGCGCGTTACGTCGGCGCCGGTGATCTCTCCGAACTTGACCAGATTGTCGCGGAAGCCGACGGCTTCGGGATCGGTGACGCTGTCCGGCCTGTAGGTGGTGCGCACCTTGCCGATCCAGCCGTCCGCCGCCATCTTCTGGTGATGCGCCAGCGGGTCGAGCGCGCCTTCGGTCGTCGCGATCGTTTCGATGCCGAATCGCTGATGCAGCGCCCGCGGGCGGAATTCGGGAAGAGCAAGCTGAGCATTGATATGGTGGTAGAGCGCATCGGCATTGTCTGGTGTCAGCGGCTCGGTGCAGCCGAGCACGGCCGACATCGCATGGTCGACCCAGATGCTTGAAGGCGTCCCGCGGAAGAGATGGTAATGCGCGGCAAAGCTCCGCCAGATCGCCCGCCCCTCAGCCGCCGGCTTGCCGTCGAGCCGCGGCACGCCGAGTTCGTCCAAAGTGACGCCGACGCTGTGCAGCATCCGGAAGAGATAGTGATCGGGAATGACCAGCAGCGAGGCCGCGTCTTCGAAGGGCTTGTCGTCGGCAAACCAGGAGGGTTCGGTATGCCCGTGCGGGCTGACGATCGGAAGGTTGCGCACTGTCTCGTAGAGGTCTCGCGCGATGGTCCGTGTTGCCGGATCAGCCGGAAAAAGCCGGTCCGGATGAAGAAAGCCGTTCCCTGCATCCATCAGTATTCCTCCCTGGTGGATAAGGGCCTACCCCACAACATCAGGCACGGCAAGGTCTTTTAGTAACCAAACGGTTCAGTTTTGCGCATCGCTGCATTGGGCATGGAAAGCATTGACGAGGTGGCCTATTTCCGCTTTGGGAGAACCATCTGTTCTGCCGGTTTCGGCAAAGGAGGATCGATGTCCGACGAGACGAACCGCATCACCCGGCTGGAAGAAATGCTGGCTTACCAGGCAAAGACGATCGAAGAGCTTTCCGATCAGCTCGCCGAGCAATGGAAGACGGTGGAGCAGATGCGCACCAAGCTCGACCGGCTGACCGAACGCTTCCTGTCGCTGGAGGAGCAGTCGCTGGAAGCTCCTGGTATCACCCGTCCGCCGCATTATTGACGACACGCGGCTGAATGCCGCGTGTCCCAGTGCTTCTTGTATCGTAGATGACCCGGATCAGACGCCGCCGATGCAGAGATATTTCATTTCCAGATAATCGTCGGCGCCGTGACGCGAGCCTTCGCGGCCGAGGCCGGATTGCTTGATGCCGCCAAAGGGCGCCGTCTCGGACGACATCAGGCCGGTATTGATGCCGATCATGCCGTATTCCAGCGCTTCCGCTACACGCCAGACCTTCTTCAGGTCACCGGCATAGAAATAGGCGGCAAGTCCGAATTCCGTATCATTGGCCTGGGCGATGACGTCCTCGACCGTCTCGAAGCGGAAGAGCGGCGCCACCGGCCCGAAGGTTTCCTCGCGCGCCACCTTCATGCCGCGCGCCACACCGGTCAGTACCGTCGGCGCAAAGAAGGTGCCGGCGCCGTCAATGCGCTTGCCGCCGATCAGCACCTTGGCGCCCTTGGCAAGCGCGTCGCTGACATGGTCTTCCACCTTGGCAAGGCCCTGCTCGTCGATCAGCGGCCCGATCAAGACACCCGGCTCGAAGCCGTCGCCGACCGGCATCTCGGCGACCTTGGCGGCGAGCTTGGCCGCAAAGGCGTCATAGACGTTCGACTGGACGTAGAGGCGGTTGGCGCAGACGCAGGTCTGACCGGCATTGCGGTATTTGGAGGCGATCGCGCCCTCGACGGCGGCGTCGAGGTCGGCGTCGTCGAAGACGATGAACGGCGCGTTGCCGCCGAGCTCCAGGCTCACCTTCTTGATCTGGTCGGCGCACTGCCGCATCAGGATGCGGCCGACTTCCGTCGAGCCGGTGAAGCTGATCTTGCGCACCTTGTCATTGCCGCAGAGTTCGCGGCCGATCGCCGGGCCGTCGACCCCGACGATGACGTTGAAGACGCCTGGGGGAATGCCGGCCTGCTCGGCGAGCACGGCAAGGGCGATCGCCGTCAGCGGCGTCTGTTCGGCGGGCTTCGACACCGCGGTGCAGCCGACGGCAAGTGCCGGCGCGATCTTGCGGGCAATCATCGCCGCCGGGAAATTCCACGGCGTGATCGTGCCGACGACGCCGACCGGCTGCCTGATGACGATCATGCGCTTGTCTTGGGAAGGCGCGGGGATCGTCTCGCCGTAGATGCGCTTGGCCTCTTCCGCGTACCATTCGATATAGGCCGCGGCATAAAGGATCTCGCCGCGCGCTTCCGCGAACGGCTTGCCCATCTCGGCGGTCAAGATCGCCGCGAGCTCGTCGGCATTGGCGACCATCAGGTCGAACCATTTGCGCAGGAGCGCGCTGCGCTCTTTGGCTGGGCGGGCAGCCCAGGTCGGCTGGGCGGCATGCGCTGCATCGATCGCCGTCCGCGTTTCGCCCGCACCCATATCGGGCAGCGAAGCGAGCAACTCGCCGGTTGCCGGGTTGAGCACGTCGAAAGTCTTCGTGGCATCGCCTGATGTCCAGACGCCGTTGATATAGCCGGCATCGCGCAGCAAGGGCGAGGAGAAGGGAACGTGCCTGGTCAGTGCAGTGGTGAAAGCCATGTCATATCCTCCTGGGGAGTGCGGCTGCCGGTGGCCGGCAGCCATTGAAATCCGGTTCCTCGCGCTTAGCTGGCCGCGCTGGCTTCCAGCATCGAGGCCTCGAGAATGTCGAGCGCCTCGCCGAGGATTTCGTCCTGGATGGTGATCGGCGCCAGGAAGCGGATGACGTTTGCGTGGGTGCCGCAGGTGAGCAGGATCAGCCCCTTGTCGAGGGCGATCAGCCGCACCCGGTTGGCGAAATCAGCACTCGGCAATCCCGTCGTCCGGTCATTGAATTCGACGGCGTTCATGAAGCCCGGCCCGCGGATATCGACGATCTCGGGCACCGTCTCGCGCAGCGATTCCAGTCGCTGCTTCAGCCGTCCGCCGAGCTGGTTGGCGCGGTTGCAGAGATCTTCGTCCTTGATGACGTCGAGCACGGCATGGGCGGCTGCGATCCCCAGCGGATTGCCGCCATAGGTGCCGCCGAGCCCGCCCGGCCCCGGCGCATCCATGATGGCGGCGCGGCCGGTGACGGCGGCGAGCGGAAATCCGCCGGCCAGGCTCTTTGCCATCGTCGTCAGGTCGGGCGCCACCTCGTGGTGATCCATCGCGAACATCCTGCCGGTGCGGGCAAAACCGGTCTGAACCTCATCGGCGATCAGCAGGATGCCGTGCTGGTCGCAGAGTTCGCGCAGCGCCTTCATGAAGGCACCGGGCGCCGGGTAGAAACCGCCTTCACCCTGGACCGGCTCGATGATGATGGCCGCGACGCGCTGTGGATCGACATCGGCGGCGAAGAGTTTCTTCAGGGCCGCCAGCGACTGGTCGGCCGTGACGCCGTGCAGCTCGACCGGAAAGGGAACGTGGAAGACATCGCCCGGCATCGCGCCGAAACCGACCTTGTAGGGCACGACCTTGCCGGTCAGCGCCATGCCCATGAAGGTGCGGCCGTGGAAGCCGCCGCCAAAGGCGATGACCGCCGAGCGGCCGGTTGCCGCACGTGCGATCTTGACGGCGTTCTCGACCGCTTCGGCGCCCGTCGTGACGAAGATCGTCTTCTTCTCGAAGTTGCCCGGCACCAGCGCGTTCAGCCGTTCGGCGAGATGCACGTAGCTTTCGTAAGGCACCACCTGATGGCAGGTATGGGTGAAGCGGTCGAGCTGGTCCTTGACTGCGGCGATGACCCGGGGATGGCGGTGGCCGGTGTTGAGAACGGCGATGCCGGCGGCGAAATCGATGTAGCGGTGGCCTTCCTTGTCCCAGATCTCGGCGTTCTCTGCACGATCGGCATAGATCTGGGTCGTCATGCCGACGCCGCGTGAAATGGCTGCGTTCTTCCGGTCCGTAAGGCTTGTCGCGGTCATCGATGCGCTCCTGCGCTGAAAAGGGGCTTGAGAACTATCTTGCATAAATTCTGCAAGACATGTAGAAAACTCCTACATTTTTCCTGCAAGAAAACAAGTGGGATTTTTTGCTTCAAACATCACGCCTTTTGATGAATGCTCGCGGGCGATTGGAATCAGGGATATTTCGATGGGTGACAACGGACCTGTGCGCTACAAGGTGGCGGAGGCCGCGCGGCTGGCGGGCGTTTCGGCCTCGACCTTGCGCCTCTGGGAAAGCCAGGGTTTGCTGGTTCCCGGCCGTTCGCAAACCGGCCATCGGCAATACAGCGCCGACGATGTGGCGCGGCTGAAGCGCATCTCCTGGTATCGTGTCGAACGTGGCCTCAATCCCGCGGCAATCCGGGAGGCGCTGGAGAGCGAGGAACCTTCCGCCGATGGCGCCGAGGCGAGCCAGGATTCCGGCATCGGCCGCAAGCTGCGCAGCCTGCGCCATGCGAGCGGCAAGACGCTCGATCAGGTCGCCGGCGACATCGGCGTCACCGCGTCGACGCTCTCGACGCTGGAGCGCACCTCGCAGGGCGTCAGCTTCAAGACGCTGCACGATCTCGCCGAATATTACGGCACCACCGTCTCGCGCCTCTCGGGCGAGGAGCGCGCGGACGTGCCGACGCTGGTGCGCGCCGGCGAATGGCGGACATGGCCGGAAACGACGCCCGGCGTCACGGTGCAGCTCCTCGCCGAAGGCCGCAGGATGATGGACTGCCATCGTTTCGTGCTGGCGCCGGGTGCTGCCAGCGAAGGCGCCTATCGCCACGAGGGCGAAGAATTCATGCATGTCCTGTCCGGCCGGCTCGAACTAGTGCTCGACAGCGATCAGTTCTTCGATCTTGGCCAAGGCGATTCACTTTATTTCGAAAGCCGCCGTTACCATTCTTGGCGTAATCGCCATGATGGTGAAACCGTGATTCTCTGGATCAACACGCCGCCGACATTCTGACCGCCGCACGAAGCGGAGATTGAAGATCAAAAGAGTAGAGCGTCCTTTGTGCGTCCGAGAGGACGGGACGGCTCTGCGGCAGGAAAGCGGTTTCGCATTCTGCACCTTTGCGCTATAGCGCTGCTGCATAATTGCTTAAATCGGCATGGATTTAAGGATAAATTATACAGCCATTCAAAGCGCTACAGCGTCCTTTGCGCGTCTGAAAAGACGCACCGCGCTGTAGAGGATGCATTCGAACGAAAGATTGTCTCATGGCGGCTACCATACGTTATCACGAAGGCGATATTTCCGCGGCCGATGCCGCCCGCTACACTGGCGCGGTCGCGATCGACACCGAAACGCTCGGCCTGGTGCCGCGCCGCGATCGGCTCTGCGTCGTCCAGCTTTCGCCGGGTGACGGCACTGCCGACGTTATCCGCATTGCTGCCGGCCAGAAGCAGGCCCCCAATCTCGTCGCTCTGCTCGAAGACCCCACCCATCAGAAGATCTTTCATTACGGCCGTTTCGATATTGCCGTGCTATTCCACACTTTCGGCGTCACGACGAACCCGGTTTTCTGCACCAAGATCGCCTCGCGCCTGAGCCGGACCTATACGGATCGCCACGGCCTCAAGGACAATCTCAAGGAGATGCTCGACGTCGATATCTCCAAGACGCAGCAATCTTCCGATTGGGCGGCCGCGACGCTGTCCCCGGCCCAGCTCGAATATGCCGCTTCCGATGTGCTTTATCTGCACGCGTTGCGCGACAAGCTGACGGAACGCCTGATCCGCGACGGCCGCTTCGACCATGCGACGGCCTGCTTCGCATTCCTGCCGACCCGCGCCAAGCTCGACCTGCTCGGCTGGGAAGAGGCCGATATCTTCGCTCATAGCTGAGCGATTCATTCTTCGACAGGTGACCAAAGACCGTGGGCATGTTTGCCTGCGGCCGTTATCGATTCGTTAACGCCTCTTTCCTAAAATTCCAGTTAATATTTATGCATTCGATGACGCGAGAATGCGTCATGCGGACAGGAGGATCTGCTGGGATGCAAGGGGACCGGATGAGCGCGGTCCTTTTATAGAGCCTGCTTTCATCGTCACTTTGCGAAAGGAGCATGCCATGTTGACTCCCGTTCGTGCAGCGTCCAATGCAAGCTTTTCGTCCCAAGGCCAGACTGCGGCGATCGTCGCCGGTGGTCTCGGTCGTTCAGTGATTGCCCCCGCGCCTGTCAACGCCGTCGAAGCGGCTGATCTCAATTCCGCCATTGCCGGCAAGCTCAATATTCTGCTTCTGGCCGCGCGCGAGCGTATGGTCGAAGCGCTTTTCGATGTCATCGATGCGGCAGGCCGCTCGATCTCGCTGGATCGCGGCGAGGACGAGACCAATCTTGCCTTTGCCTCCCGGCTTGCCGATGCCATCCGGCGGCTACCGGCTGTCAGGATCGACGAGGTCGAGCGCCAGCTGACCGATGAGGGCCATAGCCTGCCGTTGCGGATGATCGCCGAAGCCCTGAAGAACCCGGCAGGCCCGGAAGCAGCCCGCATCGTCGCCTATCTGGAAATCATCCGCTACAAGGATCGCGACCTCGCCGCCCGCGCCGTCGTCCGCTCTTATGGCCAGAACGACGCTTCGCCGATGCGCGCCGAAACCCGTCCCGAGATCCAGCTGCATGAGGACAGCCTGCCTGCCGCCATGCGCCAGCCTGCGGAAAAGGCGCCTGTGCAAGCCGATCCGCTGATCGAGGCCGCAACTTCGGCGACTGCCGAGGAAGCGGTCATCGCCGAAGCTGTGGAAGCTGCCGATCCGGAAACGCCGCAGGCTGCAAACCGGGCTCAGTCCGCCCCGGCGGCGACAAGCGAGGTAGCACCGAAAAAATCGGCGCCGCAGGAGATCGAAGACCGGCAACCGCTGTCGACGAATGCCGCAGCGGCCGACGACGCGCAGGAAACGCCGGCGCCGCCTGCCATCCAACCCCACGCGACATCGGAAAAAGTCGATCCTGTCATTCCGAAGAACTGGACAGGCATTGTCGCCTCCATGACCGGAGAAGCCTCCGAGATGATCGCCACCATCATCCGCGAGCAGGACGTCGAAGCCCTGCTGGAGGATGTCCCCGTCGAGGCGGCGGTGGAGATCGATACGATCCTCGATGACGCCGTGATCAGCGATGCGACCGAGACCTTGACCCGGCAGCCGGCCGAATTCGTCGCTCCCGATGCTCGCCAATCCGCAGCGCTCCACGCCTCGCAGATGGATATCGAGAGCGCGGTCGCGGTCGCCCGTCAGCCGAAAGAAATCGCCGCGCAACCGCAAATCATCCCGATGTCCGAGACCGTCGAGGCTTCCTACATGCCGCTGGCGGCAAAGATGCCGGAGGGGTTTGCCTATGCCCAGCTGCCTTACCAGTTCGCCAAGGATACGCCGCCGAACGAGACGGCAGGCGAAACGCATCACCAGCATCAGCACCATCGCGACGACGCGTCCGAGGATCAGCAGCAGGCGCAGTCCGGTGGCGAGGATGCCGAGCCTGATGCCGAAGAAACCGAGGCAGCGCCCGGGCGAAGAACGCCAAGGATGATCGATGCCGAGCCGTCCGTTTATCAGGCAGGCACGGCCGCCGACCCGGTCTATGCGCTCTATCAGCGCATGGTCGGCTGGGAATAAGATTTCTATCGCCTGAAAATGAAGAACCCGCCGGATCGCTCCGGCGGGTTCTTCAATTCAGAGGCGGATGCGAGGCTTATTCGCCGCCGCGGTTCTTCAGGGCTGCGCCCAGGATGTCGCCGAGCGAAGCGCCGCTGTCGGACGAACCGAACTGGGCGACGGCTTCCTTCTCTTCCGCAATCTCCAGAGCCTTGATGGACAGCATGATCTTGCGGTCCTTCTTGGAGAAGTTGGTGACGCGGGCATCGAAGACCTGGCCGACCGAGAAGCGCTCGGGGCGCTGCTCGTCGCGGTCGCGAGCGAGGTCGGCGCGGCGGATGAAGGAAGTGATGTCCTCGTGGTTGACGAGCTTCACTTCGACGCCGCCGTCGTTGACTGCGATGACTTCGCACGAAACGACTGCATTCTTGCGCAGGTCGCCCGATGCAGCGGCTTCGCCGACCGCATCCTTGCCGAGCTGCTTGATGCCGAGCGAGATGCGTTCCTTCTCGACATCGACGTCGAGAACGACGGCCTTGACGACGTCACCCTTGTTGAACTCCTCGATGACCTGTTCGCCCGGACGGTTCCAGTCGAGGTCGGAGAGGTGCACCATGCCGTCGACATCGCCGTCGAGGCCGATGAACAGGCCGAATTCGGTCTTGTTCTTGACTTCGCCTTCGACTTCAGTGCCGGCCGGATGGCTGCGGGCGAATGCTGCCCACGGATTTTCCAGCGTCTGCTTGAGGCCGAGCGAGATACGGCGCTTGGACGGATCGACTTCGAGAACGACGACTTCGACTTCCTGGCTCGTGGACAGGATCTTGCCGGGGTGAACGTTCTTCTTGGTCCAGGACATTTCCGAGATATGGATCAGGCCTTCGATGCCCGGCTCCAGCTCGACGAATGCACCGTAGTCGGTGATGTTCGTGACGGTACCGGAAATCTTCTTGCCTTCCGGATACTTGGCCTGGATGCCATCCCACGGATCGCTCTCGAGCTGCTTCATGCCGAGCGAGATACGGTGGGTTTCCTGGTTGATACGGATGATCTGAACCTTGACCTGCTGGCCGATGTTCAGGATTTCCGACGGATGGTTCACACGGCGCCATGCCATGTCGGTGACGTGCAGCAGGCCGTCGATGCCGCCGAGGTCGACGAACGCACCGTAATCGGTGATGTTCTTGACGACGCCGTCGACAACCTGGCCTTCTTCGAGGTTCTGAACGATTTCAGAACGCTGTTCGGCACGGGATTCTTCCAGAACCGTACGGCGCGAAACCACGATGTTGCCGCGGCGCTTGTCCATCTTGAGGATTTCGAAGGGCTGCGGGTTGTGCATCAGCGGAGTGACGTCGCGGATCGGGCGGATATCGACCTGCGAACGCGGCAGGAAGGCGATCGCACCGTCGAGGTCGACCGTGAAGCCGCCCTTGACCTGGTTGAAGATCACGCCTTCGACGCGCTCGCCGGCTTCGAACTTGGCTTCGAGCTTGATCCAGCTTTCTTCGCGGCGAGCCTTCTCGCGCGACAGAACGGCTTCGCCAAGCGCGTTTTCGATGCGCTCGACATAAACTTCGACTTCGTCGCCGACCTTCAGCGAACCGTCCTTGGCGCGTGCGCCGAATTCCTTGAGCGCGATGCGGCCTTCAACCTTGAGGCCGACGTCGACAACGGCGACGTCCTTCTCGATGCCCGTGACGATGCCCTTGGTGACATAGCCTTCGGCCAGGTCGTTCTTGGCAAAGGACTCTTCGAGAAGAGCCGCGAAATCCTCGCGGGAGGGGGTAGCTACTGACATAAAATCTCCTGCGTGCCCTAAACGGAAGCGGACACGTATGCGCCGGTTGGTTTGCGTTGAACGGGCCTGAACCCAGTCCGCCCTCTCTCGAAGGCAATCCGGCGCTTGGACGGAATTTCAGGCTGCTGCATTAGAAGCGATCCGTGCTCAGAGCACGCAAAATCGCTTGAATTTAGGCATTTCGGCTCAAGACCGCATCGATGATCGATTGAGCGGCATGAAACGCGGCCTCTATACTCATTTCCGACGTATCAAGCAAGTGCGCATCGACCGCTGGTTTCAAAGGGCTGTCGGCCCGTCCCATGTCGCGTTCGTCGCGCCGCTTGACGTCCTCGAAAATCGCATCGAAATCCGCCGTCGCCCCCTTGCCGAGGATCTCGTCGTAGCGGCGTCTCGCGCGAATCTCGGGCGACGCCGTCACATAGAGCTTCACTGGCGCATTGGGGCAGACGACCGTGCCGATATCGCGCCCGTCGAGCACCGTCCCCGGCGCTTTCGCCGAAAACCGCCGCTGCGCCTCGACCAGCGCCCGGCGCACCGCCGGCATGACGGCAATCTTCGAGGCGGCTTCGCCGATCTCATGTTTGGAAAGTATATCGCGATCCAGTCCGGCGAGTTCAACCTCGCGCGCGATCTTTTCCGCCACCGCCTCGTCGTCGAGCGGCAGGCCGGCATCGAGCAGCGCCTTGGCCGTGGCGCGATAGGTGAGCCCGGTATCCAGATGATGGAAGCCGTATTGCTCGGCGACAAGGCGCGAAAGCGTGCCCTTGCCGGCAGCCGCCGGGCCATCGATGGCGATGATGAAAGTCTTGGTTGTCATGCGATCAATCCTGCGGCAGCGCATGGGAACGGCAAATGAGATCGTCTTTGCGGAAATGCGAGGCGTTGGTCCATCACTGCGGCACCTCCTCGATCTTTGCTCCAAGGCCGGCCATCAGCTGCATGAATTCCGGAAAGCTGGTCGCGATCATCGCTGCGTCGTCGATCGTCACAGCATGCTCCGATGCAAGCCCCAGGACAAGGAAGCTCATGGCGATGCGATGGTCGAGATGCGTGCTGACCTTGCTACCTCCAGCGCTGCCGAGGCCCTTGCCGTCCGGTCGGCCGCGGACGATCAGAAAATCCTTGCCTTCGTCGCAGTCGACGCCATTCAGCTTCAGGCCGTCGGCGACGGCGGAAAGGCGGTCGGATTCCTTGACGCGCAGTTCCTCCAGCCCCTTCATCACGGTCGTGCCCTCGGCGAAACAGGCAGCAACCGCGAGGATCGGATATTCGTCGATCATCGACGGCGCCCGTTCTTCGGGAACGGCCACACCCTTCAGCTCGGAATGGCGCACGCGCAAATCCGCCACGTCCTCGCCGCCGGCAAGACGCGCATTCAGCACCTCGATGTCGGCTCCCATCTCCTGCAGCGTCAGGATCAGCCCCGTGCGGGTCGGGTTCATCAGCACGTTGACGATGGTGATATCGGAGCCGGGCACGATCAGCGCCGCAACAAGTGGGAAAGCGGTGGAAGACGGATCGCCGGGAACGTCGATCACCTGGCCCGTCAGCCGGCCGCGGCCTTCGAGCCGGATCATGCGGATGCCGTCCGCGTCGGTCTCGACGGAAAGGGCGGCGCCAAAGCCCTGCAGCATCTTTTCGGTATGGTCGCGCGTCTTTACCGGCTCGATGACCGTGGTGATGCCAGGCGTATTGAGACCGGCAAGCAGGACGGCCGATTTCACCTGGGCGGAGGCCATCGGCACGCGATAGCGGATCGGGCTTGGGGTTCCCGGCCCTCGCAGCGTCACTGGCAGCCTGTCGCCCGCCGATGCGCTGACCTGCACGCCCATGTCGCGCAGCGGATTGAGCACGCGGCCCATCGGCCGTTTCGAAAGTGAGGCGTCGCCGATGAAGGTGGAGTGAAAGTCGTAAGTGCCGACCAGGCCCATGGTCAGCCGCACCCCGGTGCCGGCATTGCCGAAATCGAGCGGCGCGTCAGGCGCAAGCAGCGCACCATTGCCGGTGCCCTCGATCACCCACTCTTCGCCTTGCTTGCGAATCCTGGCGCCCATCGCCTGCATCGCCCGGCCGGTATTGATCACATCCTCGCCTTCGAGCAGGCCGGTGATCCGCGTTTGCCCGGAAGCAAGCCCGCCGAACATGAAGGAACGATGCGAGATCGATTTATCGCCCGGAATGCGGACGCGGCCGGAAAGGCCGGCGGATTTGCGGGCGGTGGCGGGCCTGGGCGCAGAGCCGTGAAGCATGGCGCAATCCTTTGCAAACGCAGTCTATTTTTACAGCAGGACACGCTTGGCCGGTCGCAATCCTCGCTCGGTTCTGTGGCTGCCGCGGCTCGTTAACATAAACGCGCCGGGCGGTCATCCGTCGGCGCGGGGAAAACCCCGCAGGGCGTTCATAAAGTTTGGCTTTGACATGGGAAGCCACAGCGATTAAGGGGACCGGCTTATAAATTCCGATGGAACGCCGGCTTGATCGGCATTTGCCGAATCTCGAATTCGGTCATTCTCACGAGGCTTATAGTGGCGAAAGCGGAACTTGGAACCAAGCGTACCGATCCGGAAACCGGCAAGAAGTTTTATGATCTGAACCGGGATCCGATCGTCTCTCCTTATACCGGCAAGTCCTACCCTCTGTCCTTCTTCGAGGAAACCTCGGCGATCGCCGAAGTTGCCGAGGAAGACGAGGTGGCGGAAGTCGATACTGAAAACACCGAAGTCGAACTGGTTTCGCTTGAGGATGCCGATGACGCCGCCAGCGGCGACGACATCCCGGATATCGGCGATGACGATGTTGAAATCGAAGGCGACGACGACGACGATACCTTCCTGACGCCTGACGAAGACGATGACGATGATGACATGAGCGACATCATCGGCGTGACCGGCGACGACGACGAAGTTTGACGATTGCATTTCGGCCCGGCGAGGAAAAAATTCTCCGGGCCGGATTTTTTAGGCTTGCTATCTCCGGAAACCGGAAGTAATAAGCCGCCACTCCGCAGGGCACGCCCTGAGGAGCATCCCAGGACCGGCCGTGCGCCGGACCACCTTGATGGGGCTATAGCTCAGCTGGGAGAGCGCTTGCATGGCATGCAAGAGGTCAGCGGTTCGATCCCGCTTAGCTCCACCAAATTTCTCTCGTGTTTTCAATCGGTTACAGCATCACTTTAAGTCGTGCCGATTGACGCTGCAATGTCAGGGAAGCACAAGGGAAGCACCACGTCACTTTCCGCGCACCGCGCTTATGCATCGACCAACTTCCTTTTGTCCCCAATATTCCTACCAAAACGAAAAGTAGGGCTTGCAAGACTCGCGTGTCTTGCTGCCTCCTGCGTGGGTCACAAGCTGCAATATGCGGCGCTGCGATCAGGAGGCCCAAATGACCGACGAAGCGGAGGGAACCCCAGAGACAGAAGTGGCCGTTCCCTGGCCACCTCAGGCAATTGTGACACCGGCGGATTTCCGGAGCGTCGACTTTAACGCGGTCGTGCGTGATCTGAAATCTGCGTATGACCATCGGCTCGAAAGCGCCTTCATGGATGCGACTAAGCTCAACCGCGACATCGATCCCGCATTCAGTGTTTACAGATTGCTTGGGTCCATCTGCGGCCTGCATTTTCGCTTGAACGACAAGGCGGGCGCATTTGGCGCGCAGATGACGTGGGGCGACCGCCGAACGCCAATACCTGAGGACTGGTTAGGCACGCAGACCGAGCATCTATATGACATACTTGAAGAGATCGAGCACCCGGCGCTCCGTGCGCGAGTGGCGGATGTGACTTGGACCAATGACCGCAAAAAGGGTAGGGCTGCCACGCTCGCCGTCGAGGCTTACTGCGACTGCGTCGAAGGTCTGATCAGCGGAGCTTTCGAAGAGCGTTTCAAGAGTGACAACGAAGTCTCTATGGAAGTTGTGGACCTCGTCGAACGGGCCTCTCAGATACATGCGAGGTCGAGTAAGCGGTCTGCACCAATGCATGAGCGGGTAGCTGAGTTGGTGGCTACGCTTTATGATCGAGCGCTAAATCACGTTGATGTGGTGCCTCTGGAGCGCCTCGCGACCTTGCGCTTTAGGTTCTCGCTAATCGGAATGGGCGAGCTCGCCAGCGATATGGAAGGGGCTGCGGTCGCCGCGGATCAAAAGCCGGATGCTTACCCTCTCGCCATCAAAGAACTTTGGGAGTTAGCGGCATTCGCGCACGGGGAATTGAAGCAAACCGACGACCAGCGACGTTGTCAGCTTGCGAGCGTGGAGCAGATCCTCAAAATGGCGCCACAGACGGGCTCGTCTTCGGGCGCGGCGCACTGGTACCGGAAGGCTATTGCGGCGCTCAGGGAAATCCCTGAGACGCAGGAGCGCCGCGACGAGTTGCGCAAGGAGATGAGGCGTCTACAGGAGAAGTCGCTAGAGGAGTTGGGCACATTCTCAGTGCCAGTGGATCTGTCCGACTTCGTTAGCGGTACGATCGAAGTTTTCGAGAAGTTGACGCTCCCGGAAGCATTGAAGCAATTTGCAATGATTGTCCGACCCGGAAACGCAGAGGAAATGAAGCGGAAGGCTGTCGAGTCGGAGACGGGTCTTGCCGATATCTTCACCGCGACCCATCTCGACAGCGAAGGGAAGATAATAGCTGAAATAGATGGGGCCCCACTTGATGGAACGGCACCCACTGAAAGTTGGATCAAGAGCAAGATGGTCCAGAATCTGCAGTTTCACGTCGAAGTCGCAGTAAAGGGTGCACTTGAGCCCGCGAGGCGGTTTCTCGCTGGGGAATTTCCTTTATCGGAACGGCATTTCCACCATATCGTCCTGCAAAGTCCATTCGTGCCCCGCCACCACGCAGCGACGTTTGCCCTTGGCTTCGCCCGCCTGATGCAGGGCGACATGCTTTCCGCAGGGCCGATCCTCATACCTCAGCTTGAAAACTGCTTGAGACATGTCCTGATAAATAACAGCACGGACACTTCGATTATGAGAAGCGACCTCACGCAGGAAGATAAATCACTTTCCACTCTTCTGGACACTCACCGCACGGAATTGGTCGCCGTCTTCGGCGAAGATGTCGTCCTGCACATAGACCTGATTTTCAACCACAAACCAGGACCTGCGCTTCGCCACGAGTATGCCCATGGCAAAGTTGGTGATCGTAGCTTCGGTGATCCGATGATCTACTACGCCTGCTGCTTCATATACCTGCTGGTGTGTGCTCCACTTTTAGCAGGTTGGCGAGAGTACGTCGCACCTGCGATCGAAGTCGGTTCGTTTTGAGTCCGGCGGACTTTTCGGGGCGTGATGATGAGCGCTTCAAGCCATCAGCGACTGAAGTGTTCCCGTGAGGAGTAGCGGACACGTCGCGGAACAGCCCAGTTTCATGCTCTTTGCCTTGCTCGACCCAGCGGTGTGCGACGTCGGCATTGATCTTAGAGAACGAGATGCCCGGCAATGCGCTGGCGTCCCGGAACGCGCTTTTCCCTGTGAACTCAACAAGGGTTTGTCTGTCGGATCCAGCGCGGCGCCGAAGAGCGTAGAACATTTGCTTAGTCTCCCTTTTGCATGTGATGCTGACTTCCGAAAACCTATATTATCGGAACCCACGATCGGTTGAGCTGGCATCCGGCTCATAGGGCGAAGTCATTCCGGCTTTGTGCGGCGCCTGGCTGGCTTCTTCGGCTTCGGTTTAGGCTTTTGCATTCGAGCGGCAGCGTTTTCACTGCGCTGCTTCTCGATCACTCGAAGTCCATCGAACATCTCGGACTCACCAGCGCGTTGCTGGGTGTTCTGTTTCAGCAGTTGCGAGGCAGCCACCTGCAGGCCGCCGGCTACCATCTGGCGCATGGCCTCTTCCCATTCCCAAGCCCGATCCGACGTTGCGTGATTTTCGCGGTGGCGAAGCGAGAGCGTTTCGCTGATCAGGTACGAGCTGGGCCATTCGCCGAGGGCGGCGTGATAGTCGCGATAGGCTTGCACGACTTCCGCGCACTGGCGTCCAAGCTCCGCTGGGCTGCCGGCGCCGCGGACAATTCGGATGACGTTGGCGGCCAGTGTTTTCAGAGGCCAACGCAGATCGATCTCAGCGGTACGCCGATTCAGTTCGCGTTGATCGTTTTCGACTGCAAGGCGGATATGCGGCGGCTTCTGGTCTTCAGACATTCGTTCCTCTCAGTGCCGCCAATCAGAAGCTGAACGGAAAGGAACGAGTCGTCAATACCGCGATGTCGGGGGCGACCCCGAAGAACCGCCCCCAACTTCACTTTGCGGCATTCATGGCCTTAATCTCTTCGAGGATTTCCCTCAGCTTTTCCGGAGATGTCTGTTCGAGGATGGCGAGCAGCCTTGAAACTCTCATGACAATTTACTCCTGCGCAACGACAGCGCTAGGGCGAGCATCGCCCACGACTAGGACAAACGAATGCTCGGCATCGATGGCTTTTCGCCATTTGCGGTCCGGGCTCATTTCTGCCATTGCGTCGCAAAGGGCGTTGGCATGAAACTCCGCACGCTCCATGGCGGACATCTCTTTGATTGCCGCGGCAGCCACAGTGACCGGAACTGCGGCGGCGGCAATTCCACCCAGGAAAGCTCTACGCTGCATCACGCGGCCTCCCTTGCCTGCACTGGGTTACTGGCGACGAGCGCGGCGTGCGTTCGCTGCATCACCTCCGCCGCCTGCCAGCGCTCGACGAGCTGCTCGCGGGTGCATTCCGTGTATTTCGGATGAGCGGCGTCGAATCTCTCCAAAAGCTGCTGGAGAGAAGTCTTGCTCATCGGGACCCATGACCCGCGGCCGGTATCAATCAGGAGGTCGAACTTGCCGTTATCTTCGTGGGGATGAACGTTCATCATGCCACCATCCCTTCGAGACCTTCCAGATATTTCAGCGCAGCCAATCGCAATGTCTGAGCGAGGCTGCCATCCACGCGGAAATCCTCGGTGAAAATATCGATTTCCGTTAAAAGTTTCAGCGCTTCAATCGCGCCTTCTCGGCTCGGAGCGGCGTCTTTCCACGCCCGCAATGCGTCCTCATGCTTCTCGTACATATCCGCGGCGATTTGATCTTCATTTTCCCTCGTGAATTTTTCGATTGGCATCTCACGGAATGCCCTCAGGCCGTCTCGATAGGCGATGATCTTGTCACGCAACGCGTCAGGTTTTCTGAAGCCCGGCATCTTATACATCGTGTGAATGCCATGCTCATTGAGCGCGACCTGAGCGATTTTCAGATCTTCGTTTTCACGCAGCAGAGCAGCAGCCTCCTGCAGCAATCCTTCCAGCTTGATGACGGCATGGGGCCGAGCGTCGGGCGTCTGCTTTGTCGGCTCCACCTCATCCTGCGGCATCTGGGATACGTATCCGCCGGCCATGGCATACTTATTGATGGTGTTCATGAATCCGATCTTATGACCGCGGGTGGCACTCGCCTCCATAGCAAGCATGATCGAGCCGAGCAGCGTGGCATTGCCGACGTTGTGATACTTGCCGATGAAGGCGATGAACTCTTCAGCAAGGCGCTGCCCGATTTCCGTATCGGGGCGATAGCTGCCACCAGTCGGCACATCGGCCCAATAATCGTAGCCGCCGCCTTTTCCGGAGTTCTTCCTGATAAACGAGAGGCCCTCGTGAAGCGCAGGCGACGTGATCAAGCTAGAGGCCTCGTCCGCCTGTGCCGAGGCAGGGACTCCGAAATCGGAACCCGTTTTATTACGAAGGATTTTGGTTGCCACGTTAGGCGCTCCTTTTCACGATTGCGATTTGGTTGAGAATGTCAGTTCGGTCGGCGCTCGTCCGCATGAGCCACGGGCGGGCGTCGACGCGCATCAGTTCCGTGGTCAGCTCTTGCACGCGATCGGCCGCACGCTGCTGAATGGTCTTGAGAGCTTCAGCGACCTTCCATTTGGTCGTCATCCAAGCGGACTTCAGGCAACGTGAGAAGGACTTGCGACGAGCTTGGGCGTCGGCGGGGCGGGCGTTGGCCCAGTCGCGACGGTAGATCTTCCACGCATGAGCCATGATGGCTGCGCGGTCGTATTTGGGCATGCCTTCGGCGGCGGCCAGAATGACCCTATTCTGCATCGCTTTATCTCCAGCTACGGTTCAGTTGGCGAAGTCGCCGGCTTTCCAGACGCCTCGGTCCAAGCCCCACTGCTCATCTTCCAGGATGGCCTTAACCAGATCGGCGAGGACGCATGCCTCTTTCGAAGCGTTCTCATCCTTGAGTACGGCCGCCGCCAGTTCTAGGAGCTTGGCTCGATCTTCCGGATAGGCACTGAAGGGCTTCATCATCCCATTCCTGATATGAGGAGGCGCAAACCATTTGCTTCCTCAGGGCTTTCAATTTATACCTGGAGGATAATTCGTGATGATTGCAACGTCAATCCCTCACGGATACTTTTTTATTCCTGAGGGTTAAATGCTTACTGCAGAACAGGTGCGAGCAGCGCGAGCCTTGCTCAGAATGGAACAGAAAGAGCTTGCGGAGAGGGCCGGCGTTTCGCTCCCCTCTATCAAGCGTCTTGAGCAGATGGAGGGGCCCTTGACCGCAACGCGCGTCAGCACGATCGAGGCCATTCGAGCTGCGCTTGAAAAAGCGGGAATTAGGTTCATTCCTGAGAATGGGGGCGGCGTAGGCGTCCGGCTCGCAAAGTCTGCCAGTTAAGCGCGCATCCGCATCCAGATGCTCGGCTCACCGTCAAGACATCCGATAGGAGCCGTATGCGGTAGTGCCGCACGTACGGATCTGGCCGGGGGGCGATGGGCAACCATCGTCCCTACCGGGACCGATAAAGCTCTAAATGGCAAAATTACTAATCAGTCCCACGACAAGCAAGGCAACGTGTCAAGCTCGTGGGGACAACGGTAGATTGGCCGTTTAAGAAGCGTGTCGGAGGCGCAGATGGATATCAAAGAAATCCGTAACCGCGCGCAGGGAGTGGCTCCCGGCGAAGTGACCGCGAGCGAATTGGAGTATGCACGAAATATCCTTATCTCCTCACAAGGCAATATCAGCTCTGCACTCTACGTTGTCGGGCTATGTGGTGACGCCTCTGATGCGACGTTGATAGAAAGGTATCTATCGGGTCCAACTCGTGACATTTACGGGGAATTGGCTCTAAAGGCGTTGTGTAGATACTTAGGGTTAGTCAAGAGGTATAGAGAACTACTGCGGTTATTGATCATGTCAGACGATGATATCGGATGGGAGAACAGCCGAATGAGCGCAATAAATCTGGCAGATGTCTATCTTGAAAAGTTCCAGGATAATGAGTTGGGATGCAGGCTGTCGAGGATAATGCTGAACGAGGCAGATAGAGATCGGCTGGCTGCCCGAAACATCTTGGTACATATTCTCGAACTAAAGTCAGAATTGGCAGAGCCTTTTCCGGTTGTCTTTGACATCAATTCAGATGATTCTAAGACGATTGCGGCCGCAGCCGAGAGGCGGTTCCACTGCTCCACGCCGGCAGCACTTCTTCATTGATTACGACAGGAAAAAAGTAAGACCGTATGTCCGGTGTGCCACTCACACCTGCGCGATGGTTTCGGAATCGATAGCAGAATGCCCACCGGCCATGGAGGACTATGGCAACTTTGCGCGAATCGCGGTCATAGTAGTTTTCTGGTGGCGTTATCTTTATACCTGTTGGTATCTGCGAGACCTATGACGGCGAGTGTCGCGGCCTGATGCAAAGCCTTTGGCAAGCTTGCTCACTCAAGTGATGATGGTGAATGGAACAAGTGACAAGACGCTCATTCCTAGCAGTACTTCTTGGCTTCCTGGGCTCGAAAAAAACGAAAGCTGAGACGCCCAAAGCGTCCTTTCCACCAGTGCCCTCTTGGCATCCATCTTTTTCCCAGCCTCTTGACCGAGTCATAGCGCGGATTTCCTATTATCTAAATCGGCGCAAAGACTTCGTTGTGTTCCATAACGGAACTTGTGTGCTTTTGGACGAAGGACTCACAGAAAAAGAGGCGGGCGAAGTTTCCCTAAAAGTCTTGTCCGATATCCTCAGCTTTCATCCTGATATGAATCCGACACCGATGGATGATGGAAATATCTTGGTCCAATACAATCATCCCGCTCTAAACGTTGTGTTACGTGACGTAGCACAAGCTCATTGGTCGGAGATCGAATCCCGCCATCTGGATGGCCTCACGCCATCGGAAGTTCTTATCACCCCATTGGGCCCGAACAAATTCGACGCGTTTGGAAAGCAGGCACTGTTGGGTCGAGCGTATATGTTTTTGGATGCACAAAAGCCGGAAATCTCTAGGATTATTCGCCGGAGCCAATGACTGATTAGACATCAGCATTCATTGGCGGCACTTGCGACATAAGCCCGGGTGATTCCAAGGCAGAAGCTCGATAACCTGGGCCTGCTTATGGCCGTTGACAACGGCGGTGAGCGTGCTGGTCAAATACGCAAACGGATCGACAGCATTGAGCTTGCACGTCTCGATAAGCGAGGCGACGGTCGCCCAGTTCTCTGCTCCGGCGTCGTGCCCGGCGAAGAGTAAGCGGTGTCCAGCTTTCACCTTGACGAAGTTCCACAGTCAATTTTGAGGATTTCAGCGATGATATGCGTGGCAACTATGCGCCAGTTGCGATTATGACAGTCGTGGTAGATCCAGCTTTTGAAGAATACGTTCAGCCAGTTCGGAAACGCCTTCTTGAATTTGATCTAGGGTGGGCGACGTCGCAAGCTGCTCCAAATCACCACGAAGCGCGGCAACTACATCCGGCGAAAGTCGACTGGCGACCAACAGAAGAACAGAATGCTGGTGGATCGGGTCGTTTCCGTGGAGCACTCCACGCAATGCTGGAATTGCACCGGCTCCTGTAGAGACTAGAAGATCAGCAACTGGTCTTGCCACAGGCCAGTTCCCATCGGCAATCCAAGCGACGAGATCATCAAGCAACGGGGCAATTGCCGGATAACCCGCTGCCTCCAGCTTCGACACGGCATCAAGATCGAATTTGTCCTCGGGTAGTCGCATCTTGGCCCCCTTAAGTCTGACCGCTCCTGACGTACAACTTAAAAGTCAGCGCTGTTGGCCTCGCACCTTGACCATGCGCGTATTGCCGTTTCGAGTAATACCGCTGTGATAGAGATGGCAACAAGGCCACTTGCGGACATTTCGTAAAACATGACTATTCCCACCATGACAAAAGGTACACTACGATTTTTCTTTGATTTTGGGGCTGGCGGGTGCTTGTGGGCGGGTGATGATGCTACCCGATCCAAATTGGGCGTCGGACCGCTTGATGCGACCGTGTATGACCTTCAAGGGGATGTCGCACTTCCCCCCGGCTTTTATTGCCAAGCAACGTTCACTCGCTCATCAACCGTCTTGATCAAGAATATCTTAGCTACCTCAACCCATTGTATCCACCTGATCCAAGCCTCTGGACGCAAGCGAGGTGCGACCGCTTCAATAGCGATGTGGACCAGCTTCTGCTTTTGCTTCAGGTCGAGTTGGGTACCAACTTCGTGATTATCGATCAGCAGAAACGCCATGCCGAGGACCCGGCTCTTGGCGAATTCCCTCGTCGCGAATCCCAATCAGAAGCCAATGCCCTAGAAATAGTCGGGATGGCGGTAAGGGCCGACAGCGGACTTCAGCCGTGTGTTCGCTCCGGGTACTTCCACGGCATTAGCTCGTCGATCCGGCTCTGCTTATGGCCATTGACGAGGCGGGTGAGCGTGGCGGACAGGTACGCGAACGGATCGACGGCGTTGAGCTTGCACGTCTCCGAGCGAGGCCAATGGCGACCCGACCCAGCACTGAAATCATGGAAGATAACGAAACGTGAGATCTGAGCGGGCCATGCGTTCCGCAGTCTTTCTAGCCATCTTGAGCGTCCTTCTCGCTCTGCTCAGCGACATGCAGGCACGCCTGGGTGGTCTTGGTCACTATCGCGTGATGCGGCCTTCGAGCGCTTCGATACGCTCCAGCAGATCCGTGGTCTCAACGGCCTTGCGCTGAGCCTCTATAATCGCGACAACGCTCTGTGCCTCAGACGGTGATATCTCTCCGTCAGCGACGGCCTTCAAGACGCCGGCAATCGCGCCTGGCATATCCTTAGCCGTGTCGATCGTCGGAAGCTGGAACTGGACCGTTCGAGGTGTAGGCGCCGGCCGAGGATGGATGAAAGCGGCAGCCTTCTCGGCAGCCCAGTCCCGGCGCTTCTGGTCGGCACTCTCGTCCACCATCACCTCCAGCAGATATTCGAGGGGGGATTTCCCGGATCCGAGGATGTCAGCAGCCATTTCCACCGAACGCTGGTTGAGCGTTCCCGGCTTCCGGCCTGCCCCTGGTCGAGCTCCGCCTACTTTCGACATTTCCTGGTATTTCCTGATTGTTTTCTAAAGGTGTTTCGTCCTCAGACGCGTTCAAATGCTGCGTGTCTTCCCGTTGACGGCCGCGACAAGGGCGGAGACATGCTCCCTCGCGATTGCGGCCATTGCCGGGTCTCTGCTGGCCTGCCGTTGTGGCGACGCTGCGATCAGGCGGATGACGAGGATATCCTTGCTCTCGGGGCTCGTATCCAAGCCCATCTCCGCAGCCTGCCTATAGGCGTCCTGCTCCTCGCCCTCGCTCACGACAAGACGAACGACCTTCGGATATTCCTTCTTGGGGCCAGCGATCAGCTCCAGTTTGTTCAGGCGGGGGACAAGGTTACTGGGCATGGTGACTCCTGGTGCTGGCCACATTGCGAAAGGACGCGATCAGGCTCCGGATTTCCATCTTCGTCATCCCTTCCGGCAAAGGTTCATCTGCGCTCACAGCTTGGGCCAGTGCTTCCACATAATCAGCCATTTTCACACCCGCTTCGGCCTCGATCCTCACGGCAATCGCCGCAAGCCGTGCGTCCAATTCCTCGTCGGTCAGGTGCTCATAAGGTCTGACAGGATTGCGACCTTCCAGTTTGACGATACGGTTCTCCAGGATGCTTCGTGCCATTACTGTCTCCGCTTAGGTCCGATCTGAAAGGCGTAGTGGTGGTTCCGGCCGCCATATTAATTGACCTGATTAGGCATACACTCCAGAACGGTAAGTTCTGAATAGGTGACGTCTAGGGCACCGCCTGAGTTCTGGAACGCTGTCGTACCAATGCCGATATTGATATCACCGATATAGAAAACTTCATCAACCCTGCATGTCACCATATTTGCTTGCGCCGTCTGGATGTCACGACTGTTGAGCTGCAGCGTTCCTGCCAGTGTGACGCCGAGAATACGTTGTCCCGTCGCATTGGCTGCAAAAGTCGCTTTGCCTTTGATGTTGTAGAAACCCACCCTCGGGACGAACAGTCGTCCTGGCGTTCCAGGCTGATGCATCGCTGCGCCGTCACTCCGTTCGGTATCATAGGTTAGTTCAGTCGAAATGCTGTTCGGGATCGATTGTGTAGTTTTGCTGACGGCCGCCATAGGAAAGTGCCAGCCGGAGAAACCCGTGCCGCCTGCAGCAAAGCCGGAAGCACGACAGTTTATGCATTCGTTGAGCGGAACACCGCCATAGCTGATCAGGTTTCTAAAACCGTATTTCTGCGTCTTCACCGCCTGATTATCAATGGCAGTGTTGTTCACGAGGCGATAGCCGCGCGGATAGTCCTGGAAGTTTGAAGCGCCGCCCGGCATGATCAGGAAGCCGGTCGGATCTCCTGTCCCTCGGCCGGTGTTGCCGACGCCGGTGTCCCATGCACCGTTCCCCTCGATCAGGACGTGAACCGGCAGGCATTCCGGCGTCGGCGACCCGCTGTCGACATTTTCAGTCGGTCCGGAACCGACATAGCCTGCTGCGCCGGCTCGATAGACGTTGTTACCGAGGACTTGGCCGAAGCGGTTATAGTTGGCTAGCTTGATGCCCCAGGTTTCCACGTCTTCGATCGTGTTGCCCATGACGGTGAAGCGCTGGTTTCCCACAGAGCCGGTCATATCAATGCCCTGGTCGCCATCGGACAGATGGTTGCCGATCACAAGGAAGCTCTTGCAGCCGAGCCCGATCGGCATCATCCGGCCAAAGGCGCGGCGATAGTTCCCACCCACGAGGCCGCCGATACGGTTCACCCTGCACCCAGAAACAGTGAAGCGTTGACAATTGCTAAACCAAATTCCTTGCGCCATGTCGTCCGGATATTCTGGCAGGGCTTCCAGCGCATAAAGGATGTCGTGTACATGAAGCCTTAGCGCTTCGAAGTCCGTGCAATTCTGGAATACAATACCGGTTCCCATGTCGGAGCCGAACACTTCGCAGTCCTCAAGCGTGTGGCCTTTGCCCCCTTTGATCCAGATGCCGGCGGCATAGTTGACGTTTCCTCCTGTCCCGTCGCCATTGCGATCAACCGTTACCCTGGTCAGTCGAAGGCCATCGACATTGTCGCCTCGCAGGGTCTTTACCCCTGTCGAAGCATGTGGGCTCAACTGCTTCAAGCCTACGTCTTCAAGAATCGCGGCCTCTGGGAGGCTGACTTCACCGTCGATGGCATAGAATCGGCCCGGGATGCCGCATACGATCATCCCGGTGTTGATCGCATCGAACAGCGCTGCTGTCGCGTCCGCATCAGGATCGTATGAACAGGATAGGAAATCGTCGATAAGGACGCGATTGCCCATTTACACAGTCCCGCGGTTGTCAATCCATCCGCCCGTAGAAAGAACGTTGGCCGATAGCGCTCCACTTGCGATTGTCACGGCGAAATATACCTGTGCGCTTGTGTTCGTCTGGTAAATCGGCGCAATACCGCCATGAGCGACTGAAGCTGTGTTTGCCAAAGAAGTCGTGAATACGCGATCGATGACGTTTGCAGCACTGCCCTCCCAAGCCCCACCAAGAAACAATTGAGCATCGGTGCTGGAAGTGCCTGTCGCCATGTCATAATTGAGGAGAGGATAGACATTGATGCCGGTCGGAATGCTGAGCGTGAGGAGCGCTGATGCGGCGGCCGAGGTCGAAGACCGGTCCTGCTTAGTCGCGCGCCTGAAGGTGTTGCCATCCTGCTTGAAGGCGACGATTGCCGCACTTTCTCGAATGATGGAACCGATGCGGCGCTTGCGGTCGTAGTTTGTCGGCATCGTTGGCGACGTTGCCGAAGTCGAGAATAAGGCATCGACGACCCCGGTATCCGAGCGCTGAATGAGCCAGACATGATAGGTGGTGTTTGCAATTGCACCGGTATCAAGGCCGCCGGCATTCGTGCCGACCGCCCAGGCCGCATCGAGGCGCTTGGTCAGCCCCGAGGCGAGCGTCATCAGATAGGGTGTCGATCCGTCGCTGGCGGCAGAACCAACGGCAATGTCGATATCGTTGGTGGCATCAGAACCGTTGTTCGAGAGCGTGAGGCCGTAGAGCTTGCCCTGGATCGCGGTTCCGATGGTCGCCTCACCGGTAACCGAGGCGTAGAAGGCCGTGCCGTTGCATCGAATGGTGGCTCGCTGCCCGTTCAGGACGGTGATGGTTGTCAGGCCGTTGATCAGTTCGGAGCCATTCGGGTCAATGGTAACATCGCCGCCGGAAGCGATGACGATATATTCCCACCCGTTCGTCAGGGTAGCCGCCGCGGTGAGCCCAAGGGTAGCGCTTGCTGTGAAAAGCGAAACCTGATTGTGATCAGCCTTGACGGCGGTATAACCAACAGCCCGAGACGTGAAGCGGGAAACGATATTAGACGCACCCTGCGCCATGAGTGTGCGAAACGCATCGTCGAAGTTTCTGACGGCGTTCGACCCTTGGATGCCGATGCCATCAATATCGGTGTTGCTGGCGGTCGCCGGGTCCCACTCGAGGATGTTGGTTTTAGCCATTGAGTTTCCTCCGAGTTGCCGGCTTCTTGAGTTTTTCGATTGCTCTGCCCTGATATGCGAAGGCGAAAGCCAGGAGCTGCGCCGCGCCGTTCAGGAGGCCGGCGCCGGCCAGATTGCCAGCAGCTTCCATGATCGATTTTTTGATGTATCCTGCGGCAATGAAGTCACGCCGCATCACCGCCGAATTTGCCATGTCAGCCTTAGCCGTCGCCATCGGCGGCCTGTGGGCGAGGGGGCGCATCGTTCCAGAGGCAACGGTTGACTTCGCGATGTTCTGCGGATTTGTCGTCCTGCTCGCATGGCTGATATGGCCGTCGTCGAAGGGCGAGAACGAATAAGTCATCGCGCATTCTCCGCAGTTGCCATACCGCCACCGATAGCCAAGGCACGGGACAGGAATGCCTGGACCGCCTGCCGCTTCTGCTCGGCGCTAACCTGCATCTGCTCGATGCGTTGGATGTTTGAAAGCACGCTCCGCGCTGCCCCTGGCTCACTCGCCATGAGCTGCTTTGCGACACTGTTCGCCACTTCCGGTGTGAAACCGCCGAGCATCTTCAGGCGCGAGCCTACCCACTGCAGCGTTGCGTTTATCGGCCGACCCGTGGCGACGCCTTTAGCAAGCTCCAGGCCCTCCTGGAGACCTCCCGCGTCCGCCATATCCGCAGCCTGCCTGACGGTCGTGGAGTTGCCTTTGACGGCCTGATAGGTCGCGCGCTTCCGGGCCTCGGCGAAGATAGTCTTCCGAAACTCGGCAAACTTCTCTGGCGTCTCGAATAGGGCTTGTAGGTTCCGGACCTGTTGCGGTTTCGAGAAGATCCGCAAGACAGCGTTGTTGGTGGCGCCAGTCGCGTCTATCTGCGCGCGCAGTGTCTCGGCAGCTCCGACTCGTGCTGATGCCTTCTGGGCGTCCGTCATGCCCACTACGGTGCGCTTGAACGCTTCCGGAGAGGCTTTGAACACATCCCTACCAGCTTCCAGCGCGTCGTCGAGCTGGGCCTGGCCAGCGAAGGCCTGACGGGCAGCTTTGTAATCGGGGTTGAGCCGATCGACCTCGCCGAGCATCTTGTTCTTCAGGACCGCGAGGATGCGGCCCTCGTTCGTCACCTTTTTGGTGATCGAATCCGTCTGACCGTCGATCATGTCATCCATGGCGCGCTTTATGTAGTCCCAGCCACGGGTGTCAGGCACACGCTTGACCGTTGCGCTGCCATTGTCTGCGACATTGACGAAGAGCTGCTGGAACGGCACCTGTTCGTTTGCCGCAAGCTGCTCGGCATGCTGAAGTGCCTGCTTGCCTGCTGGGGTGTTCAAGATGCCTTCCAGCGTTTCCGAAAAGTGGACAGGATTGGCGTAGGCTTTGCGATACAGGGGCGCGGCGATCTGCTTCGCGGCTTCTGCAATGCTGTCCTTGGCGGCAATGTAGCCGTCCGGATCTGCGAACGTCTGGGCAATGGCGCTCTTGAGACGGTCGCCCTGGCCGAACTGGCGCATGGTAAGACGAGCGCCTACGGCATTGCGCGCGGGGCCGGGAATGTTCGTGGCGGTGCGCAACAGGCCCTGAACGGACTCGCCACCGACGTCCGCAAGGTTAGTGCCCGGATTGTTGCGGAGCTTGTTGCAGCCTGTTCGGGCGTCATGGTCGCTGACAAACGCTCACCGATTTTCCGGGAAGCGTAGGCTTCTGGATTGATCCTCGCGCCAATGGCGTCGGCGAGGGGCTTGATGGCCGCTCTACCGACTCCAGCGACAACCGGGATGGCTCCCCCGAATGCGCCTCCGATGAGAGCACCAGTGCCGATATCACCGTCATTGCCCGCAGCGGAAAGAGCGCCGTAGCCTGCACCCTCAGCCGCGCCCAGGCCTGCGCGAGCCGCAATGCCTTTGGCTCCCGTCATGGCGCCCGTACCGAAGCGGCCGGCGAGCGTTACTCCCCGGCCAGCCAGGGCCATGGGGGTCAGCAGCGCGCCACCCAGCTCTGCCGCCGTCCCTGCATTGCCAGCGCGGTCGCGCGAGGCTTGTGTGCCAGCGCGATTGGCAGCGAGTTCGTCCTCATAGCTCTTTCCGGTCAGCATTGACCGAGCGTAGGCCGCAGCCTTATCGCCGAAGCCGAAGGTGACCGCATCTCCCATAATATTGCCGACATCCTGGGCTGCAATGATCGGCTTGGCCCACGCCGGAAGATTGGCGAACCTGGCCTTGGCTTCGGTTTCTCGCTGGGCATCGATCGCCTTTGCGGGGTTTTGCGTCAGTGCAGAAAACTCGGATCGAAGGTCCTGAGATGCCTTTCCTTCTGGAACCGCATCCTGTCTCCCGATACTCAGATGACGGCGGATCGCCCCTTCCATGACATCGTTCGGAGTACCCTCCGGGAATTCCGCAATCGATCCATCCGGCAATTCAACCCGTATGGGGTTTTCGAAGCCCGCTGTGGCGCCAGTTCCTTTGGTTGGTTGTGGCGTTACGCCAATCTGTGCGGCAATCTCGTCAACCGTGCGGTTCTGCTCTTCCGGCGAAAGCTGAAGGAAGGAATCGTCCACCTTCACACGCTTGCCCTGGATGTTGAGTGTCGGCATCTCAGGCACCCCGCGCGGTGTCGAGGTCACCGGGGTAGAATATCCCCGAGAAGCGCCGGCCTGACGCTCTGAGCTTTTCTGCGGCTGCCTGAAGGCAGAACTCATTCGGCGTAATTCCGGCGCGGTTTGCCGCGTCGAAGAGGCTTTCGCGAAAACTGGTCATCACCATCGCGCCGCGAAGCATGATGAAGCCCTTCGTCTCACGCGAGGCAGAATTCCGCGATGCATCGCTGATCATGAGAATCTCCACTGAATTTCAATGAAAGATTCCCACAGCTGCGGAGGGAGTGGGATTGGAAATAGTCGGCAATGTTCGGCAGCAGTGGGCCGAGTTGCATCAACTGACAATGGGATGTGACAGCGGTGGGCCGCACAGAGTATCGAAGTGCATGGCTGTTCTAATACACACCTCCGCACGGCCCAATGCTATTACGATCGGCGGCATCTTTTGTTCCCGAATGATGGATTGCCTCTTGGAACAGGAGGATAGGGTGACGACTAGCGGAACGCCTCATCTTTGATTACGAAGAAGCACACGACCGAAATGGGGTAGCGCAATTGCTTCTTTCATACTGGCATTTTCCACCAGTGCCTGTACTTTCGGCGCTCGGCGGCCTGTGGATTCTGTTTCGTGAGAAGCCGAGAACTCCGTTGACAGGGCTGGCTGCTCTTCCGATTTTAGCCTTCATTTATGCCAATGTTTTCCCGATCTATTTCACTCGGACAGGGTTTTCTATCGCCTTGACGGTCGCAGCGACGAGCTTACCCTTCTTGTGTTGGTCGATAATTTTACAGAGACTGCTGCGTGAAGAGATTGCCGATCGAGCTCAATACTCCGATGCCAAAGCCTTTATGGACGCGCTTCTAGCATTCGTTATCTCCACCGTCATAATCGTCGTCGCAGCCTATACCCCAGATCATTGCTCCAATGCGAAATGCAAATTCGGCGAGATTTTATTCGGGCCTCTCATCTTCGTCGATTTTTGGTTCGCCAGCATCTTCGGCGGGCTTGCCGCGTCAGGGGCTCTCTCCGCTCTGTATCGCGTCTTCCGACGACGCATCACACTCAGGCGGTGACGAGAGCGGTGCAATCTCCCGCCGGCAGGGGAGCGGGCCGCTCAGTGGAAAACTGAACGACCCGCGATGCAGGATTTGGATCGAGCGGCCATAGCAATGACCCAATCGTACGCACGGCCTAGCGCCTTGTTCTGCAAAGCGCTGGTCCAAGTCCCTTGCGGGAAGTCGGTGGCGAAGTGGCTCCTCGCACTTAGTCAGTGCGGATTTTATCCCGGCCTGTCCTACTTCATAATTATCACGCGTGCCGCTTATTCCGTCCTGCACCTATTGGTATTGTTTAAGAAAAGCTTGGTGGAGATTATGCTCCCGCTCGTTCACTGGGAGCTTCGTAGCTTCCACCTTTGGTGAGCAACGCCCAGATGACCCTTGCGGTCTTGTTCGCTAGTGCCACTGCCACCACCTTCAGGGGACGTCCGTCCAAAAGCCTCCGCAGCCACGGCGATGGAGTTCCACGCCGGCGAGCGGCAATGAGCACCGACATCGCTCCCATGTAAAGAAGGGAACGCAGTTCTACGTTCCCCATCTTGGAAATGCGGCCAGATCGCAACCTTTCGCCACTCGCGTTGAGCTTCGGCGTGAGACCGAGCCACGATGAAAAGTGTCGAGCTGTTTTGAAATACGCAGCATCAGGCACATACGCCTTTATAGTGGATGCTGTCACAGGTCCAACACCAGGAATAGCTGTGAGCCGGCGAATATCCTCGTCCTCCTTTGCCACGGACGCGACTTGTCTATCAATGCGTTCAATTCGTGATGTGAGCGCCTCAATCTCAGCGAGGATCTCCTCAAGCACGGTACGCGCGCTCGGGGGAACGCGAGCGTCACCTTCCTCTGGAAGTGCGGCGGCCAATTTGCCGATGTTCGGGATGCCGCGATCTGCAATAAGGCCGAGTTCGGTCATGTGGCCGCGCAATGCGTTCATTGCATTCGCCCTCTGGCGCACAAACAAGACCCGTGTCCGCAAAACCATTGCTGCCGCCTGCTCTGTTGCCGTCTTCAGCCGAACCGACCGGATATCGGGCCGCCTCATGGCTTGGCTGATGGCTATCGCGTCGCCGGCATCCGTTTTTCCGCGGGTGACAAACGGCTTCACATACTGCGCCGGCAAAATTTGTACCTCATGCCCCAACGCGCTAATCTCGCGACCCCAGTGGTACGCGCTTCCGCAGGCTTCCATCGCCACGACGCAAGGCGGAAGCTTCTCGAAGAAAGGCCGAACCTCGCTCCGTCGTAATTTTCGATTGAATAACGTAGCGCCCTGTGCGTCCGCGCCGTGGACCTGAAATACCTGCTTGGCTATGTCCAACCCGATTGTTGCAACGGCGTTCATGCTCCGATCCTCTTGTTGAAGTTGCGGGAGCAATCTTTTGCGCGGAGCATGTAAGCTGTGTGACCGAGGAGCGAAGTTATTGTGATGAAGGCTTGGTCGCCATTCCTGTAATGCTGTAAATGCTGTAAGTGCTGTAAATGCTGTGAATGCTGTAAATGCTGTGAATAAAGATCCAACCTCGCTGGCGACCTAGCAAGAACTGGAGATTTTGATGCCTTCCCGACCGTCTCAACCAAGCAGCGGGCATGTTCGCGAAATAATCAGTGTTTACGACGCTGCGCGGCAACGTCTGCGCGACCTTCTGCTTGAAGGCGCTTCGTCCGACAAGATCGGGCCGGTCGGCGCCAGCTATTTCGACAGCTTGCGTGACCGCGCGCTGAAAGGCTCCAGTTGACGCAAAGTTTTATCGTTGTGGCCATTTGAGGGTGACGTCATGTGCCCTGCCGTCGCTGCGATAAAGCGGTGCGCCGATCAGTTTGGTCCAGCCGCCACCGGTGGTAAACGCTAATCGTCTTGCAACGATCATCCCCTTGGCCCGCCCATGGTCCATTTTGCGATTTGGGATAGCCGTTCGAGTTCGATGTCCATCACCGTTCGGATTTCTTCCGGAGACTCATCAACAAAAATTGGCCCAGCGTTCTCTCTAAGCATGAATAGTTCCGTCTGATGTTTGTCGTCATCGACCGCATCTGGATAACAGCGTCCATATTGATCCAGCGCGTTATCGTGCCGTCGGTCAACTTCACGAACATCCCATCCTCCAAGGTGGCGCCCCCCGGAATCGAAGCAAAATTTAGCGCCGGTTCCAAACATGTCCAGCATGCGGCCAAGGCACTTCCGCACCGCAGCTTTGCTCGCCAGGGATCAAAAAGGAGCCCCGCCAAGCGGGGCAAGTGGGGCTGGAGAGTACGGGACCGCACAGGAAGAAAGAGGGAAGCGGACCGCCCCACCATGGGGCGCCTGTGCGGTCCTCGTGGTCAAACTTTAGATAGCCGGAAAAGTTCCTTACGGTTCCGGACAAATAGTGCTCCAAGGCCGGCAGGAGAGGAACGGATCGCGAAGATTCGCAAGGGGTGTGCTGCTGGAGACAGGAGGCTCCCCTTCGCGATCCGTTCCCGACGCAAGTAACACCTTTGTGTGACAATAGTTCCAGTACAATTCTGCGCGGTAGTAGTATTGCAGACTGACAATGCCAAAAAAAGAACCCCGCTTCATGGCGGGGCTAAGGTTGAGGTGGGTCGCACATCGAAGTGTCAAGTGGCTGTGGTAAGACAAATCTCCGCGCGGCCCATAGATTTACGATGTACAACGAGTATTGCTCCGCGTCGACAGAATTTTTAATCAGTCGCACCAGTCGTTCCGCCGCTTCGGGTTCCACGTCCTGGCAAGGCCTTCATTCAGCAGCTTCTTGCCGATTTCTTCACCATTCGTTCGGTAGATGTTGATGAGCGGCCGGTGTGTGGGTGTCTTGTCCACCGCGCCGCTGAACACCACTTTAAGGCCGCGCTCGGCCAGCAGCTCGTTCAGCCTGCCTTTGGCGATCAGCGCCATCTTCCGTTCCTTACTGCACTTCGCGTGCGATCCAATCTCCGGCGTATCGATGCCCGAGACAAACGGAACACCTTCCCCCAGCAGTCGCATATTTTGCCCGTCGCATTTCACCGTGTCGCCATCGACGACGGTCAAAGAGGCGCAGATAATCAGTCCGGCTATCATTGAATGGTATTCCCACCGTAGGTTGCTTCGAGCTTCCGCCTGAGTGCCTGGTCCTGCTCGTTTGACTTATGCGGGAAATGCTCGAAGCACCACCACCGGGTCGCCACAGCCGGGGAGGGGCTATTGCCCCAGCTTCCCCATTCCGTGCAACCTCCCTGTTCGCAATAATGGACATACATTTCCGGCGCCTTCGTCAGGGTCGGCCTGTCGGTATCGCTCATTTTTCCTCCTGGAGTTGCCAGCCCGCTTTCGGGATGGGCCAACCCTTTTTGGCCGCACGGAAATCGGCCTCAGCTTCGGCTTTCTTCTTTGCTTCCACGATGCCGGTTGCCCAGACAGTGATGCGCATGCGGCCGGCCTTGAACACGAAGCGCCGTTCGGTCGTTTGCTTGCCTGCTGTGTATCCTGCGCGAAAGCAAGCGCGCGCGGCCGAGGGGCTGACGCTCTCGCGGAAAGACTGCGGCTGGGACCGCCACCAATCGCTCAGCGCCGTTTCGAAAGAGACCGTTTTTGGTTGCAGACGTTCAAGCATTTGCGTCTCTGTTGTAGCTCGGTCGCCACCCGCGTGTGATCCCTCGGCCCATCGCGCCTTCTGTCAGAACCAGCTGCCACCGGAGATGGCGGATGTCATTCAGGAGGGTTCCGATGGCTGCTTGCGCGTCGCCCTGGTGATAAGCGAGCACCTCCGCAATCTCGTCATCCACCACGGCTTCGCCGATCGGCTGCTCTCGCATATCCGTCTCCACATCTTCCATTGTCAGATTGGCGGCCGCACGCCGATGTTCTTATTATGTTCTCATAACAGAAGGAGTCAAGACGAACGTCACTGACCGGCGCGAAAGAAGAACCGGTGGAGGGCGCGAGGCTGGTTTTGGGGAGGCGCGTCGCTGTGGGTAACGCGAAGTTTTTAAGAAATATGACCAGGACTTGCGAAATCTTGTCGCAGTTCCTATATGGCTAACGGTTTATCTTAGGATACGCCAGAAATAGAGCGACCCGGAAGCGTTGGCGCGCTTCCGGGCCAGAAAACCAACCTTGCGGCAGGCTATGTGATCACATGCTGGATATGTATTAATTATTTCCTGGGTGTCAAGACCACCGCCGCCGCATAACGACATAAAGAAAGGTTTATGTCTTATGCCAGAAATGAAAGTTATGTTGTTTAAGAAATCTCGCATTCGCGTCGACGAAAATAACCTCGTCTGCCTCGGTGATATCCATGTCGCCGCTGGATTCTCAAAAAACCAAACGCCTTCGGACTATATGGCGCTTCCTGCAGCAGTGCGCGAAGTAGCCGCTCTTTTGAGAAAGAAAACCGGAAAATCCGGTCTATTATCTAAGGAGGATATCAAGTCCGTTTGGTACAGCAAAAAAGGTCCGAACGGAGGTGTATGGGCGGACGAGAATATCGCGCTCGGTTACGCCGCCTATTTATCTCCTGGCCTAGCTGTTGAGATTCGCGACGTATTTCTTCGTTACAAAAAAGGTGATGAAACCCTCCATGAAGAGATCCGCGAAAACAAGCAGGGGCGGGACGAAGCGTTCGAAAAGCATCGCGAGATCGGAAAGCGTGTTCGACGAACCTACACCGACACACTAAAGGCGCACGGTGTATCTCGTCCGTTTGACTATGCAAACTGCACGAATGAGACCTACAAGCACTTGCTTGGGGGGACGGCCAAGGATCTCAAAATTTCAAGAAAACTGCATCCAAAAGCCAATCTTCGCGACCACATGACGTTGTCGGAAATAGCCTACACGATGGCTTCAGAAGCCCTTGCATCGGAGAGAATCGAAGATCAAGGTGCTCAAGGTTACCTAGCTTGCCGGGATGAAACGAAGCTTGCAGCGATGTCCATAAAGGGTGCGATTGAAGGTGATCGTAAGAATCGGCAGCAGCGACTGGTTTAAAATAGCGGGGCTTCGGCCCCGCTTACGCTGTCCCATCCACTGCACCGTCTTCGTCGAGGTCATGCACCGGCAGATAGGTGTTCTTTTCCATCCACTCCCTGACGATAAATCTGATCGTGTCGTTCCGCGTCATGCCAAACTCGCCAGCCAGGTCACGCAAGGCGTCCTCGACGTCATCCTCCATCGAGACGGCGCCGGCATTGCGCAGCCGCAGCGCCGCCCTACGAAGCATGATCTGGAGATCAGCTCGTGAGATATCTGCGATTCGATCGGCGGCGTCTTCGAGGAGGGCGGCAGTGTCCGTGGTGCTCATGGCGCCGAACGTGACATGGAGTGCGATGAAGTCAAGGCCGCCGGCAGCGTGCTCCGAGCCTACACCGATAGGCCCAGGTGATCGAAGAACCTGCGCACCCTCGGATGGTGCCTGTTACCGCTTCTGAGCAGCTCCAGGGCCTCCACGTCCCCGTGCATGACCATCTCAAGCGCCGGAGCCGAAATCTCAATGGGTGCGCCGCTGTTCGTCTGCCGACTGATACCGAAGAGCTTGCACCAGGTCCGCAATGTCCTGTCCGACTTGCCCGTGCGATGGACTGCTTCCTTCAGGGTTATGATATCGCTCCGGTGCATGAGGATGGGCCAGGCATCCACCGCCAGCTCAGAAAGGCGTTCAGATTTCTCGATGGGCGCGTTTGTCATGCAGCGCTCCTTTGCTCGCGCCGATCGGCAAGGCTAATTACTTGGCTGTCGCGAAACGGGGGAGTGTAGCCGCGCACCAAGGCACCAAAGAAGGCTGCTGCTTTTCGCTCGAAGCGTAGGCGCCCATCAAGAACCTGGGCGGCGGCGGGAGAGTCGTCGCAGGGCGCGTTGCGGTAACGACCATGTAACGTTACATCGCGTGACGTCACGTGACAGCTGTCACCGTGCCGATTGGCTGCCCATTCCAACAAATCAAGCTGCTCGCTCATGCTGCATCCTCCACCGGGCCGAGGATATTCGAAGCCATTCGCGGGGTTAGGACCCCGGCCTGCAGCATGCTCAGCAGTCGGCGGCGCACGATGTCAGGCACAGCCCGACCCTCGCAAATGGCCTCCATCATCGTTTGAGCTTCGTCCTGATCGCTCGGCACGGGAATGGGCTCATCAGCATCATTCCCGCGAGACATCGCCGCATAGTCGGCGGCCTCCGAAGGGTCGGTTTGCTCCCTCGGGTGGTTTTCGTAGGTGCTGTTTGTGAATTCGATATCAGCTGTTAAGAAATCTCTCCCTTCAGAGAATATACCTCTAGGGTATTCGTCTAGGGAATTGGGTATCGTTTCGTTACGAACGGGGGTATCGTTTCGTTCCGGATAAGCATTTTCAGGGAGTATCGTTTCGTTACCCCCTTCGATGCCTTCACGAGTTCGTTGCCGCCGCTTCCGATCTCGTTTCGCTGCTGCCAGTGCCTCCCTGGCAATCCTGAGATGGTCATCGATAGTCTGCTTGCGGGCATTGGTGAGCCGGTACATGGTCGCGCCCTCATCCGTCATATACATCGGGACGAGGTAGCCGAGCCGTTCAAGCGAGGCCTTCGCTCGGAGCACGCGCGGCTTGCTACCGCCCGTACGCAACATCAATTCGGGCAGTGAGCAGAACGCCTGCGGTCGCACTTTGCTGGCGAAGTGGAGATAGGCCTTGATGACCGCCAGGCAGGCGCCACCAGCTTTTGGATCGGCGTTGACGGTATCGAGGAAATCGAATTTCCAGGTCGCGTTCGCACGCACCGCTGCCTCATCATTGTTCGTTAGTGCGGAAGGCATCATCCAAAGGCCCTCCGCAAGGTCCGGAACTTCTGTGCCAGGCCACAGGCTTGGGCCGCTTCAAGTGCGTTCAGCGAAAACATCGCGCGGAGGGTTGGAACCACCCTTGCGGGTGGCTCCTTCTGATCGGCAAGCCATTGCGCGGCTGCGATAACCCGGGGGTTATGTGTTTCGTCGGAGGCATTCATACCGCCCCCTTTCCGTCGTCCAGAATTTCGACTTCTGAGCGCAAGACGTATCGAGCATGCGAACCAGGGAACGGACCATCATGCGGCTCGTCGAGTGTCTGGATTGGGAAACCAAAGCGGCGCAGCTTGAATACATAGTGGCTCCAACGCGGGCCGGGATGATCGATCGGAGTGCAACCACCTTCGCCCGCCTTCACGAGGTTCTGGAGAGCCCAAGCGTCTCGCCCGACAACTTTGGTAGGCGAACCATCGGGGAGAATACGGGCGGTGATGATAAGACGCTTTGTCATGCTGCGTGACCTCCAAGGCCAGAGAGCCGGCAGATCGTTTTAGCGTGCCAATAGGACACGCTGAAGCGACGCATGACGGAGCGAACCGCCAGCATTTCGGATTGAATTTCGGGGTGGATTTCTGTAGGGTTCTGAAAGTCGACGCTGCTAGAAAAAGCTTTGACTTTCAGACCCCGGTTGGCGCCTGCACGCGCCGCCGGGTTTTGCATTTTGATCATGACCTCCCCCTAGGCTGCGACCGACGTGGAACGGCGGCGTTTGGAGGACAGCCATGCGTCCAGATCCGCGGGATCATAGACGACGGATTTGCCGAGCTTGATGTATTCCGGACCGCCGCCGGTGAGGCGCAGCTTGTTCAGCGTAGAAGCCGATACCGCAGTGTACGTCGCGGCGTCCTCGGTGCGGAGCATGCGTCGCTGATTGGGCGAGATGTCGAGCAAAGTACTTTCCTCTTCATATGTGCAGACACCCAATGTGTCCGCTGAGAGGAAGGTCTCACTTTTGATTTCAAGGTGTTAGCGACATCCTGCGACAGCGCGCGACCTGTCGTGCGCTGTCGTTATTTGTCTGGAAATGTCGCGCCGATCTTCTTGAAGTATCGCTGGTATGTCCTCGGATCGGGTGTTTTCGTGTATTGAAGAGCAGACTTGAGGTATTTATTGACGGCCGCCTGAAGTTGCCCTTTGGCACTTGGCGTCGGACCACCCTGCCAAACTGCCTGGATCGCCGCGTGGATGTCTCGCTCGGTTGCCGTGAACGAGAAACCGTCAGTATCCGAGATGGTACCGACGTCACCTTCGGGATGCTGCTGCGCTTCCGTTGGAAGGCTGTCGTTCTCGGTAGCCTCGATCAAAGCGCTCCGAACAAATGGCTCACCCTCGCGCCGATCAAAGTCTGGAAGTTCCCGGACCAACCCGGCGATGAAGCGTTCGAAGCTTTGCCTCTCCAGATAAATCCAGTCGAGCGGCGGTAACTGTTCGACGCGATATTTCCCGTCATTCATCTGCGCGAACTTAAATAGGGGCGTGAAGTCGTCAACATTCCAGTTCGCCTTTCCGAACCCTACCAGTGCGCTCATCCTGGGATCGACTGCTTCTTTTTGCGGTTTGAATTCGCCATATTTCTCCGGACGGAGCGCAAACCCGACGTCCCCACGAGCAATAGCTACACCAAGCCGCTCCATGACTTCGGTCACGCGAGCCCGTTCAGCCACGACGCTCTCCTTGTGGGAGAAAGCCGCTTGCGGGTCCTCATCCGACCAATCAGCTCCATATATTGCTCGTCCTGTTGCCAGCACGGCTTTGCCAAGAAATACATATGATTCATTGGGATCGTCCCGGGGCCACGGTTTGTTGAACCAGAACGATTTGCGGCTGACCGCGGGATAGTATCGAGACATCGCAGCACCTTGCGAAATGCACCACTAGGGCCGCAGGGAAACCGGGGGTGCTGCCCGGCTTGTCGGATGGCCGTCCTATCCCTGCAGTAGGCTAATGATCAGGACTTCCCCGGCCGCAAAGAATGCACATTCTCGCGCCTCGGACGGTCGCCCATAGCATCGACAATCTTGGAGCCGATTAGGTCGGACGCGTGCCGCTTCGGGTCGTCGGCGAGGTGCGCGTAACGCTCCGTCGTCTTCATCTGCGTATGCCCAAGCAGCTTACCAATGATCTGGAGGCTCAGGTTCGCTTCGACGCCGACAGAGGCGTGGGTATGGCGCAGATCGTGGATGCGGACCCGGAGCTTCGGATCATCAGCAGAAGCGTCGAGCCCGGCGCGCTTCCGGACGTGATGCCAGGGCCGCTTTAGGTCCGATCGAGGACGATGCTGAATCTTGCCACCATCGAGAACCTTCGGCTCTCCCGGCACGACGTATGGGCCGACCTTCGGCAGCTCCGTCAGAATGAGCTGCGCCGGCCCGTTCAAGATGATGGTTTTCTTCCTGGTCTTGCTGTCATCGAGAAACAGTAGCCCGCGCTGCAAATCAACGTTCGACCACTTCAGTTTCAGGATTTCACCGCGGCGGGCGCCCGTCAGGATAAAGAGGCGGATGGCCGCAGCAGAGAACTGGTCAATCTTGATCCGTCTATTCTCTGATTTCGGTGCATGCTTGATCTTCTTCTCAGGATCCGGGTCCCATGGGATGCCGTCAGTCTCCGCCTCTCGAATGGCGTCGCCGAGGCGGCCCAGCTCTTCGCTGGTCAAGTATCGTTCCCGGTTGTCCTCCGGGTACTTCTTGATGCCGCTTGCCGGGTTCTCGATCTTGGGAATGGCTTTGGTATCCATCCCCCAAGTGTACATGGAGCTGACCGTGGAAAGGACTCGGTTCGCCGTAATGGGCTTATCCTTCAAGGAAACGTGCAGCTTCTCGATCTCACCCGTGGCGACATCCTTTGCCTTCTTCCGCCCCAGTGTCTCGGAAGCGATATTCAGCCAGCGGGCATAGAGTTTGTATGTCGCGCTCTTCTGCTTCGCGTCGACGGTCCGCAGATAATCATCCTTTAAAGTGTCGAAGGTCGGTGACGCCCGGTCGGCGCTCTTCTCCTTTGCCGGATCTCCACCCTGGACGACCTGGGCGAGTACGGTCTTGGCAACGCGCCGAGCTTCATCGGGAGTGACCTTCTTCGTGCTGCCGATGGTGTAGCGTCGGGTCGGGGCTTCCCGGCCAGACCCGAATCGGTAGATGACAAGGTACGTCATGGCCCCTGTCGTTCGAACCCGGATGGCGAACCCGGTGACGGCCGTGTCGGAAACGAAGAATTCCTTTTCACCCGGTGCAATGCGCTTGATCAGGCTGAGAGTAATCTCCGCCGAGGTCGATGAGTTGATCAAAGAATCGGCTTTTTTGGCCATCAGCAAAATCCGGGAAGCACCAGGGAAGTACGGAAAAGGAAAGCAGAGGAAACTAACGGAACAACACTACCAGATTTTTGTTGAAACGAAAGGGCTTAGGGCAAGATAGGGAAACGTGAGGAAACTCCCGGAAAGGACGGCCCCTTGCATGGCATGCAAGAGGTCAGCGGTTCGATCCCGCTTAGCTCCACCAAACTCGTTAGCCAACCGATCTTCAATGTAAAGCTGTGGCCCGTAGAGCTTTGTTCCATTCAACCGAATGAAACGGACCATCGAACCTTGGATCTAACAGCCAGGCTGCGGCTGGCTCCCCTGGCAGGATCGAGGCTCCGGCCGATCGCCGATCTTCATGCGGCCTCTGGGCAGAAGTCCGAGAAGCCGAACATCGACATCTGCAGTCCGTCGGGAAACAATATGCCGTTGAGGAGAGAGACAGCTTTCTCGCTTCGATCGCTGGCGAGCGAATAGTAGATCGTTTGCGATTCGCGGCGCGCCTTGACGACCTGCTGACGTTTCAGCACGTTAAGATGGTGCGATAACGCCGACTGGCTGAGTCCGACACTTGTGGCGAGCTCCGTGGCTGAGATCTCGCCCTTGGCCAGCCTCCGCAGCACCGATAAACGGCTGGCATTGGCGAGCGCGGAAAAATAGTCCGCCAGTTCACGGTCATTGACGATCATCGCCTGCCTCCTCTGAACACGAATGTACATTAGCGGCGCGCAAGACAGGCTCATTGACCTAACGCAAATCTCCTAGCGAAAAGGCCGCGCTTGGCATGATGTATTCGCGGTATCCTTGGTGCCGTCAAAATGCACTGAGGGTCAGCGCGGCCGAGAACACCAGCAGGGTTGCGGATCCGCATCGCCGGGCCAGCAACGGCATTTCTTTTTCGCTTCCAAGAACAATTCTGCCTGTCGACAGCCAGATCAAGGATGCGAAAAGGACGACGAAGGCGAGCGCCGCGGTGGCGGCTATCCCAGACACCTCCTGCGCGGAGGGCATCATCGTAAGCCCGATGATAAGCGCCTTGGGATTCAACAGCGTCGTGATCGCCAACTGCCGTACTGTCACAACCTCGGTGGGACTGGATCCGGAGCCCCAGAGCCGTAGCGCGAGGCAGAATACCCAGGTTGCTGAGGCAAGCTTGACACCTTGCGCGACCAGCGGGTGCTGGTTGAGAAAAGGACCGGCCAGGCCGGACGCCGGAACGACAATGGCAAGATAGGCGGCGACCACCGTACCAAGCAGCATGACCGCGCGCCCGGCGGTCAGACCCTGAGAGGCCATCGCCAATATCGCGTTGGTCGGCCCAGGCAAAATGAGAAGCGCAAAAGCGCCGGCTGCGAAAGGGAAGAGATGCACTGCTTTGGTCCCTCGGTTCCGTCCGCTTTTTGCACGGTCAGCCACGTCAGTCGTTGACAAAGATCACTCCGCGGCCGGAACATTCTCGTGGCCTGGCCGTTGGCATGAGCTAACTCTGAGGTGCCGCCATGCCTCGCATGATCAGCTTCATGCTCACTCGATTGGCCACGGGCTTTGCAATTGGATGCGCCACAGGATTCCTGGTCTGGCAGAACGGTTTTTTGTCTTCCAGCGCCGCGGCAGGCACTCTTGAGAATTACCTTGCCCAAGGGCTGTTCATGTATCTCTTCGCGAGCACAATAAGCATGGGCTACCTGGCCACAGCTCTTCTGCTGGAAGAGGAATAGCCGCTTGATCCCCATCAAAAGACCCCCGGCTTTTGTCGCGGTGTCCGATAGTTGCTGAGGATAGGTCCCCGCTCAGGCAACCATCCGCGCCAATGCACAGCGCGACCAGAGCGAATGCAGCGCCTCGACCAGATGGGCGATATCGGCATCGGAATGCAGCGGCGTCGGCGTGATGCGCAGCCGCTCGGTCTTCTTCGGCACCGTGGGGTAGTTGATCGGCTGGACATAGACGCCGCAATTGTCGAGCAGCAGATCGGAGATCCACTTGCACTTGGCCGCATCGCCGACCAGCACCGGCACGATATGGCTCGGATTGGGCATATGCGGAATGCCGCGCTGGTCGAGCAGCGCTCTCAGCTTGCGGACCCGGTCCTGATGGCGGGCGCGCTCGAACTGGCTGACCTTCAGATGCTGGATCGAGGCGACGGCGCCGGCGGCGAGCGCCGGCGGCAGCGCCGTGGTGAAGATGAAGCCGGAGGCAAACGAGCGGATGAAATCGCAAAGGGCCGTCGACGCGGCGATATAACCGCCCATCACCCCGAACGCCTTGCCGAGCGTGCCCTCGATGACGGTCAGCCGGTCCATCAGCCCTTCGCGCTCGGCAATGCCGCCGCCGCGCGGACCGTACATGCCGACCCCGTGCACTTCGTCGAGATAGGTCATCGCCCCATATTTGTCGGCGAGGTCGCAGATCTCCCTGATCGGAGCGATGTCGCCGTCCATCGAATAGACGCTCTCGAAGGCGATCAGCTTCGGCGCCTTCGGATCGGCGGCCGCAAGCTTGGCTTCGAGGTCGGCCACGTCATTGTGCTTCCAGATCACCTTGTCGCATTTGGCGTAGCGGATGCCCTCGATCATCGAGGCATGGTTCAGCGCATCGGAGAAGATGATCAGGCCGGGGATCTTCGCACCGAGCGTGCCGAGGGCCGCCCAGTTGGACACATAGCCCGACGTGAAGATCAGCGCCGCTTCCTTGCCGTGCAGATCGGCAAGCTCACGCTCGAGCATGACGTGATGGTGGTTGGTGCCAGAAATATTCCGGGTGCCTCCCGCACCCGCGCCACAGTGGTCGATGGCGTTCTTCATCGCCTCGATCACCTTCGGGTTCTGGCCCATGCCGAGATAGTCGTTGGAGCACCAGACCGTGACTTCCTTCTCGCCATCGGCCGTATGGCGCGTCGCGCGCGGAAAGTTGCCGCGGTGACGTTCGAGATCGGCAAAAACGCGGTAACGGCCCTCGGCATGAAGCCCGTCCAGCTCGTTTTTGAAAAACGCTTCGAAATCCATATGCACGCTCCCCTGTGTGGTCCGAGCAATACATTGTGAGGGGTTGGGCGTATTTGATCTTGATCAAGTCGGATGAAGCCCGCGCACCAGGCGGGCGGCTGACGCGCCGGGACCAGCCACGACGAACTGTCCCTTAGCCGCCTGCTGATCGCGGCGGCCGGTCATTCCAATCGTTGCAGCCGACAGGTCGGTTGTTTGATCAACATCAATTATCGGAACGACGTCTGGCATTAAAGCTCGAAGGTATGAGCTCAATTCCACATCTTAAAAACGCAATCGTCGGCCTTGCGCAGCCTGCCAGGTTCCTGGAACTGTCCGAACGCCTGCTTCCTGCACTTGCCGCCCTGAGCGCATTCTTCTTCGCGATCGGCCTCTATCTGAGCTTCAGCTCCGACGTCGACTATCAACAGGGGGTAACCGTCAGGATCATGTATGTCCACGTCCCCGCAGCGTGGATGGCCATGCTCTGCTATACGACGATGACCGCCAATGCCATCGGCTCGTTGGTCTGGCGGCATCCCCTGGCCGACGTTGCGGCGCGCGTCGCCGCTCCCCTTGGCGCCGCCTTCACCTTCGTGTCGCTCGTGACCGGCGCGATCTGGGGCAAGCCCATGTGGGGCACATGGTGGGTATGGGACGCCCGCCTGACATCGATGTTCGTGCTCTTCATCATGTATCTCGGCATATTGGCGATCAACCGGGCGATCGACGATCCGGCTCGCGCCGCCCGTGTCACGGCGGTCCTGATCGTCGTGGGTTTCGTCAATATTCCGATCATCAAGTTTTCCGTCGATTGGTGGAACACGCTGCATCAGCCCGCCAGCGTGCTGCGGCTGGGCGGCCCCGCCCTCGACGTCGAGTTTCTACGCCCTCTGCTGGTCATGGGAGTGGCGTTCTCAGCGCTGTTTGCCACGCTCTACGTCGCATCGATAAGAAACGAGATCTGGCGACGGAAGCTGATCACGCATGACAGGCTCGCAGCAAAAGCCGCTGCTCACCGGGAGACTTGAAATGAACCACGAACACTATGTTCTTGCGGCGTATTTGCTCACCTTCGTGGTCATGGTCACGGCGACGTTGAAGATCTGGTTCTCAGGACGAATCTACCGCCGTCGGATCGAGGCGCTGGCACGACGTCGGCAGCCTCGCGGAGACCGCTAGGATGCGACGCTACGCCTTCGCTGCGATTCCGCTTGTCGCGTTTCTCGGGATTGCGGGTGCCGTCGCCAATACGCTGTATCGCGAATCCGTGGACGGATATTCCCCCGCCGCTATTCCTTCGGCGTTGGCGGGACGCCGACATCCAGCCGTCGATCTCGCGCCGCTTGCCGGTCTTCAAGCGCCTGGGCTGAACGATCACACAGTTGATGGCCACATCGCCATCGTCAACATCTTCGCGTCCTGGTGCGTTCCCTGTCGGCTCGAACACCCGGCGCTGATGAAACTCGCCAAAGATTCTCGCATAAAGCTGGTCGGCATCAACTATAAGGATGCTCCAGAAAAGGCCGCAGCCTTCCTTCAGGAAAACGGCAATCCGTTCGCGGCAATCGGAATCGACACCACGGGAAGAAGTTCGATCGACTGGGGAGTCTACGGCGTCCCGGAAACATTCGTTATCGATCGCGCGGGACGAATCTTCCTGAGACATGTCGGGCCGATCGACGAGAAAAGCCTCGCGACGGATATCCTACCCGCTCTGGAAAAGATCATCGCCGCCGAATAAGCGGGGCCTCTTCCAGCCGTGTTTGACCTCCATCAAAGAAACGGCCTCGCCTATTGCGTATGTCGGTTTGGCGGGTCGGGATTTTCCCGTGTCAAGGGGGGAAACTTGACAGAGGCTCGCTCGGTTTTGGGGCGCAACACCGAGTGAGCCTCCTCGCGTCAGATTACCCTCACCAATGAGCACCGTGCGGAGACGCCGAGAGCGACAGCCGAAGCCGCGCCGCTAATTCCAGCAAAAAGTGTGTCGCGGTTTTGCGTCCGGAATTGCGTGAAAACAAATGGGGCGCGGGATGAACTGTTTCCACGCCGTGGCAAAGATCTAGCTTGGACGTGCTGTTTCAGCCCCTTTCGGTTACGGTCAGCCGAGCGATCTGGAGCCGATCCCGATAGGCGCCGACGCCCAGGCTTTCGACCAGGGTGCGAACAGCCTTTTGCTTCAACTCCGACTCCACGTTGCCATCGAGTGTCACCTGGCCGTTCTTCACGGTCACTTGGACCTTCTGAGGCGTTATCCCCAACTCCGACCTCAGGCGCGTTCGAACCGCCAGCCTGATCGATTCATCTTCCTTTGGCAGCGGCGCCGTCTGGGCATTGATGATCAGGCCGAGGATGTCTCTGCGGCTGACAATCCCGACAAGACGTCCGTCCTCAACGATCGGTAGCCGCTTGATCCGGTGCGCCTGGAGGCTTTCGGCGATATCCGATACCTCGCTGTCGGGGCACGCCACGATCACATCCTGAGACATGACATCGGCGACACACCAGCCATTCCTGGAAATATATCGCTCAAGATCGATCTCCGATATCATTTCGGGCGCGCGGGCGGCGCGGGGGGAGAATCGGATCTCTTTCCGCAGCAGCAGATCGCCCTCCGTCAGCATTCCGCAGACGCGGCCTTCGTCGTCAATGACAGGAAGACCGCTGACGTTGTTTTGCATCATGACGGCGACGGCGTGGCGTATACCGACCGCTGGACCGATCGATACCACGTTGGTGGTCATTATGTCCTTCGCCTGCATTGTCCTGCCTCGTTTATAGGAATTGTTGCTGGAATGACGATAATGCGAGCTCGTCGAGCCGCCATTGATCTTCGTCAAACAATGCGATCTTCGCCAAGAAGCTCGCTCAGCTTCGCCTGTTCGTCGGCTGTCAGCTTGCTGCCGGTCGGCTTGCCGGCCCTGTTGCGCGCAAAGACCAGCAATGACAGCCCGCCGAGGGTCACCAGCAGCACCGGCGCGCCCCAGAGCAGCACCGTCTTCATGCCGATACGCGGCTTCAGCAGCACGAACTCGCCATAGCGCGAGACGATATAGTTCAGCACCGCCTCGTCGCTGTCGCCATCGCTGATGCGCTCGCGCACCAGCAGGCGCAGATCCTTGGCCAGATCGGCATTGGAATCGTCGATCGACTGGTTCTGGCAGACCATGCAGCGCAGTTCC
>NZ_JACIAZ010000014.1:0-42733 GCF_014195045.1 Rhizobium sp. BK591
ATCCGCCAATCCGCTTGAGGTTCTTTAGAACGAAAGACTTCGTCGCCAGCAGCGCCGCCGCCCTCGTTCAGTGAGGGGGCTTATAGAACTAACCCTCCCAAGCAGTCAACAGGCCATTTCGAAAAAAATGATATTTCTTTCATGTCATTGTTTTTTCAGATCAAATTCCGGGAGACACCCAGATGCGGTCATTTCCCGGATTCCGATCGGCCTTAAACCCTCAGGAAAAGATGAACGTCTTTCGACTTTTCGTGGAAAGCACGCTCTTTTGTCTCCTGCGCCCCGACATCATCACAATCTGCTGGTCTTAAGAGACACACGATTCACACAGGCAAATGCAGGCAGACTGCCTTTTCCCGGGTGATTTGACTTCCATGCTTAAAATATGCACATCTTTCGCCCCAGCCAGGATGGCTAAGAAATGCTCTCTGAGACGCCTGATGTAAGGACGCGGACCCGACTGCCATGATGACGGAGAAAATGATGATCCGCTCGTTGGGCAACGAGCCTCCGCTTCTGGCCGACGGCAGACGCGCGCCCGACCGGCGCGAAGTTTCCCTGCGTTGGCTCTCGGGCACGTTCCTCACCGGCATCACCTCGTCCGTGCTCATGGGTGTCGCCCTTTTTGCCGCCCTTGACGGGCGCCAGCAGCTGGCGATCCCCGCCGAAGCCTATGCAAGTGCCGCGACAGACGCGCATGAGGATACGACAGTGGTCCGCGGCGGTCGGCTGATCGCGCCCGCCATCGCCGCAAAACCGTCCGACCGTGCCATCATGGAAGTTTCGACCGTCGTCCATGACGGCGAAAAGGAAGTCGTGCGCCGCCAGCCCTTCGCGCATGTGAAGATGACACTGGCCGCCAACCACGTGGCGACCGAGGACTATCCGGACTTCGATCCCCTGGCGATCTTTTCCGCCGACGAGCCTCAGCCCGCCCCGCAAAGCCGCACCGGTGCGCTTTACGGCTCCGACGTTGAATCCGAAGTCAGCCTCAAGACCATTCCCTTCCCCACCGGCAAGACCAACATGCAGATGGCGTCCGGCCTGTCGCTCGAAGAGGTCGAAGAGAACGTACGATCCAACGGCTCGGTGCTGACCGACGGCAACACGCAGCTCGCAGCGCTCTATTACGTCGATCCGCGCCGTTTCTCCAACGAGGATGCCGATGTCGATCTGACCGCCGGCCTGTCCGCCCGTGTGCTCGAACAGAACATGACGGTCTCCGCATCGGAATCGATCACACCGCAGACCGAAGAGTTCGCCGACGACATCCTGCCGGTGCGCATCGACACGCCGATCGCCAAGGCGCTGACGGATTCAGGCTATCCACAGCAATATGCCGATGGCATTGCCGGCTTTATCTCGCAGCAACTGGGGTCCACCGATCTCGATAAGGGCGACGTGCTGCGCATCGGCATCATTCAGAAGGGCGAACAGGCCAAGATCATCCGCGCCAGCGTCTATCGCGGCACGCGCCATCTCGTCACCGTGGCCGTCGACGACAAGGGCAGATACGTACCCGGCAGCGAGCCGCCGATGCTGGATGCCATCGCCACCGCTTTCGATGATAATTCCTTCGCGCCGCCTCCCGGCCAGAACCTGCCGCGCGTCTATGACGGCATCTATCGCGCTGCCCTTTCCTACGGCATGACCAAGGATATGACGGCGCTGATCATCAAGCTGCTCGCCAGCAACGTCGATTTCCAGGCGCAACTGAGGACGACCGACAGTCTCGAGGCCTTCTTCTCCGTCGCCGACAGCGCCGGCCAGGCGACCGAGGATTCCGAACTGCTCTACGTCAACGCCCGTTTCGGCGATACGCAGACGCGCTTCTATCGCTTCCAGGATCCCGATGACGGCACGGTCGATTATTTCGACGAGAACGGCAAGAGCATCCGCCAGTTCCTGCTGCGCAACCCGGTTCCGAACGGCATCTTCAAATCGGGCTTCGGCATGCGCCGTCACCCGATCCTCGGTTTCGCCCGCATGCACACAGGTGTCGATTGGGCAGCGCCGCGCGGCACGGCGATCATCGCCGCCGGCAACGGCACGGTCGAGAAAGCCGGCTGGGATTCCGGCGGTTACGGCAACCAGACGATTATTCGCCATGCCAACGGCTATGAATCCTCCTACAACCACCAGAGCGCCATCGCCAAGGGCGTCGTCCCCGGCGCCAAGATCCGCCAGGGCCAGGTGATCGGCTGGGTCGGCACCACAGGCGAATCCACCGGCCCGCACCTGCATTACGAATTGATCGTCAACGGCACGAAGGTCGACCCGCTGCGCATCCGTCTGCCGGGCGGCAAATCGCTGCAGGGCGAGGCGCTGGCGAAATTCGAGGATGAGCGCAAGCGCATCGATACGCTGCTGAACAACCAGACGTCAGACCAGGTGGCCAGCAAATAATCTCCGACAGCGTCCTTTGAACTGCCTACACGCTGGTCATCCCGGTCGCCGATCGCACCCCAGACGAAAAATGGCGGCCGAAGCCGCCATTCCTCATTCATCCGCAAACCGGTTTACGCCGCTTCGCTCACCGTCTGCTGCGTCTTGAACTGCAGCCGGTCCGAACCGCTCGTCACCTTCACCGTCGATCCGTCCGGCACCTGGCCGGACAGGATCTGCTCGGCGAGCGGATCCTGCACGAACTTCTGGATCACTCGCTTCAGCGGCCTTGCGCCGTAGACCGGATCATAACCCTTGTTCGCCAGCCAATGGCGGGCGTCTTCGTCGAGATCGATGACGATCTTGCGCTCGGAAAGCAGAGCCACCAGCCGTTTCAGCTGGATATCGACGATCGCGCCCATCTCCTCACGTTTCAGGCGATGGAAGAGGATGATCTCGTCGATGCGGTTCAGGAATTCCGGCCGGAAATGCCCGCGCACGACCTCCATCACCTGCTCGCGAACCGTATCGCTGTCGTCGCCGTCCCTCAGCTGCGTCAGATATTCGGCACCGAGGTTCGAGGTCATGATGATCATCGTGTTGCGGAAATCGACGGTCCGGCCCTGGCCGTCCGTCAGGCGTCCGTCGTCCAGCACCTGCAGCAGGATGTTGAAGACGTCGGGATGCGCCTTTTCGATCTCGTCGAACAGCACGACCTGATAGGGCCTGCGGCGCACGGCTTCCGTCAGCGCTCCGCCTTCGTCATAACCGACATAGCCGGGAGGCGCGCCGATCAGACGGGCAACGGAGTGTTTCTCCATATATTCCGACATATCCATGCGCACCATCGCCGTTTCGTCGTCGAAGAGGAAGCGGGCGAGCGCCTTGGTTAGCTCCGTCTTGCCGACGCCGGTCGGACCGAGGAAGATGAACGAGCCGATCGGCCGGTTCGGATCCTGCAGGCCGGCGCGCGCGCGGCGGACGGCGCGCGACACGGCCTGAACCGCATCACCCTGGCCGATCACCGATTTCGCCAATTCGTCTTCCATCCGCAGCAGCTTGTCGCGTTCGCCCTCCAGCATCCTGTCGACCGGAATGCCGGTCCAGCGGGAAACGACGTGAGCGATATTGTCGGGGCTTACCACCTCCTGCACCATCGCGCCGCGATCGCCATCCTGCTTCTCGGCATCGACGAGCTGCTTTTCGAGATCCGGAATGACGCCGTAAGTCAGCTCGCCGGCACGCTGGAACTCGCCTTTGCGCTGGGCGATCGCCAGGTCGTTACGGGCATCGTCGAGCTGCTTCTTGAGATCGGCGGCAAGGCCGAGCTTCTGCTTTTCCGCCTGCCAGCGGGCCGTCAGCGCATCGGCCTCTTCTTCGAGGTCGGTGAGTTCGGTCTCCAGCCGCTTCAGCCGGTCGGCCGAGGCAATGTCGGTTTCCTTCTTCAGGGCCTCGCGTTCGATCTTCAGCTGGATGATGCGGCGGTCGAGTTCATCGAGCTCTTCCGGCTTGGAATCCACCTGCATGCGCAGCCGCGCTGCCGCTTCGTCCATCAGGTCGATCGCCTTGTCGGGCAGGAAACGGTCGGTGATATAGCGGTTGGAAAGTGTCGCCGCGGCCACCAGCGCCGCATCGGCGATGCGCACCTTGTGATGCTGCTCGTATTTTTCCTTCAGGCCGCGCAGGATCGAGATCGTGTCTTCGACCGTCGGTTCGTCAACGACGACGGGTTGGAAGCGGCGGGCAAGGGCCGGATCCTTCTCGACATGTTTGCGATATTCATCAAGCGTGGTCGCGCCGACGCAATGCAGCTCACCGCGGGCAAGGGCGGGCTTCAAGAGGTTGGAGGCGTCCATCGCCCCATCCGCCTTGCCGGCGCCGACCAGCGTGTGCATCTCGTCGATGAACAGGATGATCTCGCCGTTCTCCGCCTGCACTTCGTTGAGTACGGCCTTCAGCCGCTCCTCGAATTCGCCGCGGTATTTCGCACCGGCAATCAGCGCGCCCATGTCGAGCGCCATCAGCTTCTTGTCCTTGAGCGATTCCGGCACGTCGCCGTTGACGATGCGCAGCGCCAGGCCTTCGACGATCGCCGTCTTGCCGACACCGGGTTCGCCGATCAGCACAGGATTGTTCTTGGTGCGGCGCGAAAGCACCTGGATGGTGCGGCGGATTTCGTCGTCGCGGCCGATCACCGGGTCGAGCTTGCCCTCGCGGGCTTCGGCGGTGAGATCGCGTGCGAACTTCTTCAGCGAATCGAAACCCTGCTCCGCATTGGAGGAATCCGCCGTCCGGCCCTTGCGGATGTCGTTGATGACCTGGTTGAGGCCCTGAGCCGTCACGCCTGAATTCTTCAGCGTCGAAAAGGTCGAGGCCGAGGATTCGATCGCCAGCGCCTGCAGCAGGCGCTCGACGGTGACAAAACTGTCGCCGGCCTTCTTCGCCGCCTCTTCAGCTGTTGAAAGTACCTTGGCAAGCGGTTGCGCAAGATAGATGTTGCCGTTGCCGCCGGAAATTTTCGGCAGCTTGGCCAAAGCCGCGTCGTTGGCAAGGCGGGCCGCCTTGGCATCGCCGCCGGCGCGCTCGATCAGCGAGGCCGCCATGCCCTGATCGTCGTCGAGCAGGACTTTCAGCACATGTTCGGGCGTGAATTGCTGGTGACCTTGCGCCAGCGCATAAGTCTGGGCGGACTGGATGAAACCGCGCACCCGCTCGGAATATTTCTCGATATTCATATTCTACCTCCATGGATCGCCCTGCCCTGACGAGGCGCAGACCGATGATTGAGATCGACCCCCTGAAAAGGCAGGCCGCGCGTTGCCCGTCTGGGATTTCGGGCGAAGCAGTTCGAGGAGAATATGGTAGCCTGTTCTGCGAGTTTAAAGCCCATAAAACGAAAATCCCCGGCGCGAGACCGGGGATTTTAAAGGCAATTTGAGCAGATGGCATGAACCTCACGCTCTCCCCTGAAGGAGAAGCGAAATCCTCATTCCGATGCGACGTCAGCCAGCACCGGCGCCTCGGCAGAGGCACCCTCGCCTTCAGCAGCAGCTTCCCCTTCTGCGCCGCGACGCGGGCGACGGGGACGGTTGCCGGTGCTGCGACGGCGAGGCTGGCGTTCGCGCGGCTGGCCGCCCGAACCTTCCTCGTCCATGGCGACTTCGGCCGGGATACCTTCGATCTCCGGCTGCGGGCCGGTTCCATCGATGACCTCGGCCTGGGACACTACCGGCGCCGGAGCAGGAGTCGGCTGGGGCTGGGACTCAGGCTGCGGCCGCGGCTGATGCTGCCTGCTCTGCGGCGGCTGGACGATAACGACGTCGTCACCGTCATTGTCGTTGCTATCCATATCGTCGCCGTCGCGGTCCGCACCGTCGCGATCATTGTAATCGCCGCGATCGTCGCGCTGGAAGCGCTCCTGCATCTGCGCCTGGGCGCTGGCGATGATACGATTGTAATGTTCGGCGTGCTGGAGATAGTTCTCGGCAATCACGCGGTCGCCGGAGCTTTGGGCGTCGCGGGCGAGTTGTGCGTATTTTTCGGCGATATGCTGCGCAGTACCGCGAATCTTCACATCGGGGCCGGAGCTGTCATAGGTCCGGGTCAGCGGATTGCCGCCCTTGCGGTTGAAATTGTTGTTATTGTTATTTCCACCGCCGCCGTTGTTATTATTGTTGTTACCACGCCCTCGACCGCGCTTGTTCTGCTGTCCTGGCCTCATAGATCGTTCACCTGAATTCTCTGTTTGTGATGGATACATGGCACCAACCGCCATGACCGGAAAACCGGGTCAGGACCTTTGTGCCGCGAGCATACTGCGCCTTTGCGCCGACCTGCCGCTTGGTTCTCAAGTCAGTTTGACTGATTCACGCATTGGGTCGTGTTCAACCGTTGAAACTCTCGTTTAAAAGAGCGGACCCCCGAGGCAAACCAAGTACCGAACGAATCTCGTTCATTCCTATCTGCCCAACACGTAACCGCAACCTATATTGCTTCCCTGGGAAATCCAAGCCTTTTCTTCGCAATAACAATAATGTCCTGTCCAGTGCAGCAATTATCGCCTGTCACGCGAGCGCGAACACGAGCACCCTGTCGTTCTGACCATAATCTTTCACGGATTTGAGGCACTTGAAGCCTTTCGCTTCAAAGATCGCCGTCACATCGTTTCGCTGATCGTAGCCGATCTCCAGTCCGACGAACCCATCGGGTCTCATGAACCTTGCCGCATCCTTGGCTATGGCTTTGTAGGCGTCAAGCCCATCCGGGCCGCCATCCAGGGCCGCAAGCGGATCAAATTTCGTCACTTCGGGAGCGAGATCGTGAATGACATTGGAAGCAATATAGGGCGGATTTGAGACAATCGCGTGAAAGGACCCTTCGATGCTCTCGAACCATCTCGACTGTATGGCCTGAAACCGATCCAGCAATCCGTTTCTTTCTGCATTCGATCTTGCCGTCAAAAGCGCATCCGCCGATATGTCGCTGCCGACACCTGACGCATCAGGACACTCGCTCAAAAGCGCAAGGCATATCGCCCCAGTCCCGGTTCCTAGATCAAGGATATGGAGATCGCCTTCAGCTTTTGCAAGGTTGCTGAGATAGGCGAGCACCGTATCGACCAGGATTTCTGTATCCGGCCGAGGCTCCAGCGTTTCCGCCGAGAGCCGAAGCGGCAAGCCGTAGAACTCACGCTCGCCGAGAATGCGATGCACCGGCTCATGGCCGAGCCGCCGCTCCATCGCCTTGAAGATCAGCTCGGACCGCTCGGGAGAAAGTCTCTCGGCCGATCGCGTCAACAGCTCGGTCGGCGACAATTTCAGAAGGCCCGCGACCAGCAGCCGCGCATCGGTCGCCGGATCGACGATACCTGCTTCAGTGAAGCGTCGGCGCGCGTCAGCAAGCATATCGGCGACCGTCGAGCTCATTGCTGTTCGCCGAGCTGTGCCAGCTGGCTTGCCTGGTAATCGGCCATCAGCGCATCGACGACCTCCTCGATCTCGCCTTCCATCATCCGGTCGAGCTTGTAAAGCGTCAGATTGATGCGATGGTCCGTCACCCGACCCTGCGGGAAATTATAGGTGCGGATGCGTTCCGAGCGGTCGCCGGAGCCGACCTGGCTCTTGCGATCGGCAGAGCGCTCGCTGTCGGCCCGCTGTCGCTCGGCATCGTAGAGCCTGGAGCGCAGCACCTGCATCGCCTTGGCGCGGTTCTGGTGTTGCGACTTTTCCGAGCTGGTGACGACGATGCCGCTCGGCAGGTGGGTGATGCGCACCGCCGAGTCCGTCGTATTGACGTGCTGGCCGCCCGCACCCGAAGAGCGCATCGTATCGATGCGGATATCCTCCGGCCGGATCTCGATGTCGATCTCCTCTGCCTCCGGCAACACTGCAACGGTTGCAGCCGACGTATGGATGCGTCCGCCCGCCTCGGTTTCCGGCACGCGCTGCACGCGATGTACGCCGGATTCGAATTTCAGTTTGGCGAAAACGCCCCTGCCGGTGATCGTCGCGATGATTTCCTTATAGCCGCCGGCTTCGCCCTCGCTTGCCGAGAGAACTTCCACCTTCCAGCCCTTTTCCGCCGCGAAACGCTCGTACATGCGAAAGAGATCGCCGGCAAAAAGGGCCGCTTCCGAGCCGCCGGTGCCGGCGCGGATTTCGAGGATCGCACTCTTTTCGTCCGCTGCATCCTTCGGCAAAAGCAGGATCTGCATGTCCTGTTCGAGCGCCTCGATCTGCTCTTTCACCTCCGGCAGTTCCAGCTCGGCGAGGTCGCGCATCTCGCGGTCGACCGATTTATCCGCCAGCAGCGTTTCGAGATCGGCAAGCTCGGCGACCGCCTTCTCATAGGCACGGATCTGCGTCACGACGGGCTGCAGCTCGGAATATTCGGATGCGAGCTTCACATAGACATCGGCAGCCGGGCCAGCCGACATGCGCGCCTCGATCTCGCCGAAACGGCGCTCCAGCTCGCGCATTTTTTCAACGGGAAGCTTCGCCACCCTTCACTCCGATTCTTCTTAATCTCTGTCTAAAGGGGAATATTGTGGCTCTCGGCGAAGCGGGCAAGCACCTCGCGCATCGGCATCACGGCGTGGTGATCGTCCAGCACCTCGTCCATCACCTTGGCCAGCGCCCCGACATCGAGCCCGAGCAGCATCGCCTTCACCGGTCCGATCGAGGCCGGCGACATCGAGATCGAGCGGAAGCCGATGCCGAGCAGCGCCATCGCCGAGATCGGTTTGCTGGCGAGTTCGCCGCAGAGCGTCACCGGCGTCTTGTTCCGATCCGCCCCGCGCACGATATCGCGCAGGATGCGCAAGAATGGTTTGCCGAGCGGATCGAAGCGATCCGAGACCCGCGCATTGCCGCGATCGACCGCCATCGAGAACTGGAAGAGGTCGTTCGAACCGACCGAAACGAAATCCACCGCCTCCATCAGTTCGTCAAGCTGCCAGAGCAGTGCAGGCACCTCCAGCATCGCTCCGAATTGCAGCTTGCGCGGCAACCCGTGACCGAAGCGCGAGAGGTGCTGCACTTCCTTCTGCAACAGCTCGCGCACGATCTTCAGCTCCGAAACCTCGGTCACCATCGGCACCATCAGCTTCAGTTCGGTGTCGGCCGACGCCTTCAATAGGGCGCGCAGCTGGGTGCGCAATAGTCCCGGCCGATCGAGCGATAGCCGGATGGCGCGCCAGCCAAGGGCGGGATTTTCTTCCTCATGGCCGCGGAAATAGGGCACGACCTTGTCGCCGCCGATATCCAGCGTGCGGAAGGTGACGGGGCGGCCCGCCGCCTGTTTTATCACATTGCGATAGAACTGCTCCTGCTCATCCGCCTTCGGCATGGTGGAGGCGATCATGAACTGCAGTTCGGTGCGGAAGAGGCCGATGCCCTCGGCGCCCGATTCCGAAAGCTGCGGCAGGTCGACCAGCAGCCCCGCATTCATCATCAGCGCGATCCGCTGCCCATCCTTCGTCACCGGCTCGACGGCGCGCAGCGCCCGGAACTGCTCCTGCCGTCTGGCACGGAAGCGGACCTTTTCCTCGTAGGAACGCCGATGATCGGCCATCGGCCGCAGATGCACATGCCCCTCGTCGGCATCGATGATCACGGCATCGCCGTTCTCGGCGAGCGCCACGACGCCGGCTGCCTGGCCGATGACCGGAATGCCCATGGCGCGCGCGACGATCACCACATGGCTCGTCACCGCGCCTTCTTCCAGCACCAGCCCGCGCACATTGGCACGTGGATAATCGAGCAGTTCTGCCGCCCCCATGGCGCGCGCCAGAATAACCGCGTCGCTGGGGAAACCCTCGGCCGTCGTCCGCCCGGTATAACCCGTCAACTGTCTGAGCAGCCGGTTCGCCAGATCCTCGAAATCGTGCATGCGTTCGCGCAGATACGGATCCGTCAGGCGCATCATCCGCGCCTTGGTATCGCTCTGCACCTTCTCGACCGCCGCTTCCGCCGTCAGGCCGTTGCGGATCGCCTCCTCGAGCTTGCGCACCCAGCCCTGATCATGCGCGAACATACGATAGGTTTCGAGCACCTCGCGGTGTTCGCCTTCCATCGACACGTCGCGACGCGACAGCATGTCGTCGATCGAGATCCGGAGCGAGCCCATGGCTTCGGCCAGCCGTCGGATTTCCTTCTCGGCATCCTCGTTGAGCAGGTTGGTGACGACGATGCGCGGCTCGTGCAGCACGACGTAACCGAGGCCGATGCCGTCATTATAGGTGTCGCCGTCGACGGTCACCGAACGCGTCAGGTCGAGTTCGAGGCCCGGCTTGGTGATCTTCTTGAGCTCGCCGGTGGCGATCATCTCGGCCAGCACCATCGCCGTCGTCTCGAGCGCTTCCAGCTCTTCCTCGCGATAGTTGCGGCTCGCCTTGTTCTGGACGACGAGAACGCCGAGCGAGCGCCCGGTTCGGAGAATCGGCACACCAAGGAAGGAATGGTAGATCTCTTCGCCCGTTTCCGGCAGGTAACGGAAAGCAGGGTGTGACTGCGCGTCGGAAAGGTTCAGCGGCTGGGCCGAGGCTGCGATCGTGCCGACGAGGCCCTGCCCCATCTTCAGTTGCGCCAGATGCACGGCCTCGCGGTTGAGACCTTCGGTTGCATAGAGTTCGAGGACGCCGTCGGCGCGCAGCACGTAGACAGAGCAGACTTCCGCCACCATGTTGCCGGCGATCTGGCGGACGATCCGGTCAAGACGATCCTGCGGCTCCAGCGGCTCCGCCATCAACTCGCGCAGCCGCCTGAGCAGCACGCGTGGACCGCCGGAAAGGTCTCTCATGGCGTCTCAAGCTCCCGAAACAACGCACTCAGTCCCGGCGGGCCGGCCCTCGTCTCCTCAACCTGAAGGGGCAGGCCGCCCACTGGGAATCAATTCTTATCCAGACCGTAGCAGGAATGCAAAGTCCTGACAGCGAGTTCTGCATAGGGACCGTCGATCAGGATGGAAATCTTGATCTCGGAGGTCGTGATCGCCTTGATGTTGATGCCTTTTTCGGCAAGTGCACGAAATGCGGTCGCGGCAACGCCCGCGTGGCTGCGCATGCCGATGCCGATGACCGATACTTTCACCAGCCCCGATTCGTTCTGCACGACATCGTAGCCGATCTTCTCCTTATGGTCGCCGAGCACCTTGATCGCCTTCTCGACGTCGCCTGAAGGGACGGTGAAGGTCATGTCGGTCTTCGACCCGTCCTCGGAGATATTCTGGACGATCATGTCGACATTGATATGGGATTCGGCGAGCGGTCCGAAGATCGCTGCGGAAACGCCCGGCCGGTCGGCAAGACGGCGAAGCGAGATCTGAGCCTCATCCTTGGCATAGGCGATGCCGGTGACTACTTCCTGTTCCACGATTTCATCCTCGTCACAAATCAGCGTTCCGGGCGGGTTCAACAGATCGCCCATGCCCGGAGCATCGGGATCTTCGAATGACGAGCGCACGAAGGTGCGCACCTTGTGCACCATGGCAAGCTCGACCGAGCGCACCTGCAGCACCTTGGCGCCGAGCGAGGCCATTTCCAGCATTTCCTCGAAGGCGATCTTCTTCAGCCTGCGCGCCTTCGGCACGATGCGCGGGTCGGTGGTGTAGACGCCGTCGACATCGGTATAGATATCGCAGCGATCCGCTTTGACAGCTGCCGCGATCGCGACGGCGGACGTGTCCGATCCGCCGCGCCCGAGCGTCGCGATACGGTTGTCGGGTCCCAAACCCTGGAAACCGGCGATGACGGCAACCTGCCCCTCGCCCATCCGCTTGACGATGTCGGAGCCGTCAATCTCCATGATCCGCGCCGCGCCATGAGCGTTGTCGGTGTGGATCGGGATCTGCCATCCCTGCCAGGACCGCGCATTGATATCCATCGCCTGCAATGCGATCGCCAGCAGTCCGGAGGTCACCTGCTCGCCGGATGCGACCACCGCATCATATTCCCGCGCATCGTAAAACGGAGAATTGGCACCGATCACCTTCGGCGTGCCTTGCACCCAGCCGACCAGTTCATTGGTCTTGCCGGACATGGCCGAGACGACCACCGCCACCTCGTGCCCGGCATCGACTTCGCGTTTTACGTGGCGGGCAACGTTCTTGATGCGGTCCAGGTCAGCGACGGATGTGCCGCCGAATTTCATTACGATGCGTGCCATATGCCTCTACCACGACTGGCGCCGGAACAGCGGAAAACCGAACCCGGCATCACGAAAGCTCTGGGGCGGACCGCCTGGCCAAAGAGCCGGATTCCCAACTTCTGGAACCGCTCTAAAAGCCCAGGCCCCAAAAGGCCCCAAGTTGCGGCGTCTCTTAGCGAGTTTGGCGGGGGTAGGCAAGCGCACGCGATAAAAGCTGTTGGCGAGCGGCTCCGCGCTCGTCAGTCCGCTGATCCACGCCCCTTGACTTATGCCGTCGATCGTCCGACTTCACATTGAGCGAATGAAGGAGTGGACGATGACGGAAGGCGCCAGAAGCACGATCGACCAGGGCGAAGTGGACCGCTTCTCGGCGATGGCGGCGGAATGGTGGAGCCCGACCGGCAAGTTCAGGCCGCTACACAAGTTCAATCCCGTCCGGCTTACCTATATAAGAGACAAGGCCTGCGAGAATTTCGGCCGTGATCCGAAAAGCGCCCGCCCGCTCGAAGGCCTGCGGGTGCTCGATATCGGCTGCGGCGGCGGCCTCCTGTCCGAACCTGTCGCCCGCATGGGCGCCTCCGTCACCGGCGCCGATCCGTCCGAGAAGAATATCGGCATCGCCTCTACCCATGCCAAGGCATCAGGCGTTTCGGTCGATTATCGCGCTGTCACTGCCGAGGAGCTCGCCGACGCCGGCGAGACCTTCGATATCGTCTTGAACATGGAAGTGGTCGAACACGTCGCCGACGTCGAATTTTTCATGACGACCTGCGCGAAAATGGTCCGCCCCGGCGGTCTGATTTTCGTTGCCACCATCAACCGCACGATGAAGGCGGCCGCGCTCGCCATCTTCGCCGCCGAAAACATTCTACGCTGGCTGCCGCGCGGCACGCATCAATATGAAAAGCTGGTGCGCCCGGAAGAGCTGGAAAAGCCGCTGGCGGCAAGCGGCCTCGAGATCACCGACCGCACCGGCGTCTTCTTCAACCCACTGTCGAACCAATGGAACCTGTCCAAGGATATGGACGTCAATTATATGCTGCTGGCAAAGCGGCCGGCGTAAGTCCAGGGCAGGCGCCACATGCAGGTAGCCATTGCAGCAGCCCGCGCGGACTGCGTCAGTTCACGTCTTCCGGCAAAACCGGAATGGCTGCGATCTCGATGCCCTCTTCGAGGAGTGCCTGCGCCTCGTCGAAAGTCGCCTGGCCGATGATGCCGCGGGCATCCGCCTCGCCATAATGGATCTTGCGGGCTTCCTCGGGAAACTGCGTGCCGACATCCTCGGAATTGGCCTTGACGGCCGCGACCGCCTCTTTCAGCTTCTGCAGGGCCTCCTGGCGCATGGCATCCATCGCCAGTGTCTGGATCTCGTCCTTCTTCCGCGCCGTCGACACCGAAGGCGCCATCAACAGCTTGGAAATAGCAGCGGAATGACAGACGGGGCAGGTCAGGAAGCCGGTCGCGACCTGACGGTCGAAATCGGCGCTTTCGGAAAACCAGCCTTCGAATTCATGGGCATTGTCACAGGTGAGAGAATAGCGGATCAAGCGGCGACGCCTCCTGCGACTGCCCCCGCAATCTTCTCGACCGAGAATTCCCGGCCATTCCTCAGGTTCGGGATCTTGTCATGCGCGGTTTTGACCGCACTGGGATCGATCTCGGCAACGATAATGGCCTCGCCGGTGGCGCCGGCCGACGCCAGCACCGTGCCCCAGGGATCGATGATCATCGAATGGCCAAAAGTCTCGCGGCCGTCCTCATGCCGGCCGGCCTGTGCGGCGGCGATGACGAAGACACCGTTCTCGATCGCGCGTGCCCTGAGCAGAATCTCCCAATGCGCCTCGCCGGTCTGTTTGGTGAAGGCTGCGGGAACCGTCATCACCTCGGCGCCGGCAATCGCCTGGGCGCGGAAGAGCGTGGGAAACCGCACGTCGTAGCAGATCGTAAAACCCATTTCGGCAAAGGGCAGCGACAGAACACGGGCCTCCGAGCCGGCCGTATAGGCGGCACTTTCACGCCAGCTCTCGCCATTGTCGAGGTCGACGTCGAACATATGGATCTTGTCGTAGCGATTGAGGATTCGGCCGTCGGGACCGAAGAGGAAACCGCGATTGGCGATTTTGCCGTCGGCAAGGGCGATTGCCGTCGAGCCGACATGCACGTGGATGCCGAGTTCGGCGGCGAGCTCCGAGCCGGTCTTGACGATGATGTCATGCGCCTCGTCGGCAAGCACGGCGCGCGCCGCCGCGCGATCGCGCTGCAACATGCCGGTCATCTCCGGCGTCTGCACATAGATCGCGCCCTCTGCGGCGGCCTCGCGCACCAGCCGCGCCATGGCGGCGGCGTTCTTCACCGGATCGACCCCGGAACACATCTGGATGGCGGCGGCCTTGAAGCTCATCGATTTGTCCTCAGGCCGCCAGCATCGGATCGAGCTTGCCGGCCCGATCGAGCGCGAAGAGATCGTCGCAACCGCCGACATGATCGGCGCCGATGAAGATCTGCGGAAAGGTGGTGCGGCCGTTCGACTTGCCGATCATCTCCTGGCGAAGATCCGGCGAAAAGGTTGCGTCGTGTTCGACGTAGTCGACGCCCTTTTCTTCGAGAAGGGACTTGGCGCGGCTGCAATAGCCGCAGAACTGCCGTGTATAGATCGTGACGGGTACCATAATCTCTCCAGACCGATGCCGGGTATTTCTGTCATATAGGCTCGGAGAGAGCCCTTGCAAAGGTCAAAACCGTTATCTCGGCCGCACCTGCCTTGCGCAATGTCCGGCTTGCCGCAGCAACCGTCGCCCCCGTTGTATAGACGTCGTCGACGAGGACGATGCGCTTGCCGAAAATGTCGTTTTCGCAACCCTTGGCAATCGCGAAAGCGCCCCTGACATTGTCCTCGCGCGCCTTCGCGCCAAGGCCGACCTGCTGGCTGGTGCGCTTGACGCGAATAAGCGTGGCTGCAAGCAGCGGCTTGCCCGAAAGCCTTGCCATATGGCGGGCAAGCTCGGCTGCCTGGTTGAACTTGCGCGCCAGCATGCGGGTGCGATGCAGCGGCACCGGGATCAGCGCATCGCAGCTTTCGACCGCCCCGTCGGAAGCGCGCAGCATCCAGGCGGCCATCATCGGCGCCAGATCGGTACGGTCGCGATATTTCAGCCCATGCACGAGATCGCGGACCGCATGGTCGTGGGTCGCAGCCGACCGCAGCCGGTCGAAGGGCGGCGGGTCAGCAATCGCCTCGGCACTGAGGATGCCGGCACCGAGATCGTGCGAAAAGGGAATGCCGAGCACCTCGCAATAGGGCCGTTCGATGAAGCGGATGCCGGACCAGCATTTTGCGCAGAGCCCGCGATGGCCGCCTGTGGAAATACCGCAGACGGAGCAGGCGGGCGGATAGAAGAAATCGGCAAGCGCCGACAACGGCCGCACGAGATGCGCCCGCAAAAACTCTGCCGGTCTTTCGAAATCGATCGAGCCCATGCGGCTAAGACTAGAGCCTTTCCTGGTCAGATTGAAGCATTCTGTTGGCTCAAACGGAGTCGGATGGTCGACCGGCCGGCGCGCGTCGTAGCCCGGCTCTACGGCCAAGCCGGCCGGTCGATCAGCCAGCCGTTTCAGCCAACCCTCCCGCAGATTTGCCTGGCAAATCTGCAAGACTTTAGAACCGCCGGACGCACCTATTGCTTCGCATGGCGAAGCAGTGCGGCCGGTGGGCCGGGCATCTCTACGCCAGGGCAGAGGCGATAAGCTCGGTCGGACGTACCAAGGGGTATGCCCTTCGCCAATCGCCTCTGCCCTGACGAAAACCTGCTCCGGCAGAATGCTTCAATCTGGCCAGGAAAGGCTCTGGCGCGTTCTGCGCGAAACGAAAATCGTCTTGCCGCATAAACGGCGCGGGACTAAGGACATCGCCATGGAAACGATCTTCGACAAGGCCCTGATCGCCGCACACCGCCATCGTGCGCTTGCCAGCAACGACCCGAAAGCCGCCTTCCTGCTCGACATCGCCGCTGAGGAAATGGCCGAGAGGCTTGCCGTCGTCGAGCGGACCTTCGAGACCGCCGTCGAGCTGCACGGCGCAACCGGGGCTGCCGCCCGTGCGGCGCTGGCGACGGGCAAGATCGGCACGATGATCCGCGTCGAAAGCGAGAAGGCCTATGCCGGGCCGGGCGAAACCTTGATCGAGGCGCCGCTCGAAGATGTGCCGCTCGAACCGCAATCGGCCAATCTCATCCTTGCGCCGCTCAGTCTGCATCTGACCAACGATACGCCTGGCGTTTTCATCCAGATTCGCCGAGCCCTGAAGCCGGACGGGCTGTTTCTCGCTGCGATCCCCGGCGCCGGGACCCTGCAGGAACTGCGCGAGGTGCTGCTGGCCGCCGAGGTCGAGATGACCGGCGGCGCAAGCCCGCGTGTCATTCCCTTCGCCGATGTGCGCGATGTTGGCGGCCTCATGCAGCGCGCCGGCTTCACGCTGCCGGTGATCGACACGGAGAACTACACGGTGCGTTATGATTCGCTCTTCCCGCTGATGCGGGATCTGCGAGCGATGGGCATGAGCAATCCGCTTGCAGCCCGCGGCCGGATGCCGCTGACACGCGCCTTCTTCCTGCGCGCAGCGGAGATCTACGCCGAACGCTATTCCGATCCCGACGGGCGCATCCGCGCCACCTTCTCGATCGTCTATGTCTCGGGATGGGCTGCGCACGAGAGCCAGCAAAAGCCGCTGAAGCCCGGTTCGGCCAAGGCTCGCCTCGCCGATGCGCTGAAAGTGGACGAGCACAAGCTCAGGCAGTAATGGCCGGCTGCCTCTTCAATTCCCAGGCAGATTGTTGCCGATCGCGTTGAAAATATCCTGCAGTCTGCCGGAGAAGATACCGAGAGCAGAGACAATTGCGCCGCCGATGACGGCGGCGATCAGCCCATACTCGACCGCCGTCGCACCTCTATTATCTGCAAGAAATGCCTTCAAAAAATGCATCACCCAACCCTTAGCGCGAACGGACAGCAAACGACCAATTCCACGACCATCAGGTGATGGCCGACATTTTTCAGCAACCGGCGCCGACGCCATAGCCCTGGACGACGCAGACCGAGCCGGGTGTATCCTGGAGGACGCTGCGGCGAATCGTATAACGCTTGCCGCTTTCGGCCTTCGGAATCGATCCTGTTGTCATCGTATCAAATTCAAGGGGAGCGCTGGCAAAGACACTCTTTTTCGAGGAATCCGCAAGCATCGGCGTCAGGATGAGCGTCAGCGCAACCACCGCCGTACCGAACAGAAGGGCGATATTGAGCGCACCCGTCCTGCGCGAGGCAGACGAAGCCCGTTCCTTTTCCCGGACAGCTTTCCAGAAATCATCGTCCATGACGTCAAGCCTTTTAATACACGCACGCCAGATGCTTGATTGAGGCCGATCTTTGGCAGAAGGTGTTAAACGATCCATTAATATCCACAGCCGAAAACGACACGGCGCGATAATAATCAGGTAACGCTAAAGTAAATCCTGCAGCATCGGGATGAGCGGCTCGTCGGCCGGCGGCATCGGATAATCGCGCAACGCCTGCGGCCGCACCCATTTCAGCGCCTGGCCCTCGCGGCCCTGGGGAATGCCCTCATAGCGCCGGCAGATATAAAGCGGCATCAAAAGGTGGAAGGTCTCGTAGGAATGGCTGGCGAAGGTGAGCGGCGCCAGGCAGGCGATCTTGGTCTTGATGCCGAGCTCTTCCTCGAGCTCGCGCACCAGCGTTTCTTCCGGCGTCTCGCCAGGTTCGACCTTGCCGCCGGGAAACTCCCAGAGCCCCGCAAGCGACTTCCCCTCGGGACGCTGTGCCAATAGGATACGCCCGTCGGTATCGATCAGCGCGCAGGCGGCGACCAGCAATATCTTCCGGCCTGCCTCGATCATTTCGGCTCCCGCTGCCAATAGCAATAATGATAGGCGTCGCGAAAACCGAGGCGCTCATAGAGGGCGATCGCCGGACGGTTGGAAAGCTTCACCTGCAGCCAGGCCGAACGAGCGCTGCGCATGCGTGCCCAGCGCAGCGCCGAGGTCAGGATCTCGGTGCCAAGCCCCTCGCGCCGCCGCGCCTCGGAGACCGAAAGCGACATGATGCCGGCAAGATCGTTGTCCTGAACGCAGAGCACGGTCGCAAGCGGGCCATCCGTCGCATTCTCGATCATGAACAGGCCGGATGGCGGCTTGATCGCCGTAATGATTTCGGCAAGCGCCGGCTTCAAGCTCAGTGGCGCCCGCTCGACGGCGAGATTGGCATCGACGAAACGGCCGACATCATGGGTCGGCAGGTGATCGAGCGTGTCCGGCAATTCCGCCTCGGCCAGATCGCAGGTCATCACGACAGTCTCGTCGAACTGCATCCAGTTCTGCTGGCGCAGAAGTTCGATCAGCACCGGCGAGGCAAGCGGCGTCTGGCGGACCACGACGGCGCGGCCATAGGCCTCGAACTTTCGGCTCGCCTTTTCCAGGCGGATTTCGACGTCGCGATGATCCGAAGGATCGAGCGGCACGATCGAATTCAACCGGTTGGACGGGTGGCCGGCCGTCAGCCGCACCTGCCAGCTGCCGTCATATTGCACGGACGCCGCCGGCCAGGCGCGGAAGCCGACAGCCTCCAGCCTGCGGACCAGCGGCAGATTTTGTGAGGAAATGGATGCCTGCGCCAATGACCGATCAGCTCCGATAGTCGCCATTGATCGCAACATATTCCTTGGTGAGGTCGCAGGTCCAGACCGTAGCCGTGCCGGCACCGAGCCCGATATCGACTTTGACGGGGATATCCTGCGCCTTCATGACATCAGAGGCGGCCTCCTCGGAATAATCCGGGTCACGCTCGCCATTGACGGCGACCCTGATGTCGCCGAACCAGATGGCGAGCCGGTCGCGATCGGCCATCTCGCCGGATTTGCCGACCGCCATGACGATACGGCCCCAATTGGCGTCTTCGCCGGCGGCCGCCGTCTTGACCAGCGGCGAATTGGCGATCGACAGTGCGATGCGCTTGGCGGCGGTATCGCTCTCGGCGCCCGTCACTGTGATCTCGAGCATCTTGGTGGCACCTTCGCCATCACGCACCACCTGCAGCGACAGATCCTTCAGCACTTCGTTGAGTGCAGCGCGGAAGGTGGCAAGGCGCGGATCATCGGCGCGTTCGATACGGGCCTGGCCGTCCTCGGCCGCCGCACCCGTCGCAAACAGCATCAGCGTATCGGAGGTGGAAGTGTCGCTGTCGACAGTCATGGAATTGAAGGTCGGGCCGACACCGTCGGACAGAAGCGCCTGCAGCGCGGCCGGTGCAATGTCGGCATCGGTGACGACGAAGGAGAGCATGGTCGCCATATCAGGCGCGATCATGCCGGCGCCCTTGGCGATGCCGTTGATCGTCACGGCCACGCCGCCGATCTCGGCGCTGCGGGTCGAAACCTTCGGGTAGGTGTCGGTCGTCATGATCGCCTTGGCGGCCTCGAACCAGAAATCGCCGGTCGCTTCGACCTGCATCCGATCCAGAACGCCTGCGAATTTGGTGGCATCGAGCGGCTCGCCGATGACGCCGGTCGAGGCCAGATAGATCTCGTTTTCAGCGCAGCCAACGGCAGCGGCAGCCGACTGCGCCGTCAGCGCGGTCGCCTGGCGGCCCTTCAGCCCGGTAAACGCATTGGCATTGCCGGAATTGACGACGACGGCGCGGGCGCTGCCATGGGGAAGATTGGCCCGGCAGAAATCGACCGGCGCCGACGGGCACTTCGAGCGGGTGAAGACGCCCGCAACGGCCGCCGGCCTGTCGAAGACCATCATCAGCACGTCGGTGCGGTTCTTGTACTTGATGCCGGCGGACGCCGTCGCCATGCGCACGCCGCGCAACGGCGGCATCGAGACGAAGGATTTCGGAGCGAGCGGAGAGACGGAACCGGACATGATAAGACCTGCCAATGAGCATTTCCAGGCGAATTGGAAACCGGTTCGCCGTCCGGAAATGCGACAACAAACGATGCCGGAGCATGATGCCGAAAGTGTCGGCGTTTTTCGACGACATCATGCTCTGCTTTTTGATTTGGAAGGGCCCGGAAGAACCGGGCCCCGATGCGATGATTACTGCTGCGGCGCCGGCGCGACGGGCTCGCTGCCCGGCTCCGGCTGCTTGTTGGCCTGGTCGTAACCCTTGCGCAGCGTCTCGTCCGAGATCTCGATCTTGGCGGAGGCCTTCGCCTTGTTCAGAAGCTCAAGATACTTGTCGCGCATGACGAGCTGACGAACCTGATCCTGCACCTGCTCGAAGGGCGGCGGCGGAGCGTCGCGCTTGTCCTCGACCTTGATGACGTGGAAGCCGAAATCGGTCTTGACGGGTGTCTTGGAATAGGTGCCCTTCTCCAACGCGAAGGCTGCGTCCTCGAATTCCTTGACCATGCGGCCGCGCGAGAAATAGCCGAGATCGCCGCCTTCCGACTTGTTCGGATCGGTGGACTTTTCCTTGGCGAGTTCGGCAAAATCCTTGCCGGCGTCGAGCTGCTTGATGATGTCCTTGGCTTCGTCCTCGGTCTTGACGAGGATGTGACGGGCGTGGACTTCCTCCTGCTTCGGCAGGGCAGCGACTTCCTTGTCGTAGCGGGCCTTGACTTCCTCAGGCGTCACGATGTCGACGACATGCTTCTTGAAATAGGCGTTGTGCAGCTCGCGATCGGTGAGATACTGCATGCGCCTCTTGAATTCGTCGGTCTGATCGAGCTTCTCGGCCGCAGCGTCGGCGGCGAGCAGCTTCACGTCGATGGCGGCGGAAAGGGCTGCGACCTTCTTCTGGTCATCGGGGAGCTGCGCCAGCTGCGGGTCGAGATTGGCGACGGCAAGGTCGAGTTCCGACTGGTGGATCTCCAGATTGCCGACCTTGGCGATGACGGCGTCATCGGCATAGGCCGGGGCCTGGAGCGCAACAAAAGTTGCGAACGCCAGAACGGCAAGTTTGTTGGTGCTCAACATGAAATACCCTTCACAGTTACATCGCCGGTTTCAGCATCGCCTGAATCCAGCCCAAAATAGCCATCAACACCGGATTGTGGCCTTTCTGTATCCGCCAAATCCGTTGACATCATTCGACCCCCCTCTTATCTGTCACGCAACCTCGCGTCCAGAACAGTTTCCGGGCGTTTTAAGGCGCGCGCCTGATTTTCGGCTGGGCCGCGAATAAGAAACGTCGGGGATGAATATTGAGAAAGGACCAGTCATATGGTCAGCTTTGGCGGTATAGCCCGCAAGTTATTTGGTTCTTCCAATGACCGCCGCGTGCGGTCCTTCCAGCCGAACGTCACTGCCATCAACTCTATCGAAGAGAAGACGAAGGCCCTGACGGACGAGCAGCTCGCGGCAAAGACCGTGGAGTTTCGCGCCCTGCTCGCCGAGGGCAAGACCCTCGACGACATTCTGATCCCGGCCTTTGCCGTCGTGCGCGAAGCCTCGCGCCGCGTTCTCGGCCTGCGACCTTTTGACGTACAGCTGGTCGGCGGCATGATCCTGCATTCGAATGCGATCGCCGAGATGAAGACCGGCGAAGGCAAAACCCTCGTCGCCACCCTGCCGGTCTATCTGAACGCGCTTTCCGGCAAGGGCGTGCACGTCGTCACCGTCAACGATTACCTCGCCCAGCGCGACGCCGCCACCATGGGCCGAGTCTACGGCTTCCTCGGCATGACCACCGGCGTCATTGTCCACGGCCTCTCCGACGAGGAGCGTCGCGCGGCCTATGCCTGCGACATCACCTATGCCACCAACAACGAACTCGGCTTCGATTATCTGCGCGATAACATGAAGTACGAGAAGAACCAGATGGTCCAGCGCGGCCATAACTTCGCGATCGTCGACGAAGTGGACTCGATCCTGGTCGACGAGGCGCGCACGCCGCTGATCATCTCCGGTCCGCTCGACGACCGCTCCGAACTCTATAATACGATCGACGCCTTCATTCCGCTGCTGGCGCCCAGCGACTACGAGATCGACGAGAAGCAGCGCTCCGCCAACTTCTCCGAAGAAGGCACTGAGAAGCTGGAAAACCTGCTCCGCCAGGCCGGCCTCCTGAAGGGCAACGCGCTCTACGACATCGAGAATGTCGCGATCGTCCACCACATCAACAATGCGCTGAAGGCCCACAAGCTCTTCCAGCGCGACAAGGACTATATCGTCCGCAACGACGAAGTCGTCATCATCGACGAGTTCACCGGCCGCATGATGCCGGGCCGCCGTTATTCGGAAGGCCAGCACCAGGCGCTGGAAGCCAAGGAAAAGGTGCAGATCCAGCCGGAAAACCAGACGCTGGCCTCGATCACCTTCCAGAACTACTTCCGCATGTACGGCAAGCTCGCCGGCATGACCGGTACGGCGCAGACGGAAGCGGAAGAATTTGGGAATATCTACAATCTCGATGTCATCGAGGTTCCGACCAACCTGCCGATCAAGCGCATCGACGAGGACGACGAGGTCTACCGGACCTTCGACGAGAAGTTCAAGGCGATCATCGAGGAAATCCTCGATGCCCATAAGCGTGGCCAGCCGGTGCTGGTCGGCACCACCTCGATCGAGAAGTCGGAGCTGCTTGCCGAGCGCTTGCGCAAGCAAGGCTTCAACGACTTCCAGGTGCTGAACGCCCGCTACCACGAGCAGGAAGCCTATATCGTCGCCCAGGCCGGCGTGCCGGGTGCCGTCACCATCGCCACCAACATGGCCGGCCGCGGCACCGACATCCAGCTCGGCGGCAACCTCGACATGCGCATCGAGCGCGAACTCGGCGATGTCGAAGCCGGTCCGGAGCGTGACGCCCGGATCCAGGCGATCGTCGAGGAGATCAAGGAACTCAAGCAGAAGGCGCTCGCCGCCGGCGGTCTCTACGTCATCGCCACCGAACGCCATGAAAGCCGTCGCATCGACAACCAGCTGCGCGGCCGTTCCGGCCGTCAGGGCGACCCCGGCCGCTCGAAGTTCTACCTGTCGCTTCAGGACGATCTGATGCGCATCTTCGGCTCCGACCGCATGGACAGCATGCTGACCAAGCTCGGCCTCAAGGAGGGCGAGGCGATTGTCCATCCCTGGATCAACAAGGCCCTGGAGCGCGCCCAGAAGAAGGTCGAAGCCCGCAACTTCGATATCCGCAAGAACCTTCTGAAATATGACGACGTTCTCAACGACCAGCGCAAGGTAATTTTCGAACAGCGCCTCGAGCTGATGGAAGCGGCCAATATTTCCGAAATGGTCTCCGACATGCGCCGCGAGGTAATCGAGGACATGGTCGAAAAGCATATCCCCGAGCGCGCCTATGCCGAACAATGGGATGCTGCCGGCCTGAAGACCGGTGCTTTGAACATCCTCAATCTCGATCTGCCGATCGAGGACTGGGTGAAGGAAGAAGGTATCGGCGAAGACGATATCCGCGAGCGGCTGACGCAAGCCACCAATGCCGCCTTCACGGAAAAAGCCGAGCGTTTCGGCGACGACATCATGCATTATGTCGAGCGCTCGATCGTCATGCAGACGCTCGATCATCTCTGGCGCGAGCATATCGTCAATCTCGACCATCTGCGCTCCGTCATCGGCTTCCGCGGCTATGCCCAACGCGATCCGCTGCAGGAATACAAGTCGGAAGCCTTCGAGCTCTTCACGGCGCTGCTCAACAATCTGCGCGAGGCCGTCACCGCCCAGCTGATGCGCGTCGAGCTGGTGCAGCAGGCGCCCGCCGAGCCCGAACCGCCGTTGATGCAGGCCCATCACCTGGATCCGACGACCGGCGAAGACGATTTCGCCCCAGCGATCTACCAGGCATCGGAAGTCATCGTTTCTCCCGAAAACCGCAACCCGGATGACCCGGCCACCTGGGGCAAGGTCGGCCGTAACGAGACCTGCCCCTGTGGTTCCGGCAAGAAATACAAGCATTGCCACGGCGCCTTCGAGCAGGTCTGAGGCAAGCCGCAACGATCCTGAAAATGCCGCCTTCGGGCGGCATTTTCTTTTCTCCGGCAACGCCTCACGATCGTAACTCAGCGTCGGGCAGCAAGCCCGATCCGGAACCGTTTCTTAACCCTGTTCTGTCAAGACTTCAGGCGCGATTTGCCTGACCTTAGAGTTTTGCGTGTTCATCATGGCGGTCATAGAAACAGCGGAGAAGATGCTGCCCGCGGGCCTGCGCCCGATCGGCGGCCGTACGCTGCGCATGCTTGCGGCCGTGCTCACGGAACGCGGCGAGAAGGCGGCCGCCCAGCGCATGGCGCTGACGGCCTTTTCGATCCGTATCCTCAGCGCGGCTCTCGCCTTCGTCTCCCAGATCGTGCTCGCCCGGCTGATGGGCGAATATGAATACGGCATCTTCGTTTTCGTCTGGGTGCTGGTCGTCGTCTTCGGCGATCTCTCATGCCTCGGGTTCCACACGGCGATCATCCGCTTCCTGCCGCAATACAGGGCAGCGGGCGCTTTCGAGGAAATCCGCGGCCTGACCGGGACGGCGCGCATCTTTGCGCTGCTTTCCGGCACGGCGGTGCTCGCCGCCGGCACGCTCGGTCTGCATTTCTTCGGCGACATGATCCAGGTCTATTATCTCGTCCCGATCTTCATCGGCCTGCTCGCCATGCCGATGATCGCGCTCGGCGACATTCTGGAAGGCACGTCGCGGGCCAACCACTGGCCGGTGATGGCGCTGAGCCCGGTCTATATCGTCCGCCCGATCCTCATCATCCTCTTCATGCTCATCGCCATTGCCATCGGCGCCGAGCACACCGCCGTCACTGCGATGCAGGCAGCACTCGTCGCCACCTTTGTCACCGCGCTCGGCCAGTATGCCGCAACGCTCTATCGCCTTCGCCGGCATTATGATGAAGGCCCGCGCAAGGTCGATTTCCTCGCCTGGTTCAGCGTCGCCTTTCCGATTTTCCTGATCGAGGGCGTGAGCTTCCTGCTCACCAATTCCGATGTCGTCGTCGTCGGCATCTTCCTCGAACCGCACGATGTCGCCATCTATTTCGCCGCCGCCAAGACGATGGCGCTGGTGCATTTCATCAATTTCTCGGTCAAGGCAGCCTCCGGCCCGCGCTTCTCCTCGATCATCGCCGAAGGCGACCACGGACAGCTGGCGACCGCTGCCATCGACGCCGCCCGCTGGACCTTCTGGCCGGCGCTCGGTGTCGGCCTTGCCGTGCTTGCGGCCGGCCATCTGCTGCTATCGCTCTTCGGCGGCGCCTTCACATCAGGCTATCTGGTCATGGCGATCCTGCTCGCCGGCATCCTCGCCAAGTCGCTGGTCGGCCCCGCCGAAACGTTGTTGATGATGGCAGGCAAGCAGAACCTCTGCGTCGCACTCTATGCCGGCGCACTGACGGCCAATGTCGGCCTCAACCTCGCTTTGATCCCGCATTACGGCATCGAGGGCACGGCGATTGCCACGGCCTCGGCCATGGCGGTCGAGGCGATCCTGCTGCATCTCGCCGTGCGCCGCACGCTCGGTATCGTCCTGTTCGCCTTCGCCAGCCCCTCCGCCGCAACGCCAGAAATGAGAGTTCGATAGATGGTGCGTGTTCCCCCCGTTACCGAAAGCACCAACAGCGCCGCCAACCGCATGGTGCATGATCTCGCCGCGCTGCATTTCGAAGCGCCGCAGGCCGAGGCCCGCGCCGAGATCGGCCGGCCGGGGCGCGAGCTCTGCCTCTATCCCGGCAAACTCGGCTATGAACTTCAGGATGAGCTCGATTTCCTCTCCAACCGGGCGATGGAACCGAACGTCTTCTTCTCCGGCCGCTTTCTCGCCCCCGCTATGCCGCGGCTTGAGGACCGGCAGGTGAACTTCGCCCTGATCCGCGACCACAATGCCGGCCGCAGCCGCATGCGCTTCCTGATGCCGTTTTCGGTCGACCGGCCCGGTTTTGCCGTCGGCCCGTCGATCATCCGCGGCTGGTCGAACAGTTTCGGCCCGCTCGGCACGCCGCTCGTCGATGCCGAGGATGCTGCCGAGACCCTCGACAATCTCTTCGAGGCCCTGACCGTGCGCGATCTCAATCTGCCCGGCATTCTGGTTCTGCCGGATCTGCGGCTGAACGGCATCTTCGTGCGCATGCTCAAGGCTGTGGCGCTCAGCCGCAACCTTCCCGTCACCGTCACCAATCCTTACCAGCGCCCGATGCTGCAGAGCGACGAAGAGGCGCCGGCCTATCTCGGCAAAACCATTTCCTCCTCGCATATGCGCGAAATGCGCCGTCAGTGGCGCCTGCTGGAGGAACAGGGAACGGCGGTCTATGCCGTCGCCCGCCAGCCGCGCGAAATCCATATCCGCTTCGAGGAATTCCTGGCGATGGAAGCCGGTGGCTGGAAGGGCAAGCGGCGAAGCGCTCTCGTCACCGATCGCTATCACACGGCCTTTGCCCGCGAGGCGGTGTCGAACCTTGCCGCCGTCGATGCCGTGCGTATTCACACGATCGATCTCAATGGCAAGGCGATCGCCGCCATCGTCGTCCTGATGATGGGCGGCGAAGCCTATACCTGGAAGACCGCCTATGACGAGAACTATGCCCGCTATTCGCCGGGCAAGCTCTTGATGAGCGAGCTCACCGAATGGCATCTCGACGACGCCAATATCGTGCGTTCCGATTCCTGTGCCGTCTCCGATCATCCGATCATGAGCCGCTTCTGGCAGGAGCGCGAGGAGATGGGAACGCTGGTGATCGGCCTGACGCAGAACGGCGACCGCGACATGCGCCAGGTCTCGGCCCAACTCCATATGTACCGCAGCACCCGCAATATGGCGAAGATGCTGCGCGAGAAGATCATGTCGCTTGCCGGCCGGGGCTAATTTTCGGCCGCCGCTCTTTCGCGCAGCAGCCGGCGGATCACCTTGCCGGTGGTCGTCAGCGGCAAGGCGTCGATGAATTCCACCTCGCGCGGATATTCGTGCATCGAAAGCCGCGTCTTCACCCATTCCCTGATATCGGCGGCCAGCGCCTCGCTTGGATGATGGCCTGGTGACAGCACGATATAGGCCTTGACGATCTCGGTGCGCACGGCATCGGGTTTGCCGACGGCGGCGGCGAGCTGCACGGCGGGATGGCCGATCAGACAATCCTCGATCTCGGCCGGGCCGATGCGATATCCCGACGAGGTGATGACGTCGTCGTCGCGGCCCTCGAAGGTGATGTAACCCTCGGCGTCCTGCCGGCCGATATCGCCGGTGAGCAGCCAGCCTTTGGCGAACTTCCGCTCGGTCGCCGCCGCATCGTTCCAGTAGCCGAGGAACATGACGGGGTCGGGACTGGCAATGGCGATCTGGCCCGGTTCGCCGGCCGGCAATTCATCGCCCGCTTCGCTGACGATGGCAACGCGATGCCCCGGGACCGCCCGTCCGATGGCGCCAGCCTTGGTGACGTCATGGGCAGCACTCGACGAGAGTACGAAATTGCACTCCGTCTGGCCGTAAAATTCGTTGATAGTGATGCCGAGCGTACGCCGCGCCCATTCGTAAGTCTCACGGCCGAGCGCCTCGCCGGCCGAGCCGATGGTGCGCAGCACCAGATCATATTTCGAACGCGGATCGGCAACGGATCGCATCAGCCGCAGCGCCGTCGGCGGAATGAAGGCATTGCGCACGTTCATCTCCGCCATGATGCGATAGGCCATGTCGGCATCGAATTTCTGCGCCGGCGACGAGACGACGGGAACGCCGAGCAGCAGGCTCGGCAGCAGCGCATTGAGCAGACCGCCCGCCCAGGCCCAGTCGGACGGCGTCCAGACCTTGTCGCCCACTCTCGGAAAGCCCTCATGGGCAAACTGCATACCCGGAATATGGCCGGGCAGAACGCGATGGCCATGCAGCGCGCCCTTGGGCGGCCCCGTTGTTCCCGAGGTGAAAATCATCAGCGCCGGATCGTCGGGACCGGTCCTGGCAACGTCGAAGACAGAGGGATGGCCGTTCACCAGATCGCCAAAGGCAACCGCATCGACATCCGCCCGGTCGATGCTGACGACATGTTTCAGCATCGGCAGGCAATCGCGGATCTGCCGGATGCGCTCGAGACCGAAACCATTGGTGACAATTGCTGCAACACCTGCTGCCTTCAGCCGGTATTCCAGCGCCTCGACGCCGAAGAGCAGCGCCAGCGGCAGCGCGACCGCGCCGGTCTTGTAGATCGCCACATGTGCGATCACCGTCTCGAAGGATTGCGGCAAGAGCAGCGCGACACGATCGCCGCGCTCCACCCCAAGCGAAACGAGCGCATTGGCGAAGGCCGAGGACTGGTCTGCAAGGGCGCGATAGGTCATCACGCGGTGATGGCCATCCGGGCTGAAATGCTCGAGACAGACGCGCTCCGGATCTCTCGTGGCCCAGTCGTCGCTGACGGCGCGGCCGATATTGAAATCTTCGGGAATCCGCCACGAAAAATCGCGATAGAGATCGTCGTAGCGATCATGGGGCGGCAGTTTCATAGGCAGAATCCGGTGAATGTTGCACCAGCTAACACCTTGTGCTGCAATTGCGCAAGCGGCCGGTCCGGGCGGCGATGACTGCCCGGCTTCAAAGCCATCACGCATAGTTGCACGCATGGCAGAACGGATTCTTCGCCAGGTGCCCTGCGACTTTGCCGGCTTTCGCACTAGATCATGGAAGCCGCCGGGGGCCACCAATTCATCACGGAGCCGTTTCATGGAATACGCAAAATTTGGGAAGACCGGACTGGAAGTGTCGAAAATCTGCCTGGGCTGCATGACCTTCGGCGATCCCGGCCGCGGCAATCATGCCTGGAGCCTCAGGGAAGACGAAAGCCGGACGATGATCAGGCAGGCAATCGACCTCGGCATCAATTTCCTCGACACCGCCAACACCTATTCCAACGGTTCCTCGGAGGAGATCGTCGGCCGCGCCATCAAAGATTTCGCCAAACGCGAGGATATCGTGCTGGCGACCAAGGTGTTCAATCGCATGCGGCCGGGCCCGAACGGCGCCGGCCTGTCACGCAAGGCGATCTTCGACGAGATCGACAACAGTCTGCGTCGCCTCGGCACCGACTATGTCGATCTCTACCAGATCCACCGGTTCGACTATACGACGCCGATCGAGGAAACGCTGGAAGCGCTGCACGACGTGGTCAAATCGGGCAAGGCGCGTTATATCGGCGCTTCCTCCATGTATGCCTGGCAGTTCGCCAAGGCGCTCTACGTCTCCAGGCTGAACGGCTGGACCGAATTCGTCAGCATGCAGGACCACCTGAACCTGCTCTACCGCGAGGAAGAGCGCGAAATGCTGCCGCTCTGCGAGGATCAGAAGATCGCCGTCATCCCCTGGAGCCCGCTGGCCCGCGGCCGCCTGACCCGCGACTGGGACGAGACGACGGCACGCAGCGAAACCGACGAATTCGGCAAGACGCTCTACACCCAGTCCATCGATGCCGACCGCAGAATCGTCGAGGCGGTGGCCGAGATCGCCAGGACCCGCAACATCTCCCGCGCCCAGGTCGCAACCGCCTGGATCCTGCAGAAGAGCGCGGTGACCGCGCCGATCATCGGTGCCTCGAAACCGAACCATTTGCAGGACGCCGTTGCCTCGCTCTTGGTCAAGCTTACCCCCGAGGAAATCGCGACACTGGAAGCACCCTACATCCCGCACGCCGTCGCCGGCTTCAAGTAGTCAGCCGGCCGACTTCTCAGCAGGCATGAGCGAGGCAGATCCCTCTACGCGCCCGCGCGGAGAGGGAGATCGGCATTATGACTATTCCACGACCGATCTTACATCCGGCTGCCGGGGTCGAGCTGCCGGCGCATCGTCACCAGAAATTGCTCGGCAAGCGCCCTATCCTCGACCGCGCGGGCAAGAATGACGGCGCCCATCATCGACGAGAGCGTCGTCGCGGCATTGGCCCGGCGTTCTTCTTCAGTCTCGCCGGGAACGATATCGGCGAGCGTGTCGACCAGCACGGACAGCCCGTCGCTGAAGACCGCGCGGACAGCCCCCCGGCTGCGGCTCACCTCCTGGATCAGCGTTGCGAAGACGCAGCTGCCACCCGGATCGTCGACCGTGCGCCAGTGAATATAATGGTCGAGAAGTGCTGCCAGCGGCCGGTCCGGCGATTCGGCGATGTGCTCCTTCCACCGCGTTTCCACTCTGTCGATCAGCTTGCGGCTGACCTCGAGCGCCAGATCGTCCTTCGAACTGAAATGACCGTAGAAGCCGCCATGCGTCAGCCCCGCCGCCTTCATGATGTCAGCAACGCCGACCCCGTCGAAACCGTTCTCGCGGAAAAGCACGCCCGCAACGCTCAGGATCTTTTCGCGGTTTTCGGCAAATTTCTCGCGGCTGACCCGCATTTTTCGTCTCCAGAAATAGTCGCTTGACAAAATATATGACGTCCATCATCAATACGCAAGAAATATGATGACCATCATGTAAATCGGTCCTGTACTTTCGCGAACCTGAATTCGAACGGAATCTTGCCCATGGTTTCCACAGCCCTCGCCTCCACCCTTGCCCGGCGCAACATCCATTACGGCTGGGTCGTCGTTGCCGCGACCTTCCTCACCATGCTGGTCACCGCCGGCGCCATGGGCGCACCCGGCGTTCTCATCAAGCCACTGCAGGACGAGTTCGGCTGGGAGACCTCGCAGATTTCCTCGGCGCTGGCGATCCGTCTGATCCTGTTCGGTTTCATGGGTCCGTTCGCCGCCGCCTTCATGAATTATTTCGGCGTGCGCAAGGTCATCGTCTTCGCGCTCGCCCTGATCGGCGCCGGCTTCATCGGTTCGCTGTTCATGACCACGCTGTGGCAGTTGCTGCTGCTCTGGGGCATCGTCGTCGGCTTCGGCACCGGTCTGACAGCCATGGTGCTCGCCGCGACGATCTCCTCCCGCTGGTTCACCAGGCATCGCGGCCTCGTCGTCGGCATGCTTTCGGCAAGCTCGGCCACCGGCCAGCTCGTCTTTCTGCCGCTGATGGCCGAGCTGACGGAACGCTACGGCTGGCGCTCGACGGTGTTTTTCGTCTGCGCCATGATCATGGTCGCAGCCCTTGCGGTGCTCGCCTTCATGCGCGACCGCCCGGCCGACCTCAACCTGCCGGCTCTCGGCGAAACGCAGGTGACGCCGCCGCCGGCAGCCACCTCGCTCGGCGTCGCGCTGATGACGCCGATCACCGTCCTCAGGGAAATCTCGAAGACCTCGACCTTCTGGATCCTCTTCGCCACCTTCTTCATCTGCGGCCTCAGCACCAACGGCCTGATCCAGACCCATTTCGTCACCCTCTGCGGCGATTTCGGCATCGTGCCCGTGGCCGCCGCCAGCGTGCTCGCCGTCATGGGCATCTTCGATTTCTTCGGCACGATCGGCTCCGGATGGCTCTCCGATCGGTTCGACAATCGCTGGCTGCTGTTCTGGTATTACGGCCTGCGCGGCCTCTCGCTGCTCTACCTGCCCTTCAGTGATTTCAGCTTTTACGGCCTTTCCATCTTCGCCATTTTCTACGGCCTTGACTGGATCGCCACCGTGCCGCCGACCGTCAAGATCGCCGCCGACCGCTTCGGCCGCGAAAAGGTCGGCCTCGTTTTCGGCTGGGTCTTTGCCGGCCATCAGCTGGGAGCCGCCACCGCCGCCTATGGCGCCGGCCTCTCGCGCACGGAGCTTTCGAGCTATCTGCCCGCCTTCTTCGTCGCCGGCGCCTTCTGCCTGCTGGCCTCGATCCTGGCGATCACATTGAAGAAGTCCGGCCTCAGCAGCCCGGCCCCCGCTGCAGCCCATTGATATCGACCGGACCCGGCCTCGAAACGAGGCCGGGTCTCTCCACCGGATCGGTCTGATAACTTCGCTTGCCCGTCTTGCGCGCGCAGGCGCTCGCATGTTAGACAGCCGCCCGTTCGTATCCGTTGCCCCATTGGCGGAATTGGTAGACGCGCTCGACTCAAAATCGAGTTTCGAAAGAAGTGCTGGTTCGACCCCGGCATGGGGCACCACCTACGCTCTGCGAACTTCGGCTCGGCAGGCCGAAGAGCAGCTAAGCGAAGGGTTGTCGCGCCGTAGTTCCGTCAGGAACGAAGGCGGACTGGTTCGACAATGCTCCGGCTAGCTGCACCATCATCTCAAATCGCTTCGCGTAGCCCTGCCTCAGGAGACCTGATACGGGACTACGGAGCAAAATTCGCCTGCGGGTGAAGCCTACTTGTTCTTCAACAGCCACATTTTGCCGGCCATGGTGATGCCGTAGACGTCTTTTGAGACGTCGTCGTCCAGATGCCGCCGCTCGAGGAAACCCGGCTCCTTCAATTCACCCAGCGTCTTGGCAGTGACTGATTTGATTTTCTGCGGCCGCTCTTTCCAACGGTCGGTTTTTGCGTAAGTCACCTGCGCGTTCTGGTGCGTCCATTTGTTGGCTGGCTGAGGATAGAGATCTCCATCCCTGGCGAGTTTGAGTGCGGCGATCTGGGACGGGGTAAGCTCAATCATAGTAAAAATCCTGTGCGGGAGGTATTTGCGCTGGGAACGCGCTTTTACCAAAGGCGTGCTCATAACACCGACGGACCACTTCCACCACCCATTCAGACAGTCGCGCCACAAAAGGCGAAAACCCGGCTCGTGGGAACCGGGCTTCGCCCTTGTAGCGTATGTCTCGTTAATTGCAGCGTCGGACCGTCTTGGTGACCTCGCCTTCATCGGTCTGGCGCGTGACGCTCCTGGTTTCGCAGCCACTATCGCGGTAGCGGCGGTGCTCACGTTCGCGCACGGCACCAAAAGTGACGCCTCGCTCGCTGATGGTAATTCCAGGTCGTACCCGCTCGTGACGATAGCCGTCATCATAGGAACGCTCCCTGACATAGACGTTATCGGCAAGAACAGGCGCTGCAAACGAGCAGGCGGCAAGGGCCGCCACAGTACAGTTCAGGATAATCTTCCGCATGTCGTTCTCCTTTCTTGATGAAAGGGCAACGAGGCAAGCCGCAAGTGGTTCCAACATTGTGACGGCCCGGCCGTGCCGCAGACAACGTCTGCATCTGGCGGGCCAGAACTATGAGTGAGGGGGCCTCACCGCTCAAATCACTTGTTTAATTTTGCTTGCGCTTCGTCCAAAGTGGCCGCCGCTACAAATAGAGAGGGCGGACGTGCATCAGGAAGTAGGACTCATCGCGACGGTTGCCGTCAGTTTTGTTTTCGCCGCGATCCTGGGCTACGGCGCCGATCGGCTCCGGCTGCCGCCGCTCGTCGGCTACCTGATGGCCGGCATCCTGATGGGGCCGTTCACCCCGGGCTTCGTCGCCGACACCGCCCTTGCCGGTCAGCTCGCCGAAATGGGCGTCATCCTTTTGATGTTCGGCGTCGGCCTGCATTTTTCCGCCTCCGACTTGCTCGCCGTGCGCGGCATCGCCGTGCCGGGGGCGATCGGACGGATCATTCTCGCCACCCTGCTCGGCGTCGGCCTTTGCCAACTCTGGGGCTGGAGCCTCGGCGCCGGCATCGTCCTCGGCCTCAGCCTGTCGGTGGCGAGCACCGTCGTTCTCTTGAAGGCGCTGGAGGAGCGCAATCTCGTCAACGCGCCAAGCGGACGCGTCGCCGTCGGCTGGCTGATCGTCGAGGATCTGGTGATGGTGCTGGCGCTGGTGCTGCTGCCGGCGCTCGCAGAGCTTCTGGGTGGCAACGCCGCCGATACGACCAACCACGGCCTCGGCGACCTGCCGCTGGTGCTGACGATCGGCCTGACGCTGTTGAAGGTGGCGGCCTTCGCCGCCATGGCGATCTTCCTCGGCCCTCGCATCGTGCCCTGGCTGCTGACGATGATCGCCCGCACCGGCTCGCGTGAGCTGTTCACGCTGACAGTCCTGGCGATCGCGCTCGGCATCGCCTTCGGCTCGGCGGCGATCTTCGGCGTCTCATTTGCACTCGGCGCATTTTTTGCCGGTGTCGTCATGAGCGAATCCCAGCTCAGCCACAGGGCGGCCGCCGATTCGCTGCCGCTGCAGAATGCCTTCTCCGTGCTGTTCTTCGTCTCCGTCGGCATGCTCTTCGACCCCTCGATCCTGGTGCGCCAGCCGCTGGCCGTGATCGGCGCGCTGGCGCTGGTCATCCTCGGCAAGGGCATCATCACCTTCCTCATCGTTATCCTGCTCAGATATCCGATCGGCCTGGGGCTGACATTGGCCGGCGGCCTCGCCCAGATCGGCGAATTCTCCTTCATCCTCGCCGGTCTCGGCGTGTCGCTCGGGCTTCTGCCGCATGAGGGCCAGGATCTGATCCTTGCCGCCGCAATCCTGTCGATTACGCTGAACCCGATCGTGATCCTGGCGACCGACGGACTGAAGAAATATATCCATTCGACATGGCCCTCCCTTTGGGAAAATTACGGCAGAAAGAGGCAGAAAGCGCTCGGCAAGGAACTGGAAAAGATCAGGGCGCTCAGCGAGGAGCGCGAGCGTCAGCATCAGTTGAAGATGCAGCAGTTGATCGAAACTTTCCCGTTGTTCTCCGAGGTCAGCGAGGACGCGCAAGAGGAGCTGCTGCTGCTCTTCAAGGCAAAGTCCGCCCCTCCCGGCGAACGCGTCATTCGCCGCGGCGACCGCGGCGACAGCATGTATTTCATCTCTTCGGGAGCGGTGGAGGTGCGGCTCGCCAGCGGTGCGATCCGCCTGGAACCGGGCGCCTTTTTTGGCGAAATGGCGCTTCTCACCGGCGGACGACGCACCGCCGACGTCATTGCCGTCGATTTCTGCCAGTTCGAGGTGCTCGAGCGGCGAGACTTTAACATGTTCATGTCACACCATCCCAATCTGCGCGCCGCCGTCAGCGAAATGGCCCAGAAGCGCACGGAGATGAACGTCCTGCGCCAGCAATGGGAAAAGTCGATGGACCTGTCCTGAGCAAACACCGCCGCATTTCTCGCGGGAGCGCGATAGCGTGATTGCCTAGAGTAGGTCGCGCAAAACTGAGCAGCGGTTTTGCGATTCCGACATGCGTAAAAGCAAACATCTAAATCGCAAGCGAATCTGAGGATTGCGACGCGCTTTAGACCGCCGGCCAATAGCCATCGGCACGGAAATCCTCCGGGATCGGATCGAGGCGCGACAATGTCTCGGCCGCGAAATCGATCTGTAGCGACAAGTATTTGAGAGACGCCAGCATCGGCGCGCCGGTCGCAAACTCCCGGATGCGGGACAGATGACAGCCGCTGGCGCTCAGCCGCCGCGCAGCCTCCTGGCGTACATCGTCTCTGCTCGGTCCGCGCCCCTTTTCGGACCGGTCATCCATTTGCACGGCCTGCCCACGGCCGCCTTCGATCACTTCGAACATTCTCATGCCACCCTGCACGTCGACCCTATGCTCTAATACAGCTTGCCGCAGAATGGCCGATTCGCAATCCCATGAAATCTCGAGAGAGGCGCGGATGCGCCGCATCACGAAAATTTTTGGACGGCGGTGGCAGGAAGGACACGGGCGAGCATTTACAGCACCGCGCACGGCCCCTAAAGCTTTTGCACCGCAACAGGAAGGAAACGGAATGCTCCGCAGACTTTACGACTGGACCATGTCTTTGGCCTCGCGCAAATCGGCCGAAGTCTGGCTCGCCGTCATCGCCTTCGTCGAAAGCTCCGTCTTTCTCGTCCCCGCCGATGTGCTCTTCCTGCCGATGGCGCTTTCGAGGCCGGAACGCTCCTACCGCTATGCGCTGATTGCAACCGTCGCCTCCGTGCTCGGCGGCATCGCCGGCTGGGCGCTCGGCTTTTACGCCTATGAAACGGTTGCGCGGCCGGTTCTCGAATTCTACGGCAAACTCGACGCCTTCGAGCAGATGAAGGCCTATGTCACCTACGAGTGGATCCTGCTGCTGCTCGTCACTTCGGGTCTCGCGCATCTGCCGCCAATCAAGATCGTCACGATTTTGTCCGGCGTCATCCACGTCAATCTGGGGCTTTTCGTCGTCTCGGCGATCGTCGCGCGCGGCGCGCGTTTCCTCTTCCTCGCCTGGCTGCTGCGCCGTTACGGCGAGCCGATCCGCCATTTCATCGAGAAGCGCCTCGGCCAGATCGTCAGCGTCGGTGCCGCCGCCGTGATCGTGTTATATCCCGCCTACCGCTATCTCGCTCACTAGAACAGGATGATTTTCGGCCGAACAGGCCTAAAATCTGAATCCGCATCTCAGGCTTTACCAACTTTGCGGAGTTCCGCCATGACTGCCACTTCCTCGCCGCTCACCCGCCCCGGCTTTACCTATTCCCTGCTGCTCGCGATCGGCATGGCGGCCGTCGTCGGCACGGCGCTGGGCTTCCAATATATCGGCGGCTATATTCCCTGCGCGCTCTGCCTGCTGCAGCGCCAGCCTTATTATTACGCCGTCCCGATCGCGATTCTCGCCGCAATCTCCGAGCTCGTCGGCCTGCCGAACTGGATCACCCGCGCGCTCATCCTGGCGGCCGGCATCCTGATGCTGGTCACGGCAGGCATGGGTGTCTATCACGCTGGCGTCGAATGGCATTTCTGGCCGGGGCCGGCCACCTGCTCGACCACGGCAAGCAGCATGACGACCAATGCCGGCGATCTGCTCGGCGAACTCAACACCATCAAAGGCCCGTCCTGCACCGATGCGGCGCTGCGGGTGCTCGGCCTGTCTTTTGCAGGCTGGAACGTGATTGCCGGAATTCTGCTCGCAGCCTTCGCCTTTGCAGGCGTTCGCAGGGCTGCCTCTGCATAATCCCTTAAGTCGGCCGTTCTCTGTGCCTCCGAAGGACGCCGTGCTGTAAGCAACTCGATCACGGCTGCAGTTCGGTATCCCAGTAGAGATAATCGAGCCAGCTGTCATGCAGATAGTTCGGCGGGAACAGCCGGCCGTTATTGTGCAGATCCTGCACCGTCGGCTGGTAGGGCTTCTGCGCCGGGAACATGCCTGCCTGCTTGGGAAGCTTGCTGCCCTTGCGCAGATTGCACGGCGAACAGGCAGCCACGACATTCTCCCAGGTCGTCTCGCCGCCATGGGCGCGCGGGATGACGTGATCGAAGGTCAGGTCGTCATGGGCGCCGCAATACTGGCATTCGAACCGGTCGCGCAGGAAGACGTTGAACCGGGTGAAAGCGGGATTGCGGGACGGCTGAACGTAAGTCTTGAGGCACACGACACTCGGAAGCCGCATCGAGAAGCTCGGTGAGGAAACCGAATGTTCATACTCCGCGATGATATTCACACGGTCGAGAAATACCGCCTTGATCGCGTCCTGCCAGGACCATAGCGACAAGGGATAATAACTCAGCGGCCGGTAGTCAGCGTTCAGGACGAGCGCCGGCAGGGCCTGCGGGGAGACTGCAATCGTCAAGGGACTCTCCTGATCGATTCGGCATCTGCACCTGTATATTAGGCCGGTTGTTACAGGATTGTGAAGTCCAATAAATTCAGAGGATAAAGGCAAAATGAAGAGTGTTGCCGATCAGCCGATCGGCACCATGTCGCGGCGCATTTTCGTGGCGTAATAGGCCCAGAAAAGCCGTGCCGCCACCGAGCGCCACGGCGACCAGACTTCCGAAAGCTCGGCAAGCGCCTTCGCCTGCGGCCGTGCCGCAAGGCCGAATGCCGTCCCGACCGCATTCTGCAGTGCGACATCGCCGGCCGGGAAAACATCGGCATGGCCGCCGCAAAACATCAGATAGACCTCCGCCGTCCACGGGCCGATACCCTTCAGCGCGGTGAGTTCGCCAAGCGCCTCGCCCGGCGGCTTCAGGCAGAGGCCGGAGAGATCGAGGCGGCCGGAGGCAACCGCTTCGGCGATCCGCGACAGAGTCTCGGCCTTGGCGCGCGACAGGCCGAATTCGCGCCATGCCTCTGCGTGAAGAAGCATGTAGCCTTCGGCAGTCAAAAGACCATCCGCTGGCAGCATGCGCCGCCAGATCGCGTCGGCGCTGGCGCGCGACACCATCTGCGAGACGATGATATGGGCAAGCCCGGCAAAGCCGGGTTCGCGCAATCGCAGCGGAACGGGTCCGGCGTCCGCTGCGATCGGCGCAAGGCGCGGATCGAGGCGAAGCAATGCTTCGAGCCCCTGCCTGACGTCGTCTTCGTTGCGGATGATCTGCACATTGCCTCGCAGTGGTTCAAAAGCCGAATCCATGGCAGAAGAAAGCATGACCACGAGTGAGCGTCAAAAACCCGTCTTTCGCTTTGCGCCGAGTCCCAACGGGGCGTTGCATCTCGGCCATGCCCTCTCGGCGCTTCTGAACCACGACATGGCGCGGGCTGAACAAGGCCGCCTGCTGCTCCGCATCGAGGATATCGACCAGACACGCTGTACGCCCGAGTTCGAGGCCGGCATCCACAGAGATCTCGACTGGCTTGATATCCGCTGGGAAAGCCCGGTGCGGCGCCAGTCGGAACATTTGCCCGAATATCAGGCAGCATTGCATGCGCTGATCGAGCGCGGTCTGGTCTACCCGGCCTTCCTGACGCGCAGCGAGGTGAAGGCGCGCGTCGCGGCCTACGAGGCGGCGGGAGAATCCTGGCCACGCGATCCAGACGGTACTCCGCATTATCCGGCAGGTGATCGCGACCGGCCGAAAGACGAATGGCAGGAGATGCTGACCGCGGGGAGGAAACATGCCTGGCGGCTCGATATGCGCACGGCGCTCGACCTGATCGGTCAGCTGCTGTTCTGGACTGAAACCGGCGACGGTAGGACTGGCGAAATCGCCGCCGAGCCCGGCGTCTGGGGCGACGTCATCCTGTCGCGCTCGGATGCGCCATCGAGCTATCATCTTTCCGTGGTCGTTGACGATGCGCTGCAGGGCGTCACCCATGTCGTGCGGGGGCTCGACCTCTTCCATGCGACATCGGTGCACAGGCTGCTGCAGGTGCTGCTCGGGCTACCGCAGCCGGTCTATCACCATCATCGCCTCATTCTCGGCGCCGACGGCCGCAAACTTTCGAAAAGCGAAGGCGACACCGGGCTTGGCGAATTGCGCGCCCAAGGCATGTCAGGAGCGGATATTCGCCGTCTTGTCGGGCTCTGATGGCCTTTCGACACGCTCTCTGCCGACGATCGAAAGCGTATGGGAAAACATTCGGAAGACGCGGAACTTGATCAGCGCCGCATTGATCTCCGCCCCGATGATGAAGATGACGCCGACCATGTAGAGGAAGATCAACACGATCATGACGGAGGCCAGACCGGCATAAGTTGCCGTATAATTGGCGAAGGTCGCCAGGTAGTAGGCAAAGATCAGTGCGCCGGCGAGCCACAGAAGCAGTGTCAGCAAAACGCCCGGAATAACGTCGAAGACCCGTCGTTTGCCGGCCGGCAGCCAGAGATGCATGACCAGCAGTCCAACCGTCAGAACCACCAGCGTGCCGTAGATGCGCCAGCTGAAGACGATGTCGAGCGTATCGGCAAACAGAGGGAACCATTTCCTGGAATAGTCGAGCGCCAGCGGCAGGGCGACGAGCAGAATGCTGATCGCCGCAAAGATGATGACCGCGATCAACACGTAGCCGAGGCTGAAGAGACGGGTGAAATACCAGGGCCGCGTCTCCTGCACCCGGTAGGCGCGGTTGAGCGAGATGCGCAGCGCCTCGACGCCGTTCGAAGCGAAATAGGCGGCCGCCAGCACGGAGATCGTCAGCAGCCCGCCGCGCGGAATGGTCAGCACCTGCAGCACCTGGTCGGCCAGCGGCTTGGCGATCGCCTCGGGCCAGGTGTCGAAGATCAGGTGGATGGCGGTCGAGGAGAACTGATCGGCGCCGAGGAAGCTTGCAAGCGCGGTGCCGAAGATCAGGAACGGGAAAACCGCAAGCAGGCTCGACAGTGCCACGTGACTTGCCATGGCGAAGCCGTCATCCTCGATCATGTGACAGATCGCGTCATAGACCACGTCGTAGATCGTGCGCAGCACCTTCGGCATTCCGTCTCCGGCTTTCCAGATTGTATCCTCTGGCCGAATATGGGAAACGAGTCCCATTTTGTACAGGAATCATTCCATGGCGGGAGAGCGCATCATCGTCGTCACCGGATGTTCGTCCGGGATCGGCGCTCATTGCGCGCGGGCGCTGAAAGCCGATGGCTGGCGTGTCTTCGCGACGGTGCGCAAGCCGGACGACCTCAAGGGGTTGGAAGCAGACGGCATAGAGACCTTCCTGATGGACTATACCAGGCCCGAGACGATTTCCGACCTGGTCGGCGCGGTTCTCGAACGCAGCGGCGGCCGCATCGACGCGCTCTTCAACAACGGCGCCTACGGCCAGCCGGGCGCCGTCGAGGATCTTTCGACGGCAGTGCTGCGCGCCCAGTTCGAGGCGAACTTCTTCGGCTGGCACGAACTGACGCGGCAGGTCATTCCGCCGATGCGCAAACGCGGAGAGGGGCGGATCGTCCAATGCTCGTCGATCCTCGGCGTCGTGCCCTATCGCTATCGCGGCGCCTACACCGCGTCCAAATTCGCGCTCGAAGGCCTCAGCATCACACTGCGCATGGAGTTGCAGGGCAGCGGAATCCATGTGAGCCTGATCGAGCCGGGACCGATCGCCACCCGTTTCACCGCCAACGCGCTTGCAAAGATCAAGGAGAATATCGACCTCGACAATTCGCCGCACGCGGTCGATTACAGCAGACAACTGGCAAGGCTCGACGGATCGGGGCCGGTCAACCGCCATAAACTCGGCCCGGAGGCGGTCTATTCCGTATTGAAACACGCATTGAACTCGAAAAATCCAAGACCACATTATCCCGTAACGACTCCGGCTAAGCAGGGCATGTTCCTGAAGCGGCTGCTTCCGGCAGACCTCTTCTACCGCCTGATGCGCTGGACGGACTGACTGAGAAAGCTGAGTGCCATGTCCACGTTCACCTATGTCCTCGCGATCATCGTTATGGGCGCCGTCGCCCTGGTGCTGATTCGCGGTCTCTTCAACATGATGAAGGGCGGCGATGCCAACCGCTCCAACAAGCTGATGCAGCTTCGCGTCCTGTTGCAGGCGATCGCCGTCGTCCTGATCATGATAACGCTCTGGCTGACCGGCGGCGGCCGCCCGACCTGACGGCGCTTTGAGGGGGAACCGTGGTCAAACTCAACAAGATCTACACCAAGACAGGTGACGACGGCACGACCGGGCTGGTTTCCGGCCCGCGCCGGACAAAGGACGATCTGCGCGTCGAGGCCTATGGCACGATCGACGAGGCCAATTCCGCGATCGGCCTGGCGCGGCTGCACACTTCAGGCCTGCCCGAACTCGACGCCATGCTGATGTCGATCCAGAATGATCTCTTCGATCTCGGCGCCGATCTCGCCACCCCTGACACCGGTGAGCCGCCGGCCTATGAGCCGCTGCGGATCGTCGAGACGCAGGTCGACCGCGTCGAGCGCGATATCGACCAGCTGAATGCCGCTCTCGAGCCGCTGAAATCCTTCATCCTGCCGGGCGGCAGCCCGGCCGCCGCACATCTGCATCTTGCCCGGACGATTGCACGGCGCGCGGAACGTCTGATGGTGGCGCTTGCCCGCACCGATGGCGAAATCGTCAGCGAGGCGGCGATGAAATATGTCAACCGGCTCTCCGATTTTCTCTTCGTCGCCGCACGCCATGCCAATGCCCGCGGCCATGCGGATGTGCTTTGGGTTCCGGGAAAAAACAGATAGGCTTGCCGCACGATCGCCGGGGGGCCTTATGTTCATACCACTTCACGACGCCAATACGCTGAAACATATCAAGGTCCAGTGGGTGACACTCTCACTGATCGCACTGAATATCGCGGTCTGGCTTTTGACCAGCCTGGAGAGCGAACAGGCAGCCCAGGCGACAACTGTCGGGCTCGGCTATATCCCGGCGATCGCCTTCGGCGACGCTGTGCTGGCGCCGGGCTTGGAAATCGTGCCGGAACCGCTGACCTATCTCACCTATGCCTTCGTCCATGCCGGCTTCTGGCATCTGGCCTCCAACATGATCTTCCTCTGGGTCTTCGGCGACAATGTCGAGGATGCCATGGGGCATCTGCGTTTCCTGATTTTCTACCTCCTCTGCGCGGCCGCCGGCGCGCTCTGCCACGGCCTGCTGACCATGACCTCGCAAGCGCCGCTGGTCGGCGCCTCGGGGGCGATCTCCGGCGTCGTTGCCGCCTATGTCATGCTGCATCCGCGCGTCAGGGTCTGGGTGCTGGTGTTCTTCCGTGTGCCACTGCCCCTGCCGGCCTTCATTCCGCTGCTTTTGTGGATCGGGCAGCAGTTCTTCATGCTGGCGATCACCCCTGATAGCGACGTTTCCTGGGGCGCGCATGTCGGCGGCATTCTTGCCGGCGCTCTTCTGATCCTGGTGTTGCGCCGGCCGGGTGTACCGCTCTTCGACCGGCAGATCGTCACGCCCCGCGCCGTGAGAAACGACCGCAGTGCCGGTCCGGCCATCGCGGCCGGTACGGACGGGCAAACGGCGCAGCGCTTTCCCTGGGGCCGACGCTGATAGCTATATTGACGTGAACGTAAACGTCCATATATTGCCGAGGCAAATTGCCTGCCGGCGTCATGGAAGCGTTGAATTTGGAGGAAAAACGCGTATCCATGTCGCCATTCGACAATCGGAGCGGCGCCCAAGCGCGCATTTTCTAAAAAAGCCTCTGAAGCCAGTTTCTCCTGAAGGAAGGACCCCATGAAGATACTCGTGCCAGTCAAACGGGTTGTCGACTACAACGTGAAGATCCGGGTTCGTCCGGATGGCACGGGTGTCGAGCTTGCCAATGTGAAGATGTCGAT
>NZ_JACIAZ010000015.1:0-23287 GCF_014195045.1 Rhizobium sp. BK591
GGCGCGGACTTCAGGTGAAAATTTGTTTGTTGTCTTGCTCATATCGGCTCCACTTTCTCAGAAGTTGGAGCCTCCGGCAAACCCGGTGCGGTTCACGTGACTGAAGTCGCGCCGCTTCAACTAATCTGGAGTCCAGCGTCGACGTATTGATGCGTGAAAACGACATTTTGGCGCTGGGAGCGATGGATGTCATCCGTAGCGAGTTCGGCCTAGGAATTCCGCAAGAGCTGGCGATCGTCGGCTTCGACAATATCGGGCTCGGCGGCGCCCCCGCCTATGGACTGACAAGCTGCCAACAGCCCGCCAGCGAGATGGTCGACGCCATTGTCGAAATGATCACCGGAAAGCGCGACGCCGAAATGGTTGTCATCCAGGAGCGGTTTGTGCCGAGGTCATCCGCATGAAATATCTGGGACCGTCCAAGTATCGCCTCGCACTTCTGACCATGATCGATGGCGGTAATAGCATGCGTAGGACTGTACCGAACCGATTTGCATGTTCTTTCCAAGCTGGTCGAGATCACCCGATACTTCCGTTTCCGAGATTGGCTTACCTTGCGTGCCAGGTATCGGTTCGTTGAAACGCGCTCCTCCAGAGGTGCAGAGACCGAGTGCCAACAAGGCGTGACTGTGACATGGCGTCTCGTATGGCCGCAGCAATGGAAGTGACGGATTGTTTCGCGTTTCGCGCTTCGCTTCTTGCTGTTCTTGCCCCGCAAGCGGGGCAAGAACATTGTCGCTAGATAGCTGGTTTTTCTCCGCCGATCAGGCAACTTCCTCTGATAGCCGTTCAAAGATCGGTTTCAGCCGCCGATGGCGTCCGACCGGCGGATGCTCTATTTCGACGAGGCGCCCTGATTTCTTCTGGCGCTTCAACCAGTCGCGCAGGGTCTCGGCGCTGGTATGATCAAGATAGTGCAGGCGGGCACCCGCGATCCTGATCTTACGACCCTCGGGAAGCGTTTCCAGCGTGTCGAGCAGGACAGGAACGTCCTTGCAAGTCGCCGCGCCGACGAGGTCGAGGTGGATGGTTTCCTCATCCTCCGACCTGTCGATGGCAAGTTTGCGACGGAGGTGCGGAAGGATTTCCAGTATGGACAGCGCAAGGCCGAGCGCCACGCCGACGAGCAGGTCCTGAAGCACCACCATCGCCACCGTCGCGGTCCAGATTCCCACGGGAACCCAGCCGTGATGATCGAAGAGGTGCCGGACGTGATGGAGACTGATCAGCCGCCATCCTGTCACAAGCAGCACCGCGGCAAGTGCGGTCAGCGGCACCATCGCGAGCAGCTGCGGCAGAAATGCCACCAGCCCAAGGATCCAAACGCCGTGCAGAACGGCCGACGCCCGCGTCCGTGCGCCAGCCTGAATGTTGGCGGACGATCTGACGATGACACCGGTAATCGGCAAGGCGCCAAGCAGACCGCAAAGTCCGTTGCCGATGCCCTGGGCAAACAACTCCTTGTTGAAGCGGGTCCGCACGCCATCATGCATTCGATCAACGGCGGCGGATGACAACAGCGTTTCTGCGCTGGCGATCACCGCGATGACCAGCGTCGCCACGATGATACCGGGCTCGACCATCCTGGCGAAGCCATCGAGCGTCGGCAGTGTAATGCTTTCGACGAGAGAGGACGGCACCTCCACTCTTGCGATCGGCAGCTGCATCCCGACCGTCAATATCGTACCGGCCGCGACCCCCACCAGGGCACCGGGTACCAGCATCAGGGACTTCGGCCTGAACTTCTCCCAGGCGATCATGGCAAGCAAGGAAATCAACCCCACGAGGAGGGCGACCGCTTCACGCGTCAGCCCCGCGCCCCATACGCGAGCGAAAGTCTGCTCCATGGCAGTGACGTTCTCAATGCCTCCGGCAGCGGGTCTTGCCCCCATAAGCACATGGATCTGGCCAAGAATGATGAGGATGCCGATCCCGGCGAGCATGCCGTGGACGACCGCAGGCGAAATCGCCCGAAACCACGAGCCGATCCGCAGGAAACCCGCGAGGACCTGCAGCAATCCCGCCACGATGAGAACCGGCCCGAGCATGGCAGCGCCATATTGCTCGACGAAGCCGAAGACGATCACGGCTAAGCCCGCCGCCGGCCCCGACACCTGAAGTGGGGATCCGGCCAAAAGGCCGACAACGAGGCCGCCGACTATGCCGGATATGAGGCCCATGGCCACAGGAACTCCTGACGCCACCGCAATCCCGAGGCAAAGCGGTATGGCGACCAGGAACACGACGAGCGACGACGCGAGATCGCGCGAAAGAACAGAGCTGGAAATCATCGGGCTACTCCGCGGCTTGCGGAATCACATGCGGACGACCACGACCCTTAACCGCGACAGGCAAGGGCCTGTCCTCAAGGATCTCGGTGAAGCGAGCGGCCGCACCGTCATAGACGAGTACCTCCCCCGTCTCGATATCGAAGAACCACCCGTGCAGGGTAATGTCGTTGGTCGCCAGCTTGGCGGCGACGGAAGGATGCGTGCGCAAGTGATCGAGCTGGACGACGACGTTTTCCATCGCGATGGCGCGAACCCTTTGACGCTCGGACAGGTCGACGGGGTAGGCTTCGCAAACAATCGAATGGGCAGCATGACTATGCTTCAGCCAGGCAGCGACGTTCGGCATCGGCTTCAGAAGATCGGGATGGCAAAGCCCTTTCATCGCACCGCAATCGGAATGCCCGCACACGATGATATCACGCACGCCGAGTGCTACGACCGCATATTCTATCGCCGATGATACACCGCCATTTGCCGTGGAAAAGGGAGGAACGATATTTCCGGCATTGCGGCAGACGAAGAGTTCGCCTGGGCCGGACTGCGTGATTGTTTCGGGCATCACCCTGCTGTCGGCGCAGGAAATCATCAGCGCTTGCGGCTGCTGTCCCTCCTCTGCCAGCTTGCGATAAAGTGCCTGATGGTCGGGAAAGACGGCACCGCGAAAGCTGGAGATCCCTTTAAGCAAATCACCCATTGTCGAGTCCTTGTGTTGGGCCGGACGGCAGGCAGGGGGCGTACCCATGCCCGGCGGGTTGGCATGCGCGATCATTTCGCACTTGCGAGATAGGTAAAGTTGCCGGCAAGAAAATAGCCGACACGGAATGATTGTAATGTAATCTATAAAAATCTTGTGAGTGGATTGTGAAATGATTTTAGTCGACGCCCGCTTATCGTGATGGACGTTGAAATCTCAAATTCGTTTCGGTGAAAGCGTCTCTGGGTGAGATCCAGAGAAGCGGCAATTGTCCGCTGTTGAAAGCATCCGAACATCGACCAGCAGATCGTAAAGCGCCTGATTTCAATGTGATAGGCTGCCCCAACCCATAGCGCGCTGTAGTTCTGGATGGAAGTAGGCGGCCATCCGCGGGCGCCGGCGACTACCCAGTGTCCGACTTCTTTGCCGTCGGGGCTGATCCCGCGTTCGACGTCGTCATCGGAAATCCTCCCTATATCCGATACCAGGACTTTACCGGGGAAGCCCGCGCCCGTGCCCGGGAGGCGGCCATCAGGGGCGGCATTTCTCCGACGGGCCTCGCCTCGAGTTGGGCAACATTTACGGTGCACTCTGCATTGTTCCTGAAGTAAGGCGGTCGCCTGGCCTTCGTCTTGCCCGCCGAATGGGATCGAACCGGCGTTGGCTAATCGTGAAGCACCTGATAGATCATAGACCGCCGAGTATGAGGTGGCACCATCTTCAGAGAGAACCGCGGACCGACCGGAGAGCTTTAATGGGCTGGAAAACACCGAAGATCGAATACGTGAATGGCTACAGGATCGTTGAAGTTGAAGGGCCTTCGTTCAAAGTCTACGATAACGACCGTCAGCTCGGGGACGATTTCCCCTATCCCGGCGAAGCGGCTGCCTACGCAACCTCTTTGCCAAAACGGGATCATCCACGGAACAAGATTTGACCAGCTCCCAACTTTCTTCACCGCTGGAACGGCTTGGGTGGTCTGAATTCTTCGCAGACCAGGTCCAGCCCAGCGAAGCGGACTTGATCCCCAGACGCATCGCTTCAGTTCACCGGGCCCGCATCGAGGCGATCGATGTCACCGGGCCGGTCGGACTGGCGTTTCCATCCAATACCAATACTGGTGACTACGCGGTGGGCGACTGGGTTCTTGCCGATTCACTCACTGACATGCTTGTCAGACGTCTCGACCGAAAAAGCGTCCTTCAAAGACGCCCGGAAGGCGGACGTGGCCAGCAACTTGTTGCCGCCAACGTCGACACCCTGTTGATCGTGACCTCGTGCAACGCCGATTTCAATCTTGCTCGGCTGGAACGTTACCTGATCATGGCCACGCAGGCCGGGATCAATCCGGTGATTGTCCTGACGAAGGCTGACACCGCGGACGATGCCGACATGTTCCAGGCGCAAGCCGAGGCTTTGCAGCGCGACCTGCCTGTCATTGCCTTGAATGGGCGCTCCGCGGATGCCGTTTCCCTGTTGAGGCCTTGGTGCGGCATTGGCCAGACGGTCGCGCTGGTGGGATCCTCTGGTGTTGGAAAATCAAAGCTGGTGAACACCATGACTGGGCCTGAATCTGACACAAAGCAAAAGACAGGCACCATCCGGGAATACGACGCGCAGGGCCGACACACGACCACAGCGCGATCCCTACATGCAGTTTCAGGGGGCGGGTGGGTTGTCGATACGCCGGGAATAAGAACGCTTACGTGAGCGATGTTGCCGACGGTATAGACACCCTCTTTGCTGAGATAACCGAACTGGCACCGCTTTGCCGCTTTCGCGATTGCACCCATGCCCATGAACCGGGGTGCGCGGTGCAGGCAGCTGTCGCAAGCGGTGCCCTGCTCGCCGATCGCCTGGAACGCTGGCGGAACCTGCTTGCAGAAAACCGCGACCGGACCCCGGTCGTGAGTGGACCCCGCGGCAACAAGATCGTTCGCAAGAAGAAATATTGAAAGTGTTGACGTTTGCGACGGTGCTCATCGTCGTCAACCACGATCCGCCACCAGAATTGGCTGGGCTTTGGTGATAGCGTCAGCGCTCAATGAATGGGATTGCGGTCAAGAAGAAGACCCTGCAAGCGGCCGCTCCCGCTCGTGAGGGATAAGTCTTTGAACAACCAAGATATAAGGCGCGGTCGCAATCCTTGCCTCTCATCGATGAGGAGGAATGAGATCCTCTTAATCTCGATCGTGATCACACCTGCGGTGTCGTGGCGACGATAATTCCCCGAATCGATTGCATGGAATCCATTTTCCACCGCCCAGGCGGCTATCATGTCCGCGTTCATTAAGGTCCTGCTTTAGAAGATGCGGACTTGCTTTCCCTAGCAGTCCGCTCGTGCAAATCGGTTTGCAGTCCTACGGATACCGTAACTGAAATGCTCTAGACCAGCCAAATCCATCCAAGATTGCAGTTGCCGCTTAGGTGTTGCGAGAAAGACTCGGAGCAATCATTGTCAATCGGTACGACGGAGCCGGGCCCCGCCCGCTTAGCTAGTGCTCCTGAACAGAAATGAACACCCACTCGTTCGAGAGCGCCTGCGCCGCTGATCAACCGTATATGGCTTCAGGCCGGACAACACCTTCGCTTCGGCCGTTCTTGAAAATTCAGGGGCTGTCCAAGGTGCGAGGACTGAGATGTTGCACTCCCTGCAGTGAGATCACTGAGCCGGTGAGATCAACACGACAGTTGGGAAGTATGACGCCGATTACCTCTTCACCAGGTCTTCCGTCACCAGTGCGCCATCCCCGAGATCAAATGGATGCAGGCGTTCGTTGAACTCAGGACAGCCGCTTTCGATGCAAAGCGGAGAGGGCTGCGGCATCAAGGACCGGAGCAACTCAGTGGACGACGGTGATCACCGGAATGCCAGCTTCATCGGCGGCACGGATCAGCGCTTCTCGCGCGTCCTCAGCCGAAATGTCGCCATGGATGGCGTCCTGGCACGCCCTGATCGCGATAAGATATTCCTCCCCGTCGTCGATGGGCCAGCAAGCCGTCAACATATTTGCCGCCTCCCAAAGGCTCGCGACAAGCTTGTATTTTTCCGGCCCATTCACAGCGAGCATCAGAGGGGTAAACTCTCCGATTGTGTGCCACTTCATAACGTTACGCCTCCCCACGGTAAATATATTAGTAACCGTGCAAGAACCGTTCCGGGTAGGGTGGCGGGCATGATCCATGGCTCACTTCAAACGAAGCGACCTTAAGTTTGTCGAAGGATGCCGGCCTCCTTCGCCGCAGCCGCAAACGCAGATCGCGCTTCCGCATCGGGAACAACGCCACTCGCCGCGTCCAGGCATACCTTCCACGCTGTCGCATAGCTCGCGCTTCTGTTGTCGGGCCAGTATTTCTTCAAGAATGCGACCGCCTCTCTAGCGTTCCTGATGACGTGAACACGATCATCTATCTTCAATTCGACGTTCGCGTCCCAGATGCTGATCATGGCGTCCTCCGTGGGGCAGGCTTCCCAGAAACGTATATTAGGAAGATCTGTTCCAAGCGGACGATCCCGCCGAAATTTTGGAGGGCGGCAGCCCAAGAGCCTATTGGCAGGGCTTCGAAGTGGCGCGAACGTTTCAGTGTGCGACGCCTGGTTCCTCGTGTGCCCTCACGATGGCGTTCGCTTCCTTGCCGTATAGCTCCTCGAAGTGATCGAAGGTCTTGGAAAAATAACCAATGCCTTGCGTCGCCGAGCGCAACGCCCGGGCCAGATCGTCAAGTGCGCCGCCCGGAATGAGTGCCCGGAAGATGTCCCATCCCTTGGCGGTTTCATCCCGGTCGAAGCCCAGAACCTGACCCTTGAGAGCGGAGACGATCTGGACAAGGCTGCCGGAATAGATCGACGGAATGTGAATGTCGCTGCGGAAGACCGGTTGCATTAAAACGGCCGCCCCTTCGGAAAGCGCCTGTCGCACTCCCATTTTCGACGCAGTTCGGAAAGCGTGTTCCGAACTGTCGACGGCATGGTGCTGACCATCGTACAGCGTTACGCCGACATCGATGACCTTGAAGCCTAGCGGCCCTTTCTCCATCGCTTCGCGCGCGCCTGCTTCGACAGCAGGGATGTAGTTGCGCGGAACGACGCCACCCTTGACGGTTTCGCTAAAGGTGAATCCCCGGCCGCGCTCATTGGGGCGAATGTTCAGCTTCACATCCGCGAACTGTCCGGCACCGCCTGTCTGTTTGCGGTGACGGTAATGAACCTCAGATGGTTTCGCAATTGTCTCGCGGTAGATCGGGCTGGGCGTTCGATCGGTTACGTCGATATGAAACACGTCGGACAGGGTTCGGCAGAGATCGCGCAGATGCACCGGCCCCTGGACGCAGACGAGATGGGCGCCGGTGCTCTCTTCCTGCAAGACCGTTAGGCCGCGATCCGTCTCGGAAAGTTTTGCCAGCGTTTCGGAGAGCTTGTTTTCATCGCGCTCGCTGCCCGGGACTAGGATCCTTTCAAGCATCGGGGTGGGCGGCTCCGTCCACTCAGGCGGGGCGACCACCGCGCTTGATGTCAACAGCGAAGGGACGGGCAAGTGGTCGGACTTGACCGTCGCGAAGACATCCCCCAGCGCAGGCACAACCGCCGAATTGGACTTCCCGTTTGCGAGATGCTGTACGGCGCCGAGGTTGGAGCCGCCCAGTGATGCGCCCTGCCGCAGTCCCTCGCCAAGCGCGCGCACGAGCACTGTCTTACCGACATTCTGGCGATGATAGGCATGGAAGCTCACGGCGGTCAGCTTGTTTTCATCGACATTGCCCCCGCGAGCCAGGCGCTGTCGAAGAACCCCCACCGGCGGCGCCTCGTGGCGCAGCGCCTTCATCAGCCTCATCATGCCGTTGCCGTGACTTGCGGCACCGATCAGGACCGGAATAATCCTGTTTTCCCTGAGAACCCGCGATGAAATGGCATAGAGCGCGTCGCTGGGCGGCTCGCGATCTTCGATCAGTTCCTCGAGAAGCCAGTCATCGAATTCGGACAGGTGTTCCAGGAGCTCGCTGCGCGCTTCGTGCTCGCGCTCGGCGGCGCTTTCGGGGATTGCGATCAGCGCCGAAGTCTGGCCTTCCCGGTAGCGCCACGCCCGTTCCGAAATCAGATCGCAACTGCCTATGATCCTATCCCCGTCGCGGATCGGGATCTGGCGAAGCAAAAGCGTGTGGTTGGCGTAGTCTTGAAGCGCGGCGATCACGTCCCTCAGCCGCCCTCTCGGTTCGTCCATCCGGTTGACGAAGAGGATGCACGGCGTCTCCGAGTTCTCGATTACGCGCAGATAGGGCGCAGCGAGCACAGCCTCCTCGGGTGCCGATGAAACGCACAGGATGCAGGCGTCGCTGGCAAGAAGCGCGTGCTGTGCATGCGCCAACGCTTCGTTGGGTCCTGGCGCATCCAGCGCACACCACGCCTCGTTTCCAAAGGTGAATTCTGTGAGGTTCAATCCATAAGGGGAGCTGGATTTTCTCGGCGCCCCCTCCAGGGAGCCGAGCTTTTCCACGACTGTTGATTTTCCGGTCTGCGAGGGTCCAAGCACGGTGAAGCAGCGCATCGGCAATCCTCCAACTGCCATAAACACAATTTTCAGCCATCATAGGATGCCCTGAACCGCTGCAAGGCGCCAGAGGTGTTCATGGCGGCGTGCTTTATCTCGGCGCCCGACCATGGAACGCTTGATGATTGACGATGTTGGGGCGCCATGACCCCGATTTCACCTTTGGAAATACCGTCCTATGCCGCTCTTCTTCCGACGAACGAAAAACCCTTGCCGAGTTCGAGGATCAGCGCACGCAGATGCTGCTAGACAACGCGCATTTAGGCGATGCATCCATTGCAACTCCCTAGCCTCTCATCCCCGGACGACATTGAATTAGGAGCCGGAAACTGTGTAAATTGGAAAAAACCGAAAACGGGATTTGCAGTGTCGCCCGGCTCCTTCAGGACTAAGGTTGCGAGGTCGCAACTTTGCAAAGGGCAACATGCTCTCTCTTGATGTCGTCCGTCAAAGCCGGCGGAATTTCGCTTACACCGCAACTTTCTGTCGGTGTATCATCGTTGCGGATTGGTGCTCTCTTTCTTCCGTTGAAAAAGTTGCGAGGTCGCAACTTTTTAGAAGCTCCTAGAGCCCTTGCTGCCGCACAGAAGGCGCTCATCTCCAGCCCACTAGGGTTTAAGGATTCATTAACCCTTATTTCCTTGCTAACCATTGCGACTCGGGGCACTTCGTCCGTCAGATTTTCGACGACAACTTGGCCGGGCGGTCCAGCGAACGCAGGCAATGCATTTTTCGCGTCGTATCAACAATCGCTTCGGCGAGGGCACCAGTCCGAGGCTCCCAAAGATGAGGGAAGGTCTCAAAGCGCTTGGTTTGGACAGCGACACAATTCTTCACCATGCCACACCACGTTTGTTTTACGCCTGTGAGCTTGGTGGCGGGGCAAGAAGGCGCTTTGGAAACTCGGTGACTACTTACACGCTGTCCGCATGGACGGCCGTTCGCCGTACGACCAACGTGTGCAAGCGAACGCTTCCGCGTTAGACGCGGTGGTTTGGCATCAAGCGCCGGACTCGCCCCGGTCACCAGCTTCGCTGAACCGTAGATGGCCAGCCAGGACGAGGGAACTATGGTCTAGGCTATGTTGGCGACAAGACGCTCTGTTGCGCCAAGCCCACGATCCTGTGCCGGCCACTGCCCTCGGGTTCCTCCTCTTTTGTTCTTTTGGTGCTAGCGTCTGTGGGACAAGACCTGTTCAGGCTTCCACACTTTTTATCCGCCAGTGAAGCAATGAGATAATCCGGCGTTGAGCGCCACAGAAATGAAATTGCTGGTATCGTCAACAGAGTTGAAACGGTTCTGATCTGCCGGAGTTGTTTGACGTAAAACATCTGTTCCGAGCGGAAGTCCTACCCGCGATCGGACCGGCTCCGCACCCCAGGAGCTGATGCGGACCAGAGTGAGGCCTGCAGGGGGTCGGCGCGGCATCCGCCGGCCCCTGTTAAGTCAGGGAAGGAGCAGATCGTGAATTATGAGTATGGAATGACGGTTTTCTACGATCCGGTGATTAAAAATGTCATTGTGATCTTTCGTGGCAAAACCACAATTCTTGAAGGCCCCTTTCAAGACCTCCGGACAGGGGTGACTGCTGGAGAAAAGTTATGCATGGAACTCGGATGGCAATCAGATATTGAAGAAACGCCAGACACGTCAATCGACTGATCTTGCAATAGAAAGCCGGGACGCCACAGCGTCCCCTATCTACATTTTCGGCAGACGCACCTTATCGATGACATGGTTGACGCCATTCGACTGCTTGACATCAGCGACCGTCACAGTAGCACTACCCCTAGGTTGTCAGTAAGGGTGATCTTGCCCATGCTTCCTTGGCCCTGAACACATAGCCGCCGACCGTGCTCGACATGGCATCGGTACCAATCACGTGGCAGGTCAGCAGCTTTACAAGTCGAGCCTCATTCTCCGGCTTTGGAAGCGTTTCCACCGTGCCCTCGGAGCGCTTCGAACGCTTCCTTGGTGCACGCGAAGACTGTGAAAGGTCCTTTGCCTTTAAACGCTGAAACCAAACCCGCAGCCTTTACAGCGGCGACGAGTTTCGTGTGATCCTTGGAGTTGGCTGCGTTCTCGGAAATTGGTCTAGTATTTTAAAGCAAGATCGAGATTTCAGATATTTACAGTTCAAAGGCGCCTTACTGTGCGCTTCTCGGCGTCGTGATTTCTATTGACCATCAGATGCCCAACAGAGGTTGCAGCCAGCGCACAAACCTGCTTTTGAAGCGCAAAGGCGCGTCAGTGACGGCAATACAAATGCAGTCTTTTCCGGCGCTGGCACGTGGCTGATGCATGAGATCGCCATCTGCCATTTCGACGTCGCCTCGCGCGAACGTCGAGACTTCATCGCTGAAGCTGCCATCGAGAACAAGCGTCAGTTCGGAGCCGTCGTGGGAATGTTCCGGAACGGGCTGACCGGCAGGAATCTTCAGCAATCGAACGGTCGTCGTATTGTCGTCGGTCGGTATAATCATCTGCGCTGCGCCGCGGCCCAGTCTGCGCCACCTCAACCCGCCAGCTCGCTCTATGTAAGACCTCAGGGGCTCGGGGTAAATGTTGTTGGCGGCCGTGTGCTTCTTGATTGGCACCACTTTCTCGATCTCACCAGCTTCAATCGTCGCTCGGAGGCTTTGCCAGCTTGCTGTCACGTCGTCTTCGCCTGCGTCTTCGGATTCGAGAAAGTAGCCCCCAACGTTTTCGAGCATCGCAAGACTTGCGCGGCATAATGGGCAAAGTGCGAGGTGGGTCGCAACTGCGACGCTCCAACCCTCCGCCAGAGTCCCGGCGGAGTAGTGCAGGAGCATATCGTCATCCAGATGGTGTTCAATCATTTGGCATCGTCCTGAATCGCCATCCGCAATTTCTCGCATGCAAGCCGTATCCTCGATTTTACCGTTCCAAGTGGGAGGTTTAGTTTTTCTGCTATCATTGTGTGGGTCAGACCGTCGAAGAACGACATCCGAAGGACTTCCACGTACTTCTGTTTCAATGTGAGCATTGCATTATGCAGCTCCTGCGCGTTCTGTTGCCGCTGTATCTTGACGTCAGCTGCTTCCATCTCATCTGGCACAAACGCGGGGTCGTTAATGTCGAATTCCGGATGGGCACCTTTGCGGGCAGCATCGATCATTTGATTTCTCGCAATCGCAAATATCCAGGTCGATGCCTGCGCTTTTGATGAATCGAACAGCGCCGCCTTATTCCAGACGCGCATCATGGTTTCCTGGGTCAGTTCCTCAGCGAGTATGCGATTGCCTCTCGTCAGACGGACCATGTAAGAGCGGACGCGCGGGCAAAAGTGCCTGTACAGAATTTCGAATGAGTCGATGTCGCGCGACTTTCCCACGGCCGACATCAATGAATTGATCCGCGCGGCATCCAATTTTTGCTTCTCTTCCCCCAAGGCGCCGACCTTTCGTTCCAAACCCGGCGTGCGCCAGGCGACTGCCTTAGCACAGTTCCCTCGACGTAATCCGGATCGGAGCGGTAATTGCATGTTCATGACCTGAATTACGCGTGCGAACCTGAGCGGATCAAAAAAGCGACGTGAATAATTTAAACACGCTACGGATCATCTGCCGATGCGAAGTCAGATATCCCCTACGGAACCTCACCACATCTTATCCAGTGTTCCCACAACTCGCTGCGTAATCCAAAAAGCTGCGCCGGCTGAAACAGCCGATAAGGCGCTACCCCAAAGCAAATCGGCCATCGTTAAAGTCGTCGACCAATTTTTAAGCGTCGATTGGTTTGTCAAGTCGTAGGTTGCGTACGCTGTGAAGCCAACGGCCGCGCCGTATAGTGCGGCCGTGACCACGGAGCCAGACATCAAGCCTGCCCTGACAGCCAGAAACGTCAGTCCGGCCGCGTAGGTGAGGTAAAAGGCGACGGCTGGAGCCAGCCTGAATTCAGGGGCCAGAATTTCGCCCAAAGTCGGGCGATAAAGGCGATCTGCCATGCTGCCAAGCCATACGAAATCAATCGCTACGAAAACAATCAGCGTTGCAAGATAAGCGACAATATAGGTTTTCACATTTTTTCTCCTTGCAAATCCTGCGCCTCAGTCAATGCGCGTCCAGTCCATAGCTTTGCAAAGCAAACCAGCGACCACACAGCCTTTCGTGGTCATCCTGTTGCCGTCGACGGTTACCGTCAGCTTGTAGCTCAAGTTACGCTGCGGATCGAAAGCAGTGCCCGAATAGCTACCCTCGGCGTCTGGTTTTATCGACATCACAAGCTTGTCGCCTTCCTTCTCCTTCGGCGTCCCCGGCTTGATCCAGGTGTTGACAGCGCAGACATCCGAACCGCAAGGCGCGATCTTCACCTTTGCGTTTCCGTCTCCGCGCGCCCACTGACCGCTGATGTCAGCAGCCCCCGCCATGCTTGCAGCCCCAATAGCTAAAACTGCGACCATCGGCATCATCGGGTTCATTCCGTTTCTCCTCAAGGTGCGATTCAAGCATGTTCGATCGTGTAAAGGCCGACGTCGATGCTTCCTTCCTCAAAACCAGCCTGGCAGTAACTAAGGTAATAATTCCAGAGCCGTTCGAAGCGCTCGTGCCGAAAGCCCTGAGATGTCGGTTCCAACGACGGCTATATTCCGGCGCCGTCCGCCAGCGTTCCGACTATCAAATTCCATATAGCCTCTCGGTGTGAGCGGTTGCCGACCCTGATGCATGGTTTTCAGACCGCCTCTACGAGGAGGAACTCAGGTTAGTTTTGCTGGCCGCACAATTTTTTGAGAATTTTCGCGGCCCGGGGGAAAACTGATCGGTGTGCAAGGCCGTAGAGAAACTCGTTAGCAATCCACCCCGATGGAAAAAACGATGGATTTGTCTCTTTTAGTTCTCATCGCGATCCTATTGTCGCTTGCGATGGTAATCGCCTGGGCAATTCAGCGTGTCACGAGCTTGAGCGGCTGGATCGACACGATCTGGTCCGCCGCGGTAGGCGTCGGCGGTATGACCGCAGCGCTTTTTTCGAATGGGGACCTTGATCGTCGCATCGCCCTCATGACTATCATCGCCGCATGGGCACTGAGGCTCGGCGGCCATATCGGTTCACGTACCAGAGGCGGTAGCGAAGACCCCCGTTATGCAAGACTTATAGCAGAGTGGGGTGATAGCGGTGCGTGGCGACTATTCCTCTTTCTCCAGATCCAGGCGCTAGCGGCATTCGTGCTCGTGCTGGCGGTCTATCTCGCAGCGAACAATGGGATGGCGTTCCCAGGTTTCGCTGATGGGATCGCAGCCTTGATCGCTGCTGTAGCGCTGGTTGGCGAGGCGATCGCCGACGTGCAGCTGGCGCGCTTCCGGAAAACACCACAGGCGAAGACAGAGGTCTGCGAAGCAGGCCTATGGCGCTATTCGCGCCACCCCAACTATTTCTTCGAATGGCTCTTCTGGTGTTGCTGGCCACTTTTCGCGATTGCGGCGCCAATCTCGAGCTGGCTGTCGATCCTCGCACCGCTGCTGATGTATTGGCTGCTCGTTCATGTCTCCGGCATCCCCCCACTCGAAGAGCACATGCTGCGCTCGCGCGGCGAAAAGTTCCGCGACCTACAGACCCGCGTCAACGCCTTTTTCCCAGCACCTCGAAGACAGCGCCCACAAGGAGATGAGCGATGAATGTGATGGCTTTCGCTATCAAGACTGCTGAGCGAGCCCCGCTCAGCGACAGCATAACGCTCGCAGGCATCGAGCTCCTCTGCAACCGCACCAAGCGCAGACTGGCGGCGACGTCAGCTGAGGGCGAGAGGATCTTTGTCGACGCGATGGGGCATTTTCCGGTCGCCACGCATACTGACGAGGCCAACCGCCAACATTATGAAGTGCCATCCGCGTTTTTCGCGCTGGCGCTCGGGGCGCAGAAAAAATACTCATGCTGTCTATACCCGACAGATACCACGACGCTTGACGAGGCCGAAACCTTTGCTCTTGCCGAGACCGTGAACCACGCCGCCATCGACGATGGCATGAGTATTCTTGAGCTCGGCTGCGGCTGGGGCTCGCTGTCGCTCTATCTCGCCACGCATTTCCCGAATTCGCGCGTCACCTCCGTATCAAACTCCGCCTCTCAGCGAGCGCATATCATTGCCCGCGCCGAAGCACGCGGATTGACCAACCTGAGCGTCATCACCGCCGACATGAACAACTTTGACGCCGACCAGCGTTATGACCGCGTCGTCGCTGTGGAAATGTTCGAGCACATGTCGAACTGGCGGGCGCTTTTAGAGCGGGTGCACCGCTGGATCGAGCCTGACGGCAAGCTGTTCCTGCACATCTTCACGCACAAAGACCGATCATATCGTTTCGACCGCGCTGACCCTGCCGATTGGATCGCCCAGCACTTCTTCACCGGCGGCATCATGCCGGCCCATGATCTGCCGCACCGTTTCGGCGATCTGTTCCAAGTGGAAATGGAATGGCGCTGGTCGGGCATACATTATCGCCGCACTTCTCTTGACTGGCTTGCCAATTTCGATCGGCACATCGATCGCATCCAGCCAATCTTAAGGCAGATCTATGGCCGGGACGCGTCTCTATGGCAGCGCCGTTGGAGACTGTTCTTTCTTTCGACAGCTGGCATGTTCGGCCATCACAGGGGAGACATCTGGGGTGTCGGCCACTACCTTCTGGGGCGAACACCATGATGGCAGTTGCACCTGCAAATCTTGATCCATTGACAAAGGCTTCCGTGACGGTCGTTTGGGTCATCCTCCTGAACAAGCCGTTTTACCCGCTATACATTTGGTATTTGGTGGGTGATGGCGTGGCAGCTTCGCTTGGCACATTAACCGCAGCGCCGCTCTTTCTGGCGATCCCTTTTATAGCCCGGCGTTCGCCGCTATCGGCAAGGATCGCGCTTCCGCTGGTCGGTACGTTTGACACTCTGTTCGAAACGAAGCTCTTTGGACAATCCTCTGGTACTGAGTTGTTTCTGGCGGCCTGCTTAATGCTCGTTGCAGTCTCATTTCGAGAAGACGAACATTGGTGGCAACGTGGAATGGCTGTCCTCATTTTCGCCGCCTTCGTGTTTTCGCGGGGTTTCATCGGCGCGCCGCTGCACGTTTGGACGCAAACAGACCTTGCGATGCTCCTCAACTTGAACGCGTTCGCCGTGGCTAGTCTGATGGCCTTCGTAACGCTGCGGTATGCGGGAACTTCACGCCAGTCGAGGCTTTATTCAGCGGTGCCTGAGCACCCTACACCGGGGAGGTATTCATGAAACATTGTCTCAATCGTGCGGGTCGGCTTCTGCTGGCGGTGCTCTTCATCCTTGGCGAAGCCGCCGCTGCGTACGCCACACCCAACGTGATTAAAGTGGGACTGGATCACTATCGCGGGACATGGCTGGAGGTCGGCCGGACACCGATGTTCCTGACCGACGGCTGCGTTGCGGGCTATTCGAGCTACCGACAAGGCAAATCGCCAGATGAAATAATCATCGAGGACGGTTGTAAAGTCGACACGCCCCAAGGTCGACTGAAGACCGTCCGCGGCACCGGGACCATCCAGGATTTCGGGACAACAAATGCGAAGATGCAGGTCCGATACCCCTGGCTGATCACTTTCAACTATTGGGTTTTGTATAAATCTCCTGACAAATCCTGGTTTATCAGCGCCAACCCGTCGATGACGAACCTGTGGATTTACTCCAGGAACGTTCCCTCGAAAAACAAGTTGCACGGCATGATAAAGAAGGCGAGCGAACTCGGCTATGACGTTCGCAAGCTTGAGTTTCCGCCGCAGTGACGAAAGAAACAGACCGGTCGCATATCCGATCGCGCGCGGATGTTCAGGAGAAAACAGCGCTATGACCTCAAACCGCACCACCAGCGCAATGATGCTGTGCCTGTTTCTCCTTGTCGTCATCGGGGTCGGGCTGGCGATCGGCCTAACCATTCAACCAGGGGCTTGGTATGCCTCGTTGAACAAGCCGTTTTTCAATCCGCCGAATTGGATTTTCGGTCCGGCATGGACCGTGCTCTATATCCTGATTGCATTCGCGGGCTGGCGCACGTGGCTTACCGAGGGTGCCAAGGGCCGGACCATGACGGTCTGGGGAGGGCAGATGGTCCTGAACTGGCTTTGGACACCACTGTTCTTTGGAGCGCATGCGATGTCTTTGGGCCTGGCGATTATCCTCTGCCTACTGATTTTCATCGTTGGTTTTATTGCGATAGCAAGAGATAGAGTCGCGCGTCTTTGCTTCTTTCCCTATGCGCTATGGGTGGGATTTGCTTCCGTCCTGAACGCGTCTTTGATTTGGCTGAACGGCTGAAACGCCATACCAAAATATATCCGACAGGTGGCCTGAGCACTGGTTGCAGGCGACGGAACAAGTCAACAGGGTCCGCGCTAAATCGACTGTCGCAATCACGACCTCTTCACCAAATCCAGACCACCAGCGTATCCAGAACGATCTGACAGTTGCGCTACTTTGCAGATCGGCAGTTTTGATCCGCAACCCGGCATGGGACGTAAGCCAAGTCGCATATTAATTCCGGAGAGATTTATGGATGCTATTGTCACCAATGCATGCCCGGTGGCTGCCTCGGAACGTCCAACTCAACATCAGGCTGAGGAGGCGGTGCGTACGCTAATACGCTGGGCCGGAGACGATCCATCACGCGAAGGTCTGCTTGATACTCCGAAGCGGGTGGCAAAGGCTTATCGCGAACTCTTCTCCGGATACGCAACGGAGCCTGAGGATGTGCTTTCGAAGACTTTTTCCGAAGTCGGTGGCTACAACGAGATGGTGCTCGTCAGAGACATCGAGTTTCATTCCCATTGCGAGCACCACATGGTGCCGTTCCATGGGATTGCTCATATCGCATACATTCCCGAGCAGGGCGTGCTCGGTCTTTCAAAAATGGCAAGGCTTGTCGATCTCTATGCCCGCAGGCTGCAGACCCAGGAAACCATGACTGCTCAGATCGCGAAGGCTCTTGAAGAAAGCCTACGCCCGAAAGGCGTCGCCGTCATGATCGAGGCGGAGCACATGTGCATGGCGATGCGCGGCCTCCGGAAGCAGGGAGCCAAGACGCTCACGACCGCGTTCGCGGGACAGTTCGAAGCTTCTGCATCGGATCAGGCGCGTTTCATAATGCTGGCCCGCGGTTGAAACCGGCCTCCTGACGAAAATGAACGCAATCTGGAGAACACCGGATGACCGAAACGCTGATGCGATCATTAGATGCGGGGTATTCTGCCTTGGTCATTGGAGCCAGCGGAGGAATCGGAGATGCTATTTCGAGGCAGATGGAAAGGGACAACAACTGCGCCAAGATTGCCCGACTTTCTCGTCAAGAGAACGGGTTCGACCTTACGGACGAGAATTCCGTGCAGCGCGCGGCGGACATGCTCAAGTCGAATGAGTTTGATCTCATCATCTGTGCCACGGGTGCTTTGACCATTGGCGGCATGGGACCGGAGAAGTCGATACGCCAGATTTCGCAAAATGCCATGATGGCCCAGTTTGCCGTCAACGCCGTTGGACCCGCCCTCGTCGTGAAGCACTTCGTCCCGCTGCTCGCAAAAAAGAAGCGGGTAATTCTTGCCCTTCTATCGGCGCGGGTGGGATCGATCGGCGACAATGCGCTGGGAGGCTGGATTTCATATCGCTCGTCGAAGGCCGCGCTTAACCAGATCGTTCACACAGCCGCAATAGAAGTGGCCAGGGCGAACCCTCTGTCCCTGCTTGTAACCGTGCATCCCGGGACCGTCATAACTCGATTGTCCGATCCATTTTCATCGGGCCACCGGCGTTCAAAGCCTGATGAAGCCGCCAAGCGCATCTTGCGGATGCTGGACGATTTGACACCACACCATACGGGCGGCTTCTTCGCATATGATGGAACAACCATTCCTTGGTAGCCGCATTTGGTCCGACAATCTCAACGCCACGGTCCGTAGGTATTCGCGCAGCGACGCTCAAGTGACGATAATGCGCCGTGGCAAAATATCCGCAGCGTTTGCGGAAAAGCTCTCCGGTGCGTGGTCTCTGCCTCCGGTTCCTCGGCTGTAAGCATCGCTCAACATAGACACTGGACAAGGCAAGAGCCTTTATCATCCAAACGGCTTTGGCGCGGGTGTAATATATCGGCCTCCAGACCATCCGAATTTCACCAGTTCCGTATCGAACAAAGATAGGAGTTGGAAAATGCAACAGATGTCATCAAATGCGCTACCCGACGACAACGGCTTCTTCGGAAAGTTTGGAGGCCGCTTTGTCGCGGAGACGCTTATGCCGCTGCTCATGGCGGTGACCGAGGAGTGGCAAGCGGCCAAGACCGACCAATCATTCTGGGACGAGCTGGACGAGTTGTCCCGAAATTATGTTGGTAGGCCCAGTCCGCTTTATTTTGCCGAAAGATTCACCGCCAGGCTCGGCGGCGCGCGCATCTACCTGAAACGGGATGAATTGAACAATACCGGCTCACACAAGATCAACAATTGCCTCGGTCAGATCCTTATCGCCCGGCGGATGGGGAAACAGCGCATCATCGCGGAGACGGGCGCAGGTCAGCACGGTGTCGCAACCGCTACGATGGCGGCGCGGTTCGGGCTCGATTGTGTCATCTACATGGGGGCGACAGACATTGAGCGGCAGGCTCCTAACGTCTTCCGGATGAAGCTGCTTGGAGCGGAGGTGCGCGCCGTGACCTCGGGAAACGGCACTCTCAAGGATGCCATGAACGAGGCGCTTCGCGACTGGGTCTCGAACGTCGAGGATACCTACTATTTGATCGGAACGGCAGCCGGTCCCCATCCCTATCCAGAGATGGTCAGGACCTTGCAGTCGGTGATCGGCAGGGAAGCGCGTGAGCAGATAATTGGGTATGAGGGCCGCCTGCCTGACCTTCTGGTCGCAGCTATCGGTGGTGGTTCGAACGCGATCGGCCTGTTTCACCCGTTTCTCGCCGATAGTCGCGTCTCCATGATTGGCGTTGAGCCCGCCGGGAAAGGGCTCGATACATCGGAGCACTGCGCATCCTTGACCAAAGGGAAGCCCGGCGTCCTCCACGGAAACCGCACCTATCTTCTGCAGGACGGTGACGGACAGATCAACGGGGGACACACGATTTCTGCAGGCCTCGACTATCCGGGTGTAGGACCGGAGCATGCCTGGCTGAAGGAAAGCGGACGCGTGAGCTATGCGTCGGCCACGGACGCAGAAGCTCTGGAGGCGTTCCACTTCTTATCGACGGTGGAAGGCATCATTCCGGCGCTGGAGCCATCGCATGCCATTGCCGAGGTCATGAAGACAGCAAAGCTCATGGCGCCAGACAAGATCATTATCGTCAATCTCTGCGGCCGCGGCGACAAGGACATTTTCACGGTGTCCAACCTGTTGAAACGAGAGTGACAATTGCGGAGGCACCCATGTTAACAAATGCCGAGATCATGCGCTTCGTCTTCGGCCACTTGATGCTCGATAGGGTCCTTGAGTGCGGGAGGCCGTCAGTCTTCGTAGGCGGCCTTCCGCGATATAATGGCCGATCAGCATTCGCTCGACATTGAAGGAATGACCGCCCCATCACTGGTGGTCTAACCTGCGAGGATAATTTTCATCCCCGGATTTCGACACCTCTTCAAGTGCATAACCGATCGCCATCAATCCGGAGCTCGGCACGACATAACTCTCGGACAACTTGGACTGAAGCTCGATATCGAACCGGTCGTGGTGACTGCGTGGTATGGCCTTGAACATCTTTTTGGTCTCAGCGGCAAACATCGCAAACTCTGCGGTACAGTCGTCGCAAAGGTCGTCCAGCGCCGGATCAAGTTTCGTCTTGAGTTCCATGAACCTCATTTCGTCCCGCACGAACCAACGAGGCCGACGCAACCGCTGGCCTTTCACGCCACGAGCGCTCTCCAACCATCGAGAGCGCCGGTCGGCCGGTATTGCAGACTGCGGCCACGTCGGTGCGGCGCCACCCTCCCCGACGGACCGGCAATCGTTAACGCGCACAACAAAATCGCAATTGTCGACGATCGCAGCTTCGCAGCAACCGAAAGATCCGTTTCCAACTTGGATACTTTCGCGGCATGCGGCCCTGTTTTGAATAAGCAATATTACGGGCGGCTGGTCAAAGCAGATCAAAACGCCGGTACACGAGAAAACGAAAAGCTTTTGATCCAAAGCTTCGAATCCACGTAGTCACTACAACATATTTTGATCATCGCCAGCCCTTGATCGCATTGAGGAGGCAATGTGGAGGATACAAACGCTGAGACCGAGACTTCGCAATGAGATGGAGGACGCAGATGAACGCTATGCAGAAAATCGTCATAATATCGATAACTTCTATTATCTTCTCGGCATGCTCGACCTACAACGGATCTAGCGCGATATCTGTTGCATCTCACAGTAATTCTCCTGCTAAAAAATTCTCGGAAAGACAAGGATGCGGCATTAAACCAAATATTGAGGGAATGATGCGTACATTATGTTACTAGTAGGATACATTGACAGAATACGCGTGCATCTCGCTTAAGCTTTACAGGCTTCAGCCATCCAATAGCTTAATCGAATTTTCTATCTTAGGCCTCTCTATCCGAAGCCTCATGAGGTTTGCGAGCCAAAATGCGTCAATTCTGGATGGCCGGCGCGGTTGGCGGTTCATGGGGAGATTTTTTGGGCCAATTGGGGACAGAATCAATCTGCTTCGGGCCGGCAGCCGCCAACAAAATGTCCTGCTCTTGAAGGGATCGGGACCAACGGCCCGTTTTTCAGAACTAATATCAATGAAGACTCCACGCCTACAATGCTTCTCCGCGGCCGCGCCTGGGATGACTGGAGGTCATCCATGCCGCCTTCAAGTGGCTTTCCACGACATCATCATGGCCGGAGATGGGTAGAGTTTCACGGTGCCGTTTGCTTGGCTTTCGAAGCGGAAGACAGGCTACTCTCCAAACGGAAGTTCAATTTCTTCGCGGTTTCTTTTTGCCCCCTCCATTAGCACCGTGTTGAGCCGCTCGGCATCTTGTGCCGGCAGCATTCCCGCCCCGGTTCGAATACCTTCTTGCCACGCAGGCCCGCGCTCCCATGCTTCGTTGTAGACGAGCGCCAAGTCGGCAGATCGCCTTGTCTGCTGCAGGGCTTCAACGAGCAGCGCAGCTTGATGAACATCCTTCTCTCGCTTCGCCGGCCCCTGCCCGTCAGTGTGTCGGCGGCTGGCGACTATGAGCTTATGGACCGCATACCGGGACGGATCAGGGACGACGACTGGGACACCGCTTCGGTGGAGCAGCATTGTCCTGACGGGCTCCCTTATGAGGAAGTCGAGAAAGCGTAGTGGATCCGCGCCGGCGCCACCAAGGGCAGGCATCTTCGCCGGCTGGTCGATGTAATCATCCGAACCACGGTTCGACGTCAGGAATTCAACCCTGTAGCCGTCGGCATTCTGAAACGCCGACGAGGCCGCGGATCCGGATCGGTGTGGAACTGGCCGGAAGCTGGCGTCGACGCCCTGCAGCAGCTCAACGATCGGAGGCAGACTGTCTTCAACCTCCCGACTGATGGCATAGTCCTGGGCGATATCCGCATCGCCGGTCAGGATCGCAGCCATGGGAAGGCGGACGCCCAGCAGTCCTGAGTAGCATTGAAAGGCCACCGTGCCGATGAGAACACCCCGGAGCCGAAAGAGACCGCCATCGGCAAGAGCCTCGACGATGTCGCCCGACATGGCGTCAGGGGCGATCATCCCGCCTTCGCGGGTCAGGCTATTTACCAAGCGCCTTCGAGCGCGTAGATCGTCCTTGTCCCGCTTATGATCAGCTACGCGTTGCGCGATATCGGGATCATCAGCAGAACCGACGTAACGCCGTTTGGTACCACCATGTCCATCTGGGATGTCGAAGTACCAGTACTTGCGCCCCTTGATGTTTGCCGGGGTGAACCGACCCTCAGGAGGGAAATCGGCCGTCCAAGCGGCGTCGAGCGAGCGCTGACCCAGCTCGGCGAGCATGGTCTGATACATGAGGTCGATGGACTTCATAAGCTCGACTCCGGTGTTATACTGTTCTTCAAAAACAGTATAACGGTCGAGAGGGTAGGTCACAAGATAGGATGCTAGCTTTCGCCTTGAAGGGAGTCAAACCGGCGGCGCCTCACGTTGTCGTAGCGTAGCGTCAGGGATTGCGACAGCGTGCGAGCTTCTTTCCTACACATGGATCCAGGTTCTCATGATCGGCCAGCGGCCGGTGCATATCCTTAGGATTACGCGGCTGCTTGCCGAACCGGGAATTGAAATCTGCCATGAATTCCGGCGCATAAGCGTTGGCTGCCTCAATCGTATCGATGCCGCGAAGCCGCAACTCCTTGACCAGCCGATCCTGCAGCGTCTGGTTGGCGCGCTCCACACGGCCTTTGGCTTGCGGGGTGTTGGCGCAGATAATGTCGATGTTCAGCTCATAAAGCGCCCGACCGAACTGTGTCAGGCCGCTCGTCCGGTCTTTCTCAGAAGCATGCGTACTGCGGAAAACGCCATGCTTGTCGCTGTAGAACGCCAGCGGCTTGCCCCATTGCTGCAGATAGGCCTTGGTCGCGTGCAGATAGTCGAATGTATTCTCCGATCCGGCAAACCGTAGATGTAGCAGCTTGCCGGTGGCGTCATCGATATAGTCGAGTAGGGCGCATTTGGGGCCGCGGTTCTCGAACATGGAGTAATCGCGGCGCGATCGTCTGCGGCTTTTGGTCTGGCGAGGGTGGTTGCCCCCGATAAGATGGAAAAACGGGCT
>NZ_JACIAZ010000016.1:2500-5000 GCF_014195045.1 Rhizobium sp. BK591
GCCTAGCCGGCCGGATGTGGTGGAGGGATTGGAGGTAGGAAGGAAGCTTGTCGCTCTGGATCGTCAGCGTAAACCGCGTAGCGGTTTGTCGCGTGTTGTTTGCAGTCTTCGGACTGCATCTGACGGACGATCGGATTACCGTTGCCTGACCGCGCGGTATCGGATCCAATCTCGAGAAGCTGGTCTTAAGACAGGCTGCAAGTGGGCTGCTCGGCGTAGCTCCAATAAAGCAGACCTGTCGAACACGTCGATGGCATCAACGAATGGCCTGGGTTGTAAAAGGTAACCCTGGCTGCTGCATCCCTTTGGGATGTCGGCTAAGTGATGAGCATTGGCAATGAGAACGATTAAGTGTCGTAAGGGCATTTGGTGGATGCCTTGGCATGCACAGGCGATGAAGGACGTGATACGCTGCGAAAAGCCGTGGGGAGCTGCGAATGAGCTTTGATCCATGGATCTCCGAATGGGGCAACCCACCTTAAATGCTTGGAAAATCATTCTGGTTGTTTGGCCTCTGGCCGGGCAACCCGAGTGGTTTCCAAGCATTGTGATAAGGTATCTACACCTGAATACATAGGGTGTAAGAAGCGAACGCAGGGAACTGAAACATCTAAGTACCTGCAGGAAAGGACATCAACCGAGACTCCGCAAGTAGTGGCGAGCGAACGCGGACCAGGCCAGTGGCAATTGTGATTAAAGTGGAACGCTCTGGAAAGTGCGGCCGTAGTGGGTGACAGCCCCGTACGCGTAGATATCACGATTGTCCTAGAGTAGGGCGGGACACGAGAAATCCTGTCTGAACATGGGGAGACCACTCTCCAAGCCTAAGTACTCGTGCATGACCGATAGCGAACAAGTACCGTGAGGGAAAGGTGAAAAGCACCCCGACAAGGGGAGTGAAATAGAACCTGAAACCGGATGCCTACAAACAGTCGGAGCCCGCAAGGGTGACGGCGTACCTTTTGTATAATGGGTCAACGACTTAGTGTAACAAGCAAGCTTAAGCCGGTAGGTGTAGGCGAAGCGAAAGCGAGTCTGAATAGGGCGATTTAGTTTGTTGCATTAGACCCGAAACCGAGTGATCTAGCCATGAGCAGGTTGAAGGTTGGGTAACACCAACTGGAGGACCGAACCCGCATCTGTTGCAATAGATTGGGATGACTTGTGGCTAGGGGTGAAAGGCCAATCAAACTCGGAAATAGCTGGTTCTCCGCGAAATCTATTTAGGTAGAGCGTCGAGCGAATACCCCCGGGGGTAGAGCACTGGATGGGCTATGGGGACTCACCGTCTTACTGATCCTAACCAAACTCCGAATACCGGGGAGTACTACTCGGCAGACACACGGCGGGTGCTAACGTCCGTCGTGAAAAGGGCAACAACCCTAACCTCCAGCTAAGGTCCCCAAGTCATGGCTAAGTGGGAAAGGATGTGAGGATCCCAAAACAACCAGGATGTTGGCTTAGAAGCAGCCATCATTTAAAGAAAGCGTAACAGCTCACTGGTCTAAATAAGGGTCTTTGCGCCGAAAATGTAACGGGGCTGAAGCCATGCACCGAAGCTGAGGATTTGCGAGCAATCGCAAGTGGTAGCGGAGCGTTCCGTAAGCTGATGAAGGGAGACCTGTGAGGGCTCCTGGAGGTATCGGAAGTGCGAATGTTGACATGAGTAACGATAAAGAGGGTGAGAGACCCTCTCGCCGAAAGACCAAGGGTTCCTGCTTAAAGTTAATCTGAGCAGGGTTAGCCGGCCCCTAAGGCGAGGCAGAAATGCGTAGTCGATGGGAACCACGTTAATATTCGTGGGCCTGGTGGTAGTGACGGATTGCACAAGTTGTTCTGGTTTATTGGATTATCAGGGCAGCGGAGCGGTTCCAGGAAATAGCTCCACCGTATAGACCGTACCCGAAACCGACACAGGTGGTCAGGTAGAGTATACCAAGGCGCTTGAGAGAACTATGTTGAAGGAACTCGGCAAATTGCACGCGTAACTTCGGAAGAAGCGTGACCCCATTTTACGCAAGTATGATGGGGTGGCACAGACCAGGGGGTAGCGACTGTTTATCAAAAACACAGGGCTCTGCGAAGTCGCAAGACGACGTATAGGGTCTGACGCCTGCCCGGTGCTGGAAGGTTAAGAGGAGAGGTGCAAGCTTTGAATCGAAGCCCCAGTAAACGGCGGCCGTAACTATAACGGTCCTAAGGTAGCGAAATTCCTTGTCGGGTAAGTTCCGACCTGCACGAATGGCGTAACGACTTCCCCGCTGTCTCCAACATAGACTCAGTGAAATTGAATTCCCCGTGAAGATGCGGGGTTCCTGCGGTCAGACGGAAAGACCCCGTGCACCTTTACTATAGCTTTACACTGGCATTCGTGTCGGCATGTGTAGGATAGGTGGTAGGCTTTGAAGCGGGGACGCCAGTTTCCGTGGAGCCATCCTTGAAATACCACCCTTATCGTCATGGATGTCTAACCGCGGCCCGTCATCCGGGTCCGGGACAG
>NZ_JACIAZ010000017.1:0-5543 GCF_014195045.1 Rhizobium sp. BK591
CCGGAAACAGGCCTTCCGGATCGGCGCCCGACAAAGTGAAATCATCGGTGTGGCAGATGCCTGTCGCCTTGACCTCGACCAGCACTTCGCCGGCCTTCGGCCCTTCCAGCTGCACGGTCATCACTTCGAGCGGTTTTCCGGCCTGAACGGCAACGGCAGCGCGAACGTCCATGGGTTTCCTTTCGATTGTTACCAAATTTGCCGCGGCGCGGCCTGAGTGCGAGTGTTACGTCGCAGATGAATGAGGGAGATTTTGATCGGCCGTTGTCACTCCGGATACGGTCGAGCTTGGCGGCGCGGCCTCACCACAAACGAGGACTGCAAACGAACGCATGTAAAGATCCTCCCGATGCGCGCTAACGGCTTTATCCCTGCCTTCCAGCAGCGCTATCTCTCGTTAACATACCAGTTCGTATTTGCATACCCAAAAGTATCTGAGAAGCCGGAAAAACCAACTCGGCTGCCTATCCCAGGCCGGACGGCATAAGGGTTGCGCCCATACGGAAAAATACCGCCGCTTTGTGGCGACGGTATCCCTTCGGGAAGGGACCCTACGGTCCGGATTGTTTGATCAGCCTTGGTGCTCGCGGCCTTCCACCTGAATCACGAGCTCGACCTCATCACCGATCATTCCGAGCGCTGCCTTCATGCCGAAATCGCTCCGCTTCACCTTGGTTGTCGCGCTGAAGCCGACCACGTGGCTTTTGTCCCACGGGTTCTGGCCTTCCTTATTGAACTTGACATCCAGGGCAGCGGACTTGGTGACCCCGGCAATGGTTAGGTCGCCAATAATTTGTCCTGTGGTGTCGGAGGTTTTCTTGAATTCCTTGCCGACGAAGGTGATTTCCGGAAATTCGGTCGCATTGAACCAATCGGCGCCCTGTATGTCGCCGTCGCGCTGCTTGTTGTTCGTCGAGATCGAACCGACCGCGACTTTGACATCAAGGCTGCTTCCCTCGGGCTTCGTGGCATCGAATTCGAAAACGCCTGAGAATTCCTGCGCGACGCCAATCACTTTCGAGAAGCCGAGATGATCGATGTAAAACGCGATCCCTGAATGGACCGGGTCGATGTCGAATTTAGTGGCCCAGGCGGGCGACATCGTTCCGGCGAGCGACGTCATCGAAAGCAACAAAGCTGCAAGTCTGTATTTCATTTTCATTCTCCTCCTCATGTTAAACTGGAAAACTCGATCCATAGTCCAGGAACGCGACAACGACCGCCAACGCGGCCGGAAGCGCAGCCAGGGCGATATGGACGAAAAGGCGCGGAAACTGCCGAGATATGCCAAGCAGCCGGCAGATACCCTCCGAGAACACTGGCAGCACGACGCAGAGGCCGAGGATCGCGATGGCGATGGGATCGGCTTTGCGCGTGATCAATACCACGGTGTAAGCGACGGAAATCAGTCCACCCAATGCGCCGGTCGCCGAGGCGCCGCCAAAGCGGAAAACGGGATTGATGATGTGTATCAGGAGAATTCCCAGGCAACCTGCTACGAGCATCAGACAGAGCTGAAACGAAGAGGACGATGCACCCAGAAGGGCAATCGGCGCGAAGCCGAGCGCGAGCACGGCAACGACGCCGCCCCGCTTTACGTCATCCTCCGCGCGAACCGACGCCCCGCCCAAGACGAGCCACACTATAGCCACGCCAGCCGTTGCAGCTGCCGCCACTTCCCACGTCGCCACTCCCAAGCGGGGCAGGCCAATATAGAATGCGGCCGCCACCGGCTGAAAAAGGGACACAACTCGAACCGCGCGTTGGGCGGCGATCTCGACCGCGAACCCGACTGCCGTCCCGATAACAATCACATAGAATACCTTGTTGACCGCCCCGACAGGCGGAAAAGCCGGCACTTTGTTGTAGACGAGCCAATAGGCTGCCAGCAATGCAGCAGGCATTAGGAGGTCAGTGGGGCGCATCAGGCGGCGCCAGCGCATCAGGCCCGACGCGATAATGCCGACGAGCACCATGGCGAGCAGGGACGCGGCCAGCGCCTCCTGCGGGGAGTTGCCAAATCCAAACATGCGAAGTCTTCCGAATTGCGAGATGTATATCCTGCAGCGCCAGCACGCTGACGCGTGCACCCGGCGCCGACAAAACCGGTGCCTTAGCCTCCGGCTTGCGTGCTTCGACAGCTCACTGTCATCTTACCTTTGCTCATAATCCCCCCATAGCCCGCATGCTCCTCAACAGCGGTCGACGCAGTCTGTAGTTTAAATACCGTATGGTTTTCGCATACCAATTAGACTTTGAATGAAACCTAGTCTTTGAATTTTTAGATGTCAAGCTTGCTATAGGCGCAATGTGGGTGCTTTCCCCCGCAGCGCCGCAGCTTCGACGATCGACAGAATGTTGACAGGTCAAGTGCGTGCGGGACGACTAAGGCAGAGCCGCCCGTTTCTCATGTCGACGGCAGATGGCCTCTGTCAGGCTTTTGCAGGGACACCGGGCGTGGTTGCCCGCGACGAGCGGTACATGTCTCGCAAGACGACCCGGACCATGTCCCCAGGCGCTCCGTCCTTGAGGAAGCTCGAAATACCGCCATAGGTGAGCTCGAGAACGATACCGCCGATATAGAATGGGCTCGCAGGAGGCTGCATAACGAGATCCAACTTGTCGATGAGGATCTTACCTACGCCTTCCCATTGATCCCGGAAAAGCTTGATGTGACGATCTCCCAGCGTGTGATCATGCTGTGCCATGCGCAGCAGCTCGATCGCCAACATCCCCCACTTGCGGTCATCTCCGCGATTGTTCGCCCACGTTGCGAGAACGTCGATGAGGTCCATCGGCTCATCACATTTCCCGAGAAGTTCCGTCAGTTGGACCACGTCGCCACCGGCATTGCCGGCGAGGAGTTGGAGGAAGATGTCTTCCTTGTTGGCAAAGTTCGAATAGAACGCTCCTTTCGAATAACCGGCCTCCTCGGCGATCCGCTCAATCGAAGCCCCAGCGTAACCGTAGCGTGCCATGACTTCATACGCCGACGCTAGAAGCTTCTCTTTCGTTCGAGCCTGACTTTGCTCACGTGTCAGCCGTGCCATTCGCAATTCCCGTTCTCGCGTATCCGGACACCGAGGCGTACCTCAAAATGCAGTGATCATACAAGAGCCGTTAGCAGACAAATGAGTGCCCAGAAGATCGGATACTCCGGCCCCATCTTCTGCCAGCGCCAGTTCATGCCGTTGATCTTCACGACCGCGTAGCCGGCCCCGAGCAATACCGAGGCACCTACGACGGCTGCAACCCTGGGGTAGACAGTAAAAGTCATGCCCACTGCGGCACATCCCTCAGCAACCATGGTAAGGCCCACGAAAAGTCTTCCGGGCTTGAAACCCGCCGCTTCGAATGTACTCCCGGCTTTCTCATAGTGCAGGCCCTTGCCGATGAGATGCGGAATGAACCAGACGCCGCAGAGAATGCGGAGCCAGTCAACCAAAACGAAATCCATTTCTCCTCCTTGACGCCGGCCTCCGCCGGGTCGGCGAGGATAGTTGCCATTCCCCGCTTGCCTTTTCAGATACTAAACGGTATTCACAATCCATATAGGATGTCAATGCGACGCAATCTTTGAGTTTGGGAGGAATACCAATGGAACTGATGCGTGCCGCCCGGCTTCATGCCGTGGGTCAGCCGATGAGCATTGATGAGGTCGAGCGTCCGAAGGCCACCGGAAGTGACGTGATCGTCCGCGTGAAAGCCTGCGGAATGGTTCCGAATCTCGCGAACGTTCTGGCCAACTGGGAGACTTGGTATCCGCAGATGCCATTGCCGCCACGGCCCGCGATTCATGGCCTCGATCCAAGTGGAGTGGTTCACGAGGTCGGTCCCCAAGTGGTCAGCATTAAGCCGGGCGACAGGGTGTACGTGAATCCCGGCCGCTTCTGTGGTGCATGTCATCATTGTTCTTCGGGCAAGCCGCAGGCCTGCGAATATTGGACGCTTGGCGGTTACTTCGGCTACAACCAAAAAAGCATGGATATGTTCGCCCGTTATCCTTACGGCGGGTTCGGCGAATTCATGCTCGCACCGCAGGCTCAGGTCATCAAAATCCCCGACAATATGACGTTCGTCCAGGGTTCCCGTATGGGCTATCTCGGCACCTCCTATGCCGCGCTCAAAAAATGCGGTCCGCTCATGGGCAAGACTCTGATCATCAACGGCGCCACTGGGACGCTAGGCTTGGGTGCAACGCTGTTCGCATTGGCGATGGGCGTTGCCAAAATCTACGCCGTGGCCAGGGGCGAGACATTGCTTAAGCGGCTGAAAGCGATCGCGCCGGACCGGATCGTCACGTTCTCGAACGTGAAGGGATCCTCGGGAGCTTTCGTCAAGGAGCAGACTAACGGGAGCGGCGCGGACTTGATGCTTGATACGCTCGGCGCCAAGGCGCCGCTCGACTCCATGCTGGACGCCATGGGTGGCGTCAAACGGGGAGGGCGCGTCGTCAATATCGGCGGCACGTCTGGGGCTTTGCCCGTCGACGTCAAATGGTGGATGGACGAGCAGATGGAATTGATCGGCTCGGTTTGGTTCACGGCCGCAGAAGGGGTGGAGATTGCGGCGATGGTCGCAGCAGGGATCATCGACATGTCGGTCATGTCACCGATGGTTTGGCCGCTGGAGAGGATCAATGAAGCCATTTCTGGTGTCGGAAAGGACGAAGGCGGCTTCACCTACTACGCTGTCGAACTGTAGCGGAGTTCCAATCGAGCGGCCTAATCGCTGATCGGCCACCTGCCGATCTGAAAGCCGGGCGCAGTTGTCTGGCCAAATAGGAGGAAAGAAGCAATGGCAACCATACACCCTTATGTCGATGGGGGATTGAAAAAGGGCGGCGGCCCGTTCGCTGGAGGCACTCTCGTATGTGAGTGCACGACGAACCCTGTAAAGGTGAAGATCAACGGCGATATCGCCCATAATCATGCCTGCGGCTGCACCAAGTGCTGGAAACCGGTAGGCGCAAACTTCTCGATTGTTGCAGTGGTACCCACGGAAGCCGTGGAAGTCGTTGAGAACGGCGATAAGCTCACGGTCGTCGACGCAACAGCCCTCATCCAGCGACACGCCTGCAAGGAGTGCGGTATCCATATGTATGGGCCGGTGGACCGGGATCATCCGTTCAAGGGCTTATCCTTCGTCCATCCTGAGCGTTTCGAAGAAGAAGGATGGGCGGAACCCGGATTTGCCGCTTTCGTATCCTCAATCATCGAGGCTGGCTATGACCCCTCGAAGATGGATGCAATCCGTGAGCGTCTCACCGAGCTGGATCTTGCGCCTTATGACTGCCTCTCACCTGGTCTGATGGACTACATCGCCACGTGGACGGCAAAGAAGAGCGGTGTCCTGGCGGCTTAGATCGCAAAGAGCCGGACAGCGGTCCGGCTCCCAACCGGAGCCAGTTCAGGAAAGTTCCATAATTCAGCTTATGCCGCAAATTGTTGTAGCGGCTATTTAGTAATGCGACAGTTGGGCCAGTTAGAGATGCGACAGTCTCGCCTCTCGACGTGCTGGTCAATGCCAACGTTGGGAGCAAG
>NZ_JACIAZ010000018.1:0-1313 GCF_014195045.1 Rhizobium sp. BK591
TCATCCTTGCTCCCAACGTTGGCATTGACCAGCACGTCGAGAGGCGAGACTGTCGCATCTCTAACTGGCCCAACTGTCGCATTACTAAATAGCCGTGGAGAATCTACACCAAGTGCAACATGGGCGTTTGAAGGGTAGGGGATCAGCCGCATTCACGCAAATGCGCCATGAAGACCTCGGCCGGTGTTTTGTAGCCCAAGCACTTTCTTGGCAGCGAATTCAGGTGATGGGCGAGGTCGACAAGTTGCTTCTGAGCGACGTTGGACAGATCCGTATCGCCAGGCATGAAGCGTCGAATGCGCTTGTTGGTGTTCTCGACAGCGCCTTTCTGCCAAGGCGAATTGGGATCGCAGAACCAGCTCCTGGCGCCGATCCCATCTTCCAAAGCCCTGAAAGCGGAGAACTCCGTGCCGCGATCAAAGGTGAAGCTTCGGCGTGCAAAAGACGGCAATGGTGAGAAGGCATGGATGATCTTGTCCATGATCGGTCGCGAGTGACGGCTGCGGTTCTTGATCATCACCGTATAGCGGCTCTTGCGCTCGACGAGAGAGGTGACGTTGGTCTCTCCGAGTTCACGCCGGAAGATCAGGAGATCGCCCTCCCAATGCCCGAACTGTGATCGATCATCAATAAAATCAGGTCGTTGGGAGATTCTGTAATCGAGCGGGATTAAGCCGTCGCGCGGTTTGCGTGCGCCGCGGCGCCGACGCCTGCGCCGTCGTTCCGGCAGGTGCTGATACAGCCCGAGCGGATAATCTTCCTTGCAATAGATGAAACGATAAATCGTTTCCGGGCAAATGCGCACAGGACTGACGCCATCGGCGAGAAGCCGGCCAGCGATCTGCTCAGGTGACCAATGCGCCTTCAGCCGGTCGATGACGAGATCGCGCAGATGCGGATGGCGTCTGAGTTTGCGCAGCCGTCGTCGGCGCTCCTTGCTCATGTCGTTGGCGATACCGCTGTAATAGCCGCTGTATTCCGGAAATTCGTGATCCTGGAACGTATTGCGTTTAAGCTCGCGATAGATCGTCGAACGATGACGACCGAGTTGGCGGGCAATCTCCGAGACGGAAACCTTGCGTTCTCTAAGATGAAAAAGACGCTTGCGATCAGGCAGGGTGAGCTGCGAATAGCAAAGGGACATGCATATATCTCCAAGGCGAAGCCATTGTTTTTATAAGCATGTCGCACTTGGAAATAGAATGTACCCCCGCTACACCCAATGTCAAAGCTGATTAGAGGCGCGACGTTGCCAGCCATTTAGAGATGCGACACTCAGCATTGCCGCTGGCGCTGACGGCAGCCCCCGATCC
>NZ_JACIAZ010000019.1:0-1059 GCF_014195045.1 Rhizobium sp. BK591
GAAGGAGAAGGCCGAGCCGACGGTGGCGTTCTGGGTCGTCGTCTGGACGGCCAGCACCGGTGCGTCGTTGGCGCCGTGGATGGTGACGGTCAGGTTGGCCGTGGCGGTGGCGCCGCCAGTGTCGCGCATCGTATAGCTGAAGACATCGCTCAGCGTGTTGGTCGACTGGCGCAATGCCTGGACGGCCGCATTGGTCTCGTTGACGGTATAGCTATAGACGCCCGATGCGTTGAGCACGAGACTGCCATAGGTGCCGTTCAGCGCCGAACCAAGCGTGCCTGATGTCGCGCCGAAAACGACGGCCGTGACCGTCTTGGTATCACCGGCATCCGGATCGGTGTCGTTGGTCAGCACGTTGCCGCTGGCAACCACACCACCCGAGCCATTGGCGACACCACCCTTCTCCGTCGCATCACCCGCATCGGCAACCGCCGTCGGCGCCCTGTTGCCAGCCGTCGATACGGCGATGCTGAAGGTCTCGTTGGCAGCAAGGCCGCCGAGGTCGGTTGCCGTCACCCTGACGCCGTAGGTGCCGGTTGCCGTCGGCGTGCCGGAGAAGGTCCGCGTCGAGGCGTTGAAGGCCAACCAGGCGGGCAGCGCCGTGCCATCGGCAGCCGTTGCCGTATAGGCCAGCGTCTCGGTGCTGTCGACATCGGTGAAGGTGGTCGTCGGCAGCACGAAGGAGAAGGCCGAGCCGACGGTGGCGTTCTGGGCCACCGTCTGGACGGCCAGCACCGGCGCGTCGTTGGCGCCATGGATGGTGACGGTGAGGTTGGCCGTGGCCGTGGCGCCGGCAGTGTCGCGCATCGTGTAGCTGAAGACATCGCTCAGCGTGTTGGTCGACTGGCGCAATGCCTGGACGGCCGCATTGGTCTCGTTGACGGTATAGCTATAGACGCCCGATGCGTTGAGCACGAGACTGCCATAGGTGCCGTTCAGCGCCGAACCAAGCGTGCCTGATGTCGCGCCGAAAACGACGGCCGTGACCGTCTTGGTATCACCGGCATCCGGATCGGTGTCGTTGGTCAGCACGTTGCCGCTGGCAACCACACCACCCGA